>NZ_ABZU01000001.1 GCF_000173655.1 Corynebacterium amycolatum SK46 | reverse complement strand
AGCAAATCTCCATAGCATACGCTGTGGCTAGGGTGAGGAGAATACGATTTTGGTAGGGGCTTTGACTCTTCTGGTTTAAATGATCCTGAAGAAACCGCGTTCACTTTTAGAACCCTATTGGTTTCATGCGGGTCGTTGCCTTTGGCTGTGATGCTTTTTCCGGAAGTTTTTGTTATTCCTGCATTCATAAGTGAAAGTTCAGGATAGTTATCCTTCTGGATAAGGCTATAGTAATTGGAGCAAATTGAGGAAGTTTGTTTAATGCTGTTTTGTTGCAACGTGATTTGTTGAGCCGAGTTCCTGAGTACTTCCGCAATCTCCGCCTGCTTCTCGAGGGGAGGGAGGGGGATTAGTATTTCTTTGATTTTATTGGCGGTTATTGATGGATATGAAATGCCAGTAGATTTATTGATACATTGCTTGATAAAAGCCTGAGTTTGCACAAAATGAAACAGGAAGCCAGAATCAATTTTCTCAGTAGCGCGAAGAACGCAAAAACCAGTACTGGCGACATGGCCATCAAGTGTGGAAGGTATTTTTGCTACTGAATTGAGGTTTGGGCGAACAGTTGATACAAGTACATCATTTTTTCGGATGATTTGTTGAGCCCTGCTAGGTGCATCCTCCCCCAGAACATCCTGAGGTGAGGCGACCTTTTTAGTTTCAGGGGAAACTGTAGAAATATCTATATACTTCTTTCTCCCATTTCTATCCCACTTGGGGATTTTC
Organism: Corynebacterium amycolatum SK46; assembly: GCF_000173655.1. Taxonomy (GTDB): domain Bacteria; phylum Actinomycetota; class Actinomycetes; order Mycobacteriales; family Mycobacteriaceae; genus Corynebacterium; species Corynebacterium amycolatum_A. Next base: position 435,283 of record NZ_ABZU01000001.1, on the reverse strand, counting down.
CTTTCGCAAACATCCCCCAACTTCACCATCGGCCACTGGCTCATTTTGCACCTCCCAGAAGGTCCTTGAGCTCCTTCATACCAGCCGCAATCTCGACATCAAGCGCTTCAATTTCAGCAATAATCTCTAGCGGATCGCGGGTCTTGACATCCTCGAAGACAATTTCCTTGTAACGGTTCATCGACAGGTCATAGTCATTGTCCGCAATCTCAGTTACCGGCACGCAGAAGCTCTGCTCGGTGCGGGCGCGCTCGCGCTCGGATGTCTCGCGAAGAGCAAAGCGGGCCACAACATCGGGAAGATTGTTCTTCTCATGCTGCTCCGCAGTCAGCTTGACTGGCTCGGGGCGGTCGGTTGGATCATCATCCTTAGGCAGACGGTCCTTGGGCACAGGTCCCAACAAATTCAGTGGCAGCAACTCGGTGCGCTTGTCGTCCAACGAGCGACCGTCGGCAAGCACTTCGTAGAACCAGACGTCGTCGTTCGCCTTCGAGTCGGTGCGCGTGAAGCACAGGATTGCGGTGGATACTCCCGTGTACGGCTTGAACGCACCCGACGGCAATTTGATGATTGCGTCGAGCTTCTGGTTTTCTACCAGCTCTTTACGGATTGCCTTGTGTGCCTTCGTCGAACCGAAGAGAACGCCCTCGGGCACGATGACGGCGGCGCGACCACCAATCCTGAGCAGCGACAGGAAGCGGTTGATGAACAGCAGCTCTGTCTTCTTGGTCTTGCCAAGGGAGGTGAGTTCTTTATCGAGATTGCTTTCATCGACACTTCCCGCGAATGGTGGATTGGCGAGGATGAGGTCGAAGCTTTCCTTGTCTTCGTCGGGGATGGTGCCCAGGGAATCTCGGTAGGCAATGTTCGGGCTGTTAAAGCCATGCATGAACATATTCATTGCGGAGATGCGCACCATGGTGGAGTCAAAGTCATAGCCGGTAAGGCCGTGCGCCTCGAACTGGTCACGGACCGACTTTTTCATCAACTCGTCGCTATGGTAATCGCGAATCCACTCAGATGCGTTGACCAGGAAGCCCGCGGTGCCACAGGCGGGGTCGATGATGCGCTCGCTGGGGGAGGGGCGCATCAGTTCCACCATCAAGTCGATAATCAGCTGGGACGTACGGAACTGACCATTGGTGCCGGACACACTCAGCTTAGAGAGCATGTACTCGTACAAATCACCCATGAAGTCTTTGTTGCGCAGATCGAGTTTGTTGATCAGCGTCATCACAGACTTCAAGGTGTTGGGGTTTTCAATGCCGAAGTTGGCAGAGCGCATATGCTGCGCCATCACACCTTCGCCAGTGGTGCCGTTCGTATCAGCGCCTAGATTGCGGAGGAAAGGGAAGACCTCATCGGCCATAAGATTCTTGACCTGGGTTGGGTCCGTGACGGCGAGAAGGTCCCGCCAGCGCAAGTGCTGCTGGTCCGGACCAAAAATATCGCGAGACTCTGGTACTGGTACTCCCAGTGAACGCTGCTGGTCAATGCTATTTTGCTGCTCGTCCAAGAGACGGAGGAAAAGCAAGTACGTGAACTGCTCAATCACGTTCATTGGATTAGTGATACCGCCGGTCCAGAACACGTCCCAGATGCGGTCGACATCATTTTTCAAAGCACCAGTAATCATGGAGCCAAGTGTATCGGCAGGGGCGGACGCTAAAGCTCATTGGTTATCGTATGCCTCGACCAGGTGTGCGAGGGGTGCGGGACACCGCGCTGCTGTACTTCCCGCGAGCTTCCCACTTAACTTCCCACTAACTTCCCAGAGTGTTATGTCGAGTGGGAAGTTAAGTGGGAAGTTGAAAACACCGCGCCGGGCAAGCAGCTAGCTCTTTTTCGCTGTGTTGTTTTCCTCGTCCGTGTCATCGGAGGCTGACACTTCGTCTTCAGTCGTCTCAGCCATCTCGTTGGTCTGCTGATACCACTCGGTCAGCTGTTCCATGTCGGTTTCAACTCCCGCAACGGAACCGACACCTTGGCCTTCGTCGGCACGCTCGACAGCGAGCTCGAAGTCATTGCCGTATTCTTCCAAGCCACGGATGACGGCGTCGCGGACGGCGGTTTTGGCGAAAGTAGTGCGGATAGCTTGCGGGTCAGTGGTGAGATCCTTAACGAAGGATACGAGCAACGCAATGATGATTAGCACGAATGGCATTGCCGTCAGAATGGTCAGTGACTGCAGACCAGACAGTGCGTCCTCGCCGCCGGTGAGAAGCATGACCACGGCGATACCCATCATGAGAACACCGAAGAAGACGACAACGAGCTTGTTTGGTTCCGGATCGCCCTTGGAAGCCATTGTGCCCATCACCACGGATGCCGAGTCGGCAGAGGTAATGAAGAAGATAGCCAGAATCACAATCACCAGGGCAGAGACGACACCGCTAAACGGCAGCTCGCCAATCAAGTTGTAGAGCACCTGCTGGGCAGAGGCCGAGCCGTCAAAGCCGGGGACGTTGTTACGGGCGAAGTCCATAGCGGTGCCGCCGAAGACAGCGAATGCGAGCATCAGCACAAAGGTCGGCACGATGATGGTGACCAAAATGAACTCACGAATCGTGCGGCCACGAGAAATGCGGGCAATGAACATGCCGACAAAGGGTGCCCAAGCAATCCACCAGGCCCAGTAGAATACGGTCCACGCGGCTTGGAAATCCAGTGTTTCTGGACCCCACGACAGCGAACGCGAAGACATATCCAGGAAATTGTCCAGGTACGTCAAAATGCTAGACGGCAGAAGATTGACCAAAAACAGTGTTGGACCTGTGACGAAGACGAAGAAGATAGCCAAGAAGGTCAGCATGATGTTGGTATTCGACAACAGACGAATACCCTTCGACACACCAGAGACCGCTGAGATAATAAAGCCAACGCTCAGCGCCAAAATGATCAGCAACAGCACGGCCATTGACGGTGTGAAACCCGAAAGCGTTGAGATGCCTTCGCCAATCTGTAGCGTGGCAATACCCAGTGAGGCGGCGGTACCAAACAGCGTGGCCACAATCGCCAAAATGTCAATGGTGCGACCGATGGGGCCATCAGTACGTTTCAGGATTGGCGCGAATAGTGAGGAGATCAAGCTGGCGCGACCACGACGATAGGTCGAATATGCCAAAGCGCCACCCACCAGCGCATACAACGCCCACGGTGAAAAACCCCAGTGAAAATCCGCCTGCGCGACAGCGCGGTGCAGTGCCTCCTCCGTGTGAGGCTCAACCGTCAGCGGTGGCGGCGAGTGGTAGAACTCCAGCGGTTCCGACGGGCCGAAGAAGAAGATACCGACACCGATACCGGCGGCGAACATCATTGCTACCCAGGAAAAACGGGAGTATTCCGGTTCTTCATCGTCCTTGCCCAGCTTGATATTGCCGTAGCGGGACATCGCCACACCCAGCATCACAATGATGCAGACAACCAAAATGACGTTGAACAGCCAGCCGAAATTCTCCAGACCCCACGACAGAGCCGCCGAAGAAACGGAGGAAACGGTCTCGGGGCTGGTGACACCCCAAATGACAAAGGCGATAATCAGCACCGCGTTGACGCCGAAAACCAGCTTGTCCAGACCGAATTTGTATTTCAGTTCTTCAACACTGAAACCCGGCACCAGACCTGGGTGCATATTCGCAGGATAGAGGCCGATGGCGCGCTTGGCGCGCATACCGCGAGCTTTATCCAGGGTCTCATCAAGAGGGCTTAGATTTTTCTTTTGACGCTGTTTATTCTCGCCGCCCACGTCGACTCTCCTTCGTTTACCTGATGTATATAGTTAACCCCTTTTTGCGGGTGTGTCTTATTCAGGTAAACGGAGTGACATTTTAGGGGACGCGATGAGTCCAACCCTCTGTGCCGTATTTGGTGTCAATGAGGTGCTGCGCCGCAGCGAAGTCCTCGTCGGAAAGCGAGGTCTCGGCAGCACCGTAGCGGTTGATGAATGTCTGCTTCATCGTGCCGATGACTTCCGCGCGGCTGGCACCCGTCTGTCGACGCAGCGGGTCGACGCGCTTCTTTGCGCTGCGCAGCCCCTTATCCGCAATCTTGGCCTTACCAATGCGCAGGACTTCCATCATCTTGTCGGCATCGATGTCGTAGCTCATGGTGACGTGGTGGAGCACGGAGGACCCGCGGCGCTTCTGGGCCGCACCACCAATCTTGCCGCCATCGGAAGTGATGTCATTGATGGGGACGTACCACGCATTGACACCGAGCTGCGCGAGTGCAGCGATAACCCAACGGTCGAGGAATTCATAGGATTCGACGTAGCTAAGGCCAGCGACCAGCTTTTCCGGTACATAGAGCGAGTAGGTGACGCAGTTGCCGCCCTCCATGAACATCGCACCGCCGCCCGAGAGACGACGCACCACCTGTACGTCGTGTTTTTCGACGCCCTCGGGTTCAAGCTCGTTGACATAGGACTGGTACGAACCAATCACGGTGGCACGGTCCTCCCAATCCCAGAACCGAAGGGTCGGGCCGCGCTGGCCGGAATTGACCTGGTCAAGGAGGACTTCGTCGAGGGCAACATTCATCACCGTCGGCAGAGTACCCGGCTGCAAAACCTCCCACTCCAAATCGGTGAAGTCGACGGCCTGCGTCAGTGCACGGCGAACGACCTGGGCTATGACGTGGGTATCAAAGCCATGCAGACGCACCTGGCGGCCAGATTGATCCTCAAAATCCTTCAATGCCGCATCGAGTCTGGCTTGCAAACGCTCCGTATTGTCGTCGGCGGGTGCGCCGAGAAGTGCGTCATTAATAATGTCGTACGCTTCATCGGGTTCGAGGAAAAAGTCGCCCGAAATGCTTATCGACGAAATAGTGTCACCGGTGGTCTCACAATCGGCGACAACCAACTTGCCGCCGGGAACCTTCATTTCTGAGTGGAATTTCTGCGGGTGCGTCATAGGTTTCGATGGTACTCGCGCCGGGCGTTACGATGTCCTCCGTGTTTACCTCATCAACTTTGGATCACCGCGCCCGCAAAATTGTGGCGTGGGTAGCGGGCTTGAATCTTCTAGGATTCTTTATTGAATTAATTGTCGCCTCAATTATCGGTTCCGCAGCACTGTTCGCTGACGCTGCGGATTTTCTTGAGGACTTCCTCATCAACCTGCTGGTTCTCACCGCATTGGGTTGGTCGCTGGCGAGCCGTCGTAAAGCAAGTTTCGGTCTTGCCGGGCTAATCCTGATTCCGGCAATTGCAGCGTTCGGCACTGCCATCTGGAAGATGATTAGCGGTGAGCCACCAGAGCCGTTGACGCTGTCCGCTACGGCGATTATTGCGATGGTTATCAACCTGGTCTGCGCGATTCTGCTGATGAACCTGCGCAAGGCCGATAGCGCTCTCATGCGCGGCGCGTGGTTGGCGGCGCGTAACGATGTCCTGGCGAACCTGCTCATCCTCGCCGCCGGAGTGGTCACCATTTTCTGGTTCAGCGCATGGCCGGATATCGTCGTTGGGCTTGTCATCGGCGTCATTAATCTCACGGCAGCGAAGGAAGTCTACGAGCAGGCGCGCGCCGAGGACCCGGAGCTGGAGATGGATGATGACGACTAGCGCTGACTAGTCGTGTGTTCTTACTTCCACATATCCTTCTGCCACTGCGGCTTATGAGCGTAGGTGAACTCGTAGTATTCCTTGTTCTTCAGCTCACTGGCTGCGGCCTGGTCAATTACAACCGTGGCTCGCGGGTGTAGCTGCAATACGGACGCCAGCATAGGCCTCAGAATCGACGATGATGATTTCCATGGTGGAACACTCCAGAAAAAGCTAACGCGCTGCAGAAAATGAAAAACGCTCAGGGCAAGGCCGTAGGTGCCGTTGCCCTGAGTGTTTAGTCGTACTGAGTTACTTCACCCAGAAGTTACCGTTTTCATCCTTGTAGATGATGTCGCCGGCGTAAGCAACCTGGGTCTCGTTAACCTGAAGATCAACCAAATCCAGCGTTTCGACGATTGGCTTAATGTAGACGCCACCGTTAAACCAAACCTTGAAAGCATCTGCCGAAGTTGAAGAACCGGAGAAACGGTGTTCTTCATATTTGTGCACCGGAGCAAATGGGCAGCTGATTGCCTGTGCGATAGCAGGAGAGGCAGCAACAGCGCCCAGCACAGTAGCGGCGCCAATGGTGACAGCGGCGATAGAGCGAGAGAACTTCATGATTAATTCCTTCCCGAGTTGGGGTAATAACGCAGTTATGGGGATGCCGAAATGTGCACTGTCGGCTGCTGTTGCTGTGGGCTAGACTGAGCCTTCTTTTTCAATGACAAGCATGCGCGCCTCGCCCTGCGGGTGCGCGACATGTTCGTCGCCGGCTTCTGCGAAACAGATAGTGCCAGGCGTTAATGTGCGTACGCATTCCTGTCCCGCATCGCGGTAGTGCATATCGACGGCTCCGTCGACAACCACAAAGACCTCTTCGCCATCATTGATGTGCCACTTGTATGGCTGATCGCTCCAGTGGAGCCGGACGCTTGTGGCTCCAGTCATAGTGACAACATCCAGTGCGCCCCACGGGCGATCAGCGGTGAAGTCTGCGGCTTCGATGAATTTCATGAGTCAATTCTAAGCGGATTTAGTCCCGAGTGGAAAGGCCTGGATGAACGGCTGCTTCCCTTTATTTACCGCCACTCGGCAGCATCCGGGTCAATGCCTTCCTTACGGGCCTGAGCTTCAATCAATTCCAGCAGGTAGCCAGCATTTCCGCGGTAGTACCGATCAAACCGGGAATCAGCGACGTACATGCGAGCCAACAGAATCTGCTTTTCTCGCCCAGCCTCGTAGAAGCGGGTAATAGAGGCCAAGTGACTGTCAACTAGCTCGGCCGCCTCTTCGGAACCGGGCTCGACGTGGCGCTCGGCAGCGTCGGCAAGCGCATCGGCAAAATCCTTAGCCTCTGCCACAAGCGCGGACCAGTCGCTGTCCTTCATCTTTTCCTGAGTTTGCTGGGACTGCTCCCACTCGATAGTGTCGCCCCAGCGTTCCTCAGCTTCGGCCTCTAGATTCTGCCAATCCCGGCCCAAGAGTTCTGCCTTCGCTTTTGCTTCCATTGTGTGTCCTTCCTCAATCAGTTTGTCCAGAGACTGCACCATGTGGTGCAGGTCAGCGATTTTCTCGGTGAGAACAGTTCGCTGTGCGAGCAAACGATCTTTTCGACTTCTCGGGCAGGAATCGCCGTGGATGAACTCCTCGATAGTCTTCAACGGCACACCGGCGGCGCGGTAGACCAGAATCTCCAGCGCGGTGTCGATGTCCTCATCGGTGTAGAGGCGGTAATCGGACCACGTGCGGTACTGCGGGCTGAGTAGCCCAATGGCGTCCCAATGCCGCAGCGTGCGCGTGGTAACGCCTAGGAGTTCGGCTGCGTCACCGATGGTGTACTCGTTGTCGTTGTTGCTCACGGGAATCATCTTTCTGGTTGACGCCGCGTCAAGGTCAAGGCCTGACGCCGAAATCCGTCGAGGAAGTTAGCTGGGGCAGCCGTAGGGGAGGGGCAGGACAGGGGCAGCCAGCCTTCGAGGCCGCTACCGCAAGAGCCGAAGCCTGTTGATTGCTGCCGCAACCTCCTGGAAGCGAGGCTCCGCGAGATGACCAGAATTGGTGAACTCAGCTGTCGCGTCGAAGAGCGAATGACAAAAGTTGTCGTATTCGCGCTGAATTAGCTCGGAGAGGTCAGTACGCCCATCGAGCTGCTTCACGACGGCCCCCAGAATCCGGGCAATGGCTTCGGTTTGGGAGGAATCCATCAACTGGCCGACAGCGCGCAAATCAAGATTGTCCTTGCCCACCTGAATCAACTCCAGGCCACGAGCACGCGGTGGCTTAGGTGGTTTCGTACCACGGCCACGGCCATCACGCCCATGTCCACCACGACCGCCATGCCCACCACGGCCCCCACCGGCAGGGAAGTCAGCCTGCAGAAAACGCTCATAGATCTGCGCAAAAGCAGGCGATGGCTCAGCCGGGGTGGCTGATTCGCGGAGGTCGCGGGCGCGCTCGGTGACGTCGTAAGGCGTGTACGCATCCATAGCGATGACAGTGTCTGCGACATCGATGAATGCACCAGAACCACCAGCGACGATGACCGTGGAGATCCCGTGGTCCTCCCACAGCTCGCGGACCCGTGCGACCAGGGGAGTAATCGGCTCGCGGTCGTCTGGGATGAGGCGGCGCATGCGCTCATCGCGAATCATGAAGTTGGTCGCGGAAGTGTCCTCATCGATGAGCAGCACTCGAGCACCGGAACCCAGCGCCTCCATCAGCCCCGCAGCTTGAGACGTCGAGCCCGATGCATTCGCGGTGGAAAATCGAGTCGTGTCGTCGCCTGAAGGAAGACCATTGATAAACGGCGAGATATCCACACCAGTGACGGCCCGGCCATCCTCGGCACGCAGCGCAACCGCAGTCTCATCGGCGACTACGAACTCGCGGCCATCGCCAGCGACATGGTCATAAACGCCTGTTACCAGGGAAGACAACAACGTGGACTTGCCGTGGTAACCGCCGCCGACAATCAATGTCACGCCTCGCGGAATACCCATGCCGTGCACGGTTTTGCCCGATGGGAGTTGAAAACTGTGCTGCAGCGATTCCGGCGAGGAAAACGCAGTCGCGCCGGGCTTCGGCAACTGGCTATTGCCCGCCTGACGAGGCAACACCGACCCGTCCGCCACAAACCCAATTAGGTCCGCGTCCGCCACCGCACGGCGCAAAAACAGCTGGTCATACTCCAATTCCGCTGCTGCCTCGAGCACATCGATGGGTGCGTTCACGATGGCGTCGTCAAGCGCGTCCAACAAATCCTCACAGATCACGCGCGCCGCCTCACGCCCGAGAATGCGTCGGCCGCGTGCCGGCAGTTGGATTTCCAGGCAGATCTGAAGGGCATCGCCATGCTTATCGACGTCGTGCGCATCCGTACGGAGCTCAGCGACAGCTGCTCGGCGCAAGACCTGCTGACCAGGGGAATCGATGAACAGCCCGCGGCCGTACTTCTTCAAAGCGCGCACGAGGCGGCGGTTCAGCAAATCGAGCTCCGCCGTGCTGAACCTCCCGGGTTGTGATCGAGAGGCGCCGCGATAGTCCAGTACAGACAGCGGAATGTGGACACGTGCCCGTGATGCTGGGGCGTAGGGGTCGGATTGGACCTTGTCGATAAACAGCGTCGCGTCCAGGTCCGGCAGTTCGTGGGAGCCACGCAGAGATTTGTATGCACCGTAGCTCTTGCCATCGAGGTTGGAGAGACGTCGATAAAGGTCAGCGGGCATATTTCTACTTTCGTTGGAGATGTTAGGTGTTCTTCCCGCGAGTGTAGCGGCAGAGGAGACAAGCGCGATCTGGCCTTCGACTGCCCTGGTCAGACGATCGCGTGCGGTAGCGCTATTGCTGCAGGCAGGTAGCGTAAAAGGTATGACTGATAGCTCGGAAGCTGCCAAACCCGCAGGGGAGAACCTAGAGTCGGTGCAAAACCACTCCAGTGCCAATGCCAAGCGTTACGTCTGGGCGCACGGCCTGCAGAACATTGGCGACCAAATTGTCGCGGCAAAGACGCTGTTGCCATGGCTGCTGCACTCTGCTGGTGCGCCGGGCTTCTTCATCGCCATGCTTGTGCCGGTGCGCGAGTCCGGTTCGATGCTTCCGCAGGCCGCACTTACACCTTGGGTGAAATCTCGGTCTCGCCGCAAAACCGTCTGGATTGCCGGCGCGCTGGGGCAAGCCGTCGCAACAGCGCTGATAGGTGTGGCGACGTTGTTCCTGGAAGGCACCGCGCTTGGCGTCGCTGTCATCATCGCGCTTGCAGGCTTTGCGACGGCACGAGCTCTTTGCTCGATGGCCTCGAAGGATGTTCAGGGACGCACGATTCCGAAGGGACAGCGCGGACAGATTAGTGGCCGTGCTGCGATGTTGGGCGGTGTTGCCGCAATTATTGTTGGTGCGGTGTTGTGGATCATCCGCGACAACATCACAAAGCCAATTGTGGCCGGGCTCATCTTTGTTGCAGCGCTGTCGTGGGTGGCAGCGGTTTTGATTTTCCGGGGAATCGTTGAGCCCACCAACGAGGGCGACAAGGAAGAGCCGAATAAGACCTGGTGGCAGGATACCTGGCGGCTCTTTGCGGAGGATAAGAACTTCCGTGACTTTGTGATTGTCCGAAGCCTCTTGCTGGTCACAGCGTTGTCTACGTCGTTCATCGTGACGCTAAGTGCACAGGTGGGTGCTGATCTGGAAGCTTCAGACGGTAGCGGCGGGGGAGGGAACGCAAACGTCGGCATCTTCATGCTCGCCGCCGGGTTCGCATCCCTCATCGGTGGAAAAGTCGCCGGAATCTGGTCGGATAAGTCCTCGAAGAAGGTATTGACCTATTCTTCGTTGGTCGGCTCAATCGTGCTCTTTTTGTTGGTCGCCAGTGCGCACTGGCTTTCCACCAGCGCCAATGCCTGGATTTTTCCGGTTGGTTTCTTCGCAATGTCCGTCGTCCACGCAGGTGTTCGTGTGGCTCGTTCGACCTATGTCGTTGACATGGCAGAAGGTGACAAGCGCACCGAGTACGTGGGAGCGGCCAACACCATCATGGGTGTCGTCCTGCTCATCGTCGGTGCGGTGTCAGGTGTTATCGCTAGCTTCGGTCCCGCGGCTGCTCTCATTTTCCTGGCGCTGATGGGACTGGTTGGTGTCGCTATGTCCAGCAGGTTGAAGGAAGTCTCGGCTCCGCACAAGGTGACGCTTTAACAGGATGGCCCCTTTAACAAGGCGGTTCTGAAGCTGGAAGCGCTAACTCACACTAACCGCTGCAGCCTCATCGTTCTTACGCCTGACGATGTCAATAACTAACGCAGTACCAATGACCGCAGCCCGCGTTTCCTCGCTCAAATTCGGCTCCAGGTGCAGAGCGTACGTGTCCTTTCCAGTAATAGCGCCTTTGAGGCCACGGTACTTCCGGTCAATCTTCGCAATCGGGCGGCCTTTGCTGGTCAGTGTGTAATTTTTACCTCGGAAGCCGCCGTCAACATCGACGTCGGAAAGCCCTTTGACGGACAAAGTGAGGCGTGACTTTAAGCTGAATCGTTTGGTCTTGGCTGTGGCAATCTGAGCGCCGTTGGGTGTGAGCACCTTGTAGGTGTCGCCGAAAACGTTCGATGGGTCGGTAATGGTGAGGAGCTTGTCGCCTTCTTTGCCATCCTCGTTCACATCGAAGATGTCGTACTTGATGCCGATACCCAACATTCGGCGGCCCAGTGAACCCGCTTGAGTGATCTGGGCAATCTGGGTGCCGTTGTCATCGAAAATGGAGTATTCACTGCGCATAACATTGCGCGTTTCTTGAACTACCAGTGTGTCCGTCGTGAATAGTCGAGGTTTCTGTATGTTCATGAATTAGCCCCAAGCTAGATAACAGTTACTTTGCACCATATGGTCATCTAGCTGGCGATGCTTGTCATTAAACAGGATTTTCAGCAGTTTCTAGCCAGGTTCTTAGTCGCTCAATAAGAACGTCCAAGTCGTCCAGCAAAGGCATGTCGGGCAGTCGTTCTGCGATTACGTTGCGGACATTCGTGTACCACCAGAGCTGTTGGCTCGGAGTAGACCGAAAGCGGTCCCACAGGGCTTGACCATCGCGGCCCAAATCCTCCAGAGTCTGGCTGAGATTGTGGAACTTATCCGCGGCGGCCACGATGAGGGACTCCTCGCTGCCACGGGTAAGCTGCTCCAGGTAAGCATCGGCGCGCTCCTGCCACGAGGGCAGGGAAGAGTCTTTGGTGACACCCTCGACGATCTCCACCACCCGAGGCCCGAACTCATCTTCCATCTCGGCGCGCGAATAGTTCTCCGGCACGTCTTCCAAAATGTCGTGGAAGAGGGCTGCCAACAGCACGTCTTCGTCATTAGTCACGCTCGCCGCAATCAACATCACCGCCATCGGATGGCTGATATAGGGAACGCCAGAGCCCTTTCGGTAGTGCCCATCGTGCGCGCGGGAAGCAGTTGCGATGCCGCGCATGAGCCTGTCGCTAGGGCGTGCCGAAGCAAAAGTGTCAGCGTTTTCCATGGGTATCCCGACCTTTCGTTGATGCTTGAAAAATAGCAGCGTCTAAGCTTGAACATCATGAACGTCGCAGAAGTAGATCCGCTCATCGAGTCGATGTACCGGTGGTCCGATGTCAGTGGTGTCCTGCTCATGGGCATCATCGGTGGCACCATCGCCCGGCAACGAGGCTACGACATCATCGGGTTCTTCTTTATTGCGCTTTTCTCCGCACTGGGCGGCGGCATGATTCGCGATGTTCTGATTAACCAGGGCACCGTCGCCGCAATGAGTCAGCCGGAGTATCTAATCCTGGCTTTTACTGGCGCGCTCATTGCGCGATTTGTCTATTTTAAAGGGAAGACCTGGGAATATGTTCAGGTCCACGGTGACGCTGTGGTTTCGGGGCTTTGGGCTGCCACAGGCACGGTCAAAGGTGTCACTTATGGCTTGCCTATTCTGCCGTGCATCATGATGGGCGTTTTCACTGCCACTGGTGGTTCCATGATCCGTGACATTGTGACCGGGCGGGTACCCGCTGTTTTCGGCGGCAACCAGCCCACGGTCATCCCCGCCGTGGCTTGTGCGGTCATTGTCATCGGAGGCCACCATTGGGGATTTATGGCCGTATCTATGGTCATTGGTCCTATCGTCAGCATCCTGCTTTCGCTGTTGGGGTACTGGGGTAATTGGCGAGTGTCGGCGCACTCGGAGTGGGCACCACTGAACGACACTGCGGCGCAGATTGCGGTCCTCGCACGTCGCGCAGAGGGCAAGAGCCGCGAAGTTGGACGACGATTCGAGCCCGCACGCCTCCGCAGCTGGCGTCACCGTCAGATGGAAAAGGCGCTGCAGCGTCGCATTCAGGCTGAGGTTGATAGGGGAGTGTCGCGTTCCGACGCAGAGGCCAACGCGGAGGAATTCCTAGAGGAGTTCAATGCGGACTTCCCAGAGGATTTGCACATGCCGACGGCGCAACAAGAGGCAGGGCAGGAAGACAGCGACGAATCCAACTTCGGTGTTGACCTATCCGGTGATTCCTATGACGACTACGGAGAAGACACGGCGCTTCGGCAGCGGGAATACCGGGAGATGCTGGATCAAATTCTCGCCGACGATGAGGCGACAGATTTGCTCGTCGCAAAGCTGATGAAGAAATACGAACAGCGGGATTAGAGGAGCAGTAAAAACATGGCATCGACGAGTACTGCAAGCAGGCATTTTGGGCACATTATTAAGGAACACACCCTTGAGGTTGCCTGGGATCCATTTACCGAAGCTGCGAATGCCGCGACATTTGATCTTTTCGCCAGGGAAATCTATGCGCCAGGAAATGAGGATGCGCCGGCAATTGTCTATTTGCAGGGCGGCCCGGGATTTCCGGCACCGCGTCCGGTAGGTGCCAGCGGAGTAATCGGTGAGGCGCTAAAGGAATTCCGCGTCATCCTGCTGGATCAGCGCGGCACTGGGCGCTCGCATCGAATTGATGCGGCCAATATTGCGGATATTCCGGCCGCGCGGCTTGCACAATTGCGTCAGGAATACATCGTCGAAGATGCGGAAGCATTGCGAAAGCATTTGGGCATTGCCAAATGGTCGCTGTATGGCCAGTCCTTTGGCGGGTTTTGCATTACTTCGTATCTCAGCCGCTATCCGGAATCCGTGGAGCACGCCTACCTCACAGGTGGGTTGCCTGTTCTGGACCGTGGCGCTGATGACCTCTATCGCACGACGTATGCGAAGCTGCGCACCCGCCACGAGCGTTTTTATCGCGAGTATCCGTGGGCCGAAAACCGCATTCGAGAAATCTGCGCGCACCTGGAGCAATCTGCAGAAACTCTCCCCACCGGTGAGCGACTGAGTTCTCGCCGATTCCGCACCATCGGAATTGAATTAGGCCGCGGAGATGGATTCCACAATCTGGCGTATTTGTTGGAAGAGCCATTCCACATTCGCAATGGCGAAAAGCAACTACGCACCGATTTTCTGGCCGATGTAGGATCCCGCGTGAGTTTCGCCGACGGTCCGCTATACGCCGCGATTCACGAATCCATTTATGGTGGCGTAGGGAGCCAGCCAACAACCAATTGGGCAGCTCACCGCATTCGCGAGGAAATTCCAGGTTTTGAAGAAAAGGCCAATCCGACAGGAGACGAGCCGTTCTACCTCACCGGCGAGCACATTTTCCCCTGGCAATTCGAGGAAGACCCCGCGCTTATACCTTTTAAGGAAAAGGCGGAAGCATTGGCGCAGCGCACCTGGGAAAGCTCGCCGTATGATTCTGCGCGCTTGCTTGCCGACGCCCCGACCTCGGCAGCCGCGGTTTATCTCGACGACATTTTCGTACCATTCGAATACTCGATGGAGACGGCCAACTGCTACCGAGATCTGCGACCACATGTGACCAATGCATTCCAGCATGACGGCATTCGCCACGATGGTCCGGCAATCTTTGCACGGCTCCGCGAGCTCGTCGAGGATCATTAGGAGCGAATATCCGAGTGCTGCGGAAGACCTGCGCGGAGAGCTAGAACGATCCTAGACCTCGGCGCGCGCAAGCCGAGCAAAGGCGCCGTCGGCGCTCAAGAGGTTGTCATAGGTACCGTGCTCGATGAGCTGGCCGTTCTCGATGACGAGGATGTCATCGGCCTCAGCCAGAGTCTGAAGTCGGTGTGCAATGAAGATGCAGGTCGCTCCACATGCGCGGGCATTGTCGACGATACGAGCCTGCGTCAGCGGATCCTGGTGGCTGGTGGCTTCGTCGAAAATGACAATCTTTCCGGCGAGATTTGCACCGGGGTCGTTGGGCACGGAACCGTCGGCAAGTACCGCGCGTAAGTAGGTGCGAGCCAGCGCTAGTCGTTGACGCTGACCACCGCTAAGCCGCTGCGCGCGGCGGCCAATGGGCCTGTCCAGTGGCATCTCAGCAGGGCTGATGGCAGCGAGTTCGAGTGCCCAGTGCATCAGTGATTCGGGAACCTCGCAGCCATCAGGTGCGCCGAGGCACAAGTTCTCAGCGACAGTGGCCTCCATGAGAAAGGGATTCTGATCTGCGACAACAACCGCTCGGCAGACATTTGTTGAGCCGAGGTCACGGGAATTGTGGCCATTGATGATGACCTCTCCCGCATCCGGATCGACATGCCGTTGGATTAGCCGGGAGAGTGTGGACTTGCCCGAACCGGTTGGTCCGACCACACCGATGAACTGGCCTGGGACAATTCGCACGTTGATATTGGTCAGCGCAGGGTTATCGGCGCCAGGGTAGCGGTAGCTGACATTGCGCAGTTCGAGGGCAGGGACTGAGTCGCCGGAGTTAGCCCGGGCGCCCTGCGCATATCGCGGTTCAAGCTGCTTCGGAAACTCCAGCGACTCCGGCTGCTCCGGTTCCTCTACGGTCGGTGGCTGCGCGGCCAGCTCCCTAATCCGAGTGACTGCGTTGAGCCCCGCTGGCAGAGAAGACGCCAACCGTTCAATCGAATCCATTGATGAAGCAGTTCCCGCCACCAGGGACGTCGTCACCAAGACAGCAGGGAGCATTCGGTAGTCGGCTGAAAGCGCCGGGATACCAGCACAAAAGACGGCAATGCTGCCACCCCAAATCCGAAGTCCGGTCGCGCCAGAGCGCAGTCCCGCCCGCTTGCCGCCTGCACGCATCTTCTGCGCAAGCTGCTCGTCGAGCTCACGCAATCCCCGCAGCCGCTGCTCAGCTGCGCCGTAGATGAGGATTTCCTCCCGAAGTCGCAACGTATCAGCGATGTACTGCGCAACTTCCGTGCGTGTGGAGTTCGTTGCGGAAGCCTCCGTCGTCGCCTTCTTAGAGCCTGCGAGCGCAATCACGAAGCCAACCGCGAAGGTCAGCACCAAGGCAATCGCAGGCAGTGCTCCGGCAGTCAATGCAGCTGTTACGATCGCCAGAAGAGGAATGAGTACGGCCGTCACCGCGGGCGCAATCGTGTGCGCGAAGAAAACTTCCACACGGTCAACATCACGAATCGCAATCGTGTGAATCCTGGCAGTACCCAGCCCATCGGTTACCGCGGGCGCCTGCGGGATAAGACGCTCGACGATCCACAGCCGCAGCTCACCGAGCAGCCGAAACGCCGCCAAATGCCCGAGGTACTGCTCGACATACCGCAGAATCGCCTTCAACAGCGCCAGCCCCGCAACCACGCCAATGACCGCCCACGTCCACTGCATGCCCATGCTTTGCGACGAGTCGGTTGCATCCCACCTCGACAGCGCAATTGTGGCAATCGCCCAGGCAGGCAAAGCCAGCATCAATGCGCCCAGAATGTGCCCAGCCACGCGTGCGAGAATGGATGCACTGAGCGCCCCGCGAGCCTGTGCGGAAAAGCGCAGCAACCAGATGATGTTGTTCATGTCAGCTCTCCTCCGTCAGCGCTCGTGCGTAATACTCATTGCTTGTGCTCAGTTCGTCGGGTTTGCCCACAGCCACGATTCGGCCTTCGGCAACGACAATGACCAGGTCAACGTCCGAAAGTGCTTCCATTCGGTGAGCGACCATGATGCTCGTGCGACCTTCAGCGAGGCGGGTCAAGGATTCCTTGATGAAACCTTCCGTCCGACGATCGATGTCCGCTGTCGGCTCGTCGAGAAGCACAATCGGAGCGGCGCCGAGCAGACCACGCGCAATGGCCAGGCGACGTCGTTGCCCGCCCGAGAGCCAATTGCCCTGATCGCCGACCTCCGAATCGAGACCACCAGGGCGCTGCTCGATTTCAGTGAGTAAGTGCACGTCGCGAAGTGCTTTTCGCATATCGACGGCCGTTGCGTACGGGCATGCGATGCGAAGATTGTCCGCGACGGTGGTGCCGAAGATGGCTGGTTGCTGGGAGATGAGCAGCGAGTTGGCGAGCAACTCCGGGGTTGGAAGCGCGTGGCCGTCGAGGCAGACTTCCCCGGAATGCGGCTGCAGACCTGCAAGTACACGCAGGAGTGTGCTCTTTCCGGAACCGCTGGGGCCAACGATGCCGACCCTGCTGCCGGCTGGAATGGTCAGGTTGATATCGGAGAGAATGCGCTTTTCGCCGATGTCAACGCTCACATCGCGGAGGGAAATCTCCGGCTCCGGTGCGTGCGGTGCGGTGGCCTTGGCGGAATGCGTTGTTCCGGCTGTGAACGCTTCAGCTCCAGGCTCACCGAATATCTCCACAATTCCATTTCGATGCGTGCGCCCACCGAGTCCGATATAGAAAGTGCGGCCGACGCGATTGACGGGCTCGTAGAGCAGAACGGAGAGAAAAACACCTGCGAGAGCTGTACCAACGCTGATCGCATCTGCCTGCAAACGCAGCAAGACAAGACCGATTGCGGTCGTCGACATTGCAATGCCAAAAACCGCGTCGTTGACAATAATCATCAGTTGATTGCGGGCGAGCAGGGCGGTGAGCTCAGCCATCGCAGTGCGAGTTTGGCTGGCGAAGCGTGCCATTACCCGGTCAATTGCTCCAAGAACTTTGAATGTGCCCAGCCCTTCGAGCATTTCCAAGTACGCATGCGTGGCCTTGGCTTGCTTTCGGCGATACGTCGCATTGGATCTCCGCAGAATCTTGCCAGCACCAATAATGATCAATGGCGTGGAAATGAAAAATACCGCTAGCCACAAGGCGGTTTTCGTATCCACCCACAAAGCCCAGACCGCCAAAATGATCAGTGGAGCACTAAACGAGGCCAACGTGGGAGCGAGAAATGTCGCTCGGTAATTCGCGGTCTGTTCGATGCTTGTGGTCGCGGCATCGAAGAGTAGGCCCTCGCCAGTGTTGGAGGAGCTTCGGTGTGCGTGACCAGCTTTCCCGCCACGGTGCCCTCTGCCATGCGCGTGTTTCGGGGCTGGTTCAGGAGCAGAAAACTCCGGCTTCAGTACACTGCCAACCACGTGTGAGCGCCACAGCTTTTCCTGCTCACCAGCAAGCCGTGGTGGCAGTGCCTCGGTGACATAAGCACAGAGGCTTCCCAGAATGACCGCCACAATGGCAGCGGTCAGGGATTCATGAAGTCCCCACTGCCCAAACCAGTTGCCACCACTGGTGTCTGCGACACCGCCGTGCAAACTGCTTAGAGCATCGAGTGCGTGTCCAAGAGACACGGCACTGAGAGCGAAGAAAAAGCTGCGCCCCCAGCTGGATAACAAAACCCAGTGCATTCCGCGGGGTGGGGAAGTCAGTGCTTCATGAATCCACATAGCGACGTGAAAACCTATTTTCTATTTAGCCAGTGCGTCAGCGATCTCGCGCAGTCCATCGGGCATGTGCATTCCGGCGGTGCCAGAGGTCGTCTTCGCATCAATCAGTTGCACTCGATCATTCTTGACCGCAGCGACGTCGGCAAGCGCCGGATTATCCAGCAACTCCTGGAATGGAGCCTTGCCCTGGCCGTGGAAATCCTGAATCAAAATGACATCCGGATTCAGCTGCACAATTGTTTCCGGGTCAGCGGGAACGGCACCCGGGCGCTTGCCCTTTGGCGAGATCGGCTCGCCACCGGCCAGCTCAACGAGATTCGTCGTCGCCGATTGCATGCCCATAATCATCTTCTGACCACCGCGGGCAAACAGGACCAGCGTCTTTGGCTTAATTGTGGAATCAATTTCCGAGAGAATCTCTTCGGTTTCCGATTCAATCTTGGCAACCATTTCGGCCGCCTTGTCTTCGGCTCCGAGCAACTTGCCGAGTTTGGTCACCGACTCTGCCAGCGCCTTCGGCGAGGCGAAATCACTGCTGGCAAACGCCGCAGTCGGAACATCGCTGGCACCCAGCAGCTCACTTGCCGACTGCTCCTGATCATGGCGGCTGGTCATCAACACCATGTCCGGCTCATAGGACAGAATCTGCTCCGGATCTGGCTTCGTGGAGTTGGCAATCGCGTTGGGCACCTGGCGCGCCAGCTCAACTTGATTACCCGAGCTCTCATCGAGTGCATTCTTCGTCACCGCTACGACACGCTCTGGCCCAACCAGTTCCAGCGCCAGATCCGCAACCTCGGTCGACAGCGCAACGATGCGCTTCGGCTGGCTCTGCACCGTAACGTCGTGGTCGCCGACGGTCACAGTACGCGGCCACTGTGCTTGCTGGCTCGTCGCAGTTTCGCTTGACGACGGCTGCTGCGCCGTCTCCTCCGAGGAAGAACAAGCGACCACCGCAGCGAGCGGGAGCGCTGCAATCAACGGCAAAGTGACGGCCTTTTTAGAGTTTCGCTTCAAAGCAGAGATAGGAGAAGTTGGTGAAAACACGAAAGTACTTCCTTGAGTGTTGAGTTGTGATTGTTGGGAAAGTTTTCGGTTGCGTTGGTGCCAGCTGGATTCAGACAGTCTGAAGCAGTCAGCCGCCATCAGTCAGCCGGTCGAGCTCGCGCCAACGCCGTCACTCGCAGTGAACCGGTATGTGGATCGGTATCGACAGCACTGGAGATGCGATAAATCGCATCTATTCGGGGAGGCGTCAGCACTTCTTCGGCGGAACCAGTGACTTCCAATCCGCCGTTGTGAATCACGCTGAGCCGGTGGCAGCTGCGGGCCGCGAGGTTGAGGTCATGAAGGACGACTCCGATACCGTGGCCCTCGTCGGCAAGCTCGCCGAGCAGCTCGAGGATTTCCAGCTGAAACCCGATGTCCAAGGCCGCAGTGGGTTCGTCGAAAAGCATGACCTTGGCCTGTTGTGCCAATAGCTTTGCGATGAACACCAATTGCCGCTGCCCGCCGGACAGAGCCGTGATCGGGCGGTCGGCCAGTGCGGCGACACCAACGCGTTCGAGGGCATAAGTGACGATGTCGTGGTCCGTGGAGCTGAGCGAACTGCGGAAACGGTCACGTCGACGGTGGTGCGCATACCTACCGAGTGCCACGACAGTTCGAACGTCAATAGCAGCATCGGCCGGCGTGTGCTGCGGCAGGTACGCCAATCGAGTGGCGCGTTCGTGGGCTCGAAGCTTCGTCAGCGGCGCGCCTAGGAGCTCAACCTGCCCTGAACTCGGTGTCACAATTCCCGCCATTGCGCGGAGCAGGGATGATTTTCCGGTGCCGTTGGAGCCGATGATGCCGTGGACTTCGCCAGGTCGAATAGCGAGGTTCGCGCCACTTACGACGGTCCGATTGCGGTAACCGACACTGAGGTCGGTAGCCCGCAGCAGCGAGGTGCTGTCGGCGTTTGGCTTAGTGACGTGGTCGCTGAGGTTTTGTGCCTGCTGACTCATGACTGGCGGCCACCTTGCCGAAGAATCAACGCGAGTAGCGCAGGTGCGCCAAGGAACGCGGTGACGGTGCCAGTTTGCAGAGCAACTGGGGAAAAGAGACTGCGGGCGACGAGGTCGGCGAGAATGAGAAACACTGCGCCGAGGCACATAGAAATGGGCAGCAGGCTGCGGTGATCGGGGCCGATGACAAGGCGAATCAGGTGCGGGACGACCAATCCGACAAAGGAAATAACGCCAGTGACAGCGACGCCCGCTGCCGTGACTAAAGCAGCCAGGGCGAGTAGCAGTTGCCGGATCCAGACTGTGCGCATACCGGTGGCAGCGGCCTGTTCTTCGCCGAGGAGGAGCAGGTTGAGCTCGGGAATGAGCATCATCAAGATAACTGTGCCGACGGTAATGGGGCCGACCGCCAGCACAATGTCCTGCCAATTCGCAGCAGTTAAATCGCCGTTGAGCCAGAACATGGCCTGTTGAGCGTCATCGCTGTGTGGCGCGTTCGCGATGGTGGCGGCAATGACTGCGCCGAGAAATGCATTGAGCGCGATGCCCACGAGCAGCAGGGTGGCACCGCTGCCGCCGTTGAGACCCGCGACGGTCTGGACAAAGATGACAGCCAGCAGTGCGCCAACGAATGCACCCGCTGAGAGCACCCACGGTGCTTTGGCTGCCACACCAGTCACGATAAGGATGACGGCTACAACTGCAGCTCCAGAGGAGACGCCGGTAACACCGGGTTCGGCCAGTGGATTGCGAAAAACTGCCTGCATGGTCGCGCCTGCGACAGCGAGCGAAGCGCCGACCAGTCCCGCAAGGAGGACACGGGGCAGCCGGATGCTCCAGACAAGTGATTGCGTGGCAGGGGATAACTCTGGCAAAAGGTGGTTGAGAGCCGGGAGGTCGTCGGAAAGCGTATTGATGAGCGGGGTGAGCAGTGCGACGATGCCGTTGCTGAAACCTGTTCCCGCGGGGCCGATAGAGATCGCCAGGAGGATTGTGGCGGGGACGGCGAGGAAAAATAGAAAGCCGAAGAGCCGGGCTCGAAGTTTTTGTTTTCGAGTACGCGGAAGAGAAGCTCTATCGACAATAGTTTTCACTTGGTTAATGATGGACAAGTTGAAAATAATTGTCAATAAAGGTGTGTTGGTGGGTCGGCGGGATCTCCTAAGAACAGCAAAACCCCGCATTAGCACCCTTGTGAAAATAGGGTGCTAATGCGGGGTGAAGAAGCTCTGTAGCTTACTTCTTGTCGCCCAGGCGCTCGTCTGCCATGTCGCGAACCTTCTTGATCTGGTCGGCCTTGTCCTCGCCGAACTTGTCCTTGCCCAGCTGCTCAGCCTTGTCCAGAACCTTGTCGGTGTTCTCTTCGTTGCCCAGTGCTTCCTTGGCCTTGTCCATAAGTCCCATGGTGAAGACTCCTTCCATTTTTAACGTCTAGTCACGCTTTTTCGTTTGTGACATAGAGTGTACCGATGAATTGGCGACCTCGCGACCGTATCGGACTCACGGAGCGAATCCGAGCTTCGACTAGCAACACCGGGACTGAGGATTCGCCTCCGCATCAGAATGTCGACGTCTCCAGTATTCGCGCTCACTGGGAATCGGCTGATCTGGATGATGAATACGCAAGTGCTCGCAGTACTTCTGGTAGTCGTGGTCCCCCATGAGCTCGCCGATGTACCAAGCGATCGCCTTGAAAGGCTTCAATGCCTGCGTAATCATCAGTGTCCCCCGACATGGGCGTGTGAGTGGGCGGTCTCCTGGAATCGCCGCGGATCGTCGTCGGGAATCTCAGCCCACGCGGACTCAATCTCCTTTTCAACATCCGTGCGCACAAAACCAATCGGTGCGAAGTAGCGGGAAGCAACGTAGGGCTCGGCGCTCGTTCCGACATCCTTGCCAGAAGCAGCACCATTTTGCAGCGCCCTCACGATTGCTACGACACCAGCGAACACAACCATCAGCGTCACAGCCGCGAACACCACAGAGAGTGTTCCCTGTACAGCGGTGTTACGGATCACGGCATCGATGTCCTCAGCCGTCTTGGCCGTCTTGAACTCAGTCAGCCCCTGCGCCCTCGCATCCTTGAAAGCATTGTGTAGTGCCCAGTAGCCAATCGCGGGGTCATCGTGGAAGATCTTCTGCCACGACGCAGTCATGGTGATAATGAGATCCCACGCCAGCGGCAGGCCAGGAATCCACGCCCACTTGACCAGGCCATGCTTTACGACGACCACCGTGATCAGTGTCAACGCCATTGCCGCCAGTAACTGGTTTGCAATACCGAACAGTGGGAACAGCATGTTGATGCCGCCCAGCGGGTCGGTGACACCCATGACCAGGATGGAGCCCCAGCCGAGGCAGACGACAGCCGAGGTAATCAGGTTGCCGGCGGTCCACGACGCATCGCGGAACTTGGTCAGGCCGGGGATGTTGCCAATGGCGTCGGCAAGCATGAAGCGGGCGACACGAGTGCCTGCGTCGATGGTGGTGAGGATGAACAGGGCCTCAAACATGATGGCAAAGTGGTACCAGAAGGCCTTGAGAGCATCGCCGCCGAAGAGGTCGGACAGAATCTCCGACATGCCGAATGCAAGCGTCGGGGCACCGCCGGTGCGGGAGACGATGGAGTTCTCACCGACGGACTGTGCTGCAGCGGTGAGTGCTGCCGGGTCGGTATCCGGAGAGTTCAGGCCCAAGCTGTTCACATAGGCCGCCGCGCTGTCGGCAGCGCCGCCGGTTAGTGCGGCAGAGGCATTCATGGCGAAGTAGAGATGTTGGTCAATGATGACGGCTGCGCACATTGCCATCACAGCCACGAAGGACTCCATGATCATGCCGCCGTAGCCGATCATGCGCATCTGGGATTCCTTTTCCACCAGCTTCGGAGTGGTACCTGAGGAGACCAGTGAATGGAACCCGGACAGGGCGCCGCAGGCGATGGTGATGAACAGGAACGGGAATAGTTCGCCGGCAAATGCCGGGCCGGTACCGTCCAGTGCGAACTTGGTGACGGCTGGCATCTGAATGCTCGGGCTAACCAGGACAATGCCAACAGCCAGCAGTCCGATGACGCCGATTTTCATGAAGGTCGACAGGTAGTCGCGTGGGGCCAGTAGCAGCCATACCGGCAGGACGGAGGCGACGAATCCGTAACCAATCAGTGCCCAGGCCAGAGTGGTCTTGTCCCACAGGAAGATGTCGTGCCAGGTCGGATCGGCGTTGACCCAACCACCGGCGATAATGGCCAGCATAAGAAGGACGACACCGATGATGGAGACCTCAGAGACGCGACCCGGGCGGATGTAGCGCAGGTAGAGGCCCATGAAGATGGCGATTGGGATAGTCATCGTGATGGAGAAAACACCCCACGGAGACTCGGCAAGTGCGTTGATAATTACGACACCGAGCACCGCAATCAGGATGGTCATAATGACCAAAATGCCGACGATTGCGAAAATGCCGCCGACTTTACCCATCTCGTCGTTAATCATCTGACCAAGTGAACGGCCCTTGCGGCGCGTGGAAATGGCCAGCACCATGTAGTCCTGCACAGCTCCCGCAAACACCGCACCGAACACAATCCAGATTGTGCCCGGCAGGTAGCCCATCTGGGCTGCCATAATCGGTCCGACCAGTGGGCCCGCGCCAGCAATGGCGGCGAAGTGGTGTCCGAAGAGCACGCGGCGGTCAGTCGGCATGAAGTTCTGGCTGTCGTTGTAGCGCTCAGCGGGAGTAGCGCGGTCATCGCGTGGGCGAATGACGTTGTACTCAATGAGGCGTCCGTAGAAGCGGTAGCCGATGATGTAGGTTCCCACTGCGGCTAGCACGAGCCAGGTCGCGTTAACGGTCTCACCGCGGTTGAGGGCAATCATCGCCCAACCGATGGTTGCGACAATGGCGATGGCGGCAAAAATCAGCCGCTTGGACCAGGGCATTGGACGTCGGTCGACATATCCGACCGGCGGTAGATCCTTTACTGGCGTGAGTAATTCGACGCCCGGGCGCTCTGCAATGGTGGTTGCAGAAGTATTGGGTTCTTGCGCTGGCATGGCACCCCTTATCTAAAAGCATGTAGAAATGCGGTCGGTTCCGACGCTGAGTGTCGAAAACGCAAGGGGTGGGAGTGCTTGCCGACGGTTCGAGCGGGGAATCAACCAAAAACGAAATAATGCGTGTGTTTGCGCCAAGGGGTGGTGAAACGCAAAAGCACCGCGCTGGTCAGGTTGAACTCAGTGGGTGGGGCAGCAATTATTAGAGAAATTTAACTTTGGTTTAGTGGTAAGTAT
Organism: Corynebacterium amycolatum SK46; assembly: GCF_000173655.1. Classification (GTDB taxonomy): domain Bacteria; phylum Actinomycetota; class Actinomycetes; order Mycobacteriales; family Mycobacteriaceae; genus Corynebacterium; species Corynebacterium amycolatum_A. Next base: position 410,754 of record NZ_ABZU01000001.1, on the reverse strand, counting down.
AGGACTCCCGAAGGGGTCGGTTAACACTGGCTACAAAATTTCTTCAATTGCCTCGGTAGGGCGAGCCATGCGGACGCCCTTGTCGGTGACGACAAAAGGGCGCTCAATCAGACGCGGGTGCGACACCATCGCATCCAGGAGTTCCTCGTCGTTGGATTCCTTTGAGAGTCCCAGTTCTTTGAACTCCGCTTCCTTGGTGCGCACAGCGTCGATGACGTTCAGGCCGGCGGCCTCGATTAGCGAACGCAGCTCGTCCTTGGTTGGGGGAGTGTCCAGGTACTTGATGATTTCCGGTTCGATACCGGCCTCACGCAGTACAGCGAGAGCCTGACGTGACTTTGAGCAGCGAGCGTTGTGATAAATCTTTGCTTTCATGTCTCCATCATGGCTGATGTTGTGGCGTGAAGGTTGATGCTGTGGCGTGGTTGCCTGTGGCTAGAGCTTGTTCAATGTTTATCTTTAGAGAATGTAGTTCTAAAAACACTTAAGTTCAATGGGTTGAAAATGCTTGTCGTTAGGTTTACTCTCGCACGTGATAAATGAACGGCGAAGACCGCCCAAACCGCCCTTAAAGGGAACTGCTTTACGGAAGTGGTTGGGCATCCGTGGCCGTCGTAAAGCAGTAATGAACAACCAAGAGTGGACACAAACATGACAGTTTCCGGAAAACTTTCGCGGTCGGCCAAGTCCTTGTGCGCGGGCCTTTCGATCCTGTTAGCTGGCGCTGGCCTTGCAGCCTGCGGTGATAGCAACAGTGAAGCCAGCGGCGAGAACCCAATCAACGTCGTGGCTTCCACGACGCAGATCTGTGATTACGTGAAGCAGCTGGACATCGATGAAGTTGATTTGACCTGCCTGTTGGCGCCGAATGCAACGGCTCATGAGTTGGAAATGACCCATGAGCAGCTGACCAAGACCGGTAACGCGGATCTCTTGTTCGTCAACGGAGTCGACCTGGAGCACTTCCTGGACCAGGCGATTGAATCCTCGGGCTTTTCCGGAACGATGGCAGTAACCAGTGGCGTTCTCACTGCAGGTGACGTAGATGCCATGAAGGCGGCCAAGGATATGGACAAAACCAAGCCGCTGCCGCCAGAGAAGGCAAAGAATGGTAACTACACCATTGACCGAGGGGTGGAAAAGATTGATGTCGCCCCATGGCCATTTCCGCCGGAAGAGCCCGGTGAAGAGGCGGAATTCCGCTTCGATCCGCATGTATGGACCTCGCCTAAGAACGCCAAGATTCAGGTTGCCAACATCGGCTACGCCCTGGAAAAGGTTGCCGAGGAACGTGGCGACAATGAGCTGAAGTCCACCATCGCCGACCACGTTGCGGTCTACCAGGACAAGCTGGATCAGCTGGATCAGTGGGCAAGTAAGTCCATCGCCACTGTGTCGGACCCTGTGCTGTTTACCAGCCATGATGCTTTTGGATACTTCTCCCACGAGTTCAATATCAACTTCATCGGCGCAGCGCTGTCTGATTTCAATGAGCAGCAGGATGCCACGGCCGCGCATATTGCCGAGGCGGCAAAGACAGTGAAGGACTCGGGCGCAACCGCGCTGTTTGCGGAAAACTCGAACAACTCGAAGTCAATTGAGGCAATCGCCAAGGCCGCGGGTGTCAAGGCCATCGTTGGTGAGGACGCGCTCTACGGTGACTCGCTTGGTCCGGCCGGCAGTGACGGCGAGACCTACATCGGTTCAATCATCCACAACGTCACTCAGGTTGTGACGGCATGGGATGGAACCGTCGCGCCACTGCCAGAGGGTATCAAGTGAGTCTCAACCACTTAGCCAACCCCATGTCAGCCGACCCGATAGTCACGCTCTGCGATGCCTCATTCGGCTACACGGCGGTACCCATCGTCAGCCACATCACCGCCAGTGTCGCGCCGAGTACCGGGCTTGCACTCATCGGCGCCAATGGCTCTGGAAAAACGACCGTGCTGCGCGGAATCTTGGGCGGGACTCGTCTCCTCGCTGGTGAGATGCACAATAACGCGAAGATTGTGTCCTACGTCCCGCAGTCGGCAGACCTCGATCGCACTTTTCCGGTCACGGCTTTCGATGTCGTCGCCATGGGGGTTCTGCGCGAACTGCGCCCCTTCCAACCGCTTGGACACCGCAAAGAACGCATCCACGCAGCGCTAGCCAAAGTCGGGCTTGCCGACCGCGCCGTTGATCGTTTCGGCAACCTCTCCGGAGGTCAGCAGCAACGTGTCCTGTTGGCGCGCGCCATCGTCGCACGTCCGCAACTCGTGCTTCTCGACGAGCCGTTCAACGGCCTCGACACTGAAAATCGGGTGATGCTGCTGAATCTCCTCAACGAACTGAAGGAAAATGGCACGGCGATCATTGCGGCCACTCATGATCTCGTGCTTGCTGAAGAGACCTGCGAAAACACATTAATCGTGGCAGAGCAGCCGGCTTTTGGTGCGACCTCGAAGTTGGTGCCAGCCTATGTGGACTGAGCTTGCGAATGCGCTTGGGGTAGCGCCTTTCATGTTCAGACCGCTGGTGCTGCTGATAGCCCTCGGGGCGGTCTCTGGCCTGGTCGGTGTCATCGTGAACCTGCGTGGCCTCGAATTCAATGCCGAGGCCATGGTGCATTCGATTTTTCCCGGAATTGTGGCCGGTGCCGTATTCGGCGGCATCGACATGATTATCCCGGTGGCTGCGGCATTTGCGGTGGTAGTGGCAGTAGCACTGACCTTGGTATCGCGCTCGCACATGTCGGAAGCTGGAGTGGCAGTTGTACTGACCAGCTTCTTTTCCATCGGTGTGATCCTCTCGCTGAAGAAAGGTGACCAGTCAGGACAGCTGGAAGCTCTCATGTTCGGGCGACTGCTGGAAGTCACCGACTCCCGACTCACCAGCGCCCTGATTGTCTGTGCCATCGCCTTGGTTCTTATCGCAGTGACCTGGCGCCAGCAGGTGTTTGTTGCCTTTGATCGCTTCGGTGCCAAAGCCGCAGGCGTCAATGTGTGGGGCATTGACCTCGCCATTAATGCGGCGATTGCTGCGGTGGTGGTGTCGTCGGCAAGCGCAGTGGGCGTGCTATTGGTAGTCGGCTATCTGGTCGTTCCGGGAGCGGCGGCGAGACTGCTGACGCGCCGAGTGCATGTGATGGTGCCGATTGCGATTGCAGTGGGCTGCCTCAGCGGAATCGTTGGGTTGGCACTGGTGCCTTTGGGGCCGGTGTCGCCTCAGGCCGTCGTAGCACTGACCTCGGTGGGACTGTATTTCGTGGCACTGGGGCTACGTGCGGTGATAGGAGGCGAACGTGTCTAGCATCCTGATTTTGCCAATCATCGAGCTGATACTGGTAGGAGCCCTGGCTGGAGTAGTGGGGGTACTCGCGGTGCTGGGCAGGCAAGTCTTCTTTGCAGAAGCGATTACCCATGCGACTTTTCCCGGTGCGGTTGTAGGCGTTGTTATTGCGGCAGCGCTCGGCCTGAGCCACTCGTGGATTTCGGTGTTCCTCTTTACCGGGGCACTTCTGATGTGCATTCCGATTGGGGCACTGTTCGGTCTGTCAAAAGTGGGGACGACATCCTCAGCGGCGGGAATTGTGCTGACATTCGGGTTCGCGCTGGGCTACTTCCTGAACAAGTGGTTCGCCCCGTTGCCGGTGAAGGTTGAGAGTTTCCTGGTCGGCAGCGTACTCAACGTGAACAAGATCGATATTGCGCTGTCGGGTGGGCTCTTGCTGCTGGTGGCGGTGGTGCTGGCGGCTCGGTGGCGGCAGCTGATTTACTCCACCTTCGACCCGGAATCTTTCGGGGTCGCGCATTCGAGGAGAAAAGCACAGTTGGTCATCAGCGGGCTGATTGTGTTGACTCTGGTGGCGCTGATTCCGGCCGTGGGTACGATTCTGTCCATCGCGCTGTTGGCTGCCCCTGCAGCTGCGCTTGTTGGGGTAGTGAACGATACCCGTTTGCTATTCGTGTTAGCACCATTGATGGGTATCGCGATTGGCCTGGTGGGGCTATTCATTGCGGTGGCGGCGAATCTGTCAGTTGGTGGCTGCATTGGCGTGTGCGCCGGTTGTTTCTATGTCCCCCTCAAGATTGCGGCAACACGCAATAACGCTAGAGTTTAAAGAATGCACGTGGAGGATTTACCAGCAAAGACCCAGGACTACCTCAAGGTCATTTGGGATTTGCACGAGCGCACCGGTGAAAAAGTGGCACTTGGCGACGTCGCTGAGCGGATGGGCGAAAAGAAGCCGACCGCCAGCGAGGCTGTGAAGAAGCTAGCTGCACGTGGCCTTGTCAACCACGAGCCGTACCGGGGCATCAGCCTGTCGGACCGTGGGCGGGATATTGCGCTGATTATGGTGCGTCGCCACCGGCTTATTGAAAGCTTCTTGGTCTCTACTCTCGGATACACCTGGGATGAGGTTCACGAGGAAGCCGAAAAGCTTGAACATGCGGTCTCGGAGGAATTTATTAATCGCATTGATGCAATGCTGGGATTCCCTGAGCGCGATCCGCATGGCGATCCAATTCCCAGTGCAAGCGGTACCATCGCCAGCGCAGTACGCACCGACCTGACGGATATCGAAGCTGGCGCGATGGTGGTAGTCGATCGTATTAACGACTCCGATCCGGAATTGCTGCGCTATTTGGCTACCTCAGGGGTAGGCCCGGGGACCGTGCTCCGAGCCGAAGCCACACCATATGCAGGCATGCATGTCTTCGCCATCCTCGATGAGGTGGGCGATACCGAGCCAAAGAAAATTCATGTGGCAGACTCGGCACTATGGGCAATCAAGGCGACTCCAACAACGAACTGACGAGAGCCGCAGCGCGCTCCTACTATAAGGTGTCGCGGAATCTCACTGGGCCGACGAAAGTGCCGCCCGCACCGTCAGTTTCGTTCGACAGCGTGAAGAGTACTCGTCGGCAGGCATATGCCAGTGTCGAGAGCGTTGATGTGCCATTGAATGCCATCGCTATCTCGCCTGCCGAGCAACAGGAACACATGGCCGCTCTCGAACGTCGCTTGAATGCCTCGACCAAAGACATGCGGACACTGCTTGACTACGAAGAGCAGCGCATCGTGGTCACTAGCACTGTCAAAGAGGCAATCGTCTATACGCTGCTGGCAATACTTCTTCTGGCAGCAGGCGTCGGACTTGGCTACGCCAGCCACCTGGGGGCCGATGCGATCTTGAATGCTGCGGCGGAGGTGACGCCGCGGTGAGTAAACGTTCAGGCTCCGACAACGGGTGCGTGACGGTCATTGTCGTATTTTTCTTCTTCGGCCTGATTGTTCAGCTCTTCGGTGTCACGTTGTGGATTCTGCAATATGCATTGCCAGTTGCGGGCTTGGTGCTTGCGATTCTCATTGCATACCAGGCGTGGGCCGGTGTGCGCCGCAGCGCTGAGGCGCACGAGCTCGTCGAGCGTAATCACGCTGAGCTGCAGCAGATTGCCATGGACGCCGAGTACCAGCTCACCGCAATCCTCTCTGCCTGGGACAACGTGAACACCACAATGGGCGTTGGCACCATCTACAAGGATGTATTTGCCTCCGGTGAGGCAACGCCGGAGCTCATCGAGCTACGCGGTGAGCTCTCTCGTGCTCGGAAGCTAAACAACCGACTGCGCGAGCAGCGCGAAACTATGACCAACCGGGAGCTGGTGGAAGCCATCTCTGATGCCGACGAGCTGTGGTGCTCGCTGACGAAGACGTATCAAAACGCTCGTCGCGAGCTGTAGTAACGCACTTGAATTACTCGACGGTCATCACAATCTTGCCGTCAGCGTGCCCGTCTTCCAATATTCGGTGGACCTCCGCGACCTCGGTGAGATTCTTAGTCAGTCCGATAGGAAGTGAAATCTCACCGGCAACCACGCGGTCGGCCAGGTCGGCATAAATAGTCGTATCATTCGAAATAGCCGGAATGTGTGCCTCAATGCCACGCTCCCTCGCCGGTGCCAGATCGGCCAGTGAAGGCAGCGCCACAATCCGACCATCCGATGCCAGCACATCCAGCGAGGGGAGGAAAGTGTCGAAGTACACGCCATCGAGCACAACATCTACGCCCTCGGGGAACTGCTGTCGCACAACCTCGAATACATCTTCCGCTGTGTAATCAATATGCTGCGCGCCAAAGCCCACTAGTTTTTCATGATGGCGTGACGACGCACTCGCCAACACAGTTGCGCCACGGGTAACCGCCAGCTGCGTCATCAGCTGGCCCACGCCACCACCGGCGCCATGAATGAGTACGGTGTCACCGCTTTTCACCTTTGCTAGCTGATTGACAGCCACGGTCGCCGTGATTCCCACCAGGGCAAGGCCCGCAGCGGTGACGTCGTCAAGCGAATCGGGCGTTCGGACGACACTGTCGGCGGGGAAGACGTTGTGCGTTGCGTAAGTGCCGCGGAAGTCGTCGAAGCCGCGCATGCCGAAGACTCGGTCGCCGGGGGCGAAGCTGTCCACACCTTCGCCGACGGCAACGACTTCGCCAGCGGCTTCGCGTCCGAGGACGGCCGGAGGGGTGAACTTTGCGCACAGACCGGAAGAGCCATCGCGCATCTTGTAATCCAGTGGATTCGCGCCGATGGCTATGGTTTTGACCAGGATTTCGCCGGGACCGGGCTGAGCAGGCTCGATAAGTGTCCTGGTGAAAATGTCAGCTGGGCCGAACTCCGTAATGGTCATTGCGTATGCGTTGCCTGGATTTGCTGCCATGTCCATCACTGTAGTCCTAGCTGCTAATTACGAACGATCGGCAAGCGGGAGGGCAGCGGTGACGGCACCGAACGACTCATTGAGGTAGGCGCTGAGGAGGTCGGCGGCGTGGTTAGGCGTGTCCTCGATGAGAACCTTGGCGATACTGATGTGGCGATTGGCGTATCGGGCATGAAGCTCGATGCTTTGGGGGTAGGAGAGAAAGCAAAGACGGAGTTGGGCCTGAATTGATTCGGCGGTGGCTAACAGGTCGGGGGACCCGGAAGCTCTGACGATGGCGAGGTGAAAGGCATTATTTCGTTCGGGAAGGTTCAATGATGACTGTGAACCACAAATAGAAAGAATCTCCTCGCCGAGGAGCTTTGCTTGGCTCGTGCTTAGCGACCGCAGTGTTCCGCATTCGGCGACATGGCGAAAAGCATACAGCTCGCGGATGCGTTCTTTGTCGAAGGAGGCGATAAAAACGCCGTGATGAGGGATGTGAGTAAGTAGCCCCTCAGATTCCAGCTTCCGGTACACCTGTCGGATGGTGTTGCGACTGACCTGCAGTCGCGCAGCAAGTTGGGTTTCACGGAGCTGCTCGCCGCTGTAGTGCTTTCCGGCGAGAATCTCTCGGCGCAGGACAGTTGCGGTGACATCCGCTACTGAAACGTCATGTTGTTTTTCCCCAGAGGACGTGTGGGCCTGATCGTCGAAGATGCTTCCGGGGGTAGTCATGTAATACAGACTACTAAAGCACTTTTGTGTGGCGGTCATCACCAATTAACATACGAGACATTGTTCAACAATCTCGGTGCAGACGATCTTCAACGTAGGAATCCTTCAACGTAGGAATCGTCTGGCTTGTAGGGAAAGGCCTTACGCTATGGACGCTTCAACATCTGCCCACAAGGCGCGTCGAACGGCACTCCTCGGCGCTGTATTCCTGATGGCGACCAGTGCTATCGGGCCGGGCTTCCTCACCCAGACCGCAACCTTTACGGCCAAACTTGGCGCGGCTTTCGCCTTTGCCATTTTGATCTCGGTGCTTCTTGATATCGCGATTCAGCTCAACGTGTGGCGAGTAATCGCTGTCTCTGGACACCGCGCGCAGGAGCTCGGCAACGCCGTGCTTCCGGGGTTGGGCTGGCTTATGTCAATTCTCATTGTCATTGGTGGTGTGGTCTTCAATATCGGCAACGTCGGCGGTGCTGGACTTGGCGCGAACGCGATGTTAGGCGTGGACGCAAAGATCGGCGGCATTGTTACTGCAATCCTCGCCATTGGCTTCTTTCTCTCCCGGCGGGCAGGTATGGCGCTGGACAAGGCACTCGTCGTGCTCGGTGTCGTGATGATCCTGGTCACTGGGGTTGTGGCGTTCAGCTCTAACCCGCCAGTAGGGGAAGCATTGAAAAACACGGTCATGCCCGACACGATTGACTTGCTGGCAATCATCACGCTGGTCGGTGGCACTGTTGGCGGTTACATTACATACGCTGGCGCTCACCGCATGCTTGACGCTGGCGCTGGCGGTGTAGAGAACCTCGCGCAGACCACTCGCTCATCTGTGACGAGCATCATCGTCACGGCCATCATGCGTTTCCTGCTTTTCCTAGCTGTCTTAGGAGTGGTCGCGGGTGGCGTGGTCCTCAATACGGATGGAAACCCCGCTGCAGAGGCATTCCAAGCTGCGGCAGGCGATTGGGGTATGCGCTTCTTCGGCGTTGTCCTGTGGGCTGCGGGAATCTCGTCGATTGTGGGTGCCAGCTACACCTCGGCAACGTTTCTGACTCGTTCCTCGGGTGCAGGAGCCAAGACTCAAAACACAATCACCATTGTCCTCATTGCAATCTCCACGCTGCTGTTCGGTGTCATCGGTACGGCTCCAGCGACGCTGTTGGTTTTCGCCGGAGCCTTCAACGGCTTGGTTCTACCAATTGGCGTTACTGTGCTGATTTACATCGCCCTGTTCCGCGCGGACCTCATGAATGGCTACAAGTACCCGAAGTGGTTGGCGGCTATCGGAATCGTGGGTGTAGCAGTCGCCTGGTTCTTGGCGTGGCGCTCATTCGGCGGTGTGTTTGAAATGCTCGGCTAATCCCCCCGGTTTCTCGCACAGCTCAGATGAGAACCAACATAACAACGGTACAAAGACCAGCATTATTACTTGGAAGGAGCGGTGACGTTTATGGGCGCCACTATCGATCTCAACTCTGATCTTGGGGAAGCTTTCGGCTCGTGGAAGATGGGTGATGATATCGCTCTGCTGGACATTGTGACCAGTGCGAATATTGCCTGCGGGTATCACGCGGGTGACGCTAGCGTCATGATGGAGACCTGTGAGGCAGCTGCCGCGCGCGGAATTCGCATTGGCGCGCACGTCGCCTACCGCGATCTCGCCGGGTTCGGACGACGTCGCATGGATTATTCACATCGAGAATTGCGAGCCGAAACCATCTATCAAATTGGTGCCCTATCGGCGTGTGCACGGGCGGTGGGTACCGAAGTTTCCTATGTCAAGCCCCACGGTGCCCTCTATAACCGCATCGCAGTGGATGAAAATCAGGCCGCTGCAGTGGTGGAGGCGCTCCTGCTCGCTCGCTCCACCTGCGGAGATGGACTTGCCATTATGGCGCAGCCGGGGTCGGTCATCGAACGGCTCAGCCTCGACGCGGACCTCCCTGTGATTCGGGAAGCTTTTGCAGACCGCGCATACAACTCCGACGGAACTCTGGTGTCCCGAGCACTCGAGGGCTCGGTCATTGTAGAACCCGATGCCGTCGTCAAACGCGTCATTGCAATGGCTAGTGGGGAACCAATCGCCGCCTACGACGGTTCACCGTTGACCGTGCAGGCTGACTCTATTTGTTTGCACGGAGACACCCCTGGCGCGGTCGAACTGTCCCGTATGATTCGCCAAGGGCTTGTCGACGCCGGAGTCACCGTCGCTGCCCACGTATAGCGCGGACTCGTACACCGGTCTTATCGACCGCAGTTTTCAACCTCGCAAGAAAGAAAGGATCAGCACCGCCATGGCCGAGATTCGCCCTATGGGAACAAATGCGCTGCTTATCGACTATTCATCATCGGCCAATCCGTTGGCGAAGGTACTTCGTGCACACTCTGCTGCGGCCGAGATCGAGGGACTCGTTGACAGGGTACCTGCAGCTCAAACGCTCCTACTTCGCTTTCGCGGACCGGCGCGTCGCTACCTCGGCGCAGTCGAAACTGCGCTGCGGGGCAACAATACTCAGAGGCAGACCGTCGACAAGCGAAAAACAATGACGATTCCTGTTCACTATGACGGCGCGGACCTTGAGTCCTTGGCACAAAGCCTTGGGATGAGCCCTCAAGCGTTAATTGATTGGCACTGCGAGCGCCCGTGGACGGCCGCGTTCGGTGGATTCGCGCCGGGCTTTTATTACATGGTGCGTGGGAGCGGTCAGGGGTGGCCAGAGCCGCTTGATATTCCTCGCCTTACGACGCCGCGCACTCGAGTTCCCAAGGGCTCTGTCGGACTTGCAGGCCAATTCGCAGGTGTGTATCCCATCGATTCGCCCGGTGGCTGGCAGCTCTTGGGGCATACAGATGTGGAGATGTGGGACTTAAATCGGCCTAATCCGGCGCTGCTTGAGCCCGGGACTGAGGTGCAATTTGAAGCGACTTCTACGGTGAGTGCGGCGTAGAAAAGGGTGCGGAAGAGATGAAGAATTCTATCCAGATTATTCGACCCGGTATTTTGACGACGATTCAGGATTTGGGCCGTGCAGGGCAAGGCAGCCTGGGCGTGAGTACCTCCGGTGCGTTCGACCGCGAGTCCGCGGCAGCTGCTAACAGGATGGTTGTCAACGAAGAAAGCCTGGCGGTGCTCGAATGCGTCGTCGGTGGGTTGGAGTTCCAAGTAGCGGAGGGAGCAATCATCTCCTTTGCAGGAGCTCACGGTGAGGTGACTGTCGAGCAGGATGGCAAGGTCATCAAGACCTCGATGAATAGCCGAATTGTGGTCGGGGCGAAGGCAATTGTGCGGCTTGGTACCTTCGATGCCGGTCTTCGCGGGTATGTCGCGATTCGAGGAGGTATCGATGTCGCGGAAGTGCTGGGCTCGCGGTCATACGATACGCTCGGCAAGCTCGGCCCAACGCCTTTGCAGGCCGGTCAGGTCTTGCAGGTCGGCGACCCGGAGTATTCGACGGGGTCGTCAATCGCAATTTATCCCGCGCCTCATTGGTCGAGCGAGACTGCGCGCCTAGATGTTGTTCCTGGCCCTAGGGCGGACTGGTTTACGTCGGAAAGCGTCAGTGATTTCTTTCACAAGACATGGACCGTGACGCAAGAGGCCAACCGCGTCGGGCTTCGGCTGAGTGGGACTACTCTTGAGCGCCAGGTCACCCATGAGTTGGCAAGCGAGGGAATGGTTCCCGGTGCGATACAAGTGCCCGCATCGGGGCAGCCGATTATTTTCGGTCCTGATCATCCGGCGACGGGTGGATATCCGGTCATTGGTGTGCTGACGGAGCCGTCATTGTCGAGAGCCGGGCAATTGGTGCCCGGTGCGAAGGTACAATTCCGCCGGGTGCGGGCGGCATAGGTCTGCGGCGTCATTCTGCGCGATGGTGCGCCACTACGTTTGCCAGCTATCAGCGTCACACAGCTCTTCGCAGTAAAATCAGCCACCATGATTGAACGCGCTTCCTTTTCCGATCTCAGCGTGACCGATGCTTACGCCATCTCTGCACTGCGCACCGACGTGTTCTACCTAGAGCAATCCTGCGCTGAGCCGGAAATGGACTGGCGCGACTTAGAAGACACCGCGGAGCACTATTTCATCCGCGACGCCAATGACTCCCGCAAGATTATTGCGTACTTGCGTGTGATTGACACGCTCGATGAGTTTTCGTCGAGCTACCCGCGCACAATCGGCCGCGTTGTCGTCGATGCTGCGGCTCGCGGCACAGGACTGTCGTCACAGCTACTGCGGCAGGTCATTGCAGACCACCCGAATACCGGGCTGGTTTTGCATGCTCAGACCCAGGCGAAGGGTGTTTACGCAAAAGCCGGCTTCCATGAGGTCGGGGAGACCTTCATGGAAGCCGGCATTGAGCACATCACGATGGTGCGTGACGCAGCATAGGTAATGACTGCCGAGGCGCTGCTTATTCGAAGTGCTAAGCGTTGACCTTCGAATCCGACAGGATGCGGTTCAGGGAATCGATGCTGGCCTTCGCATCACCGATGAGCATGTCAGTGTTCTCGTTGAAGAACAGTGGGTTCTGGACGCCCGAGTAACCTGACCCCATCGAACGCTTCAAAACAATCACACGCTCAGATTCCCACACCTTCAGCACCGGCATGCCCGCAATCGGAGAGCCCGGCTGTTCCGCCATCGGGTTGACGGTGTCATTTGCGCCGATGACCAGAGTGACGTCCACATCGGCGAAGTCGTCGTTGACCTCGTCGAGTTCCAGCACGATGTCGTACGGAACCTTGGCTTCGGCCAGCAGCACATTCATGTGACCCGGCAGGCGGCCGGCGACTGGGTGGATACCGAATACCACTTCCTTACCGTCGGCACGCAAGTTGCGTACCAGATCGGCGACGGCGTACTGAGCCTGTGCCACAGCCATACCGTAGCCCGGAGCAATGAGAATCTTGTCCGCGTTGCGCAGGATTTCTGCGGTGTCCTCGTGGTTGACCTCAGTGTGGGAGCCTTCCACAGCGCTTGCCGACGTAGCTTCGGAGCCAAAGCCGCCCAGAATAACGTTGGCGAAGGATCGGTTCATGGCCTCACACATGATGTAGGACAGGTAGGCGCCGGAGGAACCGACCAGTGCACCGGTGATGATGAGCAGTGGGTTGCCAAGCATGAGGCCGGTGAAAGCAGCGGCCCAACCGGAGTAGGAGTTCATGATGGACACGACGACCGGCATGTCGCCACCGCCGATAGCGATGACCAAGTGCCAGCCCAAGAACAGGCCCAAGGCAGTAACTCCGACCATGCAGGCCCATGCGACGGCTCCACCGTTGGTACCGGTTGCGATGAAGACAGCCAGGAGAACCAGAGTGACCACCAGGATGGCAATGTTCAGAGCGTTGCGGCCCGGCAGCAGCAGCGGCGAGCCCTTGATCTTCTCGGAGAGCTTCAGGCCGGCGACGATGGAGCCAGTGAAGGTCACGGCACCGATGAAGACACCGATGTAGACCTCACCCAGGTGGAACTTCTGAGCATCGGCGGTGACATCTTCGGCGAAGATGTAGGAGTTGAAGCCGATGAAGATGGCCCCGAGGCCGACCAGACCGTTGAACAGTGCAATTAGCTGCGGCATGCCAGTCATGGCGACGCTGCGAGCGCGAGTGATGCCGATGACACCACCGATGCCGATAGCGACAGCGATGAGGATCAGAGTGGCCAGCGGAGAGAGGTGAGTGTCCGGCTTGGTGTCAGCGGTGACCAGTGCCTGGAAGATGGCAATGACAACGGCGACAGCCATACCAGCAATACCGAAGGCGTTTCCGCGGCGAGCGGTCTCCGGCTTGGACAGGCCCGAGAGGGCAGCGAGGAACAGGACGGCGGCGACAATGTAGCCGACGTTGGACAGGCGGTAGGTCCAGTCCAGAAGCGAAGCAGTATCAATGCTAGCCATTAGACTTTATGCCTCCTCTTTCACAAACATGCCAAGCATGCGGTCGGTGACGGCGAAACCGCCGAAGATATTGATGGAGCTGACCACGATGGCCGCGAACGCGAGACCGGAAACCAACAGGTTGGAGCTTCCCACCTGGAGAATCGCACCCACCAGAACAATGCCGGAAATCGCGTTGGTCTCAGACATCAGCGGTGTGTGCAGGCGCGGCGTGACCGCGGAGATCACGTAGAAGCCAAGCACGATAGCCAAAGTGAGAACCATGAAGTTGGCGCTCACGCTGTGCGGTGCGCTGAGCATAACCACAATTGCCAGCAGTGCCGTCAGGCCCAGAGCAATCTTCGAGCCCATGCCCGATCCCATGAAGGAAACCTTCTCCGGCGCACTCTCTTCTAATGCGGCCTGGTGAGCCTGCTGCTCCTGCAGCGGGGCAGCAGGGGTGACAGCGACCTTGATTGGCGGTGGTGGCCAGAGAATCTCAGCTCCGGTAGAGCCGGCGCCATTCTGTGGGCGAGCCTTTGTCACCGTGATGCCACGGATAATCTCGTCCTCGAGATTGAGAACCGGAGAGCCATCCTTTTCTGGCGTAATCAGCTTGAACAGGTTGAAGATGTTCTGGCCGTACAGCGACGATGCCTGCGCGGGCAGACGTCCTGCAAGGTCGGTGTAACCGATGATGGTCACACCGTTGTCCGTGACAATGGTCTTGCCTGGAACCGTCATCTCGCAGTTACCACCACCGGCGGCAGCCATATCGACGATGACGCTGCCTGGCTTCATAGCTGCAACATCGGCAGCAGTCAGCAGCAGTGGAGAGCGACGACCCGGGATATTCGCGGTGGTGATGACAATGTCAGCCTGGGCGGACTGCTCGGAGTAGAGCTTCGCGGCAGCGGCAGCCTGATCATTGGTCATTTCCTTGGCGTAGCCATCTTCGGACTTCTCGGTCGCGGCCGGAATCGGGATGAACTCCGCACCCATCGATTCGACTTGCTCACCGGCTTCAGGGCGCAGGTCTGTTGCCTTGACAATCGCGCCCATCGAGTTGGCCGTACCAATCGCCGCAAGTCCGCCGACACCAGCGCCGATGACGTAAACGGTAGCTGGTGGCATCTTGCCTGCGGCAGTCACCTGACCAGTGAAAAGGCGACCATATGCAGAAGCCGCTTCGACAACTGCGCGGTAGCCGCCGATGTTGGCCATCGACGACAGCACGTCCATCGACTGTGCCCTGGAAATGCGGGGAACTGCATCCATAGCAAGGGCAGTGATGTTGCGTTGCGCGAGCTCTTCGACCAGTTCTTCGTTTCGGCCTGGCGCAAGTCGGCTAATCAGCATGGCACCGTCGTTAAGCAGTGCACGGAACTGCTCCGGCGGAGTGTCGAGCGTTACGACGATATCGCTGTGCCAGACGGACTCGTCGACAATGGTGGCACCGGCGGATTCGTAGTCCGCGTCGGTGAACTTAGCAGCCATGCCAGCGTTAGCCTGCACGGCGACCTCGTAGCCAAGCTTGACGAGTTTGCCGACGGTCTCCGGGGTCGCAGCCACAATTGTTTGCTGGGGATCGGGTTCTAAGGGGATGCCGATTCTCATTGTGGGAGTTCTTTTCTGTTCGGGGGTTTTATTAAGGGCCATGCGCACTCGATTGTCGGTTAACAGTGAGTGTGGGTGTGGCCGCTTTCTCCTTGGTGTCAATAAGGTATGCGCTGGTAGGGAGGCAGCGGAGGCGTTTGCGGAAAAAGATAATAAAAATATGTGGGTAACGGTGGTGAGGTGGGTTTTCTGAATTTGCGCGCTCTTGCAGAGAGGGTAGGAAATGGGGGTGGAGGTGTTAATTTTGGGCGAGAGTGAACATTTCTAGCGCCCTGGATGATTGTTTGAGGGGTGAAATATGGGGGAGGGTATTTCTATCTTTACGTATTAGGTAGATTCGTATTCCTAGGTTCTTGGTAAGAGTTAAGGAAAACGATGATTGGTTCACTAAGTGCCGCCGGAAAGACCGTGCCGGCATCCCGTCAAGGGTGGGCGCGCACGTTCTCGAAGGTGGTTGCTCTCTCGCTCGCAGCCGGTGTAGTTCTCGGCGGACAGGTGCCAGCGCAGGCGGCACCGCGCATTGGTCAGCTACCGGACATCACTGCACGTGAAAGCGCCATCGACTATCAGAATTCGGAAATCGTGGACAAAATTGGCGGTGGCCTGGTGGATGTAATGGGTGGCGCCAACCGCGGCACCTCCGGCGGTGAAAGTGGCCATATTACTGAGCCGTTCGCGTCAGAAGCGGGGCAGCTGCGCAAGGAGTTCGGAGCGATGGGCTCCCACCCAGTTGCCGCAACCCGTGAAGCTATGCCATGTGATGGTGTCGTCTACACCATCTACAACCGCGTACTGCGGGACCTCCACGGTGTCCACGGCACCACCGGTTGCTATGACGTATTGCCTGAATCGGCCAACGCCTCCCCAGTTGGCGCACAGCTTATCTACCCGGCGGATATTGACTCCATGGAGTCCGCGCCGCTGATGGTTCTGAGCCCTGGCATTGGTACTGAGCCAGGTATGTACGACGCGCAAGCGCGACTCTATGCAAGCCACGGATATGTCGTGGCTCTTGGCTACAACTTCACCAACTGGTTCGCGCCACAGATGGTGCTGGCAGCTTCAGTTGCTGCAGCGGCCAATGAGGACGAGTCCACGCCACTTGCAGGCAAGATCGATTTCTCCCGCACGATGCTGGTCGGGCACTCTGCAGGTGGCGGCTCTGCGATCTTCCTGAACAACAGGATGGATAAGGCCTTCCAGGCTGCGGGTATCGATATGGTCACCCGTGGGCTGGTCGCCATCAACCCAGGGCCTTCCGACGCTGGACTGATTTCCACCCCGCCGGAGATTCCGAGCCTAGTTGCCATTGCGGAACATGAGGACATCGTTCCTCTTGATGCGGATCGACGTGGTTACCGCGATGCTGCAGGGCCTGCCTGGGAGGCGGTAGTCACCGGTTCCTACCACGGCACCTACCTGGATGATCCGTCCAAGAATGTGCTCGGCTCGCTGGTGTTGTCCTTTAGTGAGTATGTGCTCGATGGAACGAATCGAGCAAAGGCTGTCTATGAGGGCGCTAACTATGGCTTGGCTGCTGACTCCGAGCTCAAGGATGTTCAGCGCAAGGGCGTCTAGAGCTGGCTACTCCATTGACTCTGGAATCAGCTTTGCCGCAGTCTCGGCAATTGCCATACGCTGCGCTTTCGTGAGCTGATTGCCGTTGAGGTAGTCGTTGGCCCAGAGTCCATCGGAAATCATTTGGACAACGTAGGCCATGCAGGCATCCTCGTTGGTGGCGATCTGTTCTACCGGTGGATTCCATCGGCGCAAAAGGCGCGTCCAAATCTCGCGCAGCTCCGGGTTGGTGGCAGAGTCGATGGACATAAGTAGCTCAGCCCTCGTTGCGGTATCCAGCGAGACTTGGAGGTTCGCGCGTAAGCGGTTGGCGGGGGATACCTCCTCCGCAGGTCCGCCGGCGGCTTCGATAAGCTCCTCCTCCCATAACTGCGCCATGTGCTCATGGACGCTGCGAATCATGTCTTCGCGGGAGGGGAAGTGGTAAATCAACCCTGATTTACTCATTCCGCATTGAGTTGCGACATTTTCGTAGGTGACCTCGGAAAAACCGCTTGTCTCGATAATCTCAACGATTGTGTCGAGGATGGCAGTGCGCTTACTCGTGCGCATATTCAGTCTCCTTCGGGTTGCCGCGGAATGTCACCGCAGTCGCAATCGCTGCGATGACAGCAACGATAGCCAGGATAATCAAAATGGCCAGGTAGGAACTGTCGAGGCCTGCGCGGGCGCCGTCGTTAAGCGCTGGCGTGTGAAGCGCATCGGTGAGCGAGATAGTGGCGTCGACAGGCGTGAACAGGGCGTAGAACATGGGTAGGAGACTGCCTGTGATTGCGACGGTGATCAGTGTGCCAAATTCGTAGGACACGGATTCCATCGCCGCCGCCATACCTGCCTTTGACCTCGGGGCTGAGCCGATAATCGCGGTCGACGACACCGACATCACAGAACCTGCGCCGGCGCCGAGAAGTATCAATCCCGCAATCATGAGCGGGAAATTGCCCGAAGAAACGCCGTAGTACATGCCTGCCAGACCGACGGCGTTGAGGAGGAAGCCGCCGGTGATGAGTGTGCGGAAACCCACTCGATGCAGCACCATGCCGCCGATGACACCAACTGGCAAGGAGGCCAGTGCCGCGGTGGCAACTAGCAAGCCCGCGTCGAGTGGTGCGTATCCCACGGAAATCTGGAAGCGCTGCGTCGTCATCAATTCGGCGCCTGCCAGGACAAACATGGCAAGCGCGGCTGCCAGCACGCCACCGGAAAACATCGGCGAACGGAAGACCGAAAAGTCGATGAGGGGTTCGGTAAGGCGTGCCTGACGACGCTGAAACAGTACCGCGCCCACTAGCCCACAGGCGATAGCTGCGACGATGACGGTGGAGGAGCGATGGCCAGCGAGTTCCTTGATGAGCGAAACCAGACCCAGCATGGCCAACATCGCGTAGAGGCTGGTGAGAAAATCCCAGCGCTTGGCCGCGTTGGGCTGATTCGGTGGAGCGAAAATCAGCGTGCCAATGATTGCGAAAACTGCGACAGGGATGTTGATAAGGAAGATTGAGCCCCACCAAAAGTGCTCTAATAGGAAACCGCCGACGACGGGGCCAGCGGCAGCGCCCAGTGTTGCTGTGGCTGACCAAATGCCAATAGCTGTGGCAAGTTCACGAGGGTGGTGGAAGGTCTCACGTAGTAGTGCGAGGGTGGCCGGCATCATGGTCGCGGCGCCCAGTCCTAGGCAGCCGCGGGCGATGACCAGCGCCCAGGCGTGCGGCGCAAAGGCCGCGGCCAGGGAAGAGAAGCCAAAAATTGTCAGGCCCACAAGAAACATCTTGCGGTGACCGATGCGGTCGCCCAGGGTGCCTGTGCCGAGGAGGAGTGCGGAGATCACCAGTGGGTAGGCATTGATGATCCATAGACCCTCCAACTCGGTTGTGTGGAGCTGCTCGCGCAGAACCGGCAGGGCAGTGTAGAGCACCGAGTTATCTATGCCGATGAGTAGTAGGCCGGCGCTGATGATAGCGAGGAAGACCCACCTATGGGTGACTGGAGTGGGCGGATTAGCCCTAGTGGAAGCGGCGTGGTCGGTACTTGACATTCCAGTAACTGTAACGAACGTTCGGTTTAGTTACAACTTTTGGAGAAGCGGCGAATTAGTCCCAAAACTACGAGAAAAGTGAGCCAATCCCGCCCAAGGAGCCGGTGAAAAAGTGTCTAAGTTGAAGGCGTTGTTGAGGTACGAATTCACGGACGCCGTTCAATCTCCCCGTGGCGCCCGAGCGGGTAAGGATCAGCTTGGACGCGCTGATTTTACGCTCGGACGTTGTGCCCAATCACCGCCGGGATAGTAATTGGCGCATCTCCGAAAAGCTCCTTCTGGTATTCGTTCTGCTCGAAAGCGCCGGCATCGTTATCCCTGATGGTGGCAACATTTGTCAGCTTGCGTGCCGACGGTGCGGAGTCCTTTTGGAGCAGTCCGCCACGGTTACCCGCAGTGGTGGCCGCGAAAGCCCCTGTACCACGGTTTCCAGCAGCGGTGCCCGCGGTTCCGCCAGCTGCACCCGTAGTTCCGGTAGCAGTGCTGTTGCGCGCGCTGATTAGAGAATTCATCAATCCACTTCCGCGCTGTGCGGGGCTATTCGAGGCGTTTGGCAAGGCAGAACCCGCGACCCCGGCACCCAAGCCGGTTCCCATCCCACGACCTGCTGTTGGCGTTGGCATACGACCGGGACTCGAAGTCGGAAGTCCCGAGGCCGGCGGACGGGGGTTTGCGTTTCCATAAGAAGGCAGTGCCGGGATATTGCCTGCTGGCGTAAGCCCCGCAGTGCGTCCTGCACCGAGGGAGCCAGCTGGCCGGTTGCCGTGAACTCCGTAAGACGAAACTCCTTGCGGTGATGTGTGTTGAAGTGGGGCGCCCGCTCCCGAAGGGGCGACCATGGTCGGATTCGCCGCGTTCGGTTGAGCCATGGCTGATGTACCGGTCGGGGATGTTGACGAGATTGTGGAGCTCGTTGGGCTGCCAGGTGATGCGGAGTGCACAGGGGTAGCAGACGGATTGGTGGGGCTCGACAAAGTCGAAGTGCTCGGTTGAACCTGCGAAGGAGCGGAAGCACTCGCGGCTGTGGATTGCGGTGTTGGAGAATCCGGAACAGTTGAGGTGGCGCCAACTGGTGCGCTGGCGGCATGCATGCTTCCAGTCATCCCCGCAGGCGAAAGACCGAACTGACTAGTTCCAGAACGCCCGGCGACTGTGGCTCCAACGGAAACCTCGGCAGTCACACCACTTCCCGCATCGGCAGATACCAGGTTCGGAATTCGGGGAATAGCTGTCTGTAGCTGTGCGGTATACGGACCAGAGAGAAAGGCCGCTACCTCGGCCTGCTCAAAAGCCTTTTGCGCGCCAGGGTTTGGGAGTGCCTTGGACTCGGCCTCAATCGCCGATAGTGCATTGACAGCCATCGCCTTCACGGACGGCAAAACGGCAAGGTGTCCGGCCATGACCTCAGATGCGGTGGCGATGCTGGTTGCGCGTGCGGCCAGACCTTTCATTGTGGAGTCAGCAGCAGAGAAGACCGCACCGCTGTTGCTCGACACCAAGCCAGATGAGATGGAGGTTAGATTGCTGGCCAACGTGGTCATAGTTTCGGCGAAGTTGTTCCAGTAGGCGATTGCCTCGGCTACGGCACCGTCGTTTGTCGAGGAAAACATGGATAGTAGGGACTTCGCATCGAGACCGAGTTCCGCAGAAAGTGTGACTGGCGCGAAAGTTAGACTTCCAGCTTCAAACATTGGCCGACGCTGAAATACACCGCTTGTTCGCGCTACTTCAGCAAGAGAAGCGCCGTCACCATTGAACGGGTTAATGCTTCGAAGAATCCGGTTCATCGTGGATTCGTGCTCAGTGATCACGCGGCGGAAGTCAGCGAGATTCGTTTGTGCCCACGTGAGCTGTTTGCCCAGAGACAGTCCGACGGCGGCAGAGCTTCCCGAACTGCCGGAAATTGCGAGACTGTGTTCTGTCGCCACCAGCTGGAGTGACGGAACCTGTGAGTAGCCGGCCAAGTTGGGCTGGATATGGATGGCATTATTTGCCAGCAAATTCGTGGAATGGAACTTCTGAATTGCAGAGTCGATTGTTGGAATTACGGCATGCATCATGATTCTTCCCCCAAGTAATCAATTAACAGCTCATTTACGGGAGCGCACCGTCGGTGTTGTGGGTCAGGGCTATCTTGTCCTGTTGTGTCGATAACGAATCCGAGAGCCCCTTGTTCTGTTTCGACAGAGGCGATACAGGCAGAGCTTCCGAGTGGATTGATTTGAGTGAATGTCACCCAATTGAAAATCCCTTCGTGATGGGCCAAAGGCTCGGCACTGTATCGCTCGAGTTGCGAGTGAGCGACCGCGGCGTGCCAGATGCTCAACAGGCCGGAAGTGGCGGATTCGATAACGCAGCCAATCTGCTTATTTCCTTCGATTCGGCCCTCCATGTACGTCTGCTCCCGGAACCCCAGCCTGTCTAAACGCCCCATAATCTCAGGGTCGTCACACGGATTGGTCAGGACGAATTCGGGTGCGTCGTAGTTGTAGTGCCCATCGGGGCCAAGTGGAGCATCACCGGGCTTCGGCGGATTGTTGGGTGGAAGCACACCCGCAGGTAACGTCACGCCCGAGTCAGTAGTGATAGCTGTCGCATTGTCGCCGGCAGGTTGAATATCCTCGCCGGAGGTCGTAGTCGATGCGCAACTAGTCCCCGTTATTCCCCATAGAAGTGCTGACAGTAGGGCGGCAGTAGTCGCCTTTTTCAATTTTCCCTCCCCAAAGAATTTGTGTGAGAAAGATATAACACTGCGATCACAATCGCGCTTGTTGAGAAGCCGAAAAAATAGACCGACTGTGGATAACTTTTTAGGGGTGTGGACAACGCGGTCGCCATGCAAAACAGCGCCGCTGCACAGCCACAACCTGCACTTTTGGGGTGCATTCTCCGTGCCGTCGTTAAGCGTTGATGGCAATCGTGGGCGTAATGACCGAAGTAATCTGAACGATTGGTTAGACTATGAGGCGCATTACAAAACCACGGGAGTGCCAACCGAATTTCCGGCACTGAGAGGACGCTAGGGATCGAGCGTCGACCGGACGAACCTGAATCTGGGTAATACCAGCGTAGGAAAGGGATGTGTTGCTTCATGGCCGCACGTGTATCTGTATCCGCTCCGCCAAAAGAGGGAGAGGTTACAACTGGTCCGATTTACCGCAGCAACAAGCATTACGGCGAGGTTGCGTTCAGCAATGATTTCGGTGAGGCGAACCTGCGCATTCCAGTTCGTCGGATCAATCTGACGGACGGCACTCACTTCGATGCGTACGACACCTCGGGTATTTACACCGAGGAAAACCCGAAGCTGAATTTGAAGGAGGGGTTGGCTAAGACTCGTGACTCGTGGCCGAAGGCTCCGGCAGTGCCGGCGGTTGCGGGTTCTGAGGAGGCTCCGAAGGTCAAGACGCAGCTGGCATGGGCTCGTGCGGGAATTGTCACCCCGGAGATGGCTTTCATCGCCGCTCGTGAAAATGTGGATCCGGAGATTGTGCGGGAAGAGGTCGCTGCGGGGCGTGCGGTGATTCCGGCCAACCACAAGCACCCGGAGACTGAGCCGATGATTATTGGCAAGCGCTTTGCCACGAAGATCAACGCCAACATCGGCAACTCGGCCGTGACTTCGTCCATCTCTGAAGAGGTGGAGAAGATGGTGTGGGCAACCCGTTGGGGCGCGGACACCATCATGGATTTGTCTACTGGTAAGGACATTCACGAAACCCGCGAGTGGATTCTGCGTAACTCCCCGGTGCCGGTTGGTACGGTGCCGATCTACCAGGCGCTGGAGAAGGTCAAGGGTGACCCGGCCAAGCTGACCTGGGAAATCTACCGCGAAACCATCATTGAGCAGTGTGAACAGGGCGTGGACTACATGACCGTTCACGCGGGTGTGCTGCTGCGCTATGTGCCGCTGGCCGCCAACCGCGTGACGGGCATTGTCTCCCGCGGTGGTTCGATTATGGCCGCATGGTGCCTCGCGCATCACCAGGAGAGTTTCCTCTACACCCGCTTCGCTGAGCTATGCGACATTCTGGCGCAGTACGATGTCACGTTCTCCCTCGGTGACGGCCTGCGTCCGGGCTCTATTGCCGACGCCAACGATGAGGCCCAGCTGGCTGAGCTGCGCACCCTCGGCGAGCTGACCAAGATCGCTAAGTCCCGTGGCTGTCAGGTCATGATTGAAGGCCCGGGCCACGTTCCGATGCACAAGATTGCCGACAACGTGAAGTGGGAAGAGGAGTGGTGTGAGGAAGCACCGTTCTACACCCTCGGCCCGCTGGCAACCGATATCGCGCCGGGCTATGACCACATCACGTCGGCTATCGGTGCGGCAATCATTGCGCAGGCTGGCACCGCCATGCTCTGCTACGTCACGCCGAAGGAGCACCTGGGTCTGCCGAACCGCGACGACGTCAAAGTCGGCGTGATTACTTACAAGATTTCCGCGCACGCCGCTGACCTGGCAAAGGGCCTGCCGCGCGCTCAGGAGCGTGACGACGCGCTGTCGAAGGCCCGCTTCGAGTTCCGTTGGCATGACCAGTTTGCACTGGCTCTGGATCCGGACACTGCGCTGGATTACCACGATGAGACCCTGCCTGCAGAGCCGGCAAAGACCGCGCATTTCTGTTCCATGTGTGGACCGAAGTTCTGCTCCATGCGTATTTCCAAGGACGTACAGGACTACGCGAAGGAACACGGCCTGGACTCCGTTGAAGCGATCGAGGCCGGCATGGCTGAGAAGTCTCAGGAGTTCGCTGATCAGGGTAGCCGGGTCTACCTGCCGATTACTGCGGAGTAGTGGATTGTCTCAGAAGCTTCTGAAGTAAGCCGCGGTCGAGCTCTATTGGGCTGGCCGCGGTCTTCTTTTGGTCTGACCTATTTCTGCCGACTTCAGTGTTGAGCCTCAAACGGGGGTGGGTAAGGCGCACCTTAATAAAGGCGTTAGGCAAACCTAAGTAGTCGGATGTACATTGCTTGTATGCACAGCCTGAGGTTCCTGACTTTCGATATTTCCCACCGCCATCTAGCGGGTGCTCGCGAAACTCGCCGTTTATTCAGCTCTGAATCATCCACGGTTGGAAAAGGCGTTCGTCGACCGGTGGGGCGGAGTGCGCGCAGAGCTGCTACTGCGGTTTCGCTGTCCGGCGCCATGGTCCTTTCGGCGTTTGTGTCCCCGGCAATGGCTGAAACTGCGAAGCCAATCGTGCCGGACGATTTTCCCAATGTGATTAATCCAGCGGAGAACTTCCAGCCGCAGGATTCGCAGTATGTCGAATCCCCGGAAGTTACTGTCACTTTTGAGGACGGCACACCAGCTGAAGGTGCCACAGTTCATCGCGGCGATGTTCTCATTGTTCGCGGCAGGGGTTTTAATCCGTCGGCCAACCGTGGTGGTTACCCGCTTCCAATTCCTCCGGGTGTGCCCAATGGTGTTTACGTTCTCTACAGTGCGTTCCCGGACTCGTGGAAGCCGAGTGAATGTGCTCCGTCCTCGTCGCGGAAACATCCGCACGACAACATTGCCTGGGTCACGCCGGCTGGAACTCTCGAGGCGATACCGAACCAGGGCGTCGACATGCGGCGTTCTATCGCTCGTCAGGCTACCCCGATGGCAGATGACGGCAGTTTTGCGGCTCGCATTGTTGTTGACCCGCCAGAGACTCCAGCTGGTGATAACTGGGGCATTTACGTCTACCCGGCAGCCGGCTCGATTAATGAGGCCGAGGAAATCTACATCCCGTTGAATTATTCGGATGCTCCGGGCAAGAATGCTCCGGCTCCCTCGAGCGAGGATTTAGTAATTTCTGTGCCTGCGCTGGAGAAAGTGTTTGGCGCACTGGGCGGTGGTGTTACTGCCAAGAACGGTGCCCTAGAGCCTGAGGACGGTGTCGTTTCATTCACCCGCGACAATGACAACAGCGATGCCGAAGGGGAGAGCTACCGCGGAGAAATTCACATCACCGCGAAGTTCAGTCTGGTTCACGTGGTCGTCCGTAATCCTCGCATTGAGGAAGGCCCGACCGGAAAGATTATTACGGCAGAGGTCTCGCAGGGCTACGATGTCGGTCCGGATGAGATGGAGCGTATGCCCATTGCCGCTGTGGTCGACAGCGATGGAGATCAGCTGATCACGACCATCGGCACTATTTCACAGTTCCGGTAGTCCCTCCGACCATCACTGCCGCCAACTGTCGTCTACCTGGCACTTCGTTCCAAGTAAGCCGTCATACCTTGCGGGTTCTTGCGGGTTGTAACCACTGCCGTATTGGAATCACTACATTAGATAGAGGCGCTTACCAGCGATGAGGAGGAACGTGGGACGGCATAGTCGGGCAGAAGGACCGGTGTCACAGGATGGGGCATCGTCACAGGCTGCGGAGTCGCAACGTGCTGTTGCGGAGTCTCCGCCACGGGCCTCGCGAAAAGTGCGGGCTCGCAAAACCCGTCAGGCCCCTGCGCTGACGCAATCGCCTGTGATGAGCTGGCCTCTTATGCTGGTCTCGCTGCTCGGTGGTCTTGCCTCGCTGTTGGCCTGGAATGGTCGTACTCAGCCGGACGATTGGGCTTCGCTCTGGGTAGGCGGGCTACTTATGGACAGGGGGCTTGAGTCCCATCTCTATGACGCCGATTCAATCGATTTCACCGCCATGAGTGGAGAGGTCTGGCCACGCCTGGCGCAGGAAGTGTCTGCGCCATTTACGCATCCCTTTGTGCAAAACCCTTTGTTTGCAAAAGCTCTGGGAACGATATCCCACGTCATGAGCTTTGAAACCTCGGTTGCTTGGTTGCTGTTTCTCTCTGGAATGGCCGTTGTGGTCCTCGTCGCAGCTTCCTACCACCTGTGGTTTCGGTCCACCATGCCCTGGGGCATCGCAGCGCTGGTTACCGCCTGCGTATGCGCTCTGCCGACCACTATTAATTCGTTCTGGATCGGTCAGACGACACCGCTGATTGTCGCGGGCGTCGCCTATGGTCTTGCCGCCTCGCGCACTCGTCCTTGGCTTGCGGGCATCGTGCTCGGCATCGTCGCATCCATTAAATTGACTCCGTATGCGCTCATCGCCGTCATGCTCTTTTTCGCTTATCGACGGCGCGCAGCCCTCTGGTCGCTGGCCACCACGGCGGTACTGGCGGTCTGGATGTTTATCCGCATTGACATGCCGGTTATTTCCGACTGGATTGACCGAATCCGCGACATTGGTGATTCGGTCTTGGTCGGTGGTGCGAATCAGTCGTTGGCATCGACTTTAGCCACAGACCTGGGCAAACCTGATTTATTAGTAACAGTGGTTCGTGATTATCCGAGTCACGTGAGAATGATTCCACTGTGTATTGCGCTTGGCGTGGTGTTGATGGTCACGGCAGTTGCGTGGTGGAACCCGGTCTACCGGTTTGAATTTCTGATTACCGGCGCGTGGCTTGTTGCAGCCACATTCTCATCGATTCTTTGGACCCACTACATGTTGATGCTGGTCACATCTGTGTTCGGTTTGGCTGCCATGGCGCGGACCCGATTGACCAGACAGTGGCCGTATATCGGTATTGCGTTGCTAGTGGTCCTGCTGACGTTCCCTGTGACAAACCCGATTGCTGCTACGCCGTATACCGGCGGATTTGTGTACTCGGGGATTACTGCGATGCTCTTGACGCTGGCATTGATGCTAGTTGTTGGTGGCTGCCACGCGTTTGCGGTACATCGGTACGGCGATGGTGATGCAGGCGAGGTTGGAGCTGGTTTGGGCAGTGATTTAGCTGCCGCGGAGACGTTGAAACTTCCTCAGCCAGAGCCAATGGTTCTGTTCGACTTGAGGAAGCGCTAGATTTAGCGGCTCAGCATGGAGACGATGTCACGGGCAGACATGTCGCTGTAGATCTCATTCCGGGCGCGCTTAACCTGGTGGCCGAAGTGGACTGCATTAGCGTCACTGCTGGTGTCGCGGGTAAGAGCTTCGCGCAGCGGCTGAGAGAAAAAGGCGCGCTTGGTAGTGAAAGAACGGGGGAACAGGTTTTCAAGGCTCACGGTATAAACCCTTTCTGTGGTCGGAATCCGGTCGGGACTCCGGTTTGAGAGTTTCTGTATTCAAATGGTTTTCTTTGATGCGGTAGCCACTATATGTCTGAATATGCCCGATATCGAGTTAAAACGGGCAAAAGTGACTAAGTGGATACCGTTCCCAACATGAAAGCTGCATCACACAATGGCCCGGCTTAATGCTCGGTCACGGTCAGTTGTGGGGCTCCAATACAATGAAATGCGGAATCAAATGTGAAGTAGGAGTTTGGTTATGGCTATTTCTTCGACGCCCACCCCTGAGTCCCCGGATTCGGCGGATACCTCGGAAGTGGCATCACGCAGCGTTCCGGCGGCAGCGCTTAGTCACGTTGAGGATTTAATTGATTTTGTGGCTGCGTCGCCAAGCTCATTTCATGCGGCACAACAGGTCGTTGACCGTCTGAGTGCGGCCGGTGCCACGGTCGTCGACGAGCACGAACAGTGGCCAAGTAAACCCGGTGCCTACGTCCTGCGTCGCGATGGCGCTGCCGTTGCTTGGATCGTTCCGGAGACGTCGGCTACCGATTTCACCGGTTTCCGTATTGTGGGTTCCCACACGGATTCTCCCGGATTTCGTGTGAAGCCCAACGCGCGCGCCTCGGCCACAGGCTATGCGCAGGTCGCTGTGGAGGTCTACGGCGGCGCGTTGTTGGGAAGCTGGACCGACCGCGAAATCGAGTTCGCGGGTCGGGTAATTGATAAAAACGGCAATGAGCACCTTGCTCGCACCGGCCCGGTCGCGCGCATCCCGCAGTTGGCTATCCACCTCAATCGTGCGGTTAACGAAGAGGGGTTGAAGCTCCACAAGCAGAATCACACTGCACCGATCATCGGACTGGATGCCTTCGGCACCGATGTGCACCAGGTCATCGCCGATGCTGCGGGCCTTCCTATCGACGACATCGTCGCCTGGGACCTCATTTCCTTCGACACCCAGCAGCCGCGCACCTTCGGTGCTCACGATGAGTTCCTGGCTTCTGGTCGACTCGACAACCTGCTCAGTGTCCACTCCTCCCTGGTCGCCTTCGAGACCTTGCTCCGTCAAAACTGGAGCACGTCAACCACCATCCCCGTCATGGTCGCTTTCGACCACGAGGAAGTCGGGTCCGCCTCCACCACGGGCGCTGCAGGGCCACTGCTTGCCGACGTTCTGTCCCGCATCGCAGCGGCCACAGGCGCTGACCTGGAACGCACCCAGCAGCTCTACCGCGGTTCCCTCTGTCTCTCTGCCGACGGCGCACACGGTGTGCACCCGAACTATGCAGGCGAACACGAGCCGGGGCACCAGCCGGAACTCAATGCCGGCCCGGTGGTGAAGATCAATGCCAACCAGCGCTACGCCACCACGGCGGCCGGTCAGGCCGAGGTTGTCCGAATCGCAGCGGAAACCTCCAAGCGCATTGGTCAGGAAGTGCCAGTGCAGTATTTTGTCTCTGCGAACCATAAGCCATGTGGCTCCACTATCGGCCCAATCACTGCAACGCGACTGGGCATCGACACCATCGATATCGGAGCTGCGATGGTCTCCATGCACTCGGCGCGTGAGATGTGCGGCACGATTGATCCATGGTGGTTGGCCGAACTCACCGTGGATTTCTGGGGTGCCGGAAATTAGCAGCTCGCTGGCAGCGCTTAAGTCACCTCTAGCAGGGGAGATGTCGGGGCGCTGGGGCCGTCGTGAAGCAAAATTGGTGAGAGAATTTCCGTAGCTGCTCGTCGTGGAGCCTATTTTCTGTCATGCTATGAACCATGACTGATGCTAACGACACCCTGCCGTCGCACCGCCTTGAAGTACCTATCGAAGAGGCGGTGGCATGGCGTCGCCAACTGCACCAGAATCCGGAGCTGAGCTTCCGGGAGTACAAGACCTCGGACATGATTGAGGATCTGCTCAATCAATGGGACATCCCGACGTACCGGTTGACCCCGACTTCCGTAATTGGCGTCATCGAGGGAACAGCAGGCGACCCCAGCACTGGCCGTGTGATCGGCTACCGCGCGGATATTGACGCGCTGCCGATTCAGGAGGAAACGGGACTGCCGTACGCCTCGCGCACGTCAGGTGTGATGCACGCCTGTGGTCATGATGTGCACACGGCGATGCTGCTGGGCACGGCGAAGGTACTCTCTGGAATGCGCGATCAGCTGCACGGCAAGGTGCTGTGTATCTTCCAGCACGCCGAAGAAATGCTGCCGGGCGGTGCTCGTGAGCTGGTCGACAAGGGTGCCGCCGATGACTTGGATGAGGTCTATGCCTTCCACGTTGCGCCGCATCCGGTGGGGCATGTGGGAATCTGCGCTGGGCGAGTGACAACCATGTCGGGCATCGTCTCAATCGCGATTCGTGGCCGTGGCGGTCATTCCTCGAACCCGCAGCTGTCGATTGACCCGGTGCTCATCGCCAGTGAGGTGACTCTCATGCTGAACACGATTGTCTCCCGTGATGTGGATCCGAAGCACATGAACATCGTCAACGTCGGTTCACTGCACTCAGGTGAGGCCGGCAACGTGATCCCGGATACGGCCAACCTGGAAGTGTCCATCCGCTCGGTGGATGAGGCCGACTGGGAGATTGTCTGCCAGCGTATCGAGGCCGTCGTCAACGGCGTCTGCCAAGCTCACGGCGCACAGGCGACTTTTGACTGGCAGATTCCGTACCCGATGGTGGTCAACGCCGACATTGCAGTTAATCGTGCTTGGCATGCGGCGACGAAGGCGGTGGGTAACTCCAAGGTGTTCGCCGCCGATCCGTGGGCTCCTTCGGATGATTTCTCCTATTTTTCCCGTGAAGCGCCGGGCTGTTACATGTTCCTCGGCACCGGTGGCCCGGAAGCGGGTAATCCCTTCTTTCTCCACAATTCCAAGTTTAAAATTGTGGAGAGAGCCATGGTCAATGGCATGCGCACGGAAATCCAAATCGCGCTCGACGCACTGAACCCGTCGAAGAATCATCCGCCGGAGCGCCCTGCTACATCTCCGACCATGCCCGCAGCAGGTTCCGTGCCTCCACGGCCGCGGAAGGCAGGCCTTGGCACGCCGCAGTCGCATGCGGGCCAGGCGCGGGCGTCGTCAAGCGAATCGGCGAGGGAGACCTCACCGAGTCCTGAGGCGGCGGCATCAGATAATTCCAATCAGCCTCAGGCACCTAGAGAGGATGCATAGGACAATGTCCACGACCCCCAACGCCCCTGGTAAGACGCTCGCTGCCGCCGCACCTGAGTGGTCGAAGTGGGCGATTGGATGGCACGTCTATCCACTGGGGTTTGTGGGAGCGCCCATCCGTGAGAAGGATCGAGGCGCCGCGCCGGTCAATCGAATTCGCAAACTGATTGACTGGCTTCCGTACGTCCAGGAGCTCGGGCTCAACGTGCTGCAGCTGGCGCCAGTATTCGAGTCGACTAGCCACGGCTACGATACCGAGGACTACTACCGCATTGACTCGCGCCTGGGTACCGAAGAGGACATGAAGGCTGTCATCGAAGCTGCCCATGAGCGCGGCATCAAAGTGCTTTTCGACGGCGTCTTCAACCACATCGGATCAGAGGCGCCCGCGCTGAAGACTGCGAAGGAAAACCCTGACTCTGAAGAAGCGCAGCTTTTTGCTTTTACGCACTCAGCTGGCAACATGACCGCGCCGGTGTTTGAGGGCCATGAGAGTTTGGTCGAATTCGATCACACCAGTGACGCGACTGTTGATTTTGTCGTCAACGTGATGAATTACTGGCTGGCGCGGGGGATTGATGGCTGGCGACTGGATGCGGCCTACGCAGTGGATCCACAGTTTTGGCACAAGGTTTTGCCGCGAGTGCGTGCTGAGCACCCGCACGCCTTTATCTACGGCGAGGTCATCCACGGTGACTATGCGGAGATTGTGTCGGTGTCCGGCATGGACTCGGTGACGGAGTACGAGCTGTGGAAAGCGACCTGGTCTGCGCTGAAGGAGGAAAACTTTTTCGAGTTGGACTGGACTCTGAAGCGCCATAACACCTTCGCGGAGTCTTTTGTGCCGGTGACGTTTGTGGGAAACCACGATGTTTCACGCATTGCGACGCAGGTAGGGGCCGACAAGGCCGTGCTGGCGGCAACTGTGCTGTTTACCGTGGCCGGTGTGCCGCTGGTCTACTACGGCGACGAACAGGGCTATACCGGTCTCAAAGAGGAACGCATCGGTGGTGACGACCAGATTCGTCCAGTGTTCCCGGATTGCCCGGAGGAACTCTCTACGCTTGGCGCGGATCTGTATCGCGCTTACCAGCAGCTCGTTGCGGTGCGACGCCGCTTCCCATGGCTGCACTCCGCTCGCGTGGAGACTGATGAATTGCGTAATGGTTTTCTTCGCTACCGCGTGACCGCGACTGACGCGGCGCTCGTGGACGATGCTGCCGGAGCCTCGGGTGAGGTTGGAGCTTCCGGCGAGATGCCCTCGCTCGTTGTCGAACTGAACCTGGAAAACGGCGCAACCAGCGCGGTGATCCGTGATGGCGACCACGTGGAATTTGAGTTTTCCTAGGCTCTCATCGCGGCTCTAGGCTGCCCCGGAGAACCAAAACCGCCCGGACACCATGTCCGGGCGGTAATTCTTTCGTGCCCCATCGGTGAGTGGGCACAAGGGGTAGTGACTGCGCTTATGTTTGCTAGCTAACCCTGTTTTCGCAGATGCAGTGATTACATCTCTGCGGTCTCAGCAGGAGTCATCTCGTCGGAGGATGCCGGAGTGGTGGCCTTCTGCTCGAAGGTCTCCGACGGGGTGGCCTGGTCACCGACCTTCACGTCAGAGTCAACCTGATTCGGGGGAGAGCAAGCGACCAGGGCTGCTGCGGCAATGGCGGATGCGGCGATAGCGCCGACGATGCGGTTACGCATGGATGTGGCTCCTCTGTCGGAAAAACAATAGCTACTAGGGGCTAATGAACTTTTCTCACATTATCTTAAAGCAATATCTTAGAGGAATCTTAACGGCTTGCGGGAACCAAGGGGCCAATCGCCCCCGCGCCGATGCATAGCGTTGCCCCCGGAGTCGCCTTTTCCACATCGACATGGAGAGTATTTCCGCCACCGTTGAGGTACACATAGCGCGGTCGTAGATCATTGTTCATCTTCACGACTGTGGAACCACCGCGGGTTTGCTCTTCGGTCTCGAAAGGATTGGGGAGTGACAGGCGCACATCCATGTCCTCAGAGGCGGTGGCCGGGAACTCAAGCACCCAGTCACCGAGTTTGATGATGTTCTCCAACTTGATGTCCTCCGAGGCAGTGCCGTCCTCGCCAACTGTGATGCGATGGCCACACTGCTCGACAGGGCCATCGGTGACACGGGTGATCTCGGAGACCTTGGCGTCGATAAGCGAACCGTCTGTATTGAACATGCGCGGGTGTCCGGTGACGCGCTCAAACGGAGGGCGATCGGAGACCGCATCAAACACCCGCGAGTACATGTTCATCGGAGCGGCGACGGGCACGAGGATTTCGAAGGGGACGGGCTGGTCGATGAGGTTGTAGTCGATCGCCTTGTCAGGGCCAGCGGCATCGGCCTCCTCGCGCAGCGCGGACAGCGACGCCTTGGTGTTGCCGATCCACTCCATTGCGATGTCATCAGACCAGGCATTGCGGTAAGTGACCACGGAAATCGTGGAGGTGACAGCCAGCGCGATGCCCAGCGACCAAATCAGAATGTGCGTACGAGCCGGTAGCAGCGCTGGTGCCTCGTCCTTCGGTGGGAGTCCAGCCAGGGAGATCGCGACGCAGATTACGATCACGAGCGCGACATCAGAGTAGTAGTGCAAAGTGTGCGCCAGCACGCCAGAGGTGTTCTCTCCCGAGCGGAACAGAGTGATGGCGAACAAGGTGGTGAACATGTACGCCACCGATAGCGTCCACGGAGCCCAGCCACGGTAATCGCGGCCGATGAGGGTGGCAGACAGAATCAACAGGATAATGCCGCCGAGAGTAATCAGCTGAGACGAAGCGGAGGCAAACGGCTGTCCCGGAGCCCAGCGTTCCCAGCTTGTTGGTCCGCCGATGATGCCGGCAAAAATCTGGCCGAGGCCGTTGAAGAACAGTTCGGGCTGTAGCTTGTCGGAAATGAATCCGGTGGTTTCGGCGGGGCCGAAGTAGTACCACAGTGCCCAGGCGCCGGTCAGCAGCATCGATGGGATCCAGATGACGAGGCCACGGCGGAGAACCTGCAGGATATTTCTGCGCTCCATGTAAGCCAACGTGATGACAACCAGCATGGAAATCGGTGCGATAGCCAGGGACTTCTCAAAGAACCCGAGCGCCACTGCCAGCAGCGCGAACAGGCCTACGGCTTCCCACAGGCGGGGGCCGAAAGAACGGCGCATAGTGGTGCGAATGGCGACAATCATGAAGATCACGAATGCCAGGTGGAACGGCTGGGAATTGGCCGCGGCCGACCACCAGGTATCTCCCGGAAGCATCAGCGGTGTCCAGGCGACGACCGTGATGAGGAAGAGCGACACCAGCGTGCGGCCAGTGAGAAGCTCAAAGAGTTTCGCTGTGGCGTATGTCAGCACTACCGACATCACGGCCATGGTGGTAGCCGGTAGCCACCAGTTCCACGGCGCGATGAGGTGATAGAGGCCTTGCGCCAAGAAGGCCAGTGGGGCAAGGTGCCCGTCGTGATCCTGAAGCAGGTAGTCCTTGCTCAGCAGTGGGGTGTCGTAAAGGTGGCCAATAATGATGAAGTCATCCCAGTAAAAACCATGGCTAGTCAGCACCAGAATGCGAGCGACAAGCTGTATCGCAATAACAACTCCGATGAGTGGCCACCACTGCTTCGCAGACAGGTCAAGTCTCTCGCCCCACGTCAATGTGGGCATGTAGTATGGGCGAGAACTTTCCTGCTCAGCGGTGTTGTCAGCACCAGGGGCCTCGGCAGTTTTCACTGCGGAATCCGCGGCTGTCCCCTCATCGCCGACTGTCGGCGTATGAGGGGTTTGGGCAGTTGGGGTATCTCCTGTAGATGACCGCTCGGCTTTAGTCATGGTTCCTTATGTTATCTAGGCCATCTGCTGGGCGCGGTAGGGTAGGCAAAAGTTAGTGCTTAGGGCGTGTCGGCAAAGCCCCAGATGCCGATAATGAATACATCAATAATGTTTGAGCAATACCGCTCGAGTTAAAGAAAAATAGGAGCAAGTGGGATGACGCAATCGGCGAGTGCAGCGCGCGCTAACTTCTCGTGGCGCAATATTGACATCATCATCGCAGCTGTTATCGGCGTGGCCGTTGGCCTGATTTTTGTTATCTGGAACATCATCGGCGGTGCGGGCTATGAAGCAGTCAATGCGCTTACTCCTGGTCTTGGCGGTTTGGTCGCTGGTATGTGGTTCCTCGGTGGTCCGCTCGGCGCGTACATCATTCGCAAGCCGGGCGCAGCTATCTTCGTCGAGGTAATCGCGGCGACGGTTTCAGCACTGATCGGTAACCAGTGGGGTATCACCACCCTGTACTCAGGTTTGGCGCAGGGGCTCGGCGCGGAACTGGTGTTCCTCATTCTGGCGTATAAGAGCTACAACCTTGCCACCGTGGTTATCTCAGGTCTCATGGCAGGTGTCGGCGCATGGACTTTTGAGCTTTTCACCGGCAATCTGGCCAAGACTTTCGAATTCAACGTCATCTACCTGATCTCCTCGGCGCTGTCTGGTGCCGTCCTCGCCGGTCTGCTGGCTTACTTTCTGGCTAAGGCACTGGCGGCAACTGGAGCGCTGGATCGTTTTGCCATCGGGCGAGAGCGGCACGACGACGTCTAGGAAAATCGATGACAGATGAGGCGTTGACGCGGGGGCCGTCGTCAAGCGGAAATGTCCCTGCGGTGAGCGCGCGGGGATTCGGATATCGGCACGCGGGGCGCAAAGCTGCGGTACTGAACGACATCACGCTGGACATCGAGCGCGGTGAAAAGGTGCTGTTGCTCGGCGCGTCGGGGATGGGGAAGTCGACGCTGCTCGCCGCTATTGCTGGCGTGCTTGGCGACGACTCCGATGGCGAAGCCACCGGAACGCTCCTGATTGAAGGTCGTACTCCCGCTTCCGCACGGGGCGCGGTGGGCTTAGTGCTGCAAGACCCTGACTCGCAGACGATTAGTGCTCGCGTTGGCGACGATGTTGCCTTTGGTGCGGAAAACCTTGGCGTTGCCCCGGCTGAGATTGGCAACCGAGTGCGCGCCAGCCTGGATTTGGTGGGGCTGGATTTGCCGCTGGATCATCCCACGCACAGGCTTTCGGGTGGGCAGAAGCAGCGCCTCGCATTGGCGGGTGTGCTGGCAATGGGCGCACGGGTCATTTGCTTGGACGAGCCGACGGCCAACATCGACCCGGCCGGTGTGCCGTTACTCCGCGATGCTGCGATTGCCGCAGCGGAGAGAACCGGTGCGGCACTGATTGTGGTCGAGCATCGGGTGGATGCGTGGGTCGATGTGGTCGACCGCATCATCGTGCTGGGCCGCGGAGGCGTGATTGCCGATGGTGCGCCTCATCGGGTCTTGGAAGACTACGGGCAAGCTCTGACGGATGCTGGGGTGTGGATTCCGGGTGCTCCGCCCGCGCTGCCGGACGCGCGTTCAGTTGCCTGCGACCAGGACGGGCGCCCTAGCGGAGACATCGCGATTGAAACCTGCGAGTTGGACATCGGCTATGGCGCGAAGAAGTCGTGGTTCAGCGGTGGCGAAACTGTTGAGCCGATCGCTCGCGATGTATCCGTTTCTATCCCATCTGAAGCTTCCACCTGCATCGTTGGTCACAATGGCAGCGGAAAGTCCACGTTAGCGTTGACGCTCGGCGGCCTGCTTGAGCCGATGTCGGGCACGGTCCAAGTGGCAGGCAGCGGTAGTGCGCCGTGGAAATGGCCGTCGAAGAAGTTGGCTACTCGGATTGGCACGGTGTTCCAGGATCCCGAGCATCAATTCGTTACCGGCACAGTGCTGGAAGAGTTGCAGCTTGGCCCCAAGCTTGTCGGTGTCAACGCTGATAAGCGCATCGAAGAACTGCTTGAGCGTCTGCGGCTAACGGCCCTGACCAAGGCGAACCCATTCTCGCTTTCCGGCGGTGAGAAGCGACGTCTGTCGGTGGCGACCATGCTGGCGACAGCGCCGGATATTGTGCTTCTCGACGAACCGACGTTCGGCCAAGACCGCCGGACATTCACCGAGCTGCTCACTTTGCTTCGCCAGCTTGCTGACGACGGCCGAACTGTTATTTCGATTACCCACGATCCGCTGGTGGTTCAAGCGATGGGGGACTACGTCATCGACATGGATATGTTTCATCCGGAGAGGTCACACCGTGCGGTGCCGGGCCAGCGTGGTTCAGGGGAGCAGGCCGGTCCGAGCAGCAATAGCGGTTCGCGCGGCAAGGACGAAGCAGGAGGGAAAGCGTGACTGAAGTCGGTTCCGCCGGTACGGCTGAAGGGACGCAGCGCGCTGCTTCGAGCAAGCGGCCTTTCCTCGCGACGGTCAACCCGGTGGCGAGAGTGCTGGGCCTGTTCTTGCTCACTACGCCGCTGCTGATTTCCATCGACTGGGTCTCCGCAGTGGTCGCGCTTGTCTGCACGCTTTTCTTGGTGCCGCTGTCGGGTTTGGGTTTTCGTCGTTTTCTAGGACGCAGTCTGCCACTTCTTATCGCCGTGCCCATCTCGGGCATCTCGATGGCGCTCTACGGCAACCCGGAGGGCAAAGAGTATTTCTCCTTTCTGCTTGCGCATGTGACGGATAATTCCATTTCCCTGGCCATCGCGATTATGTTGCGTGTGCTGGCTATCGGTACTCCAGTTATCGTGCTGACAGCCAATATCGACCCCACCGATCTGGGCAATGGGCTGGCGCAGATTCTCAGGTTGCCCAGCCGGTTTGTGCTGGCAACGGTGGCCAGTCTGCGGCTCGTCGGCCTGTTCATCAGCGATTGGCAGGCGCTGACCCGAGCCCGTCGCGCACGCGGTTTGGGTGACCATGGCGCAATCCGCCGGACTATTTCCCAGGTGTTCGCTCTGCTGGTGTTTGCGCTGCGCCGCGGCACCAAACTGGCTACGGCCATGGAGGCCCGCGGCTTTGGCGCACCGATTAAGCGTACGTGGTGGCACACCTCGACATTGGCCGGGCGTGACTATGTCACCATGGCCGCCTGCCTTGCCATCGCCATCGCAGCAATCGGTATTTCCGTGTGGGCTGGGGAGTTCCGCTTCCTGGGCGTGGCGTAACAAAGGCGTTTCGATCACGATGATTCTGCTTATTGACGGCCGTTCCGGCAGTGGCAAAACCACCTTTTCGGCAAAGTTGCACAGTATCCTCGGTTGGCCAGTTATCCACTTGGAGGATGTCTATCCGGGCTGGTCCGGCCTGCAGAAAGCATCGGCCGCAGTTGCGGAGACCATTTTGAACCCCGCGCTACCGGCCGAAGAACGCGGGTACCGCCGGTGGGACTGGTACGCCAGTGAATTCGCCGAGTGGGTCCAAACGCCACCGGGCTCCTCGCTCATCGTCGAAGGCTGCGGCGCTGTCACCGAAGCTAATCTTGCCGCTGCCCGCGCCATCGGCGACGGCAACGTCTGGGGAGTCTGGGTAGAGCTGGACACGCAGACTCGATTTGCCCGTGCCATGGCTCGCGACGACCACTTCGAGGAGCACTGGGACATGTGGGCAGAGCAGGAATCCCAGCATATGGCCAAACACAATCCGCAACAGCTCGTCGACTGGACCATCAACGTCCCAGAACAGTTAACGTGGAAGCACTGATGAGAAAAACGCTCGCGTGCCTCGGTGCAGGCTTCGGTTCCATGCTTCTGGTCGGCGGACTACGTGTCGCCGCTAGTTCGGAGCTACGCCCACCACGCCTGCCCAATCGCAGACCTCCGCGGTGGGTTCTTCCCACAGTTGGTGCCGCGTGGACACTGGCCAGCTACCGCGCCTACTACGCCGCCGCATCGCATCGCTTGACGACGCCCCTGCTCGCCGGCCTCGCAGTACCAGGAGCCGCAGCGATCGTTTTCGAGGCCGTTCGCCTTCGATGTGCAGCCAAAAAACCAACTGTGCCGCCACACACTGTGGTTGTGCTGGGGTGCGCATTGAAGAACAATCGGCCCTCGGCGCTGCTGGCCAGAAGATTACAGCGAGCAGTCGCAGCGTGTGATGAGCGTACCGAGCGAATTATCTGCTCCGGTGGGCTCGGCAGTGAAGCGGTGACAGATGCCACCTGCTCCGAAGCGGACGCCATGGTGGAGTGGTTGGAGGCGAACGCGGGGGACGTCGTAAAGCGTGGCGACATCGAGTTGATCCCCGAGGACCAATCGACGAATACGTCGGAAAACATTGACTATGCGTGCGAACTGATGCGCGGCACCGACGGTGCGTTGAGCGCTGGAACGGTTGTTGTGACCAGTGATTTTCATGCGCCACGGGTAGCGAAGCTCGTGCGCGAGCGAGGGCTGGAATCCTGGTGTATCGTCGGGGCCTATACGCCGTTGAGGTACTGGGCGACATCGCTGCTGCGGGAGTTTCTAGCGCAGTTTATTCTGTGGGCGCCGCGCGGCAACGCGAGAATTTTACGAATTTCGCGGGTGCAACAAAGTGTTAGCCATTAGTATCAAACGAAGATAATTACGTCGTGCGGCGATGGTGCTGCGTAGAAATGCGTTGAGCGCGATATCGAACACGACATCGGAATCATTAAATCGGGAGGAACACCCACATGGCTTTGACCCCAGGATTCGACCTGTTCCAGCTGCCAGAGGAGCACCAGGAGCTCCGCGCCGTTATCCGTGACCTGGCGGAGAAGC
Source organism: Corynebacterium amycolatum SK46 (assembly GCF_000173655.1). Classification (GTDB taxonomy): domain Bacteria; phylum Actinomycetota; class Actinomycetes; order Mycobacteriales; family Mycobacteriaceae; genus Corynebacterium; species Corynebacterium amycolatum_A. The sequence goes on along the minus strand of NZ_ABZU01000001.1, from coordinate 372,380 downwards.
AGATTGCTCCGTACGCAGCGGACGTCGATGAGAACGAGCGTTTCCCGGAGGAGGCCCTGAAGGCTCTCAACGAGGCTGGCTTCAACGCCGTCCACGTTCCGGAGCAGTTCGGTGGTCAGGGTGCGGACTCGGTTGCGGCCTGCATCGTTATTGAGGAAGTTGCTCGCGTCTGTGGCTCGGCTTCCCTTATCCCGGCTGTGAACAAGCTGGGCACCATGGGCCTGATCCTCAAGGGCTCCGACGAGCTGAAGAGCAAGGTTCTGCCGGACATCGCCAACGGTGAAATGGCTTCCTACGCACTGACTGAGCGTGAGGCCGGTTCGGATGCCGGTTCCATGAAGACCCGCGCTGTCCGTGAGGGCGATGAGTGGGTCCTCAACGGCTCCAAGTGCTTTATCACTAACGGTGGCCGCTCCACCTGGTACACCGTCATGGCTGTCACCGACCCGGAGAAGGGTGCCAACGGCATCTCCGCATTCATGGTCCACAAGGACGACGAGGGCTTCCGCGTCGGTGGCCTGGAGCACAAGCTGGGCATCAAGGGTTCCCCGACCGCGGAGCTGTACTTCGAAAACTGCCGCATCCCGGCTGACCGCATCATCGGCGACGAGGGCACCGGTTTCAAGACTGCCCTGGAGACCCTGGACCACACCCGCCCGACTATTGGTGCACAGGCACTGGGCATCGCGCAGGGTGCTTACGACTACGCGGTTGGTTACGTGCAGGAGCGCCAGCAGTTTGGCAAGCCGATCGCCGCTTTCCAGAACACCCAGTTCATGCTGGCTGACATGCGTATGAAGATCGACGCTGCTCGCCTCATGGTCTACACCGCAGCCGCTAACGCTGAGCGTGGCACTGCTGAGGGCGGCGCTCGCCTGGGTCTGATGGCCGCAAACGCCAAGGCCTTCGCCTCTGACGTTGCTATGCAGGTCACCACTGATGCCGTGCAGCTGCTCGGCGGTTACGGCTTCACCCGTGACTTCCCGGTTGAGCGCATGATGCGTGACGCCAAGATCACCCAGATCTACGAGGGCACCAACCAGATTTGCCGCATGGTCGCAGGTCGCCAAATCCTCGCAGACGCACAAAAGCGCTAATCACACCCTCATTTCGCCAACCAAGCACAGGCAGCTACAACGATTGCCTCTGCTCTCCGGTCAAGAGTGGGTTGGAGGTCAGGGGCAGAAGCTGGGTTGTGGTTGCCAACGGCGCTGCTCTCATCCGCGAAGCCGCCGAGCCCCTAAGAGCTGCCTACGTTGTCACAAAGAACTTCTGGTTTCGCTCGCCGCGGTAGGACTGGGCGGTTGCAGTTGCGGCGATGATAGAGGCAACAATCAGCAGGCCAGCTGTAATCAAACCGAGCGCCGACGAGTCTCCGGCGCGCACCTGGGAAATCGTTCCGACCAGGGTCATTGATGCATTAATGACAAAAACTGCCGCCGCCACGGACAGCACCGTGCGCGCTGCCGTCGATCCTTCAAGGAGTTTGCCGGCAAGCCACCAGCACGCAATCGCCGTTGCCGTCTGCGCGAGAATCGCAAACGCGAAGCTCACGGCCAAGCTGGTCTGAGCAGCAGAAATCTCGATGTTGTTGGTCTTTGCCGCTTCCGCAACAGTCGCGTCCCATTTCAAAAGGGAACTGACCACGGTGAGGATTAGCGCTGGGACGTAAACATATACCGCCAGCCGCCACCACCGAAAGGACTGCGCCGCATGGAAAGGAACGTCTTTAGCCGAATTGACTGCCATAACTCCACACTCTAAACCACGCTGTCGCGGCGCGAAACGTCACTGCTAGGTTGCACTTATCGCTTGCCGACGAGCAGATAACCGGCAACCGTCACAAAAGTTAACTTTTATACAGCGCTGGTGCGGTGCGGGTCGGTGAAGTCGACACCTTGGGTTTCCCACACCTGACGCAGTTCGTCAACGCCCTTAGCGCGAGCAAGGGCGAATTCGTTGGTCGTGGCCGGGACTGGCTGGAAGATCGTGACTTCGGTTTCCTCTACCGCGACCGACGGGATTTCTGTCTTGAGCAGCACAAAACCGGTGAAGCGCGATTGATCCCACAGTGGCTGGCCGAAGTCGATAAGTGCACCCTCGGTGAGGATGAGGCCTTCGATGCTTGGGGAAGCGGCAAGAATACCCAGCGGGCGGATGACTTCGTCCAGTCCACCACGAATAGGCAAGATGAGCTCGGCACGCGGGCCAGAGTTGGTGTCCACCACCATTGCGGACGGATCTTGCATCGCCTCGGCACTGCAACCGAGTGTTGCATAGGTGACAATCCGGTCTGTGTCAGGCCCGAAGCGCAGCATCTTCAGTGGCGAAGAACCAAGGAAGGTCAGCTGGGCTTCGCCGGGGTTGGACTCTTCAAAATAGGAGGTAAATGCTGCTCGGACTGCTTTGATAATCGCATTGCTATCGGGGCCGACGGGAGGAATGGGGCCGGTTAAGTTATCGAACACGGGCGGTACTCCTTTGTTGAGGTGGTCGTTCTAGGCCGCAGGCGAAAGCTCAACGGCATCAGCCCACGTCGCATCGAGGTTCAAAGTCTGCATCCACGCATCAATGTTGTCACCGTTTGCAGCGATTGCGGCGCGTGCAGTCAGTGTGGTCTCGATAGCGAACTCGGTGAGTTCATCGCTAATCAGTCCCCGAGTATGGGCCGAGACAAGCTCGTCGACATCTTCAACTCGAATCTGTGTGGCCGCATCGACAGGTAGGGGAGCTATGGCCTCGGGGTCGGTCGGTGCCTGCAGGATGTCGAGATACAAATCGGTCATACGCCAGCACTGCGGATCAGCGCGGTCAATGCTGACAATATCGACGTAGCGTTGGTGTTCCACCTTCACGCCCGGGCGGAAGTGATAAATGCTGATGCGCAACCCTTCGTCGGCAAGCAGGAATGACTCAAGATAACCAAACTTTGGATGATCCATCCCACGGCGCATATAAAGGCGGCTGGGAGTGAGAGTTCGGAACTCGTCGACTTTGCGCTGAAAGCCCTTGGGGTCGGTGTTGACCATTTCACGTAGGTCAAAGGTCTCGACTTTCGGAGGATGTGTGTCCTGACTCGAGCGAATTGGGGAGAGTGCAGGAGCTGCCGCGGTCGAAGCCGAAGTGGCCGGTGAAGTGGACATGCGAATACCTTAACGTGTGCGGGCTGCTTTTTTTGGGCATAGAAAAGCCCTTTCTGCATACGTGATGCAAAAAGGGCTAGGGGAGAACTAGAAAAACTTAGTTCAAGCCGACCGGGAAGACACCGGCGGTCGGGGTGTAGTTGCAGTTGGTCGGACCAGGCTCTTCCTGAGTGGTGATACCGCCTTGCATGACAGCGATGACCAAGCCCTTGCCCGTGTCAGCGGTGCCGTTGACAGCGCCCGGACCTTCCTCGGCGTTGATGCCGTTGTTCTCCAGGGTGGTCTTGCCGTACTTGCCGTTGGCAACGTTGACCCAGTAGACGTTCATCTCGGTGTTCTGTTCCTTAGCCAGCTGCTTGGTGCCCAAGCCGGTAAAGATGAAGCCAAGCTGGTTCTCCGGGACACCTGGCAGAGGCAGGTCGGCTGGGCCAGGAACCGTGGTTGCCAAGCCGAAGGAACGGCCTTCGCCGCCGATGCACTTGTCAGCAACAGTTGGCAGCAGGAACTGGTTGGTCTTAGGAGCCTGATCCGGAACGTTGAAGCCCGGCTCGCCTTCCCCTTCGCCAGTCAAGAAGTCAATTCCCTTGTTCAGTACGCCGGAGATTTCCTCCGGAACTCCTGGGGCGTTGATGATGTCGCGCGCAGTGCCATAAACATTCGGCGAAGCGTTGGTGATGGAGTCCAGCGACGGGGAAGCAGAAGCGGCGGGAGTCATGCCCGCAGTGAGAATTGCAGCTGCACCCAAGGTCGCTGCGGCACGGCGCAGGAAGGAGCGTCCAGTCGTAACCACGGTGAAGTACCTCTCATTCGTGGGCTATTGGAGTCGGAATCAAAATTTCGGAATCGTTGCTCATCTTAGAACGACTCCAACGTGAATTGGAAAGATTTGAAAAAGAAATGTTCAGAATCTTCTCAGGAGATTAACGCACGGATTCCCGCGTGTCGCAAGTCAATTAAAGTGATCCTTGGTGTAGAACAAGACGATTGAGAAGATTGAGGCTCAATGGATACGCATGGGGTTAATGGTGTTTCGCAGCACGTAAGTGGGCGAAGTCAAGTCTCATCCCATGGGGTTACAACTATGACATTTGGTCACATCTATCACATGGTGGGCTGAGAGATTGCCGTCGTGAAGCGTTGTGGTGTTGGCGGATATGCCGTTATGGCTGTCGGTAAAGCGGGGGTGTAGCAAGGGGGTAATTTATGCCTAAAGGCGGCGCGGCAGTGTCACTTTGCATGACGGATAGGTGCTCGGGGTTGCGAGAAGCTCTGTCAGATGCGCAGGTGCATTAAGAGGGAGTACACTGTATAACGCTTTATTACGCGTTGATGCGGGGGCGTTGAAGGCAGTCGTCAAGACAGTCCTTTAGAGCAAGGCCGTATCTTTTTCTTTTAGTCCTCTTAGCTTGTTAGGAGCTATCCGCCTGTGAGCGATACCGAGTTCCGTAATGTCGCCATTGTCGCACACGTCGACCATGGCAAGACCACTCTCGTGAACGCCATGCTGGAGCAGTCCGGCGTTTTCAGCGACCACGAAGAAGTTGCAGACCGAGTGATGGACTCTGGTGACCTTGAAAAGGAAAAGGGCATCACCATCTTGGCGAAGAACACCGCTATTCGCCGAAAAGGTGAGGGCAAGAACGGCGAAGACCTCATCATCAACGTCATTGACACCCCTGGTCACGCCGACTTTGGTGGCGAGGTGGAGCGCGCACTGTCCATGGTTGACGGCGTCGTGCTGCTGATCGACTCCTCTGAAGGTCCGCTGCCGCAGACCCGCTTCGTCCTGGGCAAGGCGCTTGCTGCCTGCATGCCGGTGATCATTGTGGTCAACAAGACTGACCGCCCAGATGCACGTATCGACGAGGTTGTCGAGGAAGCACAGGATCTGCTGCTCGAGCTAGCCTCCACCCTGGAAGACCCGGAAGCTGCTGAGGTCGCTGAGCGCAACCTTGAGCTGCCGGTTCTCTATGCGTCTGGTCGTGCCGGTAAGGCTTCGACCGAGAACCCGGGTAACGGCAACTTGCCGGAGTCCGAGAACCTGCAGCCGCTGTTCGACGTCATCACCGAGGTGCTCCCGGAGCCGTCCGCTGAGATTGATGCCCCGCTGCAGGCGCAGGTTACCAACCTGGACTCCAGCTCCTTCCTTGGTCGAATTGGTCTGATTCGTATTCATAAGGGGCGTATCCGCAAGGGACAGCAGATTTCGTGGATTCACTACGACTCCGAGGGCAATGAGCATGTCAAGAACGCGAAGGTCGCGGAGCTGCTGCGTACCGTCGGCGTGACTCGCGTTCCTGCTCAAGAGGCCATTGCAGGTGACATCGCTGCTATCTCCGGCATCGACGAGGTCATGATCGGTGACTCTCTCTGTGATGTCGAGCACCCGGACCCGCTGCCGCGCATCCTGGTCGATGAGCCGGCTATTTCCATGACGATCGGCGTGAACACCTCGCCACTGGCAGGCCAGGGTGGTGGCGATAAGCTGACCGCACGTATGGTCAAGGCCCGCCTGGACCAGGAGCTGATTGGTAACGTCTCGCTGCGCGTGCTGCCGACCGAGCGTCCGGATGCCTGGGAGGTGCAGGGCCGTGGTGAAATGGCGCTGTCCGTTCTGGTTGAAACTATGCGTCGTGAGGGCTTTGAGCTGACCGTCGGTAAGCCGCAGGTTGTTACCAAGACCGTCGACGGCAAGGTCCAGGAACCGTACGAGCACCTGACCATCGACGTTCCTGAAGAGTACCTGGGTGCTGTCACTCAGCTGATGGCGTCTCGTAAGGGGCGCATGGAGCATATGGGTAACCAAGGCACCGGCTGGGTGCGCATGGAGTTCCTCATTCCGTCCCGCGGTCTGATTGGTTTCCGCACCACGTTCATGACGGAGACCAAGGGCACCGGTATCGCCAACCACTACTCGGCCGGTTACGGCGAGTGGGCAGGCGAAATTAAGGACCGTCCGACAGGATCGTTGGTCGCTGACCGCACTGGCCAGATCACCGCTTACGCACTGATTCAGCTTTCTGACCGCGGCACCTTCTTTGTCGAGCCGGGCGACCAAGCTTACGAGGGTATGGTCGTTGGCCAGAATCCGCGTGATGAGGACATGGACATCAACATCACCAAGGAAAAGAAGCTGACCAATATGCGCGCAGCCTCGGCTGATGCGACCGTGACTCTGGAGAAGGCGCACAAGCTTTCCCTTGATGAGGCTATGGAGTTCTGTGGCGCTGACGAGTGTGTTGAGGTCACCCCGGAGGGTATCCGCGTACGCAAGCAGATCCTCAGCGCCACCGATCGCGCTCGCGCTCGTTCCCGCGCGAAGGCGATGAATAAGAAGTAGTTCGGGTTGCTAAGGGGCTAGCCCACCTGAAAAACCAGTCTCGGGGTAACTGACTCGGCCAGGTGTCGAGTAATCTCGTGGATATGTTTATTCGCAGCCGTCGTCACGCAGCTTCTCGTCGATTTTTCGTAGCATCGACACTCTGCTTGACGGCGGCTTTGGCGTCTTCGTGCATGGCTCGCCCGTCGGACGCTCCGACTGTGCCCGGGCAGCAGGAAGCGCCGGTGCAGCAGGATGATACCGCTGACCAGGCCAAAAAGATGCGTGAAGTCACGGTCGGTGTCGACGAGTTTGTCGAAGGCTTCAATCCGCATTTGCTTGCCGACGTCTCCCCAGTGACCAGTCTGGTAGCGCGACTGACACTGCCCAGTGTTTTCACCCCTGCGCCGGTTGAGGGCGAGGTTGGTGACGCTACTGCCTCCGCACAAGCTCCCGGAGTGGTGGATAACGCTGCCAATGCTCGCTCGGCAGGTGCTCCCCAGTGGCTGCTCAACTCCGACTTGCTGGATTCCGTGCAGGTCCTCGAAAGCGATGACAGTAAAGACGGTGACGCCGGTAATGGAGCTGGAAGCTGGAAAGCTGCCGATGTTGACATCACGGATCCGACGGTAGCGGCAGAGCATGTCCGCTACCGCATTCGAAAAGGGGCGCAGTGGAGCGATGGCACGCCAATCAGTGGCGAGGACTTCCGCTACCTGCATTCCCAAGTCACGTCCACGCCAGGATCGCTGGATACGGCGACCTATGAGCTGATTAAATCCATTGATGTCTCCGACGGTGGTCGTCAGATTGATGTGACGTTCACTCAGCCGATTACGCATTGGCAGCGCCTGTTTGCCCATCTCTTGCCAGCGCATTTGATGCGGTCGAACACTGATGGTTTTTCCGAAGGGCTGGCCAGCCGTTTCCCGGCCTCCGGTGGGCAGTACACCGTCGAGTCGATGGATGTCGGCCGTAACATCATTCGGCTGGTTCGAAATGACCGCTACTGGGGTGAGCAGCCAGCAGCCTCGGAGGTTATTACGCTGCGTGCCGTGCGTAGTGCCATCGATGGTGCGGAGCAACTGCGTTCGAAGCAGATCCAGGCCGTGCAGGTCCGTCCGACGGAGACCTCTGAGCTGACGTATGGTCTGGTCCCCGGTGTTGCTGAGTTCTTCCATGAGCCGAACCGGGAACTGGTTTTCAGTACCAATCTCGCGTCGAGCAGGCTTGCCGACGAGTCCGTCCGTCGGGCCATTCTGAGCACCATCAACGTTGCAGAGGTCTCAGAGGTGGCCACCGGGCGCCGAATCGCGGGTGGTCCTGGTGACGGTGGTGACCAGGAGAAACCCGAGGCGCCACAGGCCGGTTTTACTGAGGACAATCCGCTACGAATTGGCATCATTAGCGACGGTATAGCGGCACGCGCTGCGGCTTTTGCGGTCGCTGACCAGTTGACTGCAGCTGGTATCCCCGCCACCGTTGTTTCGTATTCTCCGGCGGACATGCTGCGTTCTTCGTTGCCCTACGGAACTATCGATGCCGTGGTGGCATGGGCAGAGCAGCCCAATTCTGTCCAGGCGGCCCGGGAACGCTATGCGTGTACGGAAGGCTCGGTAAGTTCGCTACCGCCGAAGGACCTGGACGAAGCGGGCGCAGAGTCGGCTTCTGAGTCTGAGTCAGAGGCCGAGTCTGAGTCTGAGGACGTTGACAGTTCGACAAAACCAGCGCCAAGTGGAGATCGGAAAGAGAGCGCTGAAGAGCAGAGCTCGCTGGACCGGACAACATCGTCTGAGCAGTCCAAATCTTCTACCTCAGCGGAACCGGCTGACCTAAATGGAGTACCTGTTGCTCCGAAATCGGCTGCTCGGAGCGAGAATCTTTCCGGCCTTTGTGACCCGCAGGTTGATGAGCTGCTCGCTCCCGACAGTTCTGCGATGCCCGCTGAACTTGCCGATATCGTTGCTGGCCACAGCATCGAGCTGACCTTGGTGAAAGACGGGTTGCTGACGGTGGTCAGCCCGGAAATTACAATTACCGGACGGAAGGACTCTTCGCAGTGGACCGATGACCCAGTGTTGGGCCGCCTCGGTGTTCTGGGCGAGGTTCGCCGAGTCGCGACGCAAAGCGGGACTCGAGAATCGTCGGAGAATTCTCAACCGGGAGATAATTCGAGCGAAGATACTGAGCAGGACGGTTCGGAGCAGAACCAAGAAGTCCGTGATAACGCCGACCAGGAGAACAAGGGGAAGTAAGAAAGCCCGTGAAGTTACTTTTTGTTCACGCACATCCAGATGATGAGTCTATTTGGACAGGTGGTTTGATTGCGGCTGCCGCGCGCTCCGGAGCGTCGGTAAGCGTAGTGACCTGCACGATGGGCGAGCTGGGAGAGGTCATCGGCGCGCCGTACCAGGGGCTAGTTGCTGATGAAGCTGACCAGTTGGGCGGTTTCCGCGTCGCCGAGTTGCGCTTGGCACTGCGTGCGCTGGGAGCCAATGGCCCAGACAATGCGCCGCGTTTCCTCGGCGGTGCTGGGCGTTGGCGTGACTCGGGTATGGCAGGGGACAAGGGCAATGGGCATCCCCGTGCGTTCGTGAACTCAGGTGATGAGGCGGTCGCCCAGCTTCGCACCATCCTCGATGAGCTGCAGCCAGACCTGGTCATTACTTACGATGCCGATGGTGGCTATGGGCATCCGGACCACATTCGCGCGCACGATATCACTGTCGCGGCGTGCGGAAATCGCTTTCCGACGCTGTGGGCGGTCACCGATCGTGAGGCAATGGCGGCGGGGCTGGATGCCATTACCGTGGTGCCGGAGAGCTGGCAAGCGTGCGATGTCGACGACTTCGCCACCGTGACCGGCCATTTCGAGGTGGAGCTGGACGATGCCGCTGTGGCTGCCAAGGTTGAGGCCATGCGCGCGCATGCGACACAAGTGTGGTTCGCCGATGGTTCCGTCAGCGAGGTCAATCCGGATGCTGTCTATGGGCAGACAGATGGCTCTGGTCGCGCTCGAGCCGTCTGGGCATTTTCCAATTTGCTGTGTCAGCCGGTGACGCCGACTGAGGCATACCGTTTTGGTACGGCGACCGCTGCGTCCCTGGAAGCGCTGGGGGAGCTGGTGAATATTCAATTGCTGCCAGAGCCGGTAGCGAGCGTCGACTCTGTACCGAGCGCGGATTTGGCGGCGGAGGGAAGTGTGGACGATGAGTAACCCTCAGCCTCACGAAAGCGAAGACTTGATTAACGCTGCTGGCGGAAAGTTGAAGAATGAGCGCTTGAGTATTGAAAAGCGCACATTCGGGGATGAGCGCTATTGGGGTGATCCGGAACGTTCCCAGCCACGCGAGAATTTCCATCAGGGTGAAGCCACGGTAGCACTGGTCTGGCTGTCGCTGGCTGCGCTGGCGGCGTTGGTGATTGAGGTAGTTTTCCTCGGAGCGTGGATTACCATCGGCTCGGTTGCTATTCCGTTGCCGTGGACTATTCCGCTGGCCTATATTGCCAATCTGATCATTACCAACACTTCGTTGCTGTGGACTCGTGATCGCTCCAAAGCTGCAATTCCGACTGTCATCTGGGTGCTGGGCTTTGCAGGCATTCTGCTGTGGGCAGTGCTGCCCTTCGGTAGTGATTTGGCAATGGGGCAGTGGTTGCGAACAGTGCTGCTGCTTGTCTGTGGTGTGCTGGGTGGTGCCTGGCCGCTACGCCATCTGCGAGCACTCTAGCGGAAACGGCAGCGGATACTGCAGGAGACGGTGAGGAATTGGAGACGGTGAGGAATTGATGCAGGGCAGGCCTGCATCAATGTGGCCCTTTCTGGAACCAGTTGAAAACAACACCTACGTTGGGTGTAGACTCCAATCTGAATATACCGCTCTGTCTATTTTGCTCTGTTTCTCGTCGGAACGGCATAATTGACAGATAGCGAAAGCCTCATCCCATATCTTGTGAGAAAGGTTCTTAAACCTAAAACCATGACTTACATTATTGCCCAGCCATGTGTTGACGTCCTCGACCGTGCCTGTGTCGAAGAGTGCCCGGTTGACTGCATTTACGAGGGCAAGCGCATGCTCTACATTCATCCTGATGAGTGCGTGGACTGTGGCGCTTGTGAACCGGTCTGCCCAGTCGAGGCCATCTTCTACGAGGACGATGTTCCGGATGAGTGGGTTGAATTCATCGATGCCAATGTCGACTGGTTCGATGAGCTGGGTTCTCCGGGCGGTGCCGCCAAGCTCGGCCCTCAGGACTTCGATGTGCCATTCGTGGCAGCTCTGCCGCCGCAGGCAGAAGACTAAAACCACAGAGGACTAAACCTATTTCTTTCCCGGGAAGGACTTCATCACCGCCCATGTCAGCTGCCCGCAAGCGCGTAACTCCCGGTTCTCTTTTGCCTCAGTTTCCGTGGGATTCTCTCACGCAGGCGAAAGCCACTGCGGCTGCGCATAAAGAGGGAATGGTCAATCTCTCGGTCGGCACACCAGTCGATGAAGTCGCTCCGATAATTCAGCAGGGCCTATCCGAAGGCGCTGCCGCACCAGGTTACCCTCAGACCGTCGGCACGTCTGAGCTACGCGCGGCGATTGTTGCAGCGATGGCGCGACGCTACGGCGTGACGGGACAGGAGTCAGCGGTCAACGGCGGCAATGTGCTTCCGGTCATCGGCACCAAGGAAGCGATTGGCTGGCTGCCCTTCCTCCTCGGAGTAGGCGCGGGGCACACCGTCGTCATCCCCGAGCTGGCATATCCCACCTACGAGGTCGGCGTTCGCATCGCAGGCGCTGAGCTGCTGCGTGCGGACTCGCTGACGCAAATCGGTCCCGCCTCGCCGACGCTGATGTTCATCAATTCCCCGGGCAACCCCAACGGCAAGGTCCTCGGTGTTGAACACCTGCGCAAGGTGGTTGAGTGGGCGCGTTCTCGGGACGTCATTGTCGCCTCAGACGAGTGTTACCTGGGGCTCGGCTGGACTGAACAGCCGGTCAGTATTCTCGACCCGCGAGTGTGCGACGGTGATTTCACCAACCTGCTGGCTATCCACTCGCTGTCGAAGACGTCGAACATGGCGTCGTACCGCACCGGCTGGTTCGCCGGTGATGCGGACCTCATTGCCGAGCTGGTTTCCGTGCGCCGTCACATGGGGCTGATGATGCCGGGGCCCATCCAGCACGCCACGATCGCCGCGCTTAACGACGACTCCCACGAGGCCGAACAAAAGCAGCGCTACAGTGACCGCCGTGAGATTCTGCGCGATGCACTGGAAGCCGCAGGTTTTCGTATCGATGACTCCGAGGGCGGGCTCTATCTGTGGGCTACTCGCGGGGAAGACTGCTGGCAGACGGTTGATTGGCTGGCCGAACGTGGCATCCTGGTCGCGCCGGGTAGCTTCTACGGCCCCAAGGGTGCGCAGCACGTGCGGGTGGGGCTCACAGCGACGCTCAACGACATCGAAGTGGCTGCGGCGCGTATTCGCGGCTAGCCCCGGCCAGATTTGCTGGCCCGAGTAGGCCGAATGCTGCAAACGGTGCCGACATCGGCATAGACCAAATCATAAAAAAGGGAGTGTGCCGTGGGACGTGCCGCAGGCAATCGAGATGCTTGGTGGGGACTTGAGAAGAACCGTCAGGCAGCGCAAGTCGTTGCCGCCGCTCACGAGCGCGAGGAGTACATCCCCTTTGAGCCGGTAATTGTGGCCGGCACTGATGAATTTTTGGTCGTAGACAAGCCACCTTTTCTGCCAGCGACCCCCAATGGTCGCATCGTGGCCAATACCGTGCAGGAGCGCCTGCGACGTAGTCTCGGGGAATCGGAGATTGTGGCCGTTCACCGCTTGGACCTGCTGACCAGCGGGCTGCTGTTGCTCTCTCGGAATCCGGCTACCCGTGCGCGCTACCAGCAGCTTTTCCAAAACCAGGAAATCACCAAAGAATACGAATGCCTCACCGTGATGCCCGATGATTGGCATGTGGGGGAAACCAGGGACGTCACACTCCTGCTCGATCCCAACCCTGCGGGGCGCGGAGTAAAAGTTGTGGAGACCGACGTTTCCGCTCGCGCTGCCGCGAAGAATCCCAAGTTCAAGCTCGCACGCACAACCGTGACCTTTCTAGGCCCGGTAGCAGCGGACATCGGCGATGTGCTGGCGAGCAGCCGTGGCGGTGGCAGTGGCGGTGGTGCGACCAGCGCCAGCATTCCGCTGCACGCGGTCGGCTGTGGTTGCGGGCATTGCGGCAGCAGCATGCAGGTTGGCTACTGGCGGCTACAGCCCCATACGGGCCGCACGCATCAGCTGCGGGTGACGATGGACTGGCTGGGCTATCCCATTCTCGGTGAGGACACCTATGGCCGGGAAGCGGGGGCGCAGGGGCCGTCGGCAAGCGCGGGCAGCGCGCCAACGTACACGCCGCAGCTGCGATTGACGGCGACCGCGCTGGCCTTTGTCGACCCCGTCACTGGTGAGCGACGTGCCTACCGGAGCGCGCGGAATATCGCGGCCCCGGCAGACGTGCCGACCACCCCTTAGTTAGCGTGCAGCTCCGCGCTGAGCTTCACCTTTTCGGCGGCCCACGGCACAACCTCGACTGCACCAGAGAGCGAGTTGCGGCGGAAGAGCATATTCGATCCGCCCGAGAGCTCGCGGGCCTTGAGCGTCTTCTTCACGCCGTCCAGGGCAACGTGGCACTTGGTGCCGGCAGTGATGTAGAGCCCGGCTTCGAGTACGCAGTCATCGCCGAGCGAGATTCCGAGTCCAGCGTTCGCGCCGAGGAGGCATCGCTTGCCGACGGACACAACTTCCTTACCGCCACCGGATAGTGTGCCCATGATGGACGCACCACCGCCGATATCGGAGCCGTCGTCGACGACGACCCCCTGAGAGATACGGCCCTCCACCATGGAGTGTCCAAGCGTGCCTGCGTTGAAGTTGACGAAGCCCTCGTGCATGACTGTGGTGCCCTCTGCGAGATGGGCTCCAAGGCGCACGCGGTCAGCGTCACCGATACGGACTCCGGCGGGAGTGACGTAGTCGACCATGCGGGGGAATTTATCAATGGAGTAGACGGTGACAGGCCCGCGGCGTGACAGCTTGGCTCGGGTTACCTCGAAGCCTTCGACCGCACAGGGGCCAAAATTCGTCCACACCACATTGTTGAGCTTGCCGAAGATGCCGTCCAGGTTGATGCTGTTGGGGGTGGCCAGGCGGTGGGAGAGCAGATGGAGACGCAGGTAGGCATCGATGGTGTCGACTGGTGCGTCATCGAGTGAAGCAATGGTAGCTGTGACCAGACGGCGGGTGGTGCCGCGGTCCGCATCGGCTACGGCCAGATCTGCGAGATAGGTGAAATCTTCGGGCAGCGCGTCGGCGTCGATGGTTCCGGTCGTGGTGGAGGTTGCCGTGCCCTCTTCGATGAGCTTGGGGGCGGGGAACCAGACGTCGAGAACAGTATCGTTGTTAAAAGTGGCAATGCCGGTAGCTTGTGCTCCAAATTTCATGGAAAACAGGCTACCGGCATATCCCTATCTATGAAAAGTGTTCCGCAAATGTGTAGCAAGGAAGTGCTCGGATAGGGGTAGCAGGGTGGTTAGGCCCTGCGATTAGTTGTCATGGGTTAGTTGCTATCGCTGGACTCTAGAGCCTCGCGGGCCGCGGTGCGGCTCTTTTTGGTCAGTGCAGCGAGCACGGCAAGGAACGCAGTGACACATACAACGGCGATAACCTGCTGGCGAGCACCAGGATCGGTGAGCATGCCAACAGCGAGGCCCATGATCAGGATGACCGCTACCCAAGACAGTGCAGGGTAGGCCCACATGCGAACGGAAAGCTCGTTGTTGGCCTCCATCTGCGGCCGCAGCTTAATCTCAGACAGGGCAATGACCAGCCAGATCACCAGCAAGCAGCCGCCGACAGCGTTCAGCAGGAAGACCAGGACACTCGAGCCATCGAAGACAACCTGCAGGCCCACGGAGACGAAGGCGAAGACCATCGACATGATGACCGCACGGTTCGGAACTGCGCCCTCATTGGTGTGGGCGAAGAAGCGCGGTGCCTCACCGCGGGTGGACATCGAGTAGACCAGGCGAGAGGTGGCGTAGATCTGAGCGTTGAATGCGGACAGCAGCGCCAGAACGATAATGGCCTCCATGAAGCCAACGGCACCCGGAATGTTCGCCTGCTTCAGAACCTGGGTGAACGGCGACTCAGCTGCGGAGTCAGCGCCGTCAATCTGGGAGTACGGCAACAGCAGGATGATAACGGCCACGCAGCCCAGGTAGAACACAGAGATGCGGAAGATGACCGAGCGGACAGCAGCAGCGATGGAGCGCTGCGGATCCTCGGCCTCAGCAGCGGCAATCGTGACAATCTCGATACCGCCGAAGGCGAAGGCAACAGCCAACAGACCAGCGGCAATGCCGGACACGCCATTCGGGAGGAATCCGGATTCGGCAATATGCGTCGTACCGACGAAGCTGGTGCCTGGCAGCAGACCGAAGAAAAGAAGAACGCCAATGACCAGGAACGCGATAATCACCGCGACCTTGATGAACGCGAACCAGAACTCGAACTCGCCGAAACCGCGCACATTCGCCAAATTCACTACAGCGAAGAAGACAACACAGACTAGACCTGGAATCCAGCCCGGAATACCGAACCACGCACCCATGATGGCACCGGCACCGGTGATTTCAGCACCGAGCACCATGATGAGCATGAACCAGTAGAGCCAGCCGAGGACAAAGCCAGCCGAAGAGCCAAAGGCCATCTCGGCGTAGGTGGAGAAGCTACCCGGTGTCGGGCGGGCAGCGGCCATCTCGCCGAGCATCTGCATGACGAGGACGACAATGAAGCCAGCGATGACATAGGAAATCAGAACACCCGGGCCAGCTGCCTTAATACCGACGCCCGTACCAAGGAAAAGACCGGCACCGATTGCGGAGCCAAGACCCATCATGGTCAGGTGTCGAACCTGCAGCCCCTTGCCCAGCTGAGTTGTCTCGCCGGAGGTGGAGGTAATTTGCGATTCGGTCATGTCGCAAACATTACCTCGCTGATAACAGGGGCAATAACCGTATTACGGGTTTACCCCCGTTCACCGTTTTGGGGTCGATTAATGTGCCTTCAAGAGCACCTAAAGGAGGTTATCCGGCCAGCTCATCCGGCACGTCGGCAAGCTGAGCGAAAGCAGCGGCACCTTCGTCGTTGCCCGAGCGTTCCGTGCGGCGGACGCACACCGCTGAGTGGTCCGGGTGATGGTAGAAGTGCATGTTGTCGCGGCCCGAGATTTCCCATGCTTGAATACGGCGGTTCTCCGCGGGGACATCGATGGGGGTATCGGGGGCAATGAGGATGCTTCGGTCAATAATGCAGTCATCCCCGAGGCTGACGCCGACGGTGCCGGCCGCGATATCAATGTGGCAGCGCTCACCGATGGTCAGCGGCTTACGTTGACCGTAATCATCGTGGGCAGCGATGATGGAGGCGGACAACCCCACTTTCGTGTGCGCGCCAATGACAACACCGGAGGATAGACGTCCCTCAATCTTGCATGGCCCCAGAGTGCCCGAATTCAGCGAGACAAACCCCTCGCGCAGTACGGACGTACCCGGTGCCAGATAAGCGCCCAACCGCACGCGCTCGGCCTCTGCAATGCGGACACCGGCGGGCAGCACATAGTCGACCATGCGCGGCATTCGGTCGATGGCGTAGACGTGAATCAGACCGCGGACGCGCAAGTGGGTCCGCAGTTGCTCAAAGTTGTCCGGCAGACATGGCCCCTTGTTGGTCCACGCCACAACATGGAGCAGCTCGTAGAGGCCCTTGGTGTTTAGCTGGTGCGGCTTGATCAAACGGTGAGAGAGCAAATGCAAGCGCAGGTAGGCATCGTGCGGGTCGACAGCAGGCTTGGACAAATCCTCAATGGACGTGCGTACTGCCACCTGCTCCACGCGGCGATCCTCGTCCAAAATCACCTGACGAAGCAGCTGTGGGGTCAAATCAGCGGCGCCGAGCCGGTGAGTGCTCGACTCTACGACCTCATCGCTTAACTGAGGCGCGGGAAACCAAGTATCGAGAACTGTACCGTCCATGGCGATGTTGGCGATTCCCGTAGCGACAGCACCAGATGTAATCATGATTCTTAATATTAGTATCCCTTTGAGGAATCTTCGCGGAAGGATGAACGATGCCCCTAGCTGGCCTTGAAAGCACACAGAAAATGAAGCAGTGGTTCTTAGTTTGCCTCATCATTGCTGTCAGTGTGCTCGGACTCGGCTTCGTCCTGTCCCTGCCGGTGGTCTTCTATGTCGGATTCGCACTGCTGAGTGCTTGGATTCTTGCCGTAGCCAGCTTCTTTGGTTTCGTTTTGCCGCCGCGAGCAATGCCAATTGGCGCAGTCGGTGTGGCTATTGCGGCAGTGGTTGCGCTGATCGCGCCGAACCGACTTGTGCTGGTTATCGCAGTTGCCATCGCGGTGGGGCTCGGCGGTGGCATGATTGCCCGCCTTTTGCTGGAGCGCAAGAACCGCGATCAGCAGGCACGTATCGATGCCCTGCCGATGTGGGAGCGCGATGAGCTGGGCGATGTCGCCGAAACGCTTCGTCCTGCTTATCGACGAGACATCGATCCCACTCCAGTGCAGCTGCCACATGCAACGGCCAAGATTGTCGCGGCCGTCTGCAAGCCACTGGCCGGTTCTACGGTGATTGTCAGCACGAATGAGCTGCGTCCGGTGATTGCGGTCTATGGCTCCCGTGTGGCTGTGGTCTATGGTCCCGGCGCGGGCGTTGTCGAGGAAGAAAGTGGCAACGGAGAGGTGACCGATTCTGCGGGGGAGGAGCGGGCGCTGGGGTCGTCGGCAAGCGAAACTCCGGAGGCAATCATTGCCCAAACTCTCCCGGAAGGAGCGAAAACCCTGGTCTTTGAGGTGGCTGATGGGTTTAAGCGGCCGGCGGAGGGGAGAATTGGTGTGACCTCCGCCGAACCGCATGAGTTGGCGCTGTTCCTCGGCGGTGGCGCGCCTGCCAATGGTGATGCAATCAATGGCCGTGC
This sequence comes from Corynebacterium amycolatum SK46, assembly GCF_000173655.1. Lineage (GTDB taxonomy): Bacteria > Actinomycetota > Actinomycetes > Mycobacteriales > Mycobacteriaceae > Corynebacterium > Corynebacterium amycolatum_A. Next base: position 354,868 of record NZ_ABZU01000001.1, on the reverse strand, counting down.
GGCACATATTCATCACAAAATTCTGGTTTCGCTGGCGCACAATGGTTTGTACGCTTAATTGATGTGAAATCGAAGTTAAATCTGCTCCAAGATCCTGTAGACCTCACGGCGGCGCTGGTGGACATCGAATCGGTGTCCCACAATGAGACCGCGATAGCGGATGCCGTCGAGGCGGCATTGCGCGAGGTAGCGCAAGCAGATGAGTCGATTGAGGTCCTGCGCATTGACAACAACGTGATTGCGCGGACCCATCGGGGGTTGCCGCAGCGCGTGATTTTGGCAGGACACCTGGATACGGTGCCGACTGCGGACAATGTGCCCTCGACGCGTGGGGTAGACGCGCAGGGGCGAGACACACTCTTTGGGTGCGGAACTGTGGACATGAAAAGCGGTGACGCGGTCTACCTGCATGCTTTTGCGACGCTGGCGGCAAGCCAGGAGCTGCAGCGCGACCTGACGCTCATCATGTACGAATGCGAAGAAATCGCCGCGGAGTTCAACGGGTTGCGGCACTTGAGCGAGTCTCATCCGGAGCTCTTGGCTGGGGATGTCGCTCTGCTGGGCGAGCCCAGCGGCAATGTCATCGAAGCCGGTTGTCAGGGCTCTATTCGCCTGCGTTTGACCGCTCACGGCACACGCGCGCACTCGGCTCGGGCGTGGCTCGGCGACAATGCCGTGCACAAGTTAGCACCAGTGCTGTCACGCATTGCCGCCTATGAACCGCAGACTGTGGACATCGACGGGTTGGCGTACCGCGAAGGGCTCAACGTCGTCTGGCTGGAGGCTGGGGTTGCCACCAATACGCTTCCCGACGAGGCGGTGCTGCGAGTCAACTTCCGATTCGCGCCCAACCGCAGTGCCGATGCGGCCATGGCACACTTCCGCGAGGTGCTGGGACTCGACGAGTTTGTGGCCGAGGATCTCACCGTCGATGTCGAGGATGTGAGCCCTGGGGCACTGCCGGGACTGCATGCGGCTGCTGCGAAGGAGTTGGTTGCGGTCGCAGGCGACGTCGTAAAGCCCAAGTTTGGGTGGACCGATGTGGCGCGTTTTTCGGCGCTCGGCATTCCTGCGGTGAACTTTGGCCCGGGCGATCCGGCGTACTGCCACAAGAAGGACGAGCAGATTCCGGTCGAGTGCATTACGGCACTGTGGGAGGATTTGCGGCGGTACTTGACCACGGCGCCGGTGGCTGAGTGAGCCTAGAATCACACCCTGCCCTCGCTGAGCGGGTGCGAGTATGTCATTGCTGGCATACATTGTGAGGTTATGAAACCTGTACGTACTCCGTCCCCAGCTAAGCGCCGTGCACTCCGCGGCCCAATCGCGATCCGACAGGCGGGCGAACAGCAGGCGTCTACGACCGACCGCAGGCTGTTGTCGCACAATCCGAACACGGACTGGCTGCACAACGACACCTGGCGTGTGCTGCGCATTCAGTCGGAGTTCGTTGACGGCTTTGGTGCGTTGGCGGAGATTCCGCCGGCGGTGACGGTATATGGTTCAGCACGTCTGCCAGAGGACAGCCCGTATTACCAGTGGGGCTTCGACCTGGGCAAGGCGCTGGCGGAGGCGGGTTACGCGACCATCACTGGTGGCGGCCCGGGCATTATGGAAGCCGCCAACCGCGGCTGCTACGACGCCGACGGCCTGTCCATTGGGCTGGGCATTGAGCTGCCGCACGAGCAGCACTTGAATGACTGGGTCGACCTGGGCATGAACTTCCGCTACTTCTTTGTGCGCAAGACCATGTTCCTGAAGTACTCGCAGGCGTTTATTTGTCTGCCGGGTGGTTTCGGTACGCTCGATGAACTCTTTGAGTCACTGGTGATGGTGCAGACCGAGAAGGTGGAAAATCACCCAATCGTGCTGCTGGGCACTGAGTTCTGGTCGGGGCTGGTTGATTGGATGCGTGAGAAACTGGTGGCCATGGAGCTGATTTCTCCGACTGATATGGACCTTTTCCTGGTCACCGACTCTATTGAGGAAGCAGTCGAGTATATAGAGGCCGCGCACGAAAAGCTGATGGAAGAGTGCGAGCCGACCTCTGACGTTCACGAAAAGCTCCGCCGAGTCCGTCGCTTCAGCGAGAGGTAAGACGCTGTGCGGAGTTTTTATCAGGACTCCGCGGTGCCGACGGTGATGGCCATCGTCAATCGCACCCCGGATTCCTTCTATGACCGTGGCGCAACGGCTGCGGAGGAGGCCGCGCTTGCTCGCGTCGACGAAGTTGTTGCGGCAGGCGCGGGCATTGTCGACATCGGCGGCGTCAAGGCCGGTATCGGTGCGGAAGTAACCGTTGCCGAGGAGATTGAGCGCGTGGTGCCGACCATCGCGAAGGTTCGCGAGCGCTATCCTGAACTGCACATTAGCGTCGACACCTGGCGTGCCGAAGTCGGGGAGGCCGCCATCAAAGCTGGTGCCAACCTCATTAACGACACTTGGGCAGGCCATGACCCGGAGCTGCTGGAAGTCGCGGGCGCCCACGGGATGGGGTACGTCTGCTCACACACCGGTGGAGCACTGCCACGCACCAATCCGGTTCGCGTGCGTTACGACGACGTCGTGGACGATGTCATCTCAGAAACCGGCAAGCTCGCCCAGAGGGCAGTGGACGCTGGCGTGCCGGAGGACCGCATCCTCATCGATCCCACCCACGACTTTGGCAAGAACACCTACCACGGCCTTGAACTTCTGCGGCGCTGCAATGAGCTCGTGGCTACAGGCTGGCCGGTGCTTATGGCGCTGTCGAATAAGGACTTCGTCGGTGAGACTTTGGACCGCCCGGTCGAGCAGCGTGTGCCCGGCACCTTGGCTGCGACCGCCCATGCGGCAGCTGCCGGCGTTGCGGTGTTCCGTTCGCATCAGGTGTCCGAAACCCTTGATGTTTGCCGTATGACTCTGGCTATTTCCGGTGATTTTGCACCACTGCATCCGGTGCGTGGGCTGGTGTAAGGGGCGTAGTTTGAGACGCTTCACCCATTCCGCTGCGTGAAACAAAGGACTATGATGAAGAGAAGTAGTCGAAAATGCCGACAGGGATTCTAAACCGGGATCTTGAGCCGGGGTCTTAGACCGAGGTCTTGAATCGGGATTGTCAATCTCCTGGCTACCACAGCTGAGCTGGGGTAGCTGGTCGTCTCCTGCATCGACATTGTCTTAGAACGAAGGAGTTCACATGGCAGCAATGAAGCCGCGTACCGGTGATGGTCCGCTGGAGGCAGTCAAAGAGGGCAAGAAGATTGTAATGCGCGTCCCCGCAGATGGAGGTGGGCGCCTGGTGGTGGAACTGTCTCCGGAGGAAGCCAAGGAGCTCGGCGCAGAGCTCGTAGCAGTAGTGGAGTAGCAGAGTAGCGGGGTAGTGGCCGGGCTTGTCCGGTTTTGCCCCAGCGGCGACCTACACAAGTGGTGTAGGTCGCCTTTTCTTTTTCAGGTGATAACGGCTCGAATGAGGGGTTGTGAACAGAAAGTACAGGCTGCAAATGTGAAACTGTGCGAGTTTATGACACTTTCATGCTATTTTTCGGCACATTTTTGTCATAAACGCAGTCAGTAACTCGCATTGGAGTTACTTGGCTGAGCTCGACACGGGCTAAGATAGTGAAAATTATTTTTCTAGCTCAGTTTGAGGAGTGACCGACGTGCTAGCTGACATCATTGATGTGCTTGCTGACCCCATCGATGGCACTGATTTGAAGTTTGGTGATGCCGAACGAATGACTCTGAAGTCCGAATCCGGACATAGCTATGATGTCGCCCGCCAGGGGTACGTTACGCTCGCCGGTGGGGCTGGTCTGCGCTACACCGGCGATGACGCCAAGATGATTACCGCCCGGGAGGAGTTCCTCTCTGGTGGCCACTATGCTCCATTCGTTGAGGCAGTTACAGGCAACGTCCAGGACGTACTTGATGACGCCAACGTGTCCGAGGCCGCCAGCCCAGTCATCTGCGAAGTCGGTGCGGGCACTGGTTACTACCTCGCACACACGCTGGACAGCATTCCCAATTCCCGTGGCGTAGGCATTGATGTGTCTGTGCCGGCCGCCAAGCACCTGGCCAAGAGCCATCCACGACTCGGTGCGGTTGTGGCCGATGCGTGGGCACGGTTGCCGCTGCGTGATGGTTCCATCGATGCGCTTACGGTTGTCTTCGCACCTCGCAACGCAGAGGAGTTTGCTCGCGTGCTCAAGCCGGGCGGCCAGGTCGTGGTGCTGACGGCCACCACCGGCCACCTGGGCGAACTGCGCGAGCCGCTGGGCATCATCGATGTCGAGCGCGGCAAGGTCGAGCGCATGATTTCCCAGGCAGAGGGTCACCTCGTGCCTATTGGTGACCCGGAGCTGGTGGAGTTCGGTATGAACCTCAACCAGAGTGCAATTGCCGCGCAGATCGGTATGAGCCCGTCGGCACGCCATATTCACCCAGAGGTCCTGCAGGAACGCATTGCGGCGCTACCGGCAGAGATGCACGTCACCGCCCGTGCCTACGTCACCCGTCTTGGTCGCCCGGGAGACTAGCGCCTACTCCTTTACCTCGGTTTTGTGAATCTGTTCATCCAGGTCTTCCGGATCCAGGTCAGCATCCGAGAATTCCGCCGTTAGCGGAAGGCGAAGCTGCAGGTCAGTGCCCGGGCACAACTCGATAGTGCCCGACCGCAGCTTAAAGTCCAGCACATGCCCGCCGCCGGTGCCGCCTTCCGCGAGGAAGTGCACGTGACAGCCGGGCACCGAAATTCCTTTCTCATAGACCGGCGTGCGGAAGCCCGCAATCGTGCCCCGCAGATTCTCAAAATCAACCGACGCGTCTTCTTCCGTCGCATCAACCATCTTCTGGTACGGCTTTTCCTGCTTTACGACGGTTCGGGTCTTCACCCACTCAAATTCGCCGGTAATCCGCAGTGCGTACATAAAGTTTTGGCTCGGTACCAGGGAATCGATGATGGGGCTAATTTCCTTGCGAGTCAGGCTTTCCGGCGCATCCATCACCGTGTGTGGGACGAAGTTCGTCACCACCGTGTAGGGGCTGCGCTGATCCATAGTGGCCCGGGTCGCGGAGCCGTCGTGACGCACCTGCCAGCAGACACCGTCGAGGATTACCATTTCGCCATCGAGACCGTCGAAGGTGCCGATGCCGAAGTTTCCATGACCAAGGATTTCGCCAATGGTCATCTCGCCGTCGTAGATGCCATCGAGCAGTGCGGACATCAGGGAGTTTTGGAAGATTGTGTGTCGGACCGTTGGAAAATTCTCGTGAGTGGTCATGGAAGCCATTATATTCGCGGTGCTTGCGGCTCAGTTTGTTCGGCGTTTTCGGTCTGCTCCGGGGAGGAAATCGTGGCAACAAAAACGCCCTGCGGAAAAATCCACAGGGCGTGATTTGGTGAATCGATCGGTTGGTTCTACTTCGGCTGGATGGTGACTGACACGTGGTCAGCAGTGGAGACGATATGAACCGTCTGGCCATCGGCAGCGACAGTGGCGTGGCCACCCTCGACATTCACTGTAAACCCATTCGGGAAATTGATTTCGGGCACAACGAGCTCGCTGGTGGAACCAGGTCCGAAAACTCCGGTGCCATCGACGCGGCTATTGTTCCAGCTGGCCTGGTAGACACGGGTGTCGCGGTTCCAGTCAGTAGACTGTGGAGTGCCAGCGACCGCCCGCAGGTGTGGAGCGGCGAGGATGGTCATCTTGTCGCGGTTGAAGGCATCGGCACCTACAGGTCCTGGAACCGTCGGATCGAAGACCATGCCCTGTTCCTTCTGGTTCTGTGTCGTCGGATCGTTGCATCCGCAGTAGGACCAGTACTGCCAGCCGACCATGTGGCGCCGAGCAAGCGAAATTACGCCATTGAGGGTATCTGCATCGTCGGTGGCGCCGAACTCGGACAGCAGTGTGGCCGAGCCGTTACCGGATGAGACGATTTCCGCATTGTCGAAGACACGACCATCGAAGAAGTCACAGCCCGTATAGGTATTGAACAGGGCATTCGTGGTGCAGTAGACATGCCAGCTGAGGGCCGTACCAGCGGTTTCAGGAACCTTCGGGGCTGCCGGATTAGTGTTCAATCCGGTGTTCCACATGGAGTAGGGCTCGTAGTGGACAATAGCGTCCCGGTCCTTGGCGACAATCTGGTCGGCAGCCTTCTGGTTCAGTTCATCGAGCTTTGCCTTAGCCGGGCCGCAGTCACCGAGAGCCAGGTAACACAGTGGGTATGCCGAACCCGGCCACGGTTCATTTATGATGTCGTAGCCCATCAGTCCCGGCATATCACCGAGACGTTCGGCGACATGGCCCCACATGGCTGCGTAACGCTCCTGCAGCCCAACGCCGTCTGGTCCTTTGCGGTTATTCAGGAAGTTGTCGTACGCCCTAATGAGACCGATATTGAGGGCCTGGTTAGTGGGGAAGCCAACCTTCAAGAGGCTGGGAACGCCGTCGTCAATGACAGCCCAATCCGGGGCAAATTCGCCTTCGAACTTCTCGTTGTACATATCCTGGTGGGCATCGACCAAGACCGCGATTCCACGCTCAGTGAGCATGGAGATAGTGCGGGCAATGGAATCCAGGTATTCGTCGTTGTACTCGCCGGGCTTTGGCTCTACTGCTTTCCAGATAATGCCGACTCGCATGGAGTCGAAGCCCTGCTGCACGAGCCAGTCAGCATCGTCCTCATTAAAGCCTCCGGCCTCGGGGGTGTAAGGATCGTGCTTGTAGACGATGTTCGACCCCTGGGTGAGGAAAGCACGGCCGTCACCGTCGGTAAACCAGCGACCGGACTGCCCAAGGGGACCGCGCTCGGTGATGGTAGCGGTACTAGGGGATGGTGCTACTTCTGTAGCGAGCGCCTGATGCGGTACTGCACCCGCTAGCGCTATAGCAATGGCGGCACTAACAGCTGCCACCTTCTTAGTGAATCTCATACTAATTATGCTATTGACCTTTAATGATAAAGTCATCCAAAATTTGTCTTAGGTCTAGTAAATGTGGGTAAAGCCAAGGCGAAATGTCTTGAATGGGGTTAGAAGAGACCCTAGAAAAGACCCTAGAAAAGACCCATCGCATCCTCGTAGGAAGCGATGGGTCTTGATCAGTGGCGCAGTAGAGTGCCGCTATGCGGTGCGGGCAAAAGCAGTGTGCAACAAAAGCAGTAGCCTGCCAGCAGTAATCAGCCTGTTACATCAAAGACTTATAGACCTCGACGGTCTGCTCGGCGATGTTCTCCCAGCTAAAGACATCCTCAGCGCGCTTCTTACCCGCCTGGCCAACCTTGGCAGCGCGGTCGCGGTCGGCGACCATGTTGTTGACAGCGGTAGCGATTCCACGCTCGAAGCCCTCCGGATTGGACTCGTCGTAGTGAACCAAAGTGCCGGTTTCGCCATCGACGACAACCTCCGGAATGCCGCCGACATCAGAGGCGACAACGGCGGTGCCACAGGCCATAGCCTCGAGGTTAACGATGCCCAGCGGCTCGTAGATGGAAGGGCAGACGAAGGAATCCGCGGCCGTCAAGATCTCTTGGATCTTCTCCTTCGGCAACATGTCCTGCACCCAGAAAATGCCATCGCGCTTCTCCTGGAGGTCATGGACGAGCTGCTCAGTCTCCTTCGCGATTTCCGGGGTGTCCGGAGCGCCGGCGCACAGAACGAGCTGCACACCGTCGTCGAAAAGCGATGCGGCCTTGACCAGGTGAGCGACACCCTTCTGACGGGTGATGCGGCCGACGAACGCAACCATCGGGCGAGACGGGTCAACGCCGAGTTCCTCCAGAACAGACCAGCCGTTCTGTTCCTTGGACTCTTCCCACGTCGGGCGCGGGTACCACAGCTCGGTGTCGATACCGTTCAGGACAACGTGGACCTTGTCGGGGGAGATACGCGGGTAGGCGTCCAGGATGGCGTCCTTCATTCGCGCGGAAACAGCAATGACAGCGTCTGCATACTCCATCGCATTGCGCTCGGACCAGCTGGAAACGTCGTAACCACCGCCGAGCTGCTCGCGCTTCCATGGGCGGTGCGGCTCCAGCGAGTGCGCGGTGGCCACATGCGGAATGCCCTTGAGCAGACCGGTGAGGTGACCGCCCAAGCCTGAGTACCAGGTGTGAGAGTGGACGACATCAATGTCGGTTGCCGCGGCGGCATTGGCCATGCGCAACCCCGTGGAGAGCGTCTTAATCGAGGCGTTGGCATCCTTCAGCTCCGGGTCAACGCCGTGGACATATACATCCGCCTCATCGCGAGGAGCACCCATGCAGTGCACATCGACGTCAACGCCGTCGAGGCCGCGCATGAAACGAGTCAGTTCAGTTACGTGAACACCTGCTCCGCCGTAAATCTCCGGAGGGTATTCCTTGGTCATCATGGCAACACGCATAGTTCCAGCGTAACCAGATTTGACAATTTCCGTCGCTTGATATGCCTGGGCGTGGGTAGTAGGGAGGGGAGACTGGCAGCGAGGAACGTAAATCGCATATAGGTTGGTTGGTGTGAGGAGTCAACCACATGTTTTGTCCATTGTCCTTGCCGGTGGCGAAGGCAAGCGTCTCTTCCCGCTGACGGAAGACCGCGCTAAGCCCGCCGTGCCTTTCGGCGGTAGCTATCGGCTTATCGACTTCGTGCTGTCGAACCTGGTCAACGCAGGTTTCCTGAAGATCTGTGTGCTGACCCAGTACAAGTCCCACTCGCTCGACCGTCACATTTCGCAGGCGTGGCAACTGTCCGGCATCACCGGCCAGTACGTCACCCCGGTGCCGGCTCAGCAGCGTCTGGGTAAGCGCTGGTTCACCGGTTCGGCGGACGCGATTCTGCAGTCGCTGAACTTGGTTTACGACGAGGATCCGGAGTACGTCATCGTCTTCGGTGCCGACCACGTCTATCGCATGGACCCGCAGCAGATGCTGGAGGCCCACATCGAGTCTGGCGCTGGCGTGACCGTCGCTGGTATCCGCGTCCCGCGTTCTGAGGCCAGCGCATTCGGTGTCATCGATGCCGATGACAACAACCGAATCACCGAGTTCCTGGAGAAGCCGGCTGATCCGCCCGGCACCCCGGATGACCCGAACTCGACGTTCGCGTCGATGGGTAACTACATCTTCACTACCTCCGCGCTTATCGACGCTATTAAGCGTGACTCGGAAGATGAAAACTCCGACCATGACATGGGCGGAAACATCATTCCGATGCTGGTAGAGGAGGGCGAAGCTTTCGTCTGGGACTTCAAGGATAGCTACGTTCCGGGTGAGACCGAACGTGACAAGGGCTACTGGCGTGATGTCGGTACCATCGATGCCTTCTACGAGGCCAACATGGACCTGATTTCCGTCCACCCGGTGTTTAACCTCTACAACAAGAAGTGGCCAATCCATACCTTCTCGGAGGAGAACCTTCCTCCGGCCAAGTTTGTCCAGGGCGGTATTGCTCAGGCTTCGATGGTCGGTGCCGGTTCGATTGTCTCCGGTGGTACGGTCCGCAACTCGGTGATTAGCACCAACGTTGTGGTCGAGGACGGCGCGACGGTGGAGGGTTCGGTTCTCTTCCCAGGTGTCCGCGTCGGCCGCGGGGCAGTGGTTCGCCACGCGATTTTGGATAAGAACGTTGTAGTTTCCGACGGCGCCATTATCGGTGTCGATCCGGAGAAGGACGCAGCGCGCTTCAAGGTCAGCGCTGGCGGCGTTGTGGCCGTTGGTAAGGGCCAGGTTATTTAGGCTGGTTGAGTCCGACCGGCTGAAAAGGCACGTACCGCGAGGTACGTGCCTTTTTCTTTAAACCCTTTTTGCTACCTAGTTGCTACCTAGCCCAAAAACCGGCAACCCCAAAATTTGCGGGCAGCACATGTGAATACGGGCAGCACATGTGAAACTGTGCGAGTCTATGACACTTTCAAGCTATTTTTCTGGCCATTTTTGTCATAAACGCAGTCAGTAAGTCGCATTGGCCCGCGGTCGCCAGCTATCCGGTCTGCAGTAGAAAACTACTTCTTCACCAGCACAGTGGTGCCGGCTGCTAGGGGTAGGCGCATCACGAAAGCGTCGTCAAGCTGGAGCATGTATTCGTCGGCTTCGCGGGCAGCGACGGTGTCACGGTCAGTGCGTGACGAGTCAGCGATAGTGCCGTCGAGGAGCGCGCCGGTCAGGACGAGCGCGCCACCGGAGCGAAGCAGCGGCCAGGCCTTTTCCTGAGCGGCGCGGAGGATTGCCGGGGCGACGTCCAAATAGACCAAGTCGTAGGAGTCGGCGGCCAGACGATCCATGACCTCCAGTGGCTGCGAGGGCAGGAAGCGCTGTCGGTTGGGGCGGATGCCAGCGGCTCGGAAAGCGGACTTCGCCAGAGACTGGTGCTCGAGCTCCGGGTCGATGCAGGTGAGAACGCCGTCATCGCCGAGACCGGCGGCCAGGTGCAAACCGACTACGCCTGCCGCAGGCGATGCGATGACAGCGGCGGGGTGGCCGTCGCGGCGGGCACTGGTCAGAGCCATGAGAGAGGTCAAAGCGGCGCCGGTCATCGTATCGGGGACGGCAACTCCGTATTCGCGAGCGCTCTCTCGGGCGCTTTCAAGGGCCTCGGAGACTACGGTCGTGTTGTTGACGTGCTGTGCGATAGCGTCACGTGCGGATAGCGGGGTAGCAGAAGAACTCGTTTCGGACACGCTCTATAGCGTAGGAAAAAACTTCGTGCAGGGCAGCGGGGCGCGCCGGTTAGTGCCGGACTAGGTGGGTAAACAAGCCTCAAATTTTGTCTGGACTCTCAAACTATTTTCAGGGTAAGGTCACTACAAACCTAAGGTTGGTAAGGAACACTGAACCTCATGCCCGAACGAGTCAAGTCCGAACGAGTCAGCGCAGGCGCCAGCCGTGAGGATGCCCCGTCCGCTGACGTAACTGAGCAACTGTCCGGCACCGCGGCTTTTGACGCAGGTGTGGGGGAGATGCCGTCGTGGTCGGAGCTGGTCCAGGCCCACGCGGATAGTGTTTACGGGCTCGCATATCGGTTGACTGGTAACCAGCAGGACGCGGAAGACCTGACTCAGGAGACATTCATGCGTGTGTTCCGCTCGCTGAAGTCATATCGTCCCGGCACTTTTGAAGGCTGGCTGCATCGGATTACCACTAACCTGTTTTTGGATATGGTCCGGCACCGGCAGGTCATCCGGATGGAGGCGTTGCCGGAGAACTACGACCGGGTCCCGGGCACGCTGAAGACGCCGGAGCAGGCCGTCGATGACGCGATGCTCGACCCGGATTTGGAAATCGCGCTGGCTGAGCTGCAGCCGGACTATCGCGCGGTGGTTGTCCTCTGTGATGTGGTGGGGCTGACCTACGAGGAAATTGCTAGCACTCTTGGGCTCAAGATGGGCACCGTGCGTTCGCGTATTCACCGGGCACGTTCCAGCTTGCGGGCGACGTTGGAGCGCCTGGAGAAGGAACGGCAGGAGCTGCCGGAGTCGGTCACCGCAGGCTAGATTTCCCGCACTCAATCTGCGGGAGCGGCTATTGTGGGGCTAGTTAAATAGGTGTGATTTCTGGAGGTGCTGCAGTCTGTGATTCAGCAGGGCGATGACAAGCGTTTTTTGTCAACGGAGCATCTCGGCACCGAGGCGATTGCCGCTTTTGTTGACGGCGAGTTGTCGGTCGTAGCTGAGCGTCGTGCGCAGGCGCACCTGATGGCATGCCCGGAATGCCGCCGGGAGGTCGCGAAGCAGCGGCAGGCAGCCAAGCGCCTGCGTGATAGCGCGCCCTTGCACATTCCAGCTGAGCTGCGCGCTCGTATTGCTGATTTCGCAGGCAGTTGCGAGGACTCAGAGCCCCATCGGTCGGCGCGGCATCTCGCGCACCGTCCGCCGGAGTCGCTTAGCGCTGCGTTGGAGCAGATCGTTCGCGGTTTTCGTAAAGGTGGTAGTCACTAGTGGGCAAACATCGCTCTTTCGATGATTCCGCGTTTGCCCCGGACGCCGATCGTGCCGCCGCAACTGGTGGGTTACAGCGTGCTCCAGGGCAAAAGCTTGACGACGACGCCAGTGCCACCGTCCAAGAGTATTCGCCGTGGCAGGATTCGTCGTCACGCATGACGACGGGGCGTCCAGCCCGCAAACCCGAAGCGAAGAAGAAACCTCGCCCGAAGACGGCTCCCCGCGTCAGCGCGCGGGAAGTGATTTTTGGCCGCGAGGTGCCGTGGCGTGTGATTGCGGCGTCGTCGGCCGTGGTGCTGCTCATTGGCGGTGTTGGCGGCTTTGTTGGCGGTTGGGCTGGCAAGACTTTCCGCTCGGACTACCAGCGTGTGGAGCTGCAACAGATCGAGGGGCGGCCGGGCAACGGTGATTTGACTGAAATCGGCAAGGTGGCGGAGACTCTTCGTCCCGCCGTGGTGTCGATTGCGGTCAGTGCCGGTGAGGTCTCGGGCGTGGGCTCGGGGTTTGTCATTGATGGTGACGGTCATATTTTGACGAATAACCATGTCGTTTCGGCGGTGGCGGACCGTCAGGATATGCAGGTCTCGGTAACGTTTTGGGACGGCGGCAAGTTGAAAGAGGTGCCGGCCAAGATTATTGGCCGTGACCCGAAGACCGACCTCGCCGTGATTAAGGTCGAAGATGTTGCGGGGCTGACCGTGGCGCAGCTTGGTGATTCCAATGCGGTTGCGGTCGGTGACACAGTGATTGCGATGGGGTCGCCGCAGGGGCTGGGCGGAACGGTGACTTCGGGCATTGTCTCGGCGCTTAATCGGCCGGTACGCCTGGCTGCTGAGGGGACTGATACGGATGGCTACGCCGATGCGATTCAGACGGATGCCTCCATCAACCCGGGTAACTCGGGTGGTCCACTGGTGGATATCCGCGGTGCGATCGTCGGTATTAATACGGTGATTTTTAGTAGCTCGGGTGGCTCGCAGGGCTTGGGCTTTGCGATTCCAATCAATTCAGCCGTTGCCATCGCTGAGCAGCTCATTGCCGGTGAGCAGCCGGTTCATCCGGGGATTGGCGTGACAGCGCGCACGGTTTCCAACGGCGCACTGACTGGTGCCGAGATTGCCAGCATCCTGCCGGGAGGTGTCGCTGATCGGGAAGGTCTGCAGGAAGGCGACGTGATTACGGCTGTGGGAGACCGCGCGGTATCGTCCGCAGATGAGCTCACGGTGGCGCTGTGGACTGTTGGCGCTGGTAATGAGGCGGTATTGAAGATCGTTCGCCACGGAGCCGAGCTGGAGGCGAAGATTACGCCGGAGTAGGGTGGCGCTGGTTTCCTGGTTTCTGCGGATTTGGTGGATTTGGCGGATTTGGCCGCGCAATGCTGCATGCGAGGTGCACGGTAACTAAGGTGGTATAACGTGTTTTCTAATGTTGGCTGGGGCGAGATTCTCGTCCTCTTTATCCTCGGACTAATTCTCATCGGACCTGAGCGGTTGCCGAAGGTAATTGAGGACGTCCGCGCATTGCTTCTGGCTGCGCGCACCGCGATCAATGACGCACGCGATAACCTCTCGGACGAGTTCGGTGAAGACTTCGATGATCTTCGCAAGCCGCTGCAGGAGCTCAACGATCTCCGTCGTCTCAACCCGAAGACCGCCATCACCAGGACGCTTTTCGACGGCGATGACACCTACCTGGACATGCTCTCCGGTAAGCCCGCAGCGGGTGGTGGCGGAACTGGTGCAGCCGGAGCTGCGGGCGCTGCAGGCGCGGCCGGGGCTGCGGGGCAGCAGTACCAGCAGCCTAATACGAACCAGCCAGTGCAGCCGGCTCCGTCGCAGCAGCCAGCCCCGCAGTCGGTTCAGCAGCCAGCCCAGCAGCCGGGAACGTGGCAGGATCCAGTTGCCCAGGCCCGTCAACAGCAAGCACAGCAAACACCACAGCAGCCGCAACAACCGCAACAACCTCAGCAGCCCCGCGGGGTGCAGGCCTGGGTCGACGACGACAACCTATAGAGGTCGCAAAGCGTTCCCGACCGCAAGTGGTGATGCATTCACCGCCTGAACCTACCGGCCATTTTTGACATAAACGCAGTCAGTAACTCGCATTGCCCCGCCGCCGGTGTCATAAACGCAGTCAGTAACTCGCATTGGGGTAAGCAGCAAAAGGTGCCCGCCACTTGTGGCCACGCTATTCACCTATCGGTGCGCTGCAGCGTGGCCATCAGTGAGTAGTGCATCGATAAGAGCGAAGGCAAAGGCCATAGGCAAACAAAAACGCCGCCCAGCGGAAACCTCTAGCAGTTTCCGTGGGCGGCGTCGCTGTGACCGTCGTAAAGCGAAGGCCTATTTCGGAGTCACGCCCAAGCCGAGCGACTTGCCGGCCAGCGACTCGCGGCGAACCACCAGCTTGTCAGCAATAGCGTTGAGGGCCTCGCCCGCGCCCGAATCCGGCTTGGACAGGACAATCGGGGTGCCCTTGTCACCGCCCTCGCGGAGCTCGGTGTCCAGCGGCACCTGGCCGAGCAGCTCGACCTTTCCGCCGGTGATCTGGGTAAGACGACGGGCAACGGTCACGCCGCCGCCTGTGCCGAAGACCTCCATCTTGGAGCCGTCGGGCATTTCCATCCAGCTCATGTTCTCGATAACGCCGGCGATGCGCTGGCGCGTCTGCAGCGAAATTGTGCCGGCGCGCTCTGCGACCTCGGCGGCGGCCATCTGCGGGGTAGTAACAATCAGCAGCTCAGCGTTCGGCACGAGCTGCGCCACGGAGATGGCGATGTCGCCGGTTCCCGGAGGCAGGTCGAAAAGCAGGACGTCCAGGTCGCCCCAGAAAACGTCTGCGAGGAACTGCTGGATTGCGCGGTGCAGCATTGGCCCACGCCAGACAACCGGTGCGTTGTCGTCGACGAAGTGTCCGATCGAAATCAGTGACACGCCGTGTGCCTGCGGAGGCATAATCATGTCGTCGACCTGGTGCGGCTTTTCTTCGGAGCCCATCATGTGCGGGATGGAGTGACCGTAGACGTCGGCATCGAGGACACCGACAGATAGGCCCTTCGCGGCCAGCGCGGCGGCGAGGTTCACGGTCACGGAGGACTTGCCAACGCCGCCCTTGCCCGAGGCCACGGCAAACACGCGGGTGCGAGAGTCCGGCTGGGCGAATGGGATCACCGGCTCGGAGGCGGTGCCGCGGACGGCGTTGCGGAACTCGCGGCGCTGCTCGTCATTCATCACATCGGTGGTGACGGTGACGTTGCCAACGCCCTCGATACCGTTCAGCGCCTCTTCGGTGCGCTCGATGATGGTGTTTTTCATGGGGCAACCGGCGATGGTGAGGTAAATCT
This sequence comes from Corynebacterium amycolatum SK46, assembly GCF_000173655.1. GTDB lineage: Bacteria > Actinomycetota > Actinomycetes > Mycobacteriales > Mycobacteriaceae > Corynebacterium > Corynebacterium amycolatum_A. The sequence goes on along the minus strand of NZ_ABZU01000001.1, from coordinate 339,622 downwards.
CCACGGCCACGTCATTGTTGTCCGCCACCGAGATGGACTTGACCATGCCAATCTCGGTAATCGGGCGACGTACCTCAGGATCTTCGACCTGCGCCAGGGCGGTGCGAACTTCAGCTTCAGTAATCGTAGACATTATGTAGTGAATCTTATCGTGAGACCCCGCAAGACAAAGAACTACTGACAGAATCAGTAGTTTGCCGCTTTACGACGGTCACAGCGTCCAATCCTTCCGGGGAGTGCGGTGGTAGTGAAATGTGTGGTGGGGCAGGCGGCGGAACAATTGCCAACCGTCTGACGTTGTCCTTGATAGAACGCCTTTAGGCGATAGTTTTAGCAATACTTTTAGCAACTGAGTCACCAATTGCTGTGACAACAACTGCAAGGGAACGGTGAGAGTACCGATGGCAAATGGGGAAGCGAACAGCGGCTGGGGTAGCGACCGGGAGCGAAGCATTAAGTCTCGGTTGCCTCAGCGTCAGGTGCCTGAGGGATGGCCGGTGGGCAGCTTTACCAACTACGCCGATGCTCAGGCTGCAGTGGATTCGCTCAGTGACCGCGATGAGTTCCCGGTTTCCGACCTCACCATCGTCGGCGTTGACCTAATGCAGGTGGAGCGTGTGGTGGGCAGGCTGACCTGGCCGAAGGTTCTCGGCGGCGGCGCGCTGTACGGACTGTGGATGGGCTTGTTCTTCGGCTTGATTCTGGGGCTTTTCCAGGAAGATTGGGTGAGCCCGCTGATTGTTGGCCTCGGTATGGGTGCCATCTTCGGCATCGTGCTGGCCGCAGTTCCATACGCCATGCAGAACGGCAAGCGGGATTTCTCCACCACGACGGAGATTGTTGCTCGTCGCTACGACGTCTTGTGCAACCCCCGCAATGCCGAGCGCGCCCGTGACCTGCTTGCGCAGCGGGCGCTCGGCGGGAACCGCGGGTAGGTTGTTGCATCCGCCGTCGTAAAGCGATGCCTGCCAGAAGCAGAGCCTACAGCCACTTGTTGCGGCGCAGGACCCACACCAAAAACGCCACGATGACGAACATGATGGCCAGGACGAAGAAGTAGCCGTACTCCCAGTGCAGTTCGGGCATACGGTCGAAGTTCATGCCGTAGATACCGGCCAGGGCGGTCGGGACGGCGAGAATAGCCGCGTACGCCGAGATGGTACGCATATCCTGGTTCTGCTGCAGCTGGATTTTCACGGCGGCGGCGTCGATGAGGGCGGAGAGTCGTTCGTCGAGTCCGGTGACGAGGTCGGCGGCGGCGAGCTGGTGGTCGAGCACATCGGAAAGGTAACGGCTGACGTCCTTAGGCATGATGTCTTCCCGCAGATTCATTAGGGAGCGCAGCGCCGGTGTCAGCGGATCGATTGCGTGGCGCATTTCCAGGATCTCTCGTTTGAGGATGTAAATGTCCTCAATATCCGAATCCAAGTTCGGCTCGAAGACTTCGTCTTCCATGATCTCCACGCGATCTTCCAGCTGCATAGCGATGCGCAGGTACGCATCGACGAGGTTGTCCGTCAGCGCCCACAGCACGCCCGCGGGGCCGTAGTCGATGGCGTCGGTGGTGTTCTCCACGCGTGCGCTAATGCGCTGCATATCCGAGCTCGGCATGCCCATGCGAATGGTGATGACGTACTCCGGGCCGATGACAATCATCAGCTGGCCGGAGCGAATGATCTCATTTTCGTCGTCCGCGAGACCTTCCGGGGAGTAGTGAATCGAGCGAACTACAAAAACCACGTGATCATCGTGGATCTCAATCTTGGGACGCTGGCGGTTAGTCAGTGCGTCCTCCACCGTCAGCTCATCCAGCCCGTAAAGCTCAGCGATGGCGTCCATCTGTGTCGCGTTGGGGCGCGACAACGACAGCCAGGTGAAGCCCTCGCCAAAACTCCGTACCTCGGACAGCCCGGAGAAGTGGTCGTAGGTGCCGGGCAAACGCTTGCCGCCGATGTAGACGCCACAATCGCGCAGGGCATCGCGCACCGCCTCCGACTGTCCTGTTCCTGTGCTTGACGACGAGCCGTTGGTGCGCGTCACCTTCGAGACAGCCGACTTCGCTGCGGATTTAGCCGCATTCGTCGCCCGAGCGGTTTTACCGGGTTTTGCTGTGGCCGACGGCGTTGGGCTTTTACTGACCGAGTTAGTTCGCGGATTGCGAGCCTTCGCCGAAGCGCTGTGGTTGCGGCTTTTCTCTTCGCCCATTTTGGGTGACCTCACAATCCGTTCGTAGGTTACGCTGGTGTCGATGATTGATTTTAGACGTGCGAACGCCGGGTTCCACTTTCGCATCCGCTCAATGGGGTGCAAGGGTAGCTTCACGGCTACTGCGTGCACTTTTACCGCCCTGGCGTTGGTTTCTGGGGCGGCGGGGTTCGGTCTTGCCGCATGTTCTGATTTGGATCCGCAGATGCCCGTTCCTCCCGAGCAGGAGGCGGTGGTGACTGTCGGGGCAGACCTGCGCAACCCTGAGCAAGCAGCTCTTGCGTACGTGTATGCGCAAAGCTTTGAACGGGTAGGGCGGCAAGCGGAGGTCGTCGGCATTCGCGATGCTGACGACCGGTTGCGGGCTGTACGCAATGGAGCGGTCCTGGTCTCCTTCGGCTGCACAGGTGAGCTGCTCGGCCTGAGCGATCCCGCGTCGGCAGCTTCGCTGGCGGAGGAGTACGCCGGCGACTCGACCCCGGACAAGCAGTTCAGCGGCGAGTGGCGCGACCGCGTGTACGACGCATTTTCGCGGTCGCTGCCGGGTGAAGTAATGGCCACCGACGCGGGCATGGCACAGGGCTGCGCAAATGTGTCAGCTGACAATGCTGGGGCTGACTTGCCGCAATGGCTTGTGCCTTTCTACGTCAAGCCAGCGTTGGACCGGGATGATCGAGTCCGCGTGCTCAATGAGATTGCGGGTTCTTTGAGCACTGAGGACTTAAAGCTGATGACCCGGGCTGTGGCTGGTGGCGCCAGCCCTGAGCTGGTCGCTCAGGAGTGGCTGGATAAGGCGTAGTCGGGGGCGGGGCTAGTTGTGGGCGGTATCTGACGCGTATCTGCTGTTGGCTGCCGCCATTTTTGTTGATTAACCCATGATTCCTGGCAACGATCTCCCAAGCAACAAAAAAGGGGCTCCAACCGAACGGTTGGAGCCCCTTAACGTTTACACGCCAGCTGGTAAGACCAGCCAATGAGACCTACTTGAGAGCCTCTTCCAGCAGAGCCTTCTCCTCAATCTGGTGGACCTTAGCCACGCCAGTTGCGGTGGAGGACTGTGCACGGCGGGAAACGCGGGTCAGCTTCGGCATATCCGGCAGAACCTCTGGGAGGTTCAGTGCCAGGAACGGCCACGGACCCTGGTTAGCCGGCTCATCCTGAACCCAGCGGACTTCCTGAAGATCCGGGTAGGACTCGAAGAGGTCGCGGAGGCGGTTATGCGGCAGCGGGTGCAGCATCTCCAGGCGAGCGATTGCGATGTCGTCTCGCTTGTCCTTCTTGCGCTTCTTCTCCAAATCCCAATAAATCTTGCCGGAGCAGAGCAGCAGGGTCTTGATGCCGGACTTGTCCTTAGAAGCGAAGTGCGGGTCATCAATGACAGCGCGGAACTTGGTGTCGCCGGTGAAGTCCTCGATGTCGGAGACTGCCAACTTGTTACGCAGCATCGACTTCGGCGAGAACACAACCAATGGGCGGTGCAGATCCGAGAGGATGTGGCGGCGCAGCAGGTGGAAGTAGTTAGCCGGTTCGGAGGGCTGAGCAACGGTGTAGGATCCCTCAGCTGCAAGCTGCAGGAAGCGCTCGATGCGTGCCGAAGAGTGGTCCGGCCCCATTCCCTCGTAGCCGTGTGGCAGCAGCAGGACTAGCTTGGAAGTCTGACCCCACTTAGCCTCACCAGAGGAAACATACTGGTCAATGGTGGTCTGCGCGCCGTTGGCGAAGTCACCGAACTGTGCCTCCCAGAACACGGCTGCATCCGGGTTACCGAGAGTGTAGCCGTATTCGAAGCCCATGCCTGCGTACTCGGTCAATGCCGAGTTGTAGATCATGAAGCGTCCGCCGTCCTTGGACTTTCCGTAGGCGTCAATCGGGTTGTATTCCGAACCGTCTTCGGCGTCGATTAGCACGGCGTGGCGAGAGGTGAAGGTACCGCGACGGACATCCTCACCCGCAAAGCGAACGTCGATGCCAGCACCGGTGAAGGAACCGATTGCCAGCAGCTCAGCCATACCCCAGTCGATGCCACCCTCTTGGGTCATCTGGGCACGCTTCTTAGCCACCGGTGCAACACGCGGGTGAACCTTGAAGCCCTCCGGGACGTTGACGTAGGTATGACCAATCTCGACGATTTCAGCCTTGTCAATGCTGGTCTTCAAACCGTGCGGCAGTGGTTGGGAGCCCGCAATACCGGACTGGTCGCCCGGCTTTGCATCCTGAGCTGCGCGAACCTCGTTGAAGACCGCCTCCATCTGATCGTGGAAGTCGCGGCGCACTGCCTCGTACTCTTCCTCGGAGATGTCACCGCGACCAATGAGGTCCTCGGTGTACTGAGCGCGGACGCTTTCCTTCTCGTCGATGATCTTGTACATCAGCGGCTGAGTCATGGACGGATCATCAGCCTCATTGTGGCCACGCTTGCGGTAGCAGACCAGGTCGATGAAGACATCCTTGCCGTAGCGGTTACGGTACTCAACAGCCAGCTGGCCAACCCAGACGACAGCCTCCGGGTCATCGCCATTGACGTGGAAAACCGGGCAGCCATATGCCTTGGCAATGTCGGTTGCGTAGTAGGAGGAACGTCCGGAGTCCGGCGAAGTGGTGAAGCCAATCTGGTTGTTCACCACGATGTGGACGGTCCCGCCGACCTTGTAGCCGCGCAGGGACATCAGGTTCAGGGTCTCCTGAACAATGCCCAGGCCAGCGAAGGAAGCGTCACCGTGCAGCAGCAGCGGCATGACGGAGTAGCCCTCTTCGCCCTTGTTGATCTTGTCCTGGCGTGCACGAGCAAGACCCTCAACAACCGGGTTAACGGCCTCGAGGTGGGACGGATTTGCGGTCAGAGTGACATCAATCTCGCCCTCACCGAACATCTGAATGTGACGGCCAGTAGTACCCAGGTGGTACTTGACGTCGCCGGAACCGCCAACCTGAGCCGGGTCAATGTTGCCCTCGAACTCGGTAAAAATCTGGCGCAGTGGCTTGCCGACGATGTTTGCGAGCACGTTCAGTCGACCGCGGTGTGGCATACCGATGACGACCTCATCCAGGTCAGCGCCAGCAGCGGTGTCGATAGCGGAGTCCATCAGTGGAATCAGTGCCTCAGCGCCCTCCAACGAGAAGCGCTTCTGACCGACGTACTTGGTCTGCAGGAAGTTTTCGAACGCTTCAGCTGCGTTGAGCTTCTGCAGGATGTACTTCTGCTCGGCGTGGGAAGGCTTAGGCTGGCCGCCCTCAATGCGCTCCTCGAGCCACTCGCGCTCTTCGCGGTCAAGAATGTGGGCGTATTCTGAACCGACCTTGAGGCAGTATGCGTTGCGAAGGCGAGAGAGGACCTCACGCAGCGTCATCTTTTCCTTACCGCCGAAACCACCGACGTTGAAAGTACGGTCCAGATCCCACAGGGTCAGACCGTGCTCCTGGATATCCAGGTCAGCGTGGTTCGGAGCGGAAGTATTTGGCTGGTCGTACCGCAGCGGGTCAATGTCAGCCAGCAGGTGACCGCGGGAACGGTAGGCCTCAATCAGACGCATGACGCGGGTGTTCTTGTCAATACCCGTGTTCGGCAGATCCTGCGCCCAACGGATTGGGGTGTAAGGAACATGCATGGTCTGGAAGATGTGGTCCCAGAACTTGTCGTCGACAAGCAGATTGCTCATGGTGCGCAAGAACTCGCCGGACTCTGCACCCTGGATAATGCGGTGATCGTAAGTAGAGGTGATGGTCACCAGCTTGCCGATGCCCATCTCTGCCAGACGGTCAGCCGAAGCGCCGGCGAACTCAGCTGGGTAGTCCATGGAACCGACACCGATAATCGCGCCCTGGCCCTTGGTCAGGCGCGGGACGGAGTGGCGGGTACCGATGCCGCCCGGGTTGGTCAGGGAAATGGTGACGCCCTGGAAGTCCTTTCCGGTCAGCTTGCCGTGGCGAGCACGAACGACGATGTCCTCGTAGGCGTCGACGAACTGCTTGAAGGTCAGGGTCTCACACTCGCGGATAGCGGCAACCACAAGCGAACGAGAGCCGTCCTTAGCTGGCATATCAATGGCCAGGCCGAGGTTAATGTGCTCCGGGGTAACCAGAACTGGCTTGCCGTCAACCACCTTGTAGTTGTTGTTCATGTCCGGGTGGAGCATGACAGCCTTCACCATGGCGTAACCAATGATGTGGGTGAAGGAAATCTTGCCGCCGCGGGCGCGTGCCAGATGGTTGTTAACCAGGGTGCGGTTTTCAAACATCAGACGTGCCGGCATATCGCGAACCGACGTAGCAGTCGGCATCTCCAGGGAGACATCCATGTTCTTAGCGATAGCCCGTGCGACGCCCTTCAGAGGTTCCTCGCCGGATTCAACAGCCGAGACCTTGGCTGCTGCATCCATCGGGGACTTCTTCGGCTTCGGAGACGCCGGCTTGTTCGGGGTCTTAGTTGGTTCGACCCCCTTGGATTCACGGCGTCCGGTTGCCTTAGCTTCCTCCTTCGTGGCTGCTGCGGGCTTTGCCATATCGGAAAGGTCCTCGCCCTTTTGGGACGGGGTGTGGGTTGCGAAGAATTCGCGCCATTCCTGACCCACAGATTGTGGATCCTTCTGGAATTGCTGGTACATCTCGTCGACCAGCCATTCGTTCTGGCCGAAGCTCATGTCGCTGCTCACGGCAGGTACTCGCCTCTTTTCGTCTTAGTTTTACTAACTCACGTTTATTCTAATTAGCGCAAGCGTCAAAGTGTCATTCAAGGATAACGAAAATTCTGAATTACTACACCGTCGCGCTCCCCATATGGTACTTGCTCCAGAGCTCTGCGTATTGGCCACCCGCCGCGAGAAGCTCGTCATGGGAGCCGTCCTCGACAATACGCCCGTGGTCAAGTACCAAAATCCGGTTTGCCCGAGCCGCCGTAGCTAGGCGGTGGGCCACAATAATTGCCGAGCGTTGACGCGACGCACGGTCAGTGGCTTCAAGGATTGCCGACTCTGTTGCAGGGTCGAGTGTCGCGGTGGCTTCGTCGAGAAGTAGCAGTTCAGGACGCATCATTTCGGCACGAGCGAGTGCGATGAGCTGACGCTGTCCGGAGGAGAGCCCTCGGCCATCTGGGCCGACAGGGTGGTGGAAGCCGCCGGGCAGGCTGGCAATGGTGCTGAGAGCACCGACGTTCTTCGCGGCCTGCTGAATTTCAGCATGACTGCTGTCCGGTAGACCGTAGGAAATATTTGTTGCTACTGTCCCCGAAAAAAGGTGTGATTCTTGGGGGACATAGCCGAGGGTGCGTCGCCAATCGTTAAGAGGGAAGTCGCGGATGTCAGTTTCGGAGGCTCGCACCACGCCGCCAACCGGATCGTAGAAACGGGCAAACAGCTTAATGATTGTCGATTTTCCGGCACCGGTGGATCCGACAATTGCGACTGTTTCTCCGGCAGGAATCTGCAAATCGAGAGCATCGAGAACCTGTGGGCGTTCGTGTTCAGTGTTGGCGGCGGGGTAGGAGAAAGTCACCTTGTCTAAGCGCAGGTCGCCATCAGCTGCGCGGGACGCGCCGTCAGTAGTGCCGTGGTCTGGCATGGGGGCGGTCTGTAGGAGGTCATCAATACGATTGAGGCCGACCTTCGCCTGCTGGTAGCCGTCGAAAACATGGGACAGCTGCTGAATCGGGCCAAAGAGCATTCCCAGGTACAGCGTGAAGGCGACGAGTACGCCGGGCGTTGTAGTTTCCGAAGCAACTTGTTGGGCACCGACAGCCAATACCGCGGCTGTTGCCAGCTCAGAGACGAAGTTGATGCCGGGGAAGAATAGAGCCACGGCCAGCTGTGCTCGCTGACGAATTGCGCGGTACTTATCGGATTCCTCGGCAAAGGAAGATTCGATATCGGCGACGCGGTGGTACATCTGAATCTCGCGAAGCCCACCAATGGTCTCCTGAAAATCAGCGTTGACCAAGGAGAGCTGCTCGCGTGCAGACTTGTATAGGCGCGAGGAGATTCGGCGGAATACCAGGGTGGCCACCACAATGATGGGAAGGGACGCCAACGCCACCGCGGCGAGTGACACCTGTGTGGCAAGCAACAGTGCCGTGACACCGAGCAGAGTAAACGCGGCGATTGCCCCTTGTGCCAGTCCCGTTTGTAGGAAAGAGGACAGCGCGTCGATGTCGGTTGTCATCCTGGTCATGATGGCGCCCGAGCGATTGGCCTCGAAGTAGTTAATGCCAAGCGACTGCAGGTGACGGTAGCAGCGCACGCGCAGGGCATAGAGCAGCCGCTCACCAGTGCGCGCAGTAATAACAGCATTTGTGGCTACGGCAATCCAACTGATGAGGACCGTCGCCAAACCACCTGCGGCGCAGGCCCACAGCACGGCCTCATCGTGCGCACTGATGCCGTGGTCAATGGCGTAGCGCACGAGCATGGGGAACGCCAGATCGGCAACGGCAATGAGGGCGAGCAGCGCAATGACACTTATAAATAGGCCGCGGACGTAGGAGAGTAGCCGGCGCAGAGAAAAAGGCTCGGAGTTGTCGAGTGCCGCAGCGGGCACACGCGGTTTTTCGGCAGCGGGTGGGAGGTTCCGCACGCGCTCGAGAAGCTCAGGCGTCGCAGGAGCATTGGCGAGAGCCGCCCCCATACCACCACGACCGCCGCCGCGGCCACTGGGACCACCGGGACCACCTGGACCTCCTCCGGCTCGGCCAACCCCGCGGCTCATTTGAGAAGTGGCACCTCCGAGACGGCGGGAAGCGGTGTCTGACGTGGAGTCATCGGAGGTTGGTGCGGATTCGTCGGGCCAGAGTTCCTCGGGGCTGGGGTCTTCACTGTCGATGGGGTCGAGAACAAGGTTTTCGATTTCGGGGTAGGCGCTCTGGTCGATGTCCATCAGCTCGGTGAAGCGCGGATGAGAAGTAATCAGTTCGGCCTTGGTGCCAATGCCGGTGATGGCACCGTCTTCGAAAATGGCGATGTCGTCCGCCTGCTCGAGAGTGGAAGATCGATGCGCCACGATGACGATAGTTGTATCCGCCAGCTGTGAAGTCAGCGCGTTGAAGATTTCTAACTCTGTCGCAGCATCGATTGCTGAGGTCGCGTCATCGAGAACCAAAACCCGAGGACGGGCGAGGAATGCCCGTGCTAAGGCCACGCGTTGAGCTTGTCCGCCGGAGAGATTATGCCCGCGCTCGCCGATGGCTGTGTCCCATCCCTGAGGCAGGTCGTCGACGAAGTTGACCTGGGCGGCGGTCGCTGCGGCGATAATCTCTTCCTGGGACGCCTCGGGATTGGCGAATGCGATGTTCTCACGCAACGTGCCCGCAAATAGATAAGGAGTGTCCGGAACGACAGTAATAGCGTCATATACGTCGCTGGAGAGAATGCGCGCGGTATCTGTGGATGTTCCGTGGCTGGGCGCATCTATAGTGATAGTCCCCGAATCCGGCAGATAGTGACGGCCGAGTAACTCCGTGGCGATAGTCTTTCCGGACCCCGGTGGGCCAATCAACGCTAAGGTCGCCCCTGGCGCGACGGAGAATGAGACATCGTCGATAAGCGTGCGTCCGCCACGGCTGTGGGTGACGTGGTTGAAGCTGATGCCAACGGGGCCGTCGGGGAGAGGGAGCGCGTCGGTGGGTTCGGGGTTGTCTGGTCGGGCGTCGATGACATCGGAAATGCGGTCGATGCTTGCCGACGTCAGCTGTATCGAGATGACCATGTTGGAGACCAGACGCGACAGGGCAGTCAGGCTGGTGAGATACGTGGCAAAAGCCACGAATGTGCCTAGGGTGATGTGTCCGTTAATTGCGAGCCAGCCACCGACCGCGATATTTCCGACGAGGGACAGTTGCGGCAACGACTGCAACGCCGGTTGGAACCGAGCGCTGAGTTTTGCCGCTCGCAGGCGGAGGGAATAGAGCAGCGACGAGTTACGCTCCATCTTCGCAACTTCGTTGTCGACCTGCGCAAACGCCTTGACAACACGGATGCCGGAAACGGTTTCCTCGACTTGTCCGGCAATCTCGCCTGCTTGCTGTTGGGCAGCCCAGGTTGCGGCATGGAGTTTGTCACGCGAATTCACTGCAATGTAGACAATCGCTGGCACCACCGCGAGGCCGACCAGTGTCAGGGGCAGCGAGAGGGCGAGCATGATGCCGATAGTGATAAACAGCTTGACGACGGATCCCAGCGTCAACGGCAACATCGCCAGTAGTCCGGACACTGCCTGAAGGTCGGAAATTGACCGTGATACAACTTGGCCTGTGTTGACTCGGTCTTGTGCTGGACCATCGAGGTTTTGTAGGGAGCGAAGGATGTTTAGTCGCAGGTCGTGCTGAACATCAATGGAGAGTTTGCCGGAGAAGAATCTGCGTCCCGCCTGGGCGACGAAGCGTACTAACGCGATGGCCAGAAATACTGAAATGACTGCCTGTAGAGGAGTTAGGGAAGGCAGCAGGCGTGCGGGGACACCGCCGTCGGAAGAGCCCGTTGCCACATCAATGGCATCTCTAGTGAGAAGCGGAAGTACGGACTCCAGCCCGACAACGATTAGCGCTGCGACAATGACGCCATAGAGCGGTAGTGGCCGTTGAAGAGACTGTTTCCACAAGAACTTCATGGGAGAGGTTCTGAGGGGTTTGCTCTGAGCCATCGTGGGTACCGCTCTTCCATTGAAAAACGTCGCTGAAGGGTAAGTCGCTGAAGGGTAATTGGGGTAAGAGAAACTACTTATTCTTCTTTTTCTTCGGCCACTTCAGCGCCGAGGGAATAGAGAACCTCGATGACTTTGAGTCCTTCTTCGAGTCCTCAGAGGTGTTGGATTTAGCCGGAAGCTTTCGTTCAAAGTCCGACCAATCCTGGGGAAGCGAGCCCAGAGATGCGCGAGTGGATCTGATAAGAATGCCACCGAGCTTGCGGTTTGCGGAGGCCCCAACCACGGCGCCAATTCCAAATGGCAAAATCTTACCGATGATGGCGAGACGAGCGTTCTTCATCAAGCGCTTGCGTGCCTCGCGAATCAGCAGGCGGTTTGCTGCGCCCAGCTGCGGAACACCAAGCCGTGGCAGTAGAGAATTGACGGAAGTTTTGGTCTGCTTCCGCAGCGATTCCTCGCCAAGCAGAGAGGCCATAATAGCTGTCCCCTCTGAACCGCTCATGGCCGCAAGAATCAGCGTGCGACGGCGTTGCGAATCGGTGATGTCAATATTGCGCAGGGTTGCTGAGGCCAGTGTGTACCAGGCTGATGCTTCCAGAAACAGCAGAGATTCACCGGTAACCGCAGCCAAGCCCGTAATCATGCCGACGCCGGGGAGAACCGCGCTGCCGCCGGCGGCACCACCGGTGCCGGTGACCAGGTTGAGGTAGTGGGAATCAATACGTTCCTGTACCTGCGCCGGAGTTTCATCTTTTTTGCGCTTGTGCAGGGAACTGACGTACCCGGTGATGGCAGACGACTGCCAGCTCATGGTCTTATCCAGAGTTTGGATAAGAAGGGTTCCCAGTTTTCCGGCATCACGTTCGATCGCTTCGGGGGTGGAGTTCACTGCATCAGTTACTGTGCGAGTTGAATCCTTCTTCGTCTTTTGGAACAAAGTAGTAGACCTCCTAAACGGGTCCGTTGAGAGCCATATGCCCATATAAACACTACTGAGCTGTGGGGAAATTCCGTAGTCGGTGGAAAAATAGGCAGGTGTACGGCGATTAACACAGTCGATAGAAGGATGAGACTGGTGAACGATGTAACGCGGGGTGCCGCATTGCCTCCCGAGTACTCCCAGCTTTTGGCGGACTTTCCTAGGTTTTCCGCAGATGTCATGCCTCACGACGGTGCTGCGGAGTGGCACCTTTCTACCGAAGCTGTAGCCGCAGGAATTGAGGCTGGGAGAAAGCTGTTTCCCATGCCCGAGGTTGAGGGGGATACCCGTTTCCAGGCTCAGTTGTGGTGGTGGTCCATGTGCGGAGCATTGGTGGGGCCATCGCTGGCATGCGTGTTGGTTTCCGATCGAGTTCCGGTGTGGCAGTGGTCTTCTTGGTTCGCATTTCTCCGAGATGACTATTGGGTTGGGTTTCAAGCTCAACAGTTTGAAAGCATTTCCGCTGAGGATGCGGATGAGCTGAAGGATACCGGCGAAGCACTGGCGCATTTCTTGGAGCCGTTGGCTCAGGTTGTTGGAGAAGTCGGGGAAATCAAGCCTGCCCCTCTTTGGGCCGTGGCTGCCGATGCCGTAGCTAACGCCGCAATCTCCGCCGGTAATGAGCTGATGGAGCCCTGGCGTGGAGCGCTTATTGGCAAACATGTCGTTGAGGGAATGCAGAGAGTACATCGGGCCCCTCTTCCTCGTTTCATGGATTCCTGCGGAGGCGAGGTGCGCCCCTGGGATGAAGCTGCTGCTGAGGCGGGAGAAGAACCGGACTTCGATGTAGTTACTCACCTGGAGAGAGCTACTTGCTGCATGATTTATTACAGCCCAGATGCCGACCTGTGTGTATCGTGTCCGAAACGTTCGCGTGAGGAACGCCATCAACTCTGGGCACGCTACTGAGCGCTCTGTTTTCGAGAATCGACAGCTGGAGGCCTGCCCCTCAACCGGCCGCGTTGGCGGCTTTGAAGTAGTACGAACGCTGCCGGCGTGATCTTTCGCAGCAATTGTCGGGGGCATGAGCCGCCCCAAGATTGCGCGTTTGTCGCTACGATTGGCTGCGGGTAGAGGCCAATTATCTTTCAAGGGAGGATTCCACCCATGAGCTTTTTCGAGCAGATTGCTGCGGCACTGGACCGCGAGGGCATTGAAAGCCGTGTCAACGATGACACCCTCTTCGTTCCCATTACCTCTGACCTGGAGGTTCAGTTCGTCACCATTGATGAGGACATCCCGGCTGCCGAAGTTTACGTAGCCGCTGCCGATGTGGATGATGAGGACGACGAGTTCGAAGCTGTTCTGGTCTCCGCTGTTTTCTCCGTCGAAGACGCCGTCGCGGCAGTCGCCCACCATGTAGCTACTGACCAGGTTGTTGGCCTGCTGCGCACTCTGCTCGATGGCGATGATGACCGCATTGCTGACCTGGAGTTTGAACAGGACCCCGAAGAGGCAACCTTGGTCACCTCCGAAGTTGGTACCTCCTCGTTGGTTCAGGTTTTGGTAACTGCCCACAACAACGAGCCCAGCGCACACGTCCGCTTCATCGCTCAGGACGCGAACTTGGACGACATCGTCGACCAGGCCATCGCAGAGTTCTGGGACTCGGACACCGAAACGGTTCTCACCGATGATGACCGTCGCAAGATGTTTGCTGACCTCTACTCTGACATCCAGACCTTGCGCAATGAGGTTCTGACGCTGGGCACCTTCAAGGACTTTGACAAGCTGATGGATGTCCTCGCGCTCGTGGTAGACCGCGCAGAGGAATGGGAAGATCAGCTGGCACCCGTCGATGACGGGTATGCGGAGTACATCTACTCTGATCACGTTGCCTCCTTGGACGAGGATGATGACGACGAGGACGATGATGACCTCTACGACGATGGCGACTATGACGACGAGGACGACGAAGAAGGCGACGACAGCGAGTAGCCGTACTGCGGCAGTGCTGTGATCAGTGCTAAGCCGCTGATGGGCGAGAAGAAAAGAGCTCGTTAGGACACGGCAGCGGCCGCGCGTCCCTGGTGCCAATCCAGCTATAACGACGCCCGGGGAGCGCGAGGTCAGTGCCGTTTTCGTGTATCTTGCTGCAGTCCTGCGCTCGATGGAGAGCCTCAGCCACAGCCCGAGTACGTCGGCGGTTTTCTTCCCGCGTCCGATTCGAACCGCCAATTCCGCGGAGGACTACCTCCGATGAGGATTCCACCTTGACGGAAACGGAGTACATGAACATGGGCTCATCCTTCAGGATGAAATATTCCGCGTGCACGTCGGCAAGCTGGGAGACTAGTGCGCGAGGAAGCGCTATCCGTGACGCGCGGACGGTGACCACAGGCCCGTCGGGAAGCGAGAAGGTGTGATCTAGCGCGCCAGGCGAATGCCTACGGCCGATGGTGGGGTGGCAGAGGATTGTGCGGATGAGGTCGAGGTCTTCGAAACATTCTGCACGGTAGGTAGCGGATAGTGGGCGAAGAGCTAGGCGGCGATGAATGGGAAACTCGTTTGCTGTGTTCATGGCTCACAAGTTATCGAACGCCCCGGACTCATATTTTCGAATGGATAGTACATATGTTCGATATATGTTTGGCATCAATGGGCTACCCAAGTGGGGGTAGTCAATTGGCTAAGTGTCTGGTGTTATTGCAGGGACGCGTGGGGTTGTGGAAACGATTCGGTAACGACTTTTGTAAAAGTGCAAGAGTCTGAGAAAACGCTATTTCTGGGGTGGGGTGGTGGATTAGTGTGAGTGGTAGTCCTAAGGAAAAACTAAACATTTGAAAGATTCATCTCAATGAAGCACGCAAGAAGTCGAATGGCGGTATCGGCTTTCGCAGCCTTTTTGTCCTTGGTGGCCCCGGCCGCGGCGCACGCTGTAGTGGTTGGTCCGGGTGACCCGATTCGAACTCCCATGGAGGGAAGTCCGTGGGATGGGTATCGAAATATCAACTCGCCGATGTGTTCGGCGGGTGTTCCGGGAACGGTGACGGACCGCAATGGGGAAAAGCATCGGGTCATGTTGACCGCAGGACACTGCGTGAATGATACTCCGGATGTGGGGCTGCCAATCGTCACTGGTGAGGTGTATGTGCCGACCACCGAAGGCGATAAGCGCATTGGTACGACAGGTGCTCACCGTTGGGAAGTGCCGCAGGAAGATGCCGGCCTGGAGTCGTTGCCGGCGGCCTTTAATGGCGCGGACTATGGAGTAATCAACCTTGATCCGGGCGTAGAGACTACCGGCGCAAGTTACTCCATCGATGAAAATGGTCAGAGCTACGGGGAGCCTGTAGCGATGACTGGCATTCAGGACAATGAAGACCTGCCGCGTGGCGAAGTCTCCTTCGATAATTTTGGCAAACCTATCTGTAAGGACGGCATGCGTACCGGACGTGCCTGTGGCTATCAGGTATTCCGGGCTCGAAACGGCATCTGGACGGTTGGTATTGGCGTTGACCATGGTGACTCCGGCGGAAATGCCTATGACCCGACCACTAACGAAGTTATTGGCGTGAATTCGATGACCTTCGGTCCGGTCTCGCGTGTGATGCCCGCGGATATTGCCATTCAGGAGGCCTACGGCATTCCTGACGGTCAAGTAAACGACCACTTTGAGGTATCGGATTCCACGGCTCAGCGTGACTCCTCCTACCGCACCCTCAATGAGGATATGGCGGCGGATCAGGAGTATGCCCGGGCGCAGGATCCGCAGGCTTCGCAGAATGATTCAGCGCAGCAGCTAGTCGATCTTGTGGATCAGTTGCCGCAGTCGCCGCAGGCCCCTGAACTGCCACAATCGCCCCAATTGCCACAATCGTCACAGTCGTTTGAGCTGCCTCAGTTGGCAGAAATTCAGCTTCCAAGCTTTGAGGGCTAGCACCAGTCTGAGAATCTGGCAAAAATCACCCCCGAACCGTTAAGAGAGCCAGGATCATCCACTGCGGATGGTTCTGGCTCTTGCGTTGCTGCTGAACAAACTTTTTGATGTGCAATGCGCGTGGAATGAAGACGAATGAACGTTTCCTCGGCTGAGAATTTCACCCTAGGTTCCATTTTTGGAGAGCTTTGTAAAGATGTCCCTAATACACTATGAGGGACAAGTTTTCTGTACAGAAATGGAGTACCGCACACTATGGCCAGTTCGAAGAAGGTCGCCACACTCACGGCTGCACTGTCGGTAGCTGCGGGTGGCTTTGTGCCCGGAATCGCGGTAGCTGAGGCTGCACCGGCAAACTCGGATGTTGTCATCGGCCCGGGCTCGCCGTTGCGAATGCCGTTCCCGAGCAGCAAGAACATCGACGGACGTCATGTCCAGTCCCCGATGTGCTCTCTGGGCGTTCCTGGCACCGTTGTGGATCAGAATGGCGTTTCGCATCGTGTCATCATGACTGCCGGCCACTGTGTTGTGGCGAAGGATACTGAAACCGGCGAAGAGGTCACTGGCCAGTTCTTCATCCCAACCAAGGATGGCGACAAGCTGGTCAACAAGGACTACATGGGCACAGATATCATGCCGGAAGAGTCCGATTTCGACGAGAACACCACTATGCCGGAGTTCTTCAACGACCTCTTCAATAGCGGTGACTACGGCATCATTGAGGTTCAGGACGACATCAAGACCACCTCTATGTCCCACTCTGTGGATGAGTTCGGCAACGTCCACGGCGAGCCGGTTCAGATTGTCGGTATCGAGGACAAGCGCACTCTCGACCCGATGGAGATTTCCGTCGACAACTTCGGTGAGCCCGTGTGCACCGACGGTTCCCGTACTGGCCGCGGCTGCGGCTTCCAGGTCTTCCGTGTCCGCAACGGTGTCTGGGCCATCGCTCCGATTGACCACGGAGATTCGGGCGGAAACGCTTACAACCCGGAGACTCGCGAGGCCATTGGCGTTAACTCTATGGGCATCGGCCCGCTGAGCCGCTTCCAGCCGATTGACGTTGCTCTTGAAGAGCAGTACGACATCCCAGACGGCCAGGTTAACGAGCGCTTCAAGGTAGAGACCTCCACTGAACCGCAGTCCGAGTTCCGCACGATTGACGAGGACGTCCAGTTCACCAACCAGCACGTCCCGCAGGAAGAGCCGGACCTGGGTCCGATTGGCGAACTGCTCCCAGAGGGCGTCGAGGTCCCACCGGAGATTGCTGACATCATCTCGGAGAGCCCAGCTCTCCCGGAGCTGCCGATCCCGGAGCTGTCTGGTGCGACCGCTCAGGCAGCACAGGCAGCCGACAGCATTTCCTCGCAGGCGAACCTGCCGAGCCTGTTCTAATCAGGCCACCGCAGTCTCGTAGATAGGGCGTTCGCTTTACGACGCTCCGTTTAACCCCCTATTCCGCCATGGTGGCGGGTAGGGGGTTTGTGGCTTAAGGTCCTTAACTATGCAAAAGATAACCAGTGCTGCCGATTCGGAGGTCGAAAAGGTCAAGGCACTAATTCGTGATGCGGATCCAGTAGGGGATCGGTTTGCAAAGGTTTTTAGGGAAACCTATTACTTGCTATATAACGGCCAGAAAACAGGACGTTACCGCTGGGAACAGCTTTACAAGACTGAGAAGACCCATTTTGGAACATTGATCGAAATCGCTATCCGTCATGAGTTTGCGGAGATCATTGATGACGGCATACAGAAACATCTTGATTATCGGATCGCTGGAATCGACGTAGACTGCAAGTTTTCCATGAATAAGGGATCGTGGATGATCCCGGTAGAAGCCGAAAACGAGATTATTATTGGACTGCATTCCTCTGATGAGGATTCCTGTTTCAGCGTATGTGTTGAGCGAGCTTCGTCGGACAAATTGACGAAAGGTGGGAATCGTGATCGGAAGCGGACGTTTACTCGGTCAGCTCGATCTGGAATTGATTGGATCTTTGATGACGCTCCGCTGCCCGTAAATCGATTGCTTCATTTGTCGGAAAGTGCTCGTGAGAAGATCTTCTCCAATCGATCTGGGCAAAAGCGAGTTAACGAGTTTTTCCGGCAGGCGCTCGGATTGGTCATCAATCGAGAAGATATTGCAACGGTGGCGAAACAGCGCGACTACATGAAGCGTGTGCGTGGCAATGGTGGTGCGCGTACAGCTCTGGCAGCTGAGGGCATAATTATCTTAACCGGAAAGTATATGCGGCAGATGGAAATCGCGGAGCAGTTGGCTGGTGTGAAACTGCGTTCCGATGAGTTGATTGCGCTGAGAGTTGTGTCGGTTACTGATTCTCATCGGGGGCGGGGCGCTGTGGAAATTGACGGTCAGTCTTGGCGAGTAGCTACGAGCACTGACCCGGTGGTACAGGCACCTATTTCATTCTGATCGGGTATGTTGACCGTAAAATCAATCGGGGTAGTAGGGTAGAAAGCGTCATTAAGCACGGTATCGAATGGATGTTCGAATTATGTCTCGTGGTGGATCCTGAGCATCGGGTAGCTTCCAGTTCGAAGAACCATTGGTTGGCGATGTAGGAGGTGGCGTTAGAGATGAGTGGATTCACATCGCTAGAGATTTGCGCCGGTGCTGGTGGCCAAGCTTTGGGGCTTGAGCAAGCCGGTTTCTATCATGTATGCACGGTAGAGAACGACCGAGATGCCTGTAATACGCTGCGTTTGAATAGGGACAACGATCTCGTTGCAGCAAAACAGCGTTGGAACGTTCGCGAGGACGATGTCCTCAACTTAAACGGTGCGGATTTCAAAGGCGTAGATCTAGTGGCTGGGGGTGTGCCTTGCCCACCGTTTTCAATTGCCGGAAAGCAGCTCGGGGCTGATGACGAGCGAGATCTTTTCCCAAAAGCGCTTGAGATTATTGCTTTGGCCGACCCGAAAGCAGTGCTCTTGGAGAACGTGAAGGGGTTGTCGCAACCACGGTTTAAGAATTACCGAGAGTCCGTTCTTAACGAACTCTATCGTCTTGGATATGAACCACATTGGCGATTAATTTATGCTTCGGAACACGGTGTTCCGCAACTTCGTCCTCGTTTTGTGTTGGTAGCTGTGAAACAGGAGTATGCTCCATTTTTCCACTGGCCTGAACCGCAAGGTGAAGCCCCGACAGTAGGTGAAACGCTTTATGCGGAGATGGCTTCGCAGGGGTGGCCAGGAGCGGAAAGTTGGGCAGCTCGTGCGAATAAAATTGCGCCGACTCTCGTTGGCGGATCTAAGAAGCATGGTGGCCCAGATGTCGGTCCTTCGCGTGCAAGAGAAGCATGGGCCAAGCTAGGGGTTAAGGGGTCGTCAATCGCGGAGTATCCGCCTGCCGCTGATGATCCAGTGGATCAACCTCCACGGCTTACAGTTGCTATGGGAGCTCTAATTCAAGGTTTTCCACCGGAGTGGAAAATTTCTGGAAAGAAAACTGCTGCCTGGAGACAGGTCGGAAATGCATTTCCGCCTCCTGTGGCAAGAGCATTGGGAACTTCGATTTCAAATGCACTAAATAAAAACACAGCACAGGTGCCGATTCAAGAGGTCATAGCTGTATAAGAGTCGAGTCTTTTATTGAAATCGGTCAACTGAGCAAGAAAGGACCGTTACCTTGTCAGCTTCCCGTTCGCGCGACCTGCTTCGTCGTAGAGCAAAGTGCGAATCTCAGCCAGACATTGCGTCGGAGGTGGGAAGCAAAGCACAAGGCCTAGGCCCTCAGCCGGGGGAATCAGACCGGACAAAGCAGCCGATTCCGCGAGAAATCTGGATCTTAGTCAGCGCTGCGTTCATCATTGCGCTGGGCTTCGGGCTAATCGCGCCAATCTTGCCGCAGTACGCGCGCAGCTTCGATGTGGGTGTGTTCGCGGCCAGCTTCGTGGTCAGTTCGTTCTCCATTTTCCGGCTAATCTTCGCGCCGGCATCGGGCTCACTGGTAGAGAAGCTCGGTTACCGGCGCACGTACCTAACCGGCATCAGTATCGTCGCGTTCTCGACTTTGCTTGTCGGCGTTGCGCAGACATATTGGCAACTGCTGGCATTCCGTGCGCTCGGAGGCATCGGTTCGACGATGTTTACGGTCTCGGCAATGGGGCTGATTGTGCGGATTTCGCCGCCGGAGATCCGCGGTAAGAGCTCGGCCGCCTACGGCACAGCTTTCCTGTTGGGCAATGTCTTTGGCCCAATTATTGGTGCTGCAATGGGTGCATGGGGCATGCGAGTACCGTTTTTCATCTACGGTGGCGCGCTGATTGCGGCAACGATTGTGGTGGGCATGTCGCTGAGTGCGGAGCATCTTCGCCACGTAGTGCCCAAGCGCACGACCCCGGTGCTGAAGTTCTCCGAGGCAATCCGCGACTCGGCATATCGAAGTGCACTAGTCGGAGCTTTCGCAAACGGCTGGTCGAACTTCGGCGTGCGCGTCGCGATTGTCCCGCTGTTCGCTGCGGCAACGTTCTCCCATGTCGGCGCCCCAGAACCGGGCAGCAATGGGGCAGTGGCCGCCACTGCCACAGCTGGTTTTGCGCTGACGGCCTTCGCACTCGGCAATGTTACGGCACTGCAGTTTTCCGGCCGTCTCTCCGACCGCATCGGCCGTCGTCCACTGCTCATCACGGGCCTGTTTATCAACGGCGTATTCACTGGCGCTATCGGATTTAGCAGCGGCGCCATTCCGCTACTCATTCTCTCCGTCCTCGCGGGCTTCGGCGCTGGCATGATCAATCCATCGCAGCAGGCCGTGCTTGCCGACGTCATCGGCGCCAACCGCCAAGGTGGAAAGGTGCTCGCCAATTTCCAGATGGCTCAGGACTTCGGAGCGATTTCCGGCCCGCTGATTGTCGGCGCAATCGTGGATGCCGCAGGGTTCAAGGCCGGTTTCCTTGTTTGCGGTGTCATCTCGCTGGTCGCAATGGTGGGCTGGATCTTCGGGCGCGAGACGCTGCCGGCCCAGTCGTCGAACAGCGGAGCCAAAGAAGCCAAAGCGAAAACAGCTTAAGCAGAAGCGGATTCGCTAGTTTCCTTGCCTTCATCGAGCTTTCGGCAAATAGCCACGTAGATCGCGCCAGTGATGTTGTGCACCACAGCGGCCACTGCACCGGGAAGCGCGGCCTCCGGGGTAAAGAACTTCGCTGCCATACCGGAGGACAGACCCGCGGATTGCGTGCCGACCTCCACGGCCACCGTGCGCTTGCCCGCAGTCGGCATCCCCACCAGCTGGCCTGCAAAGAAGCCGAGCACGTAGCCCAACACGTTGTGGATAATCACAGCCACAAACACAATCAGGCCAATGTTCGCCAGGCTCTCTGCGTTCTTGGCCACGGCACCGAAGACCACGCCACCGATACCGAGAATGGAAATCCACGGAAGAATCGGCAGGATCTTATTAATAAAAGAGTCGGCCACAACGCGAATAACCAGGCCACCAACCACAGGCAGGAGGACTGTCTGACAGAGGCTCCAGGCCATCCCGAGACCGTCGACCTCCGTGTGCGCGTCGGCAAGCACGAGCATGAGAAATGGCGTCATGATTGGCGAAACTAGCGTCGACACGCTGGTCATAGCGACGGACAGTGCGACATCACCGCGTGCCAGGTAAGCGATGACGTTCGACGAGGTGCCGCCGGGGACGGAGCCCAGCATCAGCAGGCCGACGGCGAGTGCCGGGTTGAGCCCAAGGGCTTTCGCCACGGCAATCGCAAGCAACGGCATGACGACAAACTGCGCAATAACGCCGAAGAGAATCGCCAACGGGCGCTTAGTGACCTGCTTAAAGTCCGGGATGGTCAGGGTGAGGCCCATCGCGAACATGATGATCATCAGGAAGTACGTGATGTAATCTGTCAGCGGAGTAAACGGGGTGGGGAAGAAGAATGCCAGCGCCGAACCCGCCAAAATAAAGCCCGGAAATCCGAGAACTTCAATCATTGCCGAAAGCTTCGACGGCTCCTTATCCGCCTGCCCGCCATTCCCAGAAACCTCGTCGGGAGAATGTGGTTTTAGCGGGGACTGCCGGGGCGATGACGGCTGCGGTTCAGATGGATTACTATTGCTGAGCATTTTCGAGCGACCTTGGGTTTATACGTTGTGTAATTGCAAAAGTCCGCCGAACGGTGGGTGTTCCACGGCGGGAAATAGCTGATACGTGTACAAACTTGTAGGGGAAATGTTAGCCATCTCACCCCGGGGAGTTACAAAATAGGCACCCCGAAGTGGGTGCAACGCGCTCGCTTAACGACGGTCCCAGCGCCGGGCCTCGTCCAAAAAATCGACCGCCTAGTGTTGTGACCTTGCTGACGGGAAATGGTTTTTTGACCGACGGTGGCGTAGTCTGGGCAGTCGGTGTGAAATCCTGACGACAATGTCGCAGAGAATCTGGCAGCGGTATAAGTTCGCTGGTGAAACGCTTGAAAATGCATAGTGCATGATGGGCGCCCCTCCTCGGAAGTAAAAGCTGAATTGGGTTTGGGCGCAATTTTTCGAAGTATGTGCAAGAGAAGCGATGTCATCGCAATTCCGACGTGAGAGCACTGAAAAACAAGAACGTAAATTGGGCGGGTCATGTATGTGCGACCCAACTGTGAGTAATCAACTGTTGAATATTGAGTGTGCGGGCGAAAAGGCCCAGGAAGAGCCCCAAATGGCTAATAATGAAATGAATGGCAGCGTCGAGGAGAATCGCGAGGATCAGCGCGAAGACCAGCGCGAGGACGCAATTGTGAAGGCCGAGGATGTAGTGGCCGAGGAAGCACCAGCGGCCGAAGAGAAGGTCGCTGAGGAAAAGAACGAAAAGAACAAAGACGACAACGGCGACGACACCGTCGGCTTCGATGAGCTTGAGCTGCCGGATGACATTGTCAATGCAGTTCGCAAGGTTGGGTTTGAGACTCCGTCCCCAATTCAGGCTGCAACTATCCCGACTCTGATGAGCGGCCGCGACGTCGTCGGCCTGGCTCAGACTGGTACCGGTAAGACCGCGGCGTTCGCGCTGCCGATTCTGGCTCGCATTGACCGTTCCGTCCGTGCACCGCAGGCGCTGGTGCTCGCTCCGACCCGTGAGCTGGCACTGCAGGTTGCGGATTCCTTCCAGTCGTTTGCTGATCACCTGGGCAAGATTCAGGTCCTGCCAATCTACGGCGGTCAGTCCTATGGAGTGCAGCTGTCGGGTCTGCGTCGAGGCGCACAGATTATCGTCGGCACGCCGGGTCGTGTCATCGACCACCTGGAAAAGGGCTCGTTGGACATCTCCGACCTGCGCTTCCTGGTGCTGGACGAGGCCGATGAGATGCTGCAGATGGGCTTCCAGGAGGATGTCGAGCGCATTCTTGCCGACACTCCGGATGACAAGCAGGTCGCACTGTTCTCGGCTACCATGCCGGCTTCGATTCGTCGCCTGTCCAAGCAGTACCTGACGGAGCCGGAAGAGATCACCGTCAAGTCCCAGACTCGCACTGCGGACAATATTCGCCAGCGCTTCCTGATGGTCAGCCACCGCAACAAGCTGGACGCGCTGACCCGCATCCTCGAGGTCGAGGAATTTGAAGCGATGATCATGTTCGTGCGCACCAAGCATGAGACCGAGGAGCTCGCCGAGAAGCTGCGTGCCCGCGGATTCTCCGCTGCTGCCATCAACGGCGATATCCCGCAGACTCTGCGTGAGCGCACGATTGATCAGCTCAAGGACGGTCGCCTGGACATCCTGGTGGCAACCGATGTTGCTGCTCGTGGCCTGGACGTTGACCGCATTTCCCACGTGGTCAACTACGATATTCCGCACGACACCGAGTCCTACGTCCACCGCATCGGTCGTACCGGCCGCGCTGGCCGCTCCGGCGAGGCGCTGCTGTTTGTCACCCCGCGTGAGGGCCGCCTACTGCGCTCGATTGAGCGTGCAACCAAGTCGCAGCTGCACGAGATGAAGTTGCCGACCGTTGATGAGGTCAACGACTCTCGCAAGCAGAAGTTCGCTGATGACTTGACTGAGGCGCTTGCTGATTCGCAAGTTCCAGTCTTCCGCGAGCTCATCGAGGAGTACGCAGAAGAGCACGACACCCCGCTGGTTGATATCGCCGCTGCTATCGCTGCGCAGGCACAGTCGGGCGACTTCCTGATGAAGGAGCCGCCGCGTGGCCGCCGCCATGACCGCGACCGTGATCGATTCGACCGCGATCGCAACCGTGGCCGCGATGGTCGCTCCCGTGGTGAGCGCGGTCAGGGCAAGCGCGCTGACCTGGTCGAATTCGACCGCGAGGGTACCGCCACCTACCGCATCAGCGTCGGTCGTCGCCAGCACGTCCGCCCGGGTGCCATTGTGGGCGCCATCGCCAACGAGGGCGGCCTGTCCTCCAAGGACTTCGGACACATCGACATCCGTGGCGACCACACTCTGGTTGAACTGCCGGCTAACCTGCCGCAAGAAGTCATCAACAACCTCTCTGATACCCGCATCTCCGGCCAGCTCATTGGGCTGAAGCTTGACGACGGCACCTCGGTCGACGACAGCGATGACTACCGCGGTGGCCGTGGTGGCTACCGTGGCAATCGTCGTGATGGCGGCCGTGGTCGCGGAGGTTACCGTGGTGGCCGTGGTCGCGGTCGGGATGACCGTCGTGGTGGCGGTCGCGGTCGCGGTGGCTACCGTGGAAACTTCGATGACGGTGACGATTTCGGTGGCCGTGGTCGCGGTCGCGGTGGCTACCGTGGTGACCGTGATGACCGTCGCGGTGGTTACCGTGGTGGACGCCGCTAATCCTGCTAGGTGAGTGAGGTGGTCGTCGGCAGGCGACTACCGACTACCGCCCGTGGCGCGAACCTAGAAATTAAAAAACTGCCGGTGCGCATGTACTTCCAAGCCCTAAAGGTTGGGCCGAAACGTACAGGCGCACCGGCAGTTTTGCTATGCATGAGGGGAGTGCGCTTAGGCGCGGGGCCCAAGCGCTTGAGCTCAATCCTTAGATGAAGAACATCAGGATGCCGGCGACAACCCATAGCAGGGAGAAGATGCCGGAGAACATAGCCAGCTGGCTCTTCTGCTTGTCCCAGTCGAGCTCTTCAGCCTTCTTGCGACGCTCGATGAACTCCGGATCGTCAGCATCCTCGTCTTCGTCAGCGATGCCGAGGCCGGCCATCATCAGACGCTGACGCGGAATGACCAGGAAGAACAGCAGTGCCCAGGCGATGATAGCCAGCAGGATTGCGGCGTGCATTTCCCCGGACTTCATGTAGGTCGACACATCAGTGAACATGACACCGAAGCCGAGCAGCGGCACGAGCAGCGACCACATGCCGTAGGTGCGCGAAATGGCGTGCATGGTGCGCGCGGCGCCGACCGTTCCTGCCTCTCCGCCGCGGGCTGCAAGCGCGAGCTTCGGGAACATCGAAATTGCGACAGTCACCGGTCCAAGCAGCAGAATTGCCGCCAGGACGTGAACCATAAGAACTACGTTTTGCACGTATTACCTTTCCACGACTGAATGTAGGCCTCGCGTTCAAGCGAGGAGTGGCCTGGATATTTCTTTATTAAGACCAGTCCTTAACTTAACGTGCTCGCACTATTTTCTCTATTTCGTGCCTTTTCCCGCGCGGATCCCACACGCAGCTGCCATCGCCTTCCAGTCTGCCGAAGATACGGGCAGGTCCCATTTAATGGCCACCGTTAAGTAACGATGCGAGTAGTCACACGCCTTCGCATCCTCGGGAAGCCATTCCGCCGGGCTGGCATCTCCTTTATCCCGGTTGACCGCGCTTCGCGTGGGCACGAGGTTGGTCTCGATATCGTTGCCAAATTGCCGACGCCGCTCGGCATCCCAGGCGTAGGCTCCAAAATCCCACGCCGCTGCCAACGGATAAATGTGGTCGATATCGACCTCATGTGCACCGACCGGGTCGTCCGTGTAAGGATCGAGGATTTCGCGCAGGGGCCCGTCGTTAAGCGAACATGCAGAACCCCCGAACCACGTCACCAGAACTTTATGACGTGTATTGCAGTCGGCAGAACCGTCCCAAATGTCGAAGCGCTCGCGTTTGTAGCCGGTGACAGTGGGGCGGGCAGTAACGACGCGAACTGTGCGAAGCTGCTTGACGACGATCTCCGTATCCGACCTTGCGGGGGAGGAGGTGACGAGAACTCGCGTAAGCGCAAAGGATGAGACAAAGGCGGCAGTCAGGGATGCGGCCAGGATGGCAAATAAAAAAGGGCGCATACCTAGTTGGGCGCGAAAAATACTTTTTCGGTTCCCTTGTAGGTATGCGCCGGGGCTAGCCTGCGGGGCTAGCGGAGGCCAAGCCTAGGTCAAAGCGTTAGACCAGAGCCTGCTTTGCTGCATGGTCGAACTCTTCCTTGATCTTCTCGTTCGGCTCCTTGGTAAGCAGCGTGACAATGATCATCACGACAGTTGCAGCGGCGAAGCCCGGGACGATCTCGTAGAGAGTGTCGCTGAGCGAGCTCATGCCCCATGCGAAGGAGACAACCGCGCCGGTGATCATACCGGCTGCCGCACCAGGGGTGTTCAGACGCGACCAGTAGAGGGCGGCCAGCAGCACCGGACCGAATGCCGAGCCGAAGCCAGCCCACGCGAAGCCAACCAGATCCAGAATGGAGCTGTTCGGGTTAGCAGCGATGATTGCGGCGATGATGGCGATCAGCGCGACGGCGACGCGGGAGAGCGTCATGTAGGTCTTCGGACGCAGGGACTTGTTGACCGTTGCCTTGAACAGATCCTCGATCAGCGCGGAGGAAGACACCAGCAGCTGCGAAGAAATGGTGGACATGATTGCTGCCAGCACTGCAGTCAGAATCAGGCCTGCAATCAGCGGGTGGAACAGGATGCGGGTCATGTCCAGGAAGATGGTTTCGTAGGAAGACGCATCAGTGACCGAAGCATCTGGGTTCGTCGCGAAGAAAACAGTTGCACTCAGCGCCACGAGGACGGAGCCGAGCATGCACAGTGCCTGCCAGCCAACGCCCCAGCGGCGGCCCTCAGTTGCGTCCTTTGCACTACGCAGAGCCATGAAGCGAACGATGATGTGCGGCTGGCCAAAGTAGCCCAGACCCCAGCCGAGCAGACCGATAATCGTAATTAGCGGAATACCAGCGAACGGATCGAAGAAGGTTTCAACCGGCTGTCCCTCGCTGCCCGGGTATGGGTTGTTAGCAGCAAAGCTGAAGACATCCGAGAAGGAGTTGCCGTTGTTGATCAGGTAGATAATGCCGACAGTCGGGACCGTCAGCAGCGCAATGAACATGATGATGCCCTGCACCGCGTCCGTGTAGGAGACAGCAAGGAAGCCGCCGAACAGGGTGTATGCGACAGTGATCCCCGCAACCAGCAGCATGCCGACGAGGTAGCTGCCACCGAACGTCGACTCCCAGTAGCGGCCACCTGCGACCATGCCCGAGGAGACGTAGAAGGTGAAGAACAGCAGAATAATCAGGCCTGCGGAAACGCGCAGCACCTTCGACGTATCGTGCAGACGGTTCTCCAGGAACGACGGCACGGTAATCGAGTTACGAGCAATCTTGGTGTAGCTACGCAGGCGCGGTGCGGTGAACTTCCAGTTCAACCATGCGCCAACGACCAGGCCGATTGCAATCCAGGTCTGATTCAGGCCTGAAAGGTAAATCGCGCCGGGCAGACCCATCAGCAGCCAGCCGGACATGTCCGATGCACCCGCTGACAGTGCTGCGACGAACGGATGCAGACCGCGACCGCCAATCATGTATTCGTCATACTCTGCGGTCTTTTTCCATCCGGTCCAACCGATGTAGACCATCAACAGCAGATAAATGACTAGTGCGATGATGAACCATGTTTGTTGGTCCACAGGGCAACTCCTCATTATTTATTAGGCGTACAGTCGGACTCGCACACTGCCCAGCGCGCCGGAAATCGCTTCCTGACGTATCACTCAATTTCGTTTGAGCCAGTCCGCTTGACGACGTTCACAGCGTCGCAGCAACATCGAGCCAGTAAGTGGCCGACAGAAACAGCGGATCCTGCGATTCGCAATGAAACACAACTTCAGCTTCCGGGCTGTCTACGACAGTCAGCGGAGCCTACTGGCACATGCGAACCATGGCAGAAATATTGCACGAGTCACACATTTTTTAATTCTTGTAGCTCATACGACGTTTGCATGTGATGCGCTGCATTGCAAGATAAGAAGCGT
Source organism: Corynebacterium amycolatum SK46 (assembly GCF_000173655.1). Taxonomy (GTDB): domain Bacteria; phylum Actinomycetota; class Actinomycetes; order Mycobacteriales; family Mycobacteriaceae; genus Corynebacterium; species Corynebacterium amycolatum_A. Next base: position 311,729 of record NZ_ABZU01000001.1, on the reverse strand, counting down.
CGAAAAAGGTTTTAAAAATCGGTTAAGTGCGACAAATTACCTGGGAAAAGGGGTATTTGGGTAGAGGGGGAGTAATTTTTGCAAGATACATAATTCGAACACGCGTGCTAATGTTGTGATGTGATGAAAAAGCTGCTCCGGGGTGCGTGGCAGAATCTTCATTGAGCAAATATCCGGTGGCGAAGCCGCCGGGTGATTAGACGGTGATGACTGAGCAAGCAGTGGGGAGGAAGTAATGGACCAAGTTGCAAAGTCAGCGGTGCCGTTGCTGCTGCACGCGGTCTGGAAGGATGATTCGGGTCTTCACCTATGGGTGGAGCGGCCAGAAGGGCACCGGATTATTGCGGACGTGGATTTGCTGGAAGTCCCGGCGCATCAGCGTCGGCTTTTTGCAGTCCTGGACCGGGGGAGTCGAGCGCAACTGACGCTAAAACTGCGCACACCGAAGGGGCGGGCAGTAGAGAAAGCGGTACCCACATGGGTGTTCCCGCCATGGGCCGCTGTGACAGTACTGGTGCAATTGCAGGAGGAAGCTTCCTCTGAGGCGATGGCGCCGGATCTTCGGTTCTTTGTAGATGTTGTACAGGGATTGGATGCTTTCGCACGCTCTGGGCGGGCATTGGTGGGGCTGACGTGGGAAGACAATGAGTGGTGGCCGACGTGGCGGATGTCGGAGGGGTTGAGTGAGATTGCCTGGCAGAGTCAGGTCATTTCCCGTACACCACCGGTGTTGATTGATAACGGAGGTGCCACGGTGGCTGAAGATTTCATCAATCGGATGTTTCATTGGGTCACCAACGCGCTCCTGGCCGATTTGGATGAACCGGCAGAACAGCGTCAGAGCTTCGTGCGGTCGTTGTTGCAGTCGCAGTCCCTGGGGCGTGCGACGCCGGGGGTGGCTCAGTCGCTGGCAAAGTGGAGGCTGTCGGCCGATGGCGAGGATGTTCGCCTGCAGCTAATGGTGCAGGAACCCGTTGGTTTTGAAGGCCAGCTGGAAGATTTGCCGGATGTGGATCTCCCGCAGCTGTTGGAGTTGCGGGATCGAGCGGATGAAGAAGGCGGCTCAGTAATTCGCTTCGATCCTCGTTCGGCCGCAGTGGAACATGAGACTCTATGGCCATTGCGGATGTACTACCGCATCGGCGTCGCAGCTCCGGAGCGCCTGAACCCAGAAATGTGTCGCCGGTCCGTGTTGTCGTTGCTTCGCCCGCAGCTATTGGCTGCGCAAGAGGCATTCCCAACGCTCAAATACGCGAAAGCTGCGGGCCACCCGGGCTTAGATCTGCTGCTGACCTCAGAGCAGCTGATAGAGCTTATGACTGATGGCATCTCGCAGCTGGCAAAGGTCGATATCGATGTGATGCTGCCGCCGAACTGGAAGTCGGTGGAGACCACCCTGCAGTTGCACACTGAAGTCGTCCAGTTAGACCCGACGGGGCCTGCTGGGCGCCGTTCGGAACCGAAACTCGGATTTGACCAACTGGTTGATTACGAGTGGAAGCTGGCCGTGGGGGATGCCGTACTGACGGAAGCAGAAATGCGTGAGCTCGCTGCATCGAGTACGGGACTAGTGCATCTGCGAGACCATTGGGTGCACGCGAATCCAGAGGTAGCTAGGGAAGCCCTGAAGTTTTTGGTGGAGCAGACCAAGGCCGGGGAGGAAACCGGTAAGGGGCAAGCCACCCTGAAAGAGCTGGTCTTCGACGGTGGCTTGGAGTCGCAAGCTCCATCAGCAGTGCCAGTCGCCCCCAGAGATCCCTCTTGGCTCAAGGCTTTGGTGTCGAAGTACTCAGACGGTTCCACGCCTCTCATAGAGTCGGTCGAGGTGCCACCGAGTTTTGTCGGTGAGCTGCGAGAGTATCAACAGCGCGGTGTTGAGTGGCTGGCGGATATGTCCAACCGCGGCTTCGGTGTCATTCTCGCTGACGACATGGGGCTTGGAAAGACTGTGCAAATTCTGGCGCTGTTGGAGTTTGAGCGCTGCCGTCGTCAAGCGGATGCGACGGATCAAGAGCACAAGGCTTCGCTTCTGGTCGTTCCGACAGGTGTGCTGCGCAATTGGGCAGCAGAAGCGGCAAAGTTCACTCCAGAGCTCAAGGTTGGGCTGCTGCATGGTTCAAACCGCCCTCATGGTGAAGAACTACAGGAATTTATCGGAAAACACGATGTTGTTGTGACGACCTATGGTGTTGCTACCCGCGATGTGAAGGAACTTTCCCAAGTGCAGTGGGATCATGTTATTGCCGACGAAGCACAGGCAATTAAGAACCCCAACGCGCAGGTATCCAGAGCGCTACGGAGCCTGGGCTCGCGACACAACATCGCCATGACTGGTACTCCGGTGGAAAACGACTTGGGCGAGCTACGCACCATCATGGATTTCTGTAACCCAGGCATGCTGGGGTCGGCGAATGCATTTCGCAACAAGTTTGCGATTCCCATCGAGCGTGATGGGAATGCGGAAATGCTACTGCAATTGCAGTCGATTACAGCACCTTTTATCCTGCGCCGACTCAAGTCGGATCCAGCTATTGCGCCGGACCTGCCTAAGAAGAATGAGCAGGTGGAAATGGTTCCTCTCACGACGGAGCAGGCTTTCTTGTATCAGGAAGCCGTGAAGGATATCGAGGACAAGCTTAAGCGCTCGAAGCGGAACCGCTCTGGCAACTTCGGGCGAAAGAGCATCATCCTCGGCGGCATCATGAAGTTGAAGCAGATTTGCAACCACCCAGCGCACTACCAGCACGACGGCTCGGGGCTGCTCAATCATGGGCAGCATCGCTCGGGCAAGGTTGCACGGCTGGAAGAGCTCGTCGATGAGATTGTCCAAAACGGTGAACGCGCGCTTGTGTTCACGCAGTTCGTGGAGTTTGGAAAGATGCTCGCCCCTCATTTCAGCAAGCGCCTTGGCGTGGACATTCCGTTTATTCAAGGGGCAATGACTCCGGCACAGCGCGAGAAAGTAGTGGCAGAGTTTAATGCCCCGGACGGTCCACCAATCATTTTGCTGTCGACTCTCGCGGCAGGTGTCGGTATCAACCTGGTTGCCGCCAACCACGTCATTCACATTGACAGGTGGTGGAATCCAGCGGTTGAAAACCAGGCCACGGACCGCTCTTACCGCATCGGTCAGCGTAAAGACGTACACGTGCACAAGCTGGTCAGCGTGGGAACGCTGGAAGAGCGTATCGACGAGCTGATTTTCGAGAAGGCAGAATTGGCCGATGCGGTTGTGCGCGCTGGTGAAACCAAGCTCACGGAGATGGACTTTCACCGTTTGCGGTCTCTGTGGCAATTGGACCAGGACAAGATTCAGTCACTGCGTGAATCGATGGACGCAGCGGAGTCAAAGTCCGGTAGGACAGTGACCGATGGGGTGACCCCAGAGGCCACGGCATCGGATTCCGCAACCTCTGATGACGATTCGATTCCCAACAATGTGACACCGTTTAGAGTCCAGAAGAGGTGGTACTAATGGCCGGTGACGGAGACGTGACATGGGGCGACAATGTCATCTTTGCCGAGTTTGGCAAGGGCCCCTCTGGGAAGCGCGGTCGTAAAAGGACTACGGCGCGAAGCGCGCCAGCGACCAGCTCGACGATTGAAAAGCTCCTAGCCACCCAGGACTGGGCCGGTGCATTTACCGGACAGCAGCGCCGTGGAACCGCAGCGCGCGTGGCGGTCGAGCCGCGTACTACTTTTGCCCGGTGGGTGTGGGAGTTCATCATCCGTGGCGCCGATTCGGGTCGTGTTCACAGAGGTGAGAAGTACCGATTCGACGGCAATGTGCTGGGGCTTCGAATCGCGGATGGTTACATCATCGGTGAAGTGCAGGGCAGCCAGCCGGAACCATTCTCAGTCTTTATTCGGTTCCCACGGCGGGAGCAGAAACAAACTGACGACGTACTGCGGTGGTTAGTGAACAATCCGTCGGCTTTCACGGAGTTTGAGCACGGTGAATTGCCGTATGAGCAGATGGAAATGCTGCTTTGCGATGGCGAAGAGCACATTTACAGCGAATGTACCTGCCCGGACCCGGCACCTGTGTGTAAGCACACCGTTGCAATCGCAGCTCAACTTGTCGCTGATATCGACCGCGATCCGCTGTCGCTACTGCAGCTGCGCGATTATCCGCAACGCGAATTGCAACGCCGGCTTCAGGAACTAACACAGCTGCGAAACCGGACTGCGCCGAAGCGCCTCGGGCTTGGCGGCGCGGTTCGGGAGGATCCCAATAAAACCGACCAGAAGTCGGATGTTGCTGGTGGAAATGATGGCGGTGACAACGAGCAGAAAAAGGTTGCCGAGCTTTTCGCTGTCGAAGCCGACTACTGGGGCAATGACTTGGAACGAGTCAGCGTTCCTTCGCTTGAGGTTATTGATCCACTAACAGTTACCGACCGCAGTTTGCTGCATGAAGCATTGCAGCCAACCTGCGTAATTTCGAGAGAGACCATTCGTGCAGTCGCCGATTTGGAAGATTGTTGGCAACATCTGCAGGAATCGCTGAGCCTGGGACAAAAGGAGCGCTAGTCATGAAATTCATTCACACCTCAGATTGGCAACTGGGAATGACTCGGTGGTTCCTAGAGCTCGACGGCGGTGAAGCCCAAGCTAGGTTCCACGAAAGTCGCCTCAACGCCATCGATCGCATCGGCGAGTTGGCGACCAGCGAAGGCGCTGAGTTCATTGTCGTCGCTGGAGACGTGTTCGATTCCAACACACTGCCGGACAAGGTGTTCCTGCGGGCTCTTGAGCGAATCGCCAAGTTACCGGTGCCGGTGTATCTCCTACCCGGCAACCATGATGCGCTCGATGCCTCTTCCATTTTTCGACGTAGCGCTTTCGAATCTTTGGAAGACCGAGGAGTTTACGTAATTCGAGACAGCGAGCCCATTTCCATCCGTGACGGGGTGGAACTCATCGGTGTGCCAGTACGCGGCAAGTATTCGGCAGATGACATCGTGGCGGAAATAGCCACGGAGCTTGAGCCCGCCGATGGAATTCGAGTGATGGTCGCACACGGCCAAGTAGAGGGCTTTGGTGCTGATGCAGGCGCCACCATTGATTTGACCAGCTTGGAACAAGCTATTGACCGTGGGGCGTTGCACTATGTTGCGCTGGGGGATTCCCACTCCACGAGCCGACTCGATCATGTTGGCAGAATTTATTTCTCCGGCGCACACGAAACCACAGCGTATGACGACAAAGAACGGGATTCCGGCAATGCGCTAGTCGTCGAAATCGCAGAGGATGACCCCGTAAAAGGCTCAGTTACCGTGGCCTCCCACCGAGTGGGGCAGTGGGCTTTTCATGCCATCGACATGGATATCACTGGCGCGGAAGACCTCGATGAGTTTTTTGCTGAGCTGGACGGTATCGAGGCGAAGACAGACACAGCGGTGAAGTATTCATTGCGAGGAACCGTGACACTGTCAGAGTCGACTACCTTTGAAAACCGACTTGAGCAGTATCAACAGCTTTTCGCTGCACTTTATCGCCGGGAAAGTGGCTCCGATTTGACGGTGGTTCCGTCCGAGGGGGATATCTCTAATCTCAATCTCACCGGTTATCCGCTCATAGCTGCAGAAAAACTAACGGTCTTGAGTAAAGGACGAACCGAGAGCGGTAGCCCCCTATCAGAATCTGAAGCCACCGCAGCAGCCGATGCGCTTCGCTTGCTGGCCCGCCTGGCAGGAGAGAAGGAATAAATCATGCGTTTTCACGACATCGAATTACACAATGTACGTGCGATTGATTCACTCTCAATCACGGGACTAGCCGAACGCGGTGTGGTAGTGATTTCCGGTGAAAACGAGTCGGGTAAGACGACAATCGCCAAAGCTATTCACGTTGCGCTGACGACAAAATGGAAGTCCAAGTCAAGTGAAGCGCTTAGTCTGAACAGTCACTCCAGCCAGGAAAAGCCGCAGGTTAAGCTCCGGCTGGAGCTTGACGGCTACGAATTTACGCTGGACAAGATCTTTGGTAGCACCAAGGACACCGGCACAATCGTCACCGTCCACTCTCCGTCAGCCGAGGTTCTCAAAGATGACCAGGCGGAAGAGTGGCTGGCCGCCCGAATGCACAATGCAGACACCAAGAACCTGTGGCAGGTCTTCGTTGCCGAGCAGGGGCAAGCACAAAAGACACTCTCCTTGGGCGGGTATGCGCAGGTCACAAGCGCACTGCAGTCGGCATCGGGGCAGCGCGCGGAAACCGCAGAAGAGGTAGGTCTGTTTGAAGCCGTTGAAGCTGAATACGGCAACTATTTCCAAAAAAATGGCAAAGAGCGCAAGCAGCTTACCGACGTAGACAAAGAGCTGACGGAAGCCCAGCAGGTGCGCGACGAAGCGGCGAAAAAGGTCCGGGAATTCGAGGCGCTCAATGAGGAAGCTGCTCGTAATGAAGAAAGCCAACACACACAGCGGGCATCGTTGCCAGAGGCCAAAAACGAAGTCGAGCACTGGGGCCAGGCGCTAGAAGAACTCGAAAAGTTCAGGGTTGCCGTGTCCCAGGCACAGGAGGTCTCTGCAGCGGCGAAGCAGCAGCTGGACTTAGCTAAACAGGCTCAGCAAGAGCGGGAAACCTTCATTCAGCAGGCACAAGATGCCAAGGATCAGCATTCCGCCGCAGAGAAGAAAGTTGCTGAATTTAAGGAAGCGTTCGATAAGGAGGTCGCAGCTTTAAAGAAGGCGCAGGAAAATCGCGATGCGGTTGTGACCGCGTACCGCGAAGCTCGAAAGGCAGAAGAGCTGGCTACAGCTGAAGTCGCATTGGGGGAGAAGCGCGGCTTGGTTGAAGCCCTGTCGAAGCGAGTGGAGAAGCTCGATGCGCTCCGCGCGCAATTGGCAGAGCACAAGGAGGTAATTGCTCGCAATTCCGTTACCGAGGAGGTAATGGAAAAACTGTTGACCTGCGAACGCGAAGTTGCAACAGCCACCGCTGTGCTGGAGGCGTCGAGCCCGAGTGTGCAGCTCTCGGCTAGTAGTGCGCAGGAGGTCACGGTCGACGGCGAGAAAGTGGGGCTCGCTCCGGAGGCTGGGACAGTTCAACGTGCGGTTACTAAACCATTGGTCATCGAAGTTGGCGACGTCACGGTTGCTATCCAGCCCGGAGATGGCTCAGATTCGCAGCAGCGCAAGCTGGAAAAAGCAGAGATATCGCTAAAGGAACAGCTTGAGGCGGCAGGCGCTGATTCTGTCGCGGAAGCACAAAAGGCATACGCACGACGTCGTGAAGCGGAAAAAGCAAAATTCCAGGTGGAGACATCCATAACAGCGGTGTCCGACGGTGTGGAGTATCACCAGCTCATAGCAGAGTTGGACGATGCGAAGGAAGAAGCGCGAGTACACGGCGAGCGGTATCGGGAACTTGCGGGCGAGGATGCGCCGACGGAGATTGACTTGGTAGCGGCAAAGCCGCGGCTGGAAGAAGCCGCAGTGGGGCGTAGGGATGCCGAGTCGGAGCGCGACAATGCTGATATGCGCTTGTCGAAGCTGGAAAAGCGTCCTGCACACGCCAACTATACGAAGGCCAGCAGCGAGCTTGAAGGGGCTCGGTCCGTCCTGAAGGTCCGCGAAGATTCGCTCACGACGGCGCGAGAAAAAGCCTCGGATGCCGAGATCTTTGCTGCGGTGGAAAACCGAGGCAAGGACTTCCAGGTGGCGGAAGAGCAGCTAGCGGCGGCTCAGAAGGAGCTGGCACAGCGGGATGCCGACGATGTGGAGGCATCGCTCGCGGGTGCTAAGCAGCGGCGAGATGCAGTTGAGAAGCGCCTGGCTGAGCTGGAAAAGCGTCGGCAAGAAATTCGGGTGCACTTGGATTATTTCGACAGCGCGAATGAGAAGCTTGCAGCAGCAGAAGGCGTGGTGGAGCGAACACAGCGCGATCGGGACTCAATGCGTCGGCGTGCAGCTGCCGCCAAGACTCTGATGGAGGTAATGACACAGGCACGCGCGGCATCGCGGAATGCGCTGGCTGACCCCTTGCTCCGCAAGCTCGAAGAGTATGGCGGGGGAGTGTTCGGTGCAGGAACCCAGTTCACGATGAACGAGGACTTGCAGATCGAGTCACGGTCTAACGCCGACGGCAGGTTCGATGTCGATGAGCTATCTGGTGGAGCGCAGGAACAGCTGGACATTCTGCTGCGCTTGGCCGTCGCCGGCGTAATGGAGGGCGGACAAGGCGCACCGGTGATTATTGATGATGCATTAGGCTATTCAGACGAACACCGTTTGCGGCGGATGAATAATGCTCTTGCCAAAGCGGGGCGCGATATGCAGGTACTAGTCCTGACGTGCGATGAAGCACGCTTCGATCGTGTGACAGGAGCGGAATTTATGAAAATTCAGGATTTGGTTTCAAGATAGTAGGCTCTGTACACATGCAAGATGTTCCGTGGTTAAGTGATGAAGAACAGCGGTTATGGCGCTCAATTCTGAACGCAAAGCGGGCCGTTGATAGGTCAATCGACCTTCAGCTGCAAGAAACTCTCGATATTTCCACTGCAGACTTTTCGGTTCTGGTTGTTCTCTCCGAGGCTGAAGACAATGTTGTGCGCATGCGCACCCTGTGTGAGTCCCTGGAATGGGACCGCAGCCGAATGTCGCACCAAATTACTCGCATGGAGCGACGGGGACTAGTAACTAAGGAACGCTGCGCCTGCGATAACCGTGGTATCGATGTCACGCTTACTGAACAGGGTCGAACCGTGATTGAGAAGGCGGCGCCGAACCATGTGAAGCTTGTGCGCCATGTTTTGTTTGATGTGCTCGGTGAAAATATCGACTATCAGGGGATTTCCGCTGTGCTCGATAAGATTGCAGAGACCGCCAATGCTACGGTCACCGATTCCGCCGACGGAAAAGCAGAGTAGCCAAAAGTTTTTCTGTGAGTGTTTTCTCATTTGTCTCCGCTTCGAGGCTCTCACCATTAGCCTAGAGCAGTATGAACTCATTTGAATGGCTGAGTGATGATGAACAGCTCTTTTGGCAGTCGATGGTAGCTGCTTTTCGCGAGGTGGAGCGCAATATTGAGCGGAGCCTGCGCACTCGAACCGGGCTGACGTTCGCGGACTTTACCCTGCTCATCGCTCTGCATGAGGTAGAAGATGGGATTCTGCATGTTGACAAGATTTGTGATCGATTGAAGTGGAACCATCCTCGCGCGCTGCTGCATACCAACAGGTTGGAGAAGCGCGGATTTATTCACACCGAAGATCACGGTGAAGACCCGGACTCGGATTATGTCGTCGTCCTAACAGGTGTTGGTCGGCACGTGTTTGCCGAAGCGGCACCGGATTACGTAGACACCGTTCGCGAGGAAGTTATTTCACCACTTGCTAATGAAGACCGCGAAGTGATGCTGAGGTGCTTCCAGGCGGTTCTCGACAGGAAATAAGCCCCTACGCCCTGCTAGTAAAACCACCACTAGCAGGGCGCTTTTTTCGCTCCGCCCCAAGCTGTAAGGTAAGGCGTGCCTAATGCAAAGGGGTGAGTATTCACTTCTCTTTGTGCACCCTAAACACCAAAAAACTACGCAGAGATAAATAGGGCAGAAACAAGAACGCATGAGAGTCAATATTTTCGCCAAGGCTAAAACCGCGCCAAAGACCAAAACTCTGGCCGCAATCGGGTGTGCAGCGCTGAGCTTCGTCGCTACAGCATGCGGTGCGGACGCGGAGTCGAACGAAGCCGCCGACAACAAGGGAGAACTCACTGTCACTGATGTCGCAGGTCGCACTGTGACCTTCGACAAGCAGCCAGAACGAGTCGTGCTCGGTGAAGGCCGCGCCATGTTTGTCACCGCGATGCTTGACCAAGAAAACCCGGGTGACCACGTTGTCGCCATGGGCAGCGATCTGCATTCGGGCGCACCGTCGTTTGAAACCAAGCTTTTCGAGACGAACCCAGAGCTGAAGGACTTGCCGACCATCGGCAATATTGCCAAGGGCGATGTCACAGTGGAGAACCTCATCTCCCACGACCCAGATGTGGTCGTCATGACCCTTGATCATAAGAAGGCCGCGGAGGAGTCTGGTTTCCTCACCAAGCTCGATCAGGCAGGTCTGAAGTACGTATTTACCGACTTCCGTCAGAAGCCCCTGGAGAATACCGCCAAGTCCGTCGAGCTCCTCGGCCAGATCGTCGACGAGCAGGACAATGCCAAGAAGTTCACCGACTTCTACACTAAGCGCGTCAACGAGATCGCCGAACGCGCCGCCAAACTCGAAGACAAGCCAAAGACCTTCGTTTGGCGAGCAGCTGGCCTCAAGGATTGCTGCTCGACCGTCAACAAGTCCAACCTCGGTGACCTCGTCACAGCAGCCGGCGGCGAGAACCTCGGAGACAGCCTCCTCGACACCGAATCGGGCGACGTGACCGCAGAGAAGGTCCTGTCCGTCCAGCCGGAAAAGATCATCGCCACAGGCGGTTCCTGGGCACTGGACCCGAAGAAGCCGGAAATCCTGCCACACGTTGAGCTCGGTTACACCGCCACCCCAGAGACCGCACAGCGCACTCTGGAAGGTCTGCTGAAGACGCCGGGTTTTGACACCCTGACCGCGCCGAAGAAGGGGGACCTGTACGCCGCCTTCCACCAGTTCTACGACTCGCCGTACAACGTCTTCGCCCTCGAGCAGTTCGCTAAGTGGATTCACCCCGAAGAGTTCGCTGACCTCGACCCAGTCGCTGACTTCGCCAAGTTCCACAAGGACTACCTGCCCTTCGAACTCAGCGGCACCTTCTTCACCGCGCTGGAGCCGACCAAGTAACCCATCTTCCACCATCGAAGAAGGAATCAGATGACTTACACCAATCTGCACGCTCCCGCGTCAGGGCTTGACGACGAACCCCGCGAACCCACCTCCACCAATGACAGAGGTGGTCAAGAGTCGCAGCCCGCCACCGAACAGCACGAGTGTCCGTCGTCAAGCACGACCTACGACTCTGCGCGACAGTACCGACGACGCTCAGCCCGGAAGATTGCCGTTATTGCGGTGCTGGTGGGTCTGGCCGTGTGCGCGTTTGTAGTGGCGACAATCGTGGGGCCGATGTCACTGAGTGTGGGGGATGTCGTCCGGGGCATCGTGAGCCCGAATGATGTTGACGAAACCACTCGTACGGTGCTGTGGAAGCTGCGCCTGCCTGCATCAGTGATGGCAGTGCTGATTGGTGCAGCGCTGTCGCTTGCCGGCGCACAGATGCAGACAATCCTCGACAACCCTCTGGCGGAGCCGTTTACGCTCGGTATTTCGGCTGCAGCGGCTTTCGGTGGGGCGGCATCGATTGTGCTGGGCTGGGTAATCATTCCGCATGCGCAGTTCAACTTAGCGGCTGTGGCCTGGGTATCATCCGTCGTCGCTGTGGCGATTGTGGCGGCGGCGTCGGTATGGCGCGGCTCGGGTAAGGAATCGATGATTCTGCTGGGTATTGGTCTCGTTTTTCTATTCCAAGCGCTGTTGGCGCTGTTGCAATACCGCGCGACTACCGAGGCTCTCCAGCAGATTGTGTTCTGGACAATGGGCTCGCTACAGCGCGCGAACTGGGTGGCTAACGGCATCATTGCGGCAGCGCTGCTGATCGCCGTTCCGTTCACCATCCGCTATGCGTGGGCGCTGACGGTGCTGCGACTTGGCGATGCCCGCGCAAAAGCCGTGGGCATCAATGTGGATAGGCTGCGCATTGCGACGCTGATTGTAGCCTCGCTGCTGGCGGCAACCGCAGTGGCCTTTGCCGGCATCATCGGCTTCATCGGACTGGTCGGCCCACACATTGCGCGCATGCTGGTCGGTGAAGAACAGCGCTTCTTTGCCCCTGCATCGATGGCGGCAGGCGCGGCGCTGCTTGCGGCAGCTCATGCGGTATCCATCACGGTGGTGCCGGGTGTGGCAGTGCCGATTGGCATCATTACCGCAATCGTCGGTGTCCCATTCTTTGTTGGCTTGGTTTTCCTGCGTAAGAGGACGGTGTGGAACTAATGGGCGTATTTCTCGATGTCAAGGAAGTAGCCGCAGGCTATGGCAAGCGGAAGGTGCTGCGCGGGGCATCAATACGCACGCTGAAACCAGGTACGGTGACGGGTTTGCTCGGCCCAAACGCTGCGGGCAAGTCCACACTGATGACCGCCCTGGCGGGGATTCGAAAGCCCATGTCCGGGGAGATTGTGCTGACTCGTGACAGTGAGCGGGTCATCGGCTCCGAACTGCGCGATGTCGTCGGCTACGTGCCCCAGGATTTGCCAGCAAGTGCCTCGCTGACCGCGTTTGAATCGGTGTTGGTCTCTGGGCGGCGCGCCGGGCGTCTGCGCGTGCGCGGCTCCGAGATTGAGCACACGGCGGCGGCTCTCCGCAAGGTTGGTATTGAGCACCTTGCCGACCGCTTCGTCGGCGAGCTCTCCGGCGGTCAGCGTCAGCTCGTCGCCGTCGCGCAGATGTTTGTCCGCGATCCCGAGGTCATGCTTCTCGACGAACCCACCTCCGCCCTCGACCTGCGCCACCAGGTGGAACTCCTACAGCTCGTCCGCGCGGAGGTCACCTCACGGAGCTCCTTGGCGCTCGTCGCAATCCACGATCTCAATCTCGCCGCCCGCTACTGCGATGAGCTTGTCATGCTTCACGACGGCCACGTGGTTGCCCAGGGGAGTCCTGCTGATGTTCTCGCTCCGGACCTTTTGGCCCGCGTCTATGGAATTCGAGCCCGCGTGCTTGATGACGAAGGCGTGCCCGTGGTGTGTCCTATTGAGGAAGACCAGGTTTCTGAGGCCGCATAGTTGGATCCATAGTGGACTGCACCGTGGAGTTTTGGCTGGGGTGCGGGGCATTTCGCTAATCGTCCCAGCCAAGTGGTAACATCTCTTCTCGTTGCACTTGTTGTACTTGTGCCACAAGCCCCCGTAGCTCAGTGGATAGAGCGCCGGTTTCCGGTACCGAAGGTCGGAGGTTCGACTCCTCTCGGGGGCACGTTTTATCCCTTAAGCGGTCAGGTTCGATTAGATTCGCCTGGTTGCTTTAGGGATTTTTGTTTTCGGGTGCACCTGGAATCTGCCATTGGGGCGATAGACAGCGGCTGCGCACCGTACTCCGTTCGATTCGAACCACTCATCGCTGCGTGTGAATCCCGTGTGCGAGTCGCTCATGACAATTCTCCTTGGTGCTACTACCCAGCGATAATCACAATCAGCGTGCGCGGACCATGAACACCTTCGACTCGGGAAAGCTCGATGTCCGAGGTCGCAGAAGGCCCCGAAATCATAGTGATTGGAGCGGTGGGATCGCTCTCGCGTAGACGGGAAATTGCCTCCGGGATACCGTAGACGACCGTGGAAGTGGGCACAACGCAGATGTGAATATCTGGTACCAAGGTCAGCGCGCGGCGCCCAGAAGTGGCCGAACCGTCCAGGAAAATGGTGCCGGTCTCGGCGCAGGTGACAGCAGAGCTGGTGACAATCGCGTCGAGCTCGTCCAGCGCTTCGGCGGTGAAACCGGTGTCGACGCGCAGTTCAACCGACGAATCGGCAGCAGCTGACTCATCAACAGCGCCACCCAACCCCGCAACCCACTCGCGGTCTAGGCCTTCGGGAATACCAATCAACGAGGCCCCGACATCAGCAATTGCCTTCTTCACAGCCTCATTGATGTCGGTTGCCGAGCTGCCACAGCGGCGCACGTCGGCTTTGTAATCGGCGATGCGCTCGTCGGCAAGCGAAATGATCTCTTTGGCCGTCAGGTTGGAGGAGCGCTCGTAGTCGCGTGGGATGTCGAAATGCGCGCCGGGCTCGCCAGGGATGATGCCCACGTCAGAGGCCAAATCACGGCCTTCGAAGGCGATTTTCTGAGCATTGCGGATACGCTCGAGGATTTCGCTCTTGGCAATGTTCGCGGATGCTGAGGAGTGGGGCATAGCTAGGCCTCCTTGTTGGTCGCGTCAGACTTGCCGGATGTGTCGGACGAGTCAGATTGATCAGAACCTGACAGCCCATTAATCTTCGTCGGAACCTGATTGGCCGATTCGCGTGCCAGCTGCGTCGAGAAATCCGCCGAACCCCACAGTGAGCGGAACGGCTTCTTCGGCGGAACCGGGGTATCACGCGCATCGGACCATCCGCTGAGGAAGAGCGGCAGGGCGTGAATCTCGCCGTCCTTCAACCCGAGTACGCGGGCGAGGGAGGCCATCTTTGCGCTCATGTTCCACAGCTTCTGATTGCCCATGATGAACCCGAGTGTGGCAAACAGCTTGCCCTCCACCGGCGGGCGGTGTTCCGTGACCTTACGGTGGCGCAGCTCCAGCAGTGCCGCAGGGATGTCAATTCGCACCGGGCAGACCTCAAAGCAAGCCCCGCACAGCGAAGACGCATAGGGCAGCGAAGCATTCGGATCATCGTAGGAATCCATGCCAGTGAGCTGCGGGGACAAAATCGCACCAATCGGGCCCGGGTAGACCGAACCGTAAGCGTGCCCGCCCACGTGTTCATAAACAGGGCAGATATTCAGGCATGCCGAGCAGCGAATGCACTTCAGCGCTTCACGCCCAATCGGATCGGCAAGAGTGGCCGAGCGCCCATTGTCCAGCAACACAATGTGGAAATTCTTCGGGCCGTCGCCGTCCGTCGTTCCCGTCCACAGAGAGGTGTAGGGATTCATACGCTCGCCTGTCGACGACCGTGGCAGTAGCTGCAAGAAGACTTCCAAGTCCTGGAAGGTGGGAAGCAACTTCTCAATACCCATCACCGAAATCAGTGTTTCCGGCAGTGTGAGACACATACGGCCGTTGCCCTCAGATTCGACGACGGCCACAGTACCGGTTTCGGCCACACCGAAGTTGGCGCCGGAAATTGCAACCTTGGCCTCCATAAACTGCTCGCGCAGGAACTTACGGGATGCCTCGGCCAGCTCGGCCGGATTGGCTTTCAGGTCCGGGTCGACTCCGGGGATTCCATTGAGGAAGATCTCGCGGATATCCTCGCGATTGCGGTGGATAGCAGGAACCAGGATGTGGCTCGGCATATCGTCGGCAAGCTGAACGATGAGTTCCGCCAAGTCGGTTTCGCGGGCGGTGATGCCGGCGTCGGCAAGCGCTTCGTTCAAGCCGATTTCCTGCGTGGCCATCGACTTAATCTTGACGACCTTTTCTTCACCGGTCTCTTTCACCAAGTCCGTGATGATGCGGTTTGCCTCGGCGGCATCGCGCGCCCAGTGGACGTGACCGCCGGCGTCCGTAACCGACTCTTCGAACTGCTCCAGCAGTTCCGGCAGACGCGCCATAACATCGCGCTTGATGTGGCTGCCTGCGAGCCGTAGCTGCTCCCAGTCATTCTTCTCGGCTACGACGTGCGCGCGCTTCTTACGAATCGAACGCGTGGCATGACCGACATTTTCGCGCATGCGAGTGTTCTTGAGTTCCTCGTGCGCGGCGGCCGTGAACCCGCGCGTACCACGTAGATGCCCGACGTTGTGCGGTGCGCGTGGAGGAAGGGCTGGCATGCCGACGTTAATTGCGACCATTACTGTTCACCTCGCAGGGAAGCCTCTTGGCGGTTGCGCACATCAAACGGGGTCTCCTTGGTGGAGGCCAGAATCTCGGCCATGTGGATGGCGTGCACGCCGGAGTCCTGGCGACGCAGCGCGCCACCGATATTGAGCAAGCAGGAAGCATCGCCAGCGGTGACGAACTCCGCTTCCGTAGCGCGGATATTGGCTGTCTTGTCGGCAACCATTGCAGCAGAGGTCTCCGCATTCTTCACCGAGAAGGTGCCGCCGAAACCGCAGCACTCCGCCGCGCCGGGCAGCTCGCGCAGGTCGATTCCATCGACTGCACTGAGCAGCCGCCACGGGCGGTCACCCACCTTGAGCACCCGCAAACTGTGGCAGGTGGAGTGGTAGGTCACTGAGTGGGGGGAAAAAAGCACCGACGTCAGTCACACCAGCGATATCGGTGATGAACTCGGAGAGATCCAGTGTCTTGTTCGCGCAGGCCTGTGCCGCATGGACTTGGGCACGAGTACCGTAGCGGCCCGCAATCATCGGATGCTGGTGGCGAACGGCACCGGCGCAGGAACCGGACGGGGCGACAACGTAGTCAATCGAGGAATCTGCAAAAGCATCAGCGTAGGTGTCCAGCTGAGGAAGGACTTCCTTCTGGTATCCGGTGTTGACGTGCATTTGGCCGCAGCAGGTTTGTTGTGGTGGAAAGACCACATCGCATCCTAGACGCGTGAGAACTCTGGCGGTCGCACTCACTGCATCTGGAAACATCATGTCCCCGATGCAGGTCGCGAAAAGTGCTACTTTCACGGTCGCTCCAAAATGGGTTGAGGGGTAAGGCAATAATTTCCTACCTGAATGCTACGCCTAGACCCGGATTAAATCTGTTCTCAACTTGAATTCGGCTGGATCGTGAAAGGGGCGTAGGGCAGCCGGATGCGGTGGCCTGCAGATACCCCTCAAAACAATCTTTTGGTGGCTGATGTTTCCACGACTGCGATTGACCTAATAGGATAGGCAATCGTGAATCCTGCTGATCTTGCTGTACTAGTCCGAAAAGTCACCGTCGAGGTTTTGACTTCCCACGATGCCGATGTCTCTATCGTGCCGGAAAACCCGACCGTCGAGCGTCCGCGTAACCCTGAGCACGGCGACTACGCAACCAATATCGCCATGCAGCTGGGCAAGCGTGTCGGCATGGTGCCGCGTGACTTGGCAACTGAAATTGCCACAGCACTCGGCGCTTCTGAAGGGATCGATGAAGCAATCATCGCAGGCCCGGGCTTTATTAACATTCGCCTGGCCTCCGATGCCCAGGGCAAGATCGTCGAGGAGGTCCTGGCAGCGGGGGAGAAGTGGGGTCATGCCGACTTCAACTCCAACCTCGACGTGAACCTGGAGTTTGTCTCCGCAAATCCGACCGGGCCAATCCACCTGGGTGGTACTCGCTGGGCAGCAGTCGGTGACGCTCTCGGTCGTGTCCTGTCCGCCACCGGTGCCAAGGTCACCCGTGAGTACTACTTCAATGACCACGGTCGCCAGATTGACCGCTTCTCCGACTCCCTGGTTGCAGCCGCTCGCAACCAGCCGACTCCGGAAGATGGCTACGGCGGAGAGTACATCCAAGACATCGCCGCTGCCGTGCTGGAGAAGAACCCGCAGGCACTCGAGGGCTCTGAGGAAGAGGTTCAGGAGCACTTCCGCGCCATCGGCGTGGACATGATGTTCGAGCACATCAAGGAATCTCTGCACGAGTTCGGCACCGACTTCGACGTTTACTTCCACGAAAACTCGCTGTTCGAGTCCGGTCAGGTGGAAGCAGCTGTCAATTCCCTGAAGGAAAACGGCAAGCTCTACGAAGCTGACGGCGCATGGTGGCTGAAGTCCACCGATTACGGTGACGACAAGGACCGCGTGGTCATCAAGTCCGACGGCGACGCAGCCTACATCGCAGGTGACATCGCATACGTTAAGAACAAGTTCGACCGCGGCCACAACCTATGCATTTACATGCTGGGTGCCGATCACCACGGCTACATCGCGCGTCTGCGCGCCGCCGCTGCCGCGCTCGGCTACAACGCCGACGGCGTCGAGGTACTCATCGGTCAGATGGTCAACTTGCTTCGCGACGGCAAGGCCGTCCGGATGTCCAAGCGTGCGGGCACAGTGGTCACCTTGGACGACCTGGTTGAGTCCATCGGTGTCGATGCTGCTCGCTACTCGCTAATCCGTTCCTCCGTCGACTCCAGCCTGGATATTGACCTGGGGCTATGGGCTTCGCAGTCCAGCGACAACCCGGTCTACTATGTCCAGTACGGCCACGCTCGTCTGTGCTCAATCGGTCGCCGTGCCGAAGAGACCGGTGTGACCAGCGAAGGCGCTGACTTCTCCCTGCTGGTAGAGGACCACGAAGGTGAGCTCATCCGCACTATCGGTGAGTTCCCGGCCATCATCAAGTCTGCTGCTGACCTGCGGGAACCACACCGCATTGCCCGTTACGCTGAGCAGCTCGCCGGTGTCTTCCACCGCTTCTACGACACCTGCCAGATTCTGCCAAAGGCAGACGAAGAGGTATCCGAGCTGCACCGTGCTCGTCTCGGCCTGGCTGAGGCTACCCGCCAGACGCTGGCCAATGCTCTGCAGCTGCTCGGTGTTACCGCACCTGAGCGCATGTAGTCGAACGCGCCCGTAAAACTACACCCCGTTGCTCCGTCCGGGTAACGGAGAAAGAGAGCTGTTTCGTGCCTATCGACGGCAATGGTTTCGAACTGGGTGGTTACACCCGACCCGATTCCACCCAATTTAATGAACTACCAGCGCATGTCTGGCCAACTACCGCCCGTCGTCGGGACGCTGACGAAGAGAATCCCGGCTCGGTGGAGATTGGCGGCGTGAGCCTGGTCGACATTGCCAAGGAATTTGGCACGCCGGTTTTTGTCGTCGATGAGCAGGACTTCCGCTCCCGCTGCCGCTCGATGGCCAAGGCTTTCCGCGGCGCGGAGAATGTCCACTACGCATCCAAGGCTTTCCTGTCGAAGACCATTGCCCGCTGGGTAATGGAGGAGGGGCTGCATCTCGATGTCGCCTCGGGCAACGAGATGGCTATCGCTCTGGCTGCGGGCTTCCCAGCCAAGGACATGACCTTCCACGGCAATAACAAGTCCACCGCTGAGCTGCGTGATGCTATCTCCGCTGGCGTGGGAAAGATTGTGCTTGACTCCCGTTCGGAGCTGCGTCGCCTGTCCCAGGTGGCGGCTGAAGCAGGCGTGGTGCAGGATGTGCTCGTCCGCGTGAAGCCCGGCGTGGAAGCGCACACCCACGAGTTCATCGCTACCGCGCATGAGGATCAGAAGTTTGGCTTTTCCCTCGCGTCCGGTTCGGCGCTGGAGGCCTCCAGCCTCGTGGAAGAAGACGAGAACCTGCGTTTAGTCGGCCTGCACTGCCACATCGGCTCTCAGATTGTCGATTCCGACGGTTTCATTCTCGCCGCCGAGCGCGTGTTCTCACTGGTGGAAAAGCTGGTCGAACGCCACGGCACTGAAATCTCGGAACACTTCAACACTCTCGACCTCGGCGGCGGTTTCGGTATCGCCTACACCGCAGGCGAGCAGCCCCTGGACGTTGCTCCGCTTGCCGACGAGATTCTCACTGCCGTGGACAAGCTTGCGCAGCGTATCGGCATTGCGGCTCCGACAGTGGCCGTTGAACCAGGTCGTGCCATCGTTGGCCCGTCCATGGTCACCGTGTACGAAGTGGGTACTTTGAAGGATGTGACCATCGATGATGGCATGACCCGTCGTTACGTATCGGTCGATGGCGGAATGAGCGACAATATTCGTCCGGCGCTTTATGGCTCGAACTATGATGGTCGCGTCGTTAATCGCGAGGTGTCCGGTTCCAGGATTCCCACCCGCGTCGTCGGAAAGCACTGTGAATCGGGAGACATTCTGATTAACGATGCGAACTACCCGAGCGACATTGTCGAGGGGGATCTGTTCGCGCTCGCTGCTACTGGGGCATACTGTTACGCAATGGCCAGCCGCTACAACATGCTGACGCGACCACCAGTAGTGTCGGTATGCGATGGTCAAGTGACCCAAATATTAAGACGAGAAACCGTACAAGACTTACTAAGCCTGGAGTGTGAAACGCCACGATGACTGCCGCAACGAATAATCCTGGAAAGGGCGAGGGCCACAAAGTTGGTGTCGCTATTTTAGGTCTTGGCACAGTCGGTACTGAGGTTTACCGCCTGCTCAACGAGAAGGCTGAGGACTTCGAGCGCCGCATCGGCGGTCCGGTCGAGGTCGTTGGTATTGCTGTGAGCGACA
The DNA here is from genome assembly GCF_000173655.1 of Corynebacterium amycolatum SK46. Taxonomy (GTDB): domain Bacteria; phylum Actinomycetota; class Actinomycetes; order Mycobacteriales; family Mycobacteriaceae; genus Corynebacterium; species Corynebacterium amycolatum_A. Next base: position 291,917 of record NZ_ABZU01000001.1, on the reverse strand, counting down.
AGACCAAGCCGCGTCCGAATGTGGACGAGGATCTTCTTACCGACGATGCTTTTTCGCTGGTTCAGCGCGATGACGTTGACCTGGTAGTCGAGGTCATCGGCGGCATTGATTACCCACGTCGCGTTGTGCTGGAGGCACTGCGTGCCGGCAAGTCGGTCGTGACCGCCAACAAGGCACTCGTCGCCGCACACGGCGAGGAGCTCTCCGAGGCCGCCGATTCCTCCGGTGTGGATTTGTTCTTTGAAGCAGCTGTGGCCGCCGCTATTCCGGTCGTCGGGCCGCTGCGGCGTTCGCTGGCCGGTGACACGGTCAATACGGTGATGGGCATTGTCAACGGCACTACCAACTTCATCCTTGATGCGATGGACTCCACTGGTGCGGACTACGACGAGATGCTGGCAGAGGCCACCCGCCTGGGTTACGCAGAGGCCGACCCGACTGCAGACGTCGAGGGTCACGATGCCGCTTCCAAGGCAGCTATTTTGGCCAGCCTGGCATTCCACACCCGCGTGACTGCTGATGATGTTCACTGCGAGGGCATTACTGAGATCACCGCTGACGATATTGCAGCCGCCAAGAGCGCAGACTGCACCATTAAGTTGCTGGCTACCTGTGAGCGAGTCACGGACGAAAATGGCAAGGAGTCCATCTCCGCCCGCGTGTACCCAGCGCTGATTCCACGTCGCCACCCGCTGGCAACTGTGCGTGAGTCCTTCAACGCTGTCTTCATTGAGGCCGAGGCCGCTGGTCGCCTGATGTTCTACGGTAATGGCGCTGGTGGTAACCCGACCGCCTCCGCAGTGCTCGGTGACCTTGTTGCAGCTGCTCGCAACATTGTCCACGGTGGTCGCGCACCGGGAGATTCCACCTACGCTAACCTGCCGATTCTCGACTTCGGTGATGTTCGTACCCGCTACCACATCGACCTGCACGTCGACGATCGCGTCGGAGTGCTTGCCGATGTCGCTCGCACCTTCTCTGATCACAACATCTCCCTGCGCACCGTCCGCCAGGAAGAGGGTGCCAACGGTGCTCGACTGGTCATCGTGACCCACAAGGCACTGGAAAAGGATCTGGAAGCAACGGTCGACGAATTGCGTGCCAACGATGCGGTTTTGGCCGTCAACAACGTCATTCGTATCGAAGGAATGGATATCTAAATGGCACAGGAGCTTTTCCCGGGTCAGAAGGTCACCGTCACGGTTGCAGGTTCGTCAGCGAACTTGGGCCCGGGCTTCGACACCCTGGGGTTGGCCGTTGCGCTCTACGACATCGTCGAGGTCGAGGTCATCGAGTCCGGTGTCGTCGTTGAGATTCACGGCGAGGGCGAAGTCGATTTGCCGCGCAACGAATCTAATCTGGTTGTGCGCGCGATTCGCGCGGGCCTTCGCGCCGCAGGTGTCGAGGCACCGGGGCTGAAGGTTATTTGCCACAACACCATTCCGCAGTCGCGCGGTCTGGGCTCTTCCGCAGCCGCCGCCGTCGCTGGTGTCGCTGCCGCTAACGGTCTGGCGGGCTTCCCGCTTACCGACGACCAGGTAATCCAGGAATCCTCGGTCTTTGAGGGCCACCCGGATAACGCTGGTGCATCCGTCCTCGGCGGGGCAGTGGTCAGCTGGACTGACAAGCCTGTCGATGGTCGCACCGCACCTCAGTACCGAGCAGTGAGCATTCCGGTGCATGAGTCCATTCAGGCGACCGCACTCGTACCGGCATTCCACGCCTCCACGAATGCAGTTCGTCAGGTGCTGCCGAGCGATGTTTCGCATGTCGACGCTCGTTTCAATGTCTCCCGTACAGCGGTTATGACCGCAGCGTTGCAGTCCCACCCGGAACTACTGTGGGAGGGAACGCGAGATCGCCTGCACCAGCCGTACCGCTCCGACGTGCTGCCGGTGACCGCAGAGTGGGTCAACCGCCTGCGTAACCGTGGCTACGCGGCATTCCTCTCGGGTGCTGGCCCGACCTGTATGGTTCTGGGAACTACTGCAGTGGATGAGAAGATCTTGGACGATGCCCGCGAGGCTGGCATCAAGGTCATGGAGCTGGGAATCGGCGAGCCAGTTAAGGTCGTAGTCGACGGCTAAGCCGCCGCTGCGGCCCGGTGCCGAGCCGGTGGCTTAGCCTGCCACCTACTTTTCGCCCGGCCCCTTCAGTTTCACGATGCTGTACTGACCTGCGCTCAAGTGCGAGCGCAGGTCTTTCTTGTCGAACTTGCCAACTGAGGTCTTATCGATTGAGTCCACGAAGGCCCAGTACTCCGGCAGCATCCACTTCGGCAGCTTTGGCCGCAGCTCATCGCGGAGCATTTCAGCGGTCTCCTTGCTCGGTTCAACTTCCGGCATCAGCACCGTAATGGCCAGCGGGCGCTCACCCCACTTTTTATCCGGCATGCCGATAATCGCGCACTCGAGTACCTGTGGGCTTTCCATTACGAAGTTCTCCAGCTGAGCAGAGTAGATCCACTCGCCACCGGAACGAATGACATCGCGAGCACGGTCATGAATAGTCAGATAGCCGTCGTGAGTAATCGAGCCGACATCGCCAGTGCGGAGCCACCCGTCCTCGGTGAACTGTTCGCTGGCCTCGTCGACCTCGGCACCGCGGAAGAAGTGCGCGGTGCCTCCATCTTGCGCTTCCGGAGAACTGTAGTAGCCTCCGGTGACTGTGTTGCCGCGCACCTGCAGCTCACCCTGGTTGCGGTCATGCAGGTCGAGCACGCGGTCGTTGTCATCAACAATGCGGAATTGCATGATGTCCGGGAAACGCCCTTGGCTGACTCGGTAGCGTTCGCGAGCCTCACCGGAGGCGCCGTACGGAGGTCGTGCCACGGTACCGATAGGCGAAGTCTCGGTCATGCCCCAGAAGTGGATGACATCGACACCGTAGCGCTCTTCCCACAGTCGAATCAGTGCAGGTGGGACAGGAGAACCGCCCGAGAAAATCTCCTGCAGACTCATGCGCTTCGGAGGATTGCTGAGGTAGTGCGCCATGAGGTTAATCCACAGCGTCGGCACGCCCTGAGCTACGCGCGGCATTGAGGTTTCGATGATTTCCGCCAGGCGTGGTGCGGACAGGTCCGCGCCGGGGAAGATTAGCGACGCCCCGCACATGAAGGAGGCCAGCGGCACGCCCCAGGACAGGACGTGGTAAATCGGCACACAGCACAGCCACGGGTTACCATGCGAAATTGCAAAGGAGTCAGTGGTGCGCATATTCAGGCTGTGCAAGTACAGCGAGCGGTGGCTGTAGACGACACCTTTAGGTGCGCCCTCGGTGCCCGTCGAATAGCACATGGCCGCGCCGGAGTTTTCGTCGAGCTCAGGCCAGTCGAACCGGCTCGGGCGTCCGTCGATGAGTGATTCGTAGGAGTACCACGGGATGCCATCTGGCAGTTGCTCAGCCACGTCGGACAGATCACCAATACCGATAATGATGACAGCGCGGACGCGCGGGCAGTGGGGAAGAACCTCGGCGAGCAGTTCGATTTCGGTCGGGTCCGCGATAATGACCTGGTCATCGGCGTGATTGATAATGTGCACAATCTGATCCGGCATGAGCTGCTTGTTCAGCGGCTGGAATACCGCGCCCATGGAGGCAACGCCGAGGAAGACCTCGAAGTGTTCGGCGCAGTTGTACATCAGGGTAGCGATGCGCTGGTCACCGTCGATGCCGAGCTCATCGCGAAGTGCATGTGCCAGCGCACTAGCGCGCGCAGCGATGGCGGAAAAAGTGGTGGTCTCGGGTCCGTCACTGTTCCAGGAGGTCACCGGAGTCCGACCGTGAATGGTGCGACCATATTCCACGATCTGAGCGATATTGAGAGCAATATGAGGCATCGTACTGCGCATGAGCTCTACAGTACCGACTCGCAGCCCCGCGACCTAGCGAAACGCAGGTGAGAACTAGTGTTGCCACCTGACTATTTGGTGACTATCCTTGGTCAATAGGTCGTTTTCAATACGCGGCTAGATACGTACTTCTTCATGTACTCCGCATGCCGTTGACCTTCGCTGTTGCTCACACAACGCGATGGCGCAACGTGACATTGAAAACACATAAATCAGTAGTGCGACTACATAGTCTTGCGGTGCTGTGGACCTAAAATTTCCTAACCATCTTCAGCCCGGACGCTCGGGTTTGAGATGCGGAAATAATGTAGGCAAGATGCCTCGGTTTAGTTTCAACGTCGAGGTCTTTTGCCTGGCTTTTTCGATAATTTCCCGTCAGCAGCGGATACTTTTCCGCCCGTGGTAAAGGTTCGACGACGGAGCACACACGGTGGCGGGCAGTAAGAACGAAAAAGTGTCAATGACATAGACCCCTGTAGAGAGTGACTGCAGGGAAGGTCGATGAAAGGACATCCGTGACCGATACGGACACCACTGCCACGGCAGGCGGCCCAGGGAATCTAGCGGCCCTCCGAATGGCAGAACTGCGTGAAATCGCTTCCAGCAAGGGCATTCGCGGCATCTCCGCCATGCGCAAGCATGAGTTGATTGAGGCCATTAAGAATGGTGCCCCGGCTGCTGGTTCCGCTCCAGCTCGGAAATCCCGCGCGAAGAAGGCTGCGGCTGGGGCTGCGGATACCGGCTCCAAAGCGAAGGATGCCAAGGAATCGCCGTCGGAAAGCGCGGATAAGGGTTCCGGTAAGGACGCCGACAAGAGCGCCAAGGGCAACGACAAGCGTGACGACGCCAACGCGGAAGGCCGCGAGGAGATGTCCCGCTCTCAGCAGCGTCGAAATCGTCGTAACCGTGCTCGCCAGCGCGAGCAGGAGAATCAGGACGATCGCAGCAACGATAGCCGCGACGATTCCGATAACGGCAATGACCGCGGTGAGCGTAACGACAACCGCGACAACCGCGACAACCGCAACGACCGTAATAACCGCAACGATCGCAACAACCGCGATCGAGACAATGACGATGACGGCCGCGGCAACCGCAACAACCGTCGCGGTCGCAACAACAATCGCAATAACGACCGAAACAACCATGACGATGACGGTCGTGGCAACCGCAACCGCCGCAACCGTCGCAATCGCCGCGACCGTCGCGGACGCGATAACAACGGTGGGGGACACGGCGGTCAGGATGAGATCCGCGAGGACGACGTTCTCCAGCCGGTGGCTGGCATCGTCGATGTGCTGGATAACAAGACCGCATTCGTGCGCACGTCCGGCTACCTGCCGGGCTCTAACGATGTGCTGGTGTCCGCGCAAATGGTTCGTAAGTACGGCCTGCGCAAGGGCGATGCCGTCACGGGGCAGGTCCGCATGCCGCGCGAGAATGGCTCAGGCCAGGTCACTCATGGCAACGGCCGTAATCGGCGCAAGTACAACCCGCTGGTCAAGGTCGAAACCGTAAACGGCCTCGATCCGGAGCAGGCAAAGCAGCGCCCGAACTTCGCTAAGCTCACCCCGCTGTACCCGAACCGTCGCCTGCGTCTGGAGACCGAGCAGAAGATTCTCACCACTCGCGTCATCGACCTGATTATGCCGATTGGTAAGGGTCAGCGTGCGCTCATCGTTTCGCCGCCGAAGGCCGGTAAGACCACGATTCTGCAGAACATTGCGAACGCTATCGCGACGAACAACCCCGAGTGCTACATGATGGTCGTGCTTGTCGACGAGCGCCCGGAGGAAGTCACCGACATGCAGCGCAGTGTCCGTGGCGAGGTTATTGCTTCTACCTTCGACCGCCCGCCGTCAGATCACACGGCAGTGGCCGAGTTGGCTATTGAGCGCGCAAAGCGTCTGGTGGAACAGGGGCAGGATGTCGTCGTACTGCTCGACTCCATCACTCGCCTTGGCCGTGCGTACAACAACTCGTCGCCGGCATCGGGACGAATCCTCTCCGGTGGTGTGGACTCCAACGCTCTGTACCCACCGAAGCGCTTCTTGGGTGCTGCCCGAAACATCGAAGAAGGCGGCAGCCTCACCATCATCGCCACTGCGATGGTGGAGACCGGTTCCGCAGGCGACACCGTCATCTTCGAGGAGTTCAAGGGCACCGGTAACGCCGAGCTGAAGCTCGACCGTAAGATCTCCGAGCGCCGCGTATTCCCGGCAGTGGATGTCAACCCGTCGGGTACTCGTAAGGATGAGCTGCTGCTCAGCACGGAGGAGGCTCGCATTATGCACAAGTTGCGCCGCATCCTCTCTGCGCTGGAGTCGCAGGCTGCTATCGACCTGCTGATTAAGCAGCTGAAGAAGACTCGGAACAATAAGGAATTCCTGATGCAGGTGGCTTCCTCCGCGCCGATGGCCGCCGACGTTGATGTGGACGACATGCTTTAGCTGGGGTTAGCCGCAAACCACAACACCAACTAGCATTTCCCCATCACAATCTGAAGGAATATTCAATGGCTAATCAGGTTTCCGCAGTTGACGATATCCTCTCCGAATATCACGGGCTCGAGGCGCAGCTGGCTGACCCCGAACTGCACAACGACCCGAAGGCTGCCCGAAAGGTCGGCAAGCGCTTCAATGAGTTGCAGCCGGTCATTCAGACTCACAAAAAGCTGACCGAAGTCCAGGATGATCTGGAGGCAGCTCGCGAAATGGCATACGAGGACTCCGAATTCGCAGCAGAGGCTGAGCGCCTCGCCGCCGAGGCAGAGGAACTCGAGGAGAAGCTCGCCGACCTGCTGGCTCCGCGCGATCCGCATGATAGCGATGACATCGTTATGGAGCTCAAGTCCGGTGCCGGCGGTGAGGAGGCAGCGCTCTTCGCAGGTGAGCTCGCTCGCATGTACCAGCGCTATGCCGAAAAGCACGGCTTTACCACCGAAATCCTCGGGCTGTCCGAGTCTGATCTCGGCGGCGTGAAGGACATGACTATGTCCATCCGAGCTAAGACTCCGTCCCGCGACGGTGCGTGGAGCGTGTTCAAGTTTGAAGGTGGTGTCCACCGCGTGCAGCGCGTGCCGGTCACCGAATCGCAGGGGCGTATTCAGACGTCCGCCGCTGGTGTTCTGGTCTACCCGGAGCCCGACGAAGTCGAAGACATCCAGATCGACGAAAAGGATCTGCGTGTCGACGTCTACCGCTCCTCCGGTAAGGGCGGTCAGGGTGTTAACACCACTGACTCCGCCGTTCGCCTCACGCACCTGCCGACTGGTCTCGTCGTTACCTGTCAGAAGGAACGCTCTCAGATTCAGAACAAGGCCCGTGCTATGCAGGTCCTTGCTGCTCGACTGCAGCAGATGAAGGAAGAGGAGATTGCCGAGGCCGCCTCTGACCAGCGTAAGTCTCAGGTACGCAACATGGATCGCTCCGAGCGCATCCGCACTTACAACTTCCCTGAGAACCGCGTTTCCGATCACCGCATCGGCTACAAGGCTCACAACCTGGACTCGGTGCTGGGCGGCGACATGGATGACCTGCTCAAGGCCCTCCACGACGCGGAGCGCGCTGAGCGTCTTGAAGCCGAGTAATCCCACGCCCGCAGAAAATAGCTCGCCGACGTTACCGGATTCCGTCCGTACTCTCGGCGAGCTGTTTCGCTATGCGCGTCGCACGCTTGACGACGCGGCGCTGGCTTCTCCGGATGCCGACGCACGGGCGCTATTCGCAGCCGCAGTCAATGCGGGACCGGCAGACATCATCTTCCGTGGAGACGAACCGTACACCGATGAGGCCGGTCGCAAGCATCTGGCCGAGATGCTGGTCCGCAGAGTGGCTCGTGAGCCACTGCAGCACATCCTCGGTACGGCGCCGATGATGAGCTTGGAACTACAGGTTGGGCCCGGTGTTTTTGTGCCCCGGCCGGAGACGGAACTGCTTGCGCAGTGGGCGATCGATCGAGCCCGTGAACTGGTCGCAAGTGGCGTCGTCAAGCCGAAAATCGTTGACTTGTGTACTGGATCCGGTGCGTTGGCGTTGGCGATTGCCGATGCCGTACCCGAAGCGGACGTGGTGGCTGTGGAGCTCTCTGAGCGGGCACGGGCGTGGGCTGCGAAGAATATCGAGACGTACGGCGATGGGCGTGTGCGTCTGATTGCTGGCGATGTTACGGATGATCAGCTGATTGATGATGGTGGTGAGCTCGCAGATTGGGTAGGCGAGACCGACATTGTTGTGTCCAACCCTCCATATGTGCCCGAAGACACCGAGGTTACCCCCGAGGTGAGAGCTGATCCGCACTCTGCGGTTTTTGGCGGCGACGATGGGCTAGATGTCATTCGACCTATGATGAACCTAGTGGATGCGCTGGTGCGGTCGGGTGGAGTCATCGGCATTGAGCACGATGACTCTTCGGGAGACGATGTCAGTTCACTGCTGAAGGACACCTGGGATTACGCTGATGTAGAGGTCCGCCGTGACTTTGCAGGCCGTGATCGTTTTACGGTGGGACGCAAGAATTGATCTTAAAAGCAAACTTTGAAGCAGGAGCAAAAATCTGATGAGCAGGATTATGGACTGCAGCACAGATGAAAACCGCGAACGCGCAATTGCAGCAGCAGTAGATGCTGTGAAGGCAGGACGGCTGGTCGTTATGCCTACCGATACCGTCTACGGCCTTGGCTGTGATGCCTTCGATAACCAGGCCGTTGCCTCCTTGCTGCGTGCCAAGCACCGCGGCCCGGATATGCCGGTACCGGTGCTGGTGGGTTCCTGGAACACGATTGAGGGGCTCGTCCGCGAATACTCACCAGCTGCTCGCACGCTGGTGGAGGCTTTCTGGCCGGGCGGACTGTCGCTGGTTGTGAACCAAGCGCCGAGCTTGCCGTGGAACCTTGGTGATACTGCGGGTACGGTCATGCTGCGCATGCCGCTGCACCCAATCGCCATCGAGATTCTGCGCCGCACCGGTCCGATGGCAGTGTCCAGTGCGAACATCTCCGGCCAGGCACCGGCCACCAATGCCGTGCGTGCCAAGCAGATGCTCGGTGGGGAAGCGGCTGTCTACGTCGACGGCGGCGAAGCAACGATTGGCACCCCATCGACGATTGTCGATATCTCGACTCCAGTGCCGCGGATTCTGCGCGAAGGCGCTGTGTCAGCAGCGGCGGTTGCCGAGGTATTGAGTACTACGCCCGAGCGACTGCTGGGACAGTAGTCTTGGCTACTTAAAGTCTTTCCTGTTTAGTATCTGCAGCGATTGTGTGGGTGAGTAGTACCTAGTGGCGGACATGAGCTTATTGGCAGCCCAGTCGGGTGGGGCAGGTGTGCCCATCCGCGAGCTCGCCATGCTCGTTTTAGTTTCCGCTGCTGTCAGCTATTTGCTCACTGGAGTAGTGCGTTATGTGCTGGTTCGCTCGGGCTGGTTAGATGCGCCCCGCACGCGCGATGTCCACGATATTCCGAAGCCCAGGCTCGGAGGTGTGGCGATGTACTCCGGGGTGGTCGCAGCTATCGCCCTTGCCTCGGTGATGCCGGCCCTCAACCGTGGTTTTCCGCCCATGACTCCAGATATGAGGGCAGTTGTGGCGGCCGCGTCGCTCTTGCTAATCGTCGGTATTTGGGATGACCTCTTTGACTTAGATGCCCTCACGAAGTTGGTGGGGCAGGTCGCGGCGGCACTTTTGATGTCATTTATGGGTGTCAATTGGTATCTGCTCTATATCCCTTTTAGTGGCGGTACTACGCTCATTCTCGACCCAATCATGTCCACAGTCTTGACTGTCCTATTTACTGTGGCATTGATTAACGCCTTCAACTTTGTTGACGGCATCGACGGTCTCGCAGCTGGACTCGGCATGATTGCCGCAGCTGCAATCCTTGTCTATTCGATGGTCATGCTCCATGACCAAGGCGGTACTGTCTCTGCCTATCCACCCGCGATGATTTCCGCGTGTCTCCTCGGCGCTTGTCTGGGCTTCTTGCCACACAACTTCGAACCCGCACGCATTTTCATGGGCGATTCCGGCGCCATGATGATCGGTTTGCTGCTCGCTGCTGCATCGGTGTCGGCGTCGGGTCGCATCGCGCCCTCCATGTACGGCACTGCCGACGTCATCGCTCTGATCTCGCCGATTGTGGTCGTCATCGCAGCAATTAGCGTGCCAATGCTCGACCTACTTCTCGCTGTTGTTCGCCGCGTCAGCCAGGGTAAGTCACCCTTCTCACCCGACAAAATGCATATTCACCACCGCCTCCTGTCGATGGGGCACAGTCATCGCCGTGTGGTGCTAGTGCTTTACCTATGGGTGTCGGTCGTCGCATACGCCGCCGTCGCCACTACAATTTTCCCGTTTGAATTTGTCGCTCTCACCTTCGGGATCCTGCTTATCATCGCGGTTGTATTCACCCTCCGTCGTCGTAATGCGCTTGCCGACGACCGTTCAAGGGGAGCGCGTCCCAGAAGTCGTAGTGGGGTCCGGCAGGTTATAAGACGTCGACGTGGACGCAGAAGGTACAATCTTCGACCGTGACTGAAAAAACAACTCCGGAGCCCGAGTCTAAATACGACGATTCGCGGCGACCGCTGCTGGCTGCTGCTCGCTCGGGCGCAATCGCGCTCGCTGTGATTACCGTGCTTTCGCTGCTGGTCTGGGGTGGCAAAAACGGTATGCCCGGCGTCTGGGGCGTACTTCTTGGAGCGGGCATTAGCGGAAGCTTCGTATTGCTTACCGTTCTAGGCATCCTCTTTACTGCTCGAACTTCGCCGTCCGTCACGCTTGCCGTTGTATTGGGTGGCTGGTTGTTGAAGATTGTCGTACTAATCGGTGTCCTTGTTGTTATTAGAAATCTTGAGTTTTATGACAACATGACTTTCTTCGTCACTGTTGTACTCACGCTGATGGTGACGCTGGGTGCAGAAGTGTGGGGAATGTCGCAATCTAACCTCACTTATGTGCAACCAATGAAGGACGAATAGCTCGTTAATAACTTGTTGACCTGCTGAGAGGCTGTAATGCGCCTCTAAAACCGCAGGTAATAAGCATATTGCCGAGTTTGTGCAGAAGATGCCACAGATAGAGGCCGAAACCCACAGCGGGGGTCGGCCTTTTTGTTGGTTTCGGGGTCGGAAACGCGGGGGTGTACCGGGTGGGGAAAATGAGTCAGAACTGTTATCCTGAGTTTCGGGTAAGACGGCCTGTATCGAAATAACTATCATTTCCACAGGTACGGTCCCCGTGAGCGCCGTGCTGATGAGCGAATGGAATCCGCGGCGCGACACGTTAAATGACGTCCTTCGCACCGCTTGACAATAGTTCTAGCGGCCCAATCACGGGAGAGAACGCTGAGCGTTACAACACTTGCCGAGATGCGGGGTGAGTTTCACTCACCCAACTTGCAGGAGGAGTATTTCCCGGGTGAACTTGGCGAACAAATCGGCAAATATGGCTTCATCCTAGGTGACAGTGGCGACTGGTACGCCATGGACCGCCTGATGATTGTTCGTCTTTTGATGGCCGTGATCGTCGCCGTGTTCTTCGTCGTCGCAATGCGTCGTCCGAAGCTCGTGCCGACTGGTCTGCAGAACGTTGCGGAGTTGATGCTGGACTTCGTCCGCATCCACATCGCGGAGGAGATTCTGGGTAAGAAGGAGGGGCGTCGTTTCCTTCCGGTTCTGGCCACCATCTTCTTCCTTGTTATCTCGATGAATATTGCGGCTATTATTCCTGGCCTCAATATTTCGCCGAACGCCCGAATCGGTATGCCACTGGTTCTGGCCCTGTTCGCTTACGTTGCCTTCATTTACGCGGGCTCGAAGAAGATGGGCTTCTTCAAGTTTGTGAAGTCGGCAGTCGTTATTCCGAACTTGCCACCGGTACTCCACCTCATCGTGGTGCCGATCGAGATTTTCTCCAACTTCGTTCTCCGCCCAGTTACGCTGACCATCCGTCTGATGGCCAACATGCTGGCGGGCCACATGGTTCTAGTCCTACTGTTCGGTGCCACGAACTTCTTCTTCTGGCAGCTGAATGGTTGGACCGCCTTGTCCGGGTTGACCCTTGTCGCTGCGGTAGCATTCACGCTGTTCGAGATGCTGGTGATTTTCCTGCAGGCATACATCTTTGCCCTGCTGAGCGCCGTCTACATCGAACTGTCGCTGCACGCAGACGAGCACTAACCCATAACTAAAGAGGCCGCAAATTCGGCAACAAGGCCTCGCAAATTTAATATCAAGACCCACTTGACCCACAAAGCCCCGGGCCTACTTAGAACAATCTTTAATCCGGGGCCATCCTTTAAGAAAGGGAACGGTTCATAATGAACGACGTCATCCTCTCCGCCCAGGACGCTGTCCAGGCTGTCGACACCAACGCTGGCCTGAAGACCATCGGTTACGGTCTGTCCACCCTGGGCCCGGGCCTCGGTATCGGTATCGTCGCCGGTAAGACCGTTGAGGGTATGGCACGCCAGCCTGAGATGGCCGGCCAGCTGCGTACCACCATGTTCCTGGGTATCGCCTTCACTGAGGCTCTCGCCCTGATCGGCCTGGTCGCAGGCTTCGTTTTTGTTTAAGTCCGGACCTCAGGCGGAGAACACGTAAACCATGACAGATTTCACCTTTTTGCTAGCTGCGGGTGACCTCCCGATGGGAGAGTCCATTAACCCGCTGCTGCCAAAGACCTATGACATCGTCTGGTCCGTTGTCCCGCTGGTAGTTATCCTGGTTCTCTTCTGGAAGCTCGTTCTTCCGAAGTTCCAGGAGGTCCTGACCGAGCGGGAGGACCGGATTGAGGGCGGCATTGAGCGCGCTGAGGCTGCACAGGCCGAGGCGAAGGCCGCTCTGGAAAAGTACAACAGTCAGCTCGCAGAGGCCCGTACTGAAGCAGCAAAGATTCGCGACGAAGCCCGTGCACAGGGTCAGCGCATCATTGCAGACGCTACGACTAAGGCCAATGACGAGAGCGCACGAATCATCGAGTCCGGTGAAAAGCAGCTCGCTGCCCAGCGTGAGCAGGTAGTCGCAGAGCTGCGCAAGGAAATGGGCCAGAACTCCATCAATCTCGCTGAGCGCCTTCTGGGCGAGCAGCTTTCCGACGACGTTCGTAACTCGTCGACGATTGACAACTTCTTGTCCAACCTTGACACCGTGGCCCCGGCCGGAAAGTAGGCGACATGCACGCAGCAAGCCGCGAATCCTTGGCAGCCCTTAGCCAGCGTCTGGACGCCGCTATCGGTGGCGACAATGTCGCTGTTGCTCAGGCTGCTCAGACTGGTTCCGAGCTTTTCGACATCGTCGAGGTCCTGGACTCCGACCGCGGCCTGCGTGTCGCTGTCGCCGACACCTCGGCGACTGCGGAACAGCGTTCCGGCCTTGTCCGGAGCCTGTTCGCGGGCAAGGTATCTGAGACGACTCTTAACCTCGTCGTGGATGCTGCCGCGCAGGTATGGTCCACTCCGCGTGAAATGCGTGAGGGTTTGGTAGAGCTGGGCCGTCGAGCCCTACTTCGCTCTGCCGAAGGCCAGGGACAGCTTGAGACTGTTGAGTCTGAGCTGTTCCAACTGGGACACATCCTGGCTGAGCAGTCGCAGCTTGAACAGCTGCTGGCCGACAAGGCCGCAACCCCCGAAGCCAAGCGTGGGCTCCTCGCCTCTGTGCTGTACGGCAAGGTCACTTCCGTGACCGAGACCCTGGCACTGCAGGCTGTTGGTCGCCCATCCAAGCGCCCCGCGGACGACATTGACTCCCTGTCCCGGCTAGCCGCCGGCCTGCGGAACCACGTCGTCGCTCGCGTGACCAGTGCCACGGTCGTCTCTGACGAGCAAGAGCGAGCACTGGCGGACAAGCTCGGCCGAGTCTACGGCAAGGCGATGTCCATCCACACCGTGATCGATAAGTCGATTCTCGGTGGACTGGTCATCCGGGTTGGCGACGAGGTCATCGACGGTAGCCTTTCAACAAAGCTTGAGAAGCTGCGCGTCGGCCTCGGCTGACGGATGGTTTAGACGATTAATCACTGGAAGAATATTACCGAGAGCAGGAAGAACATGGCGGAGCTGACGATCTCCTCCGACGAGATCCGTAGCGCGATTGCGAACTACACCTCGAGCTACTCCCCGGAGGCCTCCCGTGAGGAGGTTGGCGTTGTTATCAGTGCAGCTGATGGTATCGCCCAGGTTTCGGGAATGCCGTCGGTCATGACGAATGAGCTTCTGGAGTTCCCGGGCGGCGTTATTGGCGTCGCTCAGAACCTCGACACCGACAAGGTCGGCGTTGTGGTGCTGGGTAACTTCGAGTCGCTTAAAGAGGGTGACGAGGTAAAGCGGACGGGTGACGTCCTTTCGATTCCGGTCGGGGACAAGTTCCTCGGTCGCGTAATTAACCCCCTGGGCCAGCCGATTGACGGCCTGGGCGACATTGAGGCTGAAGAGGACCGCGTCCTCGAGCTGCAGGCACCGACCGTGCTGCAGCGTCAGCCGGTTGAAGAGCCGATGGCTACTGGTATTAAGGCCATCGACGCAATGACCCCAATTGGTCGTGGTCAGCGTCAGCTGATCATTGGTGACCGTAAGACCGGTAAGACCGCGGTCTGCCTGGACACCATCTTGAACCAGAAGGCTAACTGGGAGTCCGGTGACCCGAGCAAGCAGGTGCGATGCATCTACGTTGCTATCGGTCAGAAGGGCTCCACCATTGCTGGTGTGCGCCAGACCCTCGAGGAGCAGGGCGCACTCGAGTACACCACCATCGTTGCTGCCCCGGCGTCGGATGCCGCAGGCTTCAAGTGGCTTGCACCATTCGCGGGCGCCGCACTGGGTCAGCACTGGATGTACCAGGGCAAGCACGTCCTGGTTATCTACGATGATCTGACTAAGCAGGCAGAGGCATACCGTGCCATCTCGCTGCTGCTGCGTCGCCCGCCGGGACGCGAGGCTTACCCGGGTGACGTCTTCTACCTCCACTCCCGTCTGCTGGAGCGTGCTGCAAAGCTCTCCGACGACATGGGTGCAGGCTCGCTGACCGCACTGCCGATCATCGAGACCAAGGCAAACGACGTGTCGGCCTTCATTCCGACCAACGTCATTTCCATTACCGACGGCCAGGTCTTCCTCGAGTCCGACCTCTTCAACCAGGGTGTCCGCCCGGCTATTAACGTCGGTGTGTCGGTTTCCCGTGTTGGTGGTGCCGCTCAGACCAAGGGCATGAAGAAGGTTTCCGGTAACCTGCGTCTGGACCTCGCGTCCTACCGCGACCTGGAAGCATTCGCAATGTTCGCATCCGACCTGGACGATGCCTCCAAGCGTCAGCTGGAGCGCGGTCAGCGTCTGGTCGAGCTGCTGAAGCAGAAGGAAAACCACCCGCAGCCGGTCGAGTACCAGATGACCTCCATCTACCTCGCTGGTGAGGGCGAATTCGACGATGTCCCCGTTGAGGATGTCCGTCGCTTCGAGGCCGAGCTGCTTGAGCACCTGCAGGACACTCAGCCTGCAGTCTTCGAGCAGATTGACGGCGGCGTTGCCTTCTCTGACGAGTCCAAGGCTGCTCTGAAGTCCGCTACCGCTAACTTCAAGAAGTCCTTCCAGACTTCTGAGGGTGCACCGCTGGCTTCCGAGGCTCCGGTCGAGGCACTCGACGAGGGCGAGCTCAAGAAGCAGCAGATTACGGTCTCCCGCAAGACTGCCCAGAACTAGGCAGGTTGAGCTACTCAATGACCGTTTTCGCAATTGAAGGGAGGGAATAGGACATGGCGAATCTTCGTGAACTTCGAGCCCGAATCAAGTCGGTGAACTCGACAAAGAAGATCACCAAGGCCCAGGAGCTTATCGCAACCTCGCGCATTACTAAGGCGCAGCGTCGCGTAGCAGACTCCCAGCCGTACGCCGACGAAATCGAGAAGGTCATCGGACGTCTCGCATCGGCTTCGTCGTTGGATCACCCGATGCTCGTAAAGCGTGAGGGTAACCAGCGTGTTGCAGTCCTGGTTGTCACCAGTGACCGCGGCATGTGTGGCGGCTACAACCACAACGTCCTGAAGAAGGCTGCAGAGCTGCGTACCGCTCTGGAAGAGCAGGGGCATGAGGTCGTTCTCTACGTGACTGGCCGTAAGGGCACCGACTACTACGACTTCCGTGGTGTCGAGCTCGCCGGTACGTGGGAGGGCTTCTCCCAGGATCCGGACTACGCCGCAACCCACGACGTGCGTCGTCACCTCATTGATGGTTTCAACGCTACGGCCGAGGGCACTGCCAAGTACCGCGAAGGCCTGCGTGGCACCAACGGCGAGGCCGTTCAGGGCTTCGACCAGGTCCACGTTGTCTACACGGAATTCGTGTCCATGCTTTCTCAGATTCCGCGTGCACACCAGATGCTCCCGATTGAGCCTGTGTACGAGGATGTCGAGATTGCTCAGGGCGAGGACATGCTGTCCGATGGATCAGATGACCTCAAGCCGGACTATGAATTCGAGCCTGATGCAGACACCCTGTTGGCAGAGCTTCTGCCCCAGTACGTGTCCCGCACCCTGTTCGCAGTGATGCTCGAGGCCGCTGCCTCTGAGTCCGCTGCCCGTCGTAACGCTATGAAGTCTGCGACGGACAACGCTACCGAGTTGGTCAAGGACCTCTCGCGTGTTGCTAACCAGGCACGTCAGGCACAGATTACCCAGGAAATCACAGAAATCGTCGGTGGCGCCGGTGCGCTCGACGACAGCGGAGAGAGTGACTAGATATGAGCACAGCTCTAAGTGAGCAGAACACCACCACGGCTGTGGGCCGTGTTGTGCGTGTCATCGGTGCCGTCGTCGACGTGGAGTTCCCGCGTAACGAACTGCCGGCACTTTACAACGCGCTGACCGTGGAAGTTACCCTTCCTTCGGTCGCTAAGACCATTGTCCTCGAGACTGCACAGCACCTCGGTGACAACATGGTTCGTACCATTGCTATGGCCCCGACCGACGGACTTGTCCGCGGTGCAGAGGTCAAGGACACCGGTAAGCCGATTTCGGTTCCGGTTGGTGACGTCGTCAAGGGTCACGTCTTTAACGCAATGGGCGACTGCCTGGATGAGCCGGGCTTGGGTCGTGATGGTGAGCAGTGGGGCATCCACCGTGAGCCACCGGCCTTCGACCAGCTCGAGGGTAAGACCGAGATTCTGGAAACCGGTATTAAGGTCATCGACCTGCTGACCCCGTACGTTAAGGGCGGCAAGATTGGTCTGTTCGGTGGTGCCGGTGTCGGTAAGACCGTTCTGATCCAGGAGATGATTACTCGTATTGCACGCGAGTTCTCCGGTACTTCGGTCTTCGCCGGTGTTGGTGAGCGTACCCGTGAGGGCACCGACCTCTTCCTGGAAATGGAAGAGATGGGCGTTCTCCAGGACACCGCCCTCGTCTTCGGCCAGATGGACGAGCCTCCGGGAGTCCGTATGCGCGTCGCGCTGTCGGGTCTGACCATGGCGGAGTACTTCCGCGATGTTCAGCACCAGGACGTGCTGCTCTTCATTGACAACATCTTCCGTTTCACCCAGGCCGGTTCTGAGGTTTCGACCCTGCTGGGTCGTATGCCTTCCGCTGTGGGTTACCAGCCGACCCTGGCTGACGAGATGGGTGTTCTGCAGGAGCGCATTACGTCCACCAAGGGCCGTTCGATTACCTCTCTGCAGGCCGTCTACGTGCCTGCCGACGACTACACCGACCCGGCTCCGGCAACGACCTTCGCCCACCTCGATGCAACCACCGAGCTCGACCGCTCGATCGCATCGAAGGGTATTTACCCGGCAGTGAACCCGCTGACTTCGACTTCTCGTATCCTCGAGCCGTCGATCGTCGGTGAGGAGCACTACCGCGTTGCTCAGCAGGTTATTAACATCCTGCAGAAGAACAAGGAACTCCAGGACATCATCGCCATCCTCGGTATGGACGAGCTGTCTGAGGAGGACAAGGTGACCGTGCAGCGTGCACGTCGTATCCAGCGATTCTTGGGTCAGAACTTCTTCGTTGCTGAGAAGTTCACGGGTCTGCCTGGTTCGTACGTACCGCTGAAGGACACCATCGTTGCCTTCGACCGCATCTGCAAGGGCGACTTCGACAACTACCCGGAGATGGCCTTCGACGGCCTGGGTGGCCTCGACGATGTCGAGAAGAAGTACGCTGAAATGCAGAAGAAGTAAGGGGCATCCTCATGGCTGAAATCACCGCTGAACTGGTTGCCGTTGAGCGACCGCTCTGGAAGGGCAAGGCCACTTTGGTCTCTGCCCAGACCACCGAGGGTGAGATCGGCGTGCTGCCCGGACACCAGCCGTTGCTTGGCCAGCTGGTCAACAACGGTACGGTGACCATCAACACCGCAGACGGCAAGGTTCTTGTCGCTTCGGTACAGGGTGGGTTCATTTCCGTGTCTACCTCGAAGGTTTCGATCCTCGCGGATAAGGCAATCTGGGCTGACGAGGTTAACCTCTCCGAGGCCGAGTCCAACCTGACTTCGGATGACCCTGCAGTAAAGGCTCAGGCTGAGTCGGAGGTCCGCGCGGCTCGTCGCGCTTCCACCAACTAGTCTGTTCGCCTGAACATCCGGTCGCACGACCGTATTCTTCCTGCTTCTTTAAACGGGGCGGGGAGCTGGCAAGAGAAATCTTGCCAGCTCCCCGCCCCGTTTTTCTTAGTTATTTTTCATGTCAGTGCAACAATCGGGTAGGGTTTGTAAAAAGCCTCTAATGCGCTTTTGAATCGAGGTTCGTCGTCTATTCACCCGGATGCGAGGCTGGCAGATAGTGTTTTCAAGCGTAACCATGATGTCAATCACGTTCATGATTATCGGTGCGATGTTGATCGTCGGCGGGGTCCTTGCCCTGTGGCGTTTCGCCAGCCTGCATGCAAAAGGTACCCCTGTTATTGCTCGTCGTCTTCCTGCCGGTGATGGCAGTCATTGGCGCCATGGGGTCATGGTTTATTCAGAGTCGACGTTGAAGATGTACAAGCTACGTTCGCTGCGTCCTGGCAGTGATGCCGAAATTGCCCGTCACGATGTCTCTATTGTGGATCGCCGAGATCCGACTGACATCGAGGCGGGTTTTTTCGCGCCCGGGCTTCGGGTAGTCAGGATTAGAACGGGGGAAAATACCGAATGGGAGTTTGCTGTGGACTCGTCCTCGGACACCGCGCTGGTGGCGTGGGTGGAGTCGAAGCCGTCGTCACGCCAGACTCGTGAGTTTCCTACTGACATTGAGCGACGTTTCCGTTCGGCTCATTACCGTGGCCGGGGAAGTCAGTACTAGGCTCTTACGACAGGCTATTGCTAAGGCTCTAGTGGGTATTGTTTTCTCCCGCGCGGCAGTCACGTTAGGGTAGGGGAATGCGCCTTGTGATTGCTGAATGCACCGTTGACTATGTCGGTCGCTTGAATGCCCATTTGCCTCATGCTCCGCGCTTGCTGTTGGTGAAAGCAGATGGGTCAGTTTCTGTGCATGCCGACGACCGTGCATATAAGCCCCTGAACTGGATGACACCGCCGTGTACGCTGACGGAGAAGGATATTCTCGACGAGTCGGGTGAAGATACTGGTGAAAAGCTTTGGGTCGTTGAGAATAAGAAGGGCGAACAGCTTCGTATCACTATCGGCAAGGTGCTGGCTGATAGCACCTACGAACTGGGAGAGGACCCTGGCCTGGAGAAGGACGGGGTAGAAGCGCATCTACAGGAGCTACTTGCAGATCAGTTCACGACGTTTGGCGAGGGCTACACCCTGATTAGGCGCGAATACCCCACCCCGATCGGGCCAGTAGATCTGCTTGGGCGCGATGAAAACGGCGCCACCGTTGCAGTAGAGGTTAAGCGTCGGGGCGGTATCGATGGTGTTGAGCAGCTAACGCGTTACTTGGAGATGCTGAACCGCGATGAGCTGCTGGCACCGGTGGAAGGGATTTTTGCTGCCCAAGAGATTAAGCCACAGGCCAAGACTCTGGCAGAGGATCGCGGGATTCGCTGTGTGACCGTGGATTACGACGCCCTGCGTGGCCTGGAGTCCAACGAATTGCGGTTGTTCTAGCCATGCCAAGGCGAAACCACAAGCGACGCGGCAATCAACGCGGCGGGCGTAATAACCACGCCCAGAATCGCGGCAGCCTGCCCGCATTTGGCAGTTCTTTTCAAAACACCCGCACTGAATCCGGGCCTGCCGGTTGGCAGGACGTGGACTTTGCGGTGCGTAACATCAGCGCTGGCCAGTCGAACAAGGTCTATCGCTGTCCTGGGTGTGACCAGGAAATCATGCCCGGGACCTCGCACATCGTGGCTTGGCCGCAGGATTATGGTGCAGGCGCCGATGACCGGCGCCATTGGCACACCAACTGCTGGCGCAATAGAGCTCACCGCACTATTACGCGCCGCTGGGGATAGTTTTACTTAGCCGGCTCAACGAGCTCCAGCAGGACGCCACCGGCATCCTTCGGGTGGATGAAGTTGATGCGCGAACCTGCGGTACCGATCTTCGGCTCCGGGTACAGCACGCGGGTGCCCTGTTCCTTCAGGTGCGCCATCAGTGCCTCCAGGTCAGTGACGCGAACTGCGTACTGCTGAATTCCTGGTCCCTTCTTGTCCAGGTACTTTGCAATCGTGGACTGGTCATTCAGTGGCGCGAGAATCTGCACGAGAGTGCCACCTTCAACCTTGTCAGCCGGGCCGACCATGGCCTCGTGGACACCCTGCTCTTCATTGACTTCATCGTGGTAGTTGATGAAACCAAGGTTTGCGCGGTACCACTCAATAGCGGCATCAAAATCCGGGACTGCGACGCCGACGTGATCAACCGCGACTACGTACTTATGGGGAACGGGAATCTGTGTCTCACTCATAGTTTCCAGGGTACTCGCTATTATCGGCGCCATGATTGTCGCATTTTCTGTTGCCCCCACATTCTCCGATCCTGAGCAGGGAATGGCTGAGGCCGTTGCTGAAGCCGTGCGTGTTGTACGTGAATCTGGCCTGCCCAACGAGACCAATGCCATGTTCACCCTTGTTGAAGGCGAATGGGATGAGGTGATGGACGTCGTTAAGCGAGCTACGGAAGCAGTCAGCCGTGTCAGTCCGCGTACTTCTCTGGTCATCAAGGCGGACATTCGCAACGGATACACTGGGCAGCTGCGAGCGAAAGTAGATGCGGTCGAGAATGCGCTAAAAGCCACCGACTAGTCTCTTGTTCGGCTCGGACACGTAGGCTCTACATAGGTTTCTACATAGGCTTTACGACGACACTGGAGAGGAACCCTTTTACGATGCCAGCTGGACATGGTCACACACACGGCCATTCTCATGGTCACTCGCATGGAGCACACGGTCACCGCGAGTGCTCGACTCCGCCACCACCGCCCGGCACGGTTGATTTGGAGCAGCTCCACCAGCGCGCCGAAGCCGAACGTAAGCGCCGAGAGGAGATCGAGCGGGCAACCAGTGATCAGGGAGAAGGGCTTCCTCCTGTAGTTGAGATTGCCCCGCAGACCCTTGAGGCAGAAGTCGTTCTGCGCTCGGAGCAGGTACCGGTTATTGTCTTGATCGGTATGGCTGGAGCAGCTGATTCACTGCGTCTTCGGGCTGAGCTAGAAGGCATGGCCCGTGAGGCCAATTTGAACTGGATTCTGGCGTGGGCAGATGCTGAGGAGCATCCGCAGCTGGCCCAGGCATTCGGTGTGCAGGCAGTGCCGACAGTCACGGCCGTGGCTATGGGCAGTCCCATTGGCATGTTTGTAGGCGAGAAAACCAGGGATTGGCTGGAACAGTGGCTGGCGCAGGTTATGGAGGCTACTCGGGGGCGTCTCAAGGGGTTGCCGGCGGGAACTCGTATGGCTGGGGAGGGCAGCGAGCCGGAGGCTCCCGAGCCGACTGACTTCTTCGGCAATCCCGTACCCACCGATGACCCGCGTTTGGAGCAGGCTGAAGAGTTGCTCGAGGAGGGCAATTTCGACGGGGCGTTGGAGCTGTATGACGCTATGCTGCAGTCCGAGCCCGCAAATCAGGGTCTGAAGCGCGCTCACGCGAATGTGTCCTTCTTCGCCCGCGCTGCCAAAATTGATCGCAGTGCAGATCCAATTGCAAAAGCCGACGCAGCGCCGAAGGACGTCGCGCTCGCCCTCGATGCCGCGGATGTCACGATGCTTGTCGACGACCCGGCGAAGGCGCTCGATCGTTTGTTGAAGTTGCTCCCGCAGGTGTTTGGCGATGATCGTGAGGCCATCAAGTCGCGTCTACTAGAGCTGCTTGTGCTATTCGATACCGCAGATCCAGTGGCATTGGATGCGCGCCGGAGGATGGCTAGCGCACTGTACTAGGAGCACTGTACTAGGAGCCTTGAAAGCACAGGCTCCTAGCTTGAAGCGTCGGTGTATGGCCAGGCATCCGGAGCCATGAAGTAGTAGACGCTGCCCATTACAGCGGCCATAAACGCCATCAGCAACAGGAAAAGCGTTGCTTTCATCGCCACATGACGCTCCGCATACCAGGCGTAAAAGGCGTCTAATTTTGCTGCCAACCAGATGTTCAGGCGACGTGTCGGCGGGTGCACCAACGAGAGAATTCCCAGTGCAACAAAAATGCAGAGCCATCCGGGAGCAGGAGTTGGCAAAATGATAATGCCAACAATGAGCAGTGCGAAGCCTACGACGAGAAGAACCGGGGAGAGTACCGGCCCGTACCAGGTGTTGCGCATATGGGCATGGCGAATCTGCATGCGGTCCATCAAGCGATGCACCTTTTCCTCCATTACGATTCACTTCCTCCGATTTTCGGTGCCGTGCAGTACTCCTAGTAGCGGTCTCGAACGAGGCATTGTCGAAGCATTAAGCATCAAATGTGCAGCTCAACTGCCTGGGTGCACCGTTGGACATTGACTCTTTTAATCATGTCTATATTTAATCCATTGTTGCACAAAAGTTGCGCCCCAGTGCAACGAGATTTTTCGGAAGGTGGTAATCTTCCAAAAGTTCTTAGTGGTTTACAGCAGTTACCACTGCCTCTCAGCCCTGTACACCTTGGACAGTCCATACTGCGCTAGGTGCCTTTGGTCTTTAGTTTTCTGCAACCAGGAGCTATGCATGCGACTTCGCCCCAATGCCCTTCGCGCTATTTCCGCCTTGGCCATTGTTGTGCTTTCAGCCTCGACTCTGTTGGCGGGGTGCACCATCGATGGCCCAAGCACTACCGGGTCCAAGGCCACCACTGCTACCACAAAACCAAATGTTCCAGATAACGGTTGGGATGCTTCTGAGGAAGTCGCCTGGTCTGATGCACAGGATGTCCTCGAAACTGCGGCTAAGAATTTCTCCGACAACTATGACATTGATTTGGGTGCCTATTTGCGCGTCATTGACGGTCCGTACAAGGGGCTCACGGCGTCGGTAGGCGAGGATACGAAGGAGTATTCCGCATCGACCATCAAGGCTCCGTTGGTGGTTACTGTGCTGAAGAAATTCGGCGATGACCTAGACAAGACGGTGACGGTCGATTGGGACAACGGTGTTGGCGGAAGCGTGATTGGTCCGGGGCAATACACGCTCGACGGGCTGTTACAGTACGTGATGCGGTATTCGGACAACACCGCGGCGAACGGGTTAATTGACGCTGTCGGTGGTTTCGACGAGGTCAACAAAACCATTAAGGAAGCCGGTGTTGACGACAAGCGCTACCACCTGGGCAACAAGTTCAACATCCCCAATCCCAGCGGTGATCGGTCCTGGTTTACTCCCTCTCAGGCCGCGCTGTTCATGGCACGTCTCCAGGAAGTGGCCGATGGCACCTCAAAGCACAACTTCATTACCAAAGACACGGCACAAACTGCATTGACCTACCTCACTTACGGTGGTTCGCAGAAGTTTGTAATGTACGTCGGCTCCGCGGTACAGAAGACCGGAGACACTGCCGAGGGCGTTAATGACCACGGTATTTTGTACACCGCGGCCGGACCCATCGCTTACGCAATTACGACGCGCTTTGATGAAGTGCCGCTCAATGAGCTTACCGACGGCCTGCTCGGCCAGCTGGGTTCCCAAATAGCCCCGCTTCTGCCGGATTACAATCGCCTTGGTAAGGATGGCAAGCCACTGACTGCTAAGCAGGCTGCGACGTGGAGCGCAGATGAGGATGGCGACGGCATTCCGGATCGCATCGGAACCGACAGCATGGATGGATCCGCGTACAACGATGATTCAGATCCTGCGAATTACAACGAATCTTTGGAAGCTGACTGGTTCAATCCGTTCCGAGGATAGGACCTGGATACGCTCCCCAGGACAAAACTGCCCGTGTTTCAGGTTTTCAGGCCGAAACTCAGGTCACTGAAAACCGTGCAACACGGGCAATTCCTATTTGATTGTTTTCTGTTTGGCTGGATTCGAGACTAGCCTTGCCACTTCAGCCAAACGGCGGTGTTGGCCGGTAGCACCAAATCAATCGAGTGAGCCTGGCCGTTCCAACCGTGCTCGACTGCGGTCACAGTACCGTTTTCACCGTAGCCGGAGCCCTCGTAACGCGATGCGTTTGTGTTCAGAATCTCCCTCCATTGGCCACCGCGCGGTACACCAATCTTGTAGATTTCCTGCGTGGTTCCCGACAGGTTATAGACGCAGGCGACGACCGATCCATCTGTGCCGTAACGGGCAAAGGACACGACATTGTTTGTGGAATCATCCGCGTTAATCCACTGGAATCCCTCGGGGCGGTCATCCTGGGTGTAGAACGCCGGGTTTTCTTTGTAGATGGCGTTGATGTCCTTAACCAGTAGCTGAATGCCGCGGTGGAATTCGCCGCCCCAACCTTCGAGGTTGTCCCAAGCCACGGACTCATCATGGTTCCACTCGTGGTTCTGGCCAAGATCCTGACCCTGGAATAGAAGCTGCTTGCCCGGGTGCGCCCACATGAAAGTCAGGAAAGTACGTAGGCCTGCGGCCTTATCCCAGTCACCGCCCGGCATGCGCTCCCACAGCGAGCCCTTGCCGTGCACGACCTCGTCGTGGCTAATCGGCAGAATGAACTCTTCCGAGTAGGCGTAGACCATAGCGAAGGTGAGCTCATGGTGGTGGTAGGAGCGGTAAATCGGCTCCTTGCTGAAGTACTCCAGCGTGTCATTCATCCAGCCCATGTTCCACTTCATAGAGAAGCCCAAGCCACCGTGTTCGGTAGGTGCGGTCACACCCGGCCAAGAAGTGGATTCTTCGGCCACGGTGAGGAAGCCCGGGTTGTGCTTGTGTACAGTGGCGTTGAATTCCTGCAGGAACTGAACAGCATCGAGGTTTTCACGGCCACCGTACTGGTTCGGCAGCCACTCGCCTTCATTGCGGGAGTAGTCCAGGTACAGCATGGAAGCCACTGCGTCGACGCGCAGACCGTCGATGTGGAACTCTTCCGCCCAGTACAGTGCGTTGGCGTAGAGGAAGTTGCGTACCTCGTTGCGGCCGAAGTCGAAAACGTAGGTGCCCCAGTCGCGCTGCTCGCCGCGGCGCCAGTCCGGGTGCTCGTAGCAAGCCGTGCCGTCGAAGCGGGCAAGTGCGAACTCGTCCTTCGGGAAGTGCCCCGGAACCCAGTCCATGATGACACCGATGCCAGCGGCGTGGAAGGCATCAACAAGACCGCGGAACTGATCTGGGGTGCCGTAGCGGCTGGTCGGAGCGTAGTAGCCGGAAACCTGATAACCCCAGGAACCGGTGAACGGGTGCTCAGATACTGGCATGAATTCCACATGGGTGTAGCCCATGTCGACCACGTAGCGCACCAGCTTCTCCGCCATAACCTCGTAGCTCAGGCCCTGTTTCCAGGAACCCAAGTGGACCTCGTAGATAGAGATGGGCTCTTCGGTCCAGTCTGTGTTGGCACGCTTTTCCATCCACGCCTGGTCACCCCAGGTGTAGTCGGAGCTCGTAACAATCGACCCAGTTGCCGGTGGCAGTTCAGCCGCACGCGCCATCGGGTCGGCCTTATCGCGGCGCTGTCCCTCCGGTGTTGTGATGGCGAACTTGTAGACATCGCCCTCACCCACACCCGGGATGAACAGTTCCCAGATACCTGCGCCACCCATAGAGCGCATTGGGTACTGCGCACCGTTCCACATACAGAAGTCACCGACCACGGCGACGCCGCGTGCGTTCGGAGCCCAGACCGTAAACGAGGTGCCTTCGACCGTACCCAACTCGGTGTCGTAACTGCGAAGGTGAGCACCGAGAACCTTCCACAGTTCCTCATGACGTCCCTCGCCGATGAGGTGCAGGTCACCAGCGCCAATAGTGGGGAGGAAACGGTAGCCGTCGGCACGCTCTACGGTTTCGCCGGAGTCCCACGTAATGCGCAGGCGGTAGTCGAAGTCATCGCCGCCTGGGACGAGGGCGGTAAAGAAACCGTCGCCCAGGTTTTCCGCCTCAAACTCGCCGCGAGTGCTGACGATAGTAACTGCCTGAGCGCCGAAGACCCTCGTGCGAATAACCGTGTCACCGTCCACGACGTGTGCGCCGTAGATACTGTGCGGATCGTGATGGGTGCAGTAGCGCAGGCGATCCATATCGCCGGAATCAATTGCGAGGCGGGGATCTGTGTGGGCTCCCATGGAGGGTCCTTCCGAAGCGTTTCTAGGTAGGTGAATGTGAAGTTGTTGAGTTCAGTTCTAAAGAAATAGAGGGAGGTAGGGGACAGTGGGCTGCTAACTCACCCGCTAGCCTAACGACGAATCGTTGCGACAGTGGTCAGGTCAGCGGCCCACTAACCCCGAAAGCTCCCAGCAAGCGTTCTAGCCCTCGTAGTCGGGGACGTCGCGCCAAGCCAACTTGTGGCGGAGCTTGACATCGATTTCCGGCAGCTTGAGGATGTGCGCAACGTTTTCCCACGGCGCCAGGCGGACGTAGTTGTCCTTGCCCCAGTTGAACTGGTTGCCGGTAATCAGGTCAGTGACATCCATGCGGTCGTGGTTGCGGAGCCCAATGCGATCCATGTCGAGGTGCACGGTAGCTTCCTGGGCATTCCACGGATCGAGGTTGAGAACAACGAGGATGGCATCGCCGGTGACCGGATCGAGCTTCGAGTAAGCCAGCAGGTTGTCATTGTCGATGTCGTGGAAGTGCAGGTTGCGCAGCTGCTGCAGAGCAGGGTGCTCCCGACGAATCTTGTTCAGTGTGGCGATGAACGGTTCCAGCGAGTTGCCGGTGGCTAGTGCCTGGTCGTAATCGCGGCTGCGGAGCTGGTACTTCTCGCTGTCGAGGTACTCCTCGGAGCCCTCCTTGACCGGGACACTTTCAAATAGCTCGAAGCCGGAGTACATGCCCCACAGCGGAGATAGGGTTGAAGCCAGCGCGGCGCGGATAGCGAAGGCACCACGGCCGCCCTTGACCAGGAAGTCATGCAGAATATCTGGGGTATTAACCCAAAGGGATGGTCGAGCGATGTCCGCATGGCGGGTAATCTCCTCGCCGAATTCGGTCAACTCTTCCTTCGTAGTCTTCCACGGGAAGTAGATGTAGGACTGAGTGAAGCCAGCCTTGGCCAGACCGTAGAGGCGGGCCGGGGCGGTGAAGGCCTCGGCGAGGAAGATGACCTCCGGGTTAGTTTCGTGAACGGTTTCAATCAGCCATTCCCAGAAGTTGCCCGGCTTGGTGTGAGGGTTATCCACGCGGAAGACCTTGACTCCACGCTTGACCCAAAACTTCACTACACGCAGTACCTCTGCGTACAGGCCCTTGGCATCGTTGTCGAAGTTCAGCGGATAGATATCCTGGTACTTCTTCGGCGGATTCTCGGCGTAGGCAATGGTGCCGTCCGGCAGTACGGTGAACCACTCCGGGTGAGCCTTAGCCCACGGGTGGTCCGGTGCGCACTGGAGCGCAAGGTCGATAGCGACCTCTAGGTCGCGCTCCTTAGCAGCCTTGATGAACTCCTTGAAGTCCTTTTCGTCACCGAGGCTCGGGTGGATGGCGTCGTGGCCACCTTCTGCGGAGCCGATCGCCCACGGAGATCCGACATCGCCCGGTTCCGGGGTAAGGGTGTTGTTGCGACCCTTGCGGTTGATTTCACCGATTGGATGAATCGGCGGCAGATAGACCGTGTCGAAGCCCATGCGCTGAGCGCGATCAAGCTGTGCAACCGCAGTCTTGAATGTGCCGTGCAGCAGCTCGCCATTTTCGCCGTAACCACCGTTGGAACGGGGGAAGAACTCATACCAAGAGGAGTACAGGGCTTCGCGGCGGTCAACTTTGATCTTGCGGGTCTTTCCGCGGGTCAAAAGGTCGCGCACCGGGTGCGCCTGCAAAATGGCGCGGGTCTCGTCGGAAAGCGCGGCTGCAATGCGGGCGCGAAGATCGCCGTCGCCGCGCAGACCTGCGGCGATGGAGCGTAGGTGGTTGCGGTGGATAGCAGCGGCACCAGCGGCGGCGCGGTCGAAGAGAGCGGCGCCAATTTCCAGATCATTAGCGAGTTCAGCTTCGCTTTGACCGGCCTCGAACTTCTTGGTGATAGCGTTGCGCCACGTTGCCATCGGGTCGGACCAGGCATCAATGCGAATGGTCCACAGTCCGGGAACGTCTGGAACGAAGGTGGCGTTGACCTGATTTGGATCATGGTCAGAAAAGTGCATTGGAATGCGCTGTGAGCGGGAAGCAAAAGCTGATTCCTTCGGCCCCTTGACGTTGAGCGTGGCGTTCATCGCGTCGTGGCCTTCTCGCCAAATGACGGCGAAGGTTGGGACGACTTCACCCACTACGGCCTTCGATGGAGTTGCACCACCGTTGATTTGAGGACGGATGTCATCAATACCGATTCGACCAGTCATAAAAGACGTTCTCCTAATTGTCGGCGAGCTAGGTGAAAATCGAAGTGTGAAAATCGAAGCAAAAGCCATCTCGAGTGAACTCGATTTGCTCTCTACCGAGGATAGATGAGAATGTCCAAGCGCACATTTGGGCAAAGTTAGGGCACCATGGATGTGTGGCTGAATTGGAAGAAGACTTTAACGAAGATCTGCTACTCGACTTTCGCGACGTAAACCTCATCCGTGGTGGCCGTACGCTGGTCGGGCCGGTGGATTGGCAAGTAGAACTCGATGAGCGCTGGGTCATTATGGGTCCGAACGGTGCAGGCAAAACTTCTTTGATGCGCATTGCTGCAGCGGAGGAGTTCCCGTCTTCAGGGGTGGCCCATGTGATGGGCGAGCAGATCGGGCGCACAGACATGCGTGATCTGCGCACCATGATTGGTTTGACGTCATCGTCGATTGCTCACCGCATTCCCAATGACGAAAAGGTCGCGGACCTTGTTATTTCCGCCAGTTACTCCGTCTTGGGTCGCTGGCGTGAGACCTATGAAGAGATGGATTTCGAACAGCTCTCCGAGATGCTTGAGCGCATGGGCGCTGAGCATCTTGCAGACCGCACCTGGGGCACTCTCAGCGAGGGAGAGCGCAAGCGCGTGCTCATCGCACGAGCCATGATGGTCAACCCCGAATTGCTGCTTCTCGACGAGCCGGGAGCTGGGCTCGACCTCGGCGGTCGCGAGGACCTGGTCGGTTACTTAGGTGAACTCGCGCTCGACCCGGATGCGCCGGCGATGGTGATGATTACGCACCACCCGGAAGAAATTCCGTACGGCTTCACCCATGCGATGCTCCTCGACGAAGGCAATGTCATCGCACAGGGGCTTATTGACGACGTCCTGACCAGTGAGAACCTGACCAAGGCGTTCCACCAGGAAATCGTTGTCGATCGCATCGATGATCGCTACTTTGCGCGCCGGGCACGGCCTGCTGGAAAGCACCGGAAGAAGTAAACGCTCATGGCGGTTCCGACACCTGAAACCCCGAATTTGCCCGCGTCACCGAAACTGGCAGCGACTGTGTTGCTGCTCCGTGACACCCACTGCGGACTCGAGGTCTACGTTCAAGAACGCGTATCCTCAATGCGCTTTGCGGCCAATATGACCGTGTTTCCCGGCGGTGGAGTAGACCGACGTGATTTCCCCGCTGTCGCGAATGAGGGCTTGACCGTGACCGAGCCGTCGGAAGCCGACCCCGAGTCGCGGATTGCGCAGGCTTTTAACGTCGACCCCGCGCGGGCGCACGCGCTCACCTGCGCGGCCGTGCGTGAGACCTTTGAGGAAACAGGCACTCTGTTGGTTCGCGATGCTGGCGGTGAGATTGTCGCAGATGGCCACCGCTTCCACCGTCAGCGACGACAGCTGGAAGCCCACGAGTTGTCATTGACGGATTTCCTAAGCAATGAAAATCTGGCGCTCGATGCCGAACTCGTCAGTCCTTGGGCTAACTGGGTGACACCCGAATCCAACCCCATTCGCTACGACACCTATTTCTTCCTCGCCGCGCTTCCCGACGGTCAAAGGGCCGACGGTGACACCTCTGAGGCATCATCTTCAGGTTGGTTCCGCCCGACGACGATTTTGGATGGATGGCGCCGTGGGCTACTTGGCCTCATGCCTCCGACCTGGGCGCAACTGACTCGCTTGGACGGTGTCAGTACTGTGGCGGAGGCTCTCGAGGCAGCCAAAAACACTCCGGTGCGACGCACCAGTAGTGACTTCCTCGGGGAACCTTTTATGGATGAGTACTTTGCCGTTGCCACCCACATGGGGCATTTGCGCAAAGGTATGAACCGTTAGTCGGCTACCCGCACCGTTAACCGGCTAACTCCTATCTGGAAGGAGAAAACGAGTGTCCCTGTCCGCTGCAGAGGTGGCCGCTGTTGCGGCTCACCCGGAGTGGTTAGATGAGGCCGACCAGCTCGCGCTCACCAAAAAGTCTCTGATCGCAGACTCCGCGCATCTACGCCAACACTGTGGCGAGTTTGGTCGCGCGGTCATTGAAGTCGCAGCAGCCCGGCGTTCGGCGGTCAGCAAACTGCCAGGGGACTGGCTCTTCTCTTCCGAAGCAGCGCAACAGGCCACGCCCTTTGTCGTCGCTCTGGCTCGCGCACGCAGGCTTGCACATCTCGGTGTCGAAGCAGTGGCCGATGTGACCTGCTCCATTGGTACTGAGGTGGCGGCAATTGACCACGAGGGCCTGATCGTTGTCGGGTCTGATCTCGACCTTGCACGCCTGGCCATGGCGCGGCATAACGTCGGCAAGAATATCTTCGCGCAGGCCGATGCCTTGCAACCGGCCTTTGATGCACCCGTCATTGTCGCTGACCCTGCCCGCCGCGCCGGTGGTCGTAGAATCACCAATCCGGAGGACTTGCTCCCGTCGCTGCCGGCGCTCATAGCCGCTTGGCCCGGCAAAGAATTAGCTATCAAATGCGCGCCGGGGCTCGACTTCAGCGAGTGGAGCGGGGAAGTGGCGGTCACTTCGGTGGACGGTGCGGTCAAGGAGGCGTGTTTATATACGCCAGGGCTGGTCGGAGTTACCGATGGGCAACCCGTAATGCGATCGGCGATGGTTATCCAGACCGTCGATAAGCACAGGCCGTTGGAGTTGTCGGCTGTGGACGTGCAGACCTACGACGACACCATGCCTGACGACGTCGATGTGCGCGCTGCCGGTCGGTACATCATTGATCCGGATGGGGCGATCGTGCGCGCCGGGCTGGTGCGGCATTTTGCGGCGGCGCATGGGCTGTGGCAGCTCGATGAGCGGATTGCGCACGTCAGTGGCGATGTTTTGCCGCAGGGGATTGCCGGGTTCGAAGTTATTGAGCAAGTGGGGTTGAAACTGGTTCGCAAGGCACTGGCAGCGTTGGATTGCGGATCGGTGGAGATTCTCGTGCGCGGCGTAGACGTCAACCCCGACGCGTTACGCAAGCAGTGGAAGCTTAGGGGCTCCAGGGCATTGGCGGTGGTGGTCACGCGCATCGGAAGGAGCGCGACGGCGTTTATCTGTCAGCCTAGGGAGATTGGTTGAGGACCGCTTTACGACGGAAAATTAGTGGGGGTAGCCCGTTGGGGATCGGTGTTTGCTGTTGGCGAATACTGCGGAGGCAGCTGCAGTTGATTGCGTACTATTAACGTCTGACATGCGGAAATGGCATGTTGGCGGGTGTGGTGCGCTCGTGGTGTAGAAAAAAATTTAAAAAAATAACGACATTGTTATCTGGATCACCTTCGCATTAGCGATGGGTTCTGTTATCTTCAACACAGACGACCTAGAGCGTGGTCTGGTTCACTTTATTGTGAGGCGGCTTGCGAAGTAAGGTCAGATAAACGTTCACCAGTAATCAACCAGTAAGGACGACAGAAAAATGCCGAACATCGTGGTTCTGGTCAAGCAGGTTCCGGACACCTGGTCCGAGCGTAAGCTCACCGATGACAAGTTTGTCCTCGATCGTGAGTCTGCAGACGCAGTTCTCGACGAAATTAATGAGAACGCTGTTGAGGCTGCCCTGCAGCTGAAGGAAGAGCACGGCGGAAACGTTACCGTCGCAACTGTTGGCCCGGATCGTGCCATCGAGGCACTGCGCAAGGCTCTGTCCATGGGTGCAGACGACGCCGTCATTCTTTCGGACGACGCGCTTGAGGGCTCCGACGCTGTTCAGACCGCATGGGCTCTGTCCAACGTCATCGACACTCTCGAGGATGTTGACCTCATCGTCACCGGCAACGCCTCCACTGACGGTGGCACCGGCTCCGTTCCGGCTATCCTCGGTGTCTACCGCGACCTGCCGGTTCTGACTCACCTGCGCTCTGTCGCTATCGACGGTGACTCCATCACCGGTGAGCGTGAGGTCGAAGACGGCATCTACCAGCTCAAGGCATCCCTGCCGGCAGTCGTTTCCGTCACTGAGAAGGCTAATAGCCCGCGCTTCGCATCCTTCAAGGGCATCATGGCCGCTAAGAAGAAGCCGGTCACCGAGCTGACTCTGGACGATGTTGCTGCTGAGGCAGAGCAGGTCGGTCTCGAAAACGCTGCTACCGGTGTCACTGGCTCCACTCCGAAGCCGGCTAAGACCGCTGGTGAGCGCATTAACGATGAGGGAGACGGCGGCGTCAAGCTGGCCGAGTACCTCAAGGCCCAGAAGTTCATCTAAGGCGCTTGACGCGAATAGAAGACAAATAGAGACACAAGTAGGAGAAAGATCACTATGACCGACGTCCTCGTTCTCGTCGAGCACGCAAATGGCGAGCTGAAGAACACCACCGCTGAACTGCTGACCGCCGCTTCCGCATTCGGTACCCCGGCTGCAGTTGTCGTAGGTGCCCCGGGCACCGCTGCTGGCTTCGCAGACACCCTGGCTTCCTACGGCGCTGGCGAGATTCTCGCTGCTGAGTCCGACGATGCCGCTAAGTACCTGATTACCCCTGAGGTTGACGTTCTCGTCGGCCTGGCCTCCGAGCGTGAGGTTCCGGTGCTGGTTTCGGCTTCCGCAACCGGCAAGGAAATTGCTGGCCGCGTCGCAGCCCTGACCGGTTCTGGCCTGTTGTCCGATGTCATTGCTATCAATGACGACGCATCCGTTAAGTACTCCATCTTCGGTGGCGAGTACATCGTCGACGGTGTCGGCTACGGTGCATCCCCGGTCTACGCTCTGCGCCCGGGTTCCGTTGACCCAGAGGAAAAGTCTGGCTCTGCTGAAGTCACCGAGATCTCGTTCCCGGAGATTGGCAACAACGCAGTTGAGATTGTCTCCTTCGCGCCGGCTGAAGGCGGTGATCGTCCGGAGCTGACCGAAGCTAAGCTGATTGTTTCCGGCGGTCGCGGAGTCGCCTCTGAGGACGGCTTCAAGAACGTTGTTGAGCCGATGGCAGATGTTCTCGGTGCTGCTGTTGGTGCCTCCCGTGCCGCTGTTGATGCCGGCTACTACCCGGGTCAGTTCCAGGTTGGTCAGACCGGCAAGACCGTTTCTCCGGATCTGTACCTGGCACTCGGTATTTCCGGTGCTATCCAGCACAAGGCAGGTATGCAGACCTCCAAGACCATCGTTGTGGTCAACAAGGACGAAGAGGCTCCGCTGTTCGAGATTGCTGACTTCGGTGTCGTCGGTGACCTGTTCGATGTTGTCCCGCAGGCTATCGAGAACCTGAAGTAATACGCACTTGCCTTTAGGCGGCTAGTAACTACCTACTCGGGGTGGGCACAGACTTCCACGTCTGTTCCCGCCCCGAGCATATTTGTATGGGACGGTTATTATTCGCCACTGATCTCACCTCGTGTGGAAAGAGGACCTCGGTGATGATGCGTAGTGAGTTTTAGGCGTGCCCGGCGTTATACTGCCTGCATGTCTAATGACCGCAATGTAGCCGTTCCGCGTAAAAAGAGTGACGTGAAGTCTTCCGCGAAGCCACGCCACTTTGTGGATCATGCTGCGACTACGCCATTGCGTCCAGAAGCACGCGCAGCTATGGTCGACAACCTAGATTTGGCCAATCCTTCGGGGCAGTACGCAACCGCTCGCGTTGCCAAGAAGGTACTGGAGGAGTCTCGCGAAGAGATTGCGGAGCTGCTTGGTGCTGACCCCATCGAGGTAGTTTTTACCTCTGGCGGCACGGAGGCTGACAACCTGGCCGTTTCCGGCTTGTACTTCAAGGCGGCAGGCTCAGACATTGTGGTTCCGCCCATTGAACACGACGCCGTGTTGAAAACGTGCCGTCATTTGGAAAAGGAACACTGGGCGCGAATTGTCTCAGCCCCGGTGGACGCCTCTGGAAGAGTGGATTTAGAGGCCTTTCCCGCGCTGGACAGGAGCTCCACTGCACTGGTCACTTGTATGTGGGCCAATAACGAAACGGGGGCTGTACAGCCAGTTAGCGAAATTTCAGCACTCGCTAGGAAGGCACGGGTTCCTTTCCATATCGACGCGGTGCAGGCCGCAGGTCATGTGCCGATTGATTTCCATGCCTCGGGTGCTGCGACGATGGCTATCTCGGCACATAAGTTTGGCGGACCTCGCGGCATCGGGGCGTTGTTAGTGCGTCGTGACATTACGCTTTGTCCACACAACAATGGTGGCGGACAGGAGCGCGGTTTGCGGTCCGGCACCCAGGATGTCGCATCGGCAGCGGGCATGGCGGCTGGTTTACGTGCGGCAATCTCCGAGATGCAAGCCGAGCATGACCGGGTAAAGAATCTCACTGAACAGCTAACTCATGCGATTGCGGGTATTGAGAGGGCAATCGTGCACACAACTCAGCCGGCATTAGCTGGACACGTATATGCCAGTTTCCCCGGTGCAGAAGCAGATAGCCTCATTATGCTTTTCGATGCCGCCGGTATTGATTGCTCGACTGGTTCGGCATGTAATGCGGGTGTTAATCGTCCTTCTCATGTGCTCTCTGCCATGGGCGTGAGCGAGCCTGAGGCGCGTTCTGCCATCCGTTTTACCTTGGGGTGGACGTCGACCCAGGACGACGTCGACGCAGTTATCGCAGCACTGCCAGATACTGTGATGCGAGCACGCAAGGCTGGCATGGCGTAACTGTTAGCATTCAGGCCGCGGAAAGTGCTAGTGATTCGTAGTTACAGGCGCGGACCACTAAGGGAACGCCCAACGATGGTACGGTGACACGAGCTTTCCATCAGTGGCAAGGCTATGTGTACAGATCACAGAAAGGATTCACTATGCGTGTTTTGGCGGCTATGAGCGGTGGCGTCGATTCTTCGGTGGCAGCTGCTCGCGCATTGGCAGCAGGACACGAGGTTGTCGGTGTGCACTTAGCGCTGTCGAAGGATCCGCAGTCCGTCCGCGCAGGCTCCCGAGGGTGCTGTTCCCTGGAAGACTCCGGTGATGCACGACGGGTATGTGATGAACTGGGAATTCCTTTCTATGTGTGGGATTTCTCCGAGCGTTTCAAAGAAGAAGTCATGGACGACTTCTATGACTCATACGAACGCGGCGAAACTCCCAACCCCTGCCTGCGCTGCAACGAACGGATTAAGTTCGCAGCCCTGTTGGAACGAGGTCTGGCGCTCGGCTTCGACGCGGTGGTGACTGGTCACTACGCTTTGCTTGGCGACGATGGTCTGTTGCGCCGTGGCCGCGATATGAAAAAGGATCAGTCCTACGTCCTTGGAGTGCTCGACCGCGAGCAACTCAGCCACTCCCTTTTCCCGGTCGGCGATACCGAAAAGCCCGAGATTCGCGAAGAAGCACGCGATATGGGGCTGGGTACTGCAAATAAGCCAGATTCTTACGATATTTGTTTCATTCCGGATGGGAATACCCAGGCTTTTCTGGGCGCTAAAATTGGGCGTCGGCCGGGCCTTATCGTCGATAAGGAAACTGGCGATACCGTCGCTGAGCACGATGGTGTTTATGGGTTTACCATTGGCCAGCGCAAGGGCATTGGCCTGCCCGGGCCGATGGCTGACGGCAAGCCACGCTATGTCACTGGAATCGATGCGGATACCGCAACGGTAACCATTGGCACCGCTGATGACCTTAACGTCAACGTATTGCAGGCGGACCGCGCCATCTGGTTGGCCAACCCGGATGAGGTACTCGTTGCCTCGGAGGCCGGCAAGCTGCAGGTGCAGGTGCGTGCGCACGGTCGCCCCATCGACTGCCGCATTGAAGTGCTGGCAGGACCTGACGATGACGTCACCGGACGCGGTGGCACCTTCCGGCTGCACCTGAGCGAGCCGCTTCGTGGTGTCGCTCCTGGCCAGGCCGCTGTTTTGTACCACACTGACACTGCGGGCGACTACGTGCTGGGCTCCGGCACGATTGTCTCGACCGCCCGGGAAGAGGACTTGTCGTGACCTCCTTTGTCGGCCTTGGTCCGATGCCGGGCCACAATCCACACGAGGCGGCAGAGATTGTCATTGGCGAATGCCTGGAAGGTCACGTCACGCTACCGACGTTGCCCGCCCGTGGGCTCGGCGCCGATGCCGTGGGTCGCACGGCCGCCCTCATGGCTGACCTCGTCGTGGATAGGGGAGCGCGCTCCTGGAAAGTCGCCGACCGTCGTGGTCGCGCGAGTGCCTTGGCCACTGATTATCTCCACCGCGACATCGACGCGTGCGAGGAAGCGTGGGGACGCACCCCGCAGAAGATTCGCCTGACCTCTCTCGGCCCATGGACGATGGCGACTTCGGTGGAAAATGCCGCAGGCCATCTCATCGCCGTTGACCGCGGCGCCGTGAAATACTTCGCGCAGTCGGTAGCCACGGGATTGGCTTCCCACATCGCCGATGTCCGTCAGCGTTTCGACAGCGACATCGAGGTACTTCTGGCAGAACCCGCACTCGGTGCAGTCGCACAGGGCAAAATCAAGGCCCCGTCCATGCTGATGGGCAACGCGGGCTATCTCCCCGCCCAGGGGCACCGCGAGATCGCGGAGATCTTCCGCGAGGTCACGGGGCCGCTGCGTGACGACGACATCGAAGTGACCATCGCGCTGTCGATCCCCGATGGCCTGGCTGTTCAGGCCTTGGCGGATTCCGGTGCGGCCGGAGTGTGGCTACCTCGCAAAGAACTGACCACCACGCAGCAACTGGATTTTGCGGCTGCCGTGGTCGGTGCCGATATGTCCCTGGAGCTGGGTATTGTGCCAGTTACGGTCACGGAGCGAGAAGAGCACACGGGCGTCCCGGTGGCGACACCGGCTCGAGCACTCGCTGAGCAAGCAGCGCTGTTCTGGGATGAGCTGGGCTATTCGCGCCTACAGATTGCTGAGAGCCTGAATCTGGCGCCGATGGGCGGCTTTGCTGCCAGCTCCAATGAAGAAGCACAGGCGCAACTCGGCGCAGGCCGTAATGCCACGGAACTTCTTCGTCGGGCAGCCGGTGACTTGGCTCGCGACGAATAGCGACCTTATTCCACCAGCGTATTGAGGTAGTCGGCGAAGTAGGGAAGTGTGAATTCCACGTATCCCGTCGACGCTGACACAATCAACTCGCGGTAAATCAGGTCATGGCGAAGCTGTGAGATGCCAGAGAGTTTGCGTCCCATGGTCTCTGCGATGGCGCTCGTGGCCACGGGCTTTCCATTGGGGGAGAGGCGAGCCATCGCTTTGAGAAAAACAATCTGGCGAGGTGGCACTTTCCGCAGGCTGGGCGCATGAACTTGCAGCCCGATGCGGCGGATGGATTCCGCTGCGGCATCCGAGACATGCTGAGCGGTAATGGTGTCCGAGTGGGCCAACCTGGCCTTAGCCCAAGCGACTGAGCCAATGGTCTGTATGAGATACGGGTAGCCGTGGCTGAGTTCAGAGGCCAGCTCGACGGCATCCTCGGTCATCGCGCGTTCGCCGAGTTCTGCAGTTCTGCGAATGATGTCCTTGGTGGTCTCCAAGTCCAATCGGCCCAGAGACACGCGCTCGGCACGGCGTAAGAATGTTGCGCCCTCTAGCTGGAGCAAGTCCTCGATACCGCTGGGCAGCCCGGCTGCGACAAAGGCAATCTCCGCATCGTCGCGATTGAGGTCCTGGATTGCATGGGCAATTTCGTTGAGCTGTGCGGGGTCTGCACTTTGCACCTCGTCGAGAGTGAGCAAGATGCCGGATTCCTGTGGCATGAGGAGAGCCGAGAGATCCTGAAGTTGGCTGAGCAGATTCCTGCCGGGCTCGGGCTGAGAAGTGCTGACTTCCGTCTTAAACCCGCCAATGCCGGCGATGGACAGGCCGGTGAGGTGACGGCCCTTGCCCGTCGGTGCACTGTCAATGGCACTGAAAGCGCGCGGAATGGTGACATCGGTGAGCTCAGAAATCATTTCAGAGCCGATGTGAGCACGCAGCACAATCCATCCCAGTTGCTTTGCTGCGGTTTCAAACTCGTTGAGAAGTACCGTCTTGCCGATTCCGCGGGTACCGGAAATTAGCGCGGTTCGCCAGGGATTACCGGGGCCTTCCGCCAGAGCCAGCTCAAACGAGTCCAGCTCGACATCGCGCCCACCGATGACGGCCGGGGATCGGCCGAATGTGGGGTGGAAAGGATTGCGCGGGATGGTGATGGCCTTGTCGCTGCGAGTGGTCACGCATCAATCATAGCAATGGATAATCCACATCGGCTTGGATAACTTGGATACTCCGCCGAATTTTGGATATTCGGTTTCCATTGGATAATCACAAAACTCTGGATATTGGGAGGGCCGGGGAGGGTGGGGGAGAACCCGCTGCTTAGTCCATCGGCCACCCGAAGGTGAAGTCCGACGTATCCTTACCCTTTTCGGCCAGGTACTGCTGCAAGTTTTTCTTGTACCGGTAGTACGTGACTGCCTGGAGCTCCATCAGCTCTTCACCGGGCTTGGCCGTAATCTCT
Source organism: Corynebacterium amycolatum SK46 (assembly GCF_000173655.1). GTDB lineage: Bacteria > Actinomycetota > Actinomycetes > Mycobacteriales > Mycobacteriaceae > Corynebacterium > Corynebacterium amycolatum_A. The sequence continues at coordinate 252,919 of NZ_ABZU01000001.1, read as the reverse complement.
GGGTAGTGACGAGCCATGACCCACGCAATGCGGGCAGTGGCCAGTGCATCCTCTGTGGCATCGTGCCCGTGCATGTAGCCGAGCGGGACGAGTTTACCGGAGCAGCTATCGGGAGCGCTCCGCGAGGAGTAGCTGAGAAAGCTGCACGGCTATGGGAGGAATTAGGCTTTTCCCATCAGGACCGCGCAAGCAAGCTTTCTATTGCCCCTGTTTCCGGATTCGAGCACAGCGATGTCGATGAAACTATTGCCCAGCTTCGCGCGGGTCGGGAAGCGGCTGAGTTGATGCGTCGCGCGGCGGGGGATTTGTAGCCCGCGTGGAGGCGGAGACCAATATCGCTTCCACAGCTTCTTCATGCCACGCAATGTAGGTATCCAACTGTTCGTCGTTAAGTGAAAGTGTCTCTACGGCGGTGACGGCAGAGTTGACGATGTTTTGAATCGTGCGTGCGACGAGATATCCGTGAGATTCGGCGAGGCTGTCGAGTTCCGTGATTGCGACGACGAGAATGTCGTGCAGTTCGGCGTGAATCGCACTGATTTCGCGCTGTGCATCCTGGTGAAAATGGTAGGAAAAGACAGCCGTCCGCCAAGCGTGCTTCGAGTCGCTAGCCATGCTGATGTTGGCGCGGACGAATGCGCGAACTGCAGAAACAGGGTCTTTTGCCTTTTTCACCGACGTGGCGACGGTAACTTTCCATTCGGGGAAGTCACGTAGGACGAGCGCTGCAACCAGATCATCGACGGTGTTGTAGTAGCGATAAAAACTGGACCGAGCAATTCCGGCCTCCTTTGCGATCTCACCCACCTTAAGGGGTGCCTCGATGTCGCTAACTGTTTGTTTTGCGAGCAGGCTGCTAGCGGCATCCATCAGCTTTTCATTGACTTGTCGACGGTGTTCGACAACGGTGGCTGCAGAAATTCTAGGCATGGCGAAATCCTTGGATTCTGAGAAAGAACGGAACATTCGGTCCGCTGATTTTATAAGTCGCGGTGTTCTCATAATCTCAGGAACTGGAGAGAATCCACAAGAAAAATGCAGATATCCACCTAGAAAGGACACCCGCGTCATGTATCGGCGATTTAACGCCGCTTTATTTGGCACTAAACGACGCATGTGGCTCACTATCGTCGTTTCGTTGCTGGTAGTGGGGCTTCTGTCAGCCATCGCGCCCTCCGTAGACGATGTTAAGACGAATTCCGGCGACGGTCCGTCGGAAACTGCGCAGTCAGTGGAAGCGAAGAAGCGTCTCCAAGAGGCGTTTCCCACAGAACCAAATCTTCTGCCTGCCGTCGTAGTGTTGACGTCAGACTCTGCGAAGACCACTGAGAAGGCCGCGCACGACGTCCTCGCTGACTTGGCTGAGCGGGACGACGGTTTTACGCGGGCACCGATTAGTCCCGTGTGTACCAGCCTGGGAAGCCAGGTGCTTCGTGAAGGCAAGTGCATCCCGGGTTCACCGGAAGGAACCCGGAGCGAAGATGGAAAGACTGTAACCATCGTCGTTCCCATCATGGGCGACGCTACTGAGAAGTCCTACCGCGATGAAATTGATGCACTGCGCGAGGATATTGCCGCAATCGCTGATAATGCCGACAAAAACGGCAACGTGGAAACGCACCTAACCGGCCCAGCGGGCATCGTCACCGATACGGTCAAGGTCTTTTCCTCTGGTGACCGAGTGCTCATGCTCGGAACTATTCTCTTGGTACTGGTTATTCTGCTGCTGGTCTATCGCTCGCCAGTACTCGCAATCCTGCCTCTGTTGGCCGTTGGCGTCGCAATGCGGCTGGCACAGAGCGTCGGTGCGTTGCTCGCAGATGCCGGTGCCATTGAGATCAGCTCGCAGACCGCATCGATTATGACAGTGCTGCTCTTCGGCGTCGGTACTGACTATGCGCTGATTATCAATGCCCGTTACCGTGAAGCACTGGCTGCCCAGCGAGAAAAGGGACAAGAGCTAGACCGTAATGCTGCCATGGTGGACGCAATGGGCCGTACTGGCGAGGTTCTCGCTAGCTCCGCAGGCACCATCATCCTGGCAATGATGGCGCTGCTGTTCACCAAGTCGCCAGCATTGCAAGGCTTCGGTCCATACCTCGCTATTGGTGTGGCCTCAATGGCCATCGTCGCTGCCGTGTTCCTGCCAGCGTTGTTCATTGCTGTGGGGAAGGCTGCATTCTGGCCGGGCGGATATGACAAGGCACTCCAGCGGGTCGACTCGAAGATGTGGACGAAGGTCGCCAATACCGTCGATAAGAAGCCGAAGGCCGTTTTGGCCGCAGGTCTGGCGCTGTTGATTGTGATGTCGCTGGGAGCGTTGAATTACAAGGAGTCTTTCAACTTCCTCACTGGCTTCCGCGTGGACACCGACTCTGCTGCAGGGCAGGAGATTGCGGCCCGCGATATTGGAGCGGGCGAAATCGCTCCGACCACGTTGCTTATCGAAGGCCAGGAGCTAAACCTGCCACAGCTGCAGCAAGCAGCTGAAGAAGTGGCAAAGAAAGATTCTGCGAATATCGCCCGAATCAGCGTGACTTCCCGTGATGTCACCGATGACGGTGAGACAGCACGCATGACTGTTGTCCTCAATCAGGATCCATACATCACAGAATCCATGGAAGCACTGGAACCCATCAGCAATGATGTGCGCGATGCACTGAAGACAGCTGGTGCTTCCGCCGACACCGAAGTGACTGCGACTGGCGAAACCGCTGAGCTTAGCGACGTCCGCGCCGACCTCGATCGCGACATCAAGATGCTCGTACCAGTGATGATTGCCATCGTCGCAATCGTGTTGGCAGTGCTACTCAAATCCCTGCTAGCACCGCTGTACTTGGCTGCAACACTGTTGTTGTCGTTTGCAGCGACGATGGGTCTGACTGTCCTAATTGCCCTCAATATGCAGGGAGATGAGGGCATCGGTAACCGCGTTACTGCCTACATTCTGGTGTTCCTGATCGCGCTGGGCGTGGACTACACCATCTTTGTGATGAGCAGACTTCGGCAGGAGCTGAAGCACCACGATGTGCGTGAGGCAATGAAGATTGCTGTTGCCCGTACAGGTGGCGTGGTCTCTTCGGCTGGCCTGATTCTCGCGGCTACCTTCGCGGTGCTCATGACTCAGCCAATCCGTGAGCTCTACCAGTTCGGTTTGGGCTTAGCGCTGGGCATTTTGCTGGATACCTTCGTGGTTCGACCCTTCATTGTCCCGGCCATTGTCCGACTGATTGGCGACAATGCACTGTGGCCGACAAAGCCGAGCACGTTGCCCGTCGAATCAGGGGCACAGACAGAGGTGGAAGCAGCCTCCGCGGAGAGTTAGAGGGCAGTGGGTGGACGACCCTAAGCGTCGGTGACGTCGGTCGGCCATCCGAAAGTAAAGTCGGATACGTCACGGCCTTTATCCGCCAGATAGAGCTGCAGGTTCTTCTTGTACTGGTAGTACGCGACGGCCTGCAGCTCCATCAGTTCTTCTCCCGATTTTTCGGTCAGCTCCCGGTAGTGGCGCGCCATCACCCATGCGATACGCGCAGCCGCCAGGGCATCTTCGGTGGCATCATGTGCCCCGTCCAGGCGCACTTGATAATGGCGGGAGACATCAGTCAAAGTGCGCTTTTCACGACGATCCGGGTCGAAGTAATTATCCAGCACAAAGGGGTCGACGACGAGACCATCAACAGTAAAATTGGGATCCTGTGAGCGCAGTACCGTCAGATCATAGGCCGCGTTATAGGCCACTACCGTCAGCCCATCGCGCCAGGCAGCTTTAAGACCCGCAATGGTATCTGCTAGCACTTCATCGTGCGGACGCCCCTCCGCGCGAGCTTTTTCAGTGGTGATGCCATGCACATCAGACGCAGCTTGCGGAATTTCGACACCGGGATCAGCGAGCATGATGGTGGAATCTTTGCCCTGCTCAGTCAGTCGAACCAGTGCGGAAGTGACAATCTTACAGGTGCGAGGATCCGTGCCGGTAGTCTCCAGATCAAACGCGAGCATGCGTCGCGGATCGAAATTATGCATGTCTCAACTGTAGCGGAGAGTGCGGATTCGCTGAGGGGCAGGAACAAGGTCAAGAGAATTTCCGTGTCTCCCGGCGTATCCGGGCAATGACATAGAATGAGCGACGTGACTTCCTCGACCGATGAGAACTCCGACCTGTCAACCTCTGATTTGTCCTCGTTTTCCAGCGCCCCCGCCTCCGAGCCGGCGCCGGCGGACGTCCGGGAGAAGTGGCAAGAGCTAGCAACTCGCATTCGTGATAACGCTGCGCTGTATTACACCGCGCAGCCGGTTATCTCCGATGCTGAGTACGACGAGATGTTCCGTCAACTGCAGCAGTTAGAGGAACAGTGGCCCGATCTGGTGGTGCCGGACAGTCCCACTCAGCAGGTCGGCGCACAGGTCGAAGCGCCTGCCGACGGGGAAGTATTCGAGCCCGTTGAGCACCTCGAACGTCTCTACAGCTTGGACAATGTTTTCGATGAGCAGGAGTTGCGCGGCTGGCTGGCCCGCACCCCGGCCAGCACGTATCTGACCGAGCTGAAAATCGATGGCCTGTCTATCGACCTGGTCTATGAGAAGGGCCGACTTGTCCGGGCGGCCACCCGCGGAGACGGCCGAGTGGGGGAGAACGTCACCGCCAATGCGCGCACCATCGAAGATATTCCGCATGAAATCAGCGGCGAGAACGTCCCCGACGTGCTTGAGGTACGTGGTGAGGTCTTTATCTCGTTGGAGGAGTTCGAACGCATCAACTCCGATCGCGTCGACGCAGGCCAGAAGCCGTTTGCCAACCCCCGTAACGCCGCCGCCGGTTCCCTGCGACAGAAGGATGTTGCAGAAGTGGCGAAGCGTCGCTTGTCCATGATCTGCCATGGAATTGGTCATATCGAGGGCTGGCGTCCACAGTCTCAGCACGAGGCCTATCGTGCCTTGGGCGAGTGGGGTTTCCACGTGTCGCCGTATACAAATCAGGTGCATTCCGCGGATGACGTCGTCAAGCAGATGCAGTACTGGGGCGAGCACCGCCACGATGCCATCCACGAGATGGACGGGCTTGTGGTCAAGGTTGACTCCCTTTCTGAGCAGCGCGCGCTGGGCGCGACCTCGCGGGCGCCGCGTTGGGCGATCGCGTATAAGTACCCGCCAGAAGAGGTCACCACGGACCTGCTGGACATTCGAGTCTCCATTGGCCGAACTGGTCGTGCGACGCCATATGCCGTGATGAAGCCGGTCTTCGTGGCCGGGTCAACTGTCGAGATGGCGACGCTACACAACCCTTCCGAGGTGCACCGAAAGGGTGTGCTCATCGGTGACCGCGTGACTATCCGCAAGGCCGGTGACGTGATCCCAGAGGTGCTCGGCCCCGTGGCCGATCTCCGAGATGGCAGCGAGCGAAAGTACATTTACCCGACTCTCTGCCCCGAGTGTGGTACTCGTTTGGCTCCGGCAAAGGACAGCGATGCCGATTGGCGTTGCCCCAATACCCGCTACTGCCCAGGTCAGCTGCGTCGCCGAATCGAATTCCTCGCCTCCCGCTCCGGGTTTGATATCGAAAACCTGGGGGAGAGGGGTGCTGCCGATTTGATTCATCGCGGCGTGCTTGACGACGAGTCCCGCCTCTTCGACCTCACCGAGGAAGATTTGCTCGGCACTGAGGTCTACACCACGGCTTCGCGCAAGTCGCTAAATGCCAATGGTAAGAAGCTGCTGGCCAATATCGACGCAGCCAAGGACAAAGAGCTGTGGCGGGTGTTGGTCAGTCTGTCCATTCGTCATGTGGGCCCAACGGTGGCGCGGACCTTGGCACAGAAGTTCGGCTCGATGGAAGCGCTCCGGGCTGCCAGCCGCGAGGAGATTTCGGCCATCGATGGCATCGGTGAAATCATCGGCGATTCCGTGGCTGACTGGTTCGAAGTGGACTGGCACCGCGAGGTTGTCGAGCGCTGGGAAGCCGCGGGTGTGCGCATGGCCGATGAAGTTACCGATCGCCCAGATCAGGTGCTTGAGGGATTGACCGTGGTAGTCACCGGCTCTTTGGAGGACTTCACGCGCGATAGCGCGAAGGAAGCCATTATCTCCCGTGGCGGTAAGGCCGCGGGGTCGGTGTCGAAGAAGACCGACTACGTGGTGGTTGGCGAAAACGCCGGCTCCAAGGCCACAAAGGCCGAGGAACTGGGCTTGCCCATCCTCGATGAGGATGGGTTCAAGCGGTTGCTGGAAACTGGTCAGGCCTAGCTGAGCCTAGCTCAGCCGGGGCCTAAATCTTGGTCTCTTCCAGCTTCCAGACCTCATTGGCGTAATCGCGGATGGTGCGGTCGGAGGAGAAGCGGCCCGAACGGATGATGTTCAGGAAGCACTTCTTGGCCCACGCCAGCTCGTCGCGGTAGTCCTCGGCCATGCGGTCGCGGGTTTCGCGGTAGTCAGCGAAGTCGCCGAGGACGTAGTAGACATCGGCTGGCTCGTACCCGTTGGACTCCAGCAGCGAGAAGTGCAGGTCGTGGAACATTCCGCTGCCACCGTCAGCAAAAGTGCCGTCGACAAGCGAATCGACAGCGCGCTTGAGCCCCGGCACCGTTTCGTAAGTGCCACGCGGGCTGTAGGTGCGGCGCAGCTCCGGCAGTTCCTCTTCCAGCGCACCGAAGATGTAGGCGTTTTCTTCGCCGGCGGCGTCGACGATTTCGACGTTTGCACCGTCCATGGTGCCCAGCGTCAGTGCACCGTTCATCATGAACTTCATGTTCGAGGTACCCGAAGCCTCCTTACCGGCAGTGGAAATCTGCTCGGAGATGTCGGTGGCTGGGATGATGTGCTCTGCCGGGGTGACGTTGTAATTCTCAACGAAGGCGACCTGCAGGCGGCCTTCCATGTCCGGATCGTTGTTGACCTTGTCCGCGATAGCGTTGATGAACTTAATGATGGCCTTTGCGCGAACGTAGCCTGGGGCGGCCTTGGCACCGAAAATGAACACGCGCGGTGGCACGTCCAGCGCTGGATCCTCCTTGATGCGGTAGTAGAGATCCAGGATGTAGAGCGCGTTGAGAAGCTGGCGCTTGTACTCGTGCAGACGCTTAATCTGGGTATCGAAGATGGCGTCCGGGTTCACCGAAATACCCTGGCGGTGCTCCAGCCAGGTGGCGAAGTCCTTCTTGTTCTCGTGCTTGATGTCGAGAATCTCACGCAACACGGCCTCGTCGTCAGCAAACTTTTCGAGCTCAGCGAGCTTGTCCAAGTCAGTGACCCAGGCGTCCGAACCCGACAGGCGAGTCAGCAGTGCCGACAGGCGCGGGTTGCACTGGTTGAGCCAGCGGCGCGGGGTGACGCCATTGGTCTTGTTGTTGAAGCGCTCCGGCCAGATATCATGCCAGTCCTTCAACGTTTCGCGCTTAATGATTTCCGTGTGCAGGGCAGCCACACCGTTGATGGAGTACGCGGCGTAGCAGGCAATCCACGCCATGTGGATACGACCGTGGGAAATCGGCGCCATGTAGTCAATCTTGCCCTGGTCGAAGCCACGCTCCGCCAGATCTTCGCGGAAGCGGCGGTCGATCTCACGGGTGATCTCCAGAACGCGGCCGAAGAGACAGTCAAAAATGGAGTATTCCCAGGTCTCCAGGGCCTCTGCCAGAACGGTGTGGTTGGTGTAGGCGAAGGTGTTGGACACGACGTTCCAGGCGTCGTCCCAGCTCATATCGTGCTCATCCAGGAGTAGACGCATCAGCTCTGGGATAGCGAGCACCGGGTGGGTGTCATTGAGCTGAATGGAGTTGTACTTGTGGAAATCGCGCAGGTCCTCGCCGTGATTCTCGATGTAAGAATCAATCATCGTCTGCAACGAAGCCGAGACGAAGAAGTACTGCTGGCGAACGCGCAGGACCTTGCCGTCATAGGTCGAGTCATTCGGGTAGAGCACGCGGCACAGGTCATGGACGCGCTCCCGTTCGACAATGGCGTCGGTGAAGCGCTGCGAGTTGAAGGCGTCGTAGTCGAACTCACGCATCGGCTCCGAGTGCCACAGGCGCAGCGTGCCGACGTTATCGGTGCCGTAGCCGGTAATTGGCATGTCATATGGAACAGCGCGCACCACCAAGTCATCAAAGGTGACAATCTTGGACAGTTCCTCGCGACGAATGACGAAGGGGTAGCCCTCTTCCATCCACGGATCCGGGTGCTCATCCTGGAAGCCATCTTCAAAGGTCTGCTTGAACAGGCCGTAGCGGTAGAGAATGCCATAACCCGTCACCGGCAGATTCTGCGTGGCACAGGAATCCAGGAAGCAGGCGGCCAGACGACCCAGGCCACCGTTACCGAGAGCGGCGTCGTGTTCAGCCTCGAGCACGTCTGTCAGATTCTTGCCGTACTTTTCCACGGCAGCAGAGGCCTCATCCACCAGACCTGCATTGAGCAGGTTGTTCAGCAGGGCGCGACCCATGAGGAACTCGGCGGAGAAATAGTGCTGCTGGCGGGTAGCAGCGTATGCCTCCGTGGTGCGCTGCCAGTTGTCCGCTAGGTCATCGACAACAACCCGTGACAGACCGGACCAGAATTCCATCTCAGTGGACGACTGGGGGACACGGCCGGACTCGGCACGAATGTGGGATCCGACGAGGTCACTCAAGTTCGACATCAAAGAAGCTCCTTATTGACTGGTATCATTTCCAGACTTTACCGCTAAGCGTGAATCACTGCGCTCCATAGGGGAGGAGCCATAGCGTAAGAACTTCGTGCAGAAGTATGGCAGCCCACAGGGGGGCAGCCCATTAGCCGCTGCTAGTCGATAATCGCGCCGACAATCGTGCCAATACGTCCCAAGTGCTCAACCTCACTTGGTAGGAAGTCCGGCCCGCCGGGCCGGCCAATGACTAAAACGAGACCCTTGCCCATTGGAGTAGCGGCAATGGAGGAGTCCATAACCGTCCAGTCCTCCGGCAGCCACGTTTCCTCGTCCGGATCCAGGTTTCGCGGCGAGTCAATCGGGGCTTCCGGCAGAGCCCGGCCGTTATCCTCTGGAGCAGCGGTAGAGGAAGCGCGACGTACCCACCGGCCATTGCTCTGTTCGCCGAGGACGATAGCCCAGCCGGCAGTCATAGTCTGAGGCAGGCCGTCGACGACATCTCCGAGGGCACGATCCAAGTTTTTTGTGTGCTGTGAGAACTTGGCCAGCAGCGCAATCTGTCCGCGGCGGTCGACCGAGCCGGAGAAAGGCCTAATTGAATCGACTTCCACTCCGCTAATGGACTGAGCCGCTGTAATCAGTGTGTCTGGTAGCAGGCCCATGGGCAGGTCAACCACAATGTCGTCGACAACAACGCCACTAGCGCCGTGATCTACAACATCGACACTGCGAATATCACCTTCTACTTCGCCCAGGGCAGCCGCGACGTAGCCAAGCGCGCCTGGTTCGTCGGGAAGCTGGATGCGAAGGAGGTAACTCATGGCTGTGTACACAACCTTTCGAATAATTGATAGTGATTCTTGCGGTGTAACTATAGAAGTAGTGATTTAGGCTACAGGGTAAACCTTTGAAATGTAAGACCCTGCGGACAACTGCTTGGCGACAACGACTACTGTTGGCAAGTACAGCCCGCTCTCGCGGTTCAAAAACAGTTTCAACTAAACTTCTGTGCACTAGCTTCGTACGAAGAAATGAAAGGGGTACTAGCGTGCCAGCTATCTCACGCGATGAGGTCGCCCACCTAGCGCGATTGTCCCGTCTGGCTCTGACTGACGCGGAACTCGACGAGTTCGCCGGTCAGATCGACGGCATTATTAACCACGTCCAGGCCGTTCAAAAGGTGGCTGCGGATGATGTTGAACCGATGAGTCACCCCTCTTCGCTATCCGGTGTGATGCGCGAGGACGTCGTCAAGCCGACGCTGACTGCGGAGCAGGCGCTGGATCAGGCGCCGTCGCAGGACCGCCAGCGCTTCGAAGTTCCCCAGATTCTCGGCGAGTAGGAGTACGTGGAAGAAATGACTGCAGCTAACCCGAACCTGCATGCCGCTGTTGCTGAGGATCCGATTCTGGGGCTCAGCGCTTTTGAGCTCGCACAGAAGATTCACGCTCGTGAGCTGACCTCGGTAGAGGTCACCCAGGCGTTCCTCGACCGTATCGCGGCAATTGATGAGGACATTCACGCATTCCTGCACGTCGGTGCCGAAGAGGCCCTGGCTGCAGCTCGCAAGGTCGATGAGTCGCTGGATGCTGGCGAGGAGCCGGCCTCCGCGCTGGCCGGTGTTCCGCTGGCGCTGAAGGATGTCTTCACTACCACCGATGCGCCGACCACCTGCGCTTCCAAGATGCTCGAGGGCTACATGAGCCCTTACGACGCAACGGTTACTGCCAAGCTGCGTGCAGCTGGTATCCCAATCCTGGGTAAGACCAATATGGATGAGTTCGCCATGGGCTCGTCGACTGAGAACTCCGCTTATGGCCCGACTCACAACCCGTGGGATGTCGAGCGCACCGCAGGCGGTTCCGGTGGTGGCTCTTCCGCGGCGCTGGCCTCCGGTATGGCTCCGCTGGCTATCGGTACTGACACCGGTGGCTCGATTCGTCAGCCAGCAGCTCTGACCGCAACGGTCGGTGTGAAGCCGACCTATGGCACGGTATCCCGCTACGGCCTGGTCGCTTGTGCCTCCTCGTTGGACCAGGGTGGCCCGACCGCTCGTACCGTTCTGGATACCGCGCTGCTGCACGAAATCATTGCTGGTCACGACGAGAACGACTCGACCTCCACGGAGCAGCCGATTGCCGATGTCGTTGCTGCTGCCAAGGAAGGAGCTACCGGTGACCTCACGGGGGTTAAGGTCGGCATCGTCAAGCAGTTCGACCGCACCGAGGGTTACCAGGCTGGCGTACTGGACAGCTTCCACGAGGCCGTCGACAAGCTTAAGGAAGCTGGCGCGGAGGTTGTCGAGGTCGATTGCCCGAACTTCGACCACGCACTGAGCGCGTACTACCTGATTCTGCCGTGCGAGGTCAGCTCCAACCTGGCTCGTTTCGACGGCATGCGTTACGGCCAGCGTGTTGGCGATGACGGTACGCACTCCGCCGATGAGGTCATGGCTATGACCCGTGCCGCTGGTTTCGGCGATGAGGTTAAGCGACGCATCATCATCGGTACCTACGCGCTATCGGTCGGTTACTACGACGCTTACTACATCCAGGCGCAGCGCGTCCGTACCCTGATTCAGCAGGACTTTGAGCGGGCCTTCGAAAAGGTGGATGTCTTAATCTCGCCGACCACTCCGACCACTGCGTTCAAGTTGGGCGAAAAGGTTGACGACCCGCTGAGCATGTACATGTTCGACCTGTGTACTCTGCCGCTCAACCTGGCTGGCATGTGTGGCATGTCCGTGCCGTCGGGCCTGGCTGAAGACACCGGCCTGCCGGTGGGCCTGCAGATTATGGCTCCGCGCCACGGTGATGATCGCCTGTACAAGGTCGGCGCTGCCTATGAAAAGGTCCGCGGCCCGATTGCATAATGTCGCTCAATAAGCGTTAGTCGGTTTTCTTCAACCGTCGTTTTGCTCACTGAAGTGAGAGAGCGGCGGTTGTTGTCGTATCTGGGGAAATTTCATACATGCGCAGGAACGCAAACATGGAGAGAGTCAGAATTAAAAACCCACCGCGGTTTATACCTTGGATTTATGGGCTGGTCATTGTCATAGCCATTGCGGTCAGTCTGGTCGCTGCGGTGGTCTTCGGCTCGGCGGATATCACCTGGTCCACCACGACACAGGTCATTTCGCATCACCTCTTCCGCACTGAGCTCGATGAATCCGTGCCCGCCAGTTCGGACACCATCATCTGGAATCTCCGCGCTCCCCGGGGAATTCTCGCAGCGATTGTAGGGGCGGGGCTAGCTGTCTCCGGTGTGGCTATGCAGACACTGGTCCGTAACCCGTTGGCAGACCCGTATCTGTTAGGTATTTCCGCAGGTGCCGGCGCCGGTGCGACCGCGGTGATCATCTTTGGTGCTTTCTCTGGAAGCCCTATCGCGCCGCTGACATTCGGCGCACTCCTCGGTGCAGTCATGGCCACCCTCGCAGTCGGTGCTTTCGCCACTGCAGGCGGTGGGCTGACTCCGCTGCGCTTGGTGCTCTCTGGCGTTGTGCTCTCCGCTGCGTTTTCCGCGCTGAGTAGCTTCATGGTCTTCGCCGGGCCAGACCCGAGGGCCGCGCAGTCCGTGATGTTTTGGATGCTGGGCTCTGTTGCCGGTGCGACCTGGGTGAAGACGCTCTTCCCGCTCATCGTCCTCATCGCAGTACTGTTGTTTTTCCTGGTCAAAGCCCGTCAACTGGATGCACTGGCAACTGGTGAGAGCACCGCAGCAGCCGTAGGTATTGACGTTACTCGGCTACGCACGCAGGTATTTGTGCTCCAGGCTGTTCTCGTCGGCACGCTCGTGGCGGTATCGGGCGGCATCGGGTTTGTCGGCCTGGTGATTCCGCACTTGACCCGCATCTTGGTAGGCGCCACGCACCGCGTTGTCCTACCGGTCGCTGCGCTCATGGGTGGACTATTTCTCATCTGGGTGGACATCATCGCGCGCGTAGTGGGCGGAAGCCAGGAAATGCCGCTGGGTGTGGTCACCGGATTGGTTGGAGCACCTCTTTTCCTCTACCTCATGAGCCGCTCGCACTACAGCTACGGAGGTGCCGAATAAATGAGCGCCCCGCAAAAATCTGTCCTCTCCGCTAAGGATGTGCGCTGTGACATCGCCGGACGCACCATCGTCAGCGGAATCAACCTCAGCTTCGGCGCGGAGCCCATGACCGCCATCGTCGGTGTTAACGGCGCGGGCAAATCCACTTTGCTGCGTGCGCTCGGTGGGATTACGAAACCGGCTGCGGGCGAGGTTGAGATTAACGGCAAATCGATGAGCTCAATTAGTTCGAAGCACCGCGCCCGCGATCTCGCTTTCGTGGCACAAAACGAGGTTCCGCCCGCCGAAATGCGTGTGCGCGACTTTGTCTCCCTCGGCCGGTTGCCCTACCAGCGCCTTTTAGGTGGCAACACTGCCGAGGACAACTCCCACGTCGACCGTGCGCTAGCGCTCGTAGGTCTGGAAACAGTCGCGCAACGCCTGTGTGGGCAGCTCTCGGGCGGGCAACGTCGTCGCGTGTGTCTGGCGCGCGCCATCGCCCAGGACTCGCCGATTATGCTTCTCGACGAGCCCACCAACCACCTCGACGTGCGCCATCAACAATCCGTCCTCCGGCTGGCCCGTTCCAGCGGAGCGTGTATCATTGCCGCCATCCACGACTTGGACCTGGTGATGAACCACTTCGACCGCGTTATCGTGGTCGCGGACGGCGGTATCGCGGCCGACGGCATCCCCGTAGACGTGCTGACCCGCGACTTCGTCGCCAAAATCTTTCAGGTTGAATCCTGTCAGCTCAATTCTCCCTCTGGCCGCCGCCATCTCGCAATCGATAGCGAGCTGGATGCTGCCACCATCAACTAGGAGTACTCCCTTGAATAACGCACATGCTTTCCGACATCCCCTGCGTGCCTCAGCAGCTGGTATCGCAGTGGCTGCACTGGCATTCGGAGCTGCCGCCTGTGGCTCTGATGAGGGAACGCAGGCTTCGTCGTCAGGCTTAACCCTCACCAACTGCGGTGAAGAAGTCAGCTACCCGGGTGTAGCTAAAAAGTTGCTCATCAACGACGGCAACGTCGCCTCGCTGGCGCTAGCTGTGGGGGCCGCGGACGAGATCACTGCAGTGAGCTCTATGGCCTCGCACCTGCCGGTGTTGACCGCCGCTTACGGCGATGAAATTGCGCAGAAGCCAGAAGTTGCGAAGGAATACCCGAATCTGGAGCAGGTCATTGCGGCCGAGCCGGATGTGATGCTGGCGGGATGGGGCTATGGATTTAGCGAGGACAAGGGCATTACCCCGGAATCGCTTTCCGAGCACGGTATAGGTGCCTACACCCTGACGGAGTCCTGCCGGAGCAGTGCCGAAGGCAAGACAGACCAGGGTGGCAGCGGCGACCCGGGTCACACTCGTGGGCTGGTGGATCCGTGGGAAGCCGTCAAGATTGATTTGAAGAACATTGCAACCTTGACAGGCCATGATGGCGAGGGCGACAAGGTTATTGCAGATATAGATAACCGTCTGCAAGCCTTGGATGCCGCGCCGAAGGGCGACAAGAAGCCGGTGGGCTTCCTCTTTGACTCTGCCGGTGAAGCACCGTTTACCTCTGGGGCCTTTGGCGCACCTCAAGGCATCCTGGAAAAGGCCGGCGCGACGAATGCAGCCGAGTCTATTAAGGACACCTGGACTACGACCTCCTGGGAGCATGTCGCGGAGATGAATCCAGACTTCATCGCGCTTGTGGATTACCCAGGTCAGACCTTTGAAGAGAAAATCAAAGTTTTGCGCACGAACCCAGCCACGAAGGATCTAGAGGCGGTCAAGGAAAATCGCTTCATTAACCTGCCAATTGCATTGTGGACGGAGTCTCCGCTGAATATCGATGCCGCAGAGTATGTGCGCAAGGCACTCGAAGAATATGGTCTAATGCCGACGTCGGAGGTGACAACGAAAATGGAGCTGCCATCCGAGCTGCCGGGGCAAGAGTACCTACAGAAGTAGTTTTGACCAAGGCTGTCAAGCACGAACTGACTAACGCGACTAAGGTGGGCATCATGCGAATTGCGACCCTTACCTCCGGTGGAGATTGTCCCGGTCTGAATGCCGTTATCCGTGCAATTGTCCGTACCAGCTCGAGCGAGTACGGCTCAACCGTTGTCGGCTTTGAGGACGGTTGGATTGGTCTTATGGAAGACCGTAGGGTTCAGCTTTACGACGACGAGCGGATTGACCGCATGCTGCTGCGTGGCGGCACGATGCTGGGCACCGGCCGCGTGCACCCGGACATTCTCATGTCCAACCTCGACCGCATCAAGGAAAACCTCGCTGATGCGGGCATCGATGCCCTGATTCCAATCGGTGGCGAAGGCACGCTGAAGGCCGGCAAGTGGCTTTCGGACAACGGGGTGCCAGTCGTCGGTGTTCCGAAGACCATTGATAATGACGTCAATGGTACGGACTACACCTTCGGTTTCGACACTGCAGTGGCCGTTGCCACCGACGCGGTTGATCGTCTGCACACCACCGCGGAATCCCACCAGCGCGTCATGATTGTTGAGGTCATGGGCCGACACGTGGGCTGGATTGCATTGCATGCGGGTATGGCCGGTGGTGCTCACCACATTGTCATTCCGGAAAAGCCATTCGACATCAATGAGATTGTGAAGTCGATGGAACGCCGTTTCCAGATGGGTGAGAAGTACGGCATCATCGTCGTCGCCGAGGGCGCCACCCCGAAGCCGGGCACCATGGATTACGAAGAGGGCGGTGTCGACCAGTTCGGCCACCAAACCTTCAACGGCATTGGTCAGGTTATTGGTGCGGAGATTAAGAAGCGCACCGGGTACGACGTGCGCACCACGGTGCTTGGCCACATTCAGCGTGGCGGTACGCCTACTGCGTACGACCGCGTGCTGGCTACCCGCTACGGTATCCACGCGACCCGTGCGGTCCACGAGGGCGATTTCGGCAAGATTGTTGCTCTCCACGGCGAGGACATTCAGCGTATCGACATCGATGATGCGGTCTCCGAGCTGAAGGTTGTACCTGAGGGGCGTTACCGCGCAGCTGCTGCGCTGTTTGGCTAAATGCGTTGGTTAAGCACGCTTTGCTAAACATTTCGGCACATCTTCATAACAAAATAGGCGTACGGCCCGGGTTGGTGTTTCAATCACCAGCCCGGGCAGTATGTTTTATAGGGTTCCAGTTTTTTGAAAAATAGAAGAATATTTAGGATTTTCTCGCTATGTGGAAAAGAGCCACAACAATTGCAATGGCCTTTGTCGGCCTAACTGTCGGTGCCGGATTCGCCTCCGGCCAGGAAATGATGCAGTACTTCGTGGCATTCGGCACCAACGGACTGTGGGGTGTGATACTTGCCTCCGTCGTGATGATTGCCAGTGGTCTGGCGGTGCTGTCAATTGCCAGCTATTTGCAGGCTGACGAACACTCCGAGGTCTTCGACGTAATCACCCGCAATTGGGTCTCGAAGATTTTGGATATCGCCGTGATGATCACGCTGTTCTGTACCGGCTTCGTCATGTTCGCCGGTGCCGGTGCGAACTTGAACCAGCAGTTCGGACTTGAGGTGTGGATTGGTGCCGTCATCATGGTTGCCCTGACATTGGGTGTCGGCATGCTGGATGCCGACAAGGTCAGCCGCGTGATTGGCATGATCACTCCGTTCATCATCGTGTTCTTGCTTGGTGCCGGTATCTACACTTTGGTCACCACCGACACGTCGATGTCGGAGGCTGCGCAGTACACCAATGAACTGTCGACATCGCTGCCGCACTGGTCTATTTCTGCCCTGAACTATGTTGGTTTCTGCGTGATGGTGGCCGTGTCGATGTCCATCGTCATCGGCGGTAGCTACCTGAACCCGCGCGAAGCTGGCATAGGTGGTCTCATGGGTGGCAGCATCTACGCAGGTCTGCTGACCCTGGTGACCTTTGCCCTCTTCTTCAAGGTCAAGGACGTTGGCCATGAGGATATGCCGACTCTGGCAATCGTCAATGAAATCCACCCGGTCCTGGGTACCGTGATGGCGATCATCATCTACGCCATGATTTTCAACACGGCCATTGGCATGTTCTACGCGCTGGGCCGCCGCCTGACGCGCAATACTCCGCACCGCTTCCGCTTGGTGTTTATCGTGACCGTGCTGATTGGTTTTGGCCTGAGTTTCTTCGGGTTCAAGGCTTTGGTCGGCTCCATCTACCCGGCCCTTGGATACGTCGGTATTGCTCTCATCGTTGTTCTGTGTGGTGCGTACTTGACTGGACGTAACAAGCTGATGGAGGAGTCGAAGCGCCGCGGCCGTATTCGCAAGCTCGCTCGCCGGAAGATGCATCCGAACAAAAAGTTCACCACCGCGGATCAGAAGAAGCTCGATCGCGCTTTGGCTAACTCCAACATTTCCAACGTCGACCTTCAGGAAAGCGTTCGCGATGACATCGTCGAGGAATTGGTCAGCGACGATAACGTGGACTTCACTGAGGATGACGCCGAGCGCATCGTAGAAAAGGACAATGAGCGGCTGGAGAAGCTCTCCGAAATTGAAGAGGCCTCTGACGCGGACAATCCTCGCGAGACTGCGAAGAACTCCTTCCCAGGCGAGGCCGTAGACACCGCTCCGAAGAAATTGGCAGGACAGACTAAGAATGCATTCAAGCGCGTGGCTCACCCTAAGTCGAAGAAAGAAAACTAACTAGCGCGACTAGGCAACTTGAAGATTTAGGCAGCTCGAAAATAGAAGGCATCGCACCGGTAGGGAAGGGCGATGCCTTCTTCGTATGTGTGCCCCAAGTGTTCGTGGAGATACCAGTGCAAGTTCGCCTCCACCTTGGCGCGTGTGGCGGGCTTGGAACGAAGCCAGTAGGAACGTGTCCGTGCCAGCAACACGATGTCCTCGATAGTCAGAGTCTGTTCCCAGGCCAGGCGTACCTCATCGACTAACTCCAACTCTGGACCAACCTCGGGGTAGAAGCCGGGGCGCAACACGTCGCCGGCGTGCATGATGCGGCTGAGCCGATGCACCCACGGTACGGAGACATCCAAGGTGTTCCAGACCAACATAGCCACGCCATCCGCACGTAACACCCGAGCGAGTTCTCTACTTGCAGCTGTCGGGTCCACCCAGTGCCACGTCTGCGCACATGTTGCTACATCGACGCTGTCGGACTCCAGTCTCATGCGCTCCGCAGTACCGTCCAGGCATTCCGCCGCTGGCACATTGTGCATCAGTGCTTGCCGCATCGCGGTGGAGGGATCGAGTGCCAGCAGGGTGGCATCGCGGTAGACGTCGGCAAGCGAGGCGGTGAGTTTTCCAGTGCCGGCGCCGATATCGGCGACTACCTGTGGGCGCGGTGCAAGGCGGGTCAACGTATCGATGACCGCTGGAGGATATCCGGGACGCACGCGGTGGTAGCCCGAGGCGCCGTCGGCGCTTTCCTGCAGGTCGTTGTCGAAAGTAGCGCCTGCGCGGTGGCGGTCAGCGGCGTCGCGGAACGTTGGCGTATCGCGTGCTGACGTCGGTGGAATCGGTGGGTGTTCGTTAACTCCGGGCACGAGTTATACCCTAGGGCACGCACGCGAGGCCATCGCTAGTAGACTCTACAAACATGACCGCTGCATACGCTGATGACTTGATGGACTTTGATGAGGTCCTCGAACGTTTTGACCCGGTAATGGGCATGGAGGTTCACGTCGAGCTCTCGACGAATACCAAGATGTTCTCCTCCTCCTCGGCAAACTTCGGTGCCGAGCCGAATAGCAACGTTGATCCCTGCAGCCTCGGCCTTCCGGGTGCGCTGCCCGTGGTTAACCGTCAGGGCGTTGAATGGGCCATCAAGATTGGCCTCGCGCTGAACTGCGAGATTGCTGAGTCCTCCCGCTTCGCGCGCAAGAACTACTTCTACCCGGACCAGCCGAAGAACTACCAGATTTCGCAGTACGACGAGCCAATCGCCTACGACGGATATCTTGACGTTCAGCTTGACGACGGCACGGAGTTCCGTGTCGAAATCGAGCGCGCTCACATGGAAGAAGACACCGGCAAGCTGACGCACTTGGGCGGTGCCGACGGCCGTATTCACGGCGCCACGCGTTCGCTGGTGGACTGCAACCGCGCAGGTATTCCGCTGATTGAGATCGTGACCAAGCCGATTCTCGGTGCGGGCGAGCGGGCCCCAGAGGTTGCTCGTGCGTACGTTTCTGCACTGCGTGACCTGGTGAAGTCCCTCGGTGTCTCCGATGCCCGTATGGATCAGGGCTCGATGCGTGTGGACTCCAACGTTTCCCTGCGCCCAATTGGCCAGGAGGAGTTCGGTACTCGTACCGAGACTAAGAACATCAACTCCCTGAAGTCTGTTGAACAGGCTGTTCGCTACGAGATGCAGCGCCAGGCTGCTGCGATTACCAATGGCGAGGAGATCGTTCAGGAAACCCGCCACTACCAGGAGACCGACGGCACGACCTCCAAAGGCCGCCCGAAGGAGTCGCAGTCGGACTACCGCTACTTCAATGACCCAGACCTGCCCCCGGTTATCGCTCCGCGTGAGTGGGTGGAGGAAATTCGCGCAACGCTGCCCGAGCTGCCGTGGGTGCGCCGCGCTCGTATCCAGGAAGAGTGGGGTCTGAAGGACGAGGAAATGCGCGACCTGGTCAACGCCGGCGCACTCGACCTGATTGTCGACACCGTTGAGGCTGGTGCCGGCCCTGCTGAGGCTCGTTCCTGGTGGGTCGCTTACCTGGCTCAGAAGGCCAACGAGGCAGGCGTGGAGCTGGCTGAGCTCGCAATTACTCCGGTACAGGTCGCCCGCGTGATTGCATTGATTGAAGAGGGCAAGCTGACCAACAAGCTGGCCCGTAAGGCCGTCGACGGCGTGCTCGCAGGCGAGGGCGATGTTGATGAGGTCGTCGCTGCCCGTGGCCTGGAGGTCGTTCGCGACGACGGTGCTATTGAGAAGGCCGTTGACGATGCACTGGCTGCTAACCCGGACATCGTCGAGAAGTACCGCGCCGGCAACAAGAAGGTTGTCGGCGCCATCGTGGGGCAGGTCATGAAGGCCACTCGCGGTAAGGCGGACCCGGCTCAGGTCAACCAGCTGATTGCGAAGAAACTAAGCTAGCAACACCGAGTTAGCCTCCCCGAAAGTTAATCCGGGGAACCGCCGGCGGCACCATCGCTCGGCAGTCTGACGACGCGCTCGTCGGACTCGGACGGTTGTGCCCCGGCGGTTTTGTTTGTCGTGGCACCCCAAACTTCAATACCCTGATTCGCTGCGACAGCCGCCACATGCGAGATGTGGCCGAAGTCGCCGTCGACAAGCACCTCAGGGGAACCCTTGACCTCCCACGCCGCGTCGGGCCCAGTGTACTGCGGACCAACCGGCATGGAGATGACCTTCTGCGCGTCTGGGATGGCAATGACCACGCGGTCACCCATCACTGCGCACCCACCGATGGAATCGTTCAGGTCCACACCGCCAAGGGGGTTAATCACAGGGCCGGTGAGCTGAACCAGCTGTGGGGTGCCGTCGAGAATGGCGGTTGCCAACGGCGGCATTCCGTCAGGACCATGGCAGAACTGCTGAAACTCAATGCCGGGATCTCCCACGAGCAATTTGCGTGGGGACAGCGCGCCCGAAGTTCGGTCAAAATAGATTCCCAGAATGCCCGGCTCGCTGAGGTCCGGAAGTTCGCGTACATCAGCGGTGCCGCCGTCTACGAGGGTGACGCGCGCGATGGTGTCGTCGTCACGCAAAATAAAGACCTGGCGGTCCTCTTCAACCGAGGGACTGGGCAGCAATTGTTTTGCAGGGGCGCCGAGCCGTGCGACCTCACGCGGTGTCTTACCCGGTGCGACAACGGTGAGCGCACCGTCGTCGGTGGCGACGAGAGCCTCCCCAGGGCCGATTGCAGCTAGCGCGGTGGTAAGCGGTAGGCAGGCCGCGAGAGTGACATCGTCGGGGTCGCAGGGACCTTTGTCTTTGGCTTTGCTTTCCGCGGTTGGGACCGGGGTAGAGGGCAAATCAGGGGAGGAAAACTTCGGCATGGCAATGCCTGTCGGTTCTGACTTGTCTTCAGTAAACGGCAACTCAAGGGCGTTCGACGCACTCATGCAGCCGGAAAGAGAGACCATCCCGATGACACCAGCGGCGAGCGCAGCACGACGACGCCGCCCGCGAGCGCGAGCCTGTGCACTGCTGGTGTGGACGAGGTGGAATCTCATAGGCATACACAATACAGCCTCGTTTCACGGCCACGCCTGCGACCAAAAGTGAGGCAGTAGTTTTAATGTGGACGATGTGAGCGACTCAGAGAAGTACCCGAACGACCGCGCCCTCGAGAATGTGGAGGACGGATTCGATGACGATCTCGACGTCCCGACCTACCGCAAGCTCGCTGAGCCAATGAACGAAGAAACCAACCGCGATGACAGCGACAACACCGCAACGCAGATTTTTCCGGGTGTGCCGGAAAAGCGCGTAGCGGAGGAGTCGGAGGCAGACCAGGAAAACCTGCCGCCGGAATCCACCGCTGCATCAGAGACAGAGGCAGAGACAGAGGTCGAGCCGAGCTCGGAACCGGAGCCTGAAGTTCAGGAAGCTCCGAAGAAGCGCTACGACGCCTACGCCGCTGCAGGCCGCACGGCACCTCAGGTGATTAGCCCTGCCGGTAAGCCTTCGCCGCGGGATGAACAGGCTGAAACTGAATTGGCGCCCGCGGCCGATAAAGAGTCGGAGGTAGCCCCGGAGTCAGAGGCAACCGAAATCTTTGAGCAGCCAGCTCGGAGTGAGCGCGTTGATTCAGACGAGGATTTCAGCCAGCCGACGCAAGCCTTCTCGGCTTCTGAAGCGGCAGCAGCGTCCGCAGCAGGAGCTACTGCAAATAGGTCGGAAGCACAGCCAGCATTCGACGATGAGGCGGAGTCAACCTATGACTCTTCACGCAATTCCGCAGTTGAGACTCAGTATTTCGATGAATCAGATTTCGCTGAACCGGCTGTGTCCCGCGATACCGCTGGTGCCGCTGGTGCCGCTGGTGTTGCAGGAGCAGGCGTAGGAGCCACCGGGGCAACTTCTGCTACGACTACCTCCGCTGCTGAAGACGATGAAGACACGGACTTCTACGACGACAACGAACCGGAGTTCCGTCGCGGTACCACCGACTTCGGCCTTCTGCTGTTGCGTCTTGGATTGGGTGCGCTGCTGCTGGTCCATGGCCTGACAACGCTGCTCGGCTGGGGAAACTCCGGTGGCACTACTGCGCTGGAGACACAGTTTAGCCAGAACAACTTCGCCCTCGGCCCTGTGATGGCCACTGCCATCCCAACGGTTCAGCTCATCGCGGGTGCCCTGCTCATCTTGGGTCTCGCGACACCGCTGGCCGCGGCGTTGGCGCTGGCATTGTCCGCCTACCTCAGCATGTTTGATGTGGCTACCTCTGCCAATGGCGTGAATATCGTTGGCCAGGACTCCAGTAACCTCCAACTACAGCTGTTGATGACCGCCATGGCACTTGGCTTGCAGTTCACCGGCCCGGGCCGCATCGGCATCGACTTCGGACGCGGCTGGGCACGACGACCACTGGCATCGTCTTGGATCTTTGGAATTCTGTCCATCGCCGCGGCAATTGGCCTGTGGTGGCTGACGACCGGCACGCTGCCGTTTGTTGGCTAAGGCGGCTCGCAGATACACCAACAGTCGAGCGACCTAAACTAGGTTCTCGGTTAGGGCCGGGGTACAATGCCCCCTATGCC
The DNA here is from genome assembly GCF_000173655.1 of Corynebacterium amycolatum SK46. Classification (GTDB taxonomy): domain Bacteria; phylum Actinomycetota; class Actinomycetes; order Mycobacteriales; family Mycobacteriaceae; genus Corynebacterium; species Corynebacterium amycolatum_A. The sequence goes on along the minus strand of NZ_ABZU01000001.1, from coordinate 230,545 downwards.
AAAGTCGAGACACGCAATAAAGACCACCCTCGCGGTGGTCTTTTTCATGTCCTCGATAGGCGCGACAACGTCGATTCACTCACCGTCGACAGCCGCTGCCGGCGAGCACAATGAGGTTGCAGCCTCCGTCTCGTCGGCAAGCGCCTGGCCGACACATGGGGTGAGCCTGCCGCGTATGAATCTCAACGCCGAAGGGTTGATTGAGACTGACCCGCGCACGCAAATGGCAGTGAGCTACGAGCCGGTGGGCGTGGGGTACAGCAGCCAGGCATCGCAACGCCCGCTGCCGGCGCTATCCCTGATTAAGTTGTATATCGGTCAGTATGTGCTCGAACACGGCACTGCCGACGATGCCGAGCGCGTCGAAAAGATGATTTCGCGTTCCGACGACGATTTGGCAGCCGACTTCTACCGGAAGTACCCGGAATCGGTCGATTCCATTGCGACCGAGTACGGCCTGTTCAACACCTCCGGCGGAGAGAAGTGGGGAGTATCGAGGACTACGGCGGAAGATGTGGTGTCTTTTATTTCCCAGCTTCGTCTGAAGCATCCTGATTCTGAGGTGCTTGAGGCGATGAGACACTGGTCGCCGATTGCTGCCGATGGCTATCGACAGAATTTTGGTCTTGCCGGCCTGCCCGGCTCTGAAGGCGCGAAGATGGGCTGGTCCAACCGGCGTTCGTGGCACTCTTCCGTTGTTTTTGGCCCCGGATATGTAATGGCGGCAATCACCGAAGGCGGCAAATATGCACACACCGAGGACATCGCTGAGGGGATTGCGGACGTCGAGTACCGGGATTTGGTGAAGCCCACGCAGAAGACTGGACGCAAAGCTACCTTAGAAACGCCAAAGGCCCGTGCGGTCAGCACAGGCCTTTAAGCGGGTTTGATCTAGCTAGTCGACAATGCGGACCGCGCCCTTATCCGCACTGGACGCCATCTTGGCGTATGCGCGCAGCGCCTTGGACACCTTGCGCGGACGCGGCTTGTGCGGAGTAAACGGCTTGTCGCGCTTGAGCTCCTCATCGCGGCGAGCGGCCAGCTCCTCGTCGGACACCTGAATCTCAAGGCGTCGTTCAGCGACATCGATGTACACCGGGTCGCCGTTGCGGACGAGGCCGATTGCGCCGCCGGCAGCGGCCTCCGGGGAAACGTGGCCGATAGACAGTCCGGAGGAACCGCCGGAGAAGCGACCATCGGTAACCAGTGCACAGACCTTACCCAGGCCAGCGCCCTTGATGAATGCGGTCGGGTGCAGCATCTCCTGCATGCCCGGGCCGCCGGAAGGACCCTCGTAGATGACAAAGAGAACTTCGCCCGGCTGCAACGTGCGGTTCAAGATGACCGAGACAGCCTCTTCCTGGCTCTCTACGACGCGAGCGGTGCCCTCGAAGTGAAACTGATCCTCGCCGATACCGGCGGTCTTCAGGACAGCTCCGTCCTCGGCGATGTTGCCGCGCAGGACACACAGACCGCCTTCCTTGGTGTAGGCGTGGTCGAAGTCGCGGATGCAGCCATTTTCGGAGTCCGTATCCAGGCTCTCCCAGCGGTTGGACGTGGAGAACGGCTCGGTGGTGCGCACGCCGCCGGGGGCTGCGTGGAACAGTTCAATCGCTTCATCAGTGGCCTTGCCGCCGCGGATATCCCAGTTGTCCAAGTGCTCCTCCAGCGACGGGGAGTGAACTGAACGGACATTCATTTGCAGCAGGCCCGCGCGGCGCAGTTCGCCGAGGATGGCGGGAATACCGCCGGCGCGGTGGACGTCCTCCATGTAGTAGTCCGAGTTCGGTGCCACCTTGGACAGACAAGGCACGCGGCGGGAAATGGCGTCGATGTCAGAGAGATCGAAGTCAATCTCGCCCTCCTGCGCGGCAGCGAGAATATGGAGCACCGTGTTGGTGGAACCGCCCATGGCAACGTCAAGTGTCATTGCGTTGACAAAGGCGTCGCGGTTGGCGATGTTGCGCGGCAGCACGGACTCGTCACCATCGTGGTAGTAGCTCTTCGCCAGGTCCACAATCAGCTCACCGGCGCGGGTGAACAGATCGCGACGCGCCTGCTGAGTCGCCAGGGTAGAACCGTTGCCCGGCAGGGACAGGCCGAGGGCCTCGGTCAGGCAGTTCATCGAGTTTGCGGTGAACATACCCGAGCACGATCCGCAGGTCGGGCAGGCCGAGCGCTCGATGTCGAGCAGGTTCTTGTCATCGACCTTGTCGTTCGCGGATGCAGAAATAGCCGAGATGAGGTCAGAGCCGGGCTTGACGACGCCATCGATAACAACCGAAGATCCCGATTCCATCGGCCCGCCGGAAACGAAGACCACCGGGATATTCAGACGCAGAGCCGCATTGAGCATGCCAGGCGTGATCTTGTCACAGTTGGAAATACAGACCAATGCGTCAGCGGTGTGAGCGTTGACCATGTACTCCACAGAGTCAGCAATAATCTCACGGGACGGCAGCGAGTAGAGCATGCCGTCGTGACCCATCGCAATTCCATCATCGACAGCAATGGTGTTGAACTCACGGGGGACGCCACCGGCTGCGGTCACAGCTTCTGCGACGATGTCGCCAACATCCTTCAGGTGCACGTGCCCCGGAACAAACTGAGTGTAAGAGTTTGCAATTGCGATAATCGGCTTGCCGAAGTCGTTATCGGTCATACCAGTTGCGCGCCATAGGGAACGCGCACCAGCCGCATTTCGGCCGGCAGTGGTGACTTTAGAGCGAAGGGGGATCATGGGGGCTGCCCTTCCTAGATAGGGTGCAAAGTAATTAATTATCCATATTAATCACAAAAAGCCCCCAATGTCTCATTTCGCGGTCACTAGTGTCCGCATAATGAGATTTAGGGGCTTTGTGGGCTGCTTATATGTTACTCGGCAGAGGCGTCACCTTTAGGCTTGGCATCAGCCTCAACCTCACTGACCTTCTTCATTACGGAGTAGCCATCGCGGTCGAAAACCTCGACCTTGTCATTTTCCGCCATGCGAGCCGAAGCAATCGGATCTGGAATCAGACCGCCAGTGGCTTCCTTCAACTCCGGCAGCGAATTAAAAGAGATGGCCGGCAGGGCGATGCGCTCATCTGACTTGGTTACCGCGAAGGCGCGGCCGCCCTTGTTGAAGAAGATGCCCGCAAAATCGCTCCAGGGTACCGAACGGCGCTTCGACAATAGGTACACCGCAGTGATACCGCGTGGCCCTATGGTGGTGCGTACTCGGAAAATCCAAAGCGTATAAATCAACGGCGCCAGGAAAGTAACGGCCAGCCACGGGGCAAAACCGGTGGCAATTACACACAGCACGAGCATGAACGCAACGATGAACAGATGCGTCTTCTGTGGGCGAAATCGCTGCGTCGCAATTTTTGGCTGTGGAGTCGAGTCAGTCATGGCCTTTGATTGTAGCGGGTAGTTCGGATTGGTTAATGCGCGGTAGGCGGTGGCGCCTTATTGCGCCCCGGCCGAGTTTGGTTCTGCGTTGTTAGTGGAGTCTGTCGACTGCGATCCGCCAGTGCTCTCGTTGTCGATGTTGCTCTGATTAGAGTCCGGCTCGGTGGAGGTGGCGGTCGAAGGTGTGCGGTTCTGCGTGCTCTGAGTCTGCTGTGAAGTCTCGGACGGCTGATTCTGTGACGTCTGAGTCTGCTGTGAAGTCTCGGTGGGCTGCACACTTTGTGTGGCGCTAGTCGGCTGGCTCGATGATTGCGGAGCCGACGACTCCTCCGAGACCTCTTCCTGCGTTGCCGCGCGGTCGCTCCACCTACTCGGTGCCAACCAGCCGGATGGGCCGTCCTCTGTCTCTACCGTCATCAGATTCAAAACGCCGAGGACCATTAGGGTTACCAAGAGCATGATTGTCGAAACGCGAGCACGCCCACCTGCGGAGAGGATTCGTCGGACCTTCTGGCGCGTCGTGAGCGTCTTCCAATCAGGGTGGCTAACCAGCTTGCGGATGGCATTGTTGCTTCCGCTGTCCTCCTGCTCGCGTCGAGCATCATCGAGGTCAGCACCCGTATGCGGCAGGTCGGATCGCTCGTTCCCGTCTTGCTTATCGACGGTCTGGGTTTCCAGCAGCTTGGTTTCTGCGGTATCCGGCTGGGCAGTAGTGTTCGCTACCGCTTCTACAACTTCGGTTGAAGCGCTGTCGCCGTCGTCAAGCTGTTGTTTTTGCCCCTGCTTAGCATCGGCCTGCCTGAGCTGTTCAATCATTGTGTCATCGCGGACGTGGCCGGTGATTTCTTCGGCGGGAGCAAACGGGGTCTGTTGGGCGCGCTCGCCGTAATCATCCCACCAAGTGTCGATGACTGCGGCGCGGATGGCGCGCTCGATGAGCCATTGGTCGCCCGGTTTGCAGTCGACAATCAAGCGCATAGTGACGGTCCACGGCAGGCCCATAACCGTCGGCGGATTGAGCTCCGTGGAGGACTGTAGCTTGATCTCGGAGAGAACTGCATCCTTGACGGAGTCCAGTGCGATTGCGCGCTTGGCAGCGGCGACAGTGCGCTCTTCCAAATCCTTAATGGAGCCACCAGCGGTCATCGGTACGGGAACTTCAACAACAGCACGGGACCACTGTGAGGAGTAGTTGATACACATGCGTGCCTCGGAGTTGGGCACGATGATTTCCTCGCCGTTGAGGGTTCGGATTGTGGTGGCGCGCAATGTCATATTGACTACGTCACCTTGGACAGTGCCCGAAGGGGAGTGGAATTCTACCCAGTCCCCGATGCCGTACTGCTTCTCGGCGATAATGAACATGCCGCCGAGGAAGTCGGCGATGACGCCTTGGGCGCCAAAACCAACAGCAGCGGAAACAACTGTTGCAGGGATGGCGGCTGCGGTTAGCGAGATACCGAATTTCGACAGCATCGCGATGATTAAGACGAAGTATGCAATGACTTCGACGATGTAAACCACAGCGCCAATCAGGGCGCGCCGTCCCTTGGACTGCTCCTCTTCGGAGGAGATGTTTCCGTCCGCAATTGCCAGAACGAACCGCCGGATACGGGGAACAAGAATTAGCAGGATGGCCAGGCATGCGATGGCAAGGCCGTTATTGGCCACCCATTGCCATGCCCGTAACAACATGTATTGCAAAAATTCCATGCCATCCACCGTAGGTCGTTCGCCTTAATATGCGCTGAGTTTAAAGGTAAAGAATTATGCATAAAGACGAGCTTTGGGCTTGAGGCTTGAGGACTTGAGGCCTGCGGGGCACGGGTGTGTAGGTCTCGGGTTTGTAGGACCAGGGTGTCCCCCGGGGTAGTGGTCGGAGAGTATCTAGGTAGAGTGATTCCCAAAGTTGGGGTGGGGTTCTCGTTGGAATCGGGTGGGTACTCGGGGTGCGATACGGGTGGGGTGTCCAATTGGCGGGATTGACTTCTCACTATGTGGACGTTAGGGTTGTAGCCAACGCCACATTCGTAGCTTCTTCGCGTGAATGTGAGTGGAGTAGTTGCCCACCATGACCCAGGAGCGAAATCGTGAACGCGCACGAGCAGCACACCCCATCGCCCGCCCAATTCGCGGCTAAGGCGCGCACCAGCGCCCCCGAGCGAATTTCTGGTGCACAAGCCATTGTCCGATCCCTTGAAGAGCTTGGTGTCGAGGTAGCCTTCGGTATTCCCGGTGGTGCAGTGCTTCCGCTCTACGATCCCATTTATGACTCGGAAAAGCTCCGCCACGTCCTCGTGCGCCACGAGCAGGGAGCTGGCCACGCCGCCACTGGTTACGCGCAGGTTTCCGGCAAGGTTGGTGTCTGTATCGCGACTTCCGGCCCGGGTGCTACCAACCTGGTAACCCCGCTCGCGGATGCTCAGATGGACTCCGTTCCGGTTGTCGCCATCACCGGTCAGGTCGGTCGCCCGCTGCTGGGTACTGACGCTTTCCAGGAGGCTGACATCCGCGGTGTGACCATGCCGATTACTAAGCACAACTTCATGGTCACTGAAGCTGAGGATATCCCTCGCGCGCTCGCTGAGGCATTCCACCTGGCTTCTTCTGGCCGTCCAGGTCCGGTTCTGGTCGATGTCCCGAAGGACCTCCAGAATACGATGATTGACTTCACCTGGCCGCCGGAGATTGCCCTGCCGGGCTACCGTCCTGTGACGACTCCGCACCAGCGTCAGATTGACGAAGCCGCTGAGATGATTGCTGCTGCAAAGCGTCCGGTGTTCTACATCGGTGGCGGTGTCATTAAGGCTGATGCTTCCAAGGAGCTGGTCGAGTTCGCCGAGCAGACTGGGGTTCCGGTCGTGACCACGCTGATGGCTCGCGGCGCATTCCCGGACTCGCACCCGCTGCACATGGGTATGCCGGGCATGCACGGCAAGGTGTCCGCCGTCGCTGCTCTGCAGAAGTCCGACCTGCTCATCACGATTGGCGCGCGTTTCGACGACCGTGTTACCGGTGATCTGAATTCCTTCGCGCCGAACGCGAAGGTTATCCACGCCGATATTGACCCGGCAGAGATTGGCAAGCTCCGCGAAGTCGACGTTCCCATCGTCGGCGATGCCCGCGAGGTCCTTGCTGCACTGAGCGAGTCCTACACCAAGCTCGGTCTTAGCCGCCCGCAGATTACCGACTGGCTGAAGCTTCTCGACGGTCTCCGCGACGAGTTCCCTCTCGGTTGGGAAGAGCCCGCTGATGGTGCAATCGCTCCGCAGTTTGTAATTCAGACTCTGTCCGACATCGTTGGCCCGGAGGCCATCTATGCCGCTGGCGTCGGCCAGCACCAGATGTGGGCAGCGCAGTTCGTCCAGTACGAGAACCCGCGCACCTGGCTTAACTCCGGTGGTGCCGGCACGATGGGCTACTCAATTCCGGCTGCGATGGGTGCCAAGGCAGCTGCTCCTGAAAAGGAAGTCTGGGCCATTGATGGTGACGGTTGCTTCCAGATGACTAATCAGGAGCTGACCACCTGTGCAATGGAAGGTTTCCCCATCAAGGTTGCCTTGATTAACAACGGTAACCTGGGCATGGTTCGTCAGTGGCAGACGCTGTTCTACGATCAGCGCTACTCCAACACCAAGCTGCGCCCGGAGGATAACTCCTACCTGCCGGACTTCGTCCAGCTCTCCGAGGGGCTTGGCTGCGTGGCGATTCGCGTGACTAAGAAGGAGGATGTCGCGGCCGCAATTAAGAAGGCACGCGAGATCAATGACCGACCGGTGGTTATTGACTTCATTGTCGGTGAGGATGCTCAGGTGTGGCCGATGGTAGCAGCTGGCAAGTCCAATGATGAGGTCGAATACGCCCGCGGTCTGCGCCCGCTGTTCAACGATGAGAACTCAGCAGCTGAAACCCCGGCTGACATCCACGGCACTGTTGTGGACAACGCCGAGGACGCCGCGAAGCAGCCCGACGCTAACCACCCGTCCATGAAGACCCGCTAATCGGGATCCGAAGCAACAGGAAGTGAGTCCCAAAATGGCTGAACTGCACACTCTATCCGTGTTGACCCTCGATGAGCCGGGTATTCTGGTCCGCATTGCGGGCATGTTTACCCGCCGAGGTTTCAGCATCCAGTCGATTACCTCGGGTGAAACTGAGACCGAGGGCGTCAATCGCATCACCGTTGTGGTCGAGACGGAGACGCTGCCAATCGAACAGATTACTAAGCAGCTGAACAAGCTGGTGCCCGTGCTGAAGGTGGTCCGCCAGCCCCCAGAGACCATGGTGTCGCGCGGACTGCTGATGGTGAAGGTTTCCTGTGACAACACCAACCGTCCGCAGGTCGTCGATGCCGCCAATCTCTTCCGTGCCCGCGTGGTGGACGTCTCTCAAGAGTCTGTCATCATTGAGGCGACGGGTGAGCGCTCGAAGCTCGTAGCCCTGCTGGAGGTCCTCGAGCCGTTTGGTATCCGTGAGCTCATTCAGTCCGGTACCGTCGCAATGGCGCGCGGGCCGAAGCCGATGCTCCAGACCCGCTAACAACTAAACGCTAAGGTTTTTAACGAATCCGATTCGAAAAGAGGCTAAATTTAATGGCTATTGAACTGCTGTACGACGACGATGCTGATCTGTCCATCATCCAGGGGCGTAAGGTCGCCATCCTGGGCTACGGTTCCCAGGGTCACGCTCACGCTCAGAACCTGCGCGAGTCCGGTGTCGAGGTTGTTATCGGTCTGCGTGAGGGTTCCAAGTCCGCTGTGAAGGCCCAGGAAGCTGGCTTCGAGGTTAAGTCCAACGCAGATGCCGCTGCATGGGCAGACGTCATTATGGTGCTGGTTCCGGACACCACCCAGGCAAAGGTTTACCGCGAGGACATCGAGCCGAACCTGAAGGACGGCGACGCGCTGTTCTTCGGCCACGGTCTGAACATCCACTTCGACCTCATCAAGCCGGCTGACAACATCACCGTCGGCATGGTTGCCCCGAAGGGCCCGGGTCACCTGGTTCGTCGTCAGTTCGTCGATGGCAAGGGCGTTCCGTGCCTGATTGCCGTTGACCAGGACCCGAAGGGTGAGGGCCGCGACCTGGCTCTGTCCTACGCTGCGGCTATCGGTGGTGCCCGCGCTGGCGTTATCCCGACCACCTTCGAGGCAGAGACTGTGACCGACCTCTTCGGTGAGCAGGCTGTTCTGTGTGGTGGCACCGAGGAACTGGTTAAGACTGGCTTCGAGGTTCTGGTTGAGGCTGGCTACGAGCCGGAGATGGCGTACTTCGAGTGCCTGCACGAGCTGAAGCTGATTGTTGACCTGATGTTCGAGGGCGGTATTGCCAACATGAACTACTCGGTCTCCGACACCGCTGAGTTCGGTGGCTACCTGTCTGGCCCGCGCGTTATTACCGCTGATACCAAGCAGCACATGCGCGAGATTCTGTCTGACATCCAGGACGGCACCTTCACCAAGCGCCTGATTGCCAATGTCGAGGGCGGCAACAAGGAGCTCGAGGACCTGCGCGCTTCCTACAACAACCACCAGATTGAAGAGGTCGGCTCCAAGCTGCGTGACCTGATGAGCTGGGTTAAGGTCGACGCTCGCGCTGAGACTGCCTAAGTTTGTTGCTTAAGCGAATCCCTCGCTTGTTCGCGAAGTAGGGCTTCATCACCGAGCTTCACCGCCGTGATGAGGCCCTTTTCGTATCTCTCTTACTAGTTTTCTTTCAATGAAACGTGCGGGATAAACATCTGAGATAAACATCTGAGATAAAAGCAACTACGGCCGAACGGGTGTAGCCCAGTTGTATCCGGGGTTCTAATCTGGGTTGAAAGGTCTCCCTCAACAAAGACGTTCGATAGTCTAATCGTTGAAATCAAATCATTTCACGGAGGTAATTGTGCGAGTATCCGCAATGACGCGGCGCGTGACGGCAACCGTTGCCCTGACGGTCAGTCTGGCGTTGGGGTCAAGCGCCTTGGTCGCGTGTGGTAATTCCGACAGCGCTGTTTCCACGAAGAAGGTGGACGCTGAATCGACGGTTCTTAGCGACGACATCGCAGCGTCGGAAAGCCTGATTGACAGTTCGGAAGCGGTTGTCGTTTCCTCGGCTGGCCCTGCTGAGCAGCGTAGGGCGGCAGGCATCGCGGTTGCTGCTGGTCTGCCGATGCTGGTGGCTGGTAGTGCCGAAGACGCGGAAGATGACACTACTGCCAAGAGCCCGAAGAAGGATGCTCGTGGCCGTGATACTGGCGCCGATATCGCCGATGTGGAAGAAGAGATCGATCGTCTGGGCGCAAAGACAGTCCTTACTGTGGGTGCAGTTGACCTGACTGGGGGAGAGGGCCGTCAGATCATTGCAGATCCGGGTACGACCGATGGCCTTAAGGAGCTCGTCGGTACTGAGTTTAAGGTTCTCAAAGAGACGGAGTCGAAGCCGACACGCGCTGTCGTTGAGATGGATCCGGAGAAGCCAACTGTCGTCGAGGGCGATGCAACGAAGGATGAGGCAGCCAACCAAGAGGCTCAGGATCGCGCCAGCGATGGGCAGGATGACAAGGGACAGGAGAGCGTCACCCTGCCGAAGGGATCGCCAAAGGAGGTCAAGAATAAATTGGCACTGGCCGCACCGGGTACCGGTTTGGCCTCCATTGCTACGGCCCGCGCCGCTGGCTTGAAGGTCAGTTGGCTGCCGGTGGGCGACGCGCGTGCTACCTCTGAGTCGATTTCCGCTGCTCGCGACGGCGAGTCCCTGATTGCTTTGGGTAAGGTTTTCGGCGATAAGGACAAGTTCGATCAGTCCATCGAGCTGGCCAAAGATGACAAGGTCAAGGAGCTGCCAGGTGGAGGCACACTGCTGTTCCCCGGTCGTCATCTGATTGCAACGTATGGTCACCCAGGCGTCGCTCCATTGGGTGTGATGGGCGAGGATGATCCGGAGGATGCCGTCGCACGTGCGAAGGACTACGTCAAGCAGTACGAGAAGTTCGCTGATGACCCGGTGCTGCCGGCCTTCGAGATTATCGCTTCGGTCGCACAGGCTGACCCGGGCCCGCGCGGTGACTACTCCGAGCCGGCTCCGGTTGAAACTCTGAAGCCGTACGTCGAGGCCATGACCAAGGCTGGCGGCTACGTCATCATCGACCTGCAGCCGGGTAGTGCAGACTTCTTGGATCAGGCCAAGTTCTACGAAGAACTGCTGAAGATGCCAAACGTCGGTCTGGCGCTGGATCCGGAGTGGAAGATGGAACCGGGGCAGGTTCCGGCGACCCAGGTTGGTCACGTTAAGGCTGAAGAAGTCAACCGCGTTGCTGATTGGCTGGCTGAGCTGACTCGTAAGAACAACCTTCCGCAGAAGATGCTGATGCTGCACCAGTTCCAGCTACAGATGATTCGCGACCGCGAGACGCTGGATCTGTCGCACCCGGAGCTCGCATTCGTTCTGCATGCCGACGGTCACGGTATCCCGCAGGAAAAGTTTGAGACCTGGAATGTCATGCTGCAGGATTTGCAGCCGGAGATTTTCGAGGCGTGGAAGAACTTCATCGACGAGGATCAGCCGATGTTTACCCCTGAGGAGACCATGAACATCGAGCCGCGTCCGTGGTTGGTTACGTATCAGTAGGTTATAGACCAGCAGAAATAAAAATATAACGCGAAATAATTGCCGACTTGAATGTCGGGGGCAACGGCGCTTACTCCCTAAACAAAGGGTAGTAAGCGCCGTTTTGCTTAGGTCAGTACCCCCGTGGATTACCCCCAGAGTTTATGATGAGACGTAATGCGCGTGCACGCTTTAGTAGTTTTCTTAAGTGACACCGCACATACTGCATAAATTTTTCGAGACAAACCAGGAGATGCTTGTGAGCCAGAACGCTCGCCCCGTTGTCCTCATCGCCGACAAGCTGGCGCAGTCCACCGTGGACGCATTGGGGGATTCCGTTGAGGTCCGTTGGGTAGATGGTCCGAACCGCGCTGAGCTCCTGGCTGCGGTTGGTGACGCTGACGCACTTCTCGTCCGCTCCGCTACCACCGTGGATCAGGAAGTTCTCGAGGCTGCTCCGAATCTGAAGATCGTCGGCCGCGCCGGCGTGGGCCTGGATAACGTCGACATCGATACCGCTACCAAGCGCGGCGTCATGGTTGTCAACGCTCCGACCTCCAATATTCACTCTGCATGTGAGCACGCAATCGCACTGCTGCTGGCCACCGCTCGCCAGCTGCCGGCTGCGGACGCGTCCCTGCGTGAGGGGGAGTGGAAGCGCTCTTCCTTCAAGGGTGTCGAAATCTTCGGCAAGACCGTCGGTATCGTCGGTTTCGGTCACATCGGCCAGCTGTTTGCCCAGCGTCTCGCTGCTTTCGAGACCAACATCATTGCGTACGATCCGTACGCGAACCCGGCCCGTGCTGCTCAGCTCGGTGTTGAGCTGGTTGAGCTGGAAGAACTGATGGCTCGCGCTGATTTCGTGACCATTCACCTGCCGAAGACCAGGGAAACCGCTGGCATGTTCGATGCTGAGCTCCTGGGCAAGGCCAAGAAGGGCCAGATCATCATCAACGCTGCCCGCGGCGGTCTCGTCGACGAGCAGGCGCTTGCCGACGCGATCAAGGCTGGCAACATCCGCGGTGCTGGCTTCGACGTGTACGCGACCGAGCCGTGCACGGATTCCCCGCTGTTTGGCCTGCCGGAAACTGTTTGTGCTCCGCACCTGGGCGCCTCCACCGTTGAGGCTCAGGACCGCGCCGGTACCGATGTCGCTAAGTCCGTACTGCTGGCACTGGCTGGCGAGTTCGTCCCGGATGCCGTCAACGTTTCCGGTGGCGCTGTCGGCGAAGAGGTAGCCCTGTGGCTCGAGCTGGCTCGTGAGCTGGGTCTGGTTGCTGGCGGTCTGCTGGAGGGCGCTCCAGCCGCTGTTGAGGTCACCGCTCGCGGTGAGCTGCACACTGAGGACGTTAACGTTCTGGGCATGGCAGCGATTCGTGGACTGTTCTCCCTCATGGTGGAAGAGCCTGTCACTTTCGTTAACGCTCCGCGTATCGCAGAAGAGCGTGGTGTGACCTTCACTGTCGAGACCGAGCCGGAGTCCGTCTCCCACCGCTCCGTTCTCGAGGTCAAGGTCATCGGTGCTGATGGCTCCACCGCTACCGTCGTTGGTGCTCTCACTGGCCTGAACCGCGTTGAGAAGATTGTTCGTATCAATGGCCGCGGCATCGACATGCGTGCTCAGGGCCGTAACCTCTTCCTGCTGTACAAGGACGTTCCGGGTGCTCTGGGTCGCGTTGCTACCACTCTCGGTGAGTCCGGCATCAACATCGAGGCTGCTGCTCTGTCTCCGCAGGAAGCAGATCAGACTGCCATCCTGGTGCTGCGCGTTTCCAAGGAGGTTCCGGAGGAGCTCGTCGAAAAGATCACCGAGGAGATCTCCGCTACCCACGCTCTGCAGCTTGAGCTGGACTAGTTCTGAGCGCTTAAGCGCATTATAGCTAGATTCTAACCAATGAAAAATCCCCTCCGTTCGGAGGGGATTTTTGCTTCCCAGCTGATCTATGCAGCCGTAGCCCTACTGCCTTAGCCCTTCATCGAGCCCTTCTCAATCATGTTGACGTGGAAGTCGAAGGCAGTGCGCAGATCGTGCGGGGTAGACATGCCCGGAGCGGTCTTCAGCGCCCGCTCGTAGTACTCCTCCAGCAGTGGCTGGTACTCCGGGTGTGCAACGGAGATCATCTTGGCCACGCGGTCACGCGGTGCCAGGCCACGCAGGTCAGCGAATCCACGCTCGGTGATGATGACCATGGCGTCGTGCTCGGTGTGGTCAATGTGTGAAGCGAACGGAACGATAGTCGAGATTGCACCGTCCTTCGCCAGCGACGGCGAGATGAACGAGGAAACGAAGGCGTTACGGGTGAAGTCACCGGAACCACCGATGCCGTTCATCATGCGGCTGCCGTTGATGTGGGTGGAGTTGACGTTGCCGTAGATGTCGGCCTCAATCATGCCGTTGGTGGCGATCAGGCCGACGCGACGGACAACCTCCGGGTGGTTAGAAATCTGCTGCGGGCGCAGAATGATGTTTTCGCGGTAGCGAGCAGCCTCGTTGTTCATGCGCTCGGCCGCTTCCGGAGACAGGGAGAAGGAAGTAGCCGAAGCGACGGTCATCTTACCTGCGTCAATCAGGTCAATCATGCCGTCCTGAATAACCTCGGTGTAGGCCTTGATGTTCTCAAACTTAGAGTCCAACAGACCCGCCATCACAGCGTTCGGCACGTTACCGACGCCCGACTGCATGATGTACTGGTCGTAAGCCAGGCGACCCGCGCGAACTTCGCCCTCGAGGAAGTCGAGGAAGTGGCCAGCAATGGCCTTTGAGGTCTCATCCAACGGCTTGAACGGGGAGTTGCGGTCCGGCGCGTTGGTCTCGACAACTGCGACAACCTTGTCCAGGTTGATGTCGATGTAAGGGGTACCAATGCGATCACCCGGGGCGTTGATCGGCACCGGCGTGCGGTTAGGCAGGTGCTGAATGCGGTAGATGTCGTGCATGCCCTCGAGTTCCTCGGACTGCCACGAGTTGACCTCAATGATGATCTTGTCGGCGTTGTCCATCCACTCAACGTTGTTGCCAACGCTTGACGACGGAATGAGATGTCCATCTTCCGTAATACGAGTGACCTCTACAATTGCGGCGTCAATCGGCAGGAAGCCCTGCTCGATGTACAGCGCGGAGTGGGAGAGATGGATGTCCTGGTACTTTGCCTTGCCGGAGTTGATGGACTTACGCAGTGCCGGATCTCCCTGGTACGGCATGCGGTAGCGGATGATGTCAGCTTCTGCCATTACGCCGTCACAGTCCGGGGCGGTGGAAGCGCCGGTGTAGATGTCGACAGCGAATTCTTCACCCTTGGCGTGGAGTTCCTTGCCGCGGTTTGCCAGCGCAGTCGGCAGAGCCTTCGGGTAGCCAGCACCGGTGAAGCCAGAGATGCCGAGGGCATCACCGTGATTGATAAACTGTGCCGCCTCGTCGGCGGTCATTACCTTGCCGCGCAAACCGGCATGTGCGATGCGATCAGACATGTCATCTCCTAAGTAGACTGTTCGACTTTAGTTTTGTCGCCTAACCTAGCATGCGCTAACAGCGTGTTGCCACACCCGCAGGTTGGGAAGTGATTCATGGCATAGTAATCGCTTCAGTTGGTCGTTTATCGGCGCTCTTCCAGGGGCTTTGCTACAGCAACTCCCGCACTTCTTCGTCGGTCAGCATGGCATCCTCGAATGCTTGCAGTGTGGTCTCTGGGTTAAATTTCACACCGATGAGTACGACCTCATTGGATGGTGGGACATCGGTCTGTGCCCACATGACAGCAGGGGTAATCTTCAGGTTCGGCCCCGCCTGACTCCACACGTGGGCGACTTCGAGGCGGTCGGAAATCCAGCAGTGCCCCTTGGATCGTACGAGGCCCTTTGTACCGCGGAGGGCCTTGATTAGTCGTTCGCGGTCGAAGGGGCGGTTGCCTCGGAAAACAACCGAAGAAATGCCGTATTCTTCGGTCTCCGGCGTGTGGGGATTCGCAAGTTCTTCTGCATATCCGTGGAAAGTGGCCGCCGTGCCTTCGTCGTAAAGCGATGCGTCGAGAATGGCAGAGGTGGCGATTTCGCCGTTAGTCACGCGGACGATGCGTGCGCGGGGGTTCATTGCGCGGATCGTTTCCTCGGTACCGCCGGTGAGCTTATCGCCTGCGAGGTCGGATTTGGTGATGAGGATAAGATCGGCGAATTCCACCTGGTCGACAAGGAGGTCGGCGACCGTGCGTTCGTCGTCAGGCAGCGCGCGCCCCTGGCGGAGACTGTCGAGGAATGTAGAGGCGTCGACGAGCGTGACCATCGTGTCGATTGGGGCGATGTCGGCGAGGCGACGGCCGTCATCGAATTCCCACTCGAAGGTAGCGGCGACTGGCATGGGCTCGGAGATGCCCGTGGATTCGATGACGATGTGCTCGAATTTTCCGCTGCGCGCGAGCTTACCGACGTTTTCCACGAGGTCATCTCGCAGCGTGCAGCAGATGCAGCCGTTGGACATTTCGATGAAACGGTCTTCGCCGCGCTCGAGATATGTGCCCTGCTCGATGAGAGCGGCATCGACGTTGACTTCCGAGAAATCGTTGACGATGACCGCGATTTTGCGCCCTTGTGAGTTTGCCAGGAGGTTGTTCAGGAGGGTGGTCTTGCCGGCGCCCAAGAATCCGGACAGGACGGTGACAGGAGTGGTCTGGGGGGTGCTATCAGAAAATTCAGTAGAAGTCACCCGACAAGATTAGCGTACTGAAAATGCTTATCAATAACTCGTGCGTGAATTGGGTTACGCGAGGGATTGCAAATGTGTCGTGTGGCTGATTACCGTCCGGTTGTGACGTAGGACATAAAACGGTGTTGTAGTCGGTTTTGGTGTTGCGTGAAGTGTGCCCAAAATGGGGGCGCTTTCGGACTTCTGAATGAAGGGCGCTAACCGCTTCGTTGATAGGGTTGGGGGTGTGCTTCGGTGTTCGAAGTACTACCCCCGATAGTCGCGTTGGGGGATGTAGAAAGGTGAATTCATGTCAGATCGTATTGCCCATGCTGGTCTCAAATCCAAGGTGATGACCGCGCAGGAGGCGGCGCAGTTCATCAACCATGGAGACATGGTGGGCTTTGCCGGATTTACCGGTGCTGGCTACCCGAAGGTTGTCCCGCCGGCTCTCGCTGAGCGCATCGAGGCCGCTCACGAGCGTGGCGACGAATTCAGGATTAAGGTCTTGACCGGCGCGTCTACTGCTCCGGAACTTGATGGTGTGCTAGCGAAGGCCAACGGGGTGGAGTGGCGTATGCCGTATCAGTCCGATCCGGCCATGCGTAACCGCATTAACGCAGGCGACGCGTACTACAGTGATATGCACCTGTCGCATTCCGGCCCGATGACTGAGCAGGGCTTCTTTGGTCCGGTCAATGTTGCCGTGGTCGAAGCTGTTCGCATCAAGGCCGATGGCTCCCTGATTCTTTCCTCTTCGGTTGGTAACAGCATTTCTTACCTCAATGCTGCGGAGAAGATCATTATCGAGGTCAACTCCTGGCAGTCCGAGGATCTCGAGGGTATGCACGACATCTACAGTGTTGGGCTGCCTCCGAACCGCAAGGAGATTCCGATTCTGACTCCGGGTGACCGTATTGGCACCCCGTATGTTCCGATTGATGTCGACAAGGTCGTTGCTGTCGTTGAGACTAATGCCGAGGATCGTAATTCGCCGTTCAAGCCGCTGGATGAGACCTCGAAGGCCATCGCAGGCTACCTGCTCGACTTCCTCGATGGTGAGGTCAAGGCCGGTCGTCTGCCGGAGAACCTGCTGCCGATGCAGTCGGGTGTCGGCAACATTCCGAACGCCGTGCTCGCAGGTTTGCTCGACTCCAAGTATGAGAACCTGACCTCCTTCACTGAGGTCATTCAGGATGGCATGATTGACTTGATGGATGCTGGCAAGCTGACCGTGGCTTCCGGTACTGCTTTCTCGCTGTCTCCGGAATATGCAGCTCGAATGAATGAGAATGCTGCTGACTACCGTGACAAGATTGTGCTGCGTCCGCAGGATCTCTCCAATAACCCGGGTTTGACTCGCCGTATGGGGTTGATTGCCACCAACGGCATGATTGAGGCCGACATCTACGGCAACGTCAACTCCACCCACGTAGCTGGCTCGCGCTTGATGAACGGCATTGGCGGCTCCGGTGACTTCACCCGTAATGCCTACATTTCGTCATTCGTGTCCCCGTCGTTGGCTAAGGATGGCAATATTTCTGCCATCGTGCCCATGGTCTCCCATGTTGACCACACCGAGCATGACGTGATGGTCATCATCACTGAGCAGGGCCTGGCTGACCTCCGTGGCTTGGCGCCACGTCAGCGCTCCCGCCTTATTATTGAGAAGTGTGCGCACCCGATGTACAAGGAGGCGCTGCTCGAGTACGTCGAGCGTGCTGAGAAGGCCACCCCGTTCATGCACACTCCGCATGACCTGGTTACTTCTTACGACTTCCACCGCCGCTTCCTCGAGAACGGTTCCATGAAGCCGGTCGACTAGGTTTCTAGTACGTTTCCCGCTTTACGACGAAGTTTGCGTCGTAGGGCGGGATTTTCTTTCGATAGTGGGTCGAAAGGGTGTTCGAATTATGTGGTGATTTTTGGGGTGTGCAGCGGTTTGAATCCGGGGTGGGGGATATGGTGTGGGCGAATTGATAAAGAACTGTTCGTTAGGGGACCTCGTTAGGGAGGGGGCAGTGCGATGTCAGAGTTGGAATCGTGTGGGGAATTTCGGTTCAGTCATGAGGTGAGGGCTCATCCGCTCGCTGAAGTGATGCGGGAGATTAATCGTCTGCAGATGGTTATCGCTCAGCGGGTCGCACCACCAGATGATGGCGATGTCGAAGCTCATTTGGCTTATTGGTCGGTGGTGCTTGGAATCTCACGCGCCGAAGTGAACAAATATATGGAAATTGGCTACATGCTTGGACGTATGCCGCAACTATCGGAAATGTGTCAGGAGCGCGGGCATCTGTCAATGAGGCATTTAGCAATGCTTGGTAAACATACCCGGCCTGTAGCCGATGACAAGGTTGACGCGGTGGAGTCGGGTCTCGTGGACGTCGTTAAGCCTAGGCGTGACGGGGAGGCGCTCCGTGGCGTGCGTGCGATGGCAACGCGGGTGCAGCGAGTGATTGGCGAGTGTGCTCCGGAAGTGCGGCCGCGTGATGCGGATGTCGCTGGGGTGCACGCTGATAGGGTCCTGGCCCGGAATGTGGAGGCGACCGTAGATGCCGCAATTGATGCGGCGGCATACCAAGTCGAGGAGGGTGGAGAGTCTGCGGATAATCCTGCGGAGTCGAAAGAGGTGCAGGAGGTTCAAGCTGCGGCTCTCGACTACTTTGGCGATCGTATGACGGCTAAGGAGTTTATCGCAGTTGATGAACACGGCGATGCTGGTGCTACGACGTTGACGGTCGTGCTCGAGCGGCATCATGCGGTGGAAGCTCTTGCAATTATCGACGCAGTGTCTAAGAAGATGAAAGTGAGTCGCGTGGCAGCTTTTATGCATGCGTTACGCGGTACTTGTGAGGTGGAGGTGAATCTGGAGCTCTTCCGAGTGCTCTCTCCCGGGGTGGGTGGCGAACCGGAAAGCACTCCAGTGTGGCTCGCTGGTGCTGGTTGGCTTTCTTCGCTGGTGGCCGAGTCTTGGCTGAAACGGGTATCGACATTGCGGGTGCTGGGGGATAGTGCGGTTGAGGGCTATCGCCCCTCCGAGCTGCAGCGTGCGTTCGTGCGTGCCCGTGATGGTGTATGCAGCTTTCCTGGTTGTGATGTACCTGCGGAAAAGTGTGATATCGACCATATTGTGGAATTTGATCACAGCCTTTCCGGTGGTGAGCGGCAAACGGAAGGAGCGACTCACACAGAGAATCTGCACTGCCTTTGTCGACGGCATCACAACCTCAAAACTGCGGGAATGTGGCGGGTAGTCAGGGGTCACGATGGGGTGGAAGCTTGGACGTTCCTCTCTTGTGATGAAGGACCATTTGCGAGGTCGGAAAAAGAGTGCACTGGGCATGGTCGTTACACCTTTGCCTCGCAGACTGAAAAGAAGACCGCTGCGCTGACTGAGCACAATGAGAAACGTCGCAAATTGCATAACAGTCTCCGCGGTCTTGTGGATAAAGCGCGGTGCGATATGCGACGGGAACAAGAAAAGGTGGAAAAGGGCGAGGGGGACGGGGATGGTGGCAAAGGCGAGGCTTAGATTCTGCTACACTCAACCATGTCCATATAGTGAGAAGGGTATCTCAAAAAATGACTGAGGCAGGAAAGCTGAAGATCGCCGTCATTCCGGGTGATGGCATCGGCACGGAAGTTACGGCAGAGGCACTGAAGGTGCTCAAGGCTGCTATCGGCGAGTTCGACACCACCGAGTACGACCTCGGCTCGCGTCGCTACTTGCGCAATGGCGAACTGCTTACCGACGCCGACCTCGACTCTCTGCGCGAGCACGACGCTATTCTGCTCGGTGCCATCGGTGACCCGGCGAACGTACCTCCGGGCGTTCTCGAGCGCGGTCTGCTGCTGAAGATGCGCTTCGCGCTGGATCACCACGTCAACCTGCGTCCTTCCAAGCTCTTCCCGGGTGTCGAGTCTCCGCTGAAGAACCCGGGCGAAATTGATTTCGTGGTCGTCCGCGAGGGGACCGAAGGTGCCTACACTGGTAACGGCGGCGCAATCCGCGTCGGTACGCCTCACGAGGTTGCCAACGAAACCTCCGTCAATACCCGCTTCGGTGCTGAGCGCGTTGTTCGCTACGCCTTCGAGCTGGCTATGACCCGCCGTAAGAAGCTGACTCTTGTCCACAAGACCAATGTTCTCGTGCACGGCGGCGGTATGTGGCAGCGCACGGTCGATGAGGTCGCTAAGGAATACCCAGAGGTAGACGTCGATTACTCGCACATCGACGCTGCGACGATTTACCTCGTCACTAATCCTTCGCGTTTCGACGTCATCGTCACCGACAATCTCTTCGGCGACATCATTACTGATGAAGCTGGTGCAGTTTCGGGTGGTATCGGCCTGGCGGCATCCGGCAACATTGACGCCTCCAATACCAACCCGTCCATGTTTGAGCCCGTTCACGGCTCCGCACCCGACATTGCTGGCAAGGGGATCGCTGACCCGACCGCTGCCATTCTGTCGGGTGCCATGATGCTGCGTCACCTGGGGCGTGAGCAAGATGCCCAGCGCATCGAGGCTGCTGTGGAGGCTGACATGGCTACCCGCGGTAGTGGGCCGATTAAGACCACTGAGGTCGGCGACCGCATTGCTGCTGCTTTGAAGTAGCGAATGCGGTAGTGCACGAAGCGGCGCAGTAAAAACAATGGGGGGCTAGACAATCACAGTTTTGCCGTCGACGGTAGTGATGTGAGTCTTACTGTCGGCAGTGTGCTCGATGAAGTCCGACGCATGTCCGACCTGGGCAAGCACATCGATGATGGTGTCGAGGGGGTGCGGGAATGAGCTTCCTGCGCCGTCATCGGGACCATCGCCTCCCAGCCCTGCTGCCAGCGCATCCCTCGTAATCTCCGCATGTCCCAGGTGCTGAGCCGCCTCGTGGAAGACATGCACAATCACTCCTTCGATACTGCTGCACCACCAACGGTCCTTATCGGTAGGAATCACAGCAGGAGCAGCAGCGCGGTCCACGCCTTGCAACTCCACCAGTGCGGATTCGATAGCCGCGCGGTCACGGTGGTAAATCTCCAGCCCTTCCGCAACACTACAATGGGCGGAAAACTCCCCATCGCGATCACGGACGTAATCACGCCCAAGGCAGACGCGCTCGAGCCAGTAGCGCGCGGACCCGGTCACATGACGCAGCAGCACGGCCAGGGAGTTTATGGCTGGGATGGGGAGGGTTGCGTTGAAGGTGTCGTCGTCAAGCGTGACGACGAGTGCCGCGAGCTTGTCCATCCTGCCGAGGATGTGGGCATCGAGCGGCCATTCGGGATTTGTTGAAGCGCTGTGTGTGGAATTGGTCATAAGGTCGAGTATTCCCGCAAATCAGTCCTATTGGGGGCAAAAATAGGGGATAATTGACCCCATGACCGTCGAGCTTGCAGAAATCGCAGACTTTCTCAGCCATACTCGCCCCTTTTCGGACCTCACCGATGAAGAGCGCGCGACTATCCCACCGCTTTTGACCATGCGCTATGCCCGTCGTGGCACGGAGATTATCCGGGCGGGTGCGGATAATAGCAGCTGTTTCATTATTCGCTCCGGCATGGTGGATATCTTCGACCCGGCTGGCACTCTGTTGGACAGGCGCGATGTGGGCGATCATTTCGGCTATTCGACGTTGCTGAGCAGTGACCCCTCGCTGTACACAATGACGGCGGTGGAGGATTGTGTATTCCTGGTGATCTCCAAGGAGGTCTTTGACCAGCTCAATGATCAGTTCGTAGAGGTCCGGCGCTATTACGGCGGTGAGAACGCGCGCATTCGCGCAGTGGCATCGAAGCTGCGGAGCACAGCGGCATCGGAGTCGTTGCGCACACGGGTTGCGGACCTGATGGAAACATCGCTGGTGACCTGCAGCGCTGATGCGACAGTGCAAGAGGCGGCGCAGATTATGACGGAGCGGAATGTCTCCAGTCTGCTCGTGATGGAGTCTGCAGGCGCCAACCAGAGCCCGCTCGTCGGCATCATCACTGACCGTGACCTCCGTCGTCGAGTGCTGGCAGAAGCCAAGCCAGCCGAGAGTCTCGTAAGCGAAGTGATGACCGGGAACCCGGAAACCATCAGTCCCGACCTGCTGGTGTTTGAAGCAATGCTGCTGATGGCCGAGCGTGGTTACCACCACTTGCCGGTGCATGACGGGACGAGAGTGGTCGGCATGATTGTCATTGGAGACCTCCTGCGCAGTCTGCACACCGATCCCGTGTACGCGACGGCGACGCTTGCTCGAAAGAGTGACATATCGGAGATCGCGGAAATCGCTCAGAATGCGCGGCAGATCGTCGGCCGGTTTATTGACCGAGGTGATTCGGGGGAGGAGGTCGCCAAGCTGCTGACCGCCGTGGCCGATGCTGTCACCCGACGCCTGGTCGCGCTTGCGGAGGAAAAGCTCGGGCCTCCACCAGTCAGCTACGCGTTTGCGGTGCTGGGCTCGCACGGGCGCGGAGAGATGGGGCTCGCGTCCGATCAGGACAATGCGCTGGTTCTCGCCGACGACTACGACGCCGACTCTCACTCCGACTTTTTCGCCGCGCTTAGCGACGAAATCTGCACCAACCTCGACCGAGTCGGCTATCCGCTCTGTCCAGGGGACATGATGGCTAGCAATCCTGCGTGGCGGATGACTAAGTCGCAGTGGCTGCGCACCTTCCACGGGTGGATTACAGCTCCGGAGGCGGAAGCCCTGTTGCATGCACAGACCTTCTTCGACATGCGTGGGGTGGCGGGCGATGTGCAACTAGTGGAGGAACTGCGCGCGGCCTACCTGCCGCTGGCTCAGGGGTCGCAGCGCCTGCATGCGCATTTGGCCAAGCTCGCGGCCTGGCGGGAGCCGCCGCTCGGGTTTTTCCGTGGTCTGGTGCTGGAAAAGGGCGGCGAGCACGCGGAAACCTTGGACATCAAAAAGGGTGGCACTGCTGCTGTGGTGCAGATGGCGCGCCTATTTACTGTGGCAGCCGGCCTGCCGCAGCTGTCGACACGTGAGCGTTTGGCGGCTAGTGCGGGTGCCGGAAGCGTGAGTCGCCAGGGTGCGCAAGATCTGGCGGATGCGTTCGAGTTCCTATGCACGGTGCAGCTTGATCACCAGCAGGCACAGTTCAACGCTGGTGAGCAGCCAAATAACCACATCTACCCGAAGCGCCTCTCCAGCCTGGAAAGAGAACACCTGCGCGATGCGTTTGGAGTTATCCGCAAGTTGCAGCAGAGCCTCGGGGCGAAGTATCCGATCCGGGCTATGTCGTAGTTTAGCTGTGTGAGTTAGCTGTGTGAGCGCGCAATGTTGAAGTTTTTCAAACCCCGCAAGAAACTCCTGGACGCACCTATCCGTGACGATGCTTGGCTCGCGGTTGATGTGGAAACTACCGGTCTGGATCCTTCCAAAGATCAGCTGCTTTCCATCGGTTGGGTTGCGGTGGAAGGCCGCGACATCGTGCTGGAAGAATCGGGACACCTTATCATTCGCCCAGAGCGCGAGGAGGTGAGCGTCGGCGAGTCAGCGACGGTGCATGGGCTTACCGACGACATGGTCGCAACCGGGGTAGAGGCAGAGGTAGCCGTCGGCAAGCTGTTAGAAGCTCTACGGGGGCGGAAGCTGCTGGCGCACTACGCGCGGATGGAAGTTGGGTTCCTGGATCCGTTGTGCCGGAAGTACTTCGATGCGCGCTTTGATGTGCCCGTGGCGGACACTATGACACGCGAATATGACGCGATTCTGCGAGCTAACCGCGAGCCGGTCCGTGATGAGCTGCGGTTGTGGTCACTGTGCGACAAGTACGGCATTCCCCGTTTTAAGGCCCATCACGCGTTCAACGATGCGTTGGCTTGTGCGCTGGTGTGGCTTGCGCAGGAATCCCGCGGAGTTTAGAGCGAAGAGTTTAGAGAGTGGGGGTCGTTGCATAATTATCGCAATGTGACGTGTACCCTACTTTTATGCGTATTGCTCGAATCGCCCACCCAGAGGGCATGTGCTTCGCGCTCGTAGAGGGCGAAGGCAATGAAGTTACTTTGCACGAGATCGAAGGGCACCCTTTCGGTCAGCTGAATAAGACTGGTCGTTCCTGGCCGCTTGCCGACGTACGTCTGCTTGCCCCGATGCTGCCGTCGAAGGTCATCGCTATTGGTCGTAACTACGCTGACCACGTCGCCGAGGTGTTCAAGAAGTCGGCAGAATCGCTGCCGCCGACGATGTTCATCAAGCCGCCGACGGCCGTCATTGGTCCGGAAGCGCCGATTCGCATTCCAGATTTCGCCACTAACGTCGAGTTTGAG
This sequence comes from Corynebacterium amycolatum SK46, assembly GCF_000173655.1. Classification (GTDB taxonomy): domain Bacteria; phylum Actinomycetota; class Actinomycetes; order Mycobacteriales; family Mycobacteriaceae; genus Corynebacterium; species Corynebacterium amycolatum_A. The sequence continues at coordinate 206,604 of NZ_ABZU01000001.1, read as the reverse complement.
GGCGAGCTGGCACTGGTTATTGGTAAACCGTGCAAGAACGTCAAGAAGGAAAACGCTCACGATGTGATCTTCGGATACACCATCGTCAATGATGTTTCTTCCCGTGACCTGCAGTTCGCCGACGGTCAGTGGGCACGCGCAAAGGGCATCGATACCTTCTGCCCGCTGGGCCCGTGGATCCAGACGGAGCTGGACTACAACGAGCTGCCAATCAAGGCGCACCTGACTCACGAGGGCGTTACCGAGACTAAGCAGGACTCCAACTCAAACCAGATGATTATGTCCATCCCGGAGATCATCGAGTTCATCACCGCCTCGATTACGCTGCTGCCGGGTGACGTCATCTGCACCGGCTCCCCGGCCGGTACCGCTGCGATGTTCCCGGGCGACCGCATCGAAATCGAGATTCCGGGTATCGGCAAGCTGGCCAACCCGGTGGAGCGAGCTTAAGCTGCTGTGGCTTAAGCGCCCTTAACTCCAAAAGCGCGGAGCACAGTGCCCATCTTGGCGCTGGTCTCCGTGACTTCTTCTTCTGGGTCGGAGTGCGACACAATGCCGCCTCCGGCCCATAGTCGTGCCACGGATCCCTCAGTGTCGATCTCGGCACAGCGGATGGAGACCACGAACTCGCCGTCGCCATTCTCATCGCACCAGCCGACAGCGCCCGAGTAGAAGCCGCGGTCGGTCTCTACGGCCTGAATGACGCCGAAGGCCGATTCCGTCGGCGTGCCACAAATGGCTGGCGTCGGGTGCACCACCAGCGCTAAATCCAGCACGGACAGCGACGGATCCTTCAACCGACCGCGGATATGCGTGGCCAAGTGCCACATCTCGGCGGTGCTCATCAGCTCGGGGCTGTCCGGAACATCCAGCGAACTGCACAGTGGTGCCAAATTGTCGGCGATGTCGTCGACAACGAAGGCGTGTTCATCCAGGTTCTTGCGCGAGTCCGCTAAACGACGGGCCGTTGCCCGGTCCACCTCTTCATTCCGGGACCTCGGCAGCGACCCGGCCAAGGGAAACGCCTCAACGATGTCACCCGTACGGCGGACCAGCATCTCCGGGGAGGAACCGATGAGCAACTTGCCCTCATAATCGGAACCGGCGGGGGAGAGATCTACGACAAAGCCATCGCGGTTGGGGGATCCGTCGATAAGCCGCGATGCGAGTAGGAGCGGGTCAATCGGGGGATCGATTTCGAGTTCCACAGCGCGCGCGAGCACGACCTTTTCCAACGCCGAGTACTCGATGGTGCGGATGGCTGCTGCGATGCGCTCAGCGTGCTCGTCGAGCGGGGGATCGTAAGCGACGATGTTGGCGTGGGGCTTCGGTGCGTTCCAACGGTAGTGCGCGGGTGGCTCCAGCGGCTGCGAGGAGCGGATGACTTCCCGGGGAACGGTCAGGGCGGCGGGCTTGTCCAAGTCGAAGGGCAGTGCGCCGACCACCATCTTGTGAATGCCTGAGTGCAGTCCCTCGGCCGCGAGCCAGGGGTCGGAAAGCTGCTCCTCAATGCCTTGCGTGCGGATGGAGCCGTGTGCCCGGGAGAGCAAAAAGTCCGGAGCGGTGGTCGGGCGGGACGTGTCCCAGCGCGTCGAATGCTTCGGAGTCGCTGCAGGTTCGTTCGACGAGTGAGAATTCTCCTGCTTCTCTTCTTCGTTTCCGCCGCCCAGAGAGGGGTGGTTTTCCATGGACATAGCCCTAACCCGCCTCCTCAATCTAAACCCAGTTGTGCTTCAGTTTAAGGGGCAGGCTAACCCCTACCCAAAAAGGGCATACCCGCAGCGGTAATCGTGAGCTGATCGATGACTGCACTTGCCGGCAGATTCGCGGCGTAGAGGAAGGTCTCCGCAGCCTGCTTGGCATCGAACATTGGCTCGCTGCCTGTGAACGTCCCCAACAAGTCAGTCTGCGCACTGCCAATATCAATGCGCGTTGCCGTAATGCCATACTCGCGTCCGTCGAGGGCAAGCACGTGGGTCATTCCGGCAAGCGCGCTTTTCGACGTCGCGTACGCCGCCGTATGCGCTCTCGGCACCTGCGCCGCGATAGAACAATTGACCAGGATTCGGCCGCCTGCTTGGTCCGCCTTCCCCTCACACCCCGCCTTCATCCGCGAAAAAGCCTCGCGTGCACACAGGTACGAGCCGACCACATTCGTATCGATGACCGCCCGGAAGTCTTCAATGTCGGTCTCTCCGAACTCCGCGGGCGTGCCGGGCAGCCCCGCATTGAGCACCGCAACATCAATAGTTCCCGTAGCCACCTGCGCGTTCTCAAACATCGCACGGACCTGCTCGGGGTCGGTGATGTCACACCTGGAGTAGGTGATGTTGTCCGCTTCGGCGGCAACAGTCTCGAGCGCGTCGATACGCCTGCCGCAGATATGCACGTGCCAGCCATCGGCGGCGAAAGCCAGAGCAATTTCGCGACCAATGCCCGCACCGCCGCCAGTTACTACTACCGTTTTGGTCATGAGCACAATTATTAACTGTTCTACGGTCTACGCACACATGTCCCCGCACGACGCCGTCAACGCCGCGCGTGACGACGGCTACGCGGCCGTGGAATTCTGGTGGCCATTTGACCTCGCAGTGCCCGCACCCGATGAGGTTTCCGCTTTTTGTGACCTCTTTGACGACAGCCTTGGTCTTTATGCCATGAACCTGTGGGGTGGCGATATGGCAGCGGGGCAGAGAGGAGTGCTCGATACAGATGGGCTGCCCGCGGGACACCTGGAGGCAGTGAGCCAGATCGCGCGAGCCACGGGGCTGAAATGCTCAAACGTGCTGCTGGGGCGCTCGGGGGAGCTAACGGACTTGCAGGTGCAAAAGCTGACTGAGATTACTGCCGAGCTGGAGCTCAGCGGGGTTCGCGCATTGATTGAGCCACTGTCCGGGATGAGCGATTACCCCATTACAGATCCCTGGCAAGCCGAGGAGTTAGCGCAACAGACTGGTGCTGGCGTGCTCGCGGACTTTTACCATTTTGCGGCCAATGGCGTCGACGTGGATGCTTGGCTCACTGATGTGGAGACCGGAAGAGTGAGCCTGCCGGCGCACGTCCAGATTGCCGATTTCCCAGGCCGCCGCGCGCCGGGTTCCGGTGAGGTGCCACTGCGCAGCTGGGTTGAGCGGCTGCGCGCCGCCGGATACGCCGGCGAAGTGGCTGGGGAGTGGACTCTGTAACCCTATACAAACCCTATGCATGCCTGCAGGTGGGAGGGCGGGTATCGTGGGAAAGCATGTCAGATGTTCGCGTACGCTTTTGCCCGTCGCCAACCGGTACTCCGCACGTTGGCCTCATCCGCACCGCCCTGTTCAACTGGGCATATGCCCGTCACACTGGTGGCAAGCTGATCTTCCGCATCGAAGATACCGATGCCGCTCGCGACTCCGAAGAGTCCTATCAGGCAATCATCGAGGCCTTGAATTGGCTCGGTATTGACTGGGACGAGGGCATCGACGTCGGCGGTCCGCACGGCCCGTACCGCCAGTCGCAGCGCAAGGACATCTACGCCGATGTATTGCAGCGCCTCATTGACGCCGGTGAAGCTTACGAGGCCTTTTCCACCGCTGAAGAGGTTGAGGAGCGCCACAGGGCCGCTGGCCGTGACCCGAAGCTGGGCTACGACAACTATGACCGCAACCTCACCGAGGAGCAGAAGGAAGCCTTCCGCGCGGAGGGCCGCAAGCCGGTGATTCGTCTGCGCATGCCGGATGAGGACATTGTCTTCGAGGACCTCGTCCGCGGTCGTATCGAGTTCAAGGCCGGCCTGGTTCCGGACTTCGTTATTGCCCGCTCCAACGGTGAACCGCTCTACACCCTGGTTAACCCGGTCGATGACGCTCTGATGGAGATCACTCACGTCCTGCGTGGTGAGGACCTGCTGCCATCGACGCCGCGCCAGATCGCTCTCTACGAGTCGCTGAAGCGCATCGGTGTCGCCAAGTTCACCCCGGAGTTCGGGCACCTGCCGTTCGTTATGGGCGAGGGGAATAAGAAGCTGTCCAAGCGCGACCCGCAGTCCAACCTCTTCATCCACCGCGATAACGGTTTCATCCGCGAGGGGCTGCTGAACTACCTGGCTCTGCTGGGGTGGTCTATGGACGGCGACCAGGACATCTTCACGATGGACGAGATGGTCAAGGCCTTCGATATCCACGATGTGCTGTCCAACCCGGCTCGCTTCGATCAGAAGAAGGCCGACGCTATCAACGCGGACCACATCCGCATGCTCGATCCGAAGGACTTCGAGCAGCGTCTGCGCACGTACCTGGAAAGCCACTTTGACTTCCCGGCCGACTACCCGGCGGATAAGTTCGCTTTCCTGGCAACGTTGCTGCAGACCCGTGTGAAGACGCTTTCCGACGCCTGGGACCTCTCGAAGTTCCTGGTCGTCGAAGAGGACGAGTTCACCTTCGATGAGCGCTCGGCACGTCGTAACTTCAAGGAAGACGCCGTCGCTGTCCTGGAGGCCACCATTGCAGCTGTGGAGCCGCTCAGCGAAGAGGACTTCGTCACCGAGAAGCTCGAAGCTGCACTTCAGAAGGCCCTCATCGAGGACCTAGAGCTGAAGCCGCGCAAGGCTTTCGGTCCGGTGCGTGTGGCCGTGACTGGTGCTCAGGTGTCCCCGCCACTGTTTGAGTCCATGGAGCTGCTTGGCCGCAGCCGCAGCCTGGGCCGACTGCGCAAGGCGCTCGAGGTCACTCCTTTTACTGCTGCTCAGTAAAGAGAGCTAGCTGGGCTGAGCGATGCAAGTTCGTGTAAGAGCCTAATTCTTTGCCCACCTTTTGCGGGTCGCGGTTCAGCATATTCATGGAGGTTTCGCGGTAGTCCTTGACCAGCGAGCTCATGTGCTTATTGAAGAACTCGTGCCAGTCGGTTCCCCAGTAGACCGTGCCGTCCTCGTTGCGCTTGAGCAGGGCGGCGAAGGCATAGACAAGCGGGTAGATGAACCCGTCCGGAATCGCGTAGCCGATAGGCTGACGGTAGAACTTCGAGTACTTCTGTGGAGTCTTGCCAGTCCGCAGGCTCTTCTTGTTGGCCTTGTTGACTGCATCAATGCCACCGAATTTGCCGCCACTCTCGTTATAGAGATCGGGTAGTTCCGCGTTGATGCGCTCGAAAATGTCGATGAAGTCGCGGGTGAGGTTCAAGGCACTGCGAACCTTCTCGTTGTAGAGAACTACCTCTTCGGTGCGCTCATTGATGTTCTCGGTGCTGGGCTTGGTCACCTCAGGTGAGCTCATGACATCCTCGAAGCGGTCAAGCAGCTTGGCCTTGCCGGAGTAGAGGCTGGTCGGATACGGTGCTTCAATCTGCTTGCCGTCGGCATCCTTCGGCAGGTCAATACAGGACAGCGGAATCCAGGCCATAGCGATGACATCGCTCACCTTCAGACGTCCAGTATCGTTGGTTCGCCACTGTACGTTGTCGCTAATTCCCTGCGGCAGTGTGTGCTTCAACTCATCGAAGTAGCCAGCGCGGTTGAGTTTTGCCTCCGCCTTGAGCTCCGCATTGTTGTTGCGGGCCGCACAGATATCAAGCAGCGCATCGGAGAAGTCCTGCACAGTGTCCTCGTCCCGAGCACCGGGCACGAGTACCTCTACCGGAACACGGGCATCGAGCTCGGTGAGGCTTTCGTCGGCAAGCAATTCCTCGATTTCCTCCGTACGCTCCGACCAGACCTCCTTCATTTCGGACCACGTCTTGATTTTGCGGCTAGGCGGTGGAGTGAGCTTGCCCAGGACGAACAGCGCGATAGCCAGCGAGTTGTGGCCGCCGTCGAGGATGCCTTCGATGCGACGGTTACTGAAGGTGAAGCGGTAGAGATTGTCTTCACTGGTGAACTGAGTGGAGGCCAGGAGCACACCCTTGGACTTGTAGGCGAAGAGCTCCGGCGTGGTGTCGATGGTTTCCATGATGGCATCGGTGATACGGCCGGTGCGGGACACGCGTGGGTTGGCGTCGAGGTTGAGAGCCGAGATGATTTTCGCGAACTGACGGATAGTGACAGTGCCGATGATGCGACCGATGGTGCCGTTCATTTGCTCCGTGATGTCGGAGAACTCCAGCTCGAGCGTGATAGGGGCGGTTGTTGCCGTTGTTGTTGGGGAAGTCATGATGCCTGCCTTTCAGGTCTGGTTCTTGGTGTGTGGCGGCTGTTTGTCAGCCGCTTCACCACGAAGTGTCTCCTGAAGGGCGGATCGGCTTTGAGTTGCGATCGAATGGGCTTTCGATCTCGGGCTGCGTTAGTTATATGCACCGCATTAGTTATGCATTAGTCATGCGCACTGCTGAGGTGGGCTGTGGGTCCTCACGAATTCAAACGAGCCTTTGACCAGGTGATTTGCTCTTGTTGGCGCGAATTAGCTATATTATTCCTCGTTGCGTTCAGCAGCGATGGCCTATGGTGTAATTGGCAACACAACGGTTTCTGGTACCGTCATTCTAGGTTCGAGTCCTGGTAGGCCAGCAGTGAAGAAGTTCATTGTTGAATGTATTCACTAACTGCAAAGTTCTAAGCCCCGTTCGTCTAGCGGCCTAGGACGCCGCCCTCTCACGGCGGTAACACGGGTTCAAATCCCGTACGGGGTACAAAGACGGCGTGAAAGCGCCAGTCTTTATTGGCCTATGGTGTAATTGGCAACACAACGGTTTCTGGTACCGTCATTCTAGGTTCGAGTCCTGGTAGGCCAGCGGAATTCGCTCACTCGGTTGAGTTGGATTCAGTTCTAAGCCCCGTTCGTCTAGCGGCCTAGGACGCCGCCCTCTCACGGCGGTAACACGGGTTCAAATCCCGTACGGGGTACAAAGTTACTCCCCAGTCGGTCGGCTGGGGAGTTTTTGTTTTTTAAGAATCGAGGCGACTATGACCAGGGGCGACTATGACCAGTGAACGTTTCGCACGACTGAAGCTTCTCCTAGGGGAGGAGGGGCTAGAAACGTTGGCTGAATCTACCGTCATGGTTGTCGGACTCGGAGGCGTGGGGTCGAGTTGTGCCGAAGCTCTCGCGCGAGGTGGCGTGGGCAACCTCATCTTGATTGACGGCGACGTCGTGGAGCCGAGCAATCTCAACCGTCAGGCGCTGGCATTTGTCTCGACGATTGGTCGGGTCAAAGCCGAGGTTATGGAGGCGATGGTTGCCGATATCAACCCGGATTGTACGACCTATGCCCGCCAGATCTTTCTCACACGCGAAAACCTGGCGGAGACCTTCGAGCAGTTACCGCGTCCGGATTACATCATCGACGCTATCGACGATGTCACCGGCAAGATTGAGATCGCGCAGTGGTGCGCGGAAAATCGTGTCCACCTTATTTCCGCTATGGGCGGCGGAAATAAGCTCGACCCGGCTCGGCTGACCTTCTCAAAAATCAATAAGACAAAGGTCTGTCCACTGGCGAAAGTCGTCCGTCAGGTGTGTATCCGCCGACGCATTCGCGGTCTTGAGGTGCTGTACTCCTCCGAAGAACCAGTGCGAATTGCAGATAAAGGCAGCGGCGCTAAAGCGGAAACCCTCGGTACCATGAGCTACATACCGCCAATCATGGGGCAGATGCTGGCCGGAAAGGTCATTCGCCGTCTGCTCGGGTTCGAGGAAACCCCGCTGGCCCCGCGCATCGGCGGTCCGGCCGACGAAAACCAGCCACCAACGGAAAAGTAATGCGGCTCATCGATACCCACTTTCACTACGATTTCCTGCCACCGGTTTCGCGCGAGCGCTTCAAAGCCGGTATTGCGCAGGAAGGCGTGGAGATCATCGCGCAGACAGTCCGGCCCTCCGGATTTGTCGAGCTAGAGCGCGAGAATCTCCCCATGGTCGCCGTGGGCTATCACCCGTGGTATATCGATGATAATTGCGAGCGTGAGCTCGAGATCTTTCGCGAGGCCCTTCCACGCACCCGTTTCGTCGGCGAGATTGGCTTGGACTTCGCGCCCCGCAGGCTTGACGACGTTCCTGCCGAGACTCAAATCCATGTTTTCACCAGCATCTTAGATGCTGTCCAAGCCTCGAGCCTGTCACATATCCTGTCCATTCACACGGTTCGCAGCGCCGATACGGTGCTCGACCTGCTGGAGCAGGACTTGGTCTCGAACTCCGGCTCCACGTCCGGTAAGAATTTCGTGCCCATCTTTCACCGTTTCGGTGGCACCAGCGATGAGCTGACCAGGCTTATCCGAGCCGGTGGCTACATCTCCGTCAATCCGCTCATGCTGCGGACAAAGCGCGGGCGGGCCTATGTGTCGCAGGTGCCCGTCGATAGGCTTTTGCTGGAAACTGATCTTCCGCGCGACCCCGGAAGCGGTGATGCGGTGGAGGTGGTTTCTGCAGCGCTCGTCGCTGCGTTGCGGGACACTGTCGCCGAAGTTGCGACTTTGCGAAGTATGGATGAAGCGGAGCTTAAAAACGCATTGGCAGAAAACGCGGAAGCACTTGGCATTTAACGCCTTGACCTGGCGATTTGCAGTTAATATCCACGTCTAGTGTATTGTTTAACAAGTCCGCAGCGCGCGGATAAAAAGTTCTAAGCCCCGTTCGTCTAGCGGCCTAGGACGCCGCCCTCTCACGGCGGTAACACGGGTTCAAATCCCGTACGGGGTACAAAGTGGCAGTTTCGCTTCTCTGACCTAGACAGTTCATGAAAACGGAATTTGCGACACAGAATCCCGATTCGATTGATTACGAATCGGGATTTTCTCTTCTCAAATGTCCTTCCCCATAAATCTCAAGACAATTACAGGGGTAGCAGCCGAACGAATCTTTTCCCCGCTTTTAGTTTGCGTGACAATAGAGGTATGGCTGCGAAAGAGCTAACCGGCAGACAGAAGAAAGTCCTTGGATGGATTGTGGACGGCTGCACCGGTGCCCCTCCGTATGAGGCGTTTAAGAATACAGCGCGCATGTTAGAGGGGCATAAGCTAGTCAAGATTTCGGGTCACGGTGATAAGTGGAAGGCTGTAGCTACAAAACGTGGTGAGAGAGTTTACGCCGGTACCGAGCCGCTTGTAGTTAATAGGAAGCGGCGGAAGAATGTGGATGCAAAAGAGTCACCCGTGCCCTCCACGTTGAAAAACCCAAGACCAACGCCGGAACCCGCCAAGCCTGAAGTTGATTTAACTCCTTACGTAGCTCGAATACGCCAAGGTATTGGAGAGTCGGACCTCGACGTTTTTTCAATCGTGGCTTCAATCGATGAAATTGACGACTTCTGGTTACCTGCAGCTGCGAAACTTTCTCGTGATAGGTCTTGGCTGTCAAGCAGCCAGGTCTTTGACTACGAGGGAAGAACCTTCGTATATAGCCATGAGAAGCCCCGATTCAAGGCCGCTGTTATCTCTATCGAGCCAATGAAACTGGTTGGGTGGAGGGAGATTTTACGTGGTGACAAACGTGTGTCTAAATACAATAAGAAAGCTGTCGAAGCGTTTGGATACTACAAGCGGCAGTTTAGTTCCGATGTGCAATTGCGGGTAAAGCGAGTTTTGCATGTGCTCTTCACAGAGATTGAACTGAACGGTGGCCGGATAGAAATAGAGACTTGGTACGACTCATGGTCTAAAGAGAAAGTGCTTCGTGCAGTCAAGCTCGGCTTTGATTTCGATCTTCAAGAGCTCAAGTTCCGCGAGAGATATAACCGGGTGCAACGTGAGCCAACGCAAGAAGAAATTGATGATCACAACCGTTGGCACGAGGGCGAAAAGATGAGACGCTTCTGGGAAAAAATCCCGAATGGTCAACTTGTCCTTGAATTTCGAGGGATGTCCGCGCGTGATTCGAAGAAGAACTCAGAAGCGTTTGCTGACGGCATTGAGTCCTATTTCAAGTGGCATCAAATTCGGGAATTCTGGAAGAAGACGGATTATGAGATTGCTGGCAAAGAGAGGGCGCTCCGAGCCAAGCAATATGAGTTCGCTAAGCCAATCGCTGCGAAGACTGTCGCGAAGGATTTCTATTTCGACGCGTTGTATCAGCGCTCTCAGGAGTTAAAAAAGTTTGAAGCGGTGTGTTCCTATCTCGAATATGTGAAGCGAATTGAGCCTGACAGTCCGTGGATTTCATGGGCTGAGAAGTATCTCGACACGTTCAATCCCAAGTACCGTTTATCGATGCCAAATCCACCTGCGCTCGACATTAAGGCCAATGCCGGGCTCATTGAGAAGATTATTGATGTGCTTGGCAGAGATGAAAGCACGTGGGTCGACGCGTTCCCGGACGGTGAATTTCACGGCTGATTTTTCTATAGAGCCGTGCATGTAACGGCTAGTCTGATAGCTCGTGAGTTGATTACTGAATGACATCGTCAAGCGGACCTTAACTAGAACATCTGGGCGCTCGAACAGGCACGAGTTTGCTCAGTGCATCTTGAGCACCGCCGAGAACATGTAGAAGAAATTATGTAGATTCCACTTTTGCCGAAACAACACGGGGAAGTACTTTGCGCTCCTAAAATAATGGCATGAATTCGGCCAAGTCCACCTACGTCCCGGAGCTGACCAGCATCCGAGCCATCGGCGCATTCGGCGTCCTGCTTACGCACGCGGCGTTTTGGACTGGACATTACACGGACAATTGGTGGGGGCGTCTCAACGGTCGGTTCGAAATCGGTGTCACCATCTTCTTCGTGCTCAGCGCGTTTCTGCTTACAGGACGTTGGCTCGGTTCGCTTGACGACGTCCTCGCGAAACCGCCCAGCCTGCGGAAATACTTCATTAGTCGTGCAAAGAGAGTCCTGCCGGCTTATTGGATTGTGGTCACTGCGGCGTTTCTCATTCACGCCGCAGATGACCCGCCGCCGGCCGGTGGTGGTCTGCAAGGCTGGCTGCGGTCGATGTCTTTTACTCAGACTCTCCAATTCGGTTGGATTCACCCAGGTTTGTCGCAGATGTGGTCGATGGTGGTGGAGGTTGGTTTCTACCTGGTGCTGCCTCTGGTCGGACTTGGCATCTGGACGATTACAAAGGGGCGTCTGCGTCCTGGCCAAACACTGGCCATCATCATTGGTTTTGGTCTTATCGGTCCGGTCTGGACTGTGCTGTCTCATCAGGAAAAGCTGCTGCCGGTAGTGTCACGGCTGTGGCCGATGGCGTATTTCGACTGGTTCGCCATCGGCATGCTACTGGCGTACGGGCGAAAGGTTGGCTGGCGCGTTAATTTGGCGGCCAGCTGGCTGATAGCGCTAGTGCTGTTTGCGCTGTCGACGACCACACATGTGGGGCCAGCAACCTTAGTGCCGGATGATGTCAATCAGGCGTTGTGGAAGACCACACTGTACGGCCTGTCCGCTGGTGCATTCGTGGCCCCAATTGCACTGGGCACCGAGGTACGGTGGCTTCGTCATCCAGCCATGATCTGGCTGGGCGAAGTTTCCTACGAGTTCTTCCTCGTCCATGTGTTGGTCATGGACTGGGTGATGAAGGTGATGGGCTACCAGACCTTCCAGGGCTCGATGCTGGCAGTGGCAATTGTTACCACTGTCATCACTTTGCCACTGTCGTGGCTGCTGCGGTGTATCACTGATGTGCTTACGCGGCGACCGGGGCCGGCGAGCCCGTGGGCTGCCTACTGATTGTCGTCGTCAAGCGGGCCGAGCTCAGCAACTAGCACTTCCTGCGCGACCTTCATCGCGGACAGCGCGGCCGGTGCGCCACAGTAGCCAGAAGCGTGGACGATGGCTTCGGTGATCTCGGTGCGGGTCAGGCCGTTGGCGAGGGCACCCTTGATGTGGCCACGCAGCTCTTCGGTGGCGCGCAGAGCGACGAGCATTCCAATGTTGAGCAGAGAGCGATCACGCTTGGCCAGCCCTTCGCGGCTCCAGACAGAGCCCCAGACTGTGGCGGTGATGTGCTTCTGCAGGGTCTCTCCGTCGGAGCCTGCGTTACGAGAAAGGGCGGCATCGACGAATTCGTCGCCCATTACCTCGCGGCGGATTTGGATACCGGCATCGTAGCGGTCGGAGGAAAAGAGTTCATCATTGGGATTGCTCATGCTTGCTAAGTATAGGACTAGCAATGCGGATAAATTCCGAAATGTCCCCACTAGCTTCACTGCCACGACGCATGACCACGCTGAGGTTGCGAGTAAAAACGGTGTCGGTGGGGACGATGACAATGCGCCCGAGCGTTACCTGATCGCGAATTGCGCCGCGGGCGATGATTGTTGGCGATGCCAACGCAATCATGCCAGCGCGCTGTGCCGAAAGGGAGCCAAATTCTCCGGCGGGTTCGGTGAGAGTGCCCAGTGCATCTTCCACCACCTTTCGGCTACCGGAACCTGGTTCGCGAATAACAAGTGGCGTCGCGCGCAGTTCCTCGATGGATATTGCATTATGCACCGCAGCCCGCTCAGACCACGGATGCCCAGTCGGCACGGCGAGGACCAGTTCGTCGGTGCCGATGATCCGTTCTTCGAGGTCGTGCCGACCAGCCTCGCCCTCTACCAGGCCGAAGTCCACCGCACTGTCGGCTACTAGTTGCCGCACCTCGCGGGAGTTTGCCTGCACCATCGACAGTTTGACTGTGGGATGTTGCCGGTGGAACTCGGCGGCCCAGCCGGGGTAGTAGAGCTCAGCGACAGTGTTGGACACCGCAAGGGTGAGGTGGCGGGGAACATTGTCGGAACGCAAGCTGGCGGCAATGCCCGAAAATCTGTGGCAGGCGGCGAGGAGGTCTGGGAGGGCGTCGATAAGCATTTGCCCTTTTTCCGTAGGTGAGACGCCGTAAGGGGAGCGTTCGAAGACTGTGATTCCCAGCGCTTTCTCCGCCCGTGCGATGCGTGCGGACATGGTCTGCTGGTTGGTGCCGAGCTCACGCGCGGCCTTCGAGATCGACCCCGCATGGGCGACGGTTAGAAGTGCTTCGAGTTCGGACACAGCGGAGGGGTACATGCATCAATGGTACCCCTTACAGAGGTTCGTGATAGCTGTGACTGCAGCAAGGCCAAATACGGTTTGAGCATGACCAACTCTTCTCGCCGTGATGTGCTTGCGCCCGCCGGGCCCGCGTGGGCAGGATCTCTGATGGGTACGTCCATCTTCGCCACGCTTGCGCACATTCATGACGTGCCGATGGTTCCGGAACTGCTTCTCATCGTGGCAGTAAGCATTCTCGGTTTCATAGTGGTTGGCTGGTTGCGTCTTCGAAACCCGCCTTTCCACTCGAAGTTGATGGCACCGTGGGGCATGCTCTCGATGGGCATCATGGCTCTCGGTAGTTCCGCAAGCTCGGTGTTCAACGATTCTGCGTGGCAGCGGGCGACCTGGTGGATTGGCGCGCCGCTGGCAATCTACGTCAGCCTTCGTCAACTGCGAGGATTCGAAGGCGAGCCGACTTTTCAGTGGGGCCTTGCGCTGGTCGCCCCGATGGTGGCAGCGACTAGCGGCGCGCAGCTGAGCGTTGACTACGGCACGCGCTATCACGTCTGCGCACAAGTATTCTTCTGTATGGCGCTGATTACGGTTCTGCCGATCTTCGTACGCTGCTACGTCGCCCTGTTCTCCGGCATCATGCGCATCCCCGATTCCATCGCCGGCACTGCCTGGATTCCGCTCGGTTTGGTCGGTCAGTCCACGGCCGCCGCGCAGCTGCTTTTCAACCGAACCTTCGCCGTCGCTTACGGCACCACCGTGCTCATTGTCGGTCTCTTCCTCGCGGCCATTGCTTTACGACGATTCACTCGCGCCGTAATCCGTTGGGCCGGATACAGCCCTGGTTGGTGGGGTGCAACCTTCCCCGTGGGCACGCTGAGCCTTGGTACGCACAGTCTGGGTGACACTGCCGACGCGCAGTGGCTGTACGCCGTCAGTGCCGGGTTACTGTGTTTGCTGGCTGTGCACTGGTGTGTGTGCGTGGCTCGATTTGGTTGGTGGGCGCGAGAGCTGGCAGTACGGATTTAGAGTTCAAGGTGTTAAACTCCCCGTAATGAAACTGATTGGCAAGAAGGAGAGAATGGGCGATTCTGCGATAGTGCGCTTGCGCGATGTCGATGTATCAGCTGGCGAACTGACCGTACTCCACATCGACAAACTTGATATTTTCCCAAAGGACATTGTCGCGGTGATGGGGCAGTCAGGATCGGGAAAGACGTCGTTTCTTCGCACATTAAGTCAACAAGGTCTGCGGACCAGCTTTATTATGCAAGACACTTTGGCGTGCCTTAACCCTCTTGTACGCTGCGATCGGCAAGTGCGAATTCTTGCGCACAACAGTGGTTTCGATGCTCTCGAGGCTTGCGGTATTTCCCGAGAACAGGCTCATCGCTATCCCATGGAGCTCTCCGGCGGTCAGCGTCAGCGTGTCGCAATTGCGGCCGCGCTGGCGACGAAACCGTCGCCTTCGCTGCTGCTTGCCGACGAACCTACTTCCTCGCTGGACCCGATTGCGACTCTTGAGGTAGTAGGCGCTCTGCAGAAGCTACATGAGCGCACGCAAACAGCCATCGTTATTGCCACCCACGACGAGGGAGTAGCACGAAAGATCGCTACACGAATCCTCTATTTGGAAAGTGGCACTGTGGAAGAGCGAATCTGCGCATGATCAGTATCGATGGAGTTACTTGCAAAGGCAGGCTCCTCGATGTCACTCTCACGATTCCGCAGGGAAGCGTGGTTGGCATCATGGGGCGATCAGGAGCGGGCAAGAGTAGCCTAATCAGTCTCCTGACAGGCCAGTTGTGTCCGGACAGCGGCACAGTCACGATGGCACAGGGGCCAATTGGCTATATTCCGCAGAACCCAGACGCCACGCTATTGCCACATCGGCCGGTAATCGACAGCATTTGTGAGTTCGCAACTGGAGATGTTCGAGCGATGCTGGAATCTCTGGGGCTCGATCCGGAATTTGCATATCGACGACCCCACGAGCTCTCTGGCGGTCAGCGCCAGCGAATGGCAATCGCACGTGCGGTCATTGGCAAACCGGAACTGATTATTGCCGATGAAGCGTTTTCCGCTCTGGACCGGGATACCGCTTCCATGCTGGAGGAGGTCCTACTCGGCACTGAAGCGACGGTACTGCTGGTGTCTCATGACATAAACAGCTTGTTGCGACTGTGTGATCACATAATCGTCATGTCAGCAGGGGAAGCGGTCTTTAGCGGCCCGGTTGGAGAGCTCGATAAAACCGGTATTCCTGAAGTTGTTGAGCTCCTGTCGGCTGCCGAGGAGCTAGCGTCGTGAAGCAATTGCCCAAAAAGATTCAAGCACTGTTGATTACGCAGCTGCTTTTCAACATCGGCTTTTACCTCGTTGTCCCGTTCATTGCCGTGGAGCTCTCGAACAACTTAGGGGCCAGCGGTGCCGTGGTGGGGCTGGTACTTGGTGTACGAACCTTTAGTCAACAGGGAATGTTCTTCCTGGGCGGCGGTCTTGTCGATCGTTTCGGGGCAATCAAAGTGTTGCTCGTTGGAGTTGCGCTTCGCGTTGTAGGTTTCCTGGTAACTGGACTGGCAACCTCCGTGCCAATGATGTTTGTTGGCGTTGTCCTTATTGGCTTTGCGGCCGCACTGTTCTCGCCTGCAGTTGAATCCTTGTTGGCTGGTGGGGGTGCCGAACTCGAGAAACAAGGAGTGTGTACACGTGTACGACTCTTTGCTCTTGACGAAAGCTATTCCCGTTTGGGCTCGCTTACCGGCCCTGTGGTGGGTGCGCTGTTGATCCCGATTGGTTTTTCAGCTGTTTCCTTTGCCGGCGCAGCCATCTTTACCGGCATCTTTGTGATGCATCTGCTGTTAGCGCGGAGATGGGAAGGCGTGCATTCAGCTGGTGGCAGTATGACTGCCGCGTGGGGGCGAATCCTTCGCAATCGAGCGTTCATTGTGTTCGCGGTGTTCTACTCGACCTATTTGCTCGCCTATAACCAGCAGTATTTGGCCCTTCCTGTAGAACTGCGTCGCGCCACGGGCAGCGATGAGTATCTGAGCTGGTTTTTTGTCATCTCAGCGGTATTCGTTATCGGGCTGCAAACCACTGTGACTAAATGGGCCGAAAAACTGCCTATAGGAGTTGCCATTAGTGGCGGTTTTGGACTGATGGCGTTTGCCTTCGCCATCATTGCGGTCTGCGCGCCTATCCGCATGGAGGGATGGTGGGCCTTAGCCCCGGCAGTGACAATGCTGTTAGTGATGCATCTCGGAATGATGATTGCAGTTCCGATAGCCAAAGACCTCGTCGGAAAACTAACCGGAAATAAGGACCTCGGTTCTGCATACGGTTTTCTGAACAGCTTCGGTGGACTCGCCGTTTTAGTGGGGTCAATTGTGGTTGGTGCCACCTTGGATTGGGCCGAGACCCCACAGCTGTTGGCAGCAGCGCCGTGGGCAATCATGACCGTTTTATTGCTGATATCGGCAGTGGGGCTAATCAAGCTGAGACAGCAGCACTAGACAGCAGCACTAGCCGACATCAAAGCACTAGAGAGTATCAGCCAACTAAATCTCCCGCCCCAAAAAACTCGACACTTACGAAAGAGAAGTAACTGTATGAATCGAAAAATTGGACTAATTCTGGCCACTGCGGCACTGCCGTTCGCATTGACCTCCTGCTTTGCACAGGGGAGCGGTGATGCGAATGCGCTGCGGGTAGCCCTGCAATTCGAACCGGTCGCAGAGTTCTCGCCATACTCCGATGACGCAGTCCTGTCGACCCGCGCAGGTGCCACGGAAATGCTTGTGGCGATTGATGACGAGGGCACCGTTAAGCCCGAACTGGCAGAGAAGTGGGAAGTGAAGGATGCTCGCACCGTCGTATTTACGCTGCCGGATGGATTGACTTTCCACGATGGAACGCCAGTCGATGCGCAGGCTGTCGCCAACTCGCTCACACATGCCATTGATGCGCCGACGAGGCCAAAGGGGCTCGGCAAGAACCAACTTCAGGCTACGGCCACAGGAGACCGAGAGGTTACTGTCACTTCGGATAAAGATGATCCAATTTTGGTGAAGCGCTTTGCTGATCCGGGAACTATGGTTCTCTCTCCCGCAGCATTTGAGGGGGACGTACCTGACCCCTTTGGGCATGGTACAGGTCCGTTTGAGCTCGAGACGAAGAACCCAGACGGTACTGTATCCGCACGTGCATTCGCCGACTACCGGAATGGTAAGCCGGAAACTGAGACTCTGACATTGTCTTTCATTGGGGATTCCACAGCTCGTACGAATGCACTGCGCGCAGATGAGCAAGACCTGGTGAAGGGGTTGCCAATCTCATCGCTTGGCGGCCTCGATGACGTGGACGTGTCTAAGGTGGATCTGCCTCGTGTCAATCTCCTGCATTTCAATACCGCAAAAGGCGTGTTTGCCGACGCCGAACTGCGTAAGGAGGTAGCCGCTGCAATCGATCCGGAACCGGTGGTTAGGGACATTTTTGAAGCTCAAGCGGTGAATCCGAAGGGGGCGATTTTTAATCGTTCAGCCTCGTGGGCGGCAGCAACTCCTGAGACCACTGTGAAGCCGGGGCCGAATGGCAAGGGGAAGGAAATCCGCTTGGCTACGTGGGATTCCCGTGCGGAGCTGCCTGAAGTTGCCAATCTCGTTGCGGATCAGCTGCGCAAGATGGGATTCACAGTCGACATCACGGTAGCCGACTACAACTCCTTGGAAGCCGACATGCTCGAGGGGAACTTTGATGTCATCGTCGGCTCCCGTAATTACATGCTCGGTGCGGCTGACCCAATCAGCTTCCTACAATCCGACTTCACCTGTGAGAGCTCTTATAATCTCTCGCAGCTGTGTAACCAAACCATAGATGCCGATATTGAGAAGGCCGCTGAGCTTGGCGACGATGAGGAGCGCCTGTCGGCAGCAGCTCGAATCGGCGCGGAAATTGTTGCTGATGGTGCAGTAGTTCCGCTGTCTCATGAAAAATCGCTAGTCGGTGCGAAGAATGTTCGTGGTATCGCACTCGATCCTATGGAGCGCCACCTGATTACAGAGAAGACGGCTAAGTGATTCGGAAAGCTTTCGCGGTAGTTGCCTCAATTGTGGGACTTCTCGTCCTCACGGCTCTGTTGCCGTGGTTGACAGGACGGGAACCCGCATACGCCGTTCTGCGTGCCCGTGAGCGGGAACGGGAGATAACACCGGAGCTTATTGAGGCTGTTCGCAGAGAATATGGCCTGCCGACAACGCCTTGGGAGTCACTCCAACAGTGGACGACAAATATTCTTCACGGTGACTTTGGCACCTCGTGGGTAACCGGACAAGATGCTTTCGCTCAGGCTGTGAACGGCTTCGGTATTACGTTCGCATTGACTGCGGCTTCCATGGCGTTGTGCGTCGTCGTTGCGCTGGCGCTCGTACTTCCACGGATTGCCGGATTGCAAGCCGGAAAATGGACACCGAGCGTGCTAGCGGTTCTCGCCGCACTGCCAAATTTTGTAGTGGCGGTCTTATTGTTGTGGTGGTTGGCTGTTGAACTGCGCATGTTTCCGGTAGGCGGTTGGGCATCACCGGCGCATATGGTGCTGCCGGTGCTGGCAATTGGCCTGCCCGCCGCGGGACTCTATGGGCGCGTGTTGCTGATTTCAGCTGATTCTGCGTTGGCAGAACCCTGGGTAGAGTCATGGCGCACCAACGGTGTCCCAAAATCCACGATTATTCGATTTGTCACGTGGCGTAGCCTACTGCCGACACTGTCGCAGTTGACGCTGTTCTTTGCGGGCACGTTATCGGCCACCGCAGCAATTGAGGTCACCTTTCATTTGCCGGGCTTTGGGCGGAACGTGGTTGCGGCTGCTACGGCGGGCGATATTCCTGTTCTGCAAGGCGCAGTGACTGTGGTGTTGGGGATCGGCATCATCTGTGGACTCGTGGCTCAGGCAATACGGGGGCAGTATGCGCGGAAGCTGCGAGGAAGCATCGCCACTGTTGGCCGGCCTACAGGGAGTGGAGGTTTCTGGAGTCTCATCCTGTCGATTATTCCTATCGTGCTAATTGCGCTGGGAGTCCCCCGCAGAGCGGACATCGACTCTGCTAAACGCTTCATTTCACCGTCCTGGCAACACCCACTGGGTACCGATCAGCTTGGCCGTGACATTTGGGCGCGGCTTGCCGACGGTATCGGCGCCACAATCGGAACTGCAATCCTGGTGACCATAGTGTGCGCACTCATCGCCCTTGTGATTGGGCATCTAGGGGCGTCAGTGCAGTTCTTCGGAGATGCCATGAATGCGGTACCCGCAATAATGCTGGGCCTTATTTTGGCTGGAGTGTTGGGCCGCTCGATGCTGACAGCTGCGATAGCGGTGTTCTTGGTCGGGTGGATTCCTCTGGCTGCACATTGCGTCGAAGTTGCTAATGAAGCCGCTGCATCCGGGCACTACCGATTTGCGCAAACCATGGGGGCCAGCCGTTGGCACCTTTTGAAGCTGCATGTTCTTCCCATGACTATTCCAGCAGTAGCTCGCCATGCCGTGACCAGGATTGCCCATAATGCTATCGCCCTCGCAGCACTCGGCTTCCTCGGCGTAGGCGCAGGTGTAGGCAGTCCAGATTGGGGAGTAATCCTCAACGAATCCACGCAATATCTCGAGCGAGCGCCGTGGTTAGCGTGGGGGCCGATGATTGGACTAGCCAGCCTCGGTGTTACCGCAACCATTGCTACCGACCGATTCGTCGGCAAGCGGCAGGCTGGTTAGCCCAGCTCTACCCGCCCGTGGCGGTTCTGATCTTCTCGTGGCGCAATACCCAGCGCGGCGGCGGGGAACAGAGCCGTGACGGCAAACAGCGCGGGGAAGCCCGCAGCGGCCACAATCGCACCCGAAACCGGAGGCGTTGCAGCGTAGATAATGTTCTGGAACGTGTTCTGCGTACCCATAGCGCGTCCGGACCAGAAGGGACCTGCGTACTCAGCAACTGCGGTGAAGGCGAGCCCATTCGGGCTGACCACCGCGACCGCCAGTGCGCAGACCAGCACGGTGCCAAGTGTGCGCCAATCAGCCCAGCTGGCAATCATCATTGCGACAGCCAAGATAAAAGTCGCACCCGAGACCCAGCGGTAGGGGCGAATGCGGGACCGCACTCGGTCGGAGACCACACCCATCAGTGCTCGCGATCCGGCACCGAGCAGCTGTGAGACCATCACAATCGTGCCCGCTGTACCATCGGCATAACCCACGGACAACAGCCACACCAGAATGTAGGCGCCCATCATTGACTGCGGCCAAGACAGCAGCGCCGAGGCGATATGGATGCGCACAAGGTATTTGCCGTCGCGGTAAGGGCTGGCCGTGACGGTGGGGCTCGAGGCATCAGGGCGTGGGGGATTCTTCACGCCTACCAGCACAAGCAACGCCAGCACGGCGCACAGGATTGCAGGCATCGCGAGTGCGACACCGATGCTGTAGTTCTGTGCGAGAGGGTGCAAGGTTACCGCTGATAGTGCAGCGCCGAGGGGCTGAGCCATTTGGCGAATGCCCATCGCAGTGCCGCGCTGATGCGGCGGATACCAGCCCGACACCACGCGGCCGGATGCCGAATTCACGCTCGCCGCCGCACATCCGGAGAGGAAGAGCGTGGCCCCGAGCAGGGCCGGGCTTGACGACGAAGCCAGCGCCGCAAGCCCCGTCGTCAAGGCGGTAGAAGTAAGGCCTGCGAACAGAGCCGCGCGTTCGCCGTAGCGGTCGACGAACCAGCCCCAGGCGATGAGCGTGAAGACAATACCGGCCGCCGGCATTGCTGCGATGAGACCGGCAGCAGAGAGGCTTAGACCGTTTTCCTGCAGGGATGGGATGAGAAAAGGTACACCCATGTGAACGACGGACGAACCGACCGCCGCGAACATGGATAGAAGTAGGATGAGGTGACGGTAAGCGGGCATTACAGTCGGGAGCTCATCTCCTCAGCGGCGGCGAGAACCTTTGCGCCCCAGCATTTATAGGGCGACGGAGTCATACGCTCCACGGGGCCGGAGACGGATAGGACTGCAATCATACGCTGGTTTCCGTCGAAAACCGGGGCGGAGACGGAGGCGAGTGCGGGGTCGCGCTCACCCATGGACTCGGACCAGCCGAGACGTCGACAGTCATCGAGATCCTGTTGATTGAAGTCGGCGTCGGGCAGCATGCGCTCAGCGAGGTTGGCCGGGCCAAAAGCCAGGAGAACGCGTGCGGCGGAACCGGCGGTCAGTGGCATGCGAGAGCCAACTGGCACGGTGTTGCGCAGCCCGGTGGCGGGCTCCATAGAGGCAATGCAGGTGCGGGTGTCGCCGGTGAGACGGTAGAGCTGCACGGACTCGCCAGTTGCCTCTACCAGCTTGGGGAGGATGTGCGCTGCGGCGTCGGCAAGCAGGTCAGTGGTGACAGGTGTGATTTCGGTGAGTCCGGGGCCCGTTGTCCAGCGCCCGTCGGGAGTGCGGGTGACGAGGCGGTGCACTTCCAGCGCTGTGGCCAGGCGGTGAGCGGTGGCGCGGGGCAGGCCGGTGTCCTCGCAGAGCTCGGCGAGGGTGCGAGGAGTTTCTGCAACGGACTTGAGAATGAGTACCGAACGATCGAGAACTTTAATGCCGCTTAGAGCTGGCGTCTCGGATGTGCTAATCTGTCCCATGTCATGATATTAACATCTCATTCCTTGAGATAAAAGCGATATATCCGGAAGGCGGCTCACCCACTATGCGCACCACGGACACCAGCCCGAAGACTCTGGCCGAGAAAGTCTGGCGTGACCACGTAGTCAAGCAAGGCGACAACGGCGAACCAGATCTGATTTATATCGATCTGCACCTCGTCCACGAGGTTACCTCGCCACAGGCTTTTGATGGCCTCCGTCTGGCAGGGCGCAAGGTACGCCGCCCGGATCTGACCATCGCAACCGAGGACCACAACGTTCCGACCACTGTCGCCGGCGGCAAAATCGACCTGATTGAGGAACCGACCTCTCGTACCCAGATTGCCACACTGCGCAAGAACGCCGAGGAGTTCGGCATCCGCTTGCATCCGATGGGCGACCGCGAGCAGGGTATCGTGCACGTCGTCGGCCCACAGCTGGGCCTGACTCAGCCGGGCACCACCGTCGTCTGTGGTGACTCGCATACCGCAACCCACGGTGCTTTTGGCGCCATGGCCTTCGGTATCGGTACCTCCGAGGTTGAACACGTTCTGGCTACCCAGACCCTGCCGCTGAAGCCTTTCAAGACCATGGCCGTCAACGTCACCGGTGAACTGCAGGATGGTGTTACCGCCAAGGATTTGATTCTGGCGATTATCGCCAAGATTGGCACCGGTGGCGGTCAGGGCCACGTTATTGAGTACCGTGGCGAGGCCATCGAGAAGCTGTCGATGGAAGCTCGCATGACCATCTGCAACATGTCCATCGAAGCCGGTGCCCGCGCCGGCATGATTGCTCCGGACGAGACCACCTTCGAATACCTGAAGGGTCGCCCGCACGCGCCGCAGGGCGAGCAGTGGGACGAGGCTGTCGCATACTGGAAATCCCTGGTCACTGACGAGGACGCGAAGTTCGACAAGGTCGTCGAAATCGACGGTTCCGCGCTGACCCCATTCGTTACCTGGGGTACCAACCCGGGCCAGGGCGTGCCGCTGGGGGAGACCGTGCCGGACCCGGAATTCATCGCTGAGGACTCCGACCGCATCGCCGCCGAGCGTGCACTGGAATACATGGATCTGAAGCCGGGCACCCCGATGCGCGACGTCAATGTTGACGTGGTCTTCGTCGGCTCTTGCACCAACGGCCGCATCGAGGATATGCGCGCTGTTGCCGACGTGCTGAAGAATCGCAAGGTTGCCGACGGCGTTCAGATGCTCATCGTGCCGGGCTCTGCAAAGGTCCGTGCGCAGGCTGAAGAAGAGGGACTCGGCAAGATTTTCGAAGAGGCAGGCGCCGAATGGCGTATGCCGGGCTGCTCTATGTGCCTGGGCATGAACCCGGACCAGCTGACTCCGGGCCAGCGTTGCGCTTCGACTTCGAACCGTAACTTCGAGGGCCGTCAGGGCAAGGGCGGTCGTACTCACCTGGTCAGCCCGGCTGTCGCCGCAGCTACCGCCGTCGCCGGTCACTTCGCAGCACCGGCCGATCTTTAACTGACTCTCACTGCCGATCTTTGCACAACAGATCCAAACAGAACTTCTAAGGACCTTTCACCATGGAAAAGTTTGATACTCACACCGGCGTCGGCGTTCCCCTGCAGCGATCCAACGTCGACACCGACCAGATCATCCCGGCCGTCTACCTAAAGCGCGTCACCCGCACCGGATTCGAGGATGGCCTGTTCAGCAACTGGCGCAACAACGAATCCGACTTCGTACTCAATCGTCCGGAATACGCTAAGGGCTCCATCCTCGTGGCAGGGCCGGACTTCGGTACCGGTTCTTCCCGTGAGCACGCCGTGTGGGCGCTGATGGATTACGGCTTCCGCGTCGTCATCTCCTCCCGCTTTGCCGACATCTTCCGCGGTAACGCCGGTAAGGCGGGGCTGCTCGCCGCACAGATGCAGCAGTCCGATGTCGAGCTGTTGTGGAAGCTGCTGGAAGCTAACCCGGGCATGGAGCTCACCGTCAACCTGGAGACCCGCACCGTCGAGGCCGGCGAGCAGGTCTTCCCGTTCGAGGTCGACGACTACACTCGCTGGCGTCTGATGGAAGGGCTTGACGACGTCTCCCTGACCCTGCGCAACGAAGCGGACATTGTGGCCTACGAGAAGAATCGTCCGGCCCACAAGCCGAAGACGCTCTAGGGGCTAGAATTGCCGCATGTATCTGGCAATCACCAAACACACACGGCCCGGTCAGCCTCCACGAGCTGAATCAGCACGCGATTTGGGATTTATACTGCGAAAGCATCCCGATCGCGTGCATGAGGCCGAGTTAAAGTTCGGTGTTGCCCGAGTCTTTTTTCCCACGGCTACCGATGCCGAATGCACGGCAGCCCTCTGGGTTGATATTGACCGCGATGAGCTGCTGAAACTCAAGCAGTACCGCGCCGATACGTTCAATCTGACCGGCTACATCAATGACCGGCAGTGGGCCGCGTCATCGCTTTTGACCGTGGCGCTGAAATCCGTCTTCTCCACGGCGATGGCCATGGAGAAACCCTCGCCTTACGACGAAGCCCCGAGCGACCTCACAGTGACAGTCGCCGCGGTACCCGGCACTGACGAAGAGATCCGAGCTCTGTTCGAACCGCTTGGGTGGAAAGTCACCCTCGATTTTTCCAACAATATTGCCGGGCAGAAGTTCTCACCGACGGTAACGCTCTCGGGTAGGGCAACCGTCCGCGATTTGCTCAATCACCTGTATATTTTGCTTCCTGTCCTCGACGGTGGGAAACACTATTGGGTCGATGACCGGGAAATCGACAAGCTCGCTACGCGTGCGCAGGGTTGGCTACCGGAGCACCCGAAGCGGGAGAAAATCCTAAAGCGCTACCTCGCAGATCAAAAAGGCCTGGTCAACGAAGCCGTCGTGAAGCTTGCTGGGGAAGCTGGGGAAGCCGGTGCAATCGAACTGGCCAACGCTGACCAGTCCGCCAAGCCACTCAATCGACAGCGTCAAGACCGAGTCCTGCGCGAGGTATTTAGCCTGCGCCCGCGCAGTGTGGTGGACATCGGCTGTGGTTCCGGCGTGTTGCTGGGGCCGATGTTGGAGAACCCGCGAATCGCGCAGATCGTTGGTACCGATGTTTCTGTGGGGGAGCTTCGTAAGGCGCACAAGGCGCTGAACCTAGATCGGATGCCGGAGCGCCAAGCCGCACGGGTGGAGCTTTTCCAATCCTCGGCCACCTATGCCGACGAGCGAATTGCGAACATGGACGTGGCAATCCTGATGGAGGTCATCGAGCACATTGATGCCGACCGGTTGCCCGCGTTGGAGAACAACGTCTTTGGAGTAGCCCAGCCGCAGTATGTCATCGTCACCACACCGAACAGTGACTACAACGCGTGCTATCCCAATCTGGAACCTGGACAGTTCCGACACCTCGATCACCGCTTCGAGTTCAGCCGCGCGGAGTTTCGACAGTGGGCGAAGGGCGTGGCTGAGAAGTTCGGTTATCTGGTGGACTTCGACGGTATTGGGGACGTGCACGAAACCTATGGCCAACCGACACAAATGGCAGTTTTTTCCTACGACTTCACCGCAGCAGAGGAGAGCTAACTATGAGTACCATCTCGCTTCCTAACCTCAGCTTGGTCATGCTGGTCGGGGTCTCTGGCGCTGGAAAGTCGACCTTCGCGGCACGACACTTTGGTCCATTTGAGGTCGTTTCCTCGGATACCTGTCGCGGCATTGTTTCCAACGATCCGAATAACCAGGCGGCGACGACGCCTGCTTTTGAGCTGCTGGAGACGATCGTCGGCAAGCGCCTGGAAGCAGGGTTGCTCACCGTGGTCGATGCGACGAATGTGAAACCGCAGGACCGCGCCCGGCTTGTGAAGCTGGCGCGCAGCCACCATGCGCTCAGTGCTGCTATCGTTTTGAATCTCCCGCTGGCGGAGGTGAAGGAGCGGCACAGGCAGCGCACTGACCGCAACTTCGGAGTAGAGGTGTTGGAGCGCCAGCACCGCGATCTGCGCCGAGGGCTCAAGCACCTGAAGCGCGAGAAGATTCACAATGTTTTCATCTTGAATTCCGCGGCGGAAATCGACAACGTCACCATTGAACGGGTGCCGCTGAAGGTCGACCGCAGCGATCTCCACGGCCCCTTCGACATCATCGGCGATGTCCACGGCTGCTACGACGAGCTGACCGCACTGCTGGAAAAGCTCGGCTACGAGCTCTCGGCAGATGGCAGCAATGCGCATCACCCAGACGGCCGCACCGCCATTTTCGTTGGGGACCTTGTTGACCGCGGGCCGAATAGCCCAGCCGTCTTAAAGCTGGTCATGGGGATGGTCGCGGCCGGCAATGCTCTCTGCGTGCCCGGAAACCACGACTCTAAGTTGGTGCGCGCCCTCGACGGCCACAACGTCACCACCGGTCACGGGCTGGCCGAAACGCTCACTCAGCTCGCCGACGAAAGTGAGGAGTTCCGAAAGGACGTCCGCGACTTCATCGACCACCTGCCCGTGCACTATGTGCTTGACGACGGAGCCCTGGTCGTAGCCCACGCGGGACTACCTGAGCACCTCCATGGCAGGGCCTCCGGTAAGGTCCGTGAGTTCGCGCTCTACGGTGCCACTACTGGCAAGGTCGATGAAAATGGCCTGCCAGAACGTCTGGATTGGGCAGCGGACTACCGAGGTGCCGCCCGTGTTGTCTATGGCCACATGGAAGCGGACCGTCTGCGCTGGGTCAATAACACCATGTGCATCGACACGGGTTGTGTCTTCGGCGGCAAGCTCTCTGCGCTGCGCTATCCCGAACTAGAGACCGTGCAGGTCGATGCAAAGCAGACCTGGTGGGAGGCCCCATCCCGCAAAACCACCAATCGCCCGGAGTCCGAGCTGCGCATCACTGACGTGCTAGATGTCGATGGTATCCAAACTGGCCGGCATGGTCGCATTCGCATTGATAGTGACCGTGCGGCCGCAGCTTTGGAAATTATCAGTCGTTTCACGCTCGCGCCGGAGAAAATTCCGTACCTGCCACCGACCATGTCACCTGCGCCGACCTCACAGAGAGAAGGGTTCCTGGAACACCCGGAGGAGGCATTCCGCTACTACGCCGCACACACTGACCAGGTCATTTGTCAGGAAAAGCACATGGGTTCCCGAGCTGCGCTGTGCCTGATCCGGCCAGGTTCGACGACCCGTTTCGGTACTAGTTCGTACGCCTACACCCGGACGGGACGCGCCTTCTTCGAAGGTAAGAATCCGGCACTCGACGAAATGATCAAGGCGGCAGTGCGCGCCGGGCTTTTCGACCAATTCGGGGACTGGGTTCTGCTCGACGGCGAAATGTTGCCTTGGAATCTCAAGGCACAAGGGCTTATCGACGACATCTATGCACCCACCGCTGCTGTCGGTATCGGTGCTGCCAGGCAGCTCGCGGCCGCTCTGCAGGCGGCCACCGACAGGGGAATAGATGTCGGCGGTCCCGCTCCAGAACAGACTCTAGACGAGCTCGAGAAGTTTCGCGCTGCTTACAACCGCTATGTCGACAGGGACAACAAGATTCAGTTCGCACCCTTCCAAGTGCTGGCAAGTGAGGATGCCACCTGGCATCACAAGCCCCACTCATGGCACCTGGATATTGCGAATCGGCTGGTAGCAGCAGACAGTGAGATCTACCGGAAGACGCGCTGCTTCGTCCTCGACCCCAGTGACCCGGAACAGGTAGAGGCCGCATCGCAGTGGTGGTTGCAGCTGACAGAGTCGGGCGGGGAAGGGGCCGTCGTCAAGCCAATGGAAAACGCAGAGACGTCGCGTCAGGTGCAGCCCGGCATGAAGGTGCGCGGACGGGAGTATCTGCGCATGATTTACGGGCACGACTACCTGCACCCGCAGCGTCAAGAGCGGCTGAAGCGGCGAAATTTGCAGCACAAGCAGTCATCGGCGCTGCGCGAATATGCCCTGGGCATTGAGTCGCTGGAGCGACTAGCGGCTGGCGAGCCTCTGCATCGGATCCATGTCCCCGTCTTCGGCGTGTTGGCGCTGGAGTCAGAGCCGATGGATCCGAGGTTGTAGGGTTTACTTCACCGGCAGCGCCGAGGCGTAGTAATCAGCGGTGGTCATCACACCGTCGTTGAAGCCCAGCACCCAGGCAGAGCCCTTCTTGCACAGGATTTCCTCGTCGAAGGGAAGGGTGCCCTCCGCGGACCAGGCGGCCAACAGGTCGGGGATAGTGATGCCCTGAGAGCAGATCACGCTGACCCCGCCGAGCGCGACAATGTCCTCGAAGGCCTTCTTGGACTCGACTTGGTTGGCAATCCAGCGCTCGTCGCCAAGCCGTTCGTCGACTGTGACCTGCATGCCCAGCTCTGCGGCGAGCGGTGCGACGGTGTCCTGGCAGCGCACGGGCTCGGCGGAGTAGACGCGCTCGGGGCGAAAGCCCTCTAGGGCAGAGACGAGCAGTTCCGCTTGACGACGTCCCTTCTTATCCAGTGGCCTCAGTGCATCATTGCCGTTCCAGTTGGCGCGACGGTGTGCGCGCCCGTGGCGAACCAAAATGAGACGGGTGTCCGGTTCCTTGTTCATGCGCTTGCGGGCCTTGACCAGCACGTCGCGGTCGAGGTCGTAGGACAGAAGTTTTTCAGCCTCGTCCCAGGAGACCCAGCGGAGCTCGTTGACCTCGGAGTTCTGCTCGAATTCGCCGTCTAGAACCTCAGCGGTCCAGTACCAGACCAGTTTGGTGCGGCCAGTGACGGGGTAGGAAACGTTTCCGACGAGCTTACCCAGGCGGACGCGGTAGCCGGTCTCTTCCCAGATTTCGCGGACGGCGGTGGCAATGAGGTTTTCACCGGCGTCGAGCTTGCCTTTCGGCAGTGACCAGTCGTCGTAGGAAGGACGGTGAATCACGCAGATTTCAGGGTTGTGGACATCGCCCCGCCATAGAACCGCGCCGGCCGCGAAGGTCGGCTTGGTGACATCCTGGCCTGGCTTCGTCGGAATCTGGCGCAGGCGACCGGTCACGGAGGTATCGCCCTTGAGGTCCTTGTCCTCTTCGTGCATCATCGTGAATTCCCTTTCAATCCTTTGTCGCCGACCTAGTTTAGTATCGCAGTGTGAGAACGTCTCGCTAGACTTGTTGGAGATTAGAGGCTAACGGAGGAAGGTCGCGGCGATGGTGCAGGTTTCAGTGATGGGTGCGGGCTCGTGGGGCACGACGCTCGCCAAGGTTTTTGCTGATGCAGGCAATCCTGTACGGCTGTGGTCGCGACGTGCGGAGCAGGCACAGCGTATTCAGATAAGCCGCGAAAACCACGACTATCTTCCAGGCCTGGGGCTGCCTCGCAATATTGAGGCCACCTCGGATGCAGAGGCCGCGCTGACGGGCGCCGATGTGGTGGTGCTGGGCGTGCCCTCGCAGACATTGCGTGACAATTTGAAGGTCTGGAAGGACTTCATCGGGCCGGAGACGATTCTGCTCAGCCTTGCTAAGGGTGTGGAACGCGAGACGCACCTGCGCATGAGTGAGGTTATTGCCGAGGTCACAGACCTGCCAGCGGAGCGCATTGCGGTGCTATCCGGCCCGAACCTCGCCCGCGAAGTTGCGATGGAGCAGCCAGCGGCAACGGTCATTGCTTGCGCTGATGAGAACAACGCCAAGATGATTCAGGCGGCAGTTGCCACTAACTACTTCCGCCCGTACACCAACACCGATGTAATTGGCTGCGAAATCGGCGGTGCCTGCAAGAACGTCATCGCATTGGCCTGCGGTATGGCCGCTGGTCAGGGATTGGGCGAGAACACGCTCGCAACCATCATCACCCGTGGTCTGGCGGAGATCACGCGTCTGGGCGACGCGGTTGGCGCAGAGGATAAGACTTTCGCGGGGCTGGCGGGCCTAGGGGACTTGGTGGCCACCTGTTCCTCGCCTCTGTCGCGTAACCGCACCTTCGGTGATCGTCTCGGTCGCGGTGACACGATGGAGCAGGCGCAGCACGCTACGCGCGGTCAGGTGGCGGAAGGCGTGATTTCTTCAATCTCGGTCCGTGACCTCGCTCGTCGCAATGGCGTGGAAATGCCAATTACTGAGGCCGTTTACGCCGTCTGCCACGAAGGCGCGAAGGTTGATGAGACAATTCGCAAGCTGATGGGGCGCAGCCGCAAGTCGGAGTAACCACTTAAACGAGGTCGGGGCTAAACTTAGTCACCATGACTTCGTCGAATAGCTCGTCTGCAGATCGCATTTCCGTCGCCGTCATCTACGGTGGCGCAAGCCCTGAGCACAGCGTCTCCTGTGTCTCGGCCGGCGCAATTATGGATCACCTGGATGAAGACCGCTTCCGAGTGGTTCCCATTGGTATTACCAAGGATGGTGTTTGGACCGTCGGCACGCGTGAGACGGATACGCTGCGCACACAGGGGCGTACGATGCCGGAGGTCATCCCGGGCGAGGAAGTTGCGCTGAGCACCTCGCCGTCACGCCGCGGTGAATTCCGCTTCGTCACCGGTGATCGCGCCGGCGAGGTTTTCGACACCGTCGACGTCATCTTCCCGGTTCTCCACGGTCCGCACGGCGAAGATGGCACGATTCAGGGGCTCTTTGAGCTTTCCGGGATTGCTTATGTTGGCCCGGGTGTGCTGGCTTCTGCTGCGGGGATGGATAAGGAGCGCACGAAGAATCTCTTGCAGGCAGCGGGTCTTCCTATCGGTAAGCAGGTTGTTTTGCACGTTGGCGAGTCGCTTTCCGACGAGGACAAGGAGACCCTTGGCCTGCCGGTGTTCGTCAAACCTGCCCGTGGCGGATCGTCGATTGGTATCTCCCGCGTGGATGATTGGGCGAATCTGGATGCGGCGGTAGAGCTGGCCCGCGAGCATGATTGGAAGGTCATCGTAGAGGCTGGTGTAGACGGCGCCGAGGTGGAGATTGGCGTGCTGCAGCGCGCTGACGGCAGCCTACAGGTTTCAGTTCCGTCATTGCTGCGTGGCACAGAGGACTCCGACGAGGGCTTCTACGGTTTTGAAACCAAGTACTTGGATGATGTCGTCTCGGCGCAGATTCCGGCTGAGCTGCCGAAGGATGTTTTGAAGGCGCTGGACACGGATGCTCGTCGGGCGTTCAGGGCACTAGGCTCTGATGGGCTGACTCGTGTGGACTTCTTTGTCACGGATAATGGCCCGATTATCAATGAGGTCAACACCATGCCGGGCTTTACCCCGATTTCGATGTACCCGCAGATGTTTGCGGCTTCAGGTGTTGCCTACGAGGAGCTGCTCAGCGCCCTGATTGAGCGGGCGCTGGTAGCTCGTCGATAGCAGCGGGTTCTTACTTTTCTTCGCTCGGCGAGATGTTCTCCAGATTGTCAGCGATGACCGAGGAGAGCACCGGCATCAGTGAGCTGGCCTCCGACATCGGCATTTCAACGGCGACGAAGCGCTCCCGGCCCATGGCGTACCAGGTTGCGGAAGTACCGGAGGAAAGCGTTGGTTCGTTGAACCAGACAATGTCGCCAACCTGCGTCAGCTGCTGCGTGGTGGTGCTGTAGCCAGCCGGCTCATCGATGCCACAGCGCAGCACCACTGGATCGGCTGGGGTGCCGCCCCAAATGACCATGTCCTTCGGCATGTCAGCCGGCATTTCCTCTGCGCTCAGACGGTGACGTTTGCCAAGATCGCGGGGAAGGGCAGCCTCCAAGCCGCTGCAGCGCTTGTCAGCTTCCGGAGCTGCCAGTTCTGCCAGCGGGACGCCGCCGCGCTCCGGCTTGTTCTTGTACTCGGAGTCCGGGCGCAGCGCCTCGGCGAGGTCACTCAGGGCATCCTCCGCCTCTGCATTACCTTCGGCGGTAATCGCAACAACCGGTTCGCGCCCGACGGTGAACCAAGTCGCCAAAGACTCGTCGGTACTGTCGACAACACGCAGCCACGAAATGCCCTTGACCTCTTCGGTCTTGGCCAGTTCGTTGTATTGGCTAGGTACGTTTGCGCCACAGCGCAGCGTGATGCGGTCTTGTTCCAAGTCTCGGTACACGGCGGCACCTTCTGGAGCCGGCTCTGCAATTTCGGCGCGAACCAGACCTGCGGCGCGATCTGGCAGTCGGTCGAGCAGTTCCGCACATTCAGGCGAGTCATTGGCGGGAAGCTCCGGGTTGGAAATCGTGACTGGCTTCGCCGCCTGATTATCCTGGTAAATCTTTGCGGCAAAAATGATGCCGAGGATAGAGATAATGGCGATAACGAGTGCGATGCCCGCGCGTGTCCGGCTACCCTTGGACTGAACTGTTTCTCCCGATGGGGGTGCGTCTACCATGGGCCTGATTCTACGTTGTCCGGTACCAACTCCAATTGGTTGGGGGCAATACCGAGACGGGTTCCGCTATTAACGGTCAACCATCGACTATTAGGAATGTGACACGACACTGTGACTGAATTGACCATTGGCGATATTGGCGAGTTTGGGGTCATTGAGGCCATCCGGGCTATCGCCCCGTCGGCACGCAATGGCGACGATGCCGCCGTCTTGACGCAGACAACTCCCAACGCCCGCTTTGTCACCTCCACCGACATGCTGGTGGAGGGGCGCCACTTCCGTCTGGACTGGTCGACACCCCAGCAAGTTGGAGCTAAGGCCGCAGTACAGAATTTCGCCGACATCGAATCGATGGGTGCGCGTCCAACGGCCATGCTTTTCGCCATTTCAGCACCGTTGCATACTCCGGTGAGTGTTGTCACCGGGATCGCCGAGGGATTGTGGCAGGAAGGCAAGCAATGTCCGGCGGAACTCGTCGGCGGTGACATGGTCAGCGGAGATTCTCTGGTGATTTCCATCAGCGCGATGGGCGAACTCGGTGGGCTGGGACGGCCGCTGCTGCGCTCAGCGGCACGCGCGGGGGATACGGTGATTGCGTCGGGACGCATTGGCTACTCTGCGGCGGGCCTTGCGCTGCTGCAGCACTGCGGAAGCCCGGCGAAGGTTCCACGTGAGTTTGCACAGTTGGTGGCAGCACACTGTACGCCCGAATTTGAATACCGCAGGGGTGCCACGGCGCGGGCCACAGGTGTGCGTTCACTCACGGACAATTCCGATGGACTGGTGGTGGATCTCCGCGCTATTGCGCAGGCCTCCAGGGTTACTTTGGAAGTTGACAGCAATGCCATTGCGCCCGATGAGTTGCAGATTGCCGCTGGCGAATACCTGGGCATCGACCCGTGGGAGTGGGTGCTCACCGGCGGGGAGGACCACACACTGATCGGTTCGACGCCGGGGGAGCCTCCGACGGGGTTCCGCGCTATCGGCACGGTGTCGAAGGAGAAGTTCGATTCGGTGCTTATCGACGGCAAACCTCCTGCCCGCGATGCCGGTTGGGTTTCCTTTTAAGAGTTTGAATTAAGAGTTTGAAGAAGTCTTGAGAAGAAAGGCTGCATGACATGGATCCGTTGCCGGTCGAAGAAGGGTGGCAGAAGGCGCTGGAGCCAGTGGCCGATGACATCCACCGGATGGGGCAGTTCCTGCGCGAGGAAAACGCGGCCGGCTACGGTTACCTGCCCGCGGGCACCGATGTGCTGCGTGCCTTTACTTACCCATTCGATGAGGTCAAGGTGCTCATCATCGGACAGGACCCGTATCCGACCCCGGGGCATGCGATGGGGCTCAGCTTCTCGGTCCAGCCGGATGTGAGGCCGGTACCGCGGTCGTTGGCGAATATTTTTAAGGAGTACTCCTCCGACCTGGGGCTCCCGACTCCTTCCAACGGTGACCTCACTCCGTGGTGTAGGCAGGGCGTGGCCCTGTTCAACCGTGTGCTGACTGTGCGCCCGGGTGCTGCTGCCTCGCACCGCGGTAAGGGGTGGGAGGCAATCACGGAGCATGCAATCAAAGCATTGGTCGCCCGTGATCAGCCTCTCGTGGCTATTCTATGGGGACGCGACGCGCAGAGTTTGCAGCGTTGGCTCCCGGGCGTGGACTGCATCTGTTCGCCGCACCCTTCACCGCTGTCCGCATCCCGTGGGTTCTTCGGGTCGCGTCCGTTCAGCCGGGCCAATGAGTCGCTGATTCGTCAGGGAGCTACCCCTATCGACTGGACGCTAGAATAGGAATTCATGTCTTTGCAGATTGGTTCTGCCGCCATTGTCGGCTGGGTTGCTCGGGGTATTGATGCGCTTCAATCCCGCCGCGATGAGATCAACAGTCTCAATGTCTTCCCAGTACCGGATTCCGATACCGGGTCGAATATGCTCGCGACGTTGAGTTCGGCGTATGAGGAAGCGCAAAAGGCTGACGCTTCCGATGTTCGCGCAGTCACCGCGGCCCTAGCTGCCGGTGCGGTGCGTGGTGCCCGCGGTAATTCGGGCACTGTGCTCTCGCAGGTTTTTCGCGCGGTGGCTGAGGCTGCCTCCGGTAGTGGCATTGGCGTTGAGTCGGTGCAGCACTCGCTAAAGCTAGCTGTGCAACATGTCTCCCAGGCGATTGCCAATCCGGTGGAGGGCACGATCCTGACAGTCCTGCGGCACGCCGCGATTGCCGCGGAGGAATTTGAGGGCGACTCGATTGAGGAGCTCGCCGATACAATCGCGGATGCCGCTCGCGATGCGCTGGCGAAAACCCCCAGCCAGCTCCCGGCACTGCAGCAGGCGGGCGTGGTCGACGCCGGCGGCGCGGGGTTGGTCATTCTGCTCGACGCGCTTGCCGACGAAGTCAGCGGCCGTGCAACCGCACCGGTCGATTTGCATGTCGACGCGCCACAGGTAGCCACCGTTGAGATGGAGGTCATGTACCTGATTTCCTTGGCGGATACCCAGGAGGTGGAGGGACTGCGAGAGCGGTTAAACCCGTTGGGAAATTCGCTCATCATCGCAGGTGATGCTGGTAATGCGGAGGCCGCGCAGTACATGGTGCATATCCACACAGTGGAGCCGGGCGCGGTTATTGAGGCGGCACTTGATTTCGGTCGTCCGGTGGGCATCCGCATCGAGGTACTCGATGAGCCGGCGCCAACACCTGAGTCCACTCGCATCCTCATTGCGGTAGTGCCAGACGGTCCGCTGAAAGACCTCATCACCTCCTCGGGAGCAATTGCTATCAGCCCGACCCCCGCTCGGACTCCCACATCCACTCCCACAGATTGCGCAGCCACCGCCGACCAGGAGTTTGCTGACAATGTGGTCACCAAGGCGCTGACTGCCATGCGGGGCGCGGACGAGGTAATCCTGTTGCCAAACGGGCTGGTCAGCGACCAGGAGTTGGCGGATATCGAATTCGCTGCTGCCGCGGCTAATCCGACACTCGCGGTAGTGTCCACAGACTCCATTCCGGCTGGCCTTGCTGCTTTGGCCGTGCATTCGGCTGAGCTGCCGCTGGCGGTTGCCGCGTATGCTATGGGAGAAGCTGCCAATGGCACGCGAACGGCTGTAGTCGCTGCGGACGTCGATAAGCCCTTGACTGACGCGCTCACAGAGACCATCTCAGACCTGTTGGCTGGCGGCGGGGAACTAGTGACTCTGCTGCTCGGGCGCGGAGCTGAAGGCGTGGACATAGCGGAAGTGCGGGCGCGGCTGGACAAGCCTGTGGAGGTCGTAGCCTATGATGCAACCGGCATCGAGGAGCCGGTGCAGATAGGAATCGAGTAGCACGATGCTCGGATGGCTCGGCTCGGATTATGCGCGCACGCCCCTGAATATCGTGGTGGGGCCAAAGATTGCGAAGAAGCTGCATACGGCTTTTGGTATGGAGACCGTCTCGGATGCGCTGACGAATTTCCCAAAGCGCTACGTGGCACAGGGCAAGAGCTTAGATGTGTCATTTTCCGACATTGGCGACACCATCACGACAGTCGTGGAGGTGCACAGCATTGCGCCAGCGCCCGCCTTCGCCGACCGACGCAAGCCACTGAAAATCTATGTCAGCGACGGCGTGCGCATTCTTCCGGCCGCGATTTTCGGTGCCGAGTGGCTGCGCAATATGTTGCACCCGGGTGTGCGTCTGCTCATTGTTGGCACGCTCAGCGAGTTCCGCAATGAGCTGCAGCTGAAAAATGTTGACTGCATGGTGCTCAAAGCCGATGGTTCGGTAGGCGCAGCCACTGGAAAGCTGGCCACACTGACGAAAACGGCCAAGGGGATTGCGGAGATGCAGCGGTTGCTCACGCGTCCTTACTTGCCCATTTACCGTGGCCGCAAAGGAGTAGCGGGTATTCACCTGGCTCTGTACATGCAGCGCATCCTCGAATGGTTACCGCTGCAGCCAGACCCGTTGCCCGCCACGCCGGAGGGACTTACCGATTTCGACTCCGCACTGCGTGGCGCACACTTTCCCTCCATCGCGGGCCCCGACATTGCGCTTGCCCGACTGAAGTACGACGAAGCGCTTGAGCTCCAGCTCGCCGTTGGTGCACGCAAGCGTACTCAAGCCAGCCTCACCGCTCCGGCCTGCATGGAAGTCGCCGGGGGGCTACGCGACGAGCTGCGCCGGGGGTTGCCGTTTTCGCTTACCGACGGTCAGGTCGCGGTCGCAGCCGATATTGCGCACGATATGGCGAGGCCTAACCCAATGAACCGCCTGCTAGCAGGTGAAGTCGGCTCGGGTAAGACCGTGGTGGCCCTGCTGGGAATGCTGCAAGCAGTCGATGCCAGCCGACAGTGCGCGATGCTGGCGCCAACGGAAGTCCTGGCCCAACAGCACTACCGCTCACTGACAGCGATGCTGGAGCAAGCCGGAGTAGCAGTGACTGTGCGACTGCTGACGGGATCGATGTCGACGAAGGAGCGCCGGGCAACCCTGTTGGAGGCAGTCAACGGGGAGGCGGACATTGTCGTCGGCACGCATGCCCTGCTCAGTGAGGGCGTGGAGTTCTTCGATCTCGGGTTGGTGGTCGTCGATGAGCAGCACCGCTTTGGTGTGCGCCAGCGCGATCAGTTGCGCAGCAGGGGACGGGGTGGAATGACACCGCATCTGTTGGTGATGTCGGCAACCCCGATTCCGCGCACGGTAGCGATGACCATTTTTGGCGACCTCGCAGTTTCGCAGTTGACGGAATTGCCACGGGGACGTCAGGAGATCCAATCCTTTGTCGTACCGACGCTGGAGAAACCCCGCTGGGAGGCACGAACCTGGGAGCGCATTGCGGAAGAAGTGGCCAAGGGCAACCGCGCCTTCATTGTCTGTCCCCGCATTACCCGCGATGAGGAACAGTTCCTCGACGAGTCCGTGGAAGCGGTATTCGACCGAGCGAGGAAGAAACTGCCCGGTGTTCGTATCAGTCAGTTGCACGGCAACATGGCACCGGAGGACAAAGACCGCGTGATGCAGGCCTTTGCCACAGGACAGCTGGATGTGCTGGTGTCCACCACAGTTATCGAAGTCGGCGTGGATGTGCCAGAGGCCACGATTATGATGATTCGCCGTGCCGAGAGCTACGGCATCTCGCAGATTCACCAGCTGCGCGGTCGTGTCGGCCGTGGTGACCAGGGTGGACTGTGCTTCCTGTGTACACACACGCATTCGCAGACACCCGAGCGCACCCGGCTGGAACGCATTGCCGCCACCACCGATGGCATTCAACTGGCGGAGTTGGACCTGGCCACGCGTAGTTTTGGCGATCTACTCGGCGATGACCAATCGGGATTGGCAACTGGCCTCGGCCTGGTGGATCTCACCACCGACGGCGAGATTATCGAGCGCACTCGGCACGACGCCACGGCTCTCCTCGACGGCAACGAGAAGCTTGTGGCGGAGCTCATCTCCGATATTGATGAAGAGCAGTCGAACTACTTGGACCGCTCCTAGTAAGACCTAAGTAGACTGTTGGGCATGGTAAATGTCTGTGCACCTTTTGCAGGAGTAGTCCGCTGGGAGGTCGCCGAGAAAGACTCGGTGACGACTGGTCAGGTCATTGCGGTCGTGGAGGCCGTCAAGCTAGAAGCGCCGGTTTTAGCGCCCTGCCCGGGTACGGTCGCGGAGGTGGCGGCAGATCAATTTGTGGATGTCGAAGGTGGTCAGCTGCTGGCACGAATCACGCCAGCAACTCACAGCACGATGGCACAGAACAACGGCAACGAGAACACATCGCACGAAGGGAAGTAGATGACCCGCATTATTGCAGGTGAGGCGCGCGGTCGCAGACTAGTCGCACCCAAGGGAGAGACCACTCGGCCAACCAGTGACCGCGCGAAAGAAGCCATCTTTTCGTCCTGGTCCACACGCTTTGGGCTAGAGGGAACTCGCGTTCTCGACTTGTTCGCGGGCTCGGGTGCGCTCGGTTTGGAAGCGGCTTCCCGTGGCGCGCGTTCCGTCGTACTGGTGGAAAACGACCCGAACGCCATTGCCGCCATTGAAAAGAACATTCGCACCGTGGGGCATCCCGATGTGGCCGTATCTCCGATGAAAGTGTCGTCGTACCTTGCGGGCGCGCCGGGCGAGCCTTTTGACCGCGTCATCGCCGATCCTCCCTACGAGCTGGCGGGGGAGGCCGTTACAGAGATGCTGGAGGCTCTGCGCAGCTTCCTCGCGCCGGGCGCGGTCGTGACTGTGGAGCGTCACCGCGATGACGACGAGACGCAGTGGCCCGAGGGTTACGAGCAGCTCCAGCAGAAGCTGAAGCGTCGCATTCACGGTATGGCGCGCTTCGACACCGCTATCTACAACGCTTAACGTTCTTCTTTACGCTTTACGACGGCCAAAGGTGGTTTACCCCTATGACTCACGCATGCTGCCCCGGTTCCTACGATCCCATGACCTCTGGTCACCTCGATGTGATTGAGCGTGCCGCGCGCCAATTCGATCAGGTGACCGTGTTAGTTACCCACAACCCGAATAAGCAGGGCATGTTCAACGTCGAAGAGCGCATGGACCTCATTCGGCAGTGCACGCAGCGCTTGGACAACGTGCGGGTGGACTCCTGGTCGAAGCTGTTGGTGGATTACACCTCCGCGCAGGGGATTACCTGCCTGGTCAAGGGACTGCGCTCGGCAGCGGACTACGAGTACGAGGCTCCTATGGCACAGATGAATCGGCGCATGACTGGCATTGAAACTCTCTTTGTGGAGGCTGATCCGAAGTACGGTCACGTGTCGTCGACACTGATGAAGGAAGTTGTTCGGTACGGCGGTTCGGTGGAAGGCCTAGTTCCTGAGCCTGTCTTGCACGCCCTGCAGCTCAGACTGAAGTAGCATATAAGTCATGTTTCGCGTCTTCGAATCTCTTGATGAACTGGTCCAGATCCTAGAAGAGGCACACGGCGTGCCACTGTCGGCCAATTGCATGGTCCCGCGTCAGCGTGTTCTCGAGTTGCTCGATGAACTGAGGGATGCTTTCCCGGCTGAGCTCGATGACGCGCAGGATGTCTTGGACCAGCGGGATGAGATTATCAACGATGCTGAAGCCCGGGCGAACAACACCATTTCGTCTGCGGATGAAGAAGCCCATCGTATTGTCGACGAGGCAGAGGCCCGCGCTAATCACACC
The DNA here is from genome assembly GCF_000173655.1 of Corynebacterium amycolatum SK46. GTDB lineage: Bacteria > Actinomycetota > Actinomycetes > Mycobacteriales > Mycobacteriaceae > Corynebacterium > Corynebacterium amycolatum_A. The sequence continues at coordinate 167,657 of NZ_ABZU01000001.1, read as the reverse complement.
GTCGAGGATGCCAATGCCCACGCGGCTGGCACCGTCGCGGCCGCTGAGGACGACGCCCGTCGTCTCCGCGAGGATGCTCAGCACGAGTACGACAGCATTGTGGATCGTGCTTCTGCCGAGTCCGATCGCCTGATTCACGCTGGTAACGAATCCTACGAGCGTTCCGTTGCGGAAGGCCGTGAGGAGCAGGCTCGCCTGGTCGCTGAATCGACGGTCGTCCGCGAGGCCAACGACGAGGCGAATCGTCTGCTGTCCGACGCACACGCGGATTCCTCTCGCCTCCGCGAAGAGTGTGACCGTTACGTTGACTCCAAGCTCGCCGAGTTTGAGCAGACCCTCCAGGAGACCCTGCGCAATGTCGGTCGTAATCGCTCCGTACTGCGTTCGGGTGCCGGTGCCGTCGGCGGTGGTGCAGGTGCGCAGAACGCGCCGTCTTCCTTCTCTGATGGCCAGGAACGCCGCCGGTACGAGCGTTAGGGCATCTTCGGGGTAGACTGAGGTCTATCATGACTGACTCATCCCCATTTATTCTGGACGTTTCTACATGTCTGCAGGACGACATGCCCGAACAGTTCCGCAAGGTAGGCGATAGCCCTGTTCGCGTCGGTGCCGAGATGATTGGTATTGCCGAAGGCGAGGAGGTTGTCGTTGACGGCATTGTCACGAACCTCGGCAGTGGTGTCATGGTTGACGCGACTGTGACTGCTAAGGCCACCGGTGAGTGCGTGCGCTGCCTAGCCCCGCTGAATCCGGAGCTCAGCTTCCATATTTCGGCTGTCTTTTCCAACAACGAGGACTTCATCACAGGCGACGATGCCGAGGAAGAAGACGTTGAGGACGAAGTTGGTCAGATTGTCGACAATACGGTGGATATCACTCAAGCCGTCATCGATGAGGCGGGCTTGAATCTGCCCTTCAATCCGACCTGTCTGGATTTCGATTCCAGCTGTGCTGAGTCGGACTCGGAAGTGCCCGAACCAGACGGCATCTCGGGTGAAGAGGAACGTATTGATCCGCGTTGGGCTGGCCTGGCGGAAAAGTTTGGCTCGCTCGGCGACGATAAGTAATCGACGACGACTTAGACGAAGAATTTAAAGGAGATATAACGGATGAGCCGCAAGCGTCGGCTAACCGGTGAGGCGGCTAGGAAGGCGGCCTTCGAGGCCGTCGATCACGCCCCGCTGCTGGATAAACTCGGTGTTGAGCTACCAGAGGAGTCCCTGAAGCTCGCTCTGACCCACCGCAGTTTCGCAAATGAAAATGGCATGCTGACCAATAACGAGCGTCTAGAGTTCCTGGGCGACGCCGTGCTGGGCGTGTGCGTTGCTGAAGAACTCTACCGTCGCTTCCCGGACCGCGCTGAGCAGGATATTTCCAAGATGCGCGCAGGTGTCGTGAACATGTACGCGCTGGCTGACCTGGCCCGCAGCATCGGATTGGGGGAGCACATTCTCCTCGGCCGCGGTGAGAAGGCCACCGGTGGCGCGGACAAGCACTCGATTCTCGCTGACACCACCGAGGCGCTGCTGGGTGCCATTTACTTGCAACATGGCTTCGAGGTTGCCCGCGAGACTGTGCTTCGCCTGTTCAACCAGATGATTGACGATGCCCCGACGGAGTCCCGCGGCCGTGACTGGAAGACGCTGCTGCAGGAGCGCCTGGCGGCCAAGCAATTACCGGCTGCCGAGTACACCGTGCGCACCACCGGCCCCGACCATGACCTAACCTTCTACGTCGACGTGCTGGTTGACGGCGTGGTCAAGGGCAGCGGTACCGGTGCCACGAAGAAGGAAGCCGAGATGCACGCCGCGCATCAGGCGCATACTGCACTGGCCTAATGCCCGAGCTTCCTGAAGTCGAGTCCGTACGCCGCGGTCTCGACACTTACGTCGTCGGTGGCCGCATCGACGATTCCTTCGTCTACAACGCTCGTGCCGTGCGGCGCCAACCCGGTGGCGCCGCAGAATTTATCGGTCGTACGCGCGGGCGCACGGTTGTCGCTTCGGATCGCCGCGGCAAGTTCATGTGGCTCACGCTTGACGACGACTCCGCAATCGCCATCCACCTGGGCATGAGCGGCCAATTGCGTGTGGAAGCCCCGTATACTCCTAATACGCTATCTGGCCGTCACACCCGAGCCGCTTTCGACATCGCCCTGCCGGACGGCGCTCGGCACCTAATCAACTTCAACGATCAGCGCACCTTTGGTTGGGTTTGGGCTTGTGAACTGGTCGAATCTCACGGTCGCTTTGTTCCGGAACCCGCAGCCAAGATCGCGCCCGATTTGTTGGAGCCCACCGTCGATGTGGTTGCACTTGCACACCGCATGATGAAGTCGCGTTCACCGATCAAGGCCGTATTGCTCAACCAGAACATTGTGTCGGGTATCGGCAACATTTATGCCGACGAAATGCTTTGGGCGGCGAAGGTCGATGGTCGCGTGCCGGCGTGTGACCTTTCGGTCCGTCGTTTAGCGAAACTTTTGCGCGAGGGACAATCGGTACTCGAGCGGGCGCTGGCGGCGGGTGGCACGAGCTTCGATGCGTTATATGTGCATGTCAACGGCGAAAGTGGCTATTTTGAGCGGAGCTTGAACGCCTATGGACAAGAGGGGGAGCCGTGTCCGAGGTGTGGGCGCGCAATTGTCCGTCTGCCATTTGGGAATAGATCGAGTTATCTGTGTCCCACCTGTCAACGCTAGAATTTCCTTATGAGTTTCATGGAGCAAGCAACCGACTGGGTAAATGCTTGGAATGACAAGTACTGGCTGTTCATGATTGTTCTGCTGATTGGTACAGGTTTGTACTTCTGTTGGCGGACCATTGTCGTGCAGCTTCGGTACATCCCGGAGATGTTCAAGGCTATCACTGAAAAGCCTTCGGACATCTCGGAGGGTGTCAAGGGTATTTCGGCTTTTAAAGCCTTTACTATCTCGGCGGCCTCGCGCGTTGGTACCGGCAACGTCGCAGGTGTGGCGGTAGCGATCACCACCGGTGGCCCGGGCGCCGTGTTTTGGATGTGGCTACTCGCCGCGATTGGTGGCGCAACCAGCTTCGTGGAGTCTACGCTGGCACAGCTGTACAAGGTGCGGGATAAGGACTCTTACCGAGGAGGCCCGGCCTACTACATCACCAAGGGGCTAGGGGAGAACTGGCGCTGGATGGCATCGCTGTTCGTCATCGCTATCACGGTGACCTACGGTTTCGTGTTCAACGCGGTGCAGTCCAACTCGATCACGGCGGCTGTGGCGGAGTCGACTGGTCAGGAAACGCCGATCTTTAAGTTCGGTGTCGGCATTGTGCTGGCAATCTTGGCCGGCGTCATCATCTTCGGTGGTGTGCAGCGTATTTCGGCGGTGACGCAGATCGTCGTGCCGATTATGGCCGTGGCTTACATTATCCTCGGTCTGATTGTCTTGGCTCTCAACATCACCGAGGTGCCGGGCATGATCAAGCTGATTTTTGAGCACGCCTTCGGTATCCGCGAGATTGCCGGTGCCGCTGTCGGTACTGCCATGATGCAGGGTATTCGCCGCGGCCTGTTCTCCAACGAGGCCGGTATGGGTTCCACTCCGAATGCGGCGGCGACGGCGTCGGTGTCACACCCGGTCAAACAGGGGCTCATCCAGACGATGGGTGTCTACTTCGACACCTGGGTCGTCTGTACCATCACCGCAGTGATCATCCTGCTGTCCGATCCGACATTTGGCGGTGATGCGGAGGGCACCGCGCTGACTCAGGCCGCGCTGTCGGCGCAGGTGGGCACGTGGGCAATCCACGCGGTTACGGTCATCATCTTCTTCCTGGCGTTCTCCTCGCTGGTGGGCAACTACTACTACGCCGAAGCGAATATCCCATTTCTGTCTAAGAGCAAGGCTGTCCTGAACACCGTGCGCATCCTGGTCATCCTGTGTGTGATTGGTGGAGCTGTCGGTTCCGTGCCGCTCGTCTGGTCGCTTGCAGATACTTTCTCCGCACTCATGGCCACCATCAATATCATCGCGATTTTGCCGCTGGGTGGCGTAGCCGTCGCGCTTCTGCGGAACTACTCTGAGCAGAAGGCCAAGGGGCTCAATCCGGTATTCCACCGCGATGATCTGCCTAACCTCCGCGGTCACGACAAGATTGAGTGCTGGGACGGTTCCGACCCGATGACAGTGCGTGAGTCCGATGTCGCTTAACGACGTCCGCCTCACCGCGTGGGTACACGGTCATGTCCAAGGTGTCGGTTTTCGCTGGTACACCCGCGCGACGGCTCTGGAGTTGGGGTTGGTTGGTTATGCCCAGAACTATCCGGATGGTCGGGTGTTAGTTGTTGCTGAAGGGCCACGAGCAGACTGTGAGAGTTTGCTCGCTTGGCTTGAGGGGCCGAATACTCCGGGCGATGTGACGACAGTGGTGCCGTTATGGCAGGAACCGAAGGGTGCATTGAGCACGTTTGACCGTCGTTAAGCGTGTGCTAGCTGTCTTCCCCCCCCCATGTCGGTGTAGGAAAACCGAAAAACTCGAAACGTTCTATCCCTCGCTCTGCGTCATTGTTTTTACGCAGTTAGCGGGGGATTTTTTCCTGTCTTGAGGTAGTCGATTGGGACGCTAAAGAGCTCCCAGAGTGCTTAAAAGCTACGCAAGTGAGAAAAAGATTACGCAAATACGTAGGAAAAGTGATTTAAGTTAATAACTACCTACTGACAGACAGGGGAGGCACATATGACGCCTGAAGAAGTAATTGCACAGTCGGGAAACTCAGCATGGATGCTGATGTCGGCTTCGTTGGTTTTGCTCATGACACCGGCGCTCGCGCTGTTTTACGGCGGCATGTCGCGACAGAAGTCGGTGCTCAACATGATGATGATGAGCTTTGGTGCTGTCGGCGTTGTCGGTGCCATTTACGTGCTGTGGGGCTGGTCGATGTCCTACGGATCGCAGTCGATTGGCGGTGTGTTTGCCAACCCGTTCGAGTTCTTCGGACTGCGTAACTCGATTACGGATGGCGACGGCAACTACATTGCGGGTGCAAATGGTTACCCGAACATCATCGACATCGGGTTCCAGCTCACGTTCTGCTCTATCTCGGTGGCGCTGATTTCCGGTGCACTGGCTGAACGTGTGAAGTTCTCCACCTGGTTGATCTTCGTCGGTTTCTGGACAACGCTGGTGTACTTCCCAATGGCCTTCATGGTCTGGGGCGGTGGTCTGCTGAGCCACTCTGCAGAGAGCCTTTCGGCAAAGCTGTTTGGGACCGCTGACGGTGAAGCATTGATCGCTCCAATTGACTTCGCTGGCGGTACGGTTGTGCACATTGCTGCTGGTACCGCCGCTTTGGTGCTGGCGATTATCGTCGGCAAGCGCAAGTCTATCGATGGCAGCCAGCATCGCCCGCACAACCTGCCACTCGTCATGCTGGGTGCTGCACTGCTGTGGTTCGGCTGGTTTGGCTTCAACGGCGGTTCGGCATTTGCTGCCGACGGTGTCGCTGGTCTGGCATGGCTGAATACGACGGTGGCAGCGTGCGTGGGGATGCTCGGCTGGATTTCACTCGAGCGTATTCGTGATGGACATCCCACCTCGCTGGGCGCCGCTTCGGGTGTCATCGCAGGGCTTGTGACTATTACTCCGGCCGCAGGAGATATGAACCCAGTGACCTCAATCATTCTGGGCTATATCGGCGGTGCGCTGGGTTGCTGGGGAGTTGGCTTAAAGTACAAATTCAACTTCGATGACACCCTGGATGTGGTTGGTCTGCATCTGGTTGCAGCTATGTGGGGAACGATTGGTGTTGGCCTGCTGGCTAATGATCGCGGACTGCTTACCGGCGGTGGCATCGACGGCCTGAAGTTGTTTGCCATCCAGGTCATTATTGCTGTCATCGCAGCTGTGTTCTCGGGCGTGCTGACGTACATCATTGCCCGAGTTCTGAAGGCAACCGTCGGTTGGCGTATCCACGGCGAGCAGGAACATTCTGGTATTGACGTCGCTCAGCACGGTGAGTCGGCCTACACTTCGGCCAAGCAGGCGGCTGTGTAAACGGCGCTGTGTAAACAAGGCTGTGTAACTAAGTGAGTGCTTGGGGTAATTCAGCTCCAAACCGTAACTACGGGTAAGATATTGCCCCATGTATTTGAAATCGCTGACTCTGAAGGGCTTTAAATCCTTCGCTTCGGCGACGACGATGAAATTCGAGCCCGGCATCTGCGCAGTTGTCGGCCCGAATGGATCTGGCAAGTCGAATGTCGTCGATGCCCTCGCGTGGGTTATGGGCGAGCACTCCGCCAAGACCCTCCGCGGCGGCAAAATGGAAGATGTCATCTTCGCGGGAACTTCCGGGCGAAAGCCCTTGGGGCGCGCGGAGGTAACTCTTACTATCGACAATTCCGATGGGGCACTTCCCATTCAATATAAGGAAGTGTCTGTCACGCGTCGCATGTACCGCGACGGTGCAAGTGAGTACGAAATCAACGGTTCTCGCGTCCGGCTCATGGATGTCCAAGAGCTCCTCAGCGACACCGGCATTGGCCGCGAGATGCACATCATCGTCGGTCAGGGCCGGCTTTCGCAGATTCTGGAGTCCCGGCCGGAGGAGCGTCGTGCGTTTATTGAAGAAGCCGCAGGCGTGCTCAAGCACCGCCGTCGCAAGGAAAAAGCGCAGCGCAAACTGCAGTCGATGCAGGCCAATCTCGACCGATTGCAGGATCTGACAGGTGAGCTTTCCCGTCAGCTCAAGCCGCTGAAGCGTCAGGCTGAGGCCGCCTCTCGCGCCCAGACTGTACAGGCAGACCTGCGCGACGCCAAGTTACGCCTGGCCGCGGCTGATTTCGTGGATTTGCAGGACAGCCTCAATGACATTGCTGGTCAAGCCAAGCTCATCGAGGAAAAGGTGGAGACCGCCACGGAGCGAGCCGAGATTGCCGCTGAGCGCACTGCCGAACTTGAAGCCGAACTGGAGGACATCACCCCAGCTGCCGATGCTGCCCGAGATTTGTGGTTCCGTCTCTCTGCACTCGGCGAGCGTATTCAGGCCACCGCCCGCATTGCCGCCGATCGCGCGGCCGACCACTCCGTCGCTCCGTGGGTAGGCCCGGACCCGGACTTCCTGGAGCAGCGTGCCGACGACGCCGCCACCGAAGAAGCCACGCTCGCTGAGGCTGAGGCAGAGGCCCGCGAAAAACTGGAGGAAATCCGCGAAACGCTCTTCGACGCCGAGGAGACCTTCCGCGAAGCCGAGGCGGAGCACCTCGCGGCCGTTCGCGCAATCGCCGACCGTCGTGAAGGCGTGGTTCGTCTCATTTCCGCAGAAGAATCTCTGCGCACCCGATTGGAAGCCGCCGAAGCCGAAGCTGCACGTCTTGCCGAGCAAACCAATGAAGCCGACGAACGCCGTGCCGATGCCACCGAAGCCGTGGAAAACGCCGCGCAGGAACTAGCCGAGGCCGAATTCGAAGGTCCCGAGCTGCAGAGCGCTTATGAACAGGCCAACCGAGAAGCAGAGCTGGCCTCTACACGGTTGAAAGAACTCCGCTCTGACGAGCGCGACCTCGAGCGCAGTGTCTCAGGTTTGTCCGCCCGCATCGAAGCACTGGAGACCGCCCGCACCGCCGCTGCCAACGACGGCACCGCGTGGCTACGTGAAAAGCACGAGCTCGGTGTTCTCTCTGAAGTCATCGATGTCGACGCTGGCTGGGAAAAAGCGCTCACTGCCGCCCTCGGCGCGGCCGCCGAGGCACTGGTCAGCGAGGGCAGTGGAGATTCGCTTATCGACGAGCTGGTGGCCGCGGGCAAGGGTAGTGCCGTCGTTATCAATTCTGCGGATGCATCCGACTCCTGGCGCTTGGACATCACTCTGCCCGCACAGGCATCCTGGCTGCTCGATCATGTGACGGTGCCCGCGGGGCTTTCGGGTTCGTTGACCTCTCTGCTCGTTGATGTCGTGGCCTGCGACGACGAACACGTTGCCCGTGAGCTGGTGTCGCAGGATACTCGACTGCGCGTTGTTGACCGCGATGGTGTGCTGCGTGGCTCCGGTTGGGTAGCTGGCGGTGCTGGTGGCACTGCATCAGGTGTGGAAATCGCCGCCGACATTGCTAAGACTCGCGAAGAACTAGCAGAAGCACAGGTGCGTTTGAGTGACCTCGGTGGTGTGCTCTCCGGTGCACAGGCCGAAGAAGAGGACCGCCGCACTGACGCGGCGGCCGCCCGTGCTGCGTTGCGTGAGCATCAGAGTCGTATGAAGGTCCTCACGGATGCCCGAACTCGGGCCACAGCGCAGCTGTCCGGCGTGGTGCATGATGCCGAACGCGCTGAGCAGCGCGGTGCCGAAGCCGCGGACCGAGTAACGAAGCTCCAGAAGGAGTTGGCTGAGGTCGCAGACCGCTTGGCTCGCGTTGACCGTGACCCCGAGGAGGGGGAACCGTCGACAAGCGAACGTGACCGTGCCTCGGAGGCGCTGACGGCGGTGCGCGCCATGGAGACAGAGGCGCGTCTGTCGCTGCGCACGGCAGAGGAGCGTCTGTCGAGTGTACGAGGTAAGGCCGAGCGGCTCCGTCGCCAGGCTGCGTCGGAGCGCGTAGCGAAGGCCCGCCATGAGCAGGCGCAAATGGCGAAGGTTGCCCAGCGCGAATTGGCAGAAGTTGTCGCGGAGCTGGCTGAGGACTTGCACGCGAAGGTCAACGTGTCGTTGGCGCGGGCAGAGGCCGATCGCGACGATGCCGAGGCGCAGAAGAAGACGGTGTCGCAGGCACTATCGGCGGCCCGGACGGAGGCGAATACGGCGCAACGTGAGCTGGCACAGCTAACGGATTCCGCGCACCAGGGAGACATCGCCCGTGCGCAGGCGCAGGTTCGCGTGACCGAGGCTGCAGAGCGCATCGTCGACCAGTTGGGGCTGTCTGTCGATGACCTGCTCGCGGACTTTGCTCCTGATGAGAACTTCGACCGCGCAGCCGTGACGAAGCAGCTCAAACAGGCGGAGAAGGATCTGCGTGTGCTCGGCCGCGTCAACCCGTTGGCGCTGGAGGAGTATAAGGCGATGGAGGAGCGCTACTCTTTCCTATCCACGCAGCTCGACGATGTCCTCAAGGCCCGCCAGGACCTCACCGATGTTGTCGAGGAAGTCGATGCCACGATTCTGCAGCTCTTCACAGACGCGTGGAAGGACGTCGAGGCAGAATTCCCCGCGGTCTTTCAAACGCTTTTCCCAGGTGGCGACGGACGACTGGTTCTCACTGAGCCGGACGACCTGCTCACGACAGGTATCGAGGTTGAAGCCCGCCCACCGGGCAAAAAGGTCAAGCGGCTGTCGTTGCTATCCGGCGGCGAGAAGTCGCTGACGGCGCTGGCAATGCTCGTCGCTATTTTCCGCGCGCGCCCAAGTCCCTTCTACGTACTCGACGAGGTGGAAGCCGCGCTTGACGACGTTAACCTGCGTCGCCTTATTGCGCTGCTCGAGGAACTCCGCGCGACCAGTCAGCTGATTGTCGTTACGCACCAGAAGCCAACAATGGACGTTGCGAATGTGCTCTACGGCGTGACCATGCGAGGTGATGGTGTGACTCGAGTAATCTCGCAGCGAATGTCACCGGCATCCGCAACTCCGTCGTCAGGAGCGGAGTAAGCACGGAGTAAGTGAGGAAGAGTCGTTGATACTGCATAATGAGAGTTATGACTCCAACTCAGTGGATACTCCTTGTCGTCGCGATTGTCGTTATTATCGCGCTGCTTTTTGTTGTGGGCTATGTCCGCAGGAAGAACCAGCGCATTTCCTTTGCGAAGGAAGATACTAAGGAACTCACCCAGCAGGAGAAGTCTGGAAATTACCAGGCCACTAGTGGTTTTAACTTCGCTCCGGCCGGTGGTGGGACTGATACCCGTGAGAAGCAGCCGGTTGAAAAACCGATGCCGAAACCGGTGGAAAAGCCGGTTGAAAAGCAGGCCCCGGAGCCGGAAGAAAAGCAGGCTGACAAACCTGCCAATCAGTCAGACGGCTCACTGTTGAAACCAGAAGGTCGACTGGTAATTCCGGATAATCCCACCGAAATGGAGGGGGATTATGACCGCGTTATGCGGGAAATCCCGATCGATTTGCCTACGACCGGGGAATTACCTACGACCGGGGAAGAGGAATCAGAGCCCGAGTCGGAACCACAACCAGAGCCAGAGCTCGAAGCGGAGCCTGAGGTAGAGGTAGTTCCTGCGCCTGAACCGACGCCAGAGCCAGAGCCGGAAGTTGCGCCGGAGCCGACGCCAGAGCCAGAGCCGGAACAACAGATTGACTCCATCGACCCAGCTGAGGGGCGTCTGGGTCGCCTGCGCGGTCGTCTGTCACGATCGCAGAATGCAATTGGCCAGTCGGTGCTCGGCATCTTGGGCGCGGGTGACCTTGATGAGGACGCGTGGGAAGAGGTCGAGGACATCCTGGTGATGGCTGACCTCGGTGCGGCTGCGACGCAGCGTGTCGTCGATAAGCTGCGCGAGCGTATTGCCAGCCAGAAGGTGAGCACGGAAGAGCAGGCGCGCGCCCTGCTGCGTGAGGTGTTGATTGAGGAGTGCAAGCCTGAGATGGACCGCTCCATCCGCGCACTTCCGCACGAGGGCAAGCCCGCAGTGATTCTGGTGGTCGGTGTCAACGGCACGGGTAAGACTACGACGACGGGCAAGCTGGCTCGTGTGCTGGTTGCCGGTGGCCACCGTGTTGTTCTCGGTGCAGCGGATACCTTCCGTGCTGCTGCAGCCGACCAGCTGGAAACCTGGGGGCGACGCGTTGGCGCGGAGACCGTTCGTGGCGCCGAAGGCGCGGATCCTGCTTCTATTGCATTTGAGGCAGTTGCTCACGGTATCGAGTCCGGCGCTGATGTGGTGCTCATCGACACCGCCGGCCGCCTGCACACCAAGGTCGGTCTGATGGACCAACTGGACAAGATTAAGCGCGTGGTGGAGAAGAAGGCTCAGGTTGACGAAGTCATCCTGGTTTTGGACGCGACGGTTGGCCAAAATGGTCTACTGCAAGCTCGTACTTTCCGGGATGTCGTTGACATTACCGGCGTTGCTCTGACCAAGCTGGACGGTACCGCGAAGGGCGGCATTGTATTCCAAGTGCAAAACGAGCTCGGTGTGCCGGTGAAGTTGGTTGGCCTTGGTGAAGGTGCTGACCACCTGGCGCCGTTTGAGCCAGAGAGCTTCGTAGACGCACTGCTCGGCGGCCGCAAATAGTAACTAACATCGATGAGTGAATTTTCCATCGATCGGTGAGTACAGCGTCGGCCGTCGTCCCCGGCAAAATAATAAAGGTCTCGGAGCCACCGCGTAGATTTCTGTAGAGGATACGCGGGGCTCCGAGGCCTTTACTGTTGAGGTGCTAGGAATCTAGCGGAGAGTTGCGCTAGGAATCCTTAGAATTCTTGCGTGCGAGGCGGGTAGCTGCCACGCCACCGACCAGGAGTGCGAGAGCGGCACCGCCGAGGGCAGTCGCCTGAACACCAGTGACTGCTAGACCAGTGTTTTTGGTCCCGGTTTTCTTACCGTCATTCTTAGGGGCGTCGGGCTTGTCGCCTGGATTTTCCTCCCCAGGATTCTCGTCCTCCCCAGGGTTCTCGTCGTCCCCGGGCTGTTCGTCACCTGGGTTTTCATCATCACCCGGTGCGTCATCGCCTGGATTCTCATCGTCGCCTGGGTTCTCATCGTCGCCCGGAGTTTCGTCGTCGGAAGTTGGACAGTAGCCGTAGACTCCGGTTGCCGGGTCGATCTTGCTCATATCACGCGGGGAACCGTCGGGGCACGTTGCGGTGTCATCGACTCCCGGCGGAATTCCGTCATTCTCTGGGGCATCTTCATCAGGCTCCGGAGTTGGGCCGGAATCATCTGAAGTGCCACAAGCACCGTAAGCTCCGGTTGCCGGGTCGATCTTGCTCATATCACGCGGGGAACCGTCGGGACAGGTCTGGGTATCCTCAACGCCCGGTGGAATGCCATCGTTCGATGAACCTCCTGGATCCGGGTTTGCCGCGTCATCTACACACTGGAAAGTACCGTCAACACTTTCAAAATGTTGACCGGCGGGGCATTCCGACGGGGCGGGGTCAGGAATCTGTGCGGTGGCGGTGCCAACGCCGATGAGCATGCCGGCTGAAGCGGCAGCGGCCACCATGGTCGAAGAGAGCTTCTTCATTGGGAAACCTCACAATGTCAATAGGAAAGCCCTGCAATCAATGGGCTCAAGGGGGAACACTGTTCACTCATTTGATTCTAATAACTAATTAAAATCTTTGGCGGTAAGAGTTTGGGGAGGGGGTAAAGCAAAATTGTTGACTCGTCCAAACCCCAGTAAGGGAAAGTGGGAACTTATATTTACAACGCTGAGTGTGTACACCCGTTGTGGTTGGAGTGTTTATAGGACTCGCCACTGTCGACTCGGGGGAGGTTCTCGCTAAGGGCACCCTTGGTGAAGGTCAACTACTGACGTTATTTAGCTGTTATCTAAGCGGCGGTCGTTAGGTTGGACAAACGTTCTTTATGCAGTAGATCAACCCTGTCTGGAGGGGGTGTCTAAGTGTCACGTTAAAATAACGAATAGTAATTTAACGTTCCCGAGGGCAAAAGAGCGTCATCCTATTGCTGTTTTCTACTTCCTATTGGTTACACCTGAATCGGGGTGTTTAGGGTGGATGGGCTGCAATTGTTGTCGATAGGCGAAGCTGTAGATATGTGCCAAACGGAGTGTCCAGCGGGTACGGTAGAACAGTTAAGAAAAGACAAGGCAAAAGGGGAGCTGGAAACTTGTTTGAGTCTCTTTCCGATCGTTTGACGGGTGCCCTGCGGGGGCTGGGCGGGAAGGGCCGCCTGACTGAGGCGGATATTAACGCCACTGCCCGCGAGATCCGGCTGGCTCTTCTGGAAGCCGATGTCTCCCTCGAGGTTGTCCGTACCTTCATCAAGCGCATCAAGGAACGCGCTAACGAAATTATTGGCAGCCAGACGGTCAACCCGGCCAATCAGATCATTGAGGTCGTCAATGAGGAACTGATCAACATCCTCGGTGGCGAGACTCGACGTCTCAATCTGTCGAAGCAGCCGCCAACGGTTATCATGCTGGCCGGTCTGCAGGGTGCTGGTAAGACCACTTTGGCCGGTAAATTGGCCAGGTACCTCACGGATCAGGGGCACACCCCAGTTCTCGTCGCCTGTGACCTGCAGCGCCCAGGTGCGGTGCAGCAGCTGGAAATCGTGGCTGAGCGTGCAGGTGTGCCGTGCTTCGCGCCGTTCCCGGGCACCAGCCTCGATTCCACCCATGAAATGGGCACCAGCGAGGACAACCCAGTTGACGCCGCGTTCCGTGGCCTCGCTTATGCTCGCCAGCATCGCCACGATGTGGTGATTATCGATACCGCAGGTCGCCTGGGTATCGATGAGGTTCTGATGAAGCAGGCCCGCGACATTCGCGATGCCATCAACCCGCATGAAGTTCTGTTTGTCATCGACTCCATGATTGGTCAGGACGCGGTAGAGACCGCCAAGGCCTTCCGAGACGGCGTTGACTTCACCGGTGTTGTACTGACCAAGCTCGATGGCGATGCGCGCGGTGGCGCTGCACTGTCTATCCGTGAGGTTACCGGTAAGCCGATTCTGTTCGCCTCCACGGGCGAGAAGTTGGAGGACTTTGACGTCTTCCATCCGGACCGCATGGCCAGCCGCATCCTGGGCATGGGTGACCTGAAGACGTTGGTTGAGGTCGCTTCCAAGGAAATCGATCATGAGCAGGCTGCCAAGTCCGCCCAGAAGATTGGTTCCGGCGAACTGACTCTCGAGGACTTCCTCGAGCAGATGATGATGGTCCGCAAGATGGGCCCAATCGGCAACATCCTCAAGATGCTCCCCGGCGGCGCGGAAATGTCCAAGGCCGCGGAAATGGTCGATGAAAAGCAGCTCGACCGCATCGAGGCGATTATCCGCGGTATGACTCCGGAAGAGCGCGAGAATCCGAAGATTCTGAACGCTTCACGACGTCGTCGTATCGCCAACGGTTCCGGTGTGTCCGTTTCGGAGGTTAACCAGCTCATCGAACGCTTCAATGAGGCGCGGAAGATGATGGCGCAGATGGCCGGCCGATTTGGTATGGGCGGCGGTCGCCCATCGAACCGCAAGGCCAAGCGTGGTCGAAAGGGGAAGGGCAAGAATAAGCGCAAGGGCGCTAACCGTGGTCCAACGCCGCCGAAGGCAATGCGCGGTGGCGGAATGCCTGGTATGCCTGGAATGCCGGGTATGCAGGGCATGCCGGGGATGCCTAGCATGGCTGAACTGCAGAAGCTGCAGAAGCAGATGGGTAACCAGCTGCCAGAAGGCATGGAGGACTTTGACCTCAACAATCTCGACTTCGGGCAGGGCAAGAAGTAGCAGGGACTAGAAGTAGCTAGTCCCGCAAGGCCTTCTGAATCTGGCGGTCCATTTCAGGACTGAAAGTGGCCGCTAGTTCATCGGTGATGTGATTGCTGTCGCGGTAGACGTAGATATTGCCAATAACTTTACGGCAGGTGGTCGGGCCGCAGAAGATGTCGGAGAAATCTAGACTGTGCCCGTTGGGGAAGTTCGCAAGAATCTCCTCAGCGGGATTTTCTGCATTTAGGGCAGTTTTGCGGTGGATAGTGCAGTCTTCTTCCGCTTCTTCGCATACGCTGGGGGAGAACTGACTCAGATCCTTACGCAGTGCCCAGGGGTTATCGCGGATGGCGAAGAAGTCAATTCCGCGTTCTTGTAGAGCAGCGAAAAACGAGACGTAGCCATCCGGTGTATAGTCGCCGGGCTGCGGTGGGTCCGCCTGGAACAAGGGCCTGGTCGAGGTGGTGAAAACCATCTCTGGCTGAATCTCGTCAATTTTCTGTAGTGCTTCGAAAGTCCAGGGCACGCAGATGTCGCCGACCCCGTGGATGGGCTCCAAGGTCGCCGGGCAGCCTTGCCGCAGGAGAACAACCACTCGGTACCCGTTGTTTTTGCCGTAGGCATCAATCGGGGCAAACCAATGCTCCATGTGCGAGCCCCCGATGATGACAATCGATTCACTAGCATCCGGATCACCGTAGACACACGGCTGGGTCTCATCGCGCCAACGGCGATTCGGTGGGAAGTATCCGACGTCCTCACCGCCTGTCGCAAGGCAGCCATCGAGGGCAGGTTCCGGCCAGAGGTCCGTGATGAAATCGGTATTCGGCTTTGTGGCTGCCTTGGGGAC
The DNA here is from genome assembly GCF_000173655.1 of Corynebacterium amycolatum SK46. Taxonomy (GTDB): domain Bacteria; phylum Actinomycetota; class Actinomycetes; order Mycobacteriales; family Mycobacteriaceae; genus Corynebacterium; species Corynebacterium amycolatum_A. The sequence goes on along the minus strand of NZ_ABZU01000001.1, from coordinate 152,447 downwards.
CTCGTACCCGTCGGTAAGCGCGAGTGCACCTGGATAGACCTCGGGATCTAGGCTGGTGGCGGAGGCGTGATTGACGCGCATTTGTTGCACGTTGACAAGGCTGGACATGCCGACCAACGCAATGACGATGACAGCGCCAACTACCGCTTGACGACGGGCCGGGCGACGATGCTTCATTGCGTGGATTGCATCGCCGACGACGGGCTGCGTCCGGGTCGGTCGGCGAGTTGATTGAGCCAGCGGCAGCTCGACAAATTTGTTGGTGAGCTTGGCCAAAATGAAGGAAACGACAATCACTGCGGTGCCAAGCTTCAGCCCCGGGGTATCGCGGTTGAGGTAGTTTATGGCCAGAATCAGAAGGGGCCAGTGCCACAGGTAGAGCGCGTAGGCGCTCTGGCCTATCTCGCGCATTGGGCGGCTGGCCAGGAACTTGGAGATCCAACCCGCCTCGGGGCCAGCGATAATAATCAGCGCAGCACCTCCGAGGGGCCACAGCGTCCAAGGGCCTGGGAACTGCGCGGCGCCGTCGAAGATGAAACCGGTGGAGACCACCAGCGCGAGGCCGATGCCGGCTAACAGCACTCGAAGAGGCTTGGGCATGGGGACGGAGCCCCGGACAAGAATCAGTCCGAGTAGTGCGCCGAGGCAGAGTTCCCAGAGTCGGCTGACAGTGGAGTAGTAGTTCCACCCCTGGTTCTCGGAGTGCATATAGAAGGCATAGGAAAGTGAGCCGAGAGTGATGACTGCCAGCAACGGAGTGAGAATTCGGCGGAGTTTACCTCCAGTAGCGTCGGTACGCTTCGCCTCCACTGGTGAGGTGACCGCGCCGACAATCTGGGGTGAGCGCGTCATCCAGGCGAGCAGGGAGATGAGCAATATTGAGCCGAGATAAAACTGACCCTGCACCGACATTGACCACAGGTGCTGCAGTGGGGAAGTTTCGCTCTCTGCGGCAGCGTAGTCCGAGCCCTGGAGCGCTAGTTCGTAGTTCTGGTAGTAGAGCAGGCTGGCGCGGAGTTGCTGGGCAATGTCGATGGTACGAAGCGATGGAATGAAGTAAATGACAAACAGGGTTGTCGCGAAGAGGACCAGCACCAGTGTCGGGATTAGGCGACGCAGCGTGCGCCAGATACTCCACCATGGATTGATGGACTGCCGGGGGTTAATGGCATTGCGGTACTGCGCGCCGAAGAAGAAAAACCCCGAGAGCAAGAGGAATACGTCCACACCACCGGAAACGCGGCCGACGTAAACGTGGAAAAGGACTACGAGGGCAATCGAAATGCCCCGTAGTCCGTCCAAGTCATACCTATACTGGGTGCCGGTGGTTTTCATAGAATGTTACGTTACCCCACTGTCAACGACGTTCAGCTTTAGAAGGTATGCAGCGTTTCGAGTGCGTAGTTTTGTTAATTTCCAAAAACTGCTGGTAATATACCTCGAGTTGTCTCAATGAGAATCCTCAGCCGAGGCACGACTGCGAATTCATCGGATCCGGCCACGGCCGCCCGGTGGTCACGCGCAGTGTAAATATCCCAAGGACAAAACCGGTTCAAGGCACCTTGTTAGTAATTACTGGTGAGCTTGGATGCATAAGTATTGTCCAGTGACATAGAAGAAAGAGGAACTCCTCATGGCAGTCAAGATTAAGCTGCAGCGCCTGGGTAAGATTCGTACCGCTCAGTACCGCGTTGTCGTTGCTGATGCTCGTACCCGTCGCAACGGTGCGGTCATTGAGAACCTGGGCATCTACCACCCGAAGGAAGAGCCGTCGATCATCAAGATTGACTCCGAGCGCGTTCAGTACTGGCTGGGCGTCGGTGCACAGCCGACCGAGCCGGTTCTGGCTCTGCTGAAGGTCACCGGCGATTGGCAGAAGTTCAAGGGCCTCGAGGGTGCAGAGGGCACCCTGAAGGTTGCTGAGCCGAAGCCGACCAAGCTCGAGCTGTTCAACAAGGCTCTGGAAGAGGCCAACAACGGCCCGTCCGCTGAGGCCATCACTGCTAAGCGCCGCGAGGCCAAGGAAGCAGCTAAGGCTGCTAAGGAAGCTGAGGAGGCCGCAAAGGCTGCCGAGGCTGAGGCTGCTGAGTCCGAGGCTTCCGAGGACGCCGAGTAATAAGGACGCTGAGTACGCCGCTTAGCTAATCCGGGCGCTACCTTATACTTCAAGACGAAGTGTTGGGTGGCGCCTTTTTTGCTTTACGCGGGTGTTTTACAGAACCTTTATAAGAGAGGGAGTGTGCGCGTGTCGGTAGCTGACATGGTGCTTATTGGCCGAGTGATTAAGCCCCACGGTGTGCGCGGGGAAGTCGTCGTCGATGCGACAACGGATGACCCGGAAGGGCGTTTCGCAGTCGGGACCACGCTGTTGGGTGTACAGGCCGGCCGTGAGGAACAGCTGACTGTGAAAACGGCGCGCCCGCACCAGGGGCGTTTGCTGGTTCGCTTCGAGGAGATTCCGGGACGCAATGAGGCCGAGCGCCATCGGGGCATGAAGTTTTATGCAGAGCCTGTCTTCGAAGACGAGGACTTCTATGACTTTGAGCTCGTTGGCCTGCACGTTGTCCACAACGGCACCGATATCGGCGAGGTCACTTCTATTGTCCGTGCTCCCGCTCACCGTCTCCTTGAAGTCACGCTCGACGCCGGCGGCCGGGAGGTTCTTATCCCCCTGGTAGAGGAAATCGTTCCGGAAGTAGACCTTGAAAACTCTACCGTCACCATCACGCCGCCGGAAGGACTGTTGGAGCTGTGAGCTTACGTCTCGATGTAGTCACAATCTTCCCGGAGTACCTCGAGCCACTGCGTCATGCGCTGCTGGGCAAGGCAATTGAGCAGGGCATTTTAAGCGTCGGAGTGCACAACCTGCGCGACTGGGCGCCAGGTGTACACCAAGCCGTGGATGACTCGCCCTACGGCGGTGGCCCCGGCATGGTTATGAAGCCGGATGTCTGGGGTCCCGCCCTCGACGAGGTGGCGACGCTGAAAGCGGAGCAGTCGCTGACATCCGCAGTGCCACATTTGGACAATGTCCGCCATGATCAGAAGCTGGGCTTGGCCGAGGAATCTTCCTATGCTGCAGCGGAAGTGCCGTCGTTAAGCGAAGAAGATTCAGCGAAGCCCCTGCTGATTGTCCCGACGCCGGCGGGCGAGCCGTTTACGCAGCAGATGGCGCAGGAGTTCTCACACGAGGAGCACATTGTGTTCGCGTGCGGGCGCTACGAGGGCATTGACCAGCGCGTTATTGATGATGCCGCTAATCGTTACCGCGTGTGTGAGGTCTCTATTGGGGACTATGTGCTGATCGGCGGGGAAGTGGCGGTGCTGGTGATTGCGGAGTCCGTCGTACGGTTGATCCCGGGTGTGTTGGGCAACCGCAAGAGCCACGAGGAGGACTCCTTCTCGGACGGGCTGCTCGAAGGGCCGTCCTACACCAAGCCGCGCGAGTGGCGTGGACTGGCCGTACCGGACGTTCTCCTCAGCGGCAATCACGCGCTGGTGGACCGTTGGCGGCGCGATCAGGCACTGATTCGCACGGCCGAACGTCGTCCGGATTTGCTTGCCGACGTCGATCTCAGCGCCCGTGACCAGAAAATAATCCAAGAGGTCATTGGGGAAGTAACCGAGGAGAACTGCTAGTGGCACGTGTTCGAATTGCGCGACCCCGGCACGTCATTGGTTGGTTAGCTGTTCTAGGGGCACTGGCGTGGTTCACCCAGACGCAGCTGGCGGGGAGCGTGGATCAGTCGTTTGCGGGCTGGGCCAGTGAACTGCATGGGGCGCGGGATGGCCGCGTCGATAGTTTGATGCTGACTTTGAGCGAGATTATCCGGCCGATTTACGTCGCGCCGGTCACGCTTGTTGCTGCGGCACTCCTGTGGTTCCGCTTCCGTGCCTGGGCGTTGCTACTGCCGGCGTCATTCGGTTCGTCGATTGCGGTGACTTATGCCATGAAGTGGTTTTTGGACCGCGACCGACCGGGTGAGGAGTTCTCACTGGTCAACCTACATGATGCGGCGTTTCCCTCTGCGCATGTGGCAGCGGTTACTTCCAGCGGTATGGCCGCGATGCAGCTGGCCATCCCCGTATTGCGCCGCACAGCCCGCAAGCTGCTCGATCTGGCCATCATCGCGCTTATCGGCGCTGTGGCACTGTCGCGCGTGTGGGTCGGGGCGCACTGGCTTACCGATGTTATTGGCGGCCTCATCGCCGGAGTTGTTGGCTTAGCAGTTGCGCTGCTAGTTCTTAGGAGATGGCCACGAGCACGGCGCTACGCGCTGCCTTAGTCTCCTCGTAGAAGGCCACGAGTTCGCGGTACCGCTGCGTCGCAGTGGCTTCGTCGATAAGCGAACCATTGTCCGTGATGCGGGCGGCAAGATCGATGCTTGCCAGCGTCTGGTGCACGTCGCCGACGCGATCGGCGCGGATGACTGCAGACAGCGGCTTGCGGCAGACGCGGTCGGCGCCGAGGATGGCCTCCGCCAGCGGGTCGCCGAGCGCCTGGCCGTCGATGGGATTGCCGGTCAACGTGCGCAGCAAGGACTCCCAGTCCGTGTCGATGTCCAGGGCGTCTTCGTCCGGAACGTCGACGAAGTGCTGCAGGATAATCTTCTCCGCGCCGTCGTTAACAAGCCCCGCCGTGCCGCCGTCGCTGGTCGCCGCAGGTGCTGCGACCTCAACTAACCGCGCTGCCTCCTCATCGGAAATGCGCAGGTATTCGGCACAGAGTTTCTGCTTCATGGGGCTCCTTTTCCGGTGTTTACTGCGAGCCTTCTGTGGGGCGTTCGCCAATTGGTACTTCCACGATAGTAAAGTTGCCCGGGTGATTTCATCAGTAATTGCCAGAGAACTCGCCGCCACTGGTGCAGACGTTGCCGAAAGTGCCGTCGCCGCCGCTATCAAGCTTCTCGACGAAGGCAACACCGTGCCTTTCATCGCCCGCTATCGCAAAGAAGTAACCGGCGGGCTCGATGACACACAGCTGCGTTTCATCGAGGAACGCGTCGTCTACCTGCGCGAACTAGAAGAGCGCAAGCAGACGATTCTCGCCGCCATCGAAGAGCAGGGAAAGCTTAACGACGACCTCAAGGCCGCCATCCTCGCCTGCGACACCAAGGCACGGTTGGAGGATCTCTACCTGCCGTACAAAAAGAAGCGCAAGACCAAGGCCGATATTGCGCGTGAGGCGGGGTACGAACCGCTGGTGGAGGAGCTCCTGGCCGACCCCGCCGCGGATCCCGAGACTCTGGCCACTAAATACGGCGAGGCAGCTGGTAAGGATGCGAAGGACGCTCTGACCGGTGCCCGTGCCATTTTGGTCGATCGCTTCGCTACTGATGCTGATTTGGTTGGCTCTGTCCGTGAGCAGGTGTGGTCTTCCGGTTCCGCCGCCGCTGCCGTGGTGGAGGGCAAGGAGACTGCGGGCGCGAAGTACCGCGACTACTTCGAGCACAACGAACCGCTGGAGACCATGCCCAGCCACCGTGTGCTGGCCGTGCTGCGTGGAGAGGCCGAGGGCATCCTGACTCTCAACATCGATGCGGGTGAAGATGAGACCTACGAACACATGATTCGTGAGGCCTTTGAACTTCCCGACGGCGGCGCCTCCAAGTGGATTGACCAGGCCGTTCGTTTCGGCTGGCGTACCAAGTTGGAGGTGTCCGCTGCCCTCGATGCCCGCACTCGACTGAAGGAGCGCGCCGAGGCTGAAGCCGTGGATGTCTTCGCCCGTAACCTGCGCGACCTGCTGCTGGCTGCCCCTGCTGGTCAACGCGCCACTCTCGGCCTGGATCCGGGATACCGCAATGGTGTGAAGTGCGCCGTTGTCGACTCCACCGGCAAGGTGCTCGACACTGCCATCGTCTACCCGCACCAGCCGCGCAATGACTGGTCTGGCGCCAAGGAGCAGCTGGCCACTCTCTGCGCCACTCATCGAGTGGAGCTCATGGCCATCGGCAACGGCACCGCTTCCCGCGAGACCGAAACTCTGGCCCGCGAAAGCGCCGACCTGATTGCTCAGGCCGGCGGCAAGAAGCCGACCCCAGTGGTGGTCTCTGAGGCCGGTGCTTCCGTGTACTCCGCATCATCCCTGGCAGCAGCCGAGTTCCCGGACATGGATGTCTCTCTCCGCGGTGCCGTGTCGATTGCCCGCCGCCTGCAGGACCCGCTTGCAGAGCTCGTCAAAATCGATCCGAAGTCCATCGGTGTCGGCCAGTACCAGCACGACGTTTCCCAGACCAAGCTCGAGCACTCTCTCGACGCGGTTGTGGAGGACGCGGTGAATGCTGTCGGTGTCGAGGTCAATACCGCCTCCGCGCCGCTGCTCGGTCGCGTTGCTGGCGTGTCCTCGACTGTTGCGGACAATATCGTCGCCTACCGAGACGAAAACGGCGCTTTCACCTCCCGCAAGGAACTGCTGAAGGTTCCGCGTCTCGGTCCCAAGGCCTTCGAGCAGTGCGCTGGCTTCTTGCGCATCCACGGCGCTGACAACCCGCTGGATGCCTCTGCCGTGCACCCGGAGTCCTACAGCGTCGTCGATGCCATCGCCGCGTCGGCTGGCGTTAGTGTCCAGGAGCTCATCGGTAATTCCCGCGTCCTTTCCAAGGTGCGTGCTGCGGAATTCGTCGATGAGTCCGCAGGTATCGGCCTGCCCACCGTCCAGGACATCTTGGCTGAGCTGGACAAGCCCGGCCGCGATCCGCGTCCCGAGTTCGTCACCGCCACCTTCAAGGAAGGCGTGGAGAAGATCTCCGATCTTCAGCCAGGCATGATTCTCGAGGGCACCGTCACCAACGTCGCGGCCTTCGGCGCCTTCGTCGACGTCGGGGTCCACCAGGACGGCCTCGTTCACGTCTCCAACATGGCCCGCGGTTTCGTCTCCGACCCACATGAGGTCGTCCGCTCGGGCGAGGTGGTCAAGGTGAAGGTTCTCGACGTTGACGTCGAACGCAACCGCATCGGTCTATCGCTCAGGCTTGACGACGACACCTCAGATGCCAAGCCGAATACTGGTGGCGGTCGCGGGAAAGTCCGTGGAGGCGGCCGCAAGCGCGGTTCCCAGAACAAGAAGCAGGGCGGTTCCATGGCCGACGCGCTGCGCAGGGCAGGCTTTTAGCTCCTGATCTGTTAGCGCTTGATTTATTAGTGCATAGCCTATTGGCGCATAGCGTCGATGCGGCTGTTGATCTCACCCGCGACAGCCGCAGCCATTCCATCAGGTACGACGATGGTGTAATCGGAACCTGAGGTCTCAATCTTGACGGCCTCGCCTGACCGTGCCGCCACGATGATGCGGCCATCATTTCCAAGTCGAAGCCCAATACCGCCACCGTCGGCCCAGTTATAAGTGGCCGGCTTCGCATATTTGATGGTTCGAAGCTCAATGCGGTGTTTCATCTTCAGCGGGCCACAGCCGTTAAAAACGGTAATGGAATCGGTATTCGGGTCCGTGTCTAGTGTCATGCCGGTTTCATATGCGATGAGGAATAGCGGCGCGCACAGCAGAAAAATGATGCCGAGGCTTGGCAGGAACACTGAGAGCGTTACAGACACCACGCACCAGACTGCGAGGGCTATCTTGACACCCTTAGAGATGGTCACACTGACATCGATGGGAGTTGGGTCTCCTTCTCTATGGGGCAAATGTGGCGATGTCGACTCGGTGACCGTGGCGTCGGTAAGCGAGGAGTAGTCCTTGAGGTGGCGCGCCACGAACAGGGCAGCGACTAGGCCGATGATGACACCGGCTATTGCATAGATCCAGCCGATTCGGGCGGTCGTAGGGTCCGTCGTGTCGATTTGCGGGATGATAATCGCAAATTCAACGCCGATTAAGAAGCCGCAGAGAGCGAGGTTGGTTATTGCAATAGGCTTGCGTACGACAAGCGGCGTTCTGGTTTTGGCGCCGAGCCAACCGATCTGCGCACATGCTATGACGATGATGGCCATAACCAATGTGCTTTGAACCGGCGGCATGAAACCGTTCGGCGTGTCCCCGCCGCTCCAATGCGTTGCTATTTGCTCCGGTAGTCGGTCGGAAATGGCAATTACCCACAGAAGCTGTGCAATGGTCGGAACGCACGGGGCGATGATTGTTCCTCGAACAATCCAGGGGTCAAAGCGTGGAATCTGCTGCATGGAGACAATCTAGCAGTTGGGGGGGGCTTTGTAGCAACGGCCGGCGGCGCTCGTTATTGGCGTGCGGTCTTAGCGTGCGGTCTTAGCGTGCGCGGAGTTTCGCAGGAATATGCACCTCGCGACATTCAACAACACCCTCGAAAATATAGGCGAAAAAGTTTCACGAAAGGGGTTGTTAAAGCGAACGGGTGTGCTAAAATGGAGGCATCAAGAACAAAGTGCTTGAGCTTCTCTTCTTGGCGTTGGGCTAGTGGTATTCACTGGTCATCGACACCGAGCGAGGTTGGGGCTTTGGGGGAACAATGTCTGAAAAAGATAGTCCGGCCAAACAACCGTCCGATGTTTACCAAGCGGCTCTGCTACCTGAAGCGCCGCAGTTTTTCCACGAGTCATCCACGAACCAGTTGGCGGTGGCGGGTATCCAACGCAATCGCCTGGAACTGGGTATAGCTTGCGGTTGCACGCCGAAGTCGCTTGAGATTGATGTGGATGCATATATTGCTGAAATCGCGCCCGAATTGGGTATTTCCCGCGGTAAAGCGCTCGAGTATGTGGAGGTCGGCATTCAGTTAGCGCGCATGCCCCGGCTGGGTGCCTTTATTAAAGCTCGCGCTCATTTGCCCTTTGCGCATTTGATCACCATTGCTCGCGCGACAGCGCCGCTCCACGATCCAGAGGTGCGTGCAGCTGTTGAAGAAGAAATTGCTCGCTTTGTCATTCCCCGTAAGCATGGTGAGGCACTCCGGGGAGTTCGCAGCCTGCATAAATTCCTGCAACGGGTTATCGAAGAAATTGAACCTCAGCTTCGCCCCAAAAACCTTCCGGGTGATGTCGATCCGCTGCTTCCCGCAGGAGAACGCGAAATAGTAGGAGAGAGTATCGGATTTGAAGAGAGCGACAACTTTGCGGAAGTTTTTATGGAGCTGGAAAAGACCCGCGCTCTCGAGTTCAAAACCACCCTTGAGTCCATCTCCAGCTCAGCTGGCTGTACCCGTGTCGAAGCTTTGACGCACCTCATCCGCGGCACCGCCGAGGCAAAAATCGTGCTCAACCTGTACTGTCCCGCCACAGAGGAGCGCCCGCGCACCGCCTGGCTTGGCGGCGTTGGCTGGATCTCGCAGCTAGCTACGCAGGCGTGGATCGAAAAGGTCACGCATATTCGTATGCTTGCCGACGAAACCGCGGAGGGCTACGCCCCAACCGAAAGTCAGAGGGCCTTCGTTAAAGGTCGGGACGGTACGTGTCGCTTCCCGGGCTGTGATGTACCCGCGGAGCTCTGCGACATTGACCATATTGAGCCGTACGACAAAGAGCACCCAGAAGAGGGCGGGGCAACGGAAACGCCGAACCTGCACTGCCTCTGTCGCCGACACCACAACATGAAAACGGCTGGTCTGTGGGATGTTGCACGTGATCGGGATGGAGTGGAACTGTGGACGTCGTCAAGCACGGGCAAAAAGGCGGTGAGCCTGGAAGATGGGCCGCTTGCCGGGCACGGACGCTACACCTTTGACAAACGGGGACTGCGAATGGCGCAGGCGCTGGCAGAGTATAACGAGTATCGCCAGGAACTAATAGAGCAATCGCGGAAGCTGGTCGAGGAAGCACGCAGGGGAGAAGACGCCGATACTCCCAACCCGCAAGACACGCAAGACACGCAAGACCCGGAAGCCCCGGAAGCCCCGCAAGACCCACCGAACATGGAAGAGTTTGGTTTCTGACCAGGGGGTGTGTAATAATTTCCAGGTTGTCTTTATAGGCAGCTTTACCTGTTTCGGGCATGAACCGGCCGAGCGTCCCTCTGTGGGAAAGTGCCGCCAGGGTCCTCTGTCTATGCAAAAAGTAAAGGAATAAGTTTCCATGAACATTCTTGACAAGGTTGATGCAGCATACCTGCGCGACGACGTTCCGGAGTTCCGCGCTGGTGACACCGTCGAGGTCGACGTAAAGATTGTTGAAGGTAAGACCGAGCGTATTCAGGTCTTCAAGGGCGTCGTTATCCGTCGCCAGGGCGGTGGCGTCCGCGAGACCTTCACCGTCCGCAAGATGTCCTTCGGCATCGGCGTTGAGCGTACCTTCCCGGTGCACTCCCCGAACATCGACGAGATTCGCGTTGTCTTCAAGGGCGACGTTCGCCGTGCGAAGCTGTACTACCTGCGCAACCTGCGCGGTAAGGCTGCACGCATCAAGGAGCGCCGCTAGTCTTTTGGCGCAAAATAATCCCCATCGAGTGTTGAGCTCGGTGGGGATTTTTCTATCGCGTATAGTCTTTTCCCATGACCGACGACGATTCGCGCGAACAGACTGACGGCCAAAAAGAAGACCGTACTGAAGGCTTGAAAGGCTTCCGGAAACTTGACGAGGAGCCTGAAAAGCACACTCCGTGGTACATCGAGATTCCAATCATTATCGTGATTGCCCTGCTCATCAGTGCTGGTGTGCAGTCCTTTATCGGCCGCGTCTACGTGATTCCATCCGAGTCGATGCAGCCGACGCTCAACGGATGTGTCGGGTGCACCGGTGACCGCATTTGGGTGGATAAGGTTTCCTACCAGTTCTCAGATCCCAAGCCCGGTGATGTTATCGTCTTTAATGGCCCGGAGTCCTGGAATAGTAACTACGTGTCACAGCGTTCAACTAACCCGGTGGCGAACTCGCTGCAGACGGTTGGTTCCTGGATTGGCCTTGTTGCGCCGGATGAAAATGCGTTGGTCAAGCGTGTGATTGCCACGGGTGGGCAGACTGTGCAGTGTCGCCCAGGAGATCCCGGCATCATGGTTGACGGCAAGATGACAGAGCAGGATTTCATTAAAACTCCGGCAGACAAGCCAGTGGTGGATAATCTTGGCTCTGAGCAGTGTGGTGGCCCGTACTTCGGGCCGGTAACAGTGCCGGAGGGGCATCTGTGGGTCATGGGTGACAACCGCACCAACTCTGCGGACTCTCGCTATCACATGGGTGACGAGCTGCAGGGTACTGTGCCTCTGGATAACGTCGTCGGCAAGGTGCAGGCAATCATCCTGCCGTTTAACCGCATCGGTGGCGTCGATGATCCAGATATCCAGCACAACTAGTCAGCACCGTCTGCTCACGCCGCCGGCGCCGAAACTGCGGAGGTTGAAGCAGTCGCGCACGATGGAGGTCGCACTGGCAAAGCGCGGCCTTGGGCCTGTAGCTGGGGTCGACGAGGCTGGCCGCGGCGCCTGTGCAGGCCCGATAGTTATCGCTGCCTGCTGCCTTCCCGAACGCCCCATCGCAGAGCTGGATAAGCTCACCGATTCTAAAAAGCTCACGCCAGCCGCACGCGAACGGCTCTTTCCGCTCATCCAGCGCTTCGCCATCTCTTTCTGCGTGACGACGATCCCCGCATCCTACATCGATCAATTCGGCATCCAGGACGCGAATGTCACTGGAATGCGCCGCGCGGTAGCCGGTTTGGAGCAGCGCCCTGGCTACGTGCTTACCGACGCGCTCAAGGTGTCTGGCTTCACCGCACCCTATTTGCCCGTGATTGGTGGTGATTCCACCTGCCGATGTATTGCTGCTGCGAGTGTCTTAGCCAAAGTCACCCGCGACCGCATTATGGTTGACCTATCGGAGAAGTATCCGGACTATGGTCTGGCGGGGCATAAGGGCTACGGCACGGCATCGCATATGGAAGCGATTTCACGCCATGGCGCAACCCCGGAGCATCGGTGGTCATACCGCAATGTGCGCTTGGCACACGCGGAGTATCTTGAGCACCCCGAATAGACCAACATGTACAAAAAGAGCAACATGTAAACACTCGAAGGAGCCGTCGCGGTCGTGAGCGCAGAAGATCTAGAAAACTACGAGGCCGACGTTGAACTATCCCTGTACAAGGAGTTCCGCGATGTCGTTAGTCAGTTTTCCTACGTAGTTGAGACGGAGCGCAGGTTCTACCTTGCTAATGCTGTGGAGCTGATTCCGCACAACAGCGAAAACGAGGTCTATTTCGAGCTGCGGATGTCGGATGCGTGGGTGTGGGATGTCCATCGCCCGGCTCGGTTTGTCCGCTACGTGCGCGTTATCACTTTCAAGGATGTCAATATCGAGGAACTGGATAAGCCGGACTTGCGACTGCCGTAGTTTATCGTCGGTTGTCATCGCTTGTTATGGCAAGCTGCTGACAGTTATCCACAGTCGAAAAATTATCCACAGTTAGGGCCCTCCGAGCATCTATCGGAGGGCCTTTGTCATGCCCGCTGTGCAAGAGTGTTTCCGAGCCGCCAAGGCACAATTCAACGGGGAACCAGGGGGACTGGGGGCTATGACACAGAGCTTTGAAGAACTGACCACGAGACAGCTCGGCGCGTTTGGGGAGGATTTCGTTGCTGAGATGTTGGAGGATTACGGGTGGCAAGTTATTGCTCGGAATGAGCGGGTCGGGCGCTATGAGCTCGATCTTATTGCTGAAGACATCAACGGCAGGCTGCATTTTGTGGAAGTAAAAACGCGGCGCAGCTCGCGAAGTAGTCAGTTTGGGGACGGCAGAGAGGCCATCACAGCGGCTAAGCTTCGTCATTTACGCAAGGCGGCGGCGCAGTGGCTGTCAGAAAGTTCTACCTACTGGTTGGAGTCCGTAGTTATCGACTGTGCAGAAGTCACAGTGTCCAGCCCTTCGTCCGGTCCTCCAGTCGTAGCGGTTACATACATTCCCGCAATCTGCGACGCAATCATGTGGGACTGCTAGATGACTGTCGGTACAGCTCTTGCAGTCAGCCTCAGTGGCATTGAAGGAACTATTGTGCAGGTGGAAGCCGATGTTGGGCGTGGTTTGCCGGGAATGTATATCGGTGGGCTCGGCGATGCCGCCGTCGGAGAAGCCAAACATCGCGTGCGTACGGCGGTTGCTAACTCGCAGCTGCCCTGGCCGAAGACAAAGGTCGTGGTGAGTCTGTCTCCGGCGCATATCCGCAAGCACGGCACTAGCTTTGACCTCGCCATCGTCTGCGCCATCCTTATCGCAACCAGCGATGACATGGAGGCCCGAGGTCGTCTCCGCCATACGGTTCTCATTGGCGAACTTGGGCTCGACGGTTCCATTCGCCCGGTGCGTGGAGTGCTGCCGCAGGTCCTTGCCGCCCGCGAGGCCGGCGCCCGTTGGGTTGTCGTTCCCGCCGCCAACGCCGCCGAGGCCGCGCTCGTCGACGGCATCGCAGTCTGCACCGCAGCCGACCTCACACAGCTATGGGGCTGGGTACTCACCGGCTCAGGTTTGACGACCGCGCTTAACGACGACCCCAGCGAAGAAGCCTTCTCGGTAGACCTGGCCGATGTCGATGGCCAACCTGACGCCCGCTTCGCGCTCGAGGTAGCGGCAGCCGGTGGGCACAATCTGTTCATGCAGGGTTCTCCGGGAACTGGGAAGTCCATGCTCGCTAAGCGCTTGCCCACAATTCTGCCGCCATTGCAGAAGTGGCAGCAGCTGGAGGTCACCGCGCTGCATTCGGTGGCCGGAGCACTGGATACTACGGACACTCTTGTTCAACATCCGCCGTTTGTGGCACCGCATCACAGCGCGACTGTGGCAGCGCTAGTCGGCGGCGGTGCTGTGCCCAAGCCCGGCGCGATTAGCCTTGCCCACCATGGGGTGCTCTTCTTGGACGAAATTACCCTCATGCGCCCGGCGGTATTGGATGCGTTGCGGATGCCGATGGAAAACGGGGTGGTCGTCCACCTGCGTACGCACCACCGAGTGACCTTTCCGGCGAGAACACAACTAGTCATGGCGACTAATCCGTGTCGGTGCGGGGCGGCGTACGCCAGCGAATGCACCTGTTCTAGTACCGAGCGAGCCAAGCATGGTCGCGCATTATCGGGCCCGCTTCGCGATCGCATGGATCTCAACGTCACGCTCAGTCCTGCCGGGGCCAAGCTGGGCATTACAAACAAAGCACACAATGAGCCCTCCGCGGCCGTTCGCGATCGGGTACAGGCCGCACGTGACCGTGCCTGCCATAGGTGGCAGGCCCTGGGGCTTGCTGACGAAGCAGCCGTCACCAACGCGAGTGTGCCACGCTCGCTTCTCCGTCGTCACGCGGGCCTGGACGAAGAGGCGATGGCGTTATTGGACTACCAGTTGAGGAACGGAGAGATTACCCAGCGGGGAGTGGACAAAGTAATCGCAGTCGCGTGGACGCTCGCAGACCTCGAGGGGGCAGACGCGTTTACCTTCGAGCATGTGCAACGCGCCTGCCAGCTGCACGACCGCGAGAGCAGCTAATACAACCGAACCATTATCAAGGGGGAGAAATGGATGAAATTCACGCGTGGGCTTACCTGAATCGTGTGGTAGAGGCGACGCATCCGCAGATTGTGCGGCTCGTGACGGAGTTTGGGCCGGTAGAGGTAGCGGAGAGGATCAAGGCTCGCGCCGGGCTGCCGGAAGGTCTGCTCAATACGACGCAGGCAAGGGCCGACGTTGACCAGAGCGGCCACGATTTGGAGTCGGCGGCGGCGATGGGGTGGCGTCTCATCTATCCGGGGCACCCAGAGTGGCCGGGGGAGTTGCTGTCCTGCTTTACGACGCTCGAAGTCCGTGACCGCGCCGATGCGCCACCACTTGCGCTGTGGGTGCGTGGGCGTGACTTGCGGGAGATGCTCAGTGAAGCGGTGGCTATTGTCGGAACGCGGATGGCCAGCAGCTACGGGACACAAGTGGCGGCCCAATTCGCGGGGCAGTTCGCGAATGCGGGGGTTGGTGTCATCAGTGGTGGTGCGTTGGGGATTGATGCCGCGGCGCATCGAGCGGCGCTCGACGCTGGCGGCACTACGGTTGTGGTCGGAGCCGGTGGTGTAGGGGTTGACTATCCGCGGACGCATGCAGAACTCTTCGACCGGATTGCAGAGCGGGGTGCGCTGGTCACGGAGTATCCACCGGGTGTGCGACCTGCGCGGCATCGGTTTTTGACTAGGAATCGGCTGGTAGCGGCCCTATCGCGGGCAACCACAATCGTCGAGGCGGGCTGGCGTTCAGGGGCGCGCAACACAGCGCACTGGGCAGTGAGGTTAAACAAGCCCTTGGGGGCGGTGCCGGGACCGGTGACGCTGCAAACTACCTCTGGCTGTCATGACCTAATCCGCAGTGGCGAGGCTGTCCTGGTGTGTAGTGCCGACAATGTGCGGTCGCTGTATCGGTCAGTTGGCACAGTGAATGAGGACGCTCAGCTTGAATTGTTGTGGGAAAAGTCGGCGGTGCAGAAGCTTTCTCGCAATGAGCTCGCTGTCTTCGACTCTCTGAATTCTGCGGAGCCAACGCCGGTGGGAGAAGTTGCGGCGCAGGCGGGATTAGCCGTGGCGCTTACGACACATTTGTTGCTGGAGCTGCAGGGACAGGGGCTGACCAATCGGGTGGAGGGCGGGTGGTTGCGCCAGGAACAGAAGCGTTAGTGACGCACTAGTAAAGCCTTCTGCAGAGAATCTCGAAAAAATCTTGAATTAGGTATTGCAATTTTTTGTACGCTCAGTAATATAGGCAAGGCAAGCCTAAGTAACTGTTACGGAAACGGGCTTGTGACATGGGTGAGGCAATAGGGCAGTGGCTCTGGCGAAAGTCGGAGTCACTGCCTTTTTCCGCTGTCTGGTGAGGTCTTGCGATGTGTATCTACTAAGGTCAGAACCGTGAAGCGCGCAACCGATAACGACGACAGGGCTGAGTTGGATTTCGGGTTATCCGCCAATATCGAGGCCATACTCATGGATTTTCTCGATGAGCTGACTTATTCCCGCAGACTCTCCGGCGCAACCGTCCGCGCCTATCGAGCCGATCTTATGCCCCTCCTCGCTGGCCTGGACCACATCAGTGAACTCTCCACGCCTGTCATCCGCGCGCACCTCGGCGCGAAGCACGCGGAGGGTGCTGCGCGGTCATCGCTGGCCCGCTTAACGACGTCCATTCGCCAGTTCTGTAGTTGGCTTGTAGCTCGGCAAATTCTCGACGCTGATCCGTCGCTGCGGCTGTCAACGCCGAAGAAGCATCAGCATCTTCCGGAAGTGCTCTCGCCGGAGAAGGTTGAAGAGGCAATCGAGAAAGTCTCCTCCGAGGACAGTGCAGTAGCGGCTCGCGACTTGGCCATCGTGGAATTGCTGTATGCCACTGGGATGCGTGTAGAGGAGCTGTGCAAGGCCGACGTCTCTGATGTGAACTTTTCCCGCCATATCATCTCGGTAGTGGGTAAGGGGGACAAGCAGCGCATCGTGCCCTTCGGTGCACCAGCGGAGGCGGCACTCAAAGGTTGGCTCCAGGTGCGTGGAAACTTTCCTGCTTCCGCACAGGCCGAACATGCGCTTTTTCTCGGTGTGCGTGGAGGCAGGTTGAATCCTCGGCAGGCGCGCCGAGTTATTCATAAATGGGCTGATGTTTCACCGCATGCTCTCCGGCACTCTGCGGCCACGGCCATGGTGGAAGGTGGCGCTGACTTGCGGGTGGTGCAGGAGATGCTCGGCCATTCCAGTCTGGCGACCACGCAGATTTATACCCACGTCTCAGCGGATCGCCTCCGTGAGGTACATAAGCGGGCACATCCTCGCGCTTAATTACGTACGGGCTTGAGCACGATTGGCCTCCGCTGGATCAAATCAAGCGGATTGAGATAGTCCTTGCCGCGCAGCGCGCCCCAATGCAGACCCGGTTCGGGATGTTTGGCATTGACCACAAGATGGCCAATCACCTGGCCAGCGGCCACGTGGTCTCCCTTTTCTAGTGCGGTATCTATGGGCTGATAGGTTGTGCGGATGCCATCGGCGTGCATGATAGACACGGAAGTCATTCCGGCAATCGAACCGGCGAAATGCACCACACCGGGAGCTGAGGCGCGGATTGGCTGGCCCGGGGAGGCGTTCAGGTCTACTCCGCGATGCCCAGGCTGCCAGCGTTTTTCCGGTGGGGCATAGTCGCGTAGCACTTCGCCGTGGACGGGGAGGGCATGCGCAATGGCGGATATTGGCTCGCCGGTAGCTGTAGGTGGGCTTGGGGGTGTTGTTAGCGCGACAGCGAGCACGAATAGCGCTAATGTGCGCATTAGCGAGCGCCTGGGCCTCTGCTTGGTCGTCATGCGCGATAGTGTGGCGGACGCTGCACTCGTCGACAAGCGGCAGTGCATTGCAAACGGTTGTAGCTGTGGATGACTTTTTGCCCTGTGGATAGCAGGGCGTGTCAGATATTGCGACCTGCGCGATGTATCAGATAAGATGACGCTCGCGGTGTCTGCCTTAATGGGCGGTCATTAGCACAAAGACTACGCGCGCGACCCATTCCGGCTGGTTCACGGGTGCTCGGCAAGAATATCTGTCGGGTGTGAGGCAGCGGGGGAGCGCTAGGGCACAGGGAAAGCCTGTGCGTGAACTGTAACCACCTATATCGGATAAGAAAGGAAGGGAAGCAGCCGCAGCCCTAGTCAGGCTGGACGTGAGGATCTTCCCTGAATATGACATGGCTGTTGTATCCATGCGAGAACTGCTCGATGCAGGTGTCCACTTCGGTCACCAGACCCGTCGTTGGAACCCGAAGATGAAGCGTTTCATCTTCACCGAGCGCAATGGCATCTACATCATCGACCTGCAGCAGACCCTGACCTACATCGACGAGGCTTTCGAGTTCGTCAAGGAGACTGTCGCTCACGGTGGCAACATCCTGTTCGTCGGTACCAAGAAGCAGGCTCAGGAAGCCGTTCAGAACGAGGCAGAGCGCGTTGACATGCCGTACGTCAACCACCGCTGGCTCGGCGGTATGCTGACCAACTTCGCCACCGTTTCCAAGCGTCTGGCTCGCCTGAAGGAGCTTCAGGCAATGGACGCTGCTGAGAACGGCTACGAGGGTCGCGGCAAGAAGGAAATCCTGATGCTGACCCGTGAGCGCACCAAGCTGGAGCGCACCCTGGGCGGCATTCGCGACATGTCCAAGGTTCCGTCCGCACTGTGGATTGTTGATACCAACAAGGAGCACATCGCTGTCGCCGAAGCTAAGAAGCTGGGCATTCCGGTTGTTGCCATCCTGGACACCAACTGCGACCCGGATGACGTTGACTTCCCGATCCCGGGCAACGACGACGCAATCCGCGCTGCTTCCGTGCTGACCCGTATCATCTCCACCGCTGTTGAAGAGGGCCGAAAGGCTCGCGCTGAGCGCGAGGCCAACGCTGCTCGCGAGGCAGCAGGCGACGCTCCGATCGAGTCCGCCGCTGAGAACACCGACCAGGCTGCAGAGATGGACGCCGAGGGCTCCACTGCAACTGAGACGGCATCCGCTGAGTAAAGCTGAACTTTCTAACCACCACAAGTTCTAACCACCACAAGGAGGAACGCCCAGCATGGCGAATTTCACTGCTGCTGACGTCAAGAAGCTCCGTGAGCTGACCGGCTCCGGCATGAAGGCTTGTAAGGACGCACTCGTCGAGACCGACGGCGATTTCGACAAGGCTGTCGAGATCCTGCGTATTAAGGGCGCAAAGGACGTCGGCAAGCGTGCAGAGCGCACCGCTGCCGAGGGCCTGATTGCTGTTTCTGGTAACACCATGGTCGAGGTCAACTCCGAGACCGACTTCGTTGCCAAGAACCAGGAGTTCATCGACTTCGCCAACAAGGTCGCCGACGCTGCCGCAGCAGTCAAGGCAAACTCCCCGGAAGAGCTCGCAGCAGCTGACCTCGACGGTCAGACCGCAGCTGACGCTACCCAGGAGCTCTCCGCAAAGATCGGTGAGAAGCTGGAGCTGCGTCGTGCCGCTACTCTCGAGGGCGACAACATCGCTGTCTACCTGCACCGCCGTGCAGCAGATCTGCCGGCAGCTGTCGGTGTTCTGGTTGCTTACACCGGTGAGGGAGAGGGCGCTGCAGAGGCTGCTCACGCAGCAGCTATGCAGGTCGCCGCTCTGAAGGCTCAGTACCTGTCCCGCGAGGATGTCCCGGCCGACCGCGTCGAGGCAGAGCGCGCTGTCTACGAAAAGATTACCCGCGAAGAGGGCAAGCCGGAGCAGGCTATCGCCAAGATCGTCGAGGGTCGTCTGAACGGCTTCTACAAGGACGTCGTCCTGCTGGAGCAGCCGTCTGTCGCTGACAACAAGAAGACCGTTAAGCAGCTCATGGACGAGGCTGGCGTTACCCTGACCGGTTTCGTTCGCTTCGAGGTTGGCCAGCACTAATTCGCTGTAATATGTGTGTAAGCCTCTAGCTGTGAGCTAGTTTAAATGCCCCGCTCGGGAACCCGAGTGGGGCATTTTGCTGTCATGTCGCCGGCAATGCGGAGCGTCAAGTGTGCCTTGTTGTCGTGACCGGGTAGACTCGTCTGCGACTTTTTAAACGGTGTGAGAAAGGTGCATGGTCATGGCAGAATCTGTCGAGCGCAATGGCTTCAAGCGTGTGATGCTCAAGCTCGGTGGTGAGATGTTCGGTGGCGGCAAGGTTGGCGTTGATCCGGACGTGGTGCAAAACGTTGCCCGACAGATTGCGGAAGTTTCCCGAAAGGGTGTCGAGGTCTGTGTCGTCATCGGCGGCGGTAACTTCTTCCGTGGCGCACAGCTTCAGCAGCGCGGCATGGACCGCGCACGCTCTGACTACATGGGCATGCTGGGCACGGTCATGAACTGCTTGGCTCTGCAGGACTTCCTCGAGCAGGAGGGCGTGGACTGCCGTGTTCAGACTGCCATCAACATGGCACAGGTCTCAGAGCCGTACCTGCCGCTGCGTGCTAAGCGCCACCTGGAAAAGGGCCGCGTGGTCATCTTCGGCGCAGGTATGGGTATGCCGTACTTCTCCACCGACACCACCGCCGCCCAGCGTGCCCTGGAGATCGGCTGCGAGGTGCTGCTAATGGCCAAGGCCGTTGACGGTGTCTACTCGGCCGACCCACGTGAGGTGCCGGACGCAGAGCTGTTCGACGACATCACCCACCGTGAGGTTCTGGAACGGGATCTGCGTGTTGCCGATGCCACCGCCTTCTCCCTGTGCATGGACAACAACATGCCGATTCTCGTGTTTAATCTGCTTACCGACGGAAACATTGCGCGCGCGGTAGCCGGTGAGCAAATCGGTACTCTCGTCCACAGCTGATAAATTTGTTCGTAATACGTTCTTTCCACAGAGCGCTCTAGAACTATCTAGAACCCGAGAAGAAACCCGAGGTTAAAAACACAATGATTGATGAAGTCCTGCTTGACTGTGAAGAAAAGTACGGTAGCTCCGTAGAGCACTGCCGCGAGGAGCTGACGCACATTCGCACTGGTCGTGCGAACCCGGCGATGTTCAATGGCGTTATTGCGGAGTACTACGGTGTTCCGACTCCGATTACCCAGATGGCTACCATTTCGGTTCCGGAGCCGCGCATGCTGCTGATTAAGCCGTATGAGCTGAGCGTCATGGGTGACATTGAAAACGCGATTCGCAACTCCGACCTGGGTGTGAACCCGACTAATGATGGCCAGGTCCTGCGCGTAACTATCCCGCAGCTGACCGAGGAGCGTCGTCGTGAGATGGTTAAGGTCTCACGTTCGAAGGGCGAAGACGCCAAGATTGCGATTCGCAATGTCCGTCGTAAGGGCATGGAAACTCTGAAGAAGATTCAGAAGGACGGCGACGCTGGCGAGGACGAGGTGCAGGCAGGCGAAAAGGAGCTGGACCAGGTCACCAAGAACTACGTCGAGCAGGTGGACTCCTTGGTTGAACGCAAGGAAGCGGAACTGATGGAGGTTTAGGCCTTCATATTCAACCGGGAGAGGGGATTTGAGGCGCCAATGCCAACGTCGAAGCCAGCGTCCAATAAGGAACGTGTTCTAGACGAACTACGGCTTGTTAAGCCACGCAACTCAGCAGGTCGTAACCTGCCGGTTGCAATTGCGGTGGGCGTAGCACTTGGTGCAGTCGTCATCATCGGCTTGCTGCTGGGGGCGCTCGCCTGGACCGTTCTGGTCGCCGCGGCGGTTGGTCTTGCAACCTGGGAGGTCTGCGAGCGGCTCCGCGAGTCCGATTGGCAGGTCCCTCGCCCGGTTCTGATTCTCGGCGGACAGCTGATGGTGTGGCTGTCCGCCTACTGGGGGATTGACGGTCTGGTCATGGGCCTGACTGTTACCCTGATGCTTTTACTAGTCACCCGTCTGTTTTTGCACGGGATGGCTGAAGCACCACGGAACTGGCTGCGAGATGTTGCAGTCGGAGTTTTCGTGGTGATGTGGATTCCGTTCTTTGCGGCGCTAGCTGTGCAGCTGGTGCACATGGACAATCCCTGGGGAGTCGATCCCCGTTTGGTCATTGTGACCTTCATGATTGGGGTTATCTCAAACGACGTCGGAGGCTATGCCGCCGGTGTCATGTTCGGAAAGCATCCGATGGCTCCGAAGGTAAGCCCTAAAAAATCCTGGGAAGGGTTCGGCGGCTCTCTCGTACTCGCCACTATTACTGGAGCGCTCTGTGCGATCTTTATGTTGCACGCGCCGTGGTGGCAGGGCATTGTGCTGGGGATCGCCCTGGTTATCTCTGCCACGCTTGGTGATCTGATGGAGTCACAGTTCAAACGCGATCTGGGGATTAAGGATATGTCCTCGATTTTGCCGGGCCACGGCGGTCTGATGGACCGCCTGGATGGCATGCTGCCATCAGCCGCGATGACGTGGCTGATATTGCAGCTTTTCAGCCTAGTTTAATTGTCGGGCTTTAGTTGTCGCCCTTACGAATCTGGCGGCGCAGATCAAACATTCGCCAGCCACCGATTAGCGCGGTAATTAGGGCGCCGAGGATAGCAGCGAACAGCATTCCGACACCGACCGGGAAGTTCCAGGTCCAGCCGAACAGGTTTAGTGCGGTCTCCTGCTGATTTTGCAGAATGAACACAAGCAGTACGATCAGCAAAACTGCACTGATGACAAGGCCAACCCACATCGAACCCGCGGTAGTCTTTTTCACCTTGCGCCGGCCAGGGGCGGGCGCTGGCTCCGGTGTGGAGTCCTTCTCTGTCGGCGCGTCAACGACTGGTTCTGGAAGGTTGCCCTGCTCCGGTGCAGGAGCCACGGAATCATTTGGGGAGTACGACGGGGAATCGTCGAAAAGCGGACCGTCGTTATTCGGCTGATTAGCGTTAGTCATACCTATCATTCAACACGTTTTGGCAGGTATGTACCACTTGTAAAGGTCCACTTAGTTGCGGCTGCCTAGTCGCTCATTAGGCCAAAACCGTCATTACATGCGAAAATGGGTGCCATCATGGCATCTTCACTTCCAATCGTTCTTAAAGCTCCACGTCGCGGCATGCCCGCGACCCATTTTGCGGACCTCGATGTTGAGGAACGGAAGGCTGCGGTCAAGGAACTGGGTCTGCCGGCCTTCCGTGCCGATCAGATTGCCCGGCACTATTACGGTCGGCTTGAGGCCGACCCTATGACGATGACTGATCTGCCGGAAGCAGACCGTCAAAAAGTCAAGGACAGTCTCTTCCCACCTCTGTTGACTCCCGTTCGCCACATCACCTGTGACGACGGCGAAACTCGTAAGACGCTGTGGCGTGCAGGTGACGGTACGCTGCTGGAATCCGTGCTGATGAAGTACCCGGGGCGTGCGACCCTCTGTATTTCCTCGCAGGCAGGCTGCGGTATGGCATGCCCATTCTGCGCGACGGGGCAAGGCGGTCTGCAGCGTAATCTCTCCACCGCGGAGATTGTCGACCAGGTTCGTGAGGCCGCTGCCACTATGGCAGCTGAGGGCGGTCGTCTGACGAACATCGTATTCATGGGCATGGGCGAGCCGCTCGCGAACTACAATCGCGTTCTCGCCGCCATCCATCGCATCACGCGACCGTCGCCGGAGGGATTCGGCATCTCGATGCGCAATGTCACCGTTTCTACGGTCGGTTTCGCGCCGAACATCCGACGGCTTGCCGACGAGGACCTGTCGGTAACCCTCGCGGTGTCTCTGCACACTCCGGATGACGAGCTTCGCGACGAGCTGGTACCGATCAACAATCGCTTTACAGTGGCCGAGGTACTTGATGCGGCTCGCTACTACGCAGACAAGACAGGCCGTCGTGTATCTATTGAATACGCTTTGATTCGCGATATTAACGACCAGGATTGGCGTGCAGACCTGTTGGGTAAGAAGCTCCACAATGCTCTGGGCTCACGTGTCCACGTCAACCTGATTCCGCTTAACCCAACTCCGGGTTCGAAGTGGGACGCCTCCCCGAAGAAGCAGCAGGAGGAGTTCGTCCGCCGCGTACAGGCGCAGGGGGTACCGTGCACGGTCCGCGATACCCGTGGCAACGAGATTGCGGCAGCGTGTGGTCAGCTGGCGGCTGAAGAGGTTTAGCCGACAAATAGCAAAAAATCCGCACCGAATTCGGTGCGGATCTTTTTATGCGCTGTAGCGCTATAGAGCTGTTGCTATAGAGCTGTTAGGCCAGACTTTCTGCAAAAGTGGCCAACTCTACTGGTTCTGGCCCTTCGGCAGGCGGTTCCAGGAGCGCAGCTGGGAGTCAGTCAGATCAGCGTAGACGCCAGTGCCGTTAACCTGGTCGTGTGCCCATTGTGGTTCGATATGGCCTTCCGGCTTGTTGTGAGCGGTAACCGTGCGAACCTGGGAGCCGCGTGGAGCGAACAGCTGCAAGAGCAGACCAATGGCAATCAGGGCAGCAATGGCAACCAGCCAGTAGTTCTCGACGTTGCCCTTGTGGTTACCAATGGTCATACCCAGCAGGAAGATTACGGAAATCCAGCCGGCCTTCTGCATAGCGCTCTTGCTCATGCCGTGCCAGCCCCACTTCGCCGACGGCTCGTCGAGGGTGCTGACGCCGCGGTAAATCTCTTCCTTTGGCTCGTGGTTGCTCACTTGAAAGTCCTCCTGTTAACACTTTCGGCGAATTGCACTCTATATGCACTTCAGTCTATCTGCGGTTTTGCTGAAAGCGACTGAGCGCATTTTCAGACAATCTTGAGTATCGGGTGTAAGGATACCTTAGAACTTGCTGAAATTGGGACTTAGCCCGGCCGGAAACTGTTCGCCGGTGTGCTCGTTTGCCCAAAGTGGGGGTAGGGTGAGCACTCGTGACATTTCTTCTTGGAGTTTTACTCTTCGCAATCGGCATCGCGGTGACAATCGCCCTTCACGAATGGGGTCATCTCACCGCAGCTCGACTGTGTGGAATGCGAGTGCGTCGGTACTTCATTGGCTTTGGCCCAACGCTGTTTTCCTTTAAGCGGCATCACGCTGCGGCAGGTGGGCATGACACCGAGTATGGAGTAAAGGCAATTCCCTTTGGCGGATTCTGCGACATCGCAGGCATGACCGCAATGGATCCGATCGATCCTGCCGAAGAGCCGTACGCCATGTACAAAAAGCCGTGGTGGCAGCGCATTATCGTGATGCTCGGTGGGGTGGCAATGAACCTCATCGTTGGATTCATCATTCTTTACTTCATCGCCGTGACGTGGGGTTTGCCCAACATGGGTAAGGAAATGGCGCCACGCATTCAGGCGGTACAGTGCGTCGCGCCGGCACAGCGTGCCGACGGTACTCTGGAACCCTGCACTGGTTCAGGTCCTGCAGAGCGCGCAGGGCTACGTGTCGGAGATGTGATTGAGAAGATCAATGGCACCAAGATCACGTCCTACCCCGAGGCTGTGTCTCTCATCGGCAGCTCTGCAGGGGGCGACATCAAAATGACCATCGACCGAAATGGCAGCACCCAGACGGTCACGGTCACTCCGGAAGTCGTCAAGCGCAAGACTAATGACGGCCAGGACATCGACCAGCCAGCGATTGGTATCGCCTTCCAGCGACCAGAGACTATCCTCCACGAGTACAACGCAGTGACCGCCATCGGTGGTGCGGCCAGCTTCACAGGCAGCCTTTTCGGGGCGGTTTGGAACGGGCTGCTTTCCATCCCGGAGAAGGTTCCCGGTGTGGTCGCCTCTATCTTTGGTGCTCAGCGTGACCCGGCCAGCCCAATGAGTGTCGTCGGCGCTTCGCGTGCCGGCGGTGAATTGGTGGAGATGAACCAGTGGCCCTCATTCTTCCTGTTGCTGGCCAACCTCAATTACTTCCTGGCCGTGTTAAACCTGGTGCCGTTGCCGCCACTCGACGGTGGCCACATCGCCGTAGTTATCTATGAGCGCATCCGCGACCTGATTCGCAAGGCTTTCGGCAAGCCGGCGCTTGGGCCTGCCGATTACACCAAACTCATGCCAATTACTATGGCCTTTACCGCGGTTTTGCTGGTCTTCGGCGTTCTGGTTATGGCTGCAGACGTCGTCAATCCAATTGTGCTGAACCGCTGATAGCAGGCTGCGGCGCGCCAGCGTCGTCGTAAAGCAAAGCGGTGCTAACGTCAGCCCACATGGAACAAACTTCGCGCCGCAAGCCCCTGCTTCGCAGTATCTCGGCTGTGGCAATCACGGGTCTGGTGTTGTCATCCGCCGCGTGTACGCCGCGGCCTGACACCGGGCGCGAGGTGCTAGAGGAATTCCTGGGGGCGCTGGCGGGAGGGGACGTTGCTAAGGCAGCGACACTGACTGATCACCCGGACTCCGCTGAAGGAGATCTGAAGGCGGCCACTGCCGGCCTCCAGCCAGAGGGGCTTGAGTATGAGATTGCGGGTATTGATTCCAGCTCGAACCAGTCCTCGGCCGAAGTCGCCATGAATTGGCAACTACCGCATCAGCGACACTGGGGATATGACACCACTTTTACGCTGACCAAGACTGAGACTGGGCAACGGAATTGGGCGTTGCGCTGGTCGCCAGCATCCCTTCATCCACAGCTGGGGCGTAATCAGCACCCAGAATTGCGCACTATCGCAGCTCCACGTCCGTCTGTGGTTGGTTCGGACGGTGCGGCCTTGCTTGAGCCAGGCACTGTGCACCGGGTAATTCTCAATCGTGATGCGACGGAGAATGTGCAGTCGTCGATTAACCGGGCGGCGACGGTCATCAATAATGAAATGCCGGAAGATGGTCCGAAGCTTGACGCGCGCGCCGTGGGGGAGCAGGCAGCTGGTGGGAAGGGTAACTTTTCGCTGATTGTGCTGCCGGCATCCACGCCACAGCGAGTCAAGGATGAGCTCGCGGGCATTGACGGAATTTCGGTTAATGATGAGGCGGCGATGGTGCGACCCGACCCGGGTTTTGCGCCTGATTTGATGAGCCGCGTGGAAAGGCTAGTGGACACTGGCGACCACGGTGCCGATGGCTGGAATATCGTAGCGGCGAACGAGGACGGAGCAGTCGTCGGCACGCTCTATGAGGTGTCTCCGGATGTAGCTCCGGCGGTGCAGGCATCGATTAGTAAAAAGGTGCAGGACGCGGCGCAGAAGGCAGTCGATACGCGGCAAGATGCGAAGGCAATGCTGGTGGCTGTGCAGCCGTCTACGGGCAAGATTCTGGCGGTAGCACAGACGGCAGAGGCAGATAAAGACGGCGACCTTGCGCTGATGGGGCAGTTCCCGCCGGGATCGACGTACAAGATTGTCACTGCCGCTGCAGGTGTACAGCACGAGGGGCTAAATGCGGGATCGACTGTGCCGTGCCCAGGTTCGATGGAGATCGGGCCACGTATTGTCACCAACTACAACGGAAGTGGTGTCGGGGATACCTCGCTGAGCGATGCGTTCGCGAGGTCTTGCAACACCACGTTCGGCAACATCTCTCACAAGTTGGAGCCAGGGCAGTTCAAGGAGGAGTCCAAGAACTTCGGAATTGGCATCAACTATCACATCGCGGGCCTCGACACTATTACCGGCAGCGTTTCCGACGGCAGTGATGAAGTCGAACGTATCGATGCGGGCTATGGACAGGGAAATGACTTGGCCAGCCCGTTTGGCATGGCTCTGGTTTCCGCGACAGTGGCGGCCGGGCGGACTCCGACGCCATCACTCGTGCCAAGCGCGGGAACTTGGCAGTCGCAGACATCGAAACCGCTTCCACCTGAGGTTTTGAACGAGGTTCGCTCACTCATGCGGGCGGTGGTGACCTCTGGTACTGGTTCGGCCATTGCCGGTCGAGGTGAGGTCTACGCAAAGACCGGTGAGGCCGAGTACGCAGGCGGCTCCCATGCTTGGTTTACTGGCTACCGCGATGATTTGGCCTTTGCCACGCTCATCGTCGGCGGTGGCGGTTCGGAGCATGCCGTGGCGATTACCGATGCCTTCTTCGCCAATATGGATGAAGGTTCGGGGGACGAGGGCTAGAGCATTTCTGGCTTCGAAACCGGCACAGGCCGAAAGGCTAATCCGGGGGTAGGGGTAGAGTATGTTCCATGACTCAGCGTTCTCCACTTACTCAGCAGAAGTCCACGCCAATTCGCACCGTTCCGGCACATATTGAACGGCCGGAGTACGCCTGGAAGGACGAGGTTCAGGAAGGCGTCGGCGAGCCGCTGGTACAGACTCCGGAAGATATTGAAAATATGCGAGAGGTCTCTCGCATTGCTGCCAACGCGTTGGTGGAGGCCGGCAAGGCCGTAGCTCCGGGCGTGACCACGGATGAGATTGACCGGGTGGTGCACGAGTACCTGTTGGATCACGACACCTACCCGTCCACGCTGGGGTACCGCGGTTTTGAGAAGTCGTGCTGTGTGTCTCTCAATGAGATTGTCTGCCACGGTATTCCGGACACTCAGGTTATTGAAGACGGCGATATCGTCAATGTCGACGTCACCGGATACAAGAACGGCGTCCACGGTGACACCAACGCGACTTTCCTCGCCGGCAATGTCTCGGAGGAGCACCGCCAGCTGGTGGAACGCACTTACAACGCCACCATGCGTGGCATTAAGGTCATCAAGCCGGGCCGTGAGATTAATGTCATCGGCCGCGTGATTGAGTCCTACGCTAAGCGTTTTGGATACAACACCGTTCGGGACTTCACCGGTCACGGTGTCGGTACCACGTTCCATAATGGTTTGATTGTCCTGCACTACGATGAGCCGAGTCAGGACACCATTTTCGAGCCGGGCATGACCTTGACTGTCGAGCCGATGATTAACCTCGGTGAGCTGCCGTACCACATCTGGGATAACGGCTGGACTGTGCAGAATGATGACTTCAAGTTCACCGCCCAGTTCGAGCACACAGTGTTGGTGACCGCTGATGGCTATGAAATTCTCACCCTGCCGGATGAGCAGAACGTTCCGGGTCAGTTCCAAACTGGTTGGAAGCCCGAGGCCTAAGTCGTGCTGGCTCCCGCAGCTCTGATTGCCGGCTGCACCTCAGATGCCGGCAAATCAGTTCTGGTCGCCGGCATGTGTCGGCTGCTCGCGCGCCGCGGTGTGAAGGTCGCACCCTTCAAGGCGCAGAACATGTCCAACAACTGCGCTGTTACGCTCGACGGCGGCGAGATTGGGCGCGCGCAGGCTCTGCAAGCGTTGGCCTGTGGGCTGGAGCCGGATGTCTCCTTTAACCCGGTACTTCTCAAGCCGGGCTCGGACCACACCAGTCAGGTGGTGGTGAAGGGCAAAGCCGATGGGCATGTGAGCGCACTGACGTACCGGTCGCGGAGAAAAGCGCTACGTGGAGTAGTTGCGGAGACATTGGAAGAGCTGCGGGGGCAGTTCGATGCCGTCCTGTGTGAAGGCGCTGGCAGTCCTGCCGAGGTCAATCTGCGAGAGTCAGATATTGCCAACATGGGGTTGGCAGAGCTCGCTGATTTGCCGGTTGTAGTCGCCGGTGACATTGACCGCGGTGGGGTGCTTGCACATTTCGTCGGCACGCATGCAATCCTGAGCCCCGAAGACCGCGCGCGGATTACCGGATTTATTGTCAACAAGTTCCGGGGCGATGTTTCGCTGTTAACTCCGGGATTGGACGTGGTGCGCGAGCACACCGGCGTGCCCGTACTCGGCGTAGTGCCTTTTATTCCAGGGCTGTGGGTCGATGCGGAGGATTCGCTCGGCACAGTCGCCGGTGCGTCGGTAGGGCCGGCGAACGCACCGCTGGGCATGGAAACGTTGTTCGTGGCAGCCATCCGCCTGCCGCGCGTGTCCAACGCCACCGATATCGAGGCGCTTGCCTGTGAACCAGGGGTACACGTGCAGTGGACAGTCGATCCGTCGGTCGTTGCTCGCGCCGACCTGGTCGTGTTGCCCGGAACGAAGTCGACGGTCGCCGATCTCAAGTGGTTGCGCGACCGTGGGCTTGACGACGTACTGGAGAACCGAGCCGCCCGGGGGCTGCCGCTGATTGGCATCTGCGGTGGGTTCCAAATGCTCTGCACCACCATCACTGACACGGTGGAGTCGATAGCCGGGACGGTGAACGGGCTTGGCGTGTTCGATACCGACATTGAATTCGCGGGGACGAAGACGCTGGTGAGCCACCCGGATGGCTCTTACGAAGTCCACAATGGACAGGTTGTGCGAAGCAGTGAGGCGCCCTTTATCACTGAGCCTGAAGAAGAAGGGGCGCGGCGTGGCATGGTGATGGGCACGCACCGCCACGGCTACCTGGAAAATGATCAGGCGCGCCGTGAGTTACTGATGGAAGTTGCAGATGCCGTCGGACGGGACGGCTTTGAGGTCAGCTCTACCACTTCGTTTGCCGCAGAACGGCTGCGGCAGGTCGACCTGTTGGCCGATGCAGTCGAAGAGTACCTGGCTGGGCCCGCATTGGCCCAGGCCACAGGTATTGAGCAGTTGGGCTAGCTGTCGAACTCCAGACCCAGGATCGCGTTTTCGATCAGCTCTGGCAGTGCTGGGTGGATCCAGTGCTGGCCCTTGACAACTTCGCGCACATCCATTTCGAAGCTCATCATCTGGATGCACTGCTGCACTAGGGTGGCGGCCTGCTCGCCGATGAAGTGCGCACCCAGCAGGCGGCCGGTGGCGCGGTCCGCAATCAATTTGGCAAAGCCGTCGCGATCCTCCAGCGCCCAGCCGTAGGCGACATCGCCGTAGTTCTGTACCTTCACGGTAATGTCCGTGCCATTTTCCGCAGCCCAGGCGCGAGCTTCGTCCTCGGTCATACCGACCTGACCGATCTGCGGATGTGAGAAGACTGCCGACGGAATGTAGCGGTGGTCAAATTCGCGCAGGTCGGACGGGTTCAGCACATTGTGGAAGACAACCTTGGCCTCATGGTTGGCAATATGCTTCAGCTGGTACGGGCTAGAGACGTCGCCCAGCGCCCACACACCTTCGGCAGAGGTGCGACCGTACTGGTCAACCTTGATGCGACCATCGTCGTGCATCTCCACACCACCGGCTGCAAGGTCCATACGGTCACCGTTGGGGATGCGTCCGGTTGCCACTAGCAGGGCATCGGCTGCGAGCTCCGTGCCGTCGTCAAGCGTGGCCGTGACAATCTCGCCCTCCTGGGAGAGCGCAGTGATGGAGGTGTTCATACGGATGTCAATGTCGCGGGCGGCAACCTCGTGGAAGCGCTCGGAGATGGCGGCATCTGAGCCACGCAGCATGACATCGGAGCGCACCAACATGTGCACCTTCGTACCGAAGGAGGCGAAGACGTGCGCGAACTCGCTGGCGATGTAGCCGCCGCCGACGACAATCATTTCGCGTGGGAGCTTGTCGACGCGCATGATGCTCTCGTTGGTGTAGTAATGCACCCCGGACTCTGCGATGAGGCCCGGAACCTGAGGGCGGGAGCCTGCAGCGATGATGATGTTGTCGGCTGTGATGTCGACGGTTTCCTCACCGATGCCGGTGCGAATAGTGCGAGGGCCGATGAATGTTGCGTGGCGGTCGTAGACATCGATATTGGGAGTCTCGTCCCCACGTCGGTAGGCCTCGCCGCCGTCGGCAATCTGGTCGACTCGCTGGGCGAAAACGCGATCCTGGATTTGCTTGAGATCAACGGAATCGAAGGTGCCGTGCACGCCCAGGCGGCTGGCCTCGCGGATGTTGCGGGCGGCATCAGCGGCCAGAACGAACATCTTGGTGGGAATACAACCAACGTTGAGACAAGTACCGCCGAAACGTCCTTCCTCCACCAGAGCGATACGGACATTGTCGTAGTCCGGGGCCGGAATGGAATTGCCGGACCCGGTTCCGATAATGATGACGTCGTAGTGGCGTGGGGTAGTCTCAGGGGAATTCTCAGTGGTCACAAGCACTCCTAGCATTCTGGTCAAACTAGTTTGGTTCAACCGTACTGAATGCTGATTTATTCCGAGCTCCTACCCTGTGCTCCTATTTCGAGCTGCCTCCCGGCTTGACCGTGGCAAGGAACTGGAAGGTCTCATTAAAAGCGCGGTCAAGTGCTTCGGGCGCGGAGAGATACACGTCGTGGAGGGCGCCCGGAATCGCGACGTTGCGAGCCTGCGGACCCAGGTGGGCAGTGGCATCGGCAATTTGTTCAGTGTTGAGAACAGAGTCAACGCGACTGAGTTCCGGGGTGTAGTCGGAGCCGAGAAGATAGTTGTCCGAGTGGAGGACGAGCGTCGGCACGCCGGTGTCGATACCGCGGCTGACACGTTGCTGGCCGACGATGATGGCATTGAGCCAACGCCAGTTCTTGTCATGTCCAGCCAACGGCTTGAAAGTGCGGTTGTACTCCCAGCGTCCCTGGTGGTCGGCACTAATGGATTTGCCATAGCCGCCTGCAGACTGCACCGGAATGAGACTGTTGGGGCGAATTCGCGCCATAACACGAGTCACCAGCGAGTACACGGGAGCCTTTGCCCGGGAAACGTGCAGGGTCAGCCACGGTGAGTTCAAGACGGCAGCCGTGACGGAAATATTGGGTGCTTGAGGGCAATGGCCGCCTGTGCTTCGTAACCAATCGAGCCAGAGCACGGCAATGAGACCGCCGGTGGAGTGCGCATTAACAGTGACAGTTGTATGGCCGGCGTGGTCTAACACCGCGAGTGCGCCGTTGAGATCCTCGAAGTAATTCGTTAGCTCGCTGCAGCCATGCCAAGTCTGCCCCGGTTCGTGAGCGCGCCCGCACTTACGCAGGTCAATGGCGTAAAAGGCGTAGCCTTCGGCGTGGTACCGCTCCGCTACGTGCTTCTGGAAGAAATAGTCCGACATCCCGTGAATCCATAGAACCGCCGGGCGTTTTTGGAAGTCGCTTGCCGACGAGTCGGGGCAGTAGCGGACCAATACCGCGCGTACGGATCCCTCACCGTCGGGGTCCTGGCCGAGTTCGATGACATGTTGGCTGTAGCCCTCGCCTAGGTTATCGGGGTTAAAGGTGGGGGTAACGAAATCGGGAATATCGGTAGTCACGGGGTCAAGCCTAGCGCCGATTACCGGGGGTAGTGGGAATGTGTGCCACAATAGATTATGGACTGAGACGGTAGCTCTCTTTTGCGTCTTTAGTTGTGTGCGCGCATGTGAGCGAGCGCTAGTTTGAATCACTAATCAAGTTAGTAAGGATGTTGACAGCAAAATGGCTGATAACAAGCTTCCTGCTTCCAGTGGCGACGAGGTAGATGTCGTCCTCATCGGTGCAGGTGTAATGAGTGCGACGCTGGGTGTGCTGCTCAAGGAGCTCGAGCCATCCTGGTCACAGGTTCTGTTCGAGCGTCTCGATCAGCCCGCCAAGGAGTCCTCCTCCCCGTGGAACAACGCTGGTACCGGCCACTCTGCGCTGTGTGAGCTGAACTACACGCCGGAGAAGAACGGCAAGGTCGACGTCACCAAGGCCAAGACCATTAACGAGCAGTTCCAGGTGTCCCGTCAGCTGTGGACCTCGCTGATTGAAAACGGCACCCTGACTGACCCGAAGGAATTCATCAACCCAGTTGATCACACCACCTTCGCTCAGGGCCCGGAGCAGGTGGCGTTCATGCGTCGTCGCTACGAGGCACTTGAGAAGGAGCCGCTGTTCCCCGGTCAGGAGCTCATTGAGGATCCGGACCGTTTCGCTGAGTACCTTCCGCTGATGTCCGAGGGTCGTGACTTCTCCAAGCCGGTCTCCGCTATTCGTAACCCGAATGGTACGGACGTTAACTTCGGTGCACTGACCAAGCAGTACCTGGCCGCGCTGTCCGATATGGGTACTGAGATTCGCTACGGACACGAGGTCACCGGTCTGAAGCGCGACGGTTCCAAGTGGATTGTCACCGTGAAGAACCTGCACACCAAGGACGTTCGCACCCTGGTTTCCAACTTCGTCTTCGTCGGTGCCGGTGGTGACGCACTGCCGCTGCTGCAGAAGGCTCGTATTAACGAGATTCGTGGTTTTGGTGGCTTCCCGGTCTCCGGCCAGTGGCTGCGCTGCACCAACGAGGAAGTCATTGCTAAGCATGATGCCAAGGTCTACGGTAAGGCTTCCGTCGGCACGCCGCCGATGTCGGTTCCGCACCTGGACACCCGTGTTATCGACGGCAAGCGTGGCCTGCTCTTTGGTCCGTACGCCGGTTGGAACATGAAGTTCCTGAAGAACGGTAACAACCTGGACCTGATTAAGTCCCTGCGTCCGGCCAACCTGCCGTCCATGATCGGTGTTGGTGTTCAGGAGATGGGACTGACCAAGTACCTGATTACTGAGGTTCTGAAGGACTTCGACGCACGAATTGAGTCCCTGCGTGAGTACGTCCCGAACGCTCGCCCAGAGGACTGGGAGCTGATTGTCGCTGGTCAGCGCGTTCAGGTTATTAAGCCGATGAAGGCTCCGGTCTTCGGTACCCTCGAGTTCGGTACCGCTGTCATCAACTCGTGGGACGGCACCATTGCCGGCCTGATGGGTGCATCCCCGGGCGCTTCCATCGCTCCGGCCGTGATGATCAGCCTGATTGAGCGCTGCTTCGGTCGCCACATGGGCAAGTGGGCTCCGAAGCTGAAGGAGCTCGTCCCGTCCTACGGTACGCACCTGGCTGATGACCCGGCTCTGTTCAAGGAGGTCTGGGAAGCTTCCCAGAAGACCCTGAAGCTGGAGCGCTAATTACTCGCTGAAGAGCTTCAAAGAGTTCAACTAAGCCAACATTGTTCTACCCCGCTTTGAGCCATCCGTTCGCAGTGGGGTAGAACTGTGTTTATGGAAAAAATCACGTCAGCGGCCACTGCTCAAACAGAGCCCACTTTTCCTTTTACTGCGATTGTCGGGCAGCAGCGACTACAGCTTGCGTTGATTCTGACCGCCCTATCCCCGGAGATTGGTGGCGTGGTCATCCGCGGTGAGAAGGGCACAGCCAAGACCACTACGGTCCGTGCGTTGGCACCATTTCTCAGCGGATCGTTGGTGAACCTGCCACTCGGCGCGACGGAAGATCGAGTCGTAGGCTCCATCGATGTGGAGACCGTCCTGACGACCGGACACGCACAGTTCAATCCGGGACTACTCAGCGCGGCTGACGGTGGCATTCTCTATGTCGACGAGATTAACCTGCTGCCGGATCACCTCGTTGATTCCGTTCTCGATGCCGCTGCCACCGGTCGCGTGGTTGTCGAACGCGATGGCATCTCGCACTCTGCAACTTCCAAGTTCGTGTTGGTCGGCACGATGAACCCAGAAGAGGGCGAATTGCGTCCCCAGCTTCTCGATCGCTTTGGTCTCGCTATTGACGTCACCGCATCCAAGGATCCGGCTGTCCGCGCGGAAATCGTCGCCCGCCGCCTCGATTTTGACGCCGACCCGGAGAGCTTTGTTACGCGGTTCGCCGCCGACGACGCGGCACTACACGCTCGCATCGATCGCGCACGCGCACTGCTTGACGACGTTGAATTGACTCCCAGCATTCTCGGTCAAATTGCCACCGTGTGCGCTGCTTTTGATGTGGACGGTATGCGTGCCGACATCGTCATTGCACGTACCGCCCGCGCTCACGCTGCCTGGCGAGTAGCCGGGGACGAGTCGGCGCAGCCCGAACCGCGCAATCCAATTGAGATCACTGCGGAAGACATTAAGGTAGCTGCAGAAATGGCACTGCCGCACCGTCGTCGCCGTGACCCCTTTGATGAACCAGGACTGGACCAGGAACAGCTCGACGATGCTCTGCAGGATGCAGAGGAGCAGTTCCGAGATGACCAGAATCAGCCAGAGTCGGATTCGGAGACCTCAGACCAGCCCGAAGTCAAATCTGAGCCGGTCTCCCAGTTCGACTCCAACTCCGAACCTCAGGAGCCGCAACAGTCGAGTTCTGCGGGATCGAAGGGAGGTCGCGCCGCTAAAGGCGCCCCCTTTCGCCGTTCGTAAAATCAGCGTTGACGGTGTCGGCCAAGGGGATTCCGGCCGACGTTCCAAGGCCATTGGCCCGCGGGGCAGCACCATTGGTGCCGAGCGGGGAGGCCATGGTCTCCACGTGCCGGCGACAGTGCTGGCGGCGGCCAATCGTGGCGCCCGCATAGGCGACTCCATGATCCCCCTGGAACCGACGGACGTTCACGGCGCTATCCGACAGGGAACTGAGTCCAATCTGGTCGTCTTTGCCGTGGACACCTCGGGTTCCATGGCCGCACGCGATCGACTGGCGGCCGTTACCGGCGCGGTCACTTCGCTGCTGCGTGATGCCTACCAAAGCCGCGACAAAGTCGCTGTCATTACTTTCCGCGGAAATAGCGCCGAATTGGTTTTACCGCCGACGAAGTCTATTGACACCGCAGTTCGTCGCCTCGCAGATGTCCGCACTGGTGGCCGAACCCCATTGGCCGAAGGACTGTTGAAGGCACACGAAGTGGTGGTTCGGGAAGCCCATAGGGAGCCCACACGGCGCGCAATTATGGTGTTGCTCTCCGATGGCCGAGCAACGGGTAAAAATGGCCTGCAGCAGGCAAGGGCTGTGGCCGCAAAGATTCGTCGTCAAGCGTTGGCGGCGACGGTGGTTATCGACTGTGAGCGCTCTCGCGTGCGGCTGGGGCTGGCACAGGAACTCAGCGTGGAATTGGGTGCGAACTGCATAAACCTCTCCGAACTCAATGCCGAAGCCGTGGCGGGCGTGGTCCATGCCTATCATCGAGACCATGGCACAAGGAAAGCTTGACCCCAAATCAATTCCCAACGATGGACTGACCACCAGGCAGCGTCGCATGATTCCGATTACTGCGGTGCATACGGGCCCAGGAAAGGGCAAGTCCACTGCGGCATTCGGTATGGCGATGCGCGCGTGGAATCAGGGGATGAATATTGGTGTCTTTCAGTTTGTGAAGTCGGCAAAGTGGAAGGTTGGCGAGGAAGCTGTCATGCGCCGGTTGGGCGAGCTTCACGACGACACGGGAGAGGGCGGCCCGGTCGAATGGCACAAGATGGGCGAAGGCTGGTCTTGGTCGCGTAAGCAGGGCACTGAGGAGGATCATGCTGCAGCTGCTGCCGAGGGCTGGCAGGAGATTAAGCGGCGCCTGGAAAATGAGGTGCACGATTTCTACGTCCTCGACGAGTTCACCTATCCAATCAAGTGGGGTTGGATTGATGTCGACGATGTGGTGGAGACGTTGAAGAACCGTCCCGGTCGCCAGCATGTGGTGATGACTGGCCGCGATGCGGATCCGAAGCTCGTGGAGGTCGCGGATCTGGTGACGGAAATGACCAAGATTAAGCACCCGATGGATGTCGGACGTAAGGGACAAAAGGGTATCGAGTGGTAGCGCCTGGAATTGTTATCGCGGCCACAGCTTCAGGCACGGGAAAGACGACAATCTCGACGGGTCTGATGCGTGCACTGTCGCGCCGTCACGCGGTGGCACCTTTCAAAGTCGGACCCGACTATATTGATCCGGGGTATCACGGAGTCGCCGCTGGTCGTCCCGGGCGCAATCTGGATTCCTTTATGTGCTCGCCTGAGATGATTGGGCCGCTCTACGCACACGGAGCTGCCGACAGCGATATTGCGGTGGTCGAAGGTGTTATGGGGCTCTTCGACGGCCGCATTGGTGACGACCCGCTGTCGGTGGTGGGGTCGACGGCCGAGATTGCCTCGCTGCTGGGACTGCCGGTGGTGTTGGTAATTGATGCCCGGCATATGTCGCAGTCGGCGGCGGCTGTTGTCCACGGTTTCTCCACGCTTCGCACTGACGTCCGTGTCAGTGGCGTGATTATTAATCAGGTGGGCAGCCCGCGGCATGCGGACATTATTACCCGTTCTGTGGAAGCCATGGGGGTCGAGGTGCTCGGCGCTATTCCGCGAGTGACTGATATTGAGGTGCCCAGCAGGCATTTGGGTCTGGTCACTGCAGTCGAACAGGGTGAGCAGCTAGAAACGGTCATTGAATCGATGGCCAACTTGGTGGAGACCTACATCGACATCGACCGGATTATCCAGCTTGCCCGGCAGCCCTATCCAGCTGAGCCATGGGACCCCGCACGGTTCGTTGCACCGCTGGCTACTCAGCGCCGTGTGCGCGTGGCGGTCGCGGCGGGCCCTGCGTTCTCGTTTACCTACGCAGAGCACCGTGAGCTATTGCGGGCCGCTGGAGCCGAGGTCGTGGATTTTGACCCATTGGTTGACGAACTGCCGGAAGCCGAAGGCTACATTGTGCCCGGTGGATTT
The DNA here is from genome assembly GCF_000173655.1 of Corynebacterium amycolatum SK46. Classification (GTDB taxonomy): domain Bacteria; phylum Actinomycetota; class Actinomycetes; order Mycobacteriales; family Mycobacteriaceae; genus Corynebacterium; species Corynebacterium amycolatum_A. Next base: position 114,939 of record NZ_ABZU01000001.1, on the reverse strand, counting down.
CCGGAAGAGCATGCCGACGCGCTATCTGTTCGTGATGACATTCGCCGCGATCTACGTCAGGCTGCCGACGATGGTGCGTTGATTCACGGTGAGTGCGCCGGGCTGCTCTGGCTGCTTGAAGATCTCGGTGGGCGCCGTATGTGTGGCATCATCCCGGGGCGAGCGCACATGGCACGGCTGAAGCTGGGGTACCGAGAGGCTGTGGCTCTGACTGATTCTGCGCTGTGCCCGGTAGGAACGCGCGTGCGTGGTCACGAGTTCCACAAGACAGCCCTCACCGATGACACCGCAAGCGTCGCTGCTGCGGCCGGGTGGCAACCAGCCTGGGGTTGGCGTGGATATCAAGGTGAGACAGTTCGCGACGGCTTCGTTTCTGAGTCTGGGCGGATTCATGCCGGTTACCTGCATGTTCATCCGGCGGGTGCGCCGGGGAACGTCAGTCGTTTTGTCGCTTCGTGCGCCGGGTAAAGTATTAGCTATGAGTTTGCTTCTCAAAGACTACGGTGTGTTGGTGATTGGCGGTTCCACGGCTGCAGAGCGCGTGATTCCTCGGTTGTTGGACTCTGGCGCTGATGTCACTGTGTGTGAAGGTGGGGAAGTAACAACTGCGATTGAGGCTTGGGCTGCAGACGGCCGTATTACTTTGACCCGCACCGGTTTTACCGAGGCGATGAGCTGGGGCAAGGCTCTCATGGTCTGCTGTGACGAGGCGTTGCTACGTGAGGTGACGCTCGAGGGACACCGCCGAGGTATTCTCGTCGACGATGAAACCGGGTCTTCGAGCCCGCTTACTCCTGTGGCGCTGACTGGCCGTCGCGCGTCGCGAGCTGGGGACCTCGCTGGGCAGGTCGCACTCGTAGGCGGTGGCCCGGGCGATCCTGGTCTGATTACCGTTGAGGGGCGTCGCATGCTCCGGCTTGCCGACGTCGTCGTTGCAGACCACCTCGGTCCACTGTCGCTGCTCGGTGACTTGGAGCCGGATGTCGAGATTATTGATGCCGGCAAGCTTCCTTACGGTCGCGCCATGGCTCAGGAGCGCATCAATGAACTGCTAGTTCATCGTGCCCGCGAGGGCTACTTTGTGGTTCGGCTCAAGGGCGGCGATCCGTACATCTTCGGCCGCGGTTTTGAAGAGCTTCAGGAGCTGCAGAAGGCAGGGGTACCGGTTCGCGTTGTGCCGGGTATTACCTCGGCGCTGGCGGTACCGGGAACGATTGGCATCCCAGTTACCATGCGTGGCGTCAACCACGAATTCACTGTCGTGTCCGGTCACGTCCCACCGGGGCACAAGACGTCCCTGGTCAATTGGGATGCGCTGGGCCGGATGCACGGCACTATTGCCATCATTATGGGAGTTAAGAACGGGCCGAAGATCGCCGAGGCTCTGATGAAGGCCGGCCGCAGCCCGAAGACTCCGGCGGCGGTCATCCAGGACGGTACGCTGCCGAATCAGAGGTCGCTACGCTGCACGCTCGGCGAGCTTGGCGAGAGAATGGTCGAAGAGGCAATCAAGCCGCCCGCCGTTATCGTCATCGGTGAAGTCGCCGGTCTGGATGAAGGCGATGAGTAAGAACAACAAGTCGAGCAACAACAAGTCGAAGAAACCAGAGCCAGAGCAGGAAAAGGCAGGGCTTGTTACTCGACTGCTTGCCGACGATCAGCTGCGTAGCGCTATCTGGATGGGCGCTGCGACCTTCCTGGTGTTCTACCTCGGAGCCATGATCATCTTCCGTCTCCTTCTCCTCGGCGGAGAAGGCTCGCGATACGACAGCATTTTCATCGCTGTCATTGCGCTCATTGCTGCCATTGTGGCAGGTCGGAAGCGCTACAACGACGACATTTAGTTTTCCGGGACGCGGAAGATGAGGCTGTCGTCGTCAAGCGAGACGTCGTATCCTGCGGCGCGCGCGATATCGACGGCCTCTGTGGGGGAGGTCGGTGCCGTGTCGGAAAGGGCTATGGCGCGGGCAAATAGGCCCTTGTAGTGCTTGTTGAAGTGGCTGACGATTTTGCCCTCGGCGGTGAGCACGGTCATCGTTGTCGCGGTCTTGGCTTTGCCCAAATTGGCGTAGGTGCCGGAGCGAAGGTCGATGAGGAAGTCGACGTCATTGAGAGCTTCGGTGATGGCGGTGCCCCAACGGCGCTTCATCGTGGGAGCTGCGTCGGCAGGCTGATCCGCGAAGGGGAGCTTGACCGTGCCGGAGAGACGGTAGTGGGGGATGAGGTCGTCTCCGCCAATGACACCGAAGAGCGCTGACCCGATGGCGAGTCGAGCACGGCCGGTTTCTGGCAAATCGCTGGGGGAGAGTGCGTCGTAGAGCACCCCGGTATAACGCTCGAGAGCCGGCATGGTCGGCGACTCTAGGAGTGCGGCATTAGCCGTGACCTCGTCAGCAAGACGTGGCCCCAACTTAAGCGTTTCCATCGCGGCTTCCCTGTTCGCGCTTAGCGCCACGAGATCGGCCGCAATTCGCTCGCGGACGGGGTTGAGAGAGCTGAAGCTCAGCGAGGAAAAGTCCACTGCGGGATGGCTGCCACCAGTGGCTTTGGTTTCAGATGGGGGTAGGACTACGAGCATGGGCACCATAGTAATGCCCCGCATGTTGCGAAGAATGATTGACGGGTAAAATCAGCATTCATGATTACGCGAATGTCCCAGCTGTTCCTGCGCACACTGCGCGAGGATCCTGCTGACGCCGAGGTCCCTAGCCACAAGCTGCTCGTCCGTGCCGGCTACATCCGGCGAACTGCCCCTGGTGTGTACTCCTGGCTACCACTGGGCTTGAAGGTTTTGCGCAACGTAGAGAAGGTTGTGCGCGAGGAGATGGAAGGCATTGGCGCACAGGAGCTGGCATTCCCTGCACTGCTCCCGCGTGAACCGTACGAGGCGACGAACCGGTGGACCGAATATGGCCCCGAGCTGTTCCGTCTGAAGGATCGCAAGGGCGCAGACTACCTGCTGGGGCCGACGCACGAAGAGATGTTCGCGCTGGCTGTCAAGGATCTTTTCAGCTCCTACAAGGATTTCCCGACAACGCTTTTCCAGATTCAGACCAAGTACCGCGACGAGGCCCGCCCGCGCGCGGGTATTCTGCGTGGCCGCGAGTTTGTGATGAAGGACTCCTACTCCTTCGACATGGACGACGAGGGGCTAGAGAATTCTTATCAGCAGCACCGCGGTGCCTACCAGCGAATTTTTGACCGACTGGGCATCAAGTACGAAATCTGCCACGCCACCTCCGGCGCTATGGGCGGTTCGGCTTCCGAGGAGTTCCTGGCCGTCAGCGAAAATGGCGAAGACTCCTTCGTAGTCTCCACCGACGGTGAGTACGCCGCCAACGTTGAAGCCGTGAAGATTCCGGCAGTCGAACCGCAGCCGATTGAGGGACAGCCGGAGGCGAAGGTTTACGAGTCTCCGAACTGCACCACCATTGCAGCGCTTGTCGATTGGGCCAATGGTGCGGATCTTGGACGCGAGGTCACCGCTGCCGATACTTTGAAGTGCGTTCTCGTCGCCGTCGACCCGAAGAAGGTCGATAAGGAGGGCAATGCCCTGCCGGAACAGCTCACCGCAATCCTGGTTCCCGGTGACCGTGAGGTCGATGAAAAGCGTCTCGAAGTCGCATTTGAACCGGGTGAGGCGCGCTTGCTGGAGGACAAGGACTTCGCAGCTAATGACTTCCTGATCAAGGGCTACGTCGGCCCGCAGGGGCTCGCCGATCGCGGTGTGAAAGTCCTAGCTGACCCACGCGTGGCGGAGGGAACGAATTGGATTACTGGAGCCAACGAGGAGGGCAAGCACATCGTCGATGTGGTCGCTGGTCGCGACTTCCAGATTGACGGTATTTGCGATGTCGCAGAGGTGCGTGACGGTGACCCGGCTCCGGAGGGACACGGCACGCTAAAGATCGAGCGTGGCATCGAGATCGGTCACATTTTCCAGTTGGGCCGCAAGTACACCAACGCCTTTGAAATCGACATCCTTGATGTCAACGGTAAGCGTGCTCGTCCGACGATGGGGTCCTATGGCATTGGCGTGTCCCGCCTGGTCGCTGTCCTCGCAGAACAGCAGTTGGATGAAAAGGGCCTCAAGTGGCCAGTTGCCGCAGCACCGTACAAGGTTCACATCGCTGTGGCCGGCAAGAACGCCGAAGCAGCTGAGGCTGCGGAACAGCTGGCGGAAGACCTCAGTCAGCAGGGCATTGAGGTGCTTTTCGACGACCGTCCGAAGGTCAGCCCCGGTGTGAAGTTCAAGGACGCCGAGCTGTTGGGTATGCCGTTTGTGGTCATCTTCGGCCGTGGCTACGCGGACGGCAAGGTGGAGCTGCGTAACCGCCTGACCAACGAGACTGACGAGGTCGCCGCTGATGGCATTGCAGCTCACGTCGCGGAGCTGGTTAGCAAGGCTTAGAGTCTCGGCAGCGTTAGAGTCCCGGCAGTGGCTCTAAGTTGTTGCCACCTAGCGCTGCCGCTCCGGCGGCAGCTACGCCAGCTGCCTGCAGCGCGAACATACGCATCCCAGGGTTATTAGCAGCGAGCAATACGTCTTCCCACGCCTGGGCGCAATAGCGCTCCAACGCGATCATGTAATCGACGGGTGCCGTATCTGGCGAAGGAGCACCTTCCGGCATATAGCCAGGTGCGCTCTCCGGCACCTCAACGTCGGAATCCTCCAAAATAAGTCGGACACGATCGCGCAAAATTCGGTGGCGCTCGCCACGGGCCAAAAGCGCAGTAGTGGTATCGCCTCCGACACGTGGTGCGGCTACGCCGACGCCGTAAATCATCATGTATTCGGCTTGCAGTGCCTTAGTCATCTGCTCTTCGGCACCCGAGATTTCATCCCTGTCACTGGGAATCAATGGGACGAGCTCCTCCCACTCAGCGCCCGCAGCACGCAGGGCGAGGACGATACCACCATCGACAGCCGTGGCAAGGCGCGCAGTGTGCTCTTCCCGCAATGCAGTGCGTGAATCCAGGGCCTTCGTCAGTATGGGACTGTTCCGTGAGTCCGTGAGCAGCAGCTTCGCGTCGGCGCCGGCAATCAGGGAACCAGGGACCGCGACGTCGGAACGACACTCCTCGACAGACTTGCCATCCTTGCGGGTACCGCAGGCACGCGTGATTTCCGCATCTAGCTCGGTCACCTGCGCGGAGCGTACGGCAGCGAGGTCCGGATTGGCGTCGTTAAGCGAATGTGCATCGCGCGCCGCGAGCGCGTGGAGAACCTCAATGGCGTAATCCGGGCGTGGTGCCACCAGATGCGAGCACGCGGAGAGCGCGGGCAGTGATCCCACGGCGAGGGCGGCAGCGAGGAAGCCACGGCGCGAGAGAGTACGAGTGCGACGCGCTGCGGAAGCAGAACTAGGGGCGGGAGGTTCAACAATCACCTCACTATGGTGCCACGGCGGGCGGCACTTTGTGTCAATGCGGTGTGGGGAAAGTGCCCAAGTGCGCGGTTACGAGTACTTGACCTGTAGACTCTACGACTATGGCGATACCCGCACCCGAGAAAATTGAACAGTTTGTGAGCCCGGCGCTCGCACAAATCGGCCTGGATGTTGAAGATGTCAAGGTCGTTCGCGCCGGCGCTAAGTCACAGGTCATTGTGTTGATTGATGCAGATGAGCGTCCTGACCTCGATGTTCTGGAACAGGCCACGCATGAAGTATCTTCGGCTCTGGATGCCGCGGAGGCACGTGGTGAAGCCGACTTCGGTGCTCAGGGCTACACCTTGGAAGTTTCCACTCCAGGTATTGACGCACCGCTGACTCAGCCTCGGCACTGGCGTCGTAACCGTGGTCGTATTGCGGAGATTTCGCTTGCCGACGGTTCCGCGATTGCAGCCCGCATCGGTGCGCTGTCGCCGGATGAAGAATCCATCATTCTAGTTACCTCTAAAGGGCCAAAGGGGCGTTTGAAGGCTGTTGGTCAGCGTGTCCAATTAACCAATGTGGCCCGTGCAGTGGTACAAGTTGAATTCTCTAATCCGCCCGCAGCTGAGAAAGATTTTGCGGGACTAGACTATGACGATGCCTTGACCAGGCTGGAGGATAACAAGTGAAGATTGAACTAGCTGCCCTGCGAACCTTGGAGAAGGAAAAGGGCATTCCTGTCGACGAAATGCTGGGACTGGTCGCCCGGGCATTGCGTGAAAGCTACCGTAATACCACCGCACCGGCACAGTATGCGCGCGTCGAAATCGACCGTGAGACCGGTGACGTCATAGTCTTTGCCCAGGAGCGAGACGACGAGGGCAATCTCATCTCCGAATGGGACGACACTCCGGAGGACTTTGAGCGTACCGCTGCATTCGCTGTTCGTCAGACCATCCTTTCGCGTCTGCGGGATGCCGAGAGCGACAAGGTTCTCGACGAATACGCAGACCTGTCTAACCAGGTCATTTCCGGCGTGGTCCAGCGTGATGTCTATGCCAATGAAAAGGGTATTGTCGTCGTCCACATCGGTTCGGAGGCCAATGGTCGCGACGGTATTCTGATGCCGGCTGAGCAGCTGCCGGGTGAGGAACTCAAGCACGGTGACCGCATCAAGTGCTACGTCGTCGGTGTGAACAAGACGCCGCGGGGTGTTGCGATTCATCTGTCGCGCACGCACCCGGAGCTCATTCGTAAGCTCTTCGAACTTGAAATTCCGGAAGTTGCCGATGGGGCAGTGGAATTGATTTCGATCGCACGCGAGGCTGGTCACCGCACCAAGGTTGCTGTACGGCCCACGGTCAAGGGCCTTAACGCTAAGGGCGCCTGCATTGGGCCTCGTGGTCAGCGTGTGAGCTCGATTATGAATGAGCTCAAGGGCGAGAAGATTGACATCATCGACTACGACGAGGATCCGGCGAAGTTCGTTGGTAACTCGCTGGCGCCAGCCAAGGTAGTTAGTGTCAAGATTTTGGACATGGATGAGCGACGTGCACACGTTGTGGTGCCCGACTACCAGCTCTCTCTTGCTATCGGCAAGGAGGGACAGAATGCCCGTTTGGCGGCTCGTCTGACCGGCTGGCGAATCGATATCCACTCCGACGCGGAGTAGACGCAACGTCAGCGTCCCAGCGGTTGCGAAAACGGCGGGAAAGTGCCTAGGGGGTTGGCACTTTTCCGCCTTTTCGGGTTATGCTGGGAGGTGGCCAAACGACAAGGCGTGATTTTCCTATGCGAATTTTCGCGCTGAATTTCTTAGCAGGAAGGTGGGTGCGTCAGGAGTATGACGACTTCGCGGGTGCTAAACCCGAATTCGACAACTCATACACCTGCACCCACACGTACCTGTATTGCAACTAAGCAGCGCCGCAATTGCTCGGAGCTGCTGCGCATTGTCGCTACCACCCGTTCAGATGGCTCAGTAGCTGTCGTTGCTGATCCGCATCGTCGGATGCAGGGACGAGGTGCCTGGATTACCCCAACACTAAAAGCTTGGGAGATCGCCGACAAGCGCCGTGCATTTGGCCGCGCACTGAAGGTATCTACGCAGGTAGATGCGTTTCCGGTTAAACAGTTTATCGCCACGCACTACGAAGCGGCGGAGGGTTTCGCCCCCGCTGACGATGCGCGTGTCGCTAAGCAGGGAGGCAGGAAAAATGACAACAGAAAGACCTGAACACTGATGAGCACACGATGAAGCATCAGCGATGAACGGCAATAGATAAGAGGGAGCCCTGCAGGCGCTCTCGGTGCGCGGACGAATCCGCCATCGGGCGCTGCTCGGCCCCCACTAGTGAGGAGAGCAGTGTCCGGAAAGCTACGTGTCCATGAGCTCGCTAAGCAGCTCGGGGTCACCAGCAAAGAACTACTCGCCGAGCTAAAGGCTCAGGGCGAGTTTGTTAAGACCGCTTCTTCGACGGTGGAACCACCCGTCGTCAGGAAGATGAAGAAGGTCTACGAAGAGAAGAATGCTGGCGCAGGTGCTGACGCGTCCGCACAGACCCCAGCGACCAAGGCTGCAGCTAAGCCTGCTGCAAAGCCTGGTGCCAAGCCAGCAGCTAAGCCTGGTGCCAAGCCTGCTGCAAAGCCGGGTGCTAAACCTGCTGCAAAGCCTGGTGCCAAGCCAGCAGCAAAGCCAGGTGCCAAGCCTGCTGCACCAGCGGCAGCAAAACCGGGTGCCAAGCCAGCTGCAAAGCCAGGCGCTAAACCTGCTGCACCAGCGGCAGCAAAACCAGGTGCCAAGCCAGCTGCACCGTCCCGTTCGCCGAAGCCGGGACAGGAAATGCCACGTCCGCCGAAGCCTGCTGGCCCGAAGCCGGGGCCGAAGCCAGGCGCACGCGCACCGCGTGTGGCGAACAACCCATTCTCGACCGGCGGATCCTCCCGTCCGGCACCGCGGCCGTCCAACATGCCGCGTCCGCAGGGTGGAAACGGCCGTCCGGGCCCGAAGCCGGGTGGACGCCAGGGTGGCCCTCGCCCGCAGGGTGGAAACGGCCGTCCGGGCCCGAAGCCGGGTGGACGCCAGGGTGGCCCTCGCCCGCAGGGGGGACAGGGACGCGGTAATAAGCCAAGCGGCAATCGTCCGACTCCGGCAATGATGCCTTCGCACCCGAACCCGGGGCAGATGCCTGCAAAGGCAAGCCGCGGCGGCGGTGGCGGTGGCTTCGGCGGCCGTGGTCGCGGCCCGGGTGGCGGACCGCGCGGTGGTCGCGGCGGACGTCGTGGTGGAACCGCAGGTGCATTCGGGCGACCAGGAGGCGCCCCGCGTCGCGGGCGGAAGTCGAAGCGCCAGAAGCGCAACGAGTACGAGGCAATGCAGGCACCATCCGTGGTGGGCGGCGTTAAGCTGCCTAACGGTAAGGGCAAGACCATTCGCCTCGCACGCGGCGCATCGCTTTCCGACTTCGCTGAGAAGATTAATGCCGATGCCGCAGCACTGGTTCAGGCATTGTTCAACCTCGGTGAAATGGTTACGGCAACTGCATCGGTGTCCGACGAGACCCTGCAGCTGCTCGGTGACGAGATGGACTACAAGGTCCAGGTTGTTTCGCCTGAGGATGAGGACCGCGAACTGCTTGAGTCCTTCGACCTCCAATTCGGTGAGGATGAGGGCGACGATGAGGACCTGGAACAGCGCCCGCCAGTGGTAACTGTGATGGGTCACGTCGACCACGGTAAGACGCGCCTGTTGGACACGATTCGTAAGGCCAACGTCGGTGGCCACGAGTCCGGTGGTATTACCCAGCACATCGGTGCCTACCAGGTGCCGGTGGAGCTCGAAGGCGAGAAGCGCAAGGTTACCTTCTTGGATACCCCGGGTCACGAGGCGTTTACCGCCATGCGTGCTCGTGGTGCCAAGTCGACCGATATCGCGATTCTGGTTGTCGCAGCTGATGACGGCGTCATGCCGCAGACGGTTGAGGCTATTAACCACGCCAAGGCCGCTGATGTGCCGATTGTCGTTGCAGTCAACAAGATTGATAAGGAAACTGCAGATCCGCAGAAGATTCGTGGTCAGCTGACTGAATACGGTCTCACTGACGAAGAGTGGGGCGGCGACACTATGTTCGTCGATATCTCCGCTAAGCAGGGCCTCAACATCGATCAGCTTCTCGAAGCAGTGCTGTTGACTGCCGACGCTTCGTTGGATCTGCGCGCCAACCCGGATATGGACGCTCAGGGTGTCGCCATCGAGGCTCACCTTGACCGCGGCCGTGGTCCGGTGGCAACCGTTATCGTTCAGCGCGGTACGTTGCGCGTCGGTGACTCCATCGTTGTCGGTGACGCATATGGTCGTGTTCGCCGCATGGTCGATGAGTACGGCAACGATGTCGATGAGGCCGGTCCTTCCCGTCCGGTTCAGGTGCTCGGCCTGACCTCCGTACCGGGTGCTGGTGACAACCTCCTGGTTGTTGACGAGGATCGTACGGCCCGCCAGATTGCAGACCGCCGCGACGCACGTCGTCGTAATGCACTGCAGGCACGTCGTCGCAAGCGCGTCTCCCTGGAGAATTTGGACGAGATCCTGAAGGAGACCAACACCCTCAACCTGATTCTGAAGGGCGACAACGCCGGTACCGTCGAGGCACTGGAAGAAGCCCTGCTCAAGATCGAGGTCGACGACGAGGTCGCGCTGAACATCATCGACCGTGGTGTCGGTGCTGTTACTCAGACCAACGTCACGCTGGCTGCTGCGTCTGACGCCGTCATCATCGGCTTCAACGTTCGCTCCGAGGGCAAGGCCACCGAGGTTGCCAACGCTGAGGGCGTTGACATCCGCTACTACACGGTGATTTACCGTGCTATCGAGGATGTCGAGTCTGCTCTGAAGGGCATGCTCAAGCCGGTCTACGAGGAGAAGGAGATTGGTCGTGCAGAGATTCGCGCCATTTTCAAGTCCTCCGCAGTTGGCCTGATCGCCGGCTGTATGGTCGAGTCCGGCAAGGTCCGCCGCAACGCGAAGGCTCGCCTGGTTCGTGACGGCAACGTCATTACGGATTCGGCGACTATCGAGTCGCTGAAGCGAGAGAAGGACGATGCTACCGAGGTCGCAGCCGGTTACGAGTGCGGTATGGTGCTGTCTTACCCGGACATCCAGGTGGACGACGTTATCGAGGTCTACGAGATGGTCGAGGTTCCGCGCACGTAGCAACGTAAGCTAAACACTGCGTGAACTTTGATAAGGCGCTCCCTTCGGGGAGCGCCTTTTTGCGTATCGTGTTCGTTATGGGCTTCAAAACTAATCTCTTTGCACTCTCGGATGAACTGCCGCGAACGAGTATTTTGAATTATCCTCCTGCGAGCGCAGAGGAGACGCTTGCGCAATTGGACAAGATTTGGCCAGGGAGATTCGCCTTTGATTCCGAAGAAACTATTGAGGATGGTCATAATTGGTACTTCCACGCAGTAGCGTTTGGGCCAACGCTGCTTTTCGGGACCGACGACGTATACGACCTTATTGAGGACCCAGCGTTGGCGAACGATCCTCGCGAAAGTTGGTCACTGTGCATCAATAGTGTTGTCGATTTCTGCCACTACAAGACTCCTACCAGGGAATTAGGAGCAAGCTGCGAAGACTATGATTTTGACATGCAGCGGTTTTTCAGCTCTGGAAGACTGTTGGATTTCGAGGTACCGTTCGCTAACGGTGAACACGTCGAGGTACTTCATCCGACGGATGTGGCTGAATGGGAACAAACCCATGGCAGTGTGGCGCCCAAGGATAGAAACGGTGAGGTAAGTTACCTTTTCCATCCGCTGGATCTAGGTAATGCTGCGGTTAAATGGATTTTCGGCATCGAGGGAGAAACACCGTTGCAGGACAGCGTGATGGATTCACTGCCTGACTGCTCTCATATTAATGGGTTACCGATGTACAACTTCGTGGAGCGCGGTTAAGAGCGTACTGGGTAGGCCGCGTTTCAGCTGCGCAATTCCGTAGTAGCGACTCCCCATGCCGTCGATGGTATCGACGGTGGCGGCAGTGTTGTCGTGATGATTCATGGGGTATGAACAAAGGGCAAGCGTGCGGCGAAGCAAGTGACTGCACCCGGTAGACGGGCTCAGGCGAAGTCGCGAAATATACGGTTCGAAGTTGAGTAGTGTTTTGCGTGTTAGTATTAGCAGTCCTTTGTATTGAACCGTTTTGCCGGATCCCAAATGGGTCTTTGTCAGCGAAGGGGCGCCTCAGGCTCCACGCTATATGGGGTCTAGCTACGAATCGTTACGCACAGGTATAGATAGATAGGGAGTAGCCAAAAATGGCAGATCCAGCACGCGCGCGCAGGCTGTCCAAGCGTATTCAGGAGATTGTCGCCAGTGCAATTGAGCGTGAGATTAAGGACCGGCGGCTGGAGTTTGTGACTATCACCGACTGCCGCGTCACCGGCGATTTGCACGACGCCACAGTTTTCTACACTGTGCGCGGACGTACGCTCGACGAGGAACCGGACTACGAGTCGGCCGCAGCAGCGCTGGAAAAGGCGAAGGGGCAGCTGCGTTCCCTGGTCGGTCGTGGCACCGGTGTGCGCTACACACCGACGCTGGCTTTTGAGGTTGACACGGTGCCGGAGATTTCCGCGCACCTTGAGGAGCTGCTCGATAAGACTCGCGCGCGCGACGCGGAATTGGCTGAGCAGGCTAGAAACGCAAAGCCCGCAGGCGATGTCAACCCATACCGCGACGAGGAGTAAAACTCTCCACCGGCCACATCTATCGATGAAAGGGGCACCCACGTGACCACTTCTCCGCAGGCTCAGGAGCAGGCAGCTCACCAGCTTTCCCAGGCGATTAATCGCCGCATGTCCAAGCCGATTCAGCAGATGCAGGATATGCTTGCCGACGCTAAGAAAGTCGGCGTCATTGCCCATGTTCACCCCGATGCGGATGCGATTGGCGCTGCATCTGCGATGGTCATGGCTCTTGTACAGCGTGGCATTTCGGCTGTCGCCAGCTACGGTGAGAGCGATTTGCCAGCTAAATCGCTGCTGACTATTCCCGGCTGGGAGCGATTTGTCGAATACACGGACTTGGATGAAGACATTGACACGTGGGTGACTGTCGACTGCGCAAGCCCGGGGCGCCTCGGTGCGCTGGAAGATCGCGTGATGGCCTCCGATCGCGTTATCAATGTTGACCATCACGCGACCAACACTCGCTTTGGGGCCGTCAATATGGTTGATGAACTGGCAGAGTCCTCGACCATGGTGCTCCTGGACTTCTTCGGTGTCTGGGGTATCAAGCTGACCACGCCGATGGCTCATGCTCTCTACGCCGGGCTGCTGACGGATACCGCGTCGTTCCAGTTCGGCCGTTCTCGCATGCACACTGCAGCGGCGCGCCTGCTGGATAAGGGGCTCGATCCGCGCACGATTGGTGCACAGCTGCTGGAAGAGCATCCGTTTGCCTACCTGCCGTTCCTGGGCAAGGTGCTTTCCACCGCGACATTGGTGCCCGAGTGGGGCGACGGCGCTGGCCTAATCCACGTCGTCATTGAGCACGACCAGACCGCCGAAGTTGGCCACGATGAGATTGAATCGGTCGTGGACATTGTGCGTACGACTAATGCGGCCGACGTCTGTGCTGTACTTAAGGAGTATGAGCCAGGCCAGTGGGCGGTCTCGCTGCGTTCTCGAGAGCTTGTCGATGTCTCCCAGGTCGCCCTGGAAATCGGCGGCGGTGGCCACGAGCGTGCCGCCGGTCTGACTCGCGAGTGCAGCAAGGATGAGCTGCTGCAGGCCCTCCTGGACACCAGCGATGTCGCAGCCCAGGTACGACGAGGCACGAGCGAGGCCTAGGGGATTGTCGGACTCGCGAAAAACCAAGAAGCGCACTGAGATTGAGAAAACTGACATAGAGCGAACTGGGCACAGTGCGAAGTCAGATGTCAGCCTTCGCGCAATCGTTTCGCTGGCGCTACCAGCGTTGGGCGTTCTTGCCGCGCCCGCACTCTATGTGCTGCTGGATACGGCTGTCATCGGTCGGCTCGGAGCCGTCCAGCTTGCGGCGCTTGCCGCTGGTTCGACGGTATTTTCCGTGGTAACTACGCAGCTTACTTTCTTGGCTTACGGCACGACCGCCCGATCAGCGCGAGCCTTTGGCAGAGGCAACGTGGACGAGGCGGTCGAAGAGGGACTGCAAGCGACGTGGGTCGCCGTCTTTGTGGGCCTTGGTCTCTTTGCCATCATCGTGGGGTTGGCACCGGTATTTACCGGTTGGTTAGCTCCTCATCCGGAGGTCGCTCATGATGCCGGGCAATGGTTGCGAGTTGCTGCTTTCGCCATTCCGCTGACGTTGATTGCGCAGGCTGGAAATGGTTGGCTGCGCGGTATCCAAAACACCCGCGCGCCGCTGCTATATGTGCTCTCAGGCCTTGTTCCGGCCGCCATTGTGATTGTGCCGCTGGTCCGCGCCGTCGGTCTCGAAGGCTCGGCGATGGCCGTTCTCTTCGGCGAATTGATTACCGGCGGGCTGTTCCTCCGCAGACTTTTCAAAGAGTGCTCTAACCGCAAGCTCCCCATGCGCCCGAATGGCGCCATTATCAAAAGCCAGCTGGTCCTCGGCCGCGATCTCATCGTTCGCTCCTTGTCCTTCCAGGTAGCGTTCCTCTCTGCCGCAGCGGTTGCCGGTCGCGTTGGGCCGACCACGCTCGGTGGGCACCAGGTCATGCTGCAGCTGTGGAATCTGATCTCGTTGGTGCTCGACTCGCTAGCGATTGCTGCACAGACGCTCGTTGGTGCAGCGTTGGGAGGTAGCTCAACGGCCGTTGCCCGCCGGACTGGCAAGCGCGTTACTGTCTGGTCGAGCGTCATTGCCCTCGGCCTAGCGGCTGTCTTCGCAGTGGGTAATGGCAGCATCGTCCGCATTTTTACCGACGCCACAGGCGTGATTGACGCAGTCACCGCCGGACCATGGTGGATTCTTGTCGCAATGATTCCTATCGGCGGTGTCGTCTTTGCGCTCGATGGCGTGTTGCTCGGCGCCGGCGACGCAGCTTTCCTCCGTAACGCCACCGTTAGCGCGGTCCTGTGCGGATTCCTCCCACCGGTCTGGTTGGCGCAGGCATTTGGCTGGGGGCTGACTGGCGTGTGGTGCGGTCTCTTGGCCTTCATGATTCTGCGACTCATCTTTGTCGCTACTCGTTTCCGTGGAGAGAAATGGTACGGCGTCAGCGCATGAGTGTGCTTGCCGACGTTCAGGAGTACCTGGCCGGGCATTTACCCGCCGGTAGCCGGCTGGTTATTGACTCCAATGCCGAGCGTCCTTTTAGTGATGCGGAATTGCAGCAGCTCCGTAGTGCTGAATTGAGGCTGCCTGATAGTGCAGTACCTGCTCGAATCCGTGATTTCACCCGAGGGCGCCTCGCTGCGCATGAGACGTTGCAACGGCTAGGAGAGTCTGCCCCAGGTGGGATTGGCATGTCGACCACCGGAGCGCCGCTGTGGCCGCGAGGAGTCGTGGGGTCAATTAGCCACTGCGACGGGGCCGTGGCAGCCGTGTCCGCGAGCGCTGAACAGCTGCAGGGGATTGGCATCGATGTCGAGGTCGAGCAGACTCTAGAGTTAGGAATAATCGATGCAGTCTTGCGCACTGATGAAG
Source organism: Corynebacterium amycolatum SK46 (assembly GCF_000173655.1). Taxonomy (GTDB): domain Bacteria; phylum Actinomycetota; class Actinomycetes; order Mycobacteriales; family Mycobacteriaceae; genus Corynebacterium; species Corynebacterium amycolatum_A. Next base: position 99,907 of record NZ_ABZU01000001.1, on the reverse strand, counting down.
CTCGCTTGGATCCGCTGGTGCAATTTAGCGCCAAGGAATCAATGTACAAACTCTGGGAGCCGATGGTCGGGCAGTGGCTAGACTTCGACGAAGTCTCCGTGCAACCGAGGAAGAAACGGATAGCAGCGCGAGGTTTTTCTCGAGGACTCGAAGGCGGACCTTTACAGCTAACGTTTCACCGTGAGATTCCCGACGCCTTCCTCGGAGTACAGGGCTTCTGGGGTCGCGGTGCAGGCGTCGTTGTCACCGCGGTGTGGCTCGAGCAGCCTTAAAAAGCCTTGAGAGGTAGTCACAGCGTGGCCGGGCGCACCACGAAGACCGTCTTAGCCCGTTTGCCAGATTCTGTTAGCAGCGCCGGAACCTTTCCCGTTGGTGACACCGCCGCATAGACTCCAGGTTTTCCGATTGGCTCAAGCCACTTGCCCTGAGCCAAATCAGCCGCCTGCTGTTCCGTAATTTCGCGGGTATCAAAGCAACGCAAGCAGGCCTCGTCCAGACTCATCGGCAGCAAGGAAGCGGCGCGGTCGGGGATTGGGCGTCGCATCTCAGCAATTTCTGGATTGGCGGTGTCGAACTGCTCGGCTTTCGCCGTGAGCTCATCGATAGTCAATGCCTCATCAATAGTGAAAACGCCTGCGGCAGTACGTCGCAGCGCGGTGAGATGACCACCGACCCCCAGTGCATCCCCCAAGTCACGAGCTAAGGCGCGGATGAACGTGCCGGCAGAGCAGTCGACCTCCACGTCAATATCGATGCACTCCCCGGGACGGGAGGTATCGGAGTCATGGCGGATGTCCAGAACCTCATAACGGGTGATTGTCACCGGGCGCGCAGGGATATCGACCTTCTCACCACGGCGGATGCGCTCGTAGGCGCGGACACCGTCAATCTTCACCGCGGATACCGCCGCAGGTTTCTGCATAATAGTGCCGGTGAAATCAGTAATTTTCTCCCGGATCATCTCGTCGGTCACCGATGCCGCCGAGGATTCGGAGAGCAACTCGCCTTCGGCGTCGTCGGTAAGCGTGGCTGCGCCAAGACGAATAGTCGCACGGTAGGACTTCGTGTCGGCGTGAACATGCGGCAGGAAACGTGTGCCGCGGCCGATGCCGAGGACGAGCACACCGGTGGCCATTGGGTCGAGGGTGCCGGAGTGGCCGACCTTCTTGGTGCGGAAGATTCGACGGAGTTTGCCCACTACATCGTGGCTTGTCCAGCCTTGAGGCTTGTCCACGATGACAATGCCGGAGTCTGCAATCGGATCGAAGTCGGTCATAGACGCAATCCTATGTTGCGCTATATGCGGTGTGTTAAACGGTGACCAGTTACACTGGCTCTCTGTGGAGATTTGGTATGGTTTGGACAATGCACCCGAAGACCTGGGGGACACGGTCGTAACCATCGGAGTGTTCGATGGTATTCATCTAGGACATAAGCGCCTGATAGCTGCTGCGGTCAGTGACGCTCGCGCTCGTGGCGTGAAATCGCTGTTGATGACTTTCGATCCCAACCCCGTAGCGCTGTTTGCCCCGGATAAGGTGCCGCCGGCACTGTCCACCGTGTCCCGTCGTGCCGAGCTGGCAGAGGCGGAGGGAATTGATGTCATGCTCGTCGTGCCCTTTGACAAGACCTTCTCCAGTATCCCCGCTGAGGACTTTGTCCGCACCGTTGTGCGCGACAAGCTGAATGCACAGGCGGTCTTTGTTGGCCAGAACTTCACCTATGGTCAGAAAGCTTCGGGTACTGCCGAAACTTTGCCGGAGCACGGCCGTAAGTGTGGGGTCGACGTCACCATCGTCGACCTCCTCGACGTCACTGCCGCGGACTCGACCGAACGTGTTTCGTCGACACGCATTCGCGGTTTGCTTGCCGACGGAGCGGTGTCCGCAGCCGCCTCGTGTCTCGGGTACTTCCACCGTGTCGATGGTGATGTTATTCCAGGTCAGGGGCGTGGGGGAGCGCAGCTGGGTTTTCCGACTGCCAATATTGACTTCGCTGAGGGCCTGGCAATCCCGGCTGATGGTGTCTACGCGGCATGGTTCACGGCTCAGCCGACGGCAGCCCGTCCGGAGCCGGATCCGAAGGGCGATATCGAGTTTGGGGTGCGCTACCCAGCGGCCGTGTCGGTGGGCACTAATGTGACCTTTGGAGACACTGATCGAACGGTCGAGGCCTACGTGATTGACCGTCATGCGGACCTCTACGGCACCGCCGGGCAGGTTGAGTTTGTCGACCGGATTCGCGGAATGGAGAAGTTCGACTCGGTCGAGGAGCTCATTGACCGGATGAACCAGGATGTCGCTGACACCGAGGCCATTTTGGCTAAGGCCAATTAACTGGTAAAGTAACCCGTCGGCTGTGACTGCGGTCCACAAGCAGTTACAAGGAGCTAACGGCAAGATGCTGTGCGGTTCCGAGAAGGCCAAGTATGTGGACTGAAACAACGACCATAACTTGATTCAAGGAGTTAGATTTCCATGGCTTTGAACACTACTGAGAAGGCAGAGATCCTCAAGGAGTTCGGCCTGCACGAGACCGACACCGGTTCCCCGGAGGCTCAGGTTGCACTGCTGACTGCTCGTATTCGTCAGCTGACCGAGCACCTGAAGTTCCACAAGCACGATCACCACTCCCGCCGTGGTCTGCTGCTGCTGGTCGGTCGCCGCAAGGGTCTGCTGCAGTACCTGCAGGACAACGACGTGGAGCGCTACCGTAAGCTGATTGAGCGCCTCGGCCTGCGTCGCTAAGATTTCCCTTATGATTCTGTTTGTCAGAGCTTCATTGGTGTAAGTTGCTCTGTTAATTCAAGGCTTTAAGCTTTTAGACCCGCCGTTTGGGTTTCCATTGAATGGAAGCTCACGGCGGGTCTTTTTGGTCACTTGTCGTTGTGGTATTCACTCATCGATGCGCTGTAGCGTGGCCACAAGTGAATACCTCATCGACATGTGGAGGGGGCTGATCGACAGCGTGCGCATAAGTGCCGGAGCACCATCGATAAGACACGGTAATTCGTCGACAAGACACGGTAATCCATCGATGAGTGAAGAGAAGTCATCGATAAGTGCCCCCCCGCTCCGCAAACTCCTAGAACCCCGCGTAGGTGCAAAAACCCAGATGGCAGTGAGAGATCTCCGATCCGTCCAATACGAGAACTTTCCGCGTTAGCTGGTAGAATGCGTGACGCAAACGAAGTTCATTCGATTTTTTACAGGCGACATCGATGATCGCCGCTATTTCTAGGAGTAAGAAACCTATGGCCAACAGCAAGGCTGTTGAATTTTTCTTTGATGAGGATTTCGGTATTACCGAGGCCGTTGCCACCATCGACAATGGTGATTTCGGCACCCGCACCATTCGCTTTGAAACGGGCCAGCTGGCTCGTCAGGCCGATGGTTCGGTGACTACCTACTTGGACGAGGAGACCATGCTCCTGTCCACCGTCACCGCTTCAAACCAGCCCCGCGAGGGCTTTGACTTCTTCCCGCTGACGGTCGACGTTGAAGAGCGTATGTACGCTGCGGGCAAGATTCCGGGCTCCTTCTTCCGACGTGAAGGCCGCCCGTCCACCGACGCCATCCTGGCATGTCGTCTGATTGACCGTCCGCTGCGCCCGACCTTCGTCAAGGGCCTGCGCAACGAGGTACAGGTTGTCGTCACCGTCATGTCCTGGGATCCGANGGACCGTTACGACGTTGTCGCAATCAACGGTGCGTCAGCTGCAACTCAGCTTTCGGGGCTGCCGGTTTCCGGCGCTGTCGGTGGCGTCCGCATCGCGCTTGTTGCTGATGACAAGCACCCGGAGGGTGCATGGGTCGCTTTCCCGACCGAGGAGCAGCACGAGCAGGCTCTGTTCGAGATGGTCGTCGCTGGCCGTATCGTCACCCGTAAGCGTCGCGGCAAGAACGTCGAAGATGTCGCCATTATGATGGTGGAGGCCGGAGCAGGGGAGACCGTCGTCAAGCGTATTGCTGACGGTGCACCGGCACCGACTGAGGACATCGTCGCCGCTGGCCTCGAGGCTGCAAAGCCGCACATCAAGGTTCTGTGTGAGGCACAGAAGGGTCTGGCTGAGCGCGCAGCGAAGGACACTCAGGAGTTCCCGCTGTTCCCGGCATACAGCGATGAGGTTTTTGCTGCGGTTGAGAAGAAGTCGGCTAAGAAGCTGGCTAAACTGCTCACCATTGCCGGCAAGCAGGAACGAGATGACGCCACCAACGAGTACATGGAGGACATCGAGGGGCAGCTGCTGGAGCGCTTCGTCTCCGATGATGTCGACGAGCAGGCTGCATCTAAGCAGATTCGCGCTGCCTACAACGCAGTGATGAAGCAGATTGTCCGTGAGAAGATTCTGACTGAGGGCTTCCGCATCGATGGTCGCGGTGTCACGGACATTCGTGACCTGGGCGTTGAGGTCGGCCTGGTTCCGCGTGCCCACGGCTCTTCGCTGTTTGAGCGCGGCGAGACCCAGATTCTGGGTGTCACCACCTTGGACATGTTGAAGATGGAACAGCAGATTGACTCGCTGACTCCGGTTACCTCCAAGCGCTACATCCACCACTACAACTTCCCGCCGTACTCCACCGGCGAGACCGGTCGTGTTGGCTCTCCGAAGCGCCGCGAGATTGGTCACGGGGCACTGGCGGAGCGCGCCCTGCTGCCGGTAGTGCCGTCCCGCGAGGAGTTCCCGTACACCATTCGCCAGGTCTCCGAGGCTCTCGGATCCAATGGTTCGACCTCCATGGGCTCGGTCTGTGCTTCGACCCTGTCGCTGTACAACGCCGGTGTGCCTCTGAAGGCCCCGGTTGCCGGTATCGCCATGGGACTGGTTTCCGGCGAGGTTGACGGTGAGAACCGCTTCGTCGCACTGACCGATATTCTCGGTGCCGAAGACGCATTCGGTGACATGGACTTCAAGGTCGCTGGTACTGCGGACTTCATTACCGCACTGCAGCTGGACACCAAGCTCGACGGTATTCCGTCGAAGGTTCTGGCCGATGCTCTGTCCCAGGCTCGTGATGCACGTCTGGCCATCCTGTCCACCATGGCTGAGGTCATCGAGTCTCCGGACGAGATGAGCGGTCTCGCTCCGAAAATCACCACCGTTAAGGTTCCGGCGTCCAAGATCGGTGAGCTCATCGGTCCGAAGGGCAAGACCATCAACGGCATCACCGAGGAAACTGGTGCTGATATCTCCATCGAAGACGACGGCACCGTATTTGTCTCGGCAACTTCCGGTAAGGCCGCGGACGCTGCAATCGAGCAGATTAATGCGATTGCTAACCCGCAGCTGCCGAAGGTCGGCGAGCGCTACCTGGGTACTGTCGTGAAGACTGTCGCTTTCGGTGCTTTCGTCTCCTTGACTCCGGGCCGTGACGGTCTGATTCACATCTCCAAGCTCGGTGGCGACAAGCGCATCGAGAAGGTCGAGGATGTCATCAACGTCGGCGACAAGATTCAGGTCGAAATCGCTGATATCGACAACCGCGGCAAGATTTCGCTGGTTCCGGTTGAGGAAAACTAGCGCTTTACGACGGCGGATGTGCTGTATGTAGCCTCCGCCAACGCGATTAGTGACGGCGCGGTTAGGCCAAGTAAGGCCTAACCGCGCTTTTGTTTTTGGACTAATCTCGGGCCGGAAGGGACTATTTTTCGAACCCACGTGGAAGGTGACTTGCGCATGCAACTTTTCGCGCACGATCATGATTTCATCGACATCGCTGCCGGTGACTATGTTGCGAGCATTTCTCAGTTCGGTGGCGGCCCGAGATCACTGGAGTACCGTGGTTTTCCAATGCTGACGGACTATCCCAAGGGATTCAATCCACCGCTGTCCGCGGGCACGCTCCTGGCTCCATGGCCCAACAGGGTCGCTGATGGAGTATTTATCTTCGATGGGGAAGTCCATCGGCTAGATATTTCGGAGCCGTCGCGGGCCAATGCTATTCACGGTTTTGTTGCCGACCGCATTTGGTCCGTGGTGGATGTTGATGACAGTAGTGTCACGTTGCGGGTGGAAGTCGAGCCGCAGCCGGGTTGGCCTTGGGAATTCGATATGACCGTGCGCTGGCAGGTCTCGGCTGCAGATGGCCTATCGGCAGAGTGCACAGTGCATAATCGCAGCGATAGGGAGTGCCCATTTGGTCTGGGCTGGCATCCCTATTTAAGCGCTTTCGGCGCTGATTTCGGCAGTTGCGCATTGCGGTTGCCTGTGGATAAGAATCTGCCACTGGAGCCAATTCGAAACTTGCCCGCCGGCCCCGCGGTGCCAGCGGAGACAGTGGTTCCCAGCCTTCGAGAGGGAGTATCCCTGGATGGACTGTGGCTGGATCACTGCTTCTTTGCTGCCGAGGAGACAGCGGAGGGTGACTCACCGCGCCGTCGTGAAGCGCACTTGGTTGGACCAAGTGGCAAGGGTGCAGCGCTCTGGGCCGATGATGAATTTCGGTTCTTCCAGGTCTACATTGCCGACCCGGGGCGTCGAGAGGGGTTTCCTGGGCATGGAAGTGCGATTGCGGTGGAACCAATGACATGCCCGCCGGATGCGTTGCGCTCCGGTATCGGTTTGCTGCGGCTTCAGCCAGGAGAGACAAAAACTCTGGCGATGGGTCTACGTGCGCTAACCGGTGAGAAATAGTTTTTCCCAGCTTAGAGGACTGTATCCCCCTCAATTGGGTTAACGCCTTCTTAATTAATTCACCTTGAATTAAGAAAGAAAAATACACTGGGTGACGAATGTAAAAGAATAGGTCTTCCTTTTGTGCGGGTAGTGGCGATTTGCCCCTATAGTTTGCGGTAGGTCTAGCCACTTTCACGGCCATTGTTAGGTGTGCGCCAGATTCTAGGTGCCGAAATACGGGAAATCCCTATTCGTGCATTTTGTGAAAAAGATTCAACCGCCTAACCGCAAGGAGGCCGTCGTGATAGTGGCGCAATCAGCCTTAAGACTCGACGCGACATGGGTGGATTACTCCATCGTTGCACTGTACTTTTTATTCGTCCTCGGCATTGGCTGGGCCGCACGAGCCAAAGTGTCCAGCTCCATTGACTTTTTCCTCTCGGGGCGCTCACTGCCGGCTTGGGTGACAGGGTTGGCGTTCATCTCAGCCAACCTCGGTGCCGTCGAAATCGTCGGTATGTCCGCCAACGGTGTGCAATACGGTTTCCAAACCATGCACTACTTCTGGATTGGTGCTATTCCGGCCATGGTGTTCCTGGGCATTGTGATGATGCCTTTCTACTACGGCTCCAAAGTTCGATCCGTACCGGAGTTCATGCTGCGCCGCTTTGGACCGGGAGCACATCTGGTCAATGCTTTGTCATTTGCCATCGCCCAGCTGCTAATCGCCGGTATTAACCTGCTCCTACTGGCCAAGGTAGTCAATTCGCTCCTCGGCTGGCCGCTGTGGGTGACCCTTATTGTCGCAGCCGTCATCGTCCTGTCGTACATCACTCTGGGCGGCCTCTCGGCTGCAATTTACAACGAAGTGTTGCAGTTCTTCGTCATCGTCGCATCGCTTCTGCCACTGACACTGATTGGTCTTCACAATGTCGGCGGTTGGAATGGGCTGAAGGCCAGTGTTGCTGCATCTCATATGCATACCTGGCCCGGAACGGATATCTCCGGTTTTGATAACCCAGTAATCTCCGTTATCGGCTTGGTCTTCGGCCTGGGCTTCGTGCTCTCCTTCGGCTACTGGACGACTAACTTCGTCGAGGTTCAGCGCTCTATGGCTGCTGATTCGCTGTCGTCCGCTCGTAAGACCCCAATCATTGGCGCATTTCCGAAGATGTTTGTGCCATTCATCGTGGTTATTCCGGGCATGATTGCAGGCGCTACCGTCACTCCGATTATGAATGAGACCGCTAAGCCGAACGATGCGATTCTGTACCTCATGCGCGATCTGCTGCCGAACGGCTTGCTCGGTATTGCAATCGCCGGCCTACTCGCAGCGTTCATGGCTGGTATGGCAGCTAATATCTCCGCCTTTAACACGGTGTTTAGCTACGACATCTGGCAAACCTACGTCATTAAAAATCGAGATGACGACTATTACCTCACGGTCGGCCGTATTGCCACTGTTGGCGCGACTATCATCGCTGTCTTCACCGCTTTGATTGCCGATAATTTCGGCAACGTGATGGACTACCTGCAAACTCTGTTCGGTTTCTTCAACGCACCACTGTTTGCAACCTTCCTCATCGGTATGTTCTGGAAGCGGATGACGCCCGCCGCAGGTTGGTCTTCCCTAATCGCAGGTACAGGCTCGGCAATTCTGTACTGGTACATTTGCGAATTCACGTCGGCAAGCGCGACTATTTTCGATCTGCCGGGTCAAGGCACGGCATTCGTCGCAGCGTCTATTGCTTTCGTCGTCGACGTCTTCGTCGCCGTCGTCGTCTCCCTGTTTACTACACCGAAGCCTGACGAGGAGTTGGTGGGCTTCGTCAAGTCTGTCACTCCAAAGGCCAACCTCACCGATGCCGCCGAAGCCAAGCTTCCACTATTGCAGCGCACCGTTCCACTGGGCATGTTGTGCTTGGCACTGGTTATCGTCCTCAACGTCGTATTCGCATAGGAGTCACTGATAAGTCATGTCGAGTACACAGAAAACACAAAACAAAAAGGCGGGAGCCTTTGACATCCGCAACGTCATCGGCGCTCTTCTCGGGCTCTACGGACTAATCCTGATGTTGGCGTACTTATTTCTAGACGCTGGTGTCAATCCCGAAACTAATGAGGCCAAACAACCTCTCTACAATCTCTACGCAGGTATTGCGCTGATTGTTGTTGCCGTGATTTTCTTCGTCTGGACGAAAATTTGTCCGACGGTAGTTGAGGAGGCTGACCAGGCAGAATGACTTTCGAAACTTCAGGTGCCCACGCTTTTCGGGTAACGCGGACATCGCTTGCCGACGGTCGCGAGTTGCTCTATTTCGATGATGAACCCGATTACGTTTCTGGCAAGAAGACGCGCAAGCTAAATGATGAGCGCGAACTGCCAAAGGCAATTACAGAGTCTGAGCTGCGCCAGGATCCGTTGACGGGGGATTGGTACTGCTATGCAGCACACCGCATGAACCGTACCTTCATGCCCCCAGCGAATGAGAATCCGTTGGCTCCGACTCGCCCTGGCGAGCTGCCGACTGAGGTACCCGCCAGCGATTACGACGTAGTGGTCTTTGAAAATCGCTTTCCTTCGCTTTCCATGCACATGGATGTACCGGAGGATTTCGCCAGCACCGTCGACGGTGCAGACATCTTTCATCGGCGCCCTGCGCTGGCGCGATGTGAAGTGGTCTGTTTTACTCCTCAGGTCACTGATTCTTTTAGGAACCTGTCGTTCAACCGAGCCCGCACAGTTATAGAAGCATGGGCACACCGGACTGCGGAACTGAGTGAAATCGATGGCGTGCGCTTGGTCTTTCCATTTGAGAATCGGGGGAAAGAGATTGGCGTCACGCTGCAGCATCCACACGGGCAAATCTACTCGTACCCGTATTTACCACCGCGTGCAGCAGCAATTGTTTCCCGAGCAAAGGCGCACCGAGAGGCTACTGGCCGTGATCTCTTCGATGACGTACTCGCCGCAGAGCAGAAATCGGGCAAGCGCATTATCAATCGCGGAAAGTTCTTTACCGCATTTGTGCCGGCAGCTGCTAAGTGGCCGGTTGAAGTCATGCTGATGGCCAATCGCGCGGTCGGAGGCTTTGATGAACTCACCGATGCTGAAAAGGACGAGCTGGCCGTGATGTACCTGGATTTGCTGCGTCGTATTGATCGTTTCTTCCCGGGTATCGATAAGACTCCATACATTGCCGCGTGGAATCAGGCACCGATCGGAGAAGACCATGAATTCGGTCGCTTCCATCTGCAGCTGTACTCCATGATGCGATCGGCAGGTCGCATGAAGTTCCTGGCTGGTTCTGAGTCTGGCCAGGGAGCATGGATTTCTGATACGACTCCGGAGGCTATCGCAAATAGGTTTCGTGAGGTCGGTGAGCCGCTATGGATGAATAGCCGTAGTGAAACCGATGCAATTGCCGATGTAACAGATCTCTTCGAGCATTCGTATGGTGAACAGCCAGAAGGTATTTTTGCTGCGCCAGGTCGTGTGAATCTCATCGGCGAACACGTCGATTACGCTGCCGGCATTTGCCTACCTTTCGCACTGAGCCAGAACACCTTTGCCGCAGTGCGTCCGCGGGCGGACAAGCAGCTGCGCGTAATCTCTGATCTGGGCAACGACACTGAGCCATTCACAATTGAGCTCTCCGAGGTCGGGCCACATAGCCCAAGCAATTGGGCAGGGTACGCCGTGGGCACTATCTGGGCGATGCAGGCCTCCGGCCTGCTGCCAGAGGACATGCCCGGTTTCGATATCGCCATTACCTCCGATGTTCCGATTGGTTCCGGTCTATCCAGCTCGGCAGCTCTCGAATGCGCGGTCGGTTTGGCGGCCTTTGAGCTGGTTGTGGGCCATGCTCCAAGTGAAGCTGAGGTTAACGGAATTATCGACGCTGCTATTCGCGCTGAAAATGAGGTGGTCGGGGCTTCTACTGGGGGGCTGGACCAGCGCATTGCCATGAAAGGTGCTGCCGACCACGCCTTGGCAATCGACTTCGAGGACGATTCGGACCGTCAGGTTCAGGCAGCATTTTCCGGACAGGACCTGGAGATTCTGGTCATTAATACAAATGTTCGGCACAGCCTGGCAGATGGTCAATATGCTTCACGACGAGGCATTATCGATGCCGTAACCGAAGGACTCCGAGTGGCCAATTTGCGTCAGATTGATGATGCGGTCGGCCAAGCGCAGGCATGGGCGAAGGGGCATATTCCGGACGACTACTCTGAACAGGATTGGCTGGATGTGGTCTCTCGCCGTGTACGCCATGTCATCACTGAGATTAGTCGTACTACAACGGCCATCGAAAAGTTGCAGGCCGGCGATTTTGAGGCATTCGGCACGCTGATGATTGCTAGCCACCTGTCGTTGCGAGATGACTACGAGGTTTCGTGCCCTGAGCTTGATCTTGCCGTCGACAAATCGTTGGAGCAGGGGGCCATCGGCGCACGTATGACTGGTGGTGGTTTTGGCGGTAGCGCCATTGCCCTGATTGCTAAGGATAAGGTGGCCGATGCCGCGAAGGCCATTTCTTCGGCATTCCGTGACTGCGGAATGCCGGAGCCCGAATTTCTCGTTGCCACCCCGTCACGTGGTGCCACTCGCATTAGCTAGCTGAGCAACTGTTAGTCGGAGCGCAACTGGGTCTTCACTCGGTTGCGCTTTAGCATTGCGGTCAGGAAAACCAGGATTACTCCAAGTGCTGCCGAAATGAACATGGAGGTTCCGTAGCCTCGGATAACATCGTCGCTACTTGGCTTGGTGACTCCCGTACCGGCCAGTCCAGAGGTAACAATTGCCGACATTGCAACGAATAGTGCTGTACCCACCGCGCCGGCGACTTGCTGCAGCGTGTTCATGATTGCAGAACCATCTGGGTACAGGGAACGAGGAAGATCGCCTAAGCCGAAGGTGAACAACGGCGTAAACAGCAGGCCAAGGCCAATTTCGAAGACGATGTGGCAAGTGACAATCCACCCCAGCGGTGTGGATGCAGAGATAAAGCCGAGACCGAACAGACCGAGCGAGAGCAAGATAGCGCCTGGAATCGCCAGGGGCCGGGGACCGTATTTATCAAAGAGCCGACCGATAGCTGGGCCCATAAGGCCCATAATCAGTGGGCCTGGCATGACAATTAAGCCAATAGTCTTGACATCGACACCGCGCTGGTTCAGGTAGAGCGGCAGGATAATAATGACGCCAAACATCAGCATGAAGCCGACTGACAGGATAATTGTCGACAGTCTGAAGCTCTTTGTACGGAAAGTGCGCAGGTCCAGGAGAGCACGTTCCATTGGTGCGAGGCGACGTTGACGCAGTACGAAGAGAACCAATAGCACGATTCCGACCGCACCCAGGATTCCGTCGATAAGCGAAAATTCCGCCCCCACACGGCTCAGTGCATAGACCAGCGGGCCAAATGCGCCAGCGCTGAGGAACACCGAGAGGACATCGACGTGTTTCTGGGAGTTCTCTTCGATTTTCGGCACGAGAATGACGCCGATGACCAAGACGATGAGGCCCAATGGCAGCATGGTGTCGAACAGCGCGTGCCAATTGTTATTCGCAATCTGCAGAATCAATCCCGAGATAGTCGGGCCAATAGCGGGAGCCACGGCGATGACCACGCTCATGCGTCCCATCATTCGACCGCGTTCATTCTCGGGCACGACATTGAGGACGGTGGTCATTAATAGTGGTAGAAGCACTGCGGTACCGGATGCCTGCACGATGCGGGCTAGTAGTACAACCGCGAAGTTCGGAGCGAAAACTCCGATGGCGGTACCCGCGACAAAGAGACCCTGGCAAACTGCAAATAGAGTGCGAATCGGGACAGTTGAAATGAGAAAGCCCGTCATCGGAATGATGACGGCCATGGTCAGCAGAAATGATGTGGTCAGCCAACCGGCAGTGGCTGCACTGATGCCGAGGTCAGCTTTGACGACCGGAATCGCGACGCTCATGACCGTTTCGTTCAGGATTGCCATAAAAGCCGCAGCTAGTAGCACGTAGATGGCCATGTAAGCGTTAGTTGGCGCTGTGGCCTGTGGTGCTTCCGAGCTTGGGCTGAATTCGGAATCGTGAGATTCAGAAACCAAGAGAAGTCTCTTTCTAAATAGCGTTTTGTGGATTAAAGGATATACAAGGATATTGCGGGTTAGCGCAAGAATTCTCCGCCACTAGCCGATAAATTGGCGAAGCGGACGGGGCATTGACACACAAGTTGCCCAACACATTCTAAGGTAAGAGATAAAGATAAACCCGTTGGGAAAGGACAAGAGAGCTGTGAGCAATTTCAAGGTCGGCGTACTCGGCGCCAAGGGCAAGGTAGGGTCCACCATCTGCGAGGCAGTTGAAGCCGCCGACGATTTGGAGCTGGCAGCGGGGCTTGATTCTGGCGATGACCTGAATGAACTCGTCACCGCTGGTGTCCAGACCATCGTCGATTTTACCCAGCCCGACTCTGTGATGGGCAATCTTGAGTTCTGCATTAAAAATGGCATCAACGCCGTCGTGGGTACTACGGGCTTTACCAAGGAGCGCCTCGATCAGGTGCAGCGCTGGCTTGACGACGCCGACGGTGATGCCAATGTCCTTATTGCGCCGAACTTCGCGATCTCCGCAGTATTGACCATGAAGATGGCAGAGCTTGCTGCTCCGTACTTCGATTCCGCTGAAGTTATCGAAATGCACCACCCTTTTAAGAAGGATGCCCCCTCAGGCACCGCTATCCACACTGCTGAGGCTATTGCTCGTGCTCGCAAAGAAGCCGGCATGGGGGAGCAGCCGGACGCCACTGAGCAGACTCTGGATGGTGCTCGCGGTGCTGAGGTCGAGGGCATTCCGGTGCACGCAGTCCGTATGACCGGTTCAGTGGCTCACGAGACCGTTATCTTCGGTGCCGAAGGGCAGTCACTCACCATTAAGCAGGACTCCTACTCGCGCACCAGCTTCGTACCGGGCGTTCTGCTGGGTGTGCGCAAGATTGAGGATTTTCCGGGACTGACTGTGGGACTGGAGCCGTTCCTGGGACTTTAATGGCCGGGAGTTAACTGAAAATGTCTGAAAACGTCACTCTCAAGGCGCAGCTTATCGCCGCGACCAACTTCTTCCCGCCAGAGGACATCGACTTTGATACCGATGCCGATGGTGGGGAGGCATTGATTGAGTTCTCCGGCCGGGCTTGTTATGAAACGTGGGACAAGCCCAATCCACGAACGGCGACGAATAGGGGATATCTGCGGCATGTGCTCGAGGTAGGCCACACCTCACTTTTTGAACACGCTAACGCAAGCATCTATGTTCGTGGGTTGTCGCGCTCGTGTGCACATGAACTCACACGGCACCGTCACTTTTCCTTTTCGCAGTTGTCGCAGCGGTTTGTGCCGGCCAGTTCCAACAATGTTGTTGTTCCTCCCGCAATTGGGGAGGACCCGGATCTGTTGCGAGTTTTCGAAAGCGCGGTTGATCAGTCCCGTTTCGCCTATGGTGAGTTATTAGACGCACTGGAAGAGAAGTGGGCCGACGAGCCCAACGCTATCTTGCGGCGAAAGCAGGCACGCCAGGCAGCTCGAGCGGTTTTGCCCAATGCCACCGAAACTCGAATCGTGGTTACTGGTAATTTCCGATCTTGGCGCCACTTCATTTCGATGCGTGCGACCGAGCATGCCGACGCCGAAATTCGGGAGTTGGCAGTGGCTTGCCTGCGGGAGCTGCAGCGCTGCGCTCCTGTTGCTTTTGGGGATTTTGAGATTAACACTCTGAAGGATGGGTCGGTCGTCGCGTCGAGTCCTTACGCCTTCGAGGGGTAATCGCACGTACAGTGTGAAGATATAGTCGATTGAAATTATTAAGAAAAGGTAGTCAACAATGAGCACAGGAATTGCGTCAACTCGCGGTGCTGACATTTTCGGCACCGTCGCCGTAGCTATGGTGACCCCTTTTGATAAGGACGGAAACCTCGATGTCAAGGCGGGTGTGCAGCTCGCTGGTCATCTTGTAGACGGTGGCTGCGATGCACTCATTCTGGCCGGTACCACCGGCGAGTCGCCTACTACGACGGTTGAGGAAAAGCTCGAGCTTCTCCGTGCTGTCCGCGCAGAGATGGGCGACAAGGTCAAGCTCGTGGCCGGTGCCGGCACCAATGACACAGCTGAGTCCATCGAGCTGGCGAAGGCTTCTGTGGAGGCGGGCGCGGATGCGCTGCTCGTCGTCACGCCGTATTACTCCAAGCCGTCTCAGGAGGGGCTGTACCGTCACTTTACGGCAGTGGCTGACGCAACCGAGGCGCCGGTGTGCCTGTATGACATTCCGCCGCGTTCGGTTATTCCGATTGAAGTTGATACCATTTACCGGTTGGCGGAGCACCCGAGAATCCAGGCTGTTAAGGACGCCAAGGGGGACTTGGGAGCTGCCGCTGGCATTATCGCTAATACTGATTTGGCGTGGTACTCCGGTGACGATGTGCTGAACCTTCCGTGGCTGTCGATTGGCGCCACCGGGTTCATTTCCGTTATTGGACATGCAGCCCCGCAGCTGCTGGCTGAGGTGCGCTCTTGTTTTGACAAGGGAGACCTTGCTGGTGCGCAGGCTGCCCACGCGAAGATGACTCCGCTGTTTGCCGCTCAGGCTGCACTTGGCGGTGTAAGTTTTGCTAAGTCCGCTCTGCGTCTGCAGGGCATTGAGATAGGAGATCCGCGCTTGCCGCAAATTGCAGCAAATGACCAGCAGCTTGAGGTGCTTGAGGAAGCTATGCGGAAGGCAGGTGTTCTGTAGTGGCTGAAGGACGCAATCGCGCCCGCAAGGTAACTCGTAAGGCTGGTCCGCCTTCCGAGTCCGACGTGGCTGCAGCAGAGCAGTCCAATAACTCTGCATCCAAGGGCTCCGACAAGGGTGGAGCTAATTCCAACGGCTCGAAGTCCTCGCAGCGTTCCGGTGAGCGTAAGAACTCCGGTAACGCTAAGAAGTCCCAAGGTTCGTCGAATTCTTCCCACCGCGGTTCCCGCGGCGGTCGCGGTGGCCGTGGAGGTAACCGCGGAAATAATTCGCGGGGTGGCCGTGGCGGACGTGGTGGCAACCGTCGTAACGTAGTGCAGTCGATGCAGGGTGCAGACTTGACTCAGCGTCTTCCCTCGCCGCCGAAGGCCCCCAAGGACGGCCTGCGCGTGGTTGCACTGGGCGGTATTTCCGAAATCGGTCGCAATATGACCGTGTTGGAGTACAAGAACCGCCTGATTATCGTCGACTGCGGCGTGCTGTTCCCGAGCTCGGATGAGCCGGGTGTTGACTTGATTCTGCCTGACTTCTCCTACATGGAAGACAAGTGGGATCGCGTGGAAGCTCTCGTGGTTACCCACGGTCACGAGGACCACATCGGTGCTATCCCTTGGTTGCTCAAGCAGCGCGCGGACATCCCGATTATTGCTTCTCGCTTTACCTTGGCACTGATTCAGGCCAAGACACAGGAGCATCGTCAGCGCCCGAAGGTCATCGAGGTCAACGACACCAGCCATATTCAGCGTGGTCCGTTCGATTTGCGTTTCTTCAATGTCAACCACTCGATTCCGGAGTGCCTTGGCATCGTCATTAAGACGGGAGCCGGCATGGTCGTCCACACCGGTGACGTGAAGATGGACCAGACCCCGCCGGATGGAAAGCCGACTGACCTGCCGGCGTTGAGCCGCTACGGTGATGAGGGAATCGACCTCTTCTTGTGCGAGTCCACCAACGCTACGATTCCGGGTTTCTCGGGATCCGAGGCGGAGTTGGCTCCAACTCTGCGCCGCCTGATTATGGATGCCAAGCAGCGCGTTATCGTCGCGGCCTTCGCTTCGAATGTCTATCGCGTGCAGGCGGTCATCGACGCAGCTGTTAAGGCTGGCCGCAAGGTCGCCTTCAACGGTCGCTCAATGATTCGCAACATGCGCATCGCGCAGGAATTGGGGCTGCTGACTGCACCGGAAAATACCATTGTGGAAATGAACGAGGCCGCTCGCATGGCGCCCCACAAGGTCGTGCTGGTGACTACCGGTACGCAGGGTGAGCCAATGGCTGCGCTGTCTCGCATGGCCCGCCGTGAGCACCGTCAGATCACCGTCCGTGATGGCGACCTGATTATCCTCAGTTCTTCGCTGGTACCGGGTAACGAAGAGGCAGTCTTCGGCGTTATCAACATGCTGGCCCAAATTGGTGCCACGGTTATCACCGGCAAGGATGCGAAGGTTCACACCTCCGGTCACGGCTTTGCCGGCGAGCTGCTATTCCTCTACAACGCAGCGCGTCCGTCGAACGTCATGCCGATTCACGGTGAGTGGCGCCACATCCGTGCCAACAAGGAGCTGGCTGTGTCCACTGGCGTGAAGCCAGAAAATGTAGTCCTGGCTCAGAACGGTGTGGTTGTCGACCTCGTTGACGGCCGCGCTCGTGTAGTGGGCCAGGTTCCGGTCGGTAACCTCTACGTCGATGGCGTCACAATGGGTGATGTCGACGCTGACGTGCTGGCAGACCGTGCTGAAATGCGTGAAGGTGGTCTTATCACCGTCACAGCCGTCATCGATAACCGCACTGGTCGCCCGTTGGAGAAGCCACGGGCTCAGGCTCGCGGTTACTCGGACGACGCCAAGGAGGTGCTCGAAACCGTCGAGCAGGTCGTTGACGATACTCTCTTTGATCTGGCTGGCAGTGGCGAGAACAACCCGTACCGTATGGCTCAGGAAGTTCGTCGTCGCACCGAGCGTGTCATTAACCAGAAGTGGCGTCGCAGCCCGATGATTGTTCCGACCATCGTGCCGATGTCCTCTGAGGCAGCCGAAGAGGTTACCGATGAGGAAATCAAGGAGTCGCGCGAAAGCATCTAAGTCTCTAGAGTGTCTTTTAGCGTAAGAGCCCGCATCCACCTAAAACCGTGTGGATGCGGGCTTCTCCGTGCCTGGTTTAGGCTGGAGCTATGACTTTTGCAGAACGGGAACGTGAAGACCTAGCTAACCTACTGCTCAGCGTCGGCCCCGACGCGCCGACCTTATGCGAGGGGTGGACGACCCGGGATCTTGCTAACCACCTGTACATTCGCGAAAACCGTCTGGATGCCGCTGGCGGAATGTTCGTCAAGGCGCTTTTGGACCGCCTCGATGCTGTTACCGCTGAGGTCAATCGAATGCCCTACGTCGAAGTGGTGGGGAAGTGGGGCAGTGGTGCTCCGCGATGGAATCCAATGAACTGGGCAGACCGCTACGTCAACACTGCGGAGAACTTCGTCCACCACGAGGATGTCCGTCGTGCCCAGGAAGGCTGGACCGTTCGTCAGCTGCCACCCTCCGGAGTTTCGGACCTGTGGCGTCTGGTCACTACTGCCGGCCGTATGATGTTGCGCGGTTCGACCTCGACCGTGGTGCTAATGCGCGACGACGGAGTTGCGGTGACCTTAATCGACAACAGTGCTAAAGGTGCTCCGGTTGTGACTGTTCGCGGAAGCGTCGGTGAACTGGTGTTGTGGCTCTATGGCCGTGACGAGGTACGCGTCTCCATCGACGGCGACGAATCGGGCATCAAGCGCAACAGTCTTTAAGATGACGTTCTCAGTTCTGGACGGTCACGACAGCATGCCTGTTAAACAATGACACGCGTGTGACTAATGTGAAAACGATCCGGTGTTAGCTGTAAGGTAATGGTCATGTCTGCGACCAGCCGAACCAGAACTGACAATCGTCGTGGATCTTCCCGCTCTGCGGAGACAGATGCCACGCGGCGATACCCCGTGCACAGCGCCACGGAGGAATTCGAGCGCACTCCTAGCGCCATGTCGTTCGTGGGCAATAGCTTGGCCAGCGCCTGGACTGAAACTGCCCGCGGCGTGGCCGGTCTTGCCCGGCGGGTAAGCGGTCGCAAAAATAAGCGAAATGAAGAGGAGAATATGTCGCGGCGCGAAAGTGACGCCGATTTTTCGACGAAGCCGCGTAGGAAGCGTCGTAAAGCAGCTAGCGGCTATGACGATGTAATTGAACCGCCGGCACCGGCCTCCGCGCCAGCTGCCGAGTACGACGCAGACTTGGATGAAAGTGGCGAACCGGGATCCAAGGACGGCCTGGCGCTGCTCGTGCTGGCGTTGGCGATTGTGCTCGCTGGCTCGACATGGTTCCACCTGGCAGGGCCAGTGGGGGAGTTCATTGAAACGGCCGTGCGCACGCTCATTGGTATCGGCGCATTTGTACTTCCGGTGCTACTCGGTGTTGTTTCCGTATTAATGATGCTGGATGCTATGCCGCGCCGTGAACGTCTGACACCTACCATCACTGGAGCTTCGCTGATCGTGGTGGGGCTGCTCGCAATTGTGCATATCGGCTCGGGTCGTCCTGCGGACTGGCAGGGGCGGCGTGCAGCTGGTGGCGCAATCGGTGGTTATATCGGTTCGCCGCTAGCAGCCGGGTTTACCTCGTGGGTCGCCGTAGTTTTGTTGCTGGGCATCGTTTTTTACGGCGCTCTGGTGCTCTCTGGCGCGACGGTGCGTCAACTTATCGATGCCACTAAGGAGTACTTCAACTTTTCCGAATGGTCTTCGCGTCGTGCCGGCGAGGAGCTGGAATCGGACGATCCCTACGGCAATGTCGATGACATGCTGGAACGCCGTGCAAGCTGGGATTCTGATACCGCTTATGCCGATGAGGACTTTGACCAGCCGACGCAGCTAATCGAGCGTCGCCCAAGCCACAGCAGCCGCACGCAGCGTTCCTCGTCGCGTTCGACCGTTCGCTCTGCTTACCGAGCGCCTCGCCGTGGCGCGGATAGCCGTATGCCTGTACCCGAACCCGCGCCTTACGACGAACCGGATGCTGACGGTAACCTTTACGATCTTTTGGACGAAGAGCCGCAGAGGCCCCGACAGGCTCCGCGACCTGCCCGTCAGGTTGAGGATGTCGACTACGATTCGGCAAAGACCACAGTGTTTGACGTCCGGAATGGGGCACAGCACTCCAACCGAGTCTCCCCGGTGGAGCCGGCGTTTCCGGCAGCTGAGTACGTGGAGGAAACTCAGTCGGATGCTGTACATCGGGACACCGCCGAAACAGAATCGACTATTCCTGCTGTCGGGGGCACGAACTACCACGCTGCCGACGAAGAATATGACGAGTACTCCGAGTACCCGACGCAGGAGGCTGCTGCAGCTAGCAACAGTGAACGCAATCGTGTTTCCGCTTCCCGAGCTCCGAAACAGCCCGCTGTTCAGCCTCAGGCCGTAGCGCCGGCGAGTGCGCCGCAGAGCGAGTCGTCTGTCGATGATTCGCGGGATGCGGTTTCTGAGGCTACGCGCCGCACTATGGATGCCATTGCCGCTCGTTCTGGCATCGATGCCTCTAAGATTCCGGCCACAACTCCGAAGTCTGAATTGGAAAAGGATGCCGAGGGTACTTCCGCTTCGTCGGCACGCACGCCGGAGTCTGATTACCACCTGCCATCGACAAACTTGTTGATCCCAGGTGAGCGCCCCAAGACGCGTACGGCGACGAACGACCGCATGATTGAGGCGATTACTGAGGTATTCGCAGAATTCAAGGTCGACGCTGCGGTGACTGGTTTCTCTCGCGGTCCGACGGTGACTCGCTACGAGGTCGAGCTTGGCCCGGGCGTGAAGGTTTCGAAGATCACGAACCTGCAGTCCAACATTGCCTACGCGGTAGCGACCGACAATGTCCGTCTGCTGACTCCGATTCCGGGGAAGTCGGCCGTTGGTATCGAGGTGCCGAACAACGACCGTGAGATGGTTCGGCTTGCCGACGTACTCAACGCGCCCAAGACCGTTGCGAACGATGACCCGATGCTGATTGGCCTCGGTAAGGATATTGAGGGCGAGTTCATCTCGCATTCCATCCAGAAGATGCCGCACCTTCTCGTTGCCGGCTCGACCGGTTCGGGTAAGTCCGCGTTCGTAAACTCGATGTTGGTGTCACTGCTGACTCGTGCGACCCCGGAGGATGTCCGCCTGATTCTGGTGGACCCGAAGATGGTCGAGCTGACTCCCTATGAGGGGATTCCTCACCTGATTACGCCAATCATCACTCAGCCGAAGAAGGCCGCGGCGGCTCTGCAGTGGCTGGTTGAAGAGATGGAACAGCGCTACATGGACATGAAGGCCGCCCGCGTCCGTCACATCAAGGACTTCAACCGTAAGGTCAAGTCCGGTGAGATTACGACGCCACTTGGCTCGGAACGCGAGTACCGTCCGTACCCGTACATTGTCTGTGTCGTCGACGAGCTGGCAGACCTGATGATGACCGCACCCCGCGATATCGAAGATGCGATTGTGCGCATCACGCAGAAGGCCCGTGCCGCCGGTATCCACTTGGTGTTGGCTACGCAGCGTCCGTCTGTGGATGTGGTCACCGGTTTGATTAAGACGAACGTGCCATCGCGATTGGCATTCGCTACCTCGTCACTTACGGACTCCCGCGTCATTCTTGACCAGGGCGGTGCTGAAAAGCTCATTGGTATGGGCGATGGCCTGTTCATCCCACAGGGTGCAGGCAAGCCGCGACGTCTACAGGGTTCCTTCGTCACAGACGAGGAGATTCAGGCCGTAGTCGATGCAGCTAAGGCACAGGCCGAGCCGGATTACACCGAGGGTGTCACTGAGGATAAGAGCGCTGAAGCTGAGCGCAACATTGACCCCGATATCGGAGATGACCTGGAAGATTTGCTTCAGGCAGTCGAGCTGGTGGTCACCGCACAGCACGGGTCGACGTCGATGTTGCAGCGCAAGATGCGAGTCGGCTTTGCCAAGGCTGGTCGGCTGATGGACCTGATGGAAACTCGCGGAGTGGTTGGACCGTCAGAGGGGTCTAAGGCACGTGAGGTGCTGGTCAAGCCGGAGGAGCTCGAAACCATTAAGTGGATGATCAAGGGCGCAAATCCGGAGGATGCCCCTAAGGAAGAAGTAAACGTAGTCGACGCTGATCCGAATCAGTCTATGGCGTAGGATGACCCAGCCTCACCGCCGTTTCTGATTGCGTGTATAGTCGGCACACGTGGAGGGGAGTATCCCCGGTAAAAGCGGATGATTTCCGCTAGCCCGTGACGGTTATCGTCAGCACGGATTGGACGCACAGACTCGCTTTGTGCAGATCCAATCCCGGTGCCGTCACTTTTGCCACTTTGGCAGAAGCAGGAGAGACCTCCGGTTCATGTTCGCACGACCGGAGGTCTTTTTTAATATGCATGTCTCCGCATTGGTATGGATCATCACCATTGTGGTCGTCATGGGTTTTATCGCCTTTGACTTCTATGCACACGTTCGCACGCCGCATAACCCAACTATGAAGGAAGCCGGCACCTGGACCGCTTTCTACGTAGTCTTGGCATTAATTTTCGGCGGAATGGTGTGGTGGTTATGGGATCACCACCGAGGCATTGAGTTTCTTTCGGGCTATATCACCGAAAAGGCGCTCAGCGTAGACAACCTATTTGTCTTTGCACTCATCATCGGCGCATTTAAGATTCCACGCCAGTACCAGCAAAAGGTCTTGCTGTTCGGTATTGCGATGGCGCTGGTATTCCGCGGCTTGTTCATTTGGGCTGGTGCTGCCGTTATTGCCAAGTGGTCTGACGTTTTCTACCTGTTTGCCATCTTCCTGATTTACACGGCTATCAAGACGGTGTACGACGAAGCCGTCGACAAGCCGGAACCCGATCCGTCGGATATGAAGCTGATTCAATGGCTGCGTCGAATCGTCCCGATTTCGGACCATTACAACAGGGACAAGCTGACCGTTAAGGAAAACGGCAAGCGTTACTTGACGCCACTTGCCATCGCGCTGGTGTCCATCGGTTTTATCGACGTGATGTTTGCGTTTGACTCTATCCCGGCAATCTACGGCCTGACGGATGAGGCATATATCGTCTTTACTGCAAACGCCCTGGCTCTCATGGGGTTGCGTCAGATGTACTTCTTGCTTGACGGTCTGTTGGATCGCTTGGTGTACCTGGCTTATGGTCTTGGTGTCATCCTGGCCTTTATTGGTGTGAAGTTGCTGTTGCACGCACTGCATGAAAACAACCTGCCGTTTATTAACGGCGGTGAGAACGTGTCGGTGCCTGAAGTATCGACTTGGGGGTCGCTGGCGTTCATTGTCATCGTGCTGGTGGTTACTGTCCTGGCATCGTGGCTCAAGATTAAGCGTGATGAAAACATGGGTGCGATTGCGCTTCCACGTGTTCACCACAATGATCATGGAAACGACGATGGCCTTGGCTCTCACGCTTCCTCTACCTCTGGCGGTGAGGAGTCAGTGTCGGCCGGAAACGAAACTAACGGTTCGCACAACGGTAAGAACGAGCCTGGGCATTAATCGAACACGATTGTGAGATAAGGTAACAACTGTGACTGCTCCAAGTGCTGATACAAGCCGTGTTTCCAACTGGAACTTGCCCAATTTCCTGACCGTGCTTCGCATCCTCGGAGTGCCGGTGTTCCTGTGGGTACTACTTCAGGAGGGCGGCGAAGCCATCAGTTGGCGCTGGTGGTCGTTTGTCGTCTTCGCGCTTCTGATGGCGACTGACAAGTTGGACGGGCACCTCGCACGTAGCCGTAATCTTATTACCGACTTTGGCAAGATTGCCGATCCGATTGCCGATAAGGCTCTGATGCTGGCCGCGCTGATCGGTATGAACATCATCGAGATTCTGCCGTGGTGGGTGACTGTCATCATCGTGATTCGCGAAGGTGGCATCACCATCTGGCGTATGTTCGCACTGCGCCAGGGGCGTGTTGTTCCGGCTTCTCGGGGCGGCAAGATAAAGACGGTCCTGCAGTCTGTAGCAGTGGGACTATTCCTGATGCCAGTGGACTGGTTGTTCTGGCCGTCCTGGATCGTGATGATTGCCGCGATTGTCGTCACCATCGGTACCGGAATCCAGTACATCGTGGATGCGCGTAAGGTCTCGTAGAAGAATTAAGTGGAGGTTAAAGTTGTGAACACAGTCGAACACCTCGCCCAGAGCGACGACAACGCTGACGGTGTCGATGACGTTTCGCTTAAACTCGTCCAAGCGCTTACCTCCCGCGGCGAGACTTTTGCAGCCGCAGAATCACTTACCGCAGGTCTTCTCTGCGCCACCGTCGCTTCCGTACCGGGAGCCTCCGCCGTTCTGCGGGGTGGTGTTGTCACCTACGCCACTGACACGAAGGCGTTGCTTGCCGACGTGCCGCAGGATGTTTTGGCCGTATATGGCCCCGTGTCCGATTTGACGGCCCGGTATATGGCACTTGGAGTGGCGAATAAGACAGTGGCGGACTGGGGGATTTCGCTAACTGGCGTTGCTGGTCCAGCGATGCAGGATGGGCACGCAGTAGGTGAAGTCTGGTGTGGTCTGAAACCGCCGGGGGTTTCGTACCTTGATGGAGTAACCGCTGTTAGGTTGCCGGTGAATAGAGAGGGCTCGCGCGCGGAGATTCGTCGTCAAGCAGTGGTATTGGCGTTAGCGCTGTTGATGCAGAAACTCGACGGTAAGTAGAATTTTTGAAAATCGGGAACAGGTCGGCCCTCTAAAGCGTTAGAGAAAGTGATGACCAACAATACTGCACTTATGACCATTCGCTACCCAGCGGCAGATAGCGCTGCTGCTTTGGAGGCATCCATGGATGCAGCAGCACCGTCGACGGGGGTGGCTGTAGCGGAGCAGCCTGGATCGGTTGCAAAGTTAACGGCACAGGATTTGGCGGAACGGGGAGAATCCCGTGAGCCACTGCTGCGAGAGGCACTGGGGGAGACGCTGCGTGATATTCGCTCGCGAAGTGGACAGACGCTGCGAGAGCTTTCTGAAAATGCGGCTATTAGCCCTGGTTATTTGTCTGAGCTTGAGCGTGGACGGAAAGAAGTCTCATCTGAGCTGCTGGCGTCGGTATGCGCGGCGCTTGGTGTGACGGTGTCGGATTTGATGATGGAAGCGGCCACAGCGATGGCTCTGCATTCGGCGAGCCCGGAACTGGCAGCGATGTAAAAATCGGTTGCGGCGGTGGAATTTCATTCCATTGCTCCGGCACTTAGCACCCGAAGACGCTCGGCTTTAGTTAAGATTGGGTGCGCGATAAGCACAGACCTGCTTTGAGGTAGTTGCAATAAGAAAGGTGTATGGGACGCTATGGCTAATCCATTTGTAAAGCTGTGGAATTACTTGATGGCCGCTTTTGATTCCAAGATTGAGGAAAATGCTGATCCGAAGGTGCAGATTCAGCAGGCTATCGAAGATGCCCAGCGGCAGCACCAGGAACTATCGCAGCAGGCAGCGGCGGTGATTGGTAATCAGCGCCAGCTGGAAATGCGCCTTAACCGCCAGCTCGCTGAGATTGAGAAGCTGCAGGGGAATACTCGTCAGGCATTGCAGCTCGCTGACAAGGCTCGTGCTGAAGGGGATACTGCTAAGGCTACGGAGTATGAGAACGCAGCTGAGGCTTTTGCAGCTCAGTTGGTTACTGCTGAGCAGTCGGTAGAAGATTTGAAGGCTCTGCACGATCAGTCGCTGCAGCAGGCAGCTCAGGCTAAGAAGGCCGTCGAGCGTAATTCTATGCAGCTGCAGCAGAAGGTCGCGGAGCGCGCAAAGCTCCTCAGTCAGCTGGAGCAAGCAAAGATGCAGGAGAAGGTTTCCGAATCCCTGCAGTCGATGAATCAGATTTCTTCGGGGGCTACACCTAATTTGGATCAGGTTCGTGACAAGATTGAGCGTCGTTACGCTAACGCTCTTGGTCAGGCTGAGCTGGCTCAGAACTCCGTTCAGGGGCGTATGGCTGAGGTAGAAGCCGCAGGTGTTCAGCTTGCCGGCCACTCTCGCCTGGAGCAGATTCGCGCGGAAATGAACGGCGGCAACGAGCTCTCTGGTGGCGAGGCTCAGAAGTCCATCGAGGGAAGTGCTGCCTCCAACGTTGACCCTGCAGTCGCTGAGCGCATGCGTCAGTTGCGCGAGGGCAATTAATTCTGCTACTCACCTTCGCCACGTGCGATTAGCGAATCGCCCATTGCCTTCGAGCGGTTAATGGTTCGGATGACCACAGGTACGCCGAAGGCAATGATTGAGCCGGCAGCCCCTCGGGCTTTTCGAGCCTCCAGAACCTCCGCAGCGGCCATAACCTGAAGCGGAATCATACGCAGCGTCAGCGATAGTGCGAGCGCGATGGTGTCGACTGGTAGGCCGAAACGGGCGAACGGCTGCATCGCAGTGGTCAAAGTATCCATGATGTCGCTGACGCGGGTCGTCAGCGTTAGCAATATCGCCGCTGCGATTGCAGCGAGAAGCGCGAGGAAGGTCGTCAGCGCTTGCTCACCTCCGGCGCGCCACCACAGGAGAAGCGAAAGCAGCGCCAAAATGATTACGGCTCCACGGAGCTGTCGGAAAGCAACCATGGGTGGCACCTTGGCCACCGCATAAGCGACGGTGACAATTGCCAGGGCAATCGCCCCGCCTAGCCAGGTATCCACGAGAATTCCGGTGAGTAATAAAAATGCGATGACAATGATGAGTTTGGGGGCCGTCGGGAGCCTGTGCGCAGGCGACTTATGGTTGAGGTAAAGCCCTAACGGGACATCGGCTGGATGAATCATGAGCGGCCTTCTTCCGCACGAGTCATATCGCTGACGTATCGGTCAATAACACCCTTCGGCGCACCGTCGTCGACGATTTCACCTGCGCTTACACGGATAACTCGGTCGAAGTCCATAAGAAAATCCAGATCATGAGTGACCACGATAATTTGCTGCTCAAGCTGGGCGAAAATTTTCCGAATGTGGAGACGATTGCGCAAGTCGAGGAGCGTAGTGGGCTCATCGGCAATAATGGTCGTGGGATTAAGAATTAACACTGCCGCCAGCGCCAGAAGCTGTTTTTGTCCACCCGAGAGCACGTGTGGCGAGGCGTCAGCATGATCGGCGAGTCCAAATCGCTCGAGGGCTTCCTGCACCAGTCGGTTACGCTCATCCTTTGACAGTTTTCGCTTGCGTAGTGAAAAGGCAATGTCCTCTGCGACTGTCGGCATCACAATTTGGTTATCCGCATCAGAAAAGATAAAGCCGACCTTCTTGCGAATTGCCTTTGCCTGCTCTGCGACATTCATGTCCTCATATGTGACCGTGCCGCCGGTGACTGGGCCAAGGCCGTTAATAAGTCGCACCAGCGTGGACTTACCGCCACCGTTTTCGCCGATAATGCCGATGCGGTTCTCTGTGAGAGTTAGGGTGGTTGGCTTCAGTATCTGGCGTCCCGAATAGGTTGCGGAAGCGCGGTCAAAAGCGATGGTGGGCATAGTGCGACTCGAGGACCTTTCTAAGCCTGTGGGTTAATTGCCCGAAGTGGCTGCTTCCTTAACCAAACGACTTTGCTTTCGGTTGGCAGCGTCGGGAAGCAAATCAGGGAAAGCCTGCAGTACGGCAGTAGCAATAAGCGCGGCTACGACAACCTTTGCAACGTCGCCCGGGATAAACGGGACGTTCGTAATCAGCGCGTCGGTGAAGCTAAGCCCCATACGCCATGCCAATCCGACAGATCCGAAGAAGTACTGCAGTAGAACTCCGACGAGGCCCGCGCCGATGAAGACGCTGATACGTGAAACCTTCGCCCGTGGTGCTTGCTGGGCAATCGCGCCTATTGCGAAACCGGCAATTAAGTAGCCGACAATGTAGCCCACGGTAGGGCCGGGCAGTGCGGCGAGAAGTGGTTTCCAGCCCGCCATGTTAGGGACACCCACGAGACCAACTGCCAGGAACAGGGCAGTGGCGAGGCCGCCGCGTTTGAATCCGAGAATCATCCCGGCCAGTGCGATGCCCATGTTCTGTAGCACGATTGGCACGCCCAGTCCGCCAACGGGAATGGCAATCCCGCCGAGAACGATGATCAGTGCTGCGAAAGCAGCGATAATAGTGAGGTCATACACCTTGGAGTTATTCACAGCTTTCATCTTAAACCCCTGGGTTGAGCACTGTTCAGGCGGGGGCGCGGGGATTAGGTTATGAAATAAGGGTGGCCAGGTAGGTATCAGTGACAGGTATCTTGTACGTTGGTCTCATGCGATTGGCCGATTTTCACAACTTCGTCAACCACGAATTTGGGCCTCAGCACGGCCCGTGGCTGTTGCATTCCCATGTACTGATGGAATATGGAAAAACTCCCGCGGAATTGCTCGAAGACGGGGTCGAACCTCGAGATATCTGGTGGGCACTGTGTAGGGAACACGATATTCCTGAAGACCGTTGGTACGGTCCTGACGAATAGGTTCCGGCGTAGACGACGGAGAATGCTTGCCTGTGGCTCTTGCGTGTCGTTGCCATTCGAACAGGGTTTCGCATATTATCGAAAGTGCTGATGAAGTCAATCCGTCTGATTCGGTATAACTTCCGGGTGTAACCGGCAGTAGAGGTGTCGCGGACCAATTTGGAACCGGAACGGCTAGTTTTGCGCCTAATTAAGTGTGAGCGAAGTTTCTGTTTTGGATGAAAATCGGGACACACATTCTCTGAGTACGGCTCCAGATCCCGATACCGTATGCGACAATGACAATGAGGAAGAACAACGAACTATGGCTCGTAAGAAGGCTACGGCTTCGAACCAGGGCAATGATCGCCTGAAGGCGCTCGATGTAGCTCTGGCGAATATTGAGAAGGACTTTGGTAAGGGTGCAGTTATGCGCCTGGGAGACGACAATCGTCCTCCAATTCAGGTTATTCCCTCCGGCAATATCGCCATCGACGTGGCCTTGGGCCTGGGTGGGTTCCCACGTGGTCGTATCGTAGAAATTTATGGTCCAGAATCCTCAGGTAAGACCACAGTCGCACTTCATGCTATTGCAGAGGCGCAGCGGCAGGGCGGTATTGCCGCATTTATTGATGCGGAGCATGCACTGGATCCGGTTTATGCGCGCAAGCTTGGGGTAGATACGGACAACCTTCTGGTATCCCAACCAGATACCGGTGAGCAGGCACTTGAGATCACAGATATGTTGGTGCGTTCCGGCGCTATTGACATCATTGTGGTTGACTCGGTGGCCGCGTTGACGCCGAAGGCTGAAATCGACGGTGAAATGGGCGATTCCCACGTTGGTCTGCAGGCGCGGTTGATGAGTCAGGCGCTGCGAAAGATGACGGGTGCGCTGTCTAACACCGGCACCACTGCCATCTTCATTAACCAGCTGCGTGAAAAGATTGGCGTCATGTTCGGCTCTCCTGAGACCACCACGGGTGGTAAAGCACTGAAGTTCTACGCTTCCGTTCGCTGTGACGTACGCCGAATTCAGACGTTGAAGGACGGCCAGGATGCGGTGGGTAACCGCACGCGCTTGAAGGTAGTCAAGAACAAGGTGTCACCGCCGTTCAAGCAGGCAGAGTTTGACATCATCTACGGCGAGGGCATTTCGCGTGAGGGCTCGTTGATTGACATGGGCGTTGATAACGGCATCGTCAAGAAGTCCGGTTCGTGGTTTACCTACGAGGGCGATCAGTTGGGACAGGGCAAGGAAAAGGCTCGTATGCACCTGCGCGAGAATCCAGAAATTGCCCAGGAAATCGAAGTCAAGATTAAGAAGAAGCTCGGGGTCGGGGAATTCGCTGAGGTCGAGGACGAGACCGATATCGATGCCCCTGTCGATGTCGTGCCGGACATCGACTTCGATGATTTGGAAGACTAGCTAGCTTGAGGCGTAGTGCCGCGACACATGAAAAGTGAGGACAGTGGAGGATCGTAACGGCCGCGATGTGCGGGAGACTATCGAAAAGCTTGCTCAGCAGATTGCGGCAGCTGACGGTAGTTCGCTCTACGATGCGGGTCGTGAGGAATCCAAGGCTCCGATTCGTGCTAAGGCGCTGCGCTTGCTCGATCAGCGAATGCGCTCCCGCAAGGAACTCGTAGAAAGGCTCGAGGCAGTCGAGGAGTTTCCAACCTCGATGATTGAAGAAGTTGTTGATGACCTGACCCGAAGCGGATTGGTCAATGACGAGCTTTTCGCATCCGAATGGGTGCGGCAGCGCTTTGCCAGTCGCGGTAAGTCGAAGATGGTTTTGAACCGGGAGCTGAAGGAAAAGGGCATTGATGCTTCGCTTCGTGCTGATGCGTTGGAACAGATTACGCACAACGCGGAAGAAGAAGTCGCCCGGAAGCTAGCGGCGAAGAAAGCGGCCACTATTAAATCAGTGGCACCTGACTTCAACTCCAAGCAAAAGGATTTACGCAAGGTTGTCGGTGTGCTGGCGCGGCGCGGTTTCCCCTCCGAATTGTCCATGAGCATTGCTCGGGACCAGTTAGAAGAGCGATACCGAGAACTGGAAGAGGACACAGATTAGCGTCGGTGCCACCACACGCCGGATTAGTACGCCGACGGCGCACCGGCCAGGTTTAAAGGGACCGCTGATTGGGGAAATGGGCCATAAACAGCTAACCTAAACTGCCGTGACTACCCCTTCTTTGAACTCTCAGCAGCAGTCTTCGCCTCGCACATATGAGGTACGTACGTTCGGTTGTCAGATGAACGTCCATGACTCGGAACGACTGTCTGGCTTGCTGGAAGAAAACGGTTATGTAGCGGCTGCAGAAGGCGAGAATCCCGATCTGGTCGTTTTCAACACCTGTGCCGTTCGAGAGAATGCGGACAACCGCCTTTATGGCACATTGGGACAGCTCAAACCGGTCAAGGATGCTCACCCAGGCATGCAGATTGCCGTCGGTGGTTGCTTGGCCCAGAAGGATAAGGATGTCGTCGTAAAGAAGGCCCCATGGGTGGACGTCGTCTTCGGTACACATAACTTGGGTTCGCTGCCAGCACTGTTGGAACGCGCCGCTCATAATGACCGGGCTGAAGTCGAGATTAAGGACGCGCTGGAAGAATTTCCCTCGGTGCTGCCGGCCAAGCGTGAATCCACTTACGCAGGTTGGGTGAGTATTTCTGTAGGCTGCAATAACACGTGCACCTTCTGTATCGTCCCCAGCTTGCGTGGTAAGGAACGCGATCGTCGTCCGGGCGAGATTCTCGCTGAGGTGCAGGCACTCGTGGAGCAGGGCGTTACTGACGTCACCCTCCTCGGCCAGAATGTCAACGCCTATGGCGTTAACTTCGCCGACCCTGACATGGAACGCGACCGCTCGGCTTTTTCCAAGTTGCTGCGCGCCTGCGGCCAGATTGAGGGGTTGGAGCGTGTGCGCTTTACGTCTCCGCACCCAGCTGAGTTCACCGATGATGTCATCGACGCCATGGCGGAGACACCGAATGTGGTTCATCAGTTGCACATGCCACTACAGTCCGGTTCCGACCGAGTGCTGAAAGACATGCGCCGTTCCTACCGCACCAAGAAATTCCTGGGAATTCTGGACAAGGTTAGGGAGAAAATGCCGGATGCGGCCATTACCACTGACATCATTGTCGGTTTCCCCGGTGAGACTGAAGAGGACTTCCAGGCAACTCTCGACGTAGTGGAAAAGGCTCGCTTTAGTTCGGCGTTCACCTTCCAATACTCGCCACGCCCGGGAACTCCGGCGGCAACAATGCCGGATCAGGTTCCTCCAGAGGTTGTGAAGGAACGCTATGGTCGGCTGTTAGCGCTTCAAGAGCGCATTTCCGAGGAAGAAAACGCCAAGCTAGTCGGCAGGGAAGTAGAGCTGCTGGTCAGCCAGTCCGATGGCCGTAAGAATGCGGAGACTCATCGCATGTCTGGTCGGAGTCGGGATGGCCGCCTGGTGCACTTCAGCCCGTCGGAAAGCGAACCAGGCGTCGTCGACCGAAAGATTCGCCCAGGTGATTACGTGACAGTACGCGTGACCGACTCCGCACCGCACTTCCTCATTGCTGACTCCGGTGTGCTCACACACCGCCGCACTAAGGCGGGGGATAATGTAGAGGTCGGTCAGACTCCGACGACCGCTCCGATTGGAGTAGGTCTGGGCTTGCCGAAGATTGGGCGCCCGGAGAAAACGAGTGTAAGTGAGGGATGCGGCTGTGAGTAGTGACAAGGCTTCGCCGGAAAGTGATATGGAATCCACTAGCGAGCAGTCGGTGGAATCTGCGCAGGCACTGCGGGTTCAGGAGCGCAAGGCCGCTGGCGAGCTGGATCTCGGCCGTGCGGTGATTCCGATGATGGTTGCCGTCATCGGCCTCATTACGAGTTTCTTCCTTCCGCACTCGGGCGTCGTTTTGGGCTTTGATGTGTTGCTGGATACGGATGTTGCGCATCAGTACTTCACGACCCGACCGGAGCGAATTTACTCCATTCTCGTGGTGGTAGGTGTCTTGCTAGCTATTGCCACGCTGATTACGCGGACGACGATTCTCGCGTTCGTTACCTGGTTTTTTGCCTGCATCCAGATGGTCTACTCAGTTTTCGCTGGTTGGATGCGACAGTCTCGTCCACAGGAACTGGCCGGCGAGGGTATTTCCTTCGGACTAATACTCGGTATTTTCTGCAGTTTTCTACTGGCCATTTCCGTGACTTTCATCGCTTTCCGACGCAGTAAGGAGCAGCTTGCAATCGCGACGAAACGTCGCAAGCACGCTGACACCGATCCGGTACTGCGCGCGCAGCAGGTTTACCTGCGGGCGGGTCTGACACCGAATACGACTACGGATGTTGAGGTCGTCGACGACCGCCGTGAACGCGCTCGCCGACGCAATCGTGGCCAGCAGGGCAGTAGCGCGGAGAATGTCTCTCAGCAGACCGGCGAACAGGACGAACAGGTCTGTGACGAGTAGTGAGACGTTTTAACCATCGACGCGTTGCCAGCGCATAGCTGAGCCAGAATTCTGTTGAGGACGCCGGAGAGCAGGAAGCTGCTTCCCCGACACACAACTAGTTTCTGTTAGAGCTCTTTGAGAGTCTCCGCAGCCTGCTCTGCCCACTGTCGCCACTGTTCGGCCTGCTCCCGAGCCTTGGCTGCCTGAGAAGCCTTGCCCTTCGCCTCGAGCTCGGCCGCCTTCTGCTCAAACTCTGCCGCGCGGTCGGCGAACTGCTGGACGCGAGCCTGTGCTTCGGGGTCGGTGCGGCGCCACTGCGAATCAGCAGCATCGGAGACGCGCTTTTCCAGTGCGCCAATGCGGTTTTCATACTCACGCACACGACCACGCGGCACAAAGCCGATGGCCTCCCATTTCTCTTGCAACTGACGCAGTTCGTTGCGAGCGTGATCGAGGCCCTTGGACGGATCAATGCGGTCTTCGTATTCAGCCAGCAGTGCGTCCTTGGCCGCAGCGTTTTGCTCGAACTCCTTGTCGCGAGCTTCATTGACCGCGTTGCGAGCACCAAAGAACTCATCCTGGGCGGCCTTGAACTGCGCCCACAGCTTGTCATCGACCTCGCGTGGGGCTCGACCAGCGGCCTTCCACTCAGCCATCAGGTCACGGAAGGCAGCAGCGGTGCCACCCCAATCAGTGGAGGTCTTCAGGGCCTCAGCTCGCTCAATGATGTCCTCCTTAGCGCGGCGAGCAGCCGCACGGTTGCGGTCCAGTTCCGCAAAATGGGCACCGCGGCGGCGGTTGAAAGAATCACGCGCGCGGGAGTAACGGCGCCAGAGTTGATCATCAGTTTTGCGGTCGATGCCGCGAATCTGCTTCCACTCCGTGAGAATCTCGCGGATACGGTCGCCGGCGACCTTCCACTCGGTGGAGTTCTCTGCGAGCTCCTCGGCCTCCGTGGCGAGCTCTTCCTTACGTGCGATGGCGTTCTTACGGCGCTCTGCCTTGTCGTGAGCGACTTTTTCCTCTGCGACGTGGGAGGCGGCAATGACCTCTGCGAGGCGCTTATCCAGCGCATCGATATCGCCGAGGACCGTGGCGGTGGCAAGGCTCTCACGCAGTTCAACTGCGTTGTGAGAAATGGTCTTTGCCTCCTGCGGGTGGGAAACTACACGAGATTCCAGTAGCTCGACCTCGGTGGCCAGATCCTCGTAGCGCTTGCCGTAGTGGGCATAGCCCTCTTCTACGGTGCCAGCCTGCCAGGAACCAATATTGCGTTCGCCGGCACTGGTGACCAGCCAAACAGTGCCGTCTTCATCAATGCGGCCAAACTTCTTCGGATCATTGTGGACAGCATGTGTCACAGCGGCGGACCCCGCAGGCGCTGGAGCGGCTCCAGGGGCCTTACGATGAGCCGGCATTGCGCCTGGTCGAGGTCCCGGACGTGGACCCGGGCGTGGACCTGGCTTAGGGGAATTGCTGGTACCGGTCATAGTGGGTAAACCTCTTCCAATCTTCATGCAGAACTGCCGCGCGACACGGCTGCCATCAAACACTTACGGTATGTGCTCGAGTATCCCAAAAATTTTGGCACAGCGCGCGTAACACCGCCGGAATAAGGCATCGACTAGCCCCTCACGGTAGCGTTGAGGACGTGAATTCGCGTTTGCCTCGGCTTGTTAGTGTTCCGCGTGCGCTCCTCATCGTCGAGGAGCTGGGTGGTTTTGCATCCACAGCCACGGAATTGCGCCGTCACGCCCGTGAAGCTGTCGCGATGCTGTGGGCTGGTGACGCACCCGGGGAGCCCGGCGCGGTCGCTATTATCACTGGCAGAATGCAGACGAAGTCCCCGCACCAGAGCAGCACACCCGGCAGCTTCTCCCCGTATGGGGTTGATGTCACGGTGTCCGGTGGAACCGAATTACCTGAGCTGCTGGGGCGCTGGCTTATCGAAGACTACGCACGACGGAATTCTGAAGGACACACTGGCCGCGTCGTGCAGGCAACGTGCTTCGACTCTATCGCCGAGGCGCTCGCTGCCGGTCACACGCGTCTGCTCGTGCTTGTCGACGGCGCATTCGGCCTTGCGGACGATTCCCCGGTCGGCGTAGTTGAGGGTGCAGCGGAGGTTGATGCGCTGTGCAGTTTGATTGCTGGGCAGGACTGCTCAACCGTTAATGTGGAAAATATTGTGTTTCCAGCTCCCGGCGCGTACGCGGCCGAGTTATGGCAGCAGCTGAGTAAAGCTGCTGCAAGCTGGATGGGGTCTGGAATGACCGTCGTAAAGCGTTCTTACTATGACGGGGCGCCTTATGGCATCGGTTACCACGTGGCCAGCTGGCAGTGTGTTGCGGAGTAAGAGCTCGCATTTTTAGTTTTTGTGCAGGAGTGTGAACTGGGTAGTGACGGCTTTCGAGAGTGAGAGCTTGCCGGTGCCGATTGCGGTGGTAGGGCCGACGGCGTCGGAAAGTCGGATTTGGGGCTGGTACTTGCGGAGCAGCTTGGCGGTGAGGTCGTCAATGTTGATTCGATGCAGCTGTATCGAGGAATGGATATCGGAACGGCAAAGCTGTCGGTGGATCAGCGGCGGGGGATTCCGCACCACCAACTAGATGTTCTGAACGTGACGCAGCCGGCGAGTGTAGCGACGTATCAGCGTGAGGCGGTCGCGGATGTTGAGGCCATTCGCGCGCGGGGGAAAGTCCCCATCCTTGTCGGCGGGTCAATGATGTATGTGCAGGCGTTGGTGGACGACTGGCAGTTCCCACCTACGGACCCCGAGGTACGTGCGAAATGGGAGGCAGTGCAGGACGAGATCGGTCCGGCGGCGTTGCATGATCGGCTGGCAGAGATTGATCCGGATGCGGCGGCAATTATTGAGACCAACGACCCGCGGCGCACTGTCCGTGCCTTGGAGGTCATCGAGCTGACAGGTAAACCTTTTGCAGCGTCGAAGCCGTCGATTGATAAGCCACCGCGGTGGAATACGCGCATATTGGGATTGCGCACACAGGCGGAATGGCTAAATCCGCGGATTGAACAGCGGACGCGGGGCATGTTTGCCGCTGGCCTGGTGGAAGAAACTGAGAGATTGATTGCGCAAGGGTTGCGCGAAGGTGTGACCGCTAGTCGCGCGATTGGCTATGCACAGGTGCTGGACTACTTCGATGGCGTTTACGACCTGGATACGGCTTGTGAACGAACGATTACTGGTACGCGCAGGTATGTGCGACGTCAACGCTCCTGGTTCAACCGTGATCATCGAATCGGGTGGCTAAACGCTGCCGGTGACGTGCCGGGACAGGCCTTTTCCGCACTTGGTCTGTAAGAGATGAGGACCTCCCGCTAGCATCAAGGGCATGGTTTCATTTGCCAAAGGCCACGGTACTCAAAACGATTTCTTGATTTTTCCAGATGATTTGGTGTCGATCGAATTGACCGAATCACTCGTCGCAGCAGTGTGCGATCGACAGCGGGGTCTTGGCGCTGACGGCGTCCTGCGGGTTGCCCGAGCGGGGAAACTCGTCGATGCCGGTGTTTTGACGGCATTGCCGGAGGGAGTTAAAGCCGACGATTGGTTTATGGACTACCGCAATAGTGACGGTTCTATTGCCGAGATGTGCGGGAATGGTGTCCGCGTTTTTGGACACTATATTGCCGCGATTCACAGCCCGGACAGTGTCGTCGACGGAACTCTGCGGGTGGGCACTCGAGCAGGGCTGCGCGCTGTTTCGATTGATGAGCTCAGCCGCAGGCATGCGGTCGTCGGGGTGAATATGGGGCAGCCGGAGGTCCTTGGCCTCGCTACTGCGTTCATTGGCTCGGGCAACAATGCACTGAAATTCGCCGGGATTGGTGTCGACGTGGGAAATCCGCATTTGGCCTGCGTCATGCCGGGCCTGAGTGCCGCCGGTCTGGCGGAGCTGGAATTGGAAGCGGCGGGTAGTGTCGCGAAGCCAGTGCGTGCCGACGAAGCCATGTTCCCGAACGGCCTCAACCTGGAAATTGTCACCCCGCTGGATGCCTCTGATTCGGTGTCCATGCGAGTAATTGAACGTGGAGTTGGTGAGACCCGTTCGTGTGGTACCGGCACGGTTGCCGCAGCAATTGCCGCGCTGGCCGATGCCGGCCGGACTGAGGGGGCTGTGACAGTCAAGGTGTCCGGCGGTGTGGTGACTGTGGATGTCCACAAAGCCAGCAATGCGGATGGGGCCTTCTCAGCGACCTTGACCGGGCCGAGCGTGATTCACACGCTCGGCGATATTGAGCTGGAAGCCCTGTGACTGATAGCTAGTGCAGCAGGAGCGCTAGCGGGGTAGCGGAGGCGGTGGGGGGGGGAGAGTTATCGGACTAGTGTCCGCCGCAGCCGCCATCGCCACAACCACAGCCGCCATCGCCACAACCGCCACCACAGCCCTGCGGAGGGATAATTTCACCCGTCAGCGAGAAAGTGCCGGAGACGACCATGCCCGGCTGGGGAGCTTCGTCGCCGCCGGGGACAAGTACGTCCATGGGAGTCGGCAGAGCAAGATTGAGCACCCAGAACTTCTTGCCGGTTAGCTCATTGACATGCTTGCGGGAGTTATTGATAACACCGGCCAGTTTGACGGTTGCACTAGGCGATGCCTTGCCGACCTGATCTCCGACAATTGCCTTAGCACCTTCGAAGTCCAATGTTGTCGGGGTTGCCCCAGTGCGCTTCTCGTACTCTTCGGCGGATGCGTCGAGGGTGAAATCAGTTGCCAGAGCTGATAGCGCGACGTGCTCAAAAGTCTGAGTTCCGGCATCAACAATCATCGGCCCTTGTGACAGCAGGCAGGTAGCGACCTCGATGACCTTGTCAAAGTTATCTGAGGAGGGATCGTCCTCGACGATTTCCACGAGTGCCAAGACATCGTCCACGCTGGATACATGGGCGGTGACGGTCGGGCTGCCCGCGAAGCCGGCGTAGGTAGAAAATGGTTCAACACCCAGGATGTGCAGACGCGCACCAGAGGAATCTTCGAAACGGACCAGCTGGCCGCCGCGGACCTCGCCGATGACCGACAGATTGTCACTGGCAATCGCGGCTTCCATCGCGTCTCGCCAGCTGGGGTAGTCCATGCCAATGCTTAGCAAGTCAGTAGTCATACTTCTCGATAATACTTCCCATATCTTCATCTGCGAACTAACGAATCGCACGTCAGCACATTGTGCTCTGGGGCGCCTAAAACCATTCCTTCACACCGCGGTAACTATTCGGATTGGACTAACAATTCTGCCACGCTAAATAGGTGAATATTAAGTGTGGTATAAATAACTTTCCTTAGGTGTGCCCGGTTTATTCCATTTAGGCATGCCTAAGAGTAAGCTCATCTCCGTAAACACTCAATGCTTAGCTTAATTCTTATCTATGTAAGCGAGGTTTCTCATGCTCGGATTGCGGTTTCGAAAACAGTCGGATGACATTCAGTCGCTTGCCGACGTCCCGGTGGGGGTAACCGTCACTCTGGGAGCGTCGCATGTGGATGAGTGCCTGTGTCGCAGGCTTTCGCAACTGGGGCTTCGCCCTGGAATGAGTGTCACTGTGGGACGGAGCACCAGCGGCGGTGGGCGAATCGTCCATGCTGGCGCAACGCGCTACGCCATCGATGCCAGCACGCTGCACAAGATGTCCATCGCGGGTTAGTCCCGTACATCTCTTTTCTCACCTCCCTCCTGAAAGTTAACAATGACAACACCTACGGATTCTTCAACGCGAAAATTCGCATCTACGCCCAGCTGTCATGCGTGCAGCGGCGGTGCACCAGCAAAGGAGGGTGCACCTGTTGTTGCCGTAGTCGGCGCTCCGAACTCCGGTAAGTCAACACTGTTCAATAGTTTGACTGGTGCGAAAGCGCAGATGGGCAATTGGCCTGGTACGACCGTGGAGGTCAGTCGCGGCGCGTGGAAGACCGATGCCGCTGAGTACGATGTCATCGATTTCCCGGGTGCCTACTCGCTGGATGCCATGAGCCCGGACGAAGAGCTCACTCGCGAGATGCTCATCGAGAAACCGGAAGAAGAACGCCCGGATCTCGTCGTTGTCGTTGTCGACGCCACGGCACTGGGGCGTGGCCTCTACATGGCTGCGGAGTTGGCGGAGCAGCCCCAGCGCATCGTTCTGGCCCTGACCAAACTCGATGTTGCCAAGGCCAAGGGCATCGATGTGAATCCGGACGCATTGCAGTCAGCTATGGGGATGCCAGTGGTGGCGCTGGATCCCCGTCGTAAAGCGGGAATGGCGCGGTTGGCCGACGCGGTAGCTGCGGCTCTGGACGGATGTAGTTCGGTATCGTCACCGATTCGCCGGGCCGATGGTGACTCGATTGAACGCCTGGACGACGCACGCTTTGCCGCGATTGATGCGGCGGTTGCGGCAGCTACGGGCGGGGTAGAAGATCGCCAGACGTTCTCCGACCGCATTGATAACGTGGTTCTCCATCCGGTTCTCGGACCGATTGTGTTCCTGGCGGTCATGTGGGCAGTCTTCCAGATCACGACCACGGTGGCAGCGCCGTTGCAGGACGGTTTAGAAACCCTTATTACCGGTAATTTCGCAGATCTGGTTACCCGCGGATTAGAAGCGATGGGATGGGACCATCCGATTGTCACGGGGCTGCTTGTGAACGGCATCATCGGCGGTGTCGGCATGGTGCTGACCTTTGTTCCGCTGATGGCACTCATGTTCCTGTGCCTCGCAGTGCTCGAGGATTCAGGGTATATGGCGCGTGCGGCCGTGGTGGCGGACCGTGTCATGCGTGTAATTGGTCTTCCGGGTAAGGCATTTATTCCGCTCATCGTCGGCTTTGGTTGTAACGTGCCAGCGATTTCGGCGACACGTGTGCTAAGTAATCCGCGCCACCGCATATTGACGGCACTACTGGTTCCGTTTACCTCCTGTTCGGCGCGCCTAACCGTGTATGTCATGCTGGGTGCGGTGTTCTTCCCGGAACACGCGGGCACCGTCGTCTTCGCTATGTACGTGATCTCGATTCTGCTGATCGTTCTGACCGGCCTTGCGCTGCGTAAGACTCTGTGGCGCACCATGCCGTCGGAACCGCTGGTCATTGACCTGCCAACCTACCAGCTACCGACTGCACGACTGGCACTATCAGTGATGTGGATGCGTCTGAAGGGCTTTCTGCAGACCGCTAGTGGAATCATCGTCAGCACCGTCATCGTCGTTTGGCTACTGATGTCTATCCCGGTTGTCTCCGGGCACTCCTTTGCCGATGAAGACCTGGCACCGCAGGACTCCGCATACGGTACAGTCAGCGCAACTATTGCTCCTGTTTTTAACCCGGCAGGTTTCGGCACATGGTCTCTGACAGGTCCGTTGGTGACGGGCTTTGTGGCCAAGGAAGCCGTCATTTCTACCTGGGCACAGACCTATGCAGTGGAGGACGTCACCGACTCGGATTCGAGCGAACAGGCCTCCAGCCCGCTCGCGGAGAATATTCGACGTGACTTTGACAATGCATCCGATGGAAATGGATTGGCAGCAGTCTGGGCCTACATGATCTTCCTGCTGGCTTACACACCGTGCGTGGCTACGCTCGCGGCACAACGCCGCGAGATCGGCTTGAAGTGGACGGGCTTCGGTTTGCTAGCGCAGCTGGTCGTTGCATGGGCACTGGCCGTGATTGTTTTCCAAGGGTTGAAACTGTTCCTGTAAAGCCTCGTAAATTCCTAGGAGCTTCGGCAAAGCTACTAGGACACATTTTCCAACTAGAAATCAGGTCCAACAAGAATCCCGATACGGAAAGGAGCTATCGCCGTGGGACTCTTTAGAGCCAGGAAGAATACGACGGTTACTCGTCGGCCTACAGAAGCCGTCCAGGATGCAATTGCGCAGGGCATTAGCTCCCGGCGCAAAATCTGCGAAATCACCGGCCTGCAGCGAGCAACGGTAGACCTCATCCTTGACCGCATGGAACACACCGGCCAACTGCGCCGGGAATCCCTCGGTGGCATGTGCCCAGGCGGAGGTTGTTCCAACTGCGGAGTGTCCGACAGTGGTACGTGTGCTGGCGGTAGTACTAACAGTGGTCCGGTTGCACTGGTTCTGACACGCAGGCCACCTTCTGCAGCCTAAGTCTTGAGCTTCAGCTCGGTATTCTCCGCACACAATGCGGAGAATTTGGCTTGTCATGCGACAATAGCAGCTAGTATGACGAATTTTTCCAACAACTTTGATGAGGTCAGCGACGAAATGTCGCAGCAGGCTAGCACCTCGCACGAGATGGACGATTTTCTCATCGACGCTAATGATGCTGGCGAAAACGCCGATAGTGCCTCCGGGGATGCGTTCGCAACGAACGTCGGCACGCAAAGGGAACCTACGGTCGGTGATTTGGATCTGGAGGCGCGTTCCTCTCTGCGCCGGCTGACCAGGTCAGTAGCACATACTGAGTCTGAAGAGGCGATGGTCGAGTACCGTCAGCTCCGCCTAGAACGCGTGGTGCTGCTCGGTGTCTGGACATCCGGGACCCTTCAGGAAGCCGAAGTGGCGATGGAGGAGCTCGCCGCACTGGCAGAGACTGCAGGTTCGGAAGTTTTAGAGATGGTGCTGCAGCGCCGCGATAAGCCGGACCCTGGCACTTACGTGGGATCTGGCAAGCTCAACGAGCTTCGCGATATTGTCGCTTCTACCGGCGCAGATACAGTTATTTGCGACGGTGAGCTGTCCCCCGGCCAATTGGTGGCGCTGGAAGACCGGCTTGACGCCAAGGTTATTGACCGCACCATGCTGATTCTGGATATCTTTGCTCAGCACGCGAAGTCCAAGGAGGGCAAGGCGCAGGTCTCGCTGGCACAGATGCAGTACTTGTACACGCGTCTGCGCGGCTGGGGTGGCAACCTGTCGCGTCAGGCTGGTGGTCGCGCGGGCTCTAACGGCGGCGTGGGTCTGCGTGGTCCGGGTGAAACTAAGATTGAAACCGATCGTCGGCGACTGCGCCAAGATATGGCGCGGATTCGCAAGGAATTGGCCGGCATGAAGACTGCGCGTGAGATTAAGCGCGCACGTCGTAAGGCTGGGCACCTGCCGCGCGTGGCAATTGTCGGCTACACCAACGCGGGCAAGTCTTCGTTGCTCAATGCGCTGACAGACGCTGGGGTGTTGGTGGAAGACGCGCTGTTTGCAACGCTGGATCCGACGACTCGTCGCACCAAGCTTCGCGACGGCCGCACGGTGATTATGACCGATACGGTCGGATTTGTTCGCCACTTGCCGACCCAGCTCATTGAAGCTTTTCGCTCGACCTTGGAAGAGGTACTCGAAGCCGACGTCATCATGCACGTCGTAGACTCCTCTGACCCATTCCCGCTGGATCAGATTAAGGCTGTCAACAAAGTCATCAACGAAATCGCGGAGGAAGAAAAGGCTGAGATTCCGCCCGAGCTGTTGGTAGTCAACAAGGTGGACAAGGCCGATGGCATTACCCTGGCACAACTGCGCCACCAGCTCGATGATGCGGTCTTTGTCTCTGCGCGAACGGGTGAGGGGATCGGTGAACTGGAGACCCGACTCGAGCTTGCTCTCAATGAGCTGGAGTCTCACGTTCACATGTTGATCCCCTATGACAAGGGCAATATTGTCTCCATGCTCCACGAAGATGCGACCGTGCTGTCGGAGACATGGACGGAGCAAGGCACCCAGATGGATGTGCGTTTGCCCACTAGCCTCGCGGATGAACTGTCGGCGTACCACATTGAACCTGCAGCAGATACTGACTTCACGGCTGATGCGAATGAGGAAAGTAGCATTGACTCCTAGCCGGAATAGTGCGAGCGGAAAAGAGCTCCGGCAGTCCTGGGGTTGAGGCGGTATCCGTGGCGTGATCTGCGGTGGGCATCCACTAGCATTAAGACCATGAATTCTACTTCTGACGCGGAGACCCGACAGGGAACCTCCGCAAATCCGTCTGCTGAAAACGCCGAACGTGGCCGTCTTTTCGGTTGGGATATTCACGGTGACGGTCGAAAGATCGCACCGGGAGCCGTGGTGGCTCCCAACGAACGCCTCGATTGGCCTCGCACGATTGGCATCGGCGCACAGCACGTCATTGCCATGTTTGGTGCAACTCTTCTGGTGCCGTTGTTGACCGGTTTTCCAGTCAACACCACACTGCTGTTCTCGGGTATCGGCACGATTGTCTTCCTGCTGATCACCCGAAATCGCTTGCCCTCTTACCTGGGCTCGTCGTTTGCCTTCATCGCGCCACTGACCGCGACACAGGCGCAGGGTATTGGTGTTCAGCTCGGTGTCGTGCTCTGCGCCGGCATTGCGCTCATGCTCGTTGGCTTCGTAGTAAAGTTCGCCGGCAAGCGTGTCCTCGATATGATCATGCCCCCTGTAGTAACAGGAAGCATCGTCGCTCTCATCGGACTTAATCTGGCGCCTGCTGCCACGGAGAACTTCGCCACTCAGCCGTTGGTCGCATTTGTCACGATGGCATCCATTGTCTTCGCAACCGTCGCTGGCCGCGGTATGGTCAGCCGTCTGGGAGTCCTTATCGGCGTACTAATCGGCTGGATCTTCGCCGCTGCCACCGGAAATCTCTCGCCCGAGGCTACAGAAACCGTCGGCAATGCCGCCTGGATTGGTATGCCCGCATTCCACGCACCGGAGTTCCACGTCAATGCGATGCTGATTGGTCTGCCTGTCATCGTGGTGCTGATTGCCGAGAATGTCGGTCACGTCAAGGCTGTTGCTGCCATGACTGGCCGAAACCTCGATGACATCGCTGGAGATGCTCTTATTGCAGACGGTCTAGCCACCACCATCGCCGGTTCAGCTGGTGGTTCTGGTACCACTACCTACGCTGAGAATATCGGGGTTATGGCCGCTACCCGTGTCTATTCGACCGCCGCTTACTGGGTGGCAGCTTTCACGGCCATTGCACTGGCTTTCATTCCAAAGTTCGGCGCACTTATCTTGACCATTCCTACCGGCGTGCTCGGTGGGGCAACGATGGTGCTCTACGGCCTGATCGGTCTGCTCGGTGTGCGCATCTGGATGGACGAAAAGGTCGACTTCAACAACCCGGTCAATCTCACCGCTGCCGCCACCGCGCTGATTGCGGGTATCGGCAACCTCACCCTCGACATTGGTTCGCTGACGCTGGAGGGCATTGCTTGGGGTTCGGTCGGCATTATTATCGGCTATCCAATTTTGAACTGGCTCTACAACCGCATCGGCGAGAACCGCTCGTAGGCCTCCTGTCCAGGGCAAGATCTTGCACGAATGCTTAACGACGGAACCCCGTGACCGTTGCCACGATGTTTCGTCGTTAAGCTGATTGCTCTTAATCGCTCAAATCTTGGGCAATGAGCTGTGCTATCTTCTCCACCGCAACTGCGTTTGTACTGGTGACGGCGACTTCATCGCCATATCCTGCGCCGAGTGCCATTAGCATCAAAGTTGAGGAGGCATCAGCCGGTTCGTTGTCGGGCTCGGGTGAATCAATGAGTTCGATCAGTATTTCTTCCTGAAATCGGGAGGCACGCTCAGCGATTACCGACGCGGGGCGGGCATGAATACCCACCTTGGAGCCGACGTGGACGTGTTGCGTAGCCATGGGGCGGCACCTTGCCTTTCTGCTTATCGATTTCCTCGACACCTGTTCAGAGCTTAATCGCTTGGCAGGTTGGGATGGGGCATGTTTGGTGAAGTTTGCAGAAATCCTTCTACGTTTTGACTATCGGTGCTGACTTGCCGCGGCCACAGACTTTTAGCTGCCACAACGAGAATAGCTGCCACTATGCTGCCCAAGACGATTGCAGCAAGCCATGCGACAGGGTTGTCGATTGCAAACAGCACGAAAATACCTCCGTGCGGAACACGTGTGGCCGCACCCAAAGCCATTGAGGTGCCACCGGTGACGGCACCGCCAATCACAATCGACGGAATCACACGTAGCGGATCTGCGGCGGCGAAGGGAATCACTCCCTCTGAAATGAAGGCAGCACCGAGCACCCAGCCCGCTTTGCCGTTTTGACGCTCCGCCGAACTGAACAGCTTTGGTCGGAGCACAACTGCCAGAGATGTAGCCAATGGAGGTACCATGCCCGCCGCCATCACAGCGGCCATGACCTTCCATGATGCTGGATCTGCCGAGGCGATGTTTGCGACGGCAAAAAGATAAGCAGCCTTGTTGATCATTCCGCCCATATCCACGCACATCATTGCGCCGAGAAGACCACCGAACAGGAACGCCGCTGCCGTATCCAGTGATTGCAGCCACTGCTGCAGAGCTGTCATCAGCCATGCCAGCGGCATCCCGAGAAGCAGGTACATGGTGAGCCCAACGGTCATAGCCCCGAGCATAGGAATCACGACAACCGGCATTAGCGGTCGTAGCCAGTCCGGGACTCTCATCCTCAACAGTAAGGCTACGACTAGTCCCGCCAGAATCCCTGTCACTAGGCCCCCAAGGAAGCCGGCGCCAACCGTGACCGCGATGGCACCGCCAATGAAGCCTGGTGCAATACCGGCTCTGCCAGTCATGCCAAAGGCAATATAAGCACTCATTACAGCCACAATGACCTGCATGCCGTGGTTGCCAATGGCAAAAAGCGCCGAGCCGAGATACAGCCACAGACCACTACGATCAACTAGCACGGTGCCGAGATCCTTCGTCGGCACAGC
Organism: Corynebacterium amycolatum SK46; assembly: GCF_000173655.1. GTDB lineage: Bacteria > Actinomycetota > Actinomycetes > Mycobacteriales > Mycobacteriaceae > Corynebacterium > Corynebacterium amycolatum_A. The sequence goes on along the minus strand of NZ_ABZU01000001.1, from coordinate 54,930 downwards.
AATCGGAGCATCAAGCCCGATAACCTCCGGCAGCCGCAAATCCCTAGTCACGGCGTCAGCCACTAGACCAACCTGATGACCGCCGACGAGGAATCCCAGCGCAATCAACAAACCAGAAGCGGCCACGAACGGCACCATATAGCTGACACCGGTCATAATGGCATCACGAACCCAGTGTCCAAAGGCTTTGTCGCCGCGTAACGACGGTTTAGGCGCCCTTGCCTCCGTAGCAGCCCGTGCTCTCTCAGATGTAGGGTATGCGCCTGCATCACCGGCTTGCGAACCGGCTTTTTTGTCGTGGTCATCCTTAGGCTGCGGCGCCTTTCGGTCGTAGGCGCGAACGCGTGATTGTTCTGCTACCGCTTTCGCTTGTTCAATAACCGCAGTGGGTTCATTGACTGCCTTACGAATTGGCACTTTGACCTGTGGTTTATCGCTGAAACGCTTGAGCCCCGTGACTCCAATATCGGCAGCGATTACCAGCACGTCGGCCCGGTCAATTGCCTCTGTGGGGGCGTCCTGGGTTCCTACCGAGCCCTGAGTTTCTACAGTTAGCGTGACATCAGCCATGCTTTCTGCCGCGCCAGTAAGCGCTTCGGCTGCTAAGTAAGTGTGAGCGATACCAGTGGGGCAGGCCGTAATGGCGACGATATTGGTCTTCGTCGGAGGATTTTTCGCTTTCCGACGAGGCGCTTTGGTGATGTGCTCGCTAATAATCTGGGCGGCCTCATCGTCGTTTTCAGCACCGCGAAGAGCTGCGCGAAACCCCTTATCGCGAAGTGCTTTTGCGAGTGCAGCCAGAATGTCGACGTGGACATCGCTGTTAGTAGATGGGACACCGATGAAAAAGAGCAGGTCCGCCGGCCCGTCTGGTGTGGTGAATTCCGTAGCGCCGGTTAAGCGGGCAAATATCAGGGTCGGCTTCGACCAGTCCTCATGGCGGCAGTGGGGGATGGCTATCCCGCCCGGCAGACCTGTCGGGGCCTTCTCTTCGCGTTCGAGGGCTGCTGCGACGATGCCGTTGCTGTCGGTGGCGCGGCTGGTCTCTACAGCTTTAGCGATGAGGTAGTTAAGGATCTTCTCCTTTTGCGGACCGATATCAAGGTCAAGGAACACTGTCGACTCATCGGCCAGGTCTGATGCAATAGCGGAAAAATCTGCCGAAGAAGACATGGTTTTCTAATGCTCCTTATCTAGGCATCGAAAAGCTAAGCGTCGAGCTGCCATAACCGGCCGGCCTCGGGGTGAACCTGTTCTGGATAGGGGATGGTCGTACCGGGAAGACTGGTTGCCGCCGCCCCATAAGCCACGGCCGTGGTTAGTGCATCTTGGTAGCTATCACCGCGTTCGCGGGACATAACGTAGCCGGCCAAAGCACAGTCTCCAGCACCGACCGTGGACTGAGCGACTATCGAGGGGGAGGTAGCAGCGAAACAATCGCCTGATTTCACCGAAAGTACCGCCCCTGCTTCGCCGAGAGTGGCAAGGACTTCGGAAACGCCAAGCTCGTTCAGCGCACGTGCAGCCTGCGCTACGGGAAGATAGTTCCCTTCGGCTGCAGCGGCCTCTAGCACTTCGCCATCCTGGTCAATGATTTGGCCAAGCTCGTATGCGTTTGGCTTCATCAAAAAAGGCCGCACCTTCGGAAATGCGCGAACGACCTCAGTCAGTGGGCCGTCGCTAGTGTCCAGCGCAACACGAATATTCGGATTGACCGAATACACCGCTTCGGTGCATTGAACGTAAAAATCCCGGGGGACACCAGGGGGCAGTGAACCTGCGAAAACTACCCAGGTGGCGCGTTTAGCATGGTGGATAAGCTTCTCCAGGACACGCCTACGGTGCGCTTTCGTCAATGTCATGCCAGGGGAATTGAGCTTGGTGGTCGTCCCATCTGGCTCTGCGAGTGTGAGATTAACGCGGGCTTCGTTAGTCGTGTTGATGGCTTCATGGGGTATGCCAGAGACTTCCAACAGACGCGTGAATTTTCCGGAGTCCGATGCCGGGTAGAGCGCGAGCGTTTTTTCTCCCGCGTAGTGCAAGGCCTTGGACACATTAATTCCCTTGCCGCCAGCCATGTCCTCAGCCATTGGTAGGCGGAACACTCCACCTCGTTTGAGCTCCGTATCGAGTCGAGCAAGTCGATCGATCGACGGATTTACAGTCAAGGTCAGGATCATGAAGCAATCACGACCTCGACACCTTGCTCCCTGAGATCGTTTACGAATTGTTCCGGGGCAGAGGAATCTGTAATCACGACGTCGATATCTTCCAATGCCGCAAAGCTGACAAGGAAGTCGCGGCCAAGTTTCGTCGAGTCCGCCATGACGATGACTTTGCGCGCATTCGTAATCATCGCGCGCTTTACTGCTGCTTCCTGTGGATCAGCAGTAGAAAGACCGTGGTCAATTGTCAAGGCATTAGATCCAATGAAAGCTACATCGGCACGCATAACTGCGAGAGTGCGGAGTGCCGTATCGCCAGCAACCGCCTGAGTAATGACGCGAACTTGGCCGCCAAGGAGTTGAAGCTCAATGCGGTTCGATCCTGCGAGTGTGATGGCGTTGGGAAGAGAGTTTGTGACAACCGACCAACGGCGGTTATCAGGGGAGTGGACCATCAGCTCTGCAAGAGCCTCGGTGGTAGTTCCGGCATCGAGAAAAATTCCACCGCCAGAGTCAGGCAGAAAATCCGCAGCACAGCGGGCGATAGAGAGCTTCGCGTCCTTCTGCGCGTTCTTTCGAGCGGCAACTGAAAACTCAACAGTCTGAAAAGAACGAGTAGCTACGGCGCCACCGTGTACGCGGTGAACTGCGCCCTCTGCATCCAACTGAGCTAGGTCACGGCGAATCGTCTCTGCTGTGACATCGAAAGCTTCCGCAAGATCAGCGACCGTCACGCGCCCTTCCACTGCTGTCAAAGACGCAATCTTCCGGCGGCGTTCCTCTGCGTACATTCCCCGCTCCTTAGCTGTTAAGAATTCTCAGCTCTACTACCTGTTTCCAGTATGCCCGTTTATGTCTGTTTCGGGCAACGAAAATGTGGGAAATTAGAGACTGCGTAGGACGCTGACAATCTTGCCGAGGATCTTGGCGTGCTCCGCGGGAAGTGGGTCAAATGCGCGATTATGGGGCATGAGCCACTTGCCAGCAGCGTCTTCGTGCCATTCCTTGACTGTTGCTTCATCTTCAAACAGGGCTGCAACAAAGTCTCCCTGTTCGACCACGTCTTGGGAACGGACTACCACCCAGTCTCCGTCGAGAATGCCCGCGTCAACCATGGAATCACCCACGACTTTGAGTAGGTATAGCTGACCAGAGCCCGTGATCTCCATAGGGAGTGCCATATGACTTTCCACATGCTGCTCCGCCAAAATGGGGTTGCCAGCCGCAATCTGTCCAACGATAGGAACGAAGATTGGTTCTGGCATGTCCTCTGGCATCTCAGGAGTTTGGGTGCTGCCAGTAGCCTTTGGCCCAGGCTTTACCGGAGTGAAAGTGCCAGCCGAGGACTTCGAATCCCTTACGTTTACCGCGCGTGGTTTGTGTGGGTCGCGGCGGAGAAAGCCCTTCTTTTCCAACTCCTTGAGTTGGTATGCCACCGACGAGGTGGAATTCAGGCCTACGGCATCTCCAATTTCTCGAATGCTCGGTGGGTATCCGCGAAGTACGACGGCATCCGAAATGACGTCAAGAATGCGACGCTGCCGATCGGTAAGTGTTTTAGGGTTCGCTTTCTTCTTTTGAGCCATGGAACATCCCTTCTCAAACTCTTTCGAATGAATCATAACTCAAAGCTGTTCGAATCGTCGAGCATCGAACACCGTGCGTCCTTTGGTTCTTCGGGAAAGATGTACATTATCCGTGTTCGGGGGCGGTGGCGACAACGAAAATCGAAAATAAATCCGGATAGCGCTAGACATGGTTCGAACATGGTGTTATAAATCGAACATGACAAGTTACTCGAACAGTCGTTTGATGAAAAGGTCTAGACGGATTCTCCGCATCCGCCCTTGGACATAGTCTCCACAGCGTCGGGAAACGGTCGTACAACTCTTATGCTCTCCAGTCTGGCAGAGGTGGGAGAGTCAACGTTGGAAAGGGAGAAAACATGATGTCTACGGTTTCAACCGCACTAGGTGTTAGCAGCACATCTAATATTGACTTTTCTCAAGTTTCCGAGCTCCCTGCTCGGACGACACGGAAAGCCCCGCTGGTGTGGGGTGAACGTAGTGCGTCTTGCACACAGCACATCGTTCGGCCCGGTCAGCGTGCACGTATTGCACAGTGCAATCGCAATGGATCTTCATCGGCGCGAATGCGTAGGGACAGGTCGCGGCCTGGTCATGTCTCGGTCAACTACGGGCGTCCATCTCTATCCGTCAGCAGGGCGCAGCAGTCCAATCGAAGTGATGTATCCGCAGGCACAAATCTGACTCGTTTGATGGCGGTATGGGCTCTAGGGCTCGGTGCTTTCTTCGGGGTTTTCGGCAGCATGGTCTTTGAACAGGGACAAAGTGAGGCAGTCGAAAGCACCTTTACGTCTACGTACGCTTCCTACTCCGCGCAGTAATCATTCCGGTTTCCGACGTTGGGGTTGGACGTAGACTGGAGACCGTGTATTGCCAGTTTTGTCATCATGATCAGACACGAGTCTTGGACTCACGGTTGATAGATAACGGTATGGGGATTCGTCGCCGGAGGGAATGCCTGAATTGCGGCAAACGTTTTTCTACGATTGAACGCTCCCAACTGATGGTTGTTAAACGGGATGGAATCCCCGAGGAGTTCAACCGCGAAAAGGTTATCCAGGGTGTTCGACGTGCGTGCCAGGGGCGCGAAGTATCAGAGTCTCAGCTGAAGAAACTTGCACAAAAAGTGGAGGAGAGCCTACGCGAGAAAGGCACGCCCCGGGTGGACTCGAACGATATCGGCCTTGCCATCCTTGAGCCGCTGAAAGAACTGGACGAAGTTGGTTATCTCCGTTTCGCTTCAGTGTACAAGTCCTTTTCCTCCGCCGACGATTTCGCGCAGGAGATTGCCAGCATGCGGAAGGGGAAAGGACCGCAGGTAAATGGCAACGAGGTTAAAAAGAACTAACGCAGTTTATCCACACGTTTCTTTACTCGGGTCAGGGATACGCTCTGGGCGGTACCCAAGCGTTGTGCGAAAAGGCTGACACGCAGCTCTTGGATGAGCCACTGAATATCCCGTACCTCGGCGGAATTCGAACGTGCCTTAGGCAGCTGCTGAAGCTTTGCCGCCAAGTATTCGCGGGCCTCAGCGACCTCATCCTCACGTTCAGCATCACGGTCCGGGTCACGGTTCATTTCCTCAAGTCGAATCTCCATCGCTTGGAGATAACGTGGCAAATGGCGTAGATGCTGCCAACCGTGCCTTGCCACAGCGCCCTTAGGGAACATGAACTCCAGCTGGCGACGCATATCGTCAATGGCATCGCCTTCCCACTTGTTTAGTTGATTCACCACCGAGACATAGCGGGGCATCGCCTGGGCAACGCCGACGACCAATTGGCGCACCTCTGAGGCGACCCCAGAACGAACGTGTTCGAGTAGTTTGTCGAATTCCTTCGGATCGCGGACCGGCCCACCGGCAGCCATCATACGGTCGCGAATCACGGCGACACGGCAGTCCTCGACAAGCCCATCGGCGCCCCCATGTGGCCATGCGTCCACGCCAACACGTTGCTGCAGTGGAAGCCCCTTAGTCATTTGTGCACTATTTACTGGGCAATCCCGCAATAACATTGTCAAATTTGTGGTCGCCAACGTCGCCTCTGCCTGCGCCTTAGTTGGTTTGACCTCGATGGCCACGCCATCCTTGGTGGTCACCAGCGTCGGATACATCGTGACGGACTGACCGTCGACAGTACTTTTGACCGTTTCTGAGACGGCGCCCAAGTTGTCTGAAGTCCACTTTTTCACAGCTTCGCGAGCTGCAGACTTCGAACGTTTCGACACAGCAGTTGAGACAGTCGTGGCATGCTTGTCTCGAAGCGCAGCAAGATTCCGGCTCTGATCGACAATCTTTCCATGGCGGTCTACCACCGCGTAGTTAAAGCGCAAGTGTGCTGGCAGCTTCGAAGGGGCAAAGTCTGCACCATTGATGCCCGAGCCTCCGAGTCGTCGTAAAGCATCGGCAAAAACATCGACGAAGCGGCCTGAGTACGGAGTCATCGTCTCCAGCGCGCGGCGTGCGAAATCCGGGGCGGGGACAACGGACTTCCGCAGTGCCTTCGGCAGAGTGCGAATGTAGGCTTCTGCGAGCTCAGAGCGAAGACCTGGCACCTGCCAGTCGAAGCCATCTTCACGCAGACCTGCAAGGAGAGGCACGGGGACACGGAGAGTCACACCGTCATCAGGGGCGCCCGGTTCGAATTTATAGGACAGTGAGAACTCGACCGAGCCCTGCTGCCACATTTCGGGGAAGGCGTTGTCATCGATGTCGCCGGCTTCGGGGTTGAGCAGTTTATTGGGGTCAAAGTCCAGTAGATTCGGCTGCTTGGGCTTAGTTTTCTTCCACCAGCGGTCAAAATTGGCGGCCGTGGTGATAGAGGCGGGCAGCTTGGAGTCGTAGAACGCGTAGAGCACGTCGTCATCGACGACAATGCCGCGGGAACGCTGCTTTTCCTCGATCTTCTCGGCTTCGGCAAGTTTGTCCTGGTTGTTCTTGAAGAACTCGTGGTGTGTGTTCCACTCGCCGTCGACAAGCGCAGAGCGAATGAAGATCGAGCGGGCGGCGTCGGCATCGACTCGGTGATATGGCACCAGGCGATCAACCACCACAGGCACGCCGTAGAGCGTCGACTTCTGGTAAGCCATCGCTGCACCGCGCTTAGTAGACCAGTGAGGCTCTGAGTACTGGTGCTTGAGCAGATGAGGAGCTACCTTCTCTACCCACTGCGGCTGAATCGTGCCTACGTTGCGCGCAAAAGTTCGCGAGGTCTCGACGATTTCCGCAGCCATCACCCAGCGAGGCGGCTTCTTTGCCAACGCGGACGAGGGGTGAATGAGGAACTTAGTGTTGCGGGTGCCAGTAAATTCCTTGCCCTCGCCCTCGCGCGTACCAATCATCGACAACAGACCCGGTAACAGCGACTTTGCCACCTCGTCGGGATTGTCGACACCGCTGGTTGAGCTGCGGGCCGAGAGATGCCAGCCCAGCTCAGCCGTTGCCTGGTGGAGCTGACGTACCAAGTCCTGCCACTCGCGAACGCGCAGATAATGGAGGTACTCGCGCTTGCACATCTTGCGGAACTGGTTACCGCTAAGCTCGCGGCGCTTTTCCTCCAGGTATTCCCAGAGCTTCAGTAGGGAGTTGAAGTCGCTGGTGGTGTCCTTAAAACGGGCATGTAGCTGATCTGCCTGAGCCTGGAACTCCAGCGGGCGTTCGCGAACATCCTGCAGAGATAGAGCGGCGACAATGACGGTTACAGCCCCGAGGGTAGTGTTCTCGTACCCTTCGACCAGCATGCGGGCAAGACGCGGGTCAACTGGGATACGGGCAATCTGTCGGCCGATATCCGTCAGCTCGGGGGCGCCAGACCCCGACGTGGTGGTAATAGCCTGAAGCTCTGTTAGCAGGTTAATCCCATCGCGGATTGCCTTGTGCTCTGGTGGCTGGACAAAGGGGAAGTCCTCAATCGCGCCAAGCCGCAGAGAAATCATTTGCAATACCACCGAAGCGAGATTGGTGCGCAGAATCTCCGGATCCGTAAACTCGGGACGCGAGAGATAATCCTCCTCGCTGTAGAGACGGATCGCCACACCATCAGCTACACGACCACAGCGACCAGAGCGCTGATTTGCGGATGCCTGGCTGATGTCCTCGACTGGCAGGCGCTGCACCTTTGTGCGGGTGGAGTAGCGCGAAATGCGCGCGGTACCAGTATCGACGACATACTCGATACCAGGGACCGTCAGCGACGTTTCCGCGATGTTGGTCGCCAGAACAATGCGACGCCCGGAATGCGGAGTGAAGATCCGATGCTGCTCTGCATTAGAGAGCCGACCGAATAGTGGAACGGCTTCTACGCCTTTCCAGTGTTTGCCCTCGATGGCTTCGGCAGCTTCTCGGATCTCTCGCTCACCCGAAAAGAACACCAGGATATCGCCGTCGCCAAGCCGCATGAGCTCTTCACACGCAGCGATAACACCATCGATCTGCTCAATGGCGACTTCCTTTTCTTGCCCATTTTTCGCAACAACAGTCCGCACCAGCGGGCGATAGCGGATTTCCACCGGGTAGGTGCGCCCTGACACCTCGATGATGGGCGCAGGGTGCTCGTCGTCAGGCGAGAAATGACGAGCGAACCGTTCCGGATCAATCGTCGCCGAAGTGATAATGATCTTCAGATCTGGGCGCTGCGGCAAAATATGCTTTAAATATCCCAGCAGGAAGTCGATGTTGAGGCTGCGTTCGTGCGCCTCATCGATGATGATGGTGTCGTACTCACGCAACAGTCGGTCGCGGCCAATTTCGGCCAGCAAGATACCGTCGGTCATCAGTTTGATGCAGGTATCCTTGCCCACGCGGTCATCAAAACGCACGGCATAACCGACGTGCTGTCCAATCTTTTCACCCAGCTCATGGGCGATGCGCTCCGCGACGGAACGCGCTGCAATACGACGTGGCTGAGTGTGACCAATCTTGCCCCGCACGCCGCGGCCCAGTTCGAGGCATATCTTCGGGATCTGCGTAGTCTTACCAGAGCCAGTCTCACCAGCAATAATGACGACTTGATTGTTTTCAATTGCCTCTGCAATGTCGTCGTGGCGCGCGGACACCGGCAACTGGGCAGGGTAGGTGATGCGAGGAATCGCTTTACGACGATCTTCTAACCGCTCCAGCGCAAAGCTGAGGTCTGCAGAGATTGCAGACAGCGCCTTCGGCGCGGATGCTCGCTTTAGCCGGCGCCGGAAGGACTGGGCTTCCCGAATCGGCAATTGATCAGCGAGCTGGTAGAGCTCTTTTTTACGCGTGTCCTTAGCAGGCTTGCCAGAGTGCTGCGGCCTGGCGGAATTGCGGTGGCCGGAGTGGCGGTTTCCCGACTGGGCACGTGGAGCTGGTTTATCAGAACGGCTAGGAGTAGTCATGGTTGCCTACTAGATTAGCTGCGTCTCGGTAGACAACCCACATTTGTGCTGATCGGAGACGCTCAAGATAGTCCGATGGCAGCAGGGAGCGTCCTACTTTGCCGCCGCTAGCTCTTCGGCCACTTCCTTGCAGTCCTCGCGCCCACAGTGCTGTGTCTCGGTGTGCTCCCAGCAGTCATCGCAGATAAGCACCTGACGACGGCAGGTATCTTCGTTGATGCAGTTCTGGAAGGTGTTCGTGGGCTTGCCGCAGTGGACGCAGTGTCCGAGCTGTATGTAGTCCTCGTCTTCGATGCCATCGCCAAACTCCATATGCATGCGCTTGTCGAAGACATATAGAGAGCCTTCCCACAGCCCTTTATTGCCAAACTTTTCGCCGTAGCGGACAATACCGCCGTCGATTTGGTAGACCTCCTCGAAACCGCGGTTCTTCATAAGTGCGGAGAGGATCTCGCAGCGGATGCCGCCGGTGCAGTAGGAGATAACCGGCTTGTCCTTCATCCAGTCGTACTTGCCGGATTCCAGTTCGTCGATGAAGTCGTGCGTGGTCTTTACGTCCGGGACGACGGCGTTTTTAAACTTGCCAATCTCGGCTTCCATTGCGTTGCGGCCATCGAAAAAGATGACATCGTCGCCGCGTTCCTCAACCAGTTTATTGACCTCTTCAGGCTTCAAATGTGTGCCGCCACCAATGACACCATCGGCATCGACTTTAAGCTCGCCCGGAGCACCGAAAGCGACGATTTCGTCGCGAACCTTGACGGAGAGTTTCGGAAAGTCATCAGCGCCGCCTTCGCTCCACTTAAACTGCATAGAGTGAAAAGCGGGGTACTGCTTGGTTTTCTTAATGTACTTCTTACAGGCATCGAGATCACCGCCGACGGTGCCATTGATGCCGTGCTCAGACACCAGAATGCGGCCCTTGAGCCCTAACGACTCGCAAAGATCGCGCTGCCACAGCATGATGGCACGCGGATCGGACAGCGGGGCGAACTGGTAGTACAGAAGAATCTTGCTGATGCTCACGGGGACTATTCTAGTCTGCTCTCCCAGTTATCCTATTTTCGGCGTGAGCTGCTGGTCCGGTTTAGTGCTTCTGATAGAGAGCCTTCTTCTGGTACTTGGGCTCCGAAGTAACTAGGACACCGAGGTTACGGAAAATTGTTTCGTCCACGCTGCCCAGAATGGTGGTGGTGTGGACATCGCAGTTTCGAAGGTTCTTCAGCTCGGCGAGGGCTGCGCGGGCATCGTCGCTGGTGGCCGCCGACACGGAAAGGGCGATAAGAACCTCGTCGGTATGCAAGCGGGGGTTGCGGCTGCCCAGGTGATGCGTCTTAAGCGTTTGAATTGGCTCAATGGCAGCAGGGGAGAGCAAGTGCAAGTCCGGGTCGATATTGGCGAGCTTCTTGAGAGCATTGAGCAGCATTGCTGCTGAGCATCCGAGCAGCTCAGAGGTCTTGCCCGTGATGATTGTGCCATCGTGCAATTCGATTGCACTGCCCGGTGCCCCGGTAGATTTCTCAACTTCAAGAGCTGGTGCGACGACTCGGCGGGCAGCTGTCGACACGTTGGCCTTGCTCATAATCATGGCAATGCGCTGCGAGACTTCGTCGTCTGCGCTGTTCTTGTGTTCGTCGACAAGAGCCTTGTAGTAACGGCGGACGATTTCCTGGTTCGATGCCTCTCGGCACACTTCGTCATCGTCGATACAGTAACCGGCCATATTGACGCCCATGTCGGTCGGTGACTTGTACGGTGACTCGCCTGCGAGCTTCTCCAACAGAGTGCGCAGCAGCGGGAAGACCTCGACATCGCGGTTATAGCTGGTGACCTTGGTGTCATAGGCGGCCAAATGAAAAGGGTCGATGAGATTGATGTCATCGAGATCAGCCGTTGCCGCCTCGTAGGCCAGATTTACCGGGTGTTCGAGCGCCAGGTTCCAGATAGGGAAGGTCTCAAACTTTGCGTAACCGGAACGAATCCCGTGTTTGTGATCGTGGTAGATCTGCGATAGGCAGGTCGCCAGCTTTCCGGAGCCCGGGCCCGGCGCTGTGACAACGACCAAGTCCCGCGTCGTTTGTGCCCATTCATTCAGCCCGAAGCCGGCTTCACTGACAATTTTCTCCGTGTTTGTTGGGTAGCCCTCGATATTGCGATGGCGGATTACGCTCAATCCGAGTCGCTGCAGGCGCTCAATGAAGTTCTTTGCCAGGGTGTTGTCGTCGGAAAGCTGCGTGACGACGACGCTGCCGACTACAAACCCGCGTTCACGAAAGACGTCGACGAGGCGTAGCACATCATCCTCGTAGGTGATGTCGAGGTCAGCGCGGACCTTGTGGCGCTCCAAATCCTTGGCATTGATGCACACCATGATTTCCAGATCGTCCTTGAGGCGATCGAGCATAGCGATTTTATTGTCAGGTGTGAAGCCGGGGAGAACACGCGAGGCATGCATGTCATCAAATAGCTTGCCGCCCATTTCGAGATAGAGCTTGCCGCCTTCACCTGCGATGTCTGCGCGCCGCTTCTTAATATGGGCGGATTGCATTTCAATGTACTTCTCGCGGTTAAAACCGACAGCCTGAGCCATGGTGCCCTTTCTGAAGTTGTGTCTACGGGGAGCGCGCTAAAGCTTGCGAAATTCTACTGTGTCCATGGTAGTGATACCGCCTTGCGAATGTCGTATCAGGTACTGCTGTCGCGGGGGAAATTTTGGAAACTTTGGCTCATTAGGCCACGCGTGGGGGATTGGATGATTAATCTCCCATGTATTGATATTCAAAAAGAAATATGAAGAGGATGTGACATGCTCGATCCCCAGATGGCATCATCGTCGAATTCGGCAGAACCAACCGCACGCGCCCCGTACCAAGTGGGCAGGCGAGGCTTCCTCGTCGGAGCAACTGCCGTGTCAGCTGCGAGTATGATGCCTGCCGTAAGTGGTGCACCAAAGGCAAACGCGGCTCCTGCAAACGGGGCTTCTGCCGCCGCGGGGAATTCGACCACCAATTTGAATGTCGGTCGAGGAATGGCTGACATGACAGGCGAGCCACTCGGCGCTGGCATGAACGGGTATGCGGTCATGGATCAGACCACCTCGGGTCTGCGTCTTCGCCAGATGGCGCGTGCATTCATTTTCGGTGATGACAACGACAACCGTGTCGTTCACGTCACCGCAGACATGGGGCTCATGTTCCAGTCCATCCAGATGGAAGTTCTGCGGCGTCTCCGAGCTCTCTTCGGAGACCTCTACCATGAGGGCAACGTGCTTATCTGCGCATCTCACACGCACGTTGCGCCGGGCGGTACATCGGGCCACCTCATGGTCGACCTGACGACTCTCGGATTCCGTCCCGTCACTTTCGAAGCTGTAGTCGTCGGTGTGGTCAAGGCAATTGAACGTGCACACGCTGATTACCAGCCGTCGACTATCCACCTGACCAAGGGGATTGCCAAGGATGCGGGTGTCAACCGCTCCCTAGAGGCATTCAAGCGTAACCCTGAAGAAGAACTGCGTCGCTTCCCCGACGGAGTCAACCCGGAAAGCCATACACTGCACGTGAGTCGCGGTGGTCGCGAAGTCGGCTTCATTAACTGGTACGGAATTCATCCGACCACCTTCGGCCCCGAACACACCATCATCGACGGCGACAACAAGGGCTACGCAGCATGGAAGGTCGAGGTCGACCGCGGGGTTACCCACCGTGAGCCGGCCGATGCCCCCTTTGTCGCCGCATTTACCATGTCGTGCCCGGGTGACATCAGCCCGAACATGGGGCTCGTGCCCAATTCGGGCCCAGGCAACGGAGACGAAGCAGAGTCCGCCCGTATTCTCGGTCAGCGTCAGATTGACGCTACCCAAGGCCAGACCATTGCACTGCCAGGAGGCGGAATCTCCACCGTCCACAAGTGGGTCAACCTCGGCGATGTCGACATCGCCGGCCAATTCACGCCCGACGGCCAGCCACACCGCACTGGACCTGCAATCCTCGGTGCGGCCTTCGCAGCCAGTAGCCAGGAGGACGGCGGCGGCGAACCAGCCCTAGGTTTCAACGAGGGCGAGCGCGGAGGCACACCGTGGGTACGTCAGCTCAATAACGTCGTACTCCCGAAAAACATCCGGGAGATTCAGGGCGAGAAAGAATGCCTGCTGCCAGTGGGCTACATCGATGGTCTTCTCCAGCAGACCCACATGTTCTCCATCACCCGCATCGGTGGCTTCACCTTGATTACCAACGGCCTTGAACCCACCACGATGTCGGGTTACCGCATGCGTCAGCACGTCGCTGAAGTCCTCGGCGTTCCAATCGACACTGTCATCTGCCAGGGCTACACCAACAGCTATGGACACTACGTCGCTACCCCAGAGGAATACGATCAGCAGGACTACGAGGGCGGCGCAACGGCATTCGGCAAGTACACGCTCAGTGCGATGATCTCCATCTATCACGATCTCGCTCACGCGCTTGCCGACGGCATGGCCGTCGACCCGGGCAGTGCTGCAGGTGATCTCACTGGCATCATCCCGCCGTCGCCAGCAGGAGGAAAGATTATCGATTCCGCACCAATGGGCAAGAACTTTGGTGACGTGCTCGAATCGACTGCAAGCGTCACGGTAGGACAGAAGGCTGTTGCCCAATTCGTCGCGGCAAATCCGAATAACGACTTGCGACTGGAAGACGGCTACCTACTTGTCAAGAATGACCGCGGTGAGATCGTTTCTGACGACTGGGACCAGGCAACTGTTATTGAATTTGCCAAGGACGGTATTTATACCACCGCCAAGGTCACTTGGGAGACCGCAGGAGTCGCGCCGGGCAAGTATGACATCATCGTGCGTGGTAGCGCGTTGGGTGTCGGTGATTCACTGAACGAATTCGAGGGAGTCGCCTCAGTGGAGCTCGTGTAAGAACGTCCAATTAAATACGTCCATGCGCACAATGTGACTTATACTTCGGCCTTTAAAAACTCATCAAGGGTTTGTCTCACGTATAGTCCGTTGTGCGCATTATTTGTATGTATCCGTCAATTTGGCAGGAGCAATTTGCTTCATGAATACCCCAAACGATCCATATAGCAACAACGATCCTTACGGTGACGGCAGCCGGGATAATGAGTCCAATAACTATGACTCCCAGAGTCACGGTTTTCCCAACAATGGTTCGCAGGACTACAACCCTTACGGGTTCGATTCGCACGCACAACATGGCCCGCGTGGACCAGAGGATTCGCCACAGTGGAATCAGGCTTACGGCCGTGAACAGGCTTATGGCGGAATTCCTTCTTATGGAACTGGCGAGTCGCGCGATAGCTACGGCGGGCAACCCTATGGTGCGGGCTCGAGCTATTGGCAGCAACCGGCAGGTGGGAATCCTGCAGCCGGCGCGCTTGCTCCAGGTGTCAACATGCCCGGAGGTGACGAGCCGCCGGTGAAGCCGGTGGCACAAGGGCCGACGAAGGTCGACATCGGAAGTGCCTTTTCCGCGGCGTTTCGTAGTCTAAACAGCAATTTTGTTTCCTGGCTTGGCATCATGCTGACGTTCTTCGCCATACTAGTCGCCCTGATTGTTGGCGCAGCGGCAATTCTCTTTGCATCTGGTGACTTCGATCCAGACTTTGAGCCGAACTATCCAGGCGATGTTCCGTTTGAGGATCTAGGGTCAATGTTCGCGACTCTCGGCGCGATGGCACTCCTATTTGCCGTGGGCATGTTCGCGATGCAGGCTTTTATGCTGCGCGGTGCATTCGAAGCTGTCGACGGGCGAGTGCCGAGCTACGGTACTTTCTTCCGTGTAAACCGGTGGGGTTCTCTTATCAGTGTCTACATTGTCACGTTCCTGGTGGGGCTGCTCGCCATGCTTCCGGGGATGGCGCTCTTCATCGGCGGAGTATCCTTGTCTGCCAACGGCAGTGAAGCTGCCGCGGCAATGATTCCACTGGGCTACTTGGTTTTGTTGTTGACGTCGATCTTCATCATGCCAATCACAGCGACTATGCCACTACTTGTTTTCGATGGTCGAGCAACCGCGCTTGAGTCGCCGGTCGTCGCTTGGCGCTTGGTGAAGCCTCAGTATTGGACGATGCTTGTTGCATTCATTCTGACGTCGATTGTTTCTTCCGCAGGTGCAATGCTTTTCTATATCGGTATGTTGTACACAGTCCCGCTTGCTCTCCTCGTGCAAGTACATATTTACCGTCAGCTCATCGGTGGCAGGCGGGTTATTAATGAAGCGCAGGAGAATCCGAGTTATTACCCGCCACAGCAGTAGCCAAAAACGAACAAGAAATAGCGCCCAAGGAACCGGTACAAATTGGTTCCTTGGGCGCTATTTCGTCAGCAGGTAATCCTGCGGGGAGCGTTCGGCTATCAAAAGCCGAACCTATGCTCCAAATATTTAGCGGGATGCCTCTGCGAACACAGCCTGCGCAACGCCAGAGACGGTACCGGCGACCTTAACTGCCTCCCAGACCTGTTCCTTAGTCAGACCAGCATCGCGGACAACCTGTGCATGGGAGGTAACGCATGCTTCGCAGCCGTTGATGGCGGAAACTGCCAACGACCACAGCTCGAAGTCTTCCTTCTCGACACCGGGCTTGGAAATGATGTTCATGCGCAGGCCGAACTTGACCTGTGCGTAGTCATCACCGAGCATGTGACGAGTGCGGTATGCGACGTTGTTCATACCCATAACGGTTGCGGCACCAAGAGCAGCCTCAAAAGCCTCAGCAGACAAGTGTTCCTTGGCTTCCTCAGCAATCTCGGAGAAAACGGTCTCGTTGCGGGTTGCGGCAGCGGATGCAAGCAAGGTTCCCCACAGCTGCTGCTCGGAGAGTTCCGTAGACCGGGTGAGAGTGCCAAGGTTCAGCTTCATGTCCTTGGCGTACTCCGGTAGACCGGAACGAAGGTTATCGATGCTCATATGAGTTACTTCAGCTCCTGCTTCAGAACGTCCATCTTGTCGATGTTCTTGGTCGGGTCATTCTTCTGCCAGTTACATGCGCAGACCTCTTCAGACTGAAGAGCGTCGAGAACACGCAGAACCTCGTCAACGTTACGGCCGACAGCGTCCGGGGTAACGGAGACGAACTGAATGATGCCGTCCGGGTCAATGATGAAGGTTGCGCGGTCTGCAACACCGTCAGCGTTCTCGACACCGAGAGCGCGCATCAGGTCATGGCGGATGTCGGAGAACATCGGGAACGGAATGTCCAGCAGATCCTCGTGGGTAGCGCGCCAGTTGAAGTGGGAGAACTCGTTGTCGCCAGAGCCACCGAGAATAACGGTGTCGCGGTCCTCGAATTCCTCGTTCAGCTTGCCGAATGCAGCAATCTCAGTCGGGCAGACAAAGGTGAAGTCCTTCGGGTAGAAGAAGACGACCTTCCACTTACTCTCGTAGGACTCATTGGTTACCTGCTCGAAGTAGTCATCCGGAGAAGAAGCGTTTGCATCACGCAGGTTGCCGCCCTTGAGAGCGGTCAGAGAAAACTCGGGGAACTTGTCGCCAACAGTCAAAATTGCCATGGAATCCTCCTGAATGTATTCCTTCTGGGGTCACACACCATTATGCCTATGGATTCCCGAACCGTCAAGAGGAAAAAGTTAATAAGCTCGTGTAGGCTTATAGGTATGCGTAATAGAGATTATCGGCCCACTTTGCCTCAGTTACGTGCCTTTGTCGCGATTGCCGATACCGGTCACTTCGGTCAAGCCGCTGCCCGCCTCGGCATTTCACAGCCCAGCCTGTCACAAGCGCTTTCCACCCTTGAGCAGGGGCTGGGGGTGCAGCTTGTAGAGCGTTCGACTCGCCGAGTGCTGGTGACGCCACTCGGTCGCGGTCTGATTCCATATGCACGCCAAGCATCTGAAATTGTTGACGAGATTGTTGCTCGCGCCTCTGGCCGTACAGATGATTTGTCCGGACCACTATCCATTGGTGTTATCCCTACGGTTGCTCCATACGTGCTGCCCAACTTCCTCCAGTTGGTTCGTGACGAGCTGCCAGATCTAAAGCCTCGGATCGTCGAGGAGCCGACCCAGCGCCTCATCGAATCACTTCGCTCCGGCACTATTGATGCCGCCATCATGGCACTGCCGTCCGATGTGCCTTCCTTTGAAGAGATTTACCTCTACGACGAGGAGTTCTACATCGTCGTGCCAGAGGATCATCCGCTGGCCGGTAAGGAAGACGTAAAGCTTGAGGCAATCAGGGACTTGGACTTGCTCCTGCTTGACGACGGTCATTGCCTGCGCGACCAGGTGTTGGATATTTGTCGCAAGGTCGATGCTGTTCACGGCGAGACCTCCAGCTTGGAAACACGGGCGGCTTCTCTATCGACCGTCGTGCAGTGTGTTGCCGGTGGGTTGGGGCAGTCGCTTGTGCCGGAATCAGCTGTCAAGATTGAGGCCGACCGTCCCGGCCTGGCTGTTGCGCGTTTCGAAGGTCCGGCACGGCCGGGACGCACCATTGGGCTGGTTCACCGCGCATCATCGGTACGCGGCGGCGAGTTCAATCGAATTGCCGAACTGGTACGGCAGGCATACATAGGCGCTGTTGCCTAAAGCTCTCTTGGCGCGTGCTGCAGTAACGTACGAAATAAGCAAAAACCGGGCTGGTAGTTCCAGCCCGGTTTTTGCGTCTATCCCTGAATAACTCGCAGCGATGCCAACCTGACCTCGCCGTATTCATCAGATGCAGCCAAGTCAATGTCCGCTTCAAAGCGCCAGCCGTGATCGCCCTCAGGATCATCGAGTATCTGGATCACATGCCATAGGCCCTCACTAGCCTTGCGGTCAATCGAAATCATATCGCCGCCGCGAGCCTCTGCATCGATGCCTAGATCATCGTATTCATCGAAGTAGTCATCCATCGCGGTAGGCCAATCTGGCGCATCGTCGAGGTAGTTGTCCAGGTCGGCTAGCTCCTCCTCCTTTTCAAAGGCAAAGAGCTGTACGTGGCGGAACATGAGATTGCGCACCATACGGGTAAATGCACGTTCGTTGCCGGTAAGGGGCCGCGACTCGTCGTTGCCAAAAGCCGCTTCCTTGAGAGTTTCCTCGTCCAATGGCTTATCTGGATCGGCCATCTGCGCCCATTCATCCACCAGGGAGTTATCCACCTGTACAACGAGCTCGCCGAGCCACTCCACAATGTCCCGGAGCTCCTCGTTAGCGGCTTCCGGTGGGAGAGTGTGTCGCAAAGTGCGCCAGGCATCGGTGAGGTAGCGCAAGAAAATACCTTCGGAGCGGGCAATTCCATACTCAGATACCACGTCCGAGAAAGTCATGGCTTTTTCTACCATCTCGCGCACGACAGACTTGGGCGACAGCGAAAACTCTCGCACCCACGGGTGGCCTTGAGCATAGGTGTCGAATGCGCCCTCCAGCTCGTCGGCAAGCGGCATCGGCCATGTGATGTCTTCGACGATGTTCATACGTTCGGTGTAATCAACGCCCTCGGTCTTGAGCGCGGCGATTTCTTCACCGCGTGCTTTTTTCTGCTGCGCGATGAGCAGTGGGCGAGGGTCTTCCAGAATTGACTCAAACACACTGATGACATCGAGTGCGTAGTTCGGGCTGTCCTTATCCAGCAGTTCGAGCGCGGCGATGGCGAAAGGCGACAGCGGCTGATTGAGCGCGAAGTCACGCTGCAGCTCCATTGTCAGCTCGGGGCGGCAGTCATCGCCCTCGCCATGCGTGACGACGATTCCCGCGTTGACCAAACCGCGGTAGAGCTCAATTGCGGTCAGAATAGCCTCATTTTGTTGGTGGCGGGTGTCGTGATTGGTGCGCAGCAGATGACGCATGTGTTTGTAGGTATCGCCACCACGTGCAATGACGTTGAGCAACATACCGTTGGTAACTGCAAAGCGGCTGGTCAGCGGCTCTGGTGGCTGCGAAACGATTTTGTCGAAAGTCTTCTCCGACCATGTCACTTCGCCCTTGGGAACGGACTTCAGCCGCAACTTCTTCAGTTTGGCCTCATCCTGGCCGGCACGGCGACGCAGCTTGGCGTTTTCAATTTCGTGTTCAGGAGCTTCGACAACTACGGTGCCCTCGGTGTCGTAGCCGGCACGGCCGGCGCGTCCAGCAATCTGGTGGAACTCGCGTGACTTGAGAATACGGCTACGACGGCCATCGAACTTGGCTAAACCGGTAATCAGCACCGTGCGAATAGGCACGTTGATGCCGACGCCGAGGGTATCCGTGCCACAGATGACCTTGAGCAGACCAGTCTGAGAGAGACGCTCAACTAAACGACGGTACTTCGGCAGCATTCCCGCATGGTGGACGCCAATGCCCTGGCGCACCAACTTGGAAAGAACTCGACCAAAGGCCGTGGTAAACCGGAAATCGCCAATTTCTTCGCGAATCCGCTCCTTTTCCTCCTTGGTCAGTAGCTTCAGACCAGTCAGTGCTTGAGCCTGTTCTGCTGCTTGGCGCTGGGAGAAAAAGACGATGTAGATTGGGGCTTTGCCGGATTCCAGCAACTCCGCCAGTGTGTCATGAACTGGTGTGTAGACATAGTGGAAATCCAGCGGTACCGGGCGCGTCGTACCTGAAACGAGGTTGACGTCGAGTCCCGTGCGTTCCTTCAAATCCGTCTCAAACTTTTGAGTATCGCCGAGAGTGGCGGACATCAACAGGAATTGGCAACGAGAAAGCTCGAGCAAGGGCACTTGCCATGCCCAGCCGCGGTCGGGATCCGCATAGAAGTGGAATTCATCCATTACTACCTGGTCAATATCGGCGTCGGCCCCGTCGCGCAGGGCGATATTGGCGACAATTTCCGCAGTTGCGCAGATGATGGGTGCGCCACCGTTGACGGTGGCATCGCCGGTCATCATACCGACATTCTCTGCGCCAAAGACTTCGCAGAGGGCAAAGAACTTCTCGCTGACCAAGGCCTTAATAGGCGCCGTGTAAAAGCTGCGTTGGCCACGGGCAAGCGCGCAGAAATGGGCGGCGATAGCCACCATTGATTTGCCCGACCCCGTTGGAGTGGCAAGGATTACATGGTCGCCACCGGCCAAGCCGATTGCGGCCTCTTCCTGCGCCGGGTAGAGCGTGATGCCCTGATCCCTGGTCCAGGCAATGAAAGAGTCCATAATCGCATCGTCGAAAAGGGACTCAGGAACCTCAGCTAGGTCGGGAAGCATTTCAGATAGTGACACGCTTCCCACCCTAGCGGTAACCCCGGATTAGAAGCGGAACCAGGGCTTCCAGCCGCGCCGACGGCGAGGCTTTTCCGGTTCACCGGATTCTTCGCTTTCCGCCTGCTCGTCCCGAAGCTGTTCAGACGCAGGCTGTTCTGACTCAGGCTGTTCGGCAGTGTCGTCTGCAGAAAACTCCGCGGACCTATCATCCGCAGAGGACGACTCGGGATCTTCCGAGTGTGTGTCAGTGTCCTCTGATGTAGTTGCCGAGGAATCCGCGTTGGCCGGGGTTTCCGCCCCGTCGTCAAGCGAGGAAGAATCTTCTACTGGGCGCAGCGGTTGAGATGCGAGGAACTTCTCGAACTCGGCGCCAATCTCGTCGGCCGAAGGCATCTCGCCGTCAGGCCCAAGCAGGGGAGAAGTCTCCAGCTCTTGACGACGTTGAACTTCCTGGTCGTACTGTTCCTCGAGAAGATTGACCAGCTGAGAGACCTCGCCGGAATCATTCGTCTGCGTATTGAGCAGCTCCGCCACCCGCGCGGATTCCTTCTCCAGCGCCTCAAGCGGGAGCTCGAGCTTGGCAAGCTTTGCTACCTCCTGCAACAGTCGCAGTGACGCCAGCGGATACTCAGACGCCGCGACATAGTGTGGCACCTGTGCGGTGAAACCAAAGGCATCACAACCGCGGCTTGCGAGTTCGTACTCAATGTTCAAGCTGGCAGCACCCGGAACCGTGACGCGGTTGCCCCAGGTATGCATATCACTGAGTTTCCGCTTATCTGTGCCATGGGCGATGATGCCCAACGGTCGGGTGTGCGGAACCGTCATCGGCGCCGAGTACAGCGACACAGTCCGACCGACATCGTAGCGCTCTGCCAAATCTGCGACGGCAGTCGAAAAAGCCTCCCACCGCATGTCTGGCTCAGGGCCAGAAAGCAGTAAGAACGGCTTGCCGACGTTGTCGCGAACCACATTGAGCGACAGGTTCAAATCGGATACATCCACAATCTGGTCGTGGTTCATCGTTACAGCGGGACGGCGGGAACGATAATCAATCAGCTCGTCGATAGAAAAGTTCACCAATGGGCGGTGCTCGAGAGCATCCAAGAGGAAACTGGCTGATTCCGAGACGGCATTACCGGCATCTGCATAACCGCTAAGTGCAATGACCAGGGTCAGATGCCCCTCGCTTCCCGTTACGTCAGGAACCGGAAAAACTACCTCGTACATATTGCCCTGAGGCTTGTCGGTCGGATTACTCACGTACGACTACCTCCTGCATCACATTTTTCGTCATTTGAAGTAAACAACCACGATACCGCAGAAATTATTCCAGTTATCCACAAGTTGAAAGTAGTCCACAGATGGGCCGATTCTTCCGGTCGCGCACAAGCAAGGCTGTTGCGGATTCGATAACAATGAGAGCCACCAGATGGCGAGAGGGGTGTCCTCTGTCGAGCTATTCCAATGGGGAAAGGGGTAAGGAATCAATGGGAAACAAAAAGAACTTCGGTGCAGGACAAATGCCTGAAATTGAGCCGAGCGTATTTCTGACGAACCTGCCGGGAATCGTTGGATTCTATCCGCGGGGGCAGGTAGTGATTGCGGCGTTGTATCGTCAGCAGGTCGAAGATCTCATCGATGGCAAGGTCGAGTTTGATCCGACAGCGCATGCTGGCCCGATGCTGATCAAGGATGTGGCCTCGATGGAGAGCAATCCTGACTTGGTGCGGGCAGCCGCGGATTTCCTGCTCGATGAAGGATGCACTCACGCAGATGTGTTTATTATCGACGAATCCTGGGGGATTGAAAAAGACTCCACACCCATTACAGGCTGGCTGCGAGAAGGCGGCCTGCATGAGGTGCGTTTGGCGGGCGTTGCCGCTATTGCTGCGGGGGAAGTTGTCACGGACGAGCAGGGAGAGATCGTCGGCATTGTCGGTGACAGCCTGATGACCGACAATGCAAATCTAATCTCTCGGCAGGGAGAGCAGATTTTCAAAAACTATGAGGAGTACCGCAGCTATTTTCGAGGTGGTCAGTTCCGCGACAGTAAAGACAGGGCTCTGATTGAACGCCTCCGGGAACGAGCGACAGCCGTTGAGCAACCGAGGAAACTCAAAATTGGTTCGGACAATCCCGCGCTCATTGAGCACTTCGACATGCTAAAAACCGCCGTGGAAAACGTGGCCGATGGTGTGATGGATGCACATGAGGCGGTGCGCGATGAAAACGCAGGATATGCCATTGCTGCAGCACTGACCAACGTCACCTTGCGCGATATGTCCATGATTTTCATTACTACGCAGTTGGCGCAACCAATGGGAGAAATTTGGCGCGAGGCCGCAATTGTCCACCGCGGCAGCCTGCGTGCAAACGCTTTAGCGTGTTTTGCCATCGCAAAGTTCGCGGCTGGGCTGGAGAACTATGCGCAAACAGCCCTCGATGAGGCAGCGGGGGAGCAACCGAATCATTCACTGACTCAGTTGCTGGAAATTGCGGTCGCCAATCAAATTGTGCCGAGGTGCATCGGCACAATTCTTGGGGCAGCACAAGAGGTGCTGCGCAGGGTATACAAGGTGAAAATGCCGCGTATTGATTAGCGACCCTGCACTCTGTGCTGCAGTGCCTAGCGGTGCGCCGAATGGGCTCGGTCGCCGAGGGCCTTGGTGTACTCCCATGCATCGGCGACGATGGTTTCCAGCTCCGTGTGATTGGGCTTCCATCCGAGCTCGTCCATGGCACGCTGAGAAGAGGCAATAAGAGTTGCCGGATCGCCGGCTCTACGCGGTGCATCCTCAGCGGGAATCGGGTGAC
Source organism: Corynebacterium amycolatum SK46 (assembly GCF_000173655.1). Lineage (GTDB taxonomy): Bacteria > Actinomycetota > Actinomycetes > Mycobacteriales > Mycobacteriaceae > Corynebacterium > Corynebacterium amycolatum_A. The sequence goes on along the minus strand of NZ_ABZU01000001.1, from coordinate 31,844 downwards.
CGGTGACCTTACGGCAGGTCTCAATAACCTGGCGAACCGAAAAGCCGTCGCCAGAACCGAGGTTAAAGATACGGTGCGTACCCGGCGTGTTGGACTCCAGTGCCAAGACGTGCGCATCGGCGAGGTCTTTGATGTGGATGTAGTCACGAACCGCGGTGCCGTCCGGAGTCGGCCAGTCATTGCCAAAGACCATAATCTTGTCGCGGTGACCGAGCGCAACCTGCAGTACCAGTGGGATGAGGTGAGTTTCCACCTCACGGTTTTCTCCAAAACCGCCCCAGGCGCCCGCCACATTGAAGTAACGCAAGCTGGTAGCGCCGATGTTGTATGCCTTGGCGTAAGACGCGATGGCGTAGTCCATGGCCAGCTTGGTGGCACCGTAAGGGTTGGTCGGCGCGGTTGGCATGTCTTCGGTAATTGGTGTCTTCTCTGGCTCACCGTAGGTTGCAGCTGTCGAAGAGAACACCAGGTTATTCGTACCGGTATCACGCATCGCGTCGAGTAGCTTCAGTGTTTGGCCCACATTGTTGTGCCAGTAGTCGGAAGGAACTTCGACGGACTCGCCAACGAGCGATTTCGCAGCGAAATGAACGACGCCGTCGAAGCTGTCGGAGGACAAAACCTCGTAGGCTTTGTCCTCCACATCACCTTCGACTAGGGTTGCGCCCTCCGGCACCGCATCACGGTTGCCAACAGAGAAGTTGTCCAGAATAGTGACGTTGTGGCCAAGAGAAATCAATACTGCCGAGCAAACGCTACCGACGTAGCCGGCACCACCAGTGACTAGGAGTTTCATTTGATAATCACCATAATCGCGTGAGATAGAGAATCCGGAATGTCAAGAGAATGATCACCGCGGGCGAGAGTTACGCGGCCGGCGGCAACCTCGGCAAGTGCCTCGTTACCCGGCATAATACCGGCCTTGTGGAGACGCTTCATGTAGCTCTGCTCGACCTGCAGGATTTCGTTAATCTGGACGATTTCAATGGTGTGTTCACCAGGGTTTAGGTCGGACAGTCGGCGAACGTTCTCTAAGGGCTCTGGTGACTGAGTCCCACCGAGGTCTTCCAAACCGGGAATCGGATTGCCGAATGGGGAACGTGTGTAAGAGTCAAGAACGTCGAGAAGTTTGCACTCGACCTCGTCACTCATTACGTGCTCCCAGCGACAGGCTTCATCGTGAACCTTGTCCCATTCGAGGCCAATGACATCCGTAAGTAGGCGCTCAGCTAGGCGGTGCTTACGCATGACAGCCGTGGCTAGCCTGCGGCCCTCGTCGGAAAGCTGCAAGCTGCGATCTGGGGCAACTACGAGAAGGCCATCGCGCTCCATGCGCGCAACGGTTTGGCTAACGGTCGGCCCCGACTGCTCAAGGCGTTCGGCAATGCGAGCACGCAAAGGAATGATGCCCTCTTCTTCGAGTTCGAAAATCGTACGTAAGTACATTTCCGTGGTGTCAACCAAATCCCTCACGGTTTTCCTCCGATAACACAGTCTTAAAAGTTTTCACTCAAGTATTAGGATAACCACACTTGCGTAAGAAAGGTGTTAGGGCTCGCAAATCCAGTGGCTTTGGTGCCGATTGGGCAGTGAAAAGCTTGGTTCCGGTGGGCGCTGCTGAGACGGAGGGAGCGTACGCGATGTCGAAAGCTTGACTTGCAGACGAAAACGCCGACCGCCAGTGTGGATGAAACTCCCGCACGGGGTCGGCATTGAAGTCCAGCTCTATCTCAGGGCTGAAATCGGGAACCCTATCGATGTCACCGCCATGTGGCGTTAGTTTGCGTACTCACGCAGCTTGTCAGCACGGTCACCCTCGCGCAGCTTGGACATAACTTCCCGCTCAATCTGTCGGACGCGCTCGCGAGACAGGCCGAAGTGGCGGCCAATCTGATCCAGCGTGCGGGGCAGGCCATCGTCGAGACCGTAGCGGAGCTTAATAACTTCCTGCTCTCGAATCTCGAGAGTGGACAGAACTTTGCGGACATCGTGGTGGCGCAGGGAAGCGACAACTGCCTCCTCGGCATCAGTTGCCTCTGAGTCCTCGATGAAGTCTCCCAGAGGGGCTTCCTCATCAGTGCCCACTGGCATGTCCAAGCTCACCGGGTCGCGGGACTGACGGAGCAGCATCTCAATCTTGGCTTCTGGAATGCCGGATTCCTCTGCCAATTCCTCATTCGTAGCCTCACGGCCGAGCTGCTGGTAGAGCTCACGCTTGATACGAGAAATCTTGTTGACCTGCTCAACCAAATGGACAGGGAGGCGAATAGTGCGCGACTGATCAGCCATGCCGCGGGTAATAGCTTGGCGAATCCACCACGTTGCGTAGGTGGAGAACTTGAAGCCCTTGGTGTAGTCGAACTTTTCCATGGCGCGGATGAGGCCCAAGTTGCCCTCCTGGATTAGATCCAGCAGCGGCATGCCGCGGTTGGTATAGCGCTTCGCCAGCGAGACCACAAGACGAAGATTGGCTTCGAGTAGGTGGGCACGTGCGGCCTTACCTTCCTTCGCCAAAATCTTGACATCACGCTTCTTTGCGCGGGTCATTTTCGCGCCGGTCTGCAGCAAATGCTCGGCGTATACGCCAGCTTCAATGCGCTTAGAAAGCTCCACCTCTTCTTCAGCGCTGAGAAGAGCAGTCTTTCCGATGCCGTTCAAATACACACGAACCAAATCGGCGGACGGGTTGGAGTTATTGCCAGTGCGGCGCCCCTTGTCCCTTGCCTGACCTTCCAGTTCGTCATTTTGAATATCGGCACTCTTCATGAATCTGCCTCCTGGATTTTTAAGTGGACTCAAAAACTACAACGCACGGAGTCATGAAAATGTTCCCGTGAAAGTTGATGAATGTCAATAGGGTAATTTTGCCATGCAAATATAATGTTAAGAAAAACTACCGTCACTAGCATTCCACGAGAACTGTAAAGGGGCCATCATTGACTGATGCGACCTCCATCATTGCCCCAAATTGTCCCGTTGCGACCGTTAAGCCACGATTTCGCAAGTTCTCGACAATTTTTTCAATGACGGGTTCGGCCTCTGGGCCCGGAGCCGCGTCTACCCATGACGGCCGCCGTCCCTTCTTCGTCGCCCCCATCAACGTGAATTGGCTAACGACGAGCACCGGGGCGCCAGCATCGACAGCGCTGAGCTCGCCATCCAGGATGCGCAGCTCCGCGATCTTGCGGGCCATCGTTTCCCAAGCATCGGCTGCGTCCGCGCGGCCAACGCCTACGAGCGCCAAAATGGCGCCGGTATCGCCTCCCTCAACGTGGCCAACAACGGAGCCGTCGACAGTGACTGACGCGGATTTAACTCGGGTAAGAACGGCTTTCATTTACTGTTTATCCTCCAAGAGCTCGGTGGGGAGAATCAGACCATGGCGAACCAGGTCAACGACGATGGGAACTAGGGCGTCCTTAATGGCAGGTACTTCGGACTCATCAAAGGCTCCAAACATTGCCATGATGTCGATGACGGAGCCCAGAGCTGCTTCGGGATGCAGCGCTCCCAGAATGGTTGCCACGGACTCATCGATTGAGTGTGTCCAGGCGGGGCCATCGGTGCGTGAGATGCGCGTATCGAACTCAGTGAAGCCCTGGCCGCTTTCGACGTCGGCAAGCGAAACGCGCTCGATGGCGACGCCGGGGCGCACAGTAAAGGCAGCTTCGAGGATGGTGTCAGGAGTTTGTGTACGAAGCCATTCGGCTCGGCCGAGATACTCCTCGGCTTCGGCGGCGAAGGGAGCACCCAAAGGCTGGGGCATTTCCTCACACACGGCGGAAGTCGGGCCTTCGATGCGCTGAACCGTGATGTAGCCAAACCCGATGCCTGTCACGCCACTGTTGCGAAAGTGCTCCAGCCAGGCACGGGAGCGTTCGCACCCCTCTGGACTGCGGGGGTCGATGGACTCGTCGCGAAGCCAGGTGCCAATGTATTCCGCCGGCGTAGCGACATCCCGTTGCGTTACCCACACTTCGAGGCCCTCAGCAGGGAGCCAAGAGGCAATACGCTGTTGCCAACTTTGGCCTTCGATATGGGCCCAAGCGCCGAGCAGATGCGCCGTGCCACAGTCGGAGAGATGGTCGGCCAGGCCGCGGATCATAAGCTCGGTGGCACCGTCCAGATTCAATCCTGAGTCACGGTAAACATGTTCCACACTTGGCAGCCCTACGACGAACGGCGGGTTGGCCACAATGCGGTCAAATTTTTGTCCTGCAACCGGTTCAAACCACGAACCTTCGAGGGCCTGCGCCTGGTCGAAACCATTTGCTGCGAAAGTAGCGCGGGCAAAAAACAGCGCCCGGGGGTGAATGTCCGTCGCGACAATCGACTTTGCATCAGGCTGGGCAAGGCTCTGGATGCCACAACCGGCACCGAGATCGAGTACGGATTCCACCGCCGAGGTCGGCGAAATATCGAGGAGGGAGCGGGAAGCCCTCCCTACGCCTAAGACATGATCGGGTCCAGGAACGTGATCGCTCATAGAGGCGTCGCGGTCGGAAAAGACAATACGGTCGGCTCCCGCAATCTCGACCGGGCGCACATCGATACACACCTGTGCGTCGGTGGCGGTGCCGGCAAGTATGCCGCTGTCCAGCAACTTGGCTGTCAGTTCAGCCCCAAATAGCTGCTCTGCGTCGGCGAAGTCGCCCAGGATGAGAAGACGCAACGCGGTCACGGTATCCGCAGAAACGCCCGCAGTCTCGGTAAGCAGAATATCGACAACACCGGGCTCACCGCGGTCCAGCGCGGCCAACCCTTCGGCTCCTAGGACTCGGCGCAGTGACTCGCTGGAAAACTCAAGGCGCCTGAGCGCGGTGGCGAATTCCTCCGCGCAGTCGACAAATGCACGAAGCTGCTGATCAGTCGGTGGGGTGAAAGTGGAGGGGGAAAAGGTCATCGTAGGCACTACCTTCGTCGTAAAGCGGGGCGGAGGGGCTAGTTAGGGGAGCTTGACGACGGATCGTCTTCTTCCGGCATATCGATGACATTTGCGTCATCGAAGGAGGTTGAGATGGTCTCGTTTCCAGACTGCGGCGGTGCGTCGGTGTCTTCGGTACTGGCGGCAGAACTGAGAGCGCGCATCTCCGCTTCCTTGAGGGCGCGCTGGCGCTGCTGCTCCTCCCACTTGCGGTTTTGCTCGCGTACAACTCCCGGCTTGTAGACGCGCGGCTTACGTTTGTCAGCGGGTTCTCCGACGCCATTGGCGATGACAACCGCAATCCACGGCATCGGTACGGAGACAACCATGAGAATCGCCGCGATCCACGGCACATCCCACCACAGATAAAAAGCGCCGGAAAGAAGCAGCAGCGGTATGCGAGACCATTGCAGGGCCGCGTAGACGTGGCGGCGGTGGTCATAGTTGCGAATCCGAGAGCCGCGGGCGTCGGTAATCAACGCCGCGTCTTTCTTGCGTCGCCGGGAACTTCCGCGTTTCGGCAGCGCGGAGTCGCGACGGTCATTGATTCGCGCCATGGTTGTCTAGCATACGCCTGTGGCGTGGGGTCGTCTCAATGGCTATGCCCGTTGCAGCCGCATGCTCGCGTAGTCGTAGCGATGTTGTGGATGGTTGTGGAAGTCAGCAGTCAGCAGCGGCCAGCACCTGGGTCGCTAGGCATAATTTGACCGATGGGGCACAATTGGAATCTGTGAGCACTCCATTGAAGACGACAAAGACGATTGAACGCACCGATACCCGCGTCGATGAGTCGACGAGGGACGACACTCCGAAGTTCTTCCATTACGTCAAGAAGGACCAGATCGTGAACTCCGCGGTCAACGGCTCCTACGTCGTTGCTCTGTGCGGTGAAACCTTCCCGGTGAAGAAGTCGGCGAAGCCGGGTTCACCGGTATGCCCTGACTGCGAGCGGATTTACAAGTCCCTGCGTCGCAAGTGAGCGGGCTTCGTAAATGGCAGCAGGAGGCCCTCGACAAATACCTGGCGACTAACCCGAAGGACTTCCTTGCAGTGGCGACACCGGGCGCAGGTAAGACGACCTTCGCCCTGCGTATCGCCAGTGAGTTGCTGTCGCGCCGGATTGTCGAGCGCATTATCGTTGTAGTTCCCACTGAGCACCTGAAGGTGCAGTGGGCTGCCTCCGCTGCTCGTTCGGGGATTGCGTTGGATCCCAAATTCTCCAACGCGAAGGGCGTGGTAAACCCCTCCTACCAGGGAATTGTTGTGACCTACGCCCAAGTCGCAGTGCATCCGTTTAAGCACCATGCCGTAGCCACCGCTCGGCCGACATTGGTGATTTTGGACGAGGTACACCACGGTGGCGATGCCAAGAGCTGGGGCGACGGTATTTCCGAAGCTTACGGCGATGTCGAACGCCGCCTGTGCCTAACTGGTACGCCGTTCCGCTCCGATGACGCGGCGATTCCGTTTGTTCGCTACTCGCCGGACGGCGATGGTTACTCGCGTTCTGTCGCTGATTACACGTACGGCTATTCCAATGCGCTTGCCGACGGCGTCGTCCGCCCGGTAGTCTTTCTGGCTTATTCCGGTGAAGCCCGCTGGCGTGATAGTGCGGGCGATGAGTTTGCTGCGCGTCTGGGCACCGTGATGAGTCCAGAGGAGACTACGCGAGCCTGGCGCACCGCGCTCGACCCAAAGGGCGAGTGGATGCCATCTGTGCTGCGGGCAGCGCACACCCGTCTCTCGCAGATGAGGCAGCATATCCCGGACGCGGGTGGCCTGGTTATCGCCTCCGATGCGGCAACTGCTCGTGCGTACAAACGCATTCTCGAGCAGATTGCCTCCACGCCGGTGGCTCTAGTGCTCTCGGATGAACCGGGCTCGTCGGAGCGAATTAAGACGTTCTCTGAGTCCACCGATGAGTGGATGGTGGCAGTGCGCATGGTCTCCGAAGGTGTTGACGTGCCGCGACTGGCCGTCGGCGTCTACGCGACCAGCTCCTCGACACCGCTATTCTTTGCGCAGGCTATCGGACGATTCGTGCGAAGCCGCATGCCAGGGGAGACGGCTTCTGTCTTTCTGCCGTCGATTCCGGTGTTGCTTGATTTGGCTTCGCAGATGGAGGTGCAACGCAACCACGTGCTCGGCAAGCCGGACCGCCCTTCGGAAGGGTGGGAAGACGATTTGGTCGCCGAGGCCAATCGTCGCAAGGACGAGCCTGACGAGCTACTACCTGCCTACGAATCCATCGGTGCGGATGCCGAACTCGACTACCTGATTTACGATGGTTCCTCCTATGGCACCGCAACCATCGCCGGTTCCGCCGAAGAGGCCGACTATCTGGGGTTGCCAGGGCTTCTCGACGCCGACCAGATGAGACTCTTGCTGCGTCAGCGACAGGATGAACAGCTTAAAGCCGCCAGTGCCCGAGAGAAGGAAGCCCGCGAGGAGGCGAGGGAATCGTCGTCAAGCGGAGGCGAAGGCGGCGCGGTGCACCGCATTGAGGGATCGGCGTACCCGAGGCCGCAGAAGGTGGCCAGTGAGGTGTTGCCGAAGTTGCGGAAGGAGCTCAATACGCTGGTGTCGATGACAGCGGCGCGAACCGGTAAGCCGCATGGTCAGGTGCATAATGAGGTTCGGCGCGCCTGTGGTGGCCCGCCGACTGCGCTGTGTACGGAGGAACAGTTGCGTGATCGCATTAGCTACCTGCGTAATTGGTAGGGTTTCAAGCGAACTGAGCAATCTATGGTGGAGAGAAGAATGTCGGCAAGCAGTGATAAGTCGAGGCCCTCGGAATTGACCGTCGGTGGTTTGTCGGCCGTGCCAGGCAATGACGGTCGGACTATTGGCGTGCTGGCACTGATCTTTGGCGTCGGCGGACTCTTGATGTCCTGGATGATTGTTGGTGGCATCCTCGGAGTCTTTGGCATTGTTCTGGGCATCATCGCGATGGCGAAGGCAATGAGCGTGAAAAAGCGCGTGCAGGCCGCTGGGGGAGAAGCGGCTATTAGCGGTTCGTTCGGGCTGGGGATTGTCGGCATTGTGACGGGTATCGCTGCCGTCGTGGTGTCTTTGATGTTGTACGCCTCGACATCCGATGCCATGTCTAAGTGCGAGAAGTACGAGCGTACGACGGCGGAGTATGCCGAGTGTATTTCTAAGCAGATGGGCACTGACCAGCCGAAGGATTAGTAGTAGCAATAGCGGTTGCGATTGAGATTCACAGTGCGGTCCCAGTAACACTATCGGCCGCCGCTAAAGGCACAATCGCGAAAAAGAGTAACCCCGCAAATTACCCCCGAAGTCCAACTGCCTGCAGTTTCAACCGGGGGTTTCTTAGTGAAATCTCATATTTGGCCGAGTGTTGGTAATGATATTGGTGTCAGAAAGTACCCACATTTGGCATCCCCTACATGCGGTAAACGTTTGAACATACGTGCAATACAGGATGTCTGCTGATTATTAAATAGGAGCGTGAATCGTGGCAGCGACATCTACGCGCGACAACTCCCCGGAACTGTCACCTGGCCAACAAGATCGTGGTTACCTCAGCCGGGAGCTTTTTCGTAAGCGCACCGGTCTAGGACTCGGTATCATCCTGTCCTTGCTGGTGTACTTCTTTATGCCGGCTGAGCTCGATCACAACCTGCGTGCAACCGCAGGTGTAGCAGTGCTTATGGCCGTGTGGTGGATGTCCGAGGCTATCCCGATTGCCGTTACGGCTCTGCTGCCGCTGGCGCTATTCCCGATTCTCAACCTCGCGGAGATTAAGGATTTCTCGGGCAAGTACACAGACCCGACCATCTTCCTCTTTATGGGCGGCTTCCTGTTGGCCTTGGCGATGCAGCGTTGGAACCTACACAAGCGTGTCGCATTGTGGGTCCTGGTGTTCATGGGGTCGTCACCAAAGATGCTGATTCTGGGCTTCATGGTGGCTACTGGCTTCCTCTCGATGTGGGTATCTAACACGGCTACAGCCGTGATGATGCTGCCAATCGGTGTGTCCGTCCTGAGCCTGATTGTCCGAATGCTGCACGATGAGAAAGTTGCTGCAGAGGATGCGGGATCTGCGAGTGAATCGGTCGCCGAAACCCCCGGTGGGGATGCGCTGGAGGAGGCCGAGGAGTCGTCGTCAAGCTATGACCCGATGCCAAAGTCGAACTTCGGTATCGCGCTGATGCTGGGTATCGCCTACGCGGCATCGATTGGTTCGCTGGGCACGATTATCGGTACTCCGCCGAACGCGATGCTGGCGGCCTACATGGCGGAGCAAGGTGTCAACATTGGGTTCGGCCAGTGGATGCTACTGGGTGTCCCGGTGGCGGTTGTGCTCATGCTCTGTGCATGGTTCCTGCTGACAAGTGTTCTGTTTAAGCCGGAGATTACGCATATTCCAGGTGGGCGCGAACTCATGCGTGAAGAGCTGAAGCGCCTTGGCCGTATGTCGGCTGGTGAGCGTCGCGTACTCATGGTATTTATCGCGGCTGCGCTGGCGTGGGTCTTTGTTCCGGTGCTGCTGCCCGACACCAAGATTGTCGATGCGGTTATCGCAATGACCGTGGGTATTGCGCTGTTCATTATTCCGGGCGGTCCTGATGGCGTGAAGCTCATGCGCTGGGAAAATGCGTTGGAGCTACCGTGGGGTGTGCTGCTGCTGTTCGGTGGTGGCCTGGCGCTGTCCTCGCAGTTCGGTGCCTCTGGGCTGTCGGACTGGATTGGCGAACAGCTGTCTACCCTCGGCTGGATGCCAGTGGCGGCACTCGTGGTTGTCGTCGGCGCCGTTGTGCTGTTCCTGACCGAGTTCACCTCGAACACCGCGACGGCCGCGACCTTCCTGCCGCTGGTTGGTGCAATGGCAATCGGCCTGGGCCACGACCAGATGATCTTCGCAGTTCCGGTTGCTCTGGCGGCTACTTCGGCATTCATGATGCCGGTTGCAACGCCGCCGAACGCCATCGCCTACGGCTCCGGCTATGTCAGCATGGACAACATGGTCAAGGCCGGTGTCTGGCTGAACATCATCGCACTGATTGTGATTTCGGTGGCTTCGCTGACCCTGCTGCAGTGGGTATTCGGCGTCGTGTACTAGTGCCCGCAGACGCGATTTATGATTGCCTTGTGGAATGCCTACAGTTCACCGGAGGCGAAGTGCCCGATGAGCTGTTCGCAATTGTTCGTGAAAACATTCGTTTGGTAGGGACAGACGAATACAGCATTGAGCTTGCTGATTTTGTTGGCGCTCCATGGGACTGTTTCGCCTAGTGTTGCTTAGATTCCCCCTCGCCCCGTTCCACTGTGGTGGTTCGGGGCTTTGGGCTGCAAATGTGAAACTGTGTGAGGTTATAGCACTTTCATGCCATTTTTCCGCCCATTTTTGACATAAGCGCAGTCAGTAACTCGCACCTGCTCACCGCCACCAGCCATAAGCGCAGTCATTAACCCGCTGGCCCTGACCCTAGCCCCCCTTAAAGAGAATCGGGCCCGAATAAGGTGTGTAACCTCATTCAAGCCCGATTCTCTGGGTCTAGCTGTTAGCTCACTAACACGCCAAGTGAAAGCGTTACTCCAAGTAGTCGCGCAGAACCTGCGAACGCGATGGGTGACGCAGCTTGGACATCGTCTTGGACTCAATCTGACGGATGCGCTCGCGTGTCACACCGTAGACCTGACCAATCTCGTCCAGCGTACGTGGCATGCCGTCGGTAAGGCCGAAGCGCAGGCGGACGACTCCGGCTTCGCGTTCGGAGAGTGTCTCCAGAACGTCGCCAAGCTGGTCCTGGAGGAGCGTGAAGCTAACGGCATCCACGGCGATGACTGCCTCGGAGTCCTCAATGAAGTCACCGAGCTGGGAGTCGCCCTCGTCACCGATGGTCTGGTCCAGCGAAATCGGCTCACGAGCGTACTGCTGAATCTCGAGAACCTTTTCCTCGGTGATATCCATTTCCTTAGCGAGCTCTTCCGGAGTGGGCTCGCGGCCCAAATCCTGGAGCAGCTCACGCTGGATACGGCCGAGCTTATTAATGACCTCGACCATGTGAACCGGAATACGAATGGTTCGAGCCTGGTCGGCCATTGCACGAGTAATGGCCTGGCGAATCCACCACGTTGCGTACGTGGAGAACTTGTAGCCCTTGGTGTAGTCGAACTTCTCGACTGCACGGATCAGGCCGAGGTTGCCCTCCTGAATCAAGTCTAGGAAAGCCATGCCACGGCCGGTGTAACGCTTTGCCAGGGACACCACAAGACGGAGGTTGGCCTCGAGCAGGTGATTCTTGGCGCGCTGACCGTCGCGAGAAATCTCGCGCAAGTCGCGCTTCTGAGCGTAGGCGATGCGCTCGCCGGCCTGCTTGGCCTCGTCAATCTTGTACTGCGCGTACAGACCGGCCTCGATACGCTTAGCCAGGCTGACCTCTTCCTCTGCAGTCAGCAGCGCGACCTTACCAATCTGCTTGAGGTAGGCGCGGACAGAGTCAGCGGAGGCGGTGAGGGCAGCATCCTTGCGGGCCTGACGCAGACGAGCGGACTCGTCCTCGTTCCAGACCTCGTCGCCCTCGTCCTCTTCATCCTCGTCTTCGTTTTCGTCCTCGTCGTCCCCTTCTTCATCGTCGTCGAGGTCGTCATCTTCGAGGTCGTCATCATCCAGATCGTCGTGAAGATCATCGTCTTCGAGATCATCATCCAGATCCGGGTCGTAGTCCCGCTCCTGCTCCAAGTCGTGGTCGAGTTCCTCGTCCTCGAGCTCTTCGTTCTCAGTTGCGTCGAGAGCCTGCGCGTCCTTCGCCTTCGCTGCAGCAGCCTTGGCCGCGGTGGCCTTCGCAGCCGTTGTCCGCTTAGTTGCCTTCTTGGCGGCGGCCTTACGTGTGGTCTTTTTAGCGACCGACTTCTTAGCCGCTTTCTTCACGGTCTTCTTGGCCGCTGCCTTCTTAGCGGTCGCCTTTTTCGCCGCAGCCTTGGTAGCAGCTGTCTTTTTGGCAGCAGTTTTCTTCGCGGCAGTCTTCTTTGCCGCAGTCTTCTTCACTGCCTTCTTGATGGCCTTCTTTACAGCCTTCTTTGCAGGAGTAGCTGAACCGGTGCCACTCCCGGTGGATTGGTCCTGAGCTTGCCCCAGTTCGTTGCCTGCCACGAACGCCCTTTCACGATGTACGTTGTGTGCGCCGCCAAAGCCGCCGCCAGCTTCTCTCGGTCAGAGAGAAGCTCAACGCGCCAGTGGTGCGCCTTTACTTCGTCTATAGCCAGCTAGCCGAATGGAAAACATTCAGAGCTGACCATTTCGTGCCACGGTCATCAGTGTTGCTTTTCTGGCTCCTAGCGAAGAAGTAATCGGTGAAATTCTCATCGAAGCAGTGCGCTTGAATTCGATCTTCCCAATCCTCCTCGAGCCTGTTGATTATTCAACCGTGCCGTGAGTCAACTTCTTATTGTAAACCAATTCTGAAAATCGCCGCCACGGGGCATGGCTTCAACCACGTGTCTCACCCGCCACGAAGCGACCAATCCCCGTATAAGAAATGAAACTGCTTAAGGGTAAATCCCCTGGTCAGCAGCAAAGGCGGCGCCAGCGATGCCCGCATTATTGTCCAAACTTGCGGGGACAACTGGAGTCTTACATGTCAACAGCGGAATCCACTTTTCATGTTCGCGACTGATTCCGCCACCGACGATAATCCGTGACGGCCAAAACAGCGCCTCGTAGGTCTTAAGCACCTTGCTCACGCGCTCAGCCCACTCTTCGAAGCCGAGCCCCTCCACATCCTTAACTCTTGCGGATGCAAAGTGCTCGGCCTCCATGCCATCAATGATGAGGTGGCCTAACTCCGAATTGGGGTATAGCAATCCGTCATGAATAAGCGCGGAGCCGATACCGGTACCAAAAGTTAGCAACAAGACGGCGCCAGTCTTATTGCCCGGATCGCCAAACTGGACTTCAGCGAGGCCGGCAGCGTCAGCGTCGTTAAGCACGTGCGCCTTGTTGTTGGGCAGGTGCTTAGCGAAGAGTTCTTGGCAGTTCGTATTAACCCAAGAACCGTCAATATTGGCGGCCAGCAAGGCAATCTGATTCTGTACGACGGACGGAATCGTGATGCCGACATCGGAATCCCACTGCGCAATGTCCACAATTTCTGCAATGGTCTTCGCAACTGCTTCCGGAGTTGCCGGCTGTGGCGTGAAAATCTTAATGCGGTCGCCAATAAGCTGCCCAGTATCAAGATCCACGCGGCCCCCCTTGATTCCAGAGCCTCCGACGTCGATGCCAAATCCAATTCGTTGTCCCATAGCTCAAATTGTACGAAACAGACACAATGGGGGCATGAGCAATAACTCGCATGGCACCGAACAACTCGCTAACAGCGCGGATAGCAGGGGGTCTGCTGCACCGAATAGCCCCGGGTCCGTGCGGCCCAGCGTCAGGGAATTGCGTGACCGCGCGGTACTTATCGCCCGCGCAGCCGCGGCGCACATCGCCAGTCGTCGGGTCGAACTCGGCTCCGATGGCGTTTTAGCAAGTTCCGAAACGAAGTCCTCAGCTGTGGACCCTGTCACCGTCGTCGACCGTGAATCTGAGGAGCTCATTCGTTCGCTCATCAAGGCGTTTAGCAGCTCCGACCGTATTTTGGGCGAAGAAGGCGGGCTTGACGACGGCGCGGGCTCTCAAGCGCAAACTACTGACGCGCCCGAACCAGTGACCTGGATTGTAGACCCCATCGATGGCACCGTGAATTTCCTCTACGGACTGCCCAATTTTGCTGTGAGTATCGCCTGCGCCGTAGGCGATGAGGTAGTGGCGGGTGCAGTGGCAAATGTGTACTCGGGAGAGATTTACTGTGCCGCAAAGGGAGAGGGTGCTCAGGTTTCTCGGCGGGACGGCACTGTGCAGGCGCTTAGCTGTTCCCCAACCACCGAGCTGGAAAAAACACTTGTGGCAACAGGATTCAGCTATTCCGCTAGTCTCCGGCAGGTGCAGGGTCGGATAGCGTCGCAGTTGTTGGGGGAGTGTCGAGATATTCGGCGCATGGGATCGGCGGCGCTTGACTTGTGCATGGTGGCACACGGCCGTGTTGATGCGTATTACGAACACGACATCAAGATTTGGGACTATGCAGCAGGTGCTCTGATTGCGGCTGAAGCAGGCGCAAGGATTAGGATTCCGGAATTCAGTGAGTGTGCCAACGCTGCTGGCCGGCCGGAGGGAGACCCGCTCAACTTCGGTGTCGGTGCGGCGAACCCTGAAGTTGCCGATGCGTTCTACGAGGCATTGGATGGTGCTATCTCGAAGGCTAGGAATTAGTGCGTCGGTCTAGGAGCAGGTGCTCGAGCCTAACGAGCTCAACCCCTCTAGGTCGGCTTGTTCGCCACGGTTCAATGCGGACAACGTTTCCTCAACCTGGCTGGCTACTTCGAGGTCCTTAAACCCCTTACCCAACGACACATCGACGGTTGCATCCGGCCGACCATCGTGGATGAGCTCAAAACAGGGGAAAAGAGCGTGAAGCGCTGCGGCGTGGCCATTGAACTGTTCGCCATAACGCAACTGGCCGAAGCAGCCGAGGTCTTGGTTTTCCACAATAGGGTCGTTGCCGTAGGGAACCTGCTCATCGAGAACAAAATCGAGCTGCCGCAATTGCTCGGCGACGGTTGTAGCCTGGCCGACTTTGCCGTTGGCGTTATAGACGCGCACATGAACATCCGACGGTGGAACGACGTGTTCTCCGATTAGCGTGGTGGAGGAAACAGGGGTGCCAGCTGTGGGGAGGGAACAGGGGACCGGATAACTGGCCGGTTGGCTGCGGAATGCCAATACCCACGACGTAGCGGCAATCACTACAGCAACTACGGAAACCACCACGTAGGGAACAATTTTTCGTCGATGTGATGCGCTCGAAGTGCTCGCAGGGCCTGAACTCATAGCCATCATGTTATCGTCTCCACGTCTAATAGGCATAGAAACCTATTCTGACCTATAGAAACCTATTCTGACCTGCAGAGATGACAGATTGCGTGAATTGCCTTAATATCCGCTGAGAAAGGCACTGGAGAGTACAGGGTGTCAATCGTCTCAACGCGTTGTATTCTCCGAGAAAAAGTCAGTTCACAATGTCTAGCAAAGGTCCAGAAAGAAGGTTTGGGACATGGCTGTAAACTACGATGCCCCGCGTACTCGTGAAACCGAAGAGCTGGAGACCGATTCCCTCGAGGGCCTTCAGGCTGCATCTGCTGAGAAGGAAATCGACGACACTGACGACGGCGAAATTGTCGAGCCGTTCGAGTTGCCGGTCGCCGACATCGCGGGTGAAGAATTCGATATAGATGTTGCCCCGAAGGGAGAAGATGAATTCACCTGTGGCTCCTGCTTCATGGTGATGCACCGCTCGATGATCGCAATCGATAACGGCGATGGTTTCCCCATCTGCCAGGACTGTGCCTAATCCCCGCACAACCGGGATAACTTCCTAGGAAAAGGAAAACCGCCACTACTACGGTTATGGCGGCGCTGGGGCCGTCGGCAAGCGTGTAGCGGCGGTGAGAGATTGTGACCTAGCGGTCGAAGAGACTATCAAGCAGTGCCTCGGGGTGGCGGGTGGAGACCAGCCAATAGGGGGTGGGGTCGTCCGGATCGTCGAGGACTAGCAGCACCATCGTGGGAATCCACGTGTGCGTAACCAGGAATGCTGCTGGATCGAGCTGACGGCCCAACGCATTGCGCTGCGCAGACTTCGGGACCACCAGGGATTTGGCAACAACCGATGCTGGCAAAACTGCCGTGCCAGCGTGAAGCCAGCGTTCACCAGTGCTGTCCACTTCCACGGACACCGTGGTCTTCGACATAGTCAACAGCACCCACACGCCCACGGCCAGACAAATAATGCCGCCGATGACAAACCAAATCGGTGAACGGTTAAAGCCAATCTGGGCCGTGCATACAAAAACAGCAGCAGCGCCGAGTACCCAGAACCACCAGGGAACCCAGAGCTTTTCGGAATAGACAATCGATGAATCTCCGCTCGAGCTCATTGCTATTGCCGCACCTTCAGAGACGGATGCTGAGCTGTCGTCGCGACGAGGCTGCAGGTTATCTTTTCCACTCACGGTTATCCATTCTAGGGCACGGCTATGCTCGGTACTGACAAGGCCGAAGTGCGGTTCTTAAAAGACGCGACAGCGAAGGATATACAAAGAGATGACTTATGCCCCGGTGCGAGTGAAGAAACTCGCTAAAGACGCAGTGATTCCCCAGCGTGCGCATGCCGATGATGCCGGTGTGGATTTGAGCTCAGTGGAGGATGTCGTCCTAGCACCAGGGCAGCGGGCGCTCGTGGGAACCGGTATTGCCATTGCTTTGCCGGCGGGCACAGTGGGATTGGTTCATCCTCGCTCCGGATTGGCTTTCAAAAAGGGGCTATCTATCGTCAACGCTCCCGGCACTATTGATGCCGGTTACCGTGGTGAGCTTAAAGTCTGCCTGATCAACTTGGACCCGACCAATGCGGTGGAGATCGCCAAAGGCGATCGAATCGCACAGTTGGTTGTGCAGAAGGTCGAGCTCAGCCCGATGGTGGAAGTCGATGAACTCGATGAAACTGAACGCGGTGCGGGCGGTCACGGCTCAACCGGAGTGTCCACGACGCTTTAAAACGTCTCTGACAGCGCGGGGACCCCACCAAGTGTGGTTCAATGCGTGAAGAGCTCAATTAAGCGTTTGCAAAGGCGTATACAAAGATTTCTTTTTAGCGAGGTGTCAATAAACCACCATGTGGCCATTTGGAAAGAAGAACCAGCCAGAAGAACCAGCTGCTGAGGCAGAGGCCGTTACCACCGACTCTGCGGCGCCAGCTTCTGAGGAAGCTACCGCAACCGTGCATGACGACGCGTCGGAAGCCGCCGCGGAGAATGCACCAGCAAACGGCCCCTTCGACATCAACAGCGCCAGCCCGACGCAATTTGATTTTTCGGACTTCGCGAAGGCCAGTCTGAACCTCGGTTCGATGCTGCTGCCTATCCCTCACGTTGGTGATATTCAGGTGGAGATGGGGCCGACAGGTCCGACCATGCTGCACGTCGCCACTGAGCATGGCCGCGTAACTCCTGTAGCATTCGCTGCTCCGACGTCGGGTGGCCTCTGGGAGGAGTCCGCTCAGGAAATCAAGGACGGCCTTGAGTCCGATGGCCTCGATGTCCACGTCGAGCAGGGGCCGTGGGGTTCTGAGGTCGTAGGTCGCACCTCCGATATGGAAATGCGAATCATCGGCGCCGACGGCCCGCGTTGGATGCTTCGCATGACGGCCTCCGGTCCGGCTGATCGGGCGGAGGAACTTGCGGACCTCGCCCGCGGTCTCCTTGCCCGTAGCTTCGTTTCTCGCGGTGAGAACCCGATGCCAGCAGGCCAGCCGCTTCCGGTTACGCTGCCGTCCCAGATGGCCGAGCAGATTCGTCAGGCATACCAGCAGCAGACCCAGGCTGCTCAAGCTGAAGATGAACCCGGGCAGGTGCCAGGCGCTACAGGTATCAACCCGGATGGCTCCACCAATTAGTTTGGTCAACCCGCCAACATAGAGAATCTAGCTGCTTGACCAGGTAGAAGAGAATCTACCGGCGCCACTGTGCACTGTCCGCCGCCGTCACCCGACGGCGGCTTTTCTCTTGTCAACGGGTAGTATCACACTGCGTGAACATCGAAGTGACTATTGACCGTCCCGCTGCCGGCGGAGAATTCATTGCCAGCTATGACGGACGTATCGGTTTCGTCACCGGCGGTATCCCCGGCGAACGCGTTGTTGTCGAAATTGCCAAACCTGATGCCAAGCTGTGGCGCGGCAATGTCGTTGAGGTTCTGGATGCCTCAGAGCATCGAATTCCGCAGAGTTGCGAAGCAGCTCGGCAGGGCGCGGGTTGTTGCGACTGGGGTTTTATCGATCCTGAGTACGCGGCGCGCCTCAAGGCTGATGTCTTGACCGATTGCCTGCGCCGTCTGGGACGTTTCACCGCCGACGAGCTGCCAGCTATCGATGTCCTTCCACTGGCTCCCACCTCCCGTTGGCGCTCGCGCGTGCGGCTGGGCGTGGATTCCCAGGGACGAGCGGGGTTACGTCGTTCCCGTTCCCACGAGCTTGTCATCGTCTCCGAGTGTGTCCAAACAGTTCCCAATCTCATCGCTGGCTTTTCGACGGCCGGAACCATCCCCGTCGCTAAACCAGCTCGCGGTCGAGGGAGCAAGAAGTCGCAGACAGGAGAACTCCATGTGGCCATGGATACGGAGGGTAACCGAAGTGCTGTGTACGTTTTCGGCAGCGGGAGGAACCGCAAGCAAACGTTGATTGAAGGCGAGCCAACCACACAGCACACTGTTCACGGAATTACTTTCGATGTGCCGACTACCGGTTTTTGGCAAGCCCATTGCCATGCCCCTGAGTTCTATGGATCGCGCATCATTGACCTATTGGCCGGTCAGTCTTTCTCCTGCGGTTGGGATCTTTACGGTGGCGCAGGCGTTCTGTCGGCGGCCCTGCGCAAGTTAGTTGACGAAGAGGGCTCAATACTCTCTGTAGAGGGTTTTGCAGCGGCAGCGACGGCAGGGCGCAAGGCCTTCACTGCAGCTGACCACAGTGGGAATGCGACGCCTGCGGCACCAGTCCGGTTCGTTACTGGGGATGTCACCAAGGTAGTGCGCCGCGAAGTTGCTAATGAGGAAACACCAAATCCGGATATCGTCGTTCTCGACCCTCCGCGCTCCGGTGCTGGTAAGGATGCTATCGCCGCTATTGCTGAGGCCAAGCCACGCGTGGTCGTACATTTCGGTTGCGATCCGGCGACTTTTGCCCGCGATGCCCGGTACTGGACTGACTACGGCTACGTGTTGAAACACCTCGAGGTCGTGGACGCATTTGGTCTAACGCATCACTTTGAAACCATCGCGGTGCTGGAGCAGCTGTAGCTAGAGAGGGTGCCGCATGGGCGCAAGGACGTAGGTACCGATCACGTCGGCAAGCAAATGTGCCTGCCATGGGCGGAAACCCTGTTCGCTGAGGTGAGCGGTGATTTCTGTAACGGCTGGCAGGCCGCCAGCGTAGTTGTCGTGGTGGCGGAAAACGAATGAGCCGACTGCGCGGCTGTGAATCCACCAAACCAGTTCACGTGTCTGCGCGGAAGTGATGAGTGTGTCCTTGCGCAGGTGTATTTGGGCACAGACGTTGTCGATGCAGTCTCGCGTGGTTTCGAAAATCTCGGCGGCTTGTGGGGCATGCTCAGCCCAACGTCGAAAGTGGGGCATCTCGTTGCGAGACGGCTTCTGGGGCTTCGGCCATGACGACCTGGGTTCCTGACGGGCTTCATTAACGACCTTCAACCAAGCGTCCGCAGCACCGCGACGGCGACGTGGAAATCCACGGATTGCAGTCAGCTCACGCTGCGTACCGGGAAGTTGTTCTGCGATTGTACGTAGAACGCTGTGACCCATGACGTGTGTTGGGGAGACATCGCGTTGCTGCGCGATTTCGTCACGCTCAGTCCACAGTGCACGGGCGACGTGAAGCTGTTCGGGAGTGCGCAGCTTCCCAATGCCTTTGAGTCCTTGCCACGAGTGCCCGACGTGTAGACCATCGAGGTATTTACGGTTGATAGCGAGTTCGCGTTCGCATTCCTGCTCTAGCCATTCCAAACGGTCGAGCTCAGTCAGTGCCTGACAAAGAACCTCGGCGAGTTCGATGAGCAGCTCGACATCCAGGGCTGCGTAGTCCAGCCAATCCGCCGGCAGTGGACGAGTAGACCAATCCTCTCGACCGTGCCCCTTGGCAAGTCCAACTCCGAGGAGTCTTTCTGTCAGAGCTGCTAAATTGACTCGCTCCAGTCCGAGAAGGCGGCCGGCCAGCTCAGTGTCAATGACTTTGGTGGGGTAGAGGCCCAGAGCTGCGAGGCAGGGAAGGTCAGAATGAGCTGCGTGAATGATCCAGGTCAGGTTGTTGACTGAGGAACCGAAAACGGCCATCGCCTTGCGCCCGTCTTCGGGATCGATGAGAAAGGTACCCGCTCCACGGCGGCGAAATTGAAGCAGGAAGGCGCGGTCGTCGTAGCGATACGCCGAAGCTCGTTCAGTATCGACTGCGAGCCAACCGTGTCCTTTGGCCAGCTGTTCACCGGCGTCAATAATGTCGTCGATGTCGGAAAGCACGCGTGGAGTTCCCTCGGCTGGGGCAAGTCTTACTTCTACGTCGGGACCAGTTTCCACGTCGGAGCTCATCGCACGCCTCTTCGGTCGTCGGTATCAGCAGTTGCCGGTATCAGCTCAGTAGGGATACGCCGACGGGCGGCAGACCAGCGACGTTCGCTAGTACCTGAGCGAAGGATTCAACGTGAGCGCGCAGGTCGGTGCCACGAGCAGTCCACGATGCGCGCATTTCTAATTGAAAGGCCTGCGGCTTGCCGCCAATCTCGCCGTAGCGGACAGAGTTCGTAGTTGTCACCGTGCCACCCAAGTTCGACAGTTCGGCGTTGTTCTCAGCCAGAGCCTCGGTGAGCCATTGCCAGGCAACCTGGGGAAGCAGCGGATCTTCCGCGAGGGAGGCATCCATATCTGCCTGGATGTATGCAACCAAGCGCATGTCGCCGTCCCAGGTTTCCTCGCTGCGGGGGTCATGGAGCAAAATTAAACGACCAAAGGCATCATCGTCCGAGGACTCGGGGACAATATCAGCTTCGGGCTGCGTGACCTCAAGCGAGACAGCGTGGCTAAACGGTGCCAGCTTCTGCGGTGGCCGAACGGTGCCCAGAGCAATCTCAGGTCGCAGTTCAGCAGAGTGCATTGACTCGACCGCGGCGCGGAAGTTCTGTGGCGTTGAATCGGTTCCATTCACGCGCCTGAACTTAGCCATATGACGCTTGCGTTAGTGGGAGGCGCGCCGAAAAAGAGCGGAAAGCGACCAAGCGGTTCGTCGAAAACGCACAGCAGGACGAGCGATTTCCCTGTTCTTAGTACCCCACACATTAATTTCTAAGGAAAGTGGGGCATGATTGTCCGTATGAACAATCGTCGCACTTTGACTGATGCCCCGATTCTTGATGCAGCTTACGGTCGAACTCCTTCGCGCCGCCCGGTGTGGTTTATGCGGCAAGCCGGTCGTTCACTGCCTGAGTACCGTGAGGTGCGCAAGGACATCGGTATGTTGGACTCCTGCTTCCGTCCGGAACTGCTCGCTGAGATTACTATGCAGCCGGTACGTAGGCACGACGTTGATGCTGCGATTCTTTTTTCCGATATCGTCGTGCCGCTGAAGGCCGCGGGTGTCAACCTGGATGTTGTTCCTGGTCGCGGTCCAGTAATGGATACTCCGGTGCGCTCGGAAGCAGACATCAAGGCGCTACCGGAAGTCACGGAAGAGCAACTCGCTCCGGTGGCCGAGGGTATCGGCCTCATTCTGCAAGAGCTGACTGATACTCAGGCACTCATTGGTTTCGCCGGTGCACCATTCACCTTGGCGTCGTACCTGATTGAAGGTGGTCCATCCCGCCATCACGAGCGCACCAAGGCGCTTATGCACTCGGACCCTGAATTGTGGGATCACCTGATGCAGAAGATCACTCCGATGGTGATTGCTTTCCTGCGCGCGCAAATTGGTGCTGGAGTGGACGCTATTCAGCTCTTCGACTCCTGGGCTGGCTATCTCACCGAGCGTGATTACCGCCGCTTTGTGTTGCCGTACTCGAAGGAAATCTTCCAGGCCGTCGCCGACGCCGGCATTCCGCGCATCCACTTCGGTGTGGGGACCGGCGAGCTTCTCGGTGCTATGGCTGAAACCGGCCCAGAAGTCATGGGCGTCGACTGGCGCGTGCCACTGGACGTTGCTGCCAACCGCATTCGTGCCACGCTTTCCGACGTTCACCGAGGCGCAGACCCGGCGCAAAACAGCCTTGCATTGCAGGGCAACCTGGACCCGGCGATTCTCTTTGCCGGTGAAGCTGCAATGACCCAAGAGATTCAGCGCATCTGCTCTGAGGCTGACCGCGCAATAAAGCGTGGTGACGCCCGTGGACATATCTTCAACTTGGGCCACGGGGTACTACCGAATACCGACGCCGACGCGATTACGCGCGCCGTTGAAATCATTCACGCAACGTAAAAGCCGACACAACAGGCGTGTAAAACACGCACTAGCTAATTTCCTACAAGTCTTATCGACCGTGCCCGCTCGATGTGCGGGCACAGAGAAAGCGTACGAAATACCGTGGTTGCACAACCTTCTACCATTGCCGTCGTAGGTGGCGGTATCTCCGGCCTGACCGCAGCGTATGAGTTGCGTAAAAAGCTCGGACCCGCCGCCAGAATAATTGTCATCGAGTCCAGTGAACGGGTCGGTGGCAAGCTGAAGACTCGACCAGGCGCTAACGGCCCTCTTGAAGCGGGCGCTGAGGCGTACCTGGCATTCCGTCACGATGCCACCGAGTTTTTCAAGGAACTCGGTTTGGCGGATCAGCTAGTCGCCCCTTCGGGGCTACCTTCCAAGCTCTACATTGGCGGTGAACTCAAGGACCTTCCGCGTAACACGGTCACCGGTATTCCAGGAAGCTCGGAGGGGTTGGACTACCTCCTCAGCGAGGCAACCCTCGCCAAGATTGATGCCGAGTCGAATTCCGAGCTCACTCCAGCCTTGCACTGGGTACTGGGAGACGACATGAATGTCGGACAGTTGGTCGCGGCGCGGCTCGGTGAGGAAGTCGTCGATCGCATCGTCTCCCCGCTGCTCGGGGGCGTCTACTCAACCACCGCATACGACCTGGGGCTGCGTGCGACCATCCCACAGCTGGCGGCAGCGCTTGATGAAATGGCTAGTGTCGGTGATCATGTCAGCCTCACCGGTGCTGTCCAGCGCGTTCTGGAAGCACGTAAGCAGGCGCAGCAGGCGCGTCTGAGCAGTGAGGCTGCGACAGATTCGACGAAGACGAAGCGACCGGTGGTCTTCCAGACGTTCCGCGATGGCTTCGAGGTTCTCTACAACACGCTTGTCGACGAATCGGGAGCCGAACTCCTCTTGTCGACGAAGGCTACTGGTCTGCGGCAGCATGACAATGGCTTTGAGGTGACAGTAGAACTGCCGTCGGAAAGCGGCACGAGCGTTAGCACTATCGATGTCGACGGTGTTGTGCTGGCGGCACCTTCTGCAACCACATCGGAGCTGTTGAGCAGCCTTGTTCCAGAGGCGGCCGAGCTCATTGGTGGGGTAGACACGTCGAACTCGGCGGTGGTCGGTATGTGTTTCGACTCGTCAGAAGGGCTGCCGGAGATCAACGGCGTGTTGTGCGAGATTGGTGCGGATCTGTCCGCGAAGGCTTTCACAGTGTCGTCCCGGAAGTGGCCACATATTGGTGAGCGCTACGGTGCCGTTGTGAGGGCAAGTTTCGGCCGTTTTGATGATGACTCGCACGTGCATCGCAGCGACGAGGACCTTATCGCCAGGGCAAAGGCGGATTTGGCTAAGGCGACTGGCTTTGATGCTGAACCGACAGCGGTTTTCGTCCAGCGTTGGTGGGCGGGGATTCCGCGCTTCGATATGGGGCATGGTGGCCTCATGGATTTTGCTCGTCAGGAGTTGGACGAGGTGCCTAAGCTTGCAGCAACAGGGGCGTGGCTCAGTGGCCCGGGCATTCCGGAGTGTATTTCCAACGCCAAAGCTGCGGCTAGCAAGATCGCTGCGGAGCTGGCATAAAGCTGCGAGGTTAGTGCTAAGTACGAAACTGGCGCTGAACCGTCGATTTTAAACAAACTTTTCAACCGAACTAGGAGACAACTAATGGCCAAGCTCGATTTCAAGAAGCTCAACGACACCATCCGCTACACCATGTGGTCTGCCTTCAAGGTGACCCCTGGTGCACTCGGTGATAACCGCGAAGAGGCAGTGGCTAAGACCAAGGAATTCCTAGCTCGTTACGAAGACACTGATTTGATCATCCGTGGTTTCTACGACGTTTCGGCCATGCGTGCTGAAGCTGACTTCATGTTCTGGATCCACGCAGAGAAGATGGAAGACCTGCAGGCGTTCTACAACGCCTTCCTACGCGAGACTCCGCTGGGCCAGGCATCCACTCCGCATTGGTCGAACGCTGCGCTGCACCGTCCAGCTGAGTTCAACAAGTCGCACCTGCCGTCGTTCATCATGGGTGAAGAGCCGGGACGATGGATTGCGGTTTACCCGTTCGTCCGTTCCTACGACTGGTACCTGCTGGAGCCGACCGAGCGTCGCCGCATCCTTGCTGAACACGGTATGGCCGGTCGTGACTACCCGGATGTGCGCGCCAATACTGTCCCGGCGTTCGCACTCGGCGACTACGAGTGGATCCTTGCATTCGAGGGGCCGGAGCTCGACCGCATTGTGGACTTGATGTGGAAGATGCGTTACACCGAGGCTCGTCTGCACGTCCGCGAAGAGATTCCGTTCCACACGGGCCGTCGCGTCGATGACATCGCGGAGATTATCAACGTTCTGCCGTAGCCTGCGCGCTATACGAGAGAATCAGCAGCGCCGCTGGTCAAAGCCCGTTAACTGACGGGATTTTGACCAGCGGCGCTGCTTCTTTATCTAGTTATTCAGCCGTCTTGTCCGGTTCCAGAGTGAGTGAAATTGAATTGATGCAGTAACGCAGGTCCGTCGGAGTATTGTAACCCTCCCCCTCAAAGACGTGGCCGAGGTGAGACTTGCAACGACTGCACAGCACTTCGGTGCGGACCATACCGAGGCTCGTGTCTCGGCGCTCAATAATCCGGTCTCCAGCTAGTGGAGAAAAGAAGGATGGCCAACCGCAGTGAGAGTCGAACTTCTCGTTCGACCGAAACAGCTCGTAACCACAAGCCCGGCAGCGGTAGACACCTTGAGTTTTAGTATCGGTGTACTCACCGGTGAAGGCGCGTTCAGTACCTGCCTGACGCAAAACTTGGTACTCCGTGGCACTGAGGCGTTGGCGCCATTCTTCTTCGCTGAGATTCCAGTCTTCGCTATGCGAATCAACCATTCTGAATAGTCTCCTCAGACTTGAGATCAGATTCCTGATTAGACTTCCTGCCTGCGAACTTCCAGTCGCTCAACCAGCTGAAGCCGGATGCAAAGCTACGCCCATTGACGGCATCCACAATCGTCATTCGAATGAGTGCTGCCGTGATGGAGAGGATAAGAACGGCCCATCCAATACCGCCGATTGCGACCATGAACCACGGGAAAAACAGGTCATCCTCATCAATCCACCAATTGGCGTAGAAGAAACAGAGTACGACTCCGAGTCCTGCGCCCCAATTCAACATGACAGTCGAACCAATATTTCCTTCATTGTCGCGATCCAAAACCAATGGGCGAAGCACGGTGAGAACCATTGGCAAGAGCGTCATAGAGTAGTACTGCTGTCCCAGGCTGGAAAGGAAGAACGCGCCGGTGAAGAGAACTCCGGAAGTCGTAGCAATCCAGAATTTCTCATCCCTTTCGAGCCAGCGAAGAAGGAGCACGACAGATACCAAGACGAAAATGCCGAAAAAGATTTGCCACAGCAAAATCAGTGTCGGGTGGGCACCCAGCCAAACAAGCTGCCCAGTCAGCGAAGCATTTGCAAAGTCACGGACAACTCCCAGGTAGGGGACAGTGATATCTAGGTAGTCACGTGGTTGGACCATGAGCGGCCACGCAATGACATTGGCTGCAATTACCACCCCGATACTGGTCAGTACCGTAGAGAACTGCCTGCGCATGAACGGTAGGAACAGCATTGGCAAGAATACGGGCTTGATAGTGATTGCGATACCGATAATCAGGCCGGCCAGGATATTGCGTCGCTCGGTCAACGCAATAAAAAATAGCACTAATGCAAGGAACAGTGAACCGTTGACGTTCGTAAAGTCAAGGGTGTTGGTAACGGGTTCCGTAAGGTAGAGCAGTGCTATCGACGCTGGAATGATGGGGCCAGAGCGCGCAATACCAAGCCACCTGAGTAGCAACACAATTGCCGCAATGATTGCAGCTGACTGAAATACCGCAAACCAGATTCGGCCCGATTCGAGCGAGCCGAACAAATCAATCGGGGCTAAAAGTAGGGTAGCGCCTGGGGAATACAGATAGTGCGGATCGGCTGTTACGTAGTCTTCCGAATAAACGGGTACCTGCGATACGAATCGATTAATTGCCGACCAGACCGTCGTAAAGTCATCTGTGCCAGACACGTCTTTCGGCAAAACCCAGGTGCGGTGAAAAATCACCACAGCTGCGATAGGCCACAAGAAAGCGCTGAGTCCTCGTGATACCTGCCGAGTCAGAGGGCGTCGAGCCACCGAAGGTGTTTCTGGCGTGTCCTTGGACGTTTGCGTTAATGCCGTTGCGCTTGCGCTCACGTCGATTTTTGGTTTACTCACAATACTCCACCCTACTGGGTGAAGCTGCGGGAATAGCGTAGGAAGATGTGTGAGTCGGAACGTAGGATATC
Source organism: Corynebacterium amycolatum SK46 (assembly GCF_000173655.1). Classification (GTDB taxonomy): domain Bacteria; phylum Actinomycetota; class Actinomycetes; order Mycobacteriales; family Mycobacteriaceae; genus Corynebacterium; species Corynebacterium amycolatum_A. The sequence goes on along the minus strand of NZ_ABZU01000001.1, from coordinate 5,479 downwards.
CCGCACTTCAAAAGCCTGCGGGTTCGTCGAGTTCCAGTCCTCATCAGGGGCGGTCTCGCCGAAAGTCAGGGGACCGTTACCCACCCACATCGGCGACAACGTCAGGAACAGTTCGTCGACGCACCCGTTTTCGAATGCTTCTCGATACATCGTCGGCCCACCCTCTACGACAATGTCTCGATACCCATGTTCAGCCAGCCACGCTAACGCCGCTTTTACCGAGGGATCAGGGAGCTTAACGACGCGAGCCCCGGCCGATTCCATCTTTCTAGCTTTGTCCTTGTGAGCGGTCTTTGCCTCTTCATCATTAAAAGCATCTTCAGTCTGGGTGAAGATTATCGGAGGATTGACTTCTGCATTCGCGAAAAAGTCGGATTTTATATCTAAATCCAACGAGCGCGAGAGTGTGGACATCGCCACGTGCTTGGAGCGACCTAGCTTCTGTCGAACGGTCTCTAGGTACTCCGGTATCTCAACTGGCCCGTAACCCTCAGCCGCGATGGTGCCTGTACCAACGAAAACGACGTCGGCAAGCGCGCGAAGCGTGTTGAAAACCGTGGCATCGGTGTCATTCCCAAGCTGGCCTGAGGTGCCTTCGACGGCGCCGCGTCCGTCCAAGCTGGTGACGGCGATGGCAGTGACGGTGGAGGTGGCGAGGGGTACCGCTGCTGAATCATGTGCCGTTTGCGCAGGTCGAGAAAGAAACTGCAAAACTTCATCGGTTGATGGGCTTCTGGAGGTGAGTGTAGCCATACCGCCGAGGTTAAGCCGACGATTGCAAAATAGGCAAGGCCTGGCTTATAAGGGAAGTATTATAATCGTTGTCATTTATGGGGGTTGGGCTTATAGTAGGGGCATGCGACTAACAGATACTCTTGAGAAGGCATTCAACGACCAGATCACTATGGAGCTCACCGCTTCCCACGTCTACCGCCAGCTGGCAATCGAGCTGGATCTGCTGGATCTCTCCGGCATGGCAGAGTGGATGCGTGCACAGGCGGATGAGGAAGTTGATCACGCGAACCAGTTCATCGCACACCTCGATGCTCGCGACAACCACCCGCAGATTGGTGCTGTCGACGCACCGGAGGTGAAGGTCACTTCCGCAATCGATGCATTCCGCATCGCTCTTGAGCATGAAGAAAAGGTTTCGGCATCTATCCGTAACCTCCGCAAGCTTGCTGATAGCGAGGGTGATCTCGACTCCCGCCCGCTGCTGGACAGCTTCGTGGTTGAGCAGATTGAGGAAGAGGACACCGTGCGTGGCATCATCGGCCGCCTGGAGATTGTCGGCGACAACGGTGCTGGCCTGCTACGTATCGACCGGGAGCTTGGCGCTCGCGACGCAGCTTAACGTCAAACTCGATTTGTGAGTTCGAAAAGAGAAGACCGCTCCAGGGAAGTTCCTGGGGCGGTCGTTTCTATGTAGCCTGAATATCAATTGACGGATCTGGCATCCAATCAAACCGAAATTCGTGGAAGGGAAGATTCACCGTTTCCAGGTGGTAGAACGCGTTTTTGGCGTGCTTTGCGTAGTGGTATTCACGAGCTTTGATCGTTGTGATCGATAAGAGATTGCCATAATCGGGAAGGAACGTGTGTGCGTACTGCTTGAAAAACCCGGTTAAATCCAAAATCCAACCACCTTCCGCGCGAGTCAGTTCTGCGGCATAAAAATCGGTCGTGGCGACGTGCTCCATCTTTGTTCGGGCCTCGTCTCCATAGACAACGAGATTGTCACGCAAGAGTTGTACCCGGACCGCGTTAATTGCGCCGTCGCCTGCATTCAGTGCCCAAAGGTCGTCTGCGACAAACACCTTGATGCTATCGCTAGGCGAAATATTGGCCTGGGTGATGCGACCATAGAGTCGGCTGGAGAACAAGTCACAGGACGCCTCGTTGACATGGAGACGTATCGCACCTTTTCGGAACAACGTTGCCAAATTAGAATCGCGGTTGATAATCGATGTAATCGAGTTCTTCTCTTCGAAGAGCTCGGGATTAAACTCAATTACTCGAGGAACTGACAGGTCATCGTAAATACGCGGCTGGTTTTGTCGAATGAATGAGTCAACAAGGCGGCGCGAAACTTCCGGCTTGGGCGGAAAACGATGTGGTTGGGCGCGATAAAGCGCCTTCTGGATACCGCAGGTATAGGCCTTGTCCTGCTGGGTGTTGTTGCGTTGAATTGGACACCCGGCATGGCAGAGATAGAAATACTCACAGCTAATGCAGTCACTGGATAGAGCAGGATTGGCCCGCTCATAAGCGCGAATGGCATCGCCGCCGCGCGTAATCAACTCAGGCATTCCCAGTTGGAGAATATTGCCAAACTTCAAGTCAGGTTCTGCCTGACCTCTGTGGCACGGGTAAACGTCCCCGTCCTTCTGCACTAGAAAGTTATTGGTGCCGCAATTGATTTGATTAGTGCAGTAACCGTGGGTAAATTCCTTGAACCACTCATAATAAATGGCTTGTTCGAACTTTGTGCCTTCGAAATGGAGCCGCAAAGATTCGAAGAATTCAACCATTTCCTGCTGGTTGAGCTGGGAAGTGTAGTCCGACTTCACGCTATCGTAGGCAAACATGATGTAGAAGTCGGTAACCATGTCAAAACCATGTTCATCGAGCCATTCAATATCATGAATAAACTCGTCGATGCGTTCGAGGTGTTCTTTCCCAACTACGCAGCTTATCTGCTTGCGGAATGGATATTCACCAAGGAGCAAAACATTGTTAATTGTTCGCTTGAGGGTCGATTTCCCCGCCTTGGTTGTACGCAGTTTCTCATGCAGGCTAAATGGCAAATCAAAGCTGCCTGAAATGGAAACTTCGAACTCCTCGTAGAGGGGCCTTAATTTATCGAAGTTGTACAGATTGGTTTTAATGTGGATCGCTGCGCCGTTGCTGCCTAAAGCTTTGAGCTGCAAGCGATACTTAGAGCGATACTCCGTATATGCGTTGAACAGGTCGCGCAATACAGATGCTGGCAAAGTCGAAATTTCTGCACCGTGCAAAAGTAACGAGCTGATGAGGATTCCCTGGTGATCCAGATGGTTCGCAATGCGATTGAATTGTGACACTACATCCGAAGGATTGTCTTTGTTCTCGGTGAGATCGCCCAGGTAGCAGTAACTGCACCCAAGATTGCAATACTGGTTAGGAACAAAGGTCAGCTTAATTGCTTTGTGGTGAAGTCTGAATCCAGCTTTAGTGGTTACAGCTGCTTGAAAAGTGGCGTTGTCCGCAGCAGCGGTCTCATCAAGTGCTGGCACGCCGACGGTAGGAATCGTCGGTAACGGAAGTATTGTCTTAGCCATTATTATTGTTGTTGTTATTGTTATTGTTATTGTTGTTGTTCGAGTCCCCGCCGTATCCGCTGTCGCTGCCGTCACCGAAATTTAGAGCGTCGCACCAACCGTTGGTAAAACTTCCTGTTTCAGAGAATGGACAGTCAAAGTCCGACTGGTCGAAATAGTCCGGAATGCTGCCGTCGCCACCGGTGCTCGCACCTGTACCGGTACGGTTATGGCCGCCAACGTCTGCAGTTCGCCGATATTTTTCCAGCTCATTTAGTTCTTCGTTTTCCCACGACTCATAGTTCGTCATTTTGCATCGGCCTTTTCATTCTTAGGACGCAGGCTAACTACCAGTGCGTTTGGTTGATTTGGAAGGTATCGTGTCGGCAGGATGGTCCCCGGGGTTACCGCTGCCGCCTCGTAATTCATTAACACCATTGTCTTAGTGACAGAGTAGGGCTCACCATGCGCCGGGAAGACAGACAGTCCAAGTTCATATTCATTGAGGCCACGGACTTTTCGTCCGGTGTCTTTGATGTATTTCACCTGTGAGTAAGTCGGACGTCCTCGTAGATCAGCCTCTAACATTTCGCGATCAAGAATTCCATCGCGAATCTTGACTTGGTTCAGGAAATCTTGAGCCCGTTTCTCATGCCTGCCGCGGGCAATCTTGACCTTCTCCGGTCGGTCTGGGCGGTACATCACAGGGACGAGTATGCCTTGCTGCAGGAGGGAGTGCTTATGTTCCGGTAGTTGACGGGTCAAAACCGACTTAAAGTGGCTCCCATCTTGTGCCTCGACTGCCATCTGCATGATGACCGTGTAGTAACCCTTCTTATCGGGCTTGCCGGTGACGCTGAAGGATTCGATCTGTCCAACACCAATATTCGCCTGTGGCCACTCCACAGGTTTATCGGATCCGCGGAATTCAACAAAAAATACTAAAAGGGATACAAATACGATAATAACTGCGAATATAAGAAAGTCGCCTACCACTTTATTTACTCCAGGTAATGGTCGAAACTGTGGTTTGGATTAAAGGCAAACCAAATGGGGCGATTGTGGAAAACAAACCTAGCCACAATCCCAGTAGAAAACAGCACCATCGGTCGTGCCAGTATTTTCGGAGCGGTACACCACGGCCTCGCCGGCGTGCATCTTCTTCAATGCGTCTGGGTGAAGGAATACGTGGGCCACACCTAGATCGCCCCACATGGCCTCGAAGGGGAGCTCTTCTTCTTCGAGATATGTGGAATCGATCTCTAGGAAGTGAACGTACCCATCAGGCTGAAAAGGGTCTTGCGCGAAAGCGGGGAAACCGCCAAGCATAATGTTGCTTTGGTTACTGGCTGCGGCTCGCAACTCAACTAGCTCGTCAAAGTAGTCATCGTTATCAAGAAAGTCATCGTCCTTTTCGGACTCCAACGCCTCGTACACTGCTTGGTCAGTGGGAGGGATCATTGCCACTGCACTAGACAAGGAAATCGGAGAGTTCATAACCGTCCCAATATCCTCGTTGAACGGGGAGCAGTAATCCTCGTGCTCTTCATCGAAGGCTGCTGGCTCCGCGGTATGAGGTCCAGGGAAGCTGTGGTTGCCAAAGCCTTCCGCAGGCTCAGGGATATAGCGAATCTCCATGCCGTCTCCTGGCGAATCTGAAGTAAATCCGCCGCTGAGGGGATCAGCGCCGACAAAGAGTTGAAAAATTCCTGATTCGGGAATCAATCCGTCGAGAGTTGCTTCGCTTGTCGACGCCCCCGCCGCACGCACATGACCGACAATATCCGCAAAATTCAGCTGAATGATGTGGAGCAGTGGCTGACCGCTCTTTGCGATGGGCCATGTCGCACCTTCCGGAAGATACGGCCTGCCACCGAAGTACGAACCATGGTCGGTGGGAGTGCTGTTGGAGTAGGGAAGGGTTACGCCTGGTTGAGCAAGTTGGATGAGGCCATCAGTGTCTTCGGAGATAAACTCTCCGGCCTCGATCAACGAGCGAAGTGCTTGAACCTGTGCTGTGAACTCTGACATGGCAGGTGGTTCTTTCTCTCGGAAAACAAGGTGTTTAATCAGGGATTATCCTTCAAACGAAAGGATGCTGCAATAGCTATCCACTGCAGCATCCTTTTCCTTGATTCGCCAAAAAACTCCCTTGTGGAGGACCACAAGGGAGTTAGCGT
>NZ_ABZU01000002.1 GCF_000173655.1 Corynebacterium amycolatum SK46 | reverse complement strand
ACACTTTCTTTGTGGCGTAGGCTCGACCAGCCTTGTCGGATAGGTCTGGCTCCCCGAAAACCTACTGGAACACCACGGTAATCTACTGGAATACCACGGTGCGGTTGCCGTAGACCTGCACACGGTCCTCTAGATGCCAGCGCAAACCGCGGGCGAGGACCTGCTTCTCCGCATCGCGACCCTCACGCTGCATGTCCGCAGCGGTGTACTTGTGGGAGACACGCATGACGTCCTGCTCAATAATCGGGCCGTCGTCGAGGTCCTCAGTGGCGTAGTGGCAGGTGGCACCGATGAGCTTCACACCACGTCGATAAGCCTGCAGGTACGGGCGCGCGCCCATGAACGACGGCAGGAAGCTGTGGTGGATATTGATCGCGCGGCCTTCCCACTTCTCGCATAGATCCGGCGGCAGGATCTGCATGAAACGTGCGAGTACGATGGCATCTGGGTTTTCGGCGTCGACAATCTCGTCGACCTCATCGAATGCCTTACGCTTGCCGACGGCATCCTTGGGGAAAGGCACGTGGTGGAAAGGAATGTCATACGCGGCGACCAGCGGCTCCAGATCGCGGTGGTTACCAATTACTGCAGCGATTTCCATCGGGTAGTCGGACTGCGCGACGCGGCCGAGCAGATCCTGCAGGCAGTGGCCTTCTTTGGTCACCAGGATGACAGCGCGCTTCGGGACAGCGTTGTCGGTGACCTTCCAGCGGACCTCAGGGCCCCAATCACCGACGAGCTCAGCGAACTTCTCGCGCAGCTCTTCTACAGTCAGGTCGAGCGCGTCGGCGCGGACAGCCTGGCGAGTGAAAAACCATCCAGTCTCCGGGTCGGAGAAAAAGTCCGCCTCGGTAATCCACGCACCAATGTCGGACAGGAAGGTCGATAGGGTGGAAACGATACCGGTACGGTCTGGACAGCCGAGCGAGAAGATGTACTGGCGCTCGGTGGGAGTACCGCTATTTGCGGTGATGAGAGAGCGAGTCATTCTCGGTATCTTACCTGCTAGCTAAAGGTAAGTTCGCTCACGGTCGACAAAGGCAGATTTGCGCCCGTCAGCGTCAACGCCAGGCCCTCCCCGGTGACGTGCGCTTCCTCCACCTGCATGCCGTGGCCGATGTCGTAGCTCAACAGCGTACCGCTCGCTTCTCCCAGCCAGCCGGCCAGGCTATCGAGGTTTAAGCCGAGGATTGAGCCGCCCTCCAGGTTGATTTCGATATGACCGCCGTTGGCAATCGGGCAGAACTTGGAGGTCGCAAATCCGGAGGCGAATTCAATGTTAAACAGGCCTTCGTCCGGCAGCGGCGTGATCGTGGAAGCGCGAACACCGGTTTCCCGGTTAATCAGCGCCTGCAGCAGCTGAGGTGGGATCGTGACATCCACTCGCAGCGACTCTGCGGTCGGATCCGCACGATTGCTCAGATCCACGTTTTCCAGGTGCACTTCTGCTGCCGGGTCACCGTTGATCTCCGGTGCGCCACCCAGCGCCTCCGGGTTCTTGACCTCCAGTGTGTTCGGAGTGGACAGGTCCATCGAGGGCACGGACTTCGTGGCCAAGGCGAGCAGCATCGGGCGGGTGCCGAAAGAAACCTTGGGGTCTTCGGTGACCGTCGCACCACGCTCTTCGGCGGAGGTGCGGTAGCCGTCGGAAATCTCCTTGCTCACGAACATCCGGACGCCGATTTCGCCGGCGATCGCAATGAGTGCCACCACGATGATGACACCGAGGACGGTGGGCAGGACTTTGACGCTCGACGAGCGTTTAGCAGAACTCATGGTTCCCAGTCTTGCTTAACGACGGCTCCGTCGCTACCACCTTTCTTCGCCCCGGTATCCGTCCCCTCGGTGTCGCCCCGGGAGTGCCGCGGCTGCGCAAACCTACTTAGCGACGTAGTCCGCCAGCACAGCGGTCTCAGCGTTGAGGACGCGCTCCAGGTACGGAGCTGCCTTCTCCTCGAGCTTGCCACCGAGCAGCGGCACGTTGATGGCGAACTCGGAGTTGGTGGTCAGCACTGAACCTTCACCCTGGGCGGTGAGCTTCTGGGACGCACTGAAGGACGCCGGTACGCCCGAAGCTTCTGTGGTCACGGTGGAGGTCGCGCCGTCGTCGTTAAGCGGGCTAATGACGAACGTGCGCGTCATTCCGACCCCGGACTTAACGAACTTCTGCGCCTGCGCCGGAATCTTGTCAGCAGAGACGGTCTGGCGAATCACGACAGTGGTGCCAGCGTCGGTGGTGTCGAACTTTTCCACCTTGCCGTCAGCTGCCGAGAAACGGTTTGCGACCTTCTCCCAGAAACCGGCGTCGGTGAGGGCCTCGTAAACCTTCTCAATTGGCTGGTCAAAGTTGACGGTGTGCGTGTTAGTCGTAGTCATGCGCTTGATGATACGTAAATTGCACTACGCTAGGGGCGTGGAAAATCTCGACCAATCGCCGAACCCAATTCACCTGACCTCCGACATGGAAGAAGCCATCGATGGGCTTGCGGGGCTAGAGGGGGTGGAGCTCAGCACGCGTACCGCTTTCTCGGATTTGACGACGCTCCGCCTCGGCGGGGTGCCGCGTGCCGTCGTCCGGTGTAGCACGACGGACGCTGTGGTCGATGTTGTACGCACGCTTGACGACGCTAACGTGCCCCTCCTCATCGTGGGAGGCGGATCCAACCTGGTGGTGGCCGATGAACTCGAGCCGCTGGTAGCTGTGGTGATCGAGGCTGACAACGTAACCATGAGCACTCGCGGACACGGGCTGGAGTCCGTGTCGGCAATCGTGGAGGCCGAGGCCGGTGCGGTCTGGGATGAGGTCGTGGAGATGAGTGTCGACGCAGGTTTTGGTGGCCTGGAATGCCTGTCGGGTATTCCGGGATCGGCCGGAGCCACACCGGTGCAAAACGTTGGCGCCTATGGCGCTGAGGTGTCGCAGGTCCTGGACGCGGTGCAGCTTTACGATCGCGCAACCGGCTCGGTCGAGTGGGTGGAACCGGAGTCTCTCGACCTTTCCTACCGCTACTCGAACCTGAAGTTCACTGCACGGGCAGTGGTGCTGGCCGTGCGGTTCGAGCTCAGTGTGGATGGGACGTCCGCGCCACTTCGCTATGGCGAACTGGCGCGGCGCCTGGGCGTTGATGAGGCCGAGGCTGCGGCGGGCGAGATTCGCAGGCCGGCTGAGCTGGTGCGCGAAAAGGTGCTTGAGCTGCGGCGGGGCAAGGGTATGGTGCTCGAAGATGCTGACCGCGATACCTGGTCGGCGGGTTCTTTCTTTACCAACCCGATCATTCCGGAGAACTCGGTGGAGACCGTGCGCGCAAAGGTTGCCTCGCTGCGTGGGGCTGATGAGGCCGCGAATATGCCCGCATTCCCCGCTGGTCCCGGCCACGAGGGGGCCGTGAAGCTCTCGGCGGCGTGGCTTATCGAGCGCGCCGGGTTCCCCAAGGGCTACCCCGGGGACGGTGCGCCCGCGCGACTGTCGACTAAGCACACTCTTGCCCTGACCAACCGCGGGGAGTCCGGCGATGGTACGCCTACGACCGCCGCCGACTTGGTGGCTTTGGCGCGTGATGTGCGCGCTGGTGTGGAAAAGGCCTTCGGCGTGACCCTGGTGCCCGAGCCGGTGTGGGTCGGCGTGAGCATCGATTAGGCCCGCGGCGGGTGGCTGATGGCCAGTGGGGGGCGGGGATGGAGAGGCTGGCGTGACTGATGGGGCTGGCGGGGTCGCTGGAGCTGACAGAACCGCTGGGTAGTCCTCAGCTTGTGCTCCCGGGCCTTCTCTCAAGGGCGAGGATAGAGAAAGTGACTAGGTCTATGTCGCGTGAATAGTATTCACCCGCAGTTTTTTGCCTTAAACCTAGTCACTAAGTTTGGGGGAAACCTAGTCACTAAGTTTTTTTGGGGGGGGAGCCGGGGATTCGCCTTAAGGGGATAGGAGCCAGCTCTACCCAGGCCCCTATCCCAACTACAAAACCACCGTGAACTAATGGTGCTTGCGGCGGGAAAGCGAATCGACGCTCTGGCCCTTCTGTTCCAGCTGCGTGAGCAGCACGTCGCGGACATCGCGGCGGCGGACCTTGCCCATCTGGTCGCGAGGTAGTTCCTCCAGGTGGAAGAATGCGCGCGGCACCTTGTACCGGGTCAGGTTGTCGTAGCAGTGGTCGCGGTAGGCGTCGGAATCCAGTCGGGCGTAGTCAGCAAGGGTGATGGCGGCCACGACCATCTCGGAACCGTCGCTCTTTGGCAGGCCGACGACCGTGGCATCGGTGATGTCCGGGTGGGAGAGCAGTACTTCCTCGACCTCGGCCGGGTAGACATTGAAGCCACCGGTGATGATGACCTCCTTGATGCGGGCAACCAGCTTGATGAAGCCGTCCGACTCCATGACTCCGACATCGCCGGTGCGGTACCAACGATCGCCAGCGGGAAGCTCAGCAGGCCCATCGGTGAAGGACTTCTCCGTTGCCTCCGGGAGGTTGAGATAGCCGGCGAAAACCTGTGGGCCTCGGACGATAACCTCGCCCTCCTCGCCGTCAGCGCGGAGTTTGGTGGAATCTTCGGGGTCAACGATGGCGACCTCGGTGTCAGGGAATGGCAGGCCAACGTAGCCCGGGCGGCGGTTGCCGTCCATTGGGTTGCCGACGATAATCGGCGAGGTTTCGGTGAGGCCGTAGCCCTCGACAAGGCGCCCGCCTGTGAGTTTCTCCCACTTCTGCACGAGGGAAACCGGCAGGGTAGCGGCGCCACAGAAGGCGAACTTCACGCCAGAGAGGTCGACATTATCCCGCTCGGCGGCTTCGACAATCTTCTCGTAGAGAGTCGGCACACCAGGCACCCATGTCGGGCGGTTGTTCTTCATCACCTTCATAATCAGCGGAATCTCCGGTGCCGGCACCAGCACCAGTTCAGCGCCAATCAGCATGGACAAGTTGGTGACAATGGTCAGGCCGTAGGCATGGAACATCGGCAGAACGCCGAGGGAGATTTCCCGCTCCTTGCCAAGGCCTGGCACCCAGGCCTTACCCTGCAGAATGTTGGCGACCAGCCCGCGGTGGCTCAGCTGCGCGCCCTTTGGTGAGCCCGTGGTGCCAGAGGTGTACATCATCACTGCGGTGTCATCGGCAGTGATGGATTCATCGGCCTGGAGGTCGTGGCCGTCTCCGCCGACGGCGTCGTGAAGCAAAGCGTCAAAACCCATGACCTGCGGTGCGGAGGAGTGCAGCTTAGCGCGGGCGGCGCGGAGTTTCGGCAGCGGGATCGACAGGGCGGTGCGCATGACAAACGGCAGGTCCTGCAGCATGTTGACCGCGATGATGGTCTCGAGCGGGGTGTTGTTGCGAAGGTCTTCAAGTACGGGGACAATCTTGTCCCAGCAGATGGCAAAGCGGGCGCCGTGGTCGTTGAACGGGTGGCGCAGTTCGTGGGCGGTGTAGAGGGGGTTGTGCTCTACGGCAACAGCCCCGAGATGCAGAACTGCCCAGTAGGCGATGACATGCTGCGGGCAGTTCGGCATGAGCAGTGCCACGCAATCGCCCTTGCGCACGCCGAGGGCGCGCAGGCCGGCGGCAACGCTGCGGACCTTGGCATCCAGCTCAGCATAGGAGGTGGAGCGGCCGAAGAAGGTCAGTGCCTTGCGGCGTGGGTGGTTGCTCAGAGTGTGGCGGTAGACGTCTAGGAGGGTGTCGAAGTTGTAGTCGATGTGGGGTGGAGTCCACTCCGGATACAGGTTCAGCCAGGCCTTGGAAACCGCAGCGTTGGGTGTGGAACCGTGGGCTGGGGTGGAGTCATTTTCAGCGCGTGAGCTGGATGTATCGGTCATGGGGTCCTCCTAGGTTTTTGTTGATCGCCTGACTATGTCGTGAGGTGATAATAACCTACGACGTAGTAGGTATCGACCTCTATTGTGCCGTACGTCGCAGTGCGGTGCCGGAATTCCGATACACGTATTTGAGGTACTCATTTGCAGGGTTGCCCCTGGCATAGGCACTCTGGGCAGTATGAGCGAAACATTTCCGGCGGCAACGGCAGGCGCAGACGCAGCCACCTCTAACACCCCGGCGTGGCCGAACCGCATCGCGATGATCTCCATGCATACCTCTCCGCTGGAGCAACCGGGAATCGGTGACGCTGGTGGCATGAATGTCTACGTGCTGCGCACCTGCGAGGAGCTGGCGCGACGCGGTGTGAAGGTGGATGTTTTCACTCGCGCCACGCGTTCCAGCGATGGGCCGGTGATTCAGGTCAGCGAGAACTTCCGTGTCATCAACATCGTGGCTGGTCCATATGAGGGGCTGGAGAAGTCAGACCTGGCTACGCAGATGCCGGCCTTTGCCGGTGGGGTCATTGAATTCTCCCGCAAACAGGGGATTGAATACGACCTGATTCATTCGCACTACTGGCTCTCTGGCCAGGTGGGGTGGCTGCTGTCGGATTTGCTTGACATTCCGTTTGTGCACACGGCGCACACGCTGGCGGCAGTGAAGAATCTCCATCTGGCGGAGGGGGATACGCCGGAGCCTGAGTCGCGTCGTATCTGTGAGCAGCAGATTGTGGACAATGCGTGCCGGCTCATCGTCAACACCGATGCCGAGGCTAAGCAGCTCGCGGATCTTCACGATGCCGACCCGTGGCGCATCAATGTCGTGCCGCCCGGGGTGGACGTGGAGCTCTTTTCGCCGGGCAGTGATCGTGCCACTGAACGGTCCCGTCGTGAGTTGGGCATCCCGTTGCACACTAAGGTCATTTTGTTCGTCGGTAGGCTGCAGCGGCTGAAGGGCCCGCAGGTATTGCTGCGCGGTGTTGGCGAGCTCATGCGTCGCCATCCCGCCACTAATGTCCGAGTGATCATCTGCGGTGGACTGTCCGGTTCTGGGCTGCACGCGCCCGACGAATTCACCAACCTCGCCGCGGAAGAGGGGATCGATCACCTGGTCCGTTTCATGCCCCCACGTCCGCCGCAGGACCTGGCGAAGCTTTACCAGGCCGCAGATATTGTCGCCGTGCCCAGTTACAATGAAACCTTCGGGTTGGTGGCAATGGAGGCTCAGGCCACCGGCACTCCCGTTGTCGCGGCGAATGTTGGCGGGCTCTCCATCGCTGTCGACGATGGGGGCAGCGGTTTGCTTGTCGACGGTCACGAGCCCGCAGCCTGGGCCGATGCCCTCGGTCGCCTGGTGGAGGACGACGAGCTGCGCATTAAATTGGCCACCCAAGCGCGCGAGCACTCCTTGGAGTTTTCCTGGCAAAAGACCGTGGACCGGTTGGCTGATGTCTATCATCGAACCGAACTCCAAAAGGAAAACTGTCCCGGCTCTATCCGGGATGCGGGCGGCTCCCGGTAGGTTTCGTTAGCTTCAGTATCGCCAGGGCCGTAGCCACAAAAGCAGGGAGATGATTCACGATGAGCACGGACATCCAAGTACAGCTGAAAGCCCTAGGTGAGCAGCTGGAACGCCTCGGTGTCGAGCATGGTATTGCAGACAATGCCGCCGTGGTGGTCCTGCCTGGTAAAAAGAAGCTCAAGACTGTCGTCGGTCTCATCCCGGCACCCGACTCCCTTCGCGTCGAAGCCTTCGTCTGTCGCGCGGTCGAAGAAAACCACGAGGCCGTCTACAAGTGGTTGCTGCAGCGCAACCGCCGCCTGTTCGGCATCGGTTACACCATCGATGCCGCCGGCGACATCTACCTGGTCGGTCAACTGCCGGCTCAGCTTTCCGACGATGATCTCGACCGCCTCCTCGGTCAGCTGCTGGAGACGGCCGATGGGGACTTCAACCAGATCCTCGAACGCGGCTTTGCATCGGCAATTAAGCGCGAGTGGGAGTGGCGGGTTGACCGTGGGGAAAACCTGGCCAATCTGGAGCAGTTCCGCCACATGGTTGAGTAGCCGGGGGTAGCAACCCACATAGCGGGGCAACGAACGGCGGGCTTTCCAGTTTTGGGGCACAATTGGGGGTATGAGCAATGGAAAACTGATTCTTGTCCGTCATGGCCAGAGTGAGTGGAACGCATCCAACCAGTTCACGGGCTGGGTCGACGTTGCACTGACCGACAAGGGCCGCGCTGAGGCAGTACGTGCCGGTGAGCTGCTCGTAGAGGCAGGCCTGAAGCCGCAGGTTCTCTACACGTCGCTGCTGCGTCGCGCAATTAACACCGCACACATTGCCCTGGATACCGCTGACCTGTTGTGGATTCCGGTTATCCGTGACTGGCGTCTGAACGAGCGCCACTACGGTGCTCTGCAGGGTCTGAACAAGGCAGAGACCAAGGAGAAGTACGGTGAGGACCAGTTCATGTCCTGGCGTCGTTCCTACGACACTCCGCCGCCGGAGCTCTCGGATGACAGCGAGTTCTCACAGGCTAATGACCCGCGTTACGCCAACCTGGATGAGGTTCCGCGCACGGAGTGCCTCTTGGACGTCGTCAAGCGTTTCATTCCTTACTTTGAAGAGGAAATCCTGCCGCGTCTGAAGGCCGGTGAGACTGTCATGGTGGCAGCCCACGGTAACTCCCTGCGTGCACTGGTCAAGCACCTGGACAACATCTCGGACGAGGACATTGCCGCTCTGAACATCCCGACCGGTATCCCGCTGGTTTACGATTTTGATGCTGAGGGCAAGGTTTTGAACCCGGGTGGCACCTACCTGGATCCGGAAGCTGCAGCTGCAGGTGCTGCTGCTGTTGCTGCTCAGGGCAACAAGTAAATATGTAGGTGTTTGATAGGCCGATAAGGGGCGCAGCCAAGTGGGGCTGTGCTCCTTGGTCTATTTAGAGCTAGCTAGCGCAATGATTTTTCAGCGCGCGCGGACTGTGAAAAGAGCTTAGGGTAAGACCCGTGTCAAAAATCATTATCGCCGCTCTATTAGGTGCTGCGGTTATGGCAGCTGTGCTGATTCTTGGTGGAGTTGTCTCGGGTGCCTATAACGCCGCTCGGCGTCAGAAGAGCGACGAGGAAAGTTCAATAACCACTATGGCGCAGGTCATGCACCTGGCCATTCAGAAGTCTCCGACGGGTGTGGTGGTCGTTGACATCTCACGTGATTTGATTTTGTCGAACTCCATGGCGCACAAGCTGGGGCTGGTGTATGAGCGCCGCCTGAATGACGTGGGCTGGGAAGCCGCGGTCAAGGTCTTTGACTCGCAGGAGGACCAGGAGCTAACGCTGGTGCTGCCGTCGCGCCGGGCGGGGGCGCCGGACACGATTGTCCGCTGTCAGCTAACTCCGTTGTCACTGGTGGACGACCGTTTTGTGGTGATTTATGCGGCGGATGTCTCCGAACAGGCCCGTATGGAGGCCGCGCGACGTGACTTTGTGGCTAACGTTTCCCACGAGCTCAAGACCCCGGTAGGTGCCATCAGCCTCTTGGTCGAGGCGCTGAATGAAGCTACCGACGACCCGGTCGCCGTGCGTCACTTTAGTGAGAGTCTGACGCAGGAGTCCAAGCGAATGTCGACAATGATTACGGAGCTCATCTCGCTGTCGAAGCTGCAGGGGGCGGAGCCACTGCCGGACATGTCTCCCGTGAAGGTTGAAGAGATCGTCCAGGGAGCTGTGCGTCGTAATCAGATGCTCTCGGAGCAGGCGGGTATTGAAATCACCGTTGACTGTGAGCCGGATTTGGTCGTTGAAGGTGAACGCAGCCTGCTGATCACAGCGGTGTCCAACCTGATTTCAAACGCCATCAACTACTCGCCAGAGGCTACGCCTGTATCCGTGACTGCGGTCAAGGAGGATAACGACACCGTCGCTATCCGCGTCACTGACCGCGGTATCGGCATTTCCCAGGCGAACCAGAAGCGCATCTTCGAACGCTTCTTCCGTGCGGATAAGGCACGCTCGCGGGCGACAGGCGGTACAGGTCTGGGCTTGGCAATTGTTAAGCACGTTGCAGCGAATCACAAGGGAACCGTCAAGCTGTGGAGTCGGCTGGGCACAGGATCGACCTTTACCATTGAGCTCCCGCTGATGGAAAAGAACAGTTCCGCGTCGAATGATGGCGATGCATCTGCACGTTTGCCAATCGGCCACACCCCGCCAGCGGGTAAAATTGAGGCTAAGAAAAACGCGCAGCGAGGTTCGGGCAAAACCCGTGGCAAGGATAAGGATTCCCAGAACAAGGATTCCAAGGAAGGAATGAAGTAATCCGTGACTGAGGTACTTATTGTCGAAGACGAGACGGCTTTGGCGGAGCCGCTTGCGTTTCTGCTGCAGCGCGAGGGATTCGAGGTGCGGATGGCCGCTGACGGTCAGGAAGCACTTGCAGAATTCTCCAAGGCAGAACCGGACATTGTGCTGCTGGACCTCATGCTGCCAGGTATGAGCGGCACCGAGGTCTGCAAAAACATCCGCTTAAAGTCCTCTGTCCCAGTGATTATGGTCACCGCCCGTGACACTGAGATTGACAAGGTCGTCGGCCTTGAAATTGGTGCGGATGACTATGTGACCAAGCCGTATTCCTCTCGGGAACTTATTGCCCGTATTCGAGCTGTGCTGCGCCGCGGTCGCCACGACGACTCCGACGACGTCGAGGATCTCTACGAGGAGGTCTTGCGCGGCGGCCCGGTTGTACTGGATGTCGAGCGCCACGTAGTCACCGTTGACGGTGATGATGTCGCAATGCCGCTCAAGGAATTCGACCTGCTGGAGTACTTGCTGCGCAACCGCGGCCGTGTGCTCACTCGTGGCCAGCTCATCGACCGCGTCTGGGGCTCCGACTACGTCGGCGACACTAAGACGCTGGACGTACACATCAAGCGCCTGCGCTCCAAGATCGAGCGCAATCCTTCCTCGCCGGAGTTCCTGGTCACCGTTCGCGGCTTGGGTTACAAGTTCGAGGACTAGCGCAGCAGACTGCTGCCGACAATCTCCGCCGGCGGTCTGATGGAGCTTCGACGTTAAACCTCGTCCGGTGCCAGCCCCTCGGCCGCTGCGCGTGTGGCCGGGTGAATCGCCAGCAGTGGGTAGCCACTCGGCCCGAAAGCCTGGGCCGCGCCCGCTGCCTCTCGGGCCCGGCAGTGCTCCGCCAGAATTTCGTAGCACTCTTCGCCGATGAGCTCGATTAGCTCGGACTTGTGCGTGCGCCACACCGGCTCGCCACCGGTATGTGTGGCCGGCGCGCCCGTGCAGAACCATTCAAAGTCCTCGCCGCCATCGCCCCATGCGCGACGATCGTATTCAGTAATGGTCGTGCGCAGAATCTCCTGGCCGTCTGGGCGTTCCTCCCAGTCTTCCAGTCGGCGCAGCGGCACTTGCCAGCACACATCCGGCTTGACCTTCACGGGGTCAATATCGTTGGCCATCGCCCACTGGTGGATGGCACAGCCCGCACCATTCCGCCACCCGTCACGGTTGGCAAAAATGCAGGCATTCTTCACGACCTTCGTTTTCAGAGCAGGCTCAGGCTCTCCGTTTTCGTCGTCAAGCTCATCCCACACTAACCACGGTTCCAACGGTTCGGAGGGGTCGGTTTCGTAGGTTTCAAGCCACTTCAGCGTTTGCTCGGGGCGGTTCTGCCACCACTGGGGCTCTGCGGAGTCGCCTTCCATTCGCTTTACGACGTCAATAACCCTCTCGCGGTCTTCTTCGTCGGTGATAAAGGCGCCATGGCCGCAGCATCCGACATCCGCGTTCGCGGAGTCGATGCCCTGGCAAGCGGAGGTGCCGAAGGCGCATTGATAGGAGCTCATCAACCAGGTTAGGTCGCAGGTGATGATGTGTTCTGGGTCCTCCGGGTGGGCGAACTCGAACCACTCGCGGGGAAAGTCATAGGCGACTTCAGCGGGAGAAGGTTGCGGTCCGCGACCGGGGCGGGGGTGGGGTTGATTCACACCAATACACCGTAGACCGTCTAACCTACTAAGAGTGAGATTAGGTGTATTAGATGTAGGTAGTAATACCGTCCACTTGGTGATGGTGGACGCCCGCCGGGGCGGACATCCGACTCCGATGAGCGATTCCAAGTCGACGATGAAGCTGGTCGAGTACCTGGATAAGGACAACAACCTGTCCAAGAAGGGCATTGACAAGCTGACGGGCTACGTCGCTGAATCCAAGGAATTGGTTGAGCAGATGAAGTGCGAAGAGATGATTAGCTTCGCCACTTCAGCTGTTCGTGATGCCACGAATGCGGACGACGTTCTCGCCCACGTTGAGAACGAAACTGGCATTAAGCTGCAGATTCTCTCCGGTGAGGATGAGGCTCGGCTGACCTTTTTGGCAGTACGGCGCTGGTACGGCTGGTCTGCTGGTCGTCTAATCAACCTGGATATCGGTGGCGGTTCTCTTGAGCTGACGTCGGGTACCGATGAGGATCCGGAGGCCGCGTACTCGCTGCTGCTCGGTGCGGGGCGTTTGACCCACGAGTGGTTCGAGACGGACCCGCCGGAGCGCAAGAAGATTGACCTGCTGCGCGATTACATTGATGCTGAGCTCGCTGAGCCAGCTCGTCATCTGCGTACGCTTGGTGAGCCGGACTTGGCTGTCGCCACCTCGAAGACTTTCCGCACTCTCGCCCGCCTGACCGGTGCGGCGCCTTCCGCCGCTGGTCCGCGGGTTAAGCGCACCCTTACTGCCGCTGGTTTGCGCCAGTTGATTGCGTTTATTTCCCGCATGACGGCGGCTGACCGTGCTGAACTTGAGGGTGTTAGTGCGAATCGTTCTCACCAAATTGTCGCAGGTGCTCTCGTTGCAGAGGCTAGTATGCGAGCATTGGGATTAGAGAAGGTCGAGATTTGTCCTTGGGCTCTGCGCGAGGGCATCATCTTCCGACGACTGGACAGTGACCTATACGGAAAGGGTTGAGATGAGCGAGGAAAAGCTCACCGTTGCCGAACTGCTGGCGCGGCGGCAGAAAGAGGGAGCCTCCTCTGAACCACCGCGGCGCCGCCGTCGACGCAGCCTTGAAGAAGGCGGTGTGTCCGTTCAGGAACTCACCGGCTCAATCCCTCGTGTAAAGGCCGACGAACCGCGACGTGGTGCTCACGCTCTTTCCAACGCAGACGACGATCAGACGACTACGAGCGATCTGCTTGCCGACGAAGCTGCGGCCAACGCCGCCGAAGAAGCGCAGGCAACCGAACCGGAGGTAGAAGCTCCGGAGCACTCGGAGGCTGTCGCTGAGTCAGTGGTAGCTGCTGAAGGAGCGGATTCTTCGGAGCATGAGGTTCAAGCTGAGGCCGAGGCTGAAGCTGCCGAAAAGCCGGCTGCTCCGGTTGCACCGGCAGCTCCGCAGCAGGAGCAAGCCGCGCAGAGCACACCAACTGCGCAGCCAGCAGCCCCTGCGGTGCCATTGGCAATTCCGATGGAACCCCGTCCGGTCATGGTCAACTCCGAGCGTTCGGAGATTACCTATACCTTCACCGAACTGCGTGACATGGCAGACGAGTCGCAGCAGATTGGAGAGCCGGGGCCAGTCGCTCGTGCAGTTCTCACCGGTTCCAACGCCTACGACGACCGTCCGACTGCCTCCATTCCGGTTGTCCAGGACAATGTCGACGAAGCGTCTGAGGCATCCGCTGAATCGGATGACGTCGACGGTGAACAGCTTGCTGAGGCTGAAGCTGCTCAGGAAACCGCTACTTTCGAGGCTGCCGACGCTGACGCCGATACCGGTGCTGCTTCCAAGGCGGCAGTGGCAGCCGCTGTCGCTCCTGAAGTTGCCCAGGCAGAAGACGTACAGGCCGATATCGACCGGGCCGAGGACGCCTCCGCTGAGGCTGCACAGGTCGAGACCACACCGACCCAGGCCGCATCTGACGAGAAGCAGTCGGAGCCCCGGGGCGTCGTTAAGCGTGAGGAACCCAAGAGCTCCAAGGGCAAGGCCGTCGCGCGCGATGGCTACGCCGAGGACAATTCCCTCTCGGTGCCGTTGCTGCTAATCCAGGTCTTCGTGGGTCTGATTGCTGGTGCATTGGTGTTCCTGGGCTTCACCATGGCCTGGTCGTCGCTGCCGAAGATTGTGGTTGTCATCATGGCTCTCGTGGTCGCTGGTGGCTTCGCGGGAATGGCAAACTACCTGCGCCGTGAGAAGGACAAACTGACACCGATTCTCGCGGGAATTGTCGGTTTGGCGCTGACATTTGGCCCCTGGATTCTCTTCCAGTTGTAGTGGGGTCAACAGAGTAATCATCACCTGATGCAGGGGCCGGAAGCGTAGTTTTCCGGTCCCTGCATTCGCATGTGTGGGCCAGTTTTGGCACACTTAGCGTCCATGACAAGAATTGCTGTAATTGGTGGCGGAAAGATTGGTAGCGCACTCGTCGGTGGTCTCATCGACGGTGGTGTCTCACCCTCCTCGATTTATGTGGTGGGGCGCACCAAGGAGAGCCTGGCCGGTCTGAAGGAGACCTACGGCATTGTCGATACCGACGACCCAGTAGGGGCTGTCGACGGTGCTGACGTGGTGTTCTTGTGCGTAAAGCCGTACTTGATTATCGACATGCTCGAGCAGATTGCCGACGTGCTCGATGACTCTGAAGTCGACACGATCGTGGTGTCGATGGCGGCTGGCATCACGCTGGACAAGATGGAAAGCGTCTGTGCTGTCGGTACTCCGGTGATCCGCGTTATGCCGAATACTCCGATGCTGGTGGGCAAGGGTGTCTGTGCAGTCGCGCCCGGCCGCTTTGTCACGGAGAGTCAGACCGGCGAGGTTGTCGAATTGTTGGAGAAGGTCGGCAGCGTTGAGGTTGTCGATGAGTCGCTGATGTCTGCAGTCACTGCAGTCTCGGGCTCTGGTCCGGCTTACTTCTTCCAGTTCGTCGAGGCGATGACCGATGCGGGTGTGAATCTGGGCCTCAAGCGTGATCAGGCTAAGCGCCTGGCGTCGGCTACAGCTGCTGGTGCGGCCGAGATGATGATGCAGGAGGGCGCGGACCCGACTGCGCTGCGTGCCGATGTCACCTCTCCGGGCGGTACAACAGCTGCGGCCACCCGAGTTTTCGAGGAAGAAGGCATTCGCCGCGCGGTGCATCGTGCGCTGCAGGCTTGCTATGACAAGGCCAACGAGATGGGTAAATAAGTATTTCGCCGCGTGGAAGCGGGTGTACAAATAACCCCAATATTTGGGGCATTGGAAATGGCCAGGGGTAGTAGCTAATCCGATACGCAGGGACGATGGGTTAGTCACAACTGTCACACCATTCGCCAATGCCCCTATTTTTTATCAAAAATCGCACCGGCACCTTGCCTACCGGTAGGATATGAAAAGCACGTGCGTGTCACGATTTTCTGCAGGAGGGGAAGCCTGCAGCGCGTCGCGTGCGCTGAAGGGAATATTTACTAATGCAGAATGCAGATAAAGGCACCTTTCTGACCGTTGCGGAAGTTGCTGACATCATGCGCGTATCCAAGATGACCGTCTACCGCCTGGTTCACGCTGGCGAGCTGCCGGCAGTGCGCGTTGGTCGTTCTTTCCGTGTCCATGAGTCCGCAGTCAAGGAATACCTGGACTCCTCCTTCTACAACGCGGGTTAATTTTTCTGCCTTTAAGCGGGGCTGTTTGACCTGAACGCATATGTCCCCGCTATGATTAATCCGATTAGTACATGGTGCTGTGCTGCGCCCCTGTTTCCTATCGTCTTCAAGTTATGAAGTATCCAGCTGTGAAGGCGGAAGGAAAAAGGGCGTGACATCTCGGCGGTTGTAAGGCCGCATTGAGTACGCCGCCATTGTGCAAGAAAAGAAATTTCCGTCAACGAATAGCGAGGTCGAGCCGATGGGTTCCGTCATTAAGAAGCGTCGCAAGCGCATGTCGAAGAAGAAGCACCGCAAGATGCTTCGCCGTACCCGCGTGCAGCGTCGTAAGCTCGGCAAGTAAGCCAGCATTCCTGCCGTTATCGCAGGAGCGCGCGTGCTGCGTCGCGTACACGTTTTTAAAGCAAAACCCGCTCAGTCTCGTTGAGATAGGCGGGTTTTGTCGTTGGGGGAAAGGGCTGTTGAGTACGCCTAGCAGCGCCTAACTTTCCTTATTCGCGTCCCACAGTCGCTTGCCGACGAGTCCCGCGCCCCCGACAGCTCCTGCCAGCAGTGCTCCAATCGAGAGCCACCGCATCGTGGCGAAGGTTGCGGAGCGGAAGTGGCGATAGTCGTAGATAGTCCACCCCATCTTCTGGGCGTAATTCCGCAATTTGCGGTCCGGGTTAATGGCCACGGCGGTGCCCACCATGGACAGCATGGGAATGTCGTTGGCGGAATCTGAGTATGCCGTGCAGCGAGACATGTCCAACCCGGAGGAGGCCGCCAGAGCTGCCACCGCGTGCTTCTTACCCGGGCCGTGGAGAATATCGCCTACCAGGCGGCCGGTGAACTTGCCATCTTTGACCTCAGCGACCGTGCCAAGGGCGCCGGTCAGCCCGATGTGCTTAGCGATAACCTGGGCCAGCTGCACCGGGGTAGCGGTGACCAGCCAGACCTCTTGGCCAGCCTGGATGTGCAGTTCCGCCAGATCGCGGGTGCCCTGGTAAACGCGGTCACTGATCTTTTCTTCAAAGATCTCTTCGCCGAGTTTGACCATTTCATCCACATCGTGGCCGGCGAAAAACTCCAATGCCTGTTCACGGGCCTGAGCTACGTCGGCGGCGTTTTCCGCGCCTGAGATTCGGAATTTCAGCTGCTTCCAAATCATGCCGGCCAAATCGCGCTTCTTGATGAACCCGCGCTCGACCAACCCCATGGCAAAGAGGAAGATTGATGCGCCTTGGACAAGCGTGTTGTCCACATCGAAGAAAGCGGCTGCGCCCTGATCGCGTTCGACACCTGGAATGGGCTGCGAGAGCACACGTGCACCGCCAGCGGCATCTTCGGCACCCGCAACACTGCGAAATCCCGTAGCCAGTTCTTCGCCGCCGACGTCGTAGACCTCGCCGAGAGCTTCCAGTGCATTGGCCGCCGCTGCAGCACCAGCTTCCTCCTGTGCTTCATCATTGAGCGGAGCGAGAGCTACCTGCTCGAGGAAGTTACGGACGTTACTCTGCGAGGACGCAAGGTCGCCCAGCATGTCGATGGGGAAGGGGGAGCGGTTGTCAGCACTGAACTCACTCACGGCACGAAAATCTCTTTCCACGGTGTATGCAACCGACATCCGTTATCGGAAGCTCTTGTTGAATAGTATCCGCTCTTTAGGCAAAGCTGCGCGCTGAGATTCACGGAGCGGATGGGGGCAAGGATAAAAAGAGTCACTTTTGTAGAGGAAGTGTGGGGAGGGGGACGTCGTAAAGCGAAACAGTCGACCTTTAGACTGGCCGTTATGGTGACTGTGACGGTGATGAGTAGGAAGACGTGCGGTTCGTGCGCCCGAGTGATTGCGCAGATTGAGCCGCTGGTTCGGGACCAAAATGCGCAGTTCCAGGTGGAAGATGTCGATACCGATCCGAACTTGGCCATGGAATTTGGCGATCGTGTGCCGGTGATTTTGGTCAATGATGAGGAAATCGCTTGCTGGGAAATCGATGATGATGAGCTCCTGGAAGCGTTAGCGGAGGCCGAATAAGTTCGGGAGACAACCCTGCCGAACTGCTAGGAGGTGCGGAGACATGGCAGAATGTGGAGTAGCGGCAAAGAAGCAGGGGAGTGCTGCGAACATCGAGGTAGAGGCTAAGTAAAGTATGCCTTTGTTGTGGCGAGATGGCAGAGTTGTCTAGCGTTAACAGTCATAGCTGTGTGAAAAAGCCCGTAGCGGGCCTGTGAAGGAGCAATAGAGCGGTGATTGAGCGGTGAGTGTGCTTCTCGTCGGAATGTCGTACCGGTCTGCACCGGTGACCCTTCTTGAAAAGGTCTCCGTCGGTGAAACTGAGCGAGAGGCTATTCTGGCTCGGCTGGTCGCGGATGAAGCGATCAGTGAAGCGATGCTGTTGTCGACCTGTAACCGCGTTGAGTACTACGTGGTGGCCAACGGCTTCCACTCTGGGCTATCGGCTGTGGTCCGTGAAATTGTCAGCCGCACTGGGCTCGATCTCGATGAACTGACACCGCACTTCTATGTTCGGTACGCACAGGCCGCGGCGGAGCATGCTTTCTCGGTGTGCGCTGGTCTTGACTCGATGGTGCTGGGGGAACAGCAGATTATCGGTCAGCTTCGCAATGCTTACCAGGAAGCGGACGAAGCCGGCACCGTCGGTCGCATGCTGCATGACTTGGCACAGAAGGCGCTGCACACAGGCAAGCGAGTCCATAGCGAAACGCTGATTGATAATGCGGGCGCATCGATGGTCTCCGTGGCCATCGACGAGGCGATTGCTGCGCTGCACCCCGGCTTCAACTCTGGTGTTGATGTCGCTGAGGGTACCGATATTCTGGCCGGACGTTCGGCTCTTATCCTCGGCGCTGGTGCGATGAGCTCGCTGGCCGCTAGCTACCTGGGGCGCTGCGGCATTGACCGTCTGATTATTGCCAACCGCACCGTTGACAGGGCGCAGAACCTGGCTAACCATTCCATCGAAGCGGGCATCCCCGCTACTGCTATTGCATTGCATGATTTCGCCGATGTCCTCGATGATGTGGACATCCTCGTCAGCGCCACCGGAGCCACGGCTCCAGTGGTTTCAGCTGCCGATGTCATCGACCACGGCCCGCTCGCCATTGTCGATTTGTCTATGCCTCGTGACGTTGCGGAGGATGTCACCGGGCTTGAGGGGATTGCGCTCTTCAACATCGAATTGCTGCAGATGACTCGCACGGAGGTTCCGGGCCGTGATGATGAGGCTGCAGCGCGCGACATTGTGGCCGAAGAGTTGGAGTCCTACCTCACGGCGCAGCGCGCAAGCGAGGTAGCGCCGACTGTTCGCGCCCTGCGTGAGCGTGCGGCGGAAGTTGCTACCGCAGAGCTTGCCCGACTCGAAGCGAAGACCCCGGGCTTCACGCAAAAAGAACGGCGCGAGGTTGAGTCCACGGTGCGCCGTGTCGTCGATAAGCTCTTGCACGCGCCAACGGTGCAGGTCAAGAAGCTTTCTAGCCAGCAGGGTGGTGGCAACTACGCGCTTGCGCTGCAGAAGCTCTTCGACCTGCCCCTATCTACCCCCTCTGGCCTGTATGCTGACACCGATATCCCCGCAGATCTCATGGTAGAGGGCCGAATTGGGCGGATGCAGGGATTTGAGCAGTATGGTCTTGACAGTAGTGCCATCATTGAAGGCGTTGCTGAAACCACCAAAAATTAACACCCGGAGGGAAACATGCCTGACCCAGCGACTATTCGTATCGGTACCAGGGGTTCGGAACTGGCCACGACACAGGCCGGACACGTCCGTGATGCACTGATTGAGCTGGGGCAGCCTGCAGAGCTGGTGATTGTAAAGACCGCCGGTGACCATAACCGCCACGACCCGGTGGAAAAGATTGGCATCGGTGTCTTCACCCAGGCGCTGCGTCATGCACTCCGCGAGGGGGTGTGCGACATTATCGTGCACTCGTTTAAGGACCTGCCGACCGTGCCGGAAGACGACATGATGGTCGCAGCCGTGCCGGAGCGCGTCGATCCGCGAGAGGCGCTGATTTCCCGCGATGCTACGCCGCTGATGGACCTGCCTGAGGGCGCTCGCGTGGGTACCTCCGCGCCGCGTCGTGTCTCTCAGTTGCGTGCGTTGCGCTCCGACCTGGAACTTGTACCACTGCGTGGAAACATCGAAACCCGTATGGGGCGCGTCTCTGAGGACTTGGACGCTGTCATTCTGGCTCGCGCTGGACTGGAGCGCACGGGTCGCCTCGGAGAGATTGCAGAATCCCTGGACGTGGACGTCCTCATGCCGGCCCCGGCTCAGGGCGCCCTGGCGCTGGAATGCCGCACTGCTGACCGCGAAATTGTGGATATTCTGCGCAAGATTGACCACCCGGTGTCCCATGCCCGCGCCGTCGCGGAGCGCGCGGTACTCAATAAGCTGGAAGCGGGCTGCACCGCTCCGGTCGCGGCCTACGCAACCGTGAGCGACAGTGGCGAACTCACCCTGCAGGCGGGGGTGTTCGCACTCGACGGTTCGCGCCAGTTGCTTGAGACCGCTACCGCAAACGTGGATAAGGCCGATGAGCTTGGCCGGAAGGTTGCGGCGGCGCTGCTCGAACGGGGTGCTCATGAGGTAATGGGCGATACCCTGCGGGAATCTCAAAAGTAGCCGGTTAGTTAATTTGGCTCAAACCCTTTATGCTAATAGGCCTGTATGCATGCCGTTGGGATAAGGGTTTCCTTCGTGTGCTCGCATGTGAGATTCAGGTGTCTACCTGCCCCTCACATGCGTTGGCGCATGTCCGCTTTCTTCCTTAGAGACTCATCGGCACGAAAAGTGAACAACCAATAGAAAAGAAATCACTCCGCAACGATGAACACCTCCCTCCCCTCAGCAACGGGACGCATCCTGTTCGTCGGCGCTGGTCCTGGAAATCCCGACCTGCTGACGCTTCGCGCCCGTGAGATTCTCGCAGACACCGCTATCGCCTACGTCGACGTCGATGTCATGCCGGGGGTTCGAGAGCTCGTCGCAACCGATGTACCTGTTCCTCCCGAGCTGCTGAAGGAAGCCGAGGAAGAGTACGAGCGCATGTGCGCCGCCGCCAAGGCCAAGGGATCTCGTCGTAAGCCGCCTCGTCCGGCACCGCCGACCGCCGCAGATTTGCGCGAGCCTATCGACGATCCCAAGAAGATGGCCGAATTGCTCGTCGAAGAAGCTGCTAAAGGCAGTGACGTGGTGCGTTTGGTGGCAGGCAATCCGCTGACCAACGATTCGCTGCTGGCCGAAATCAACGAGATCTCGCACGCCGAGGTTGAGTTCCAAATCGTCCCTGGCATGTCCGTGCCCTCCACCGTCCCGGCATTTGCCGGTATCGCGTTGGGCTCGACGTACACGGAGACCGATCTCGGTCGCGCCGATGTGGACTGGGACGAGCTAGCGCAGGCACCGCAGCCGCTGGTGCTGCAGGCCGTGCAGGACGACCTGTCCGCCATTGCAACTGAGCTCGGCGAACGCGGTCTCCCGTCGTCGTTGCCGGTGTCGGTGACTGTCAACGGTACGACTCGTCTGCAGCGCACCTACGACGTCACGCTGGGCACCTTGGCGCAGCTCTCGGGTGACCTGACCGGTCCGCTGGTGGTCACGCTTGGCAAGGGCGTGGACAATCGCTCGAAGTATTCATGGTGGGAAAACCGCGCCCTCTACGGATGGAAGGTGCTGGTCCCACGTGCCAAGGCGCAGGCAGGGCCAATGAGTGCCCGTCTCGTTGGGCACGGCGCCATCCCGATTGAGGTCCCGACCATCTCAATCGAGCCACCGCGCAGCCCGGCGCAGATGGAACGCGCCATCAAGGGGCTTGTCGACGGCCGTTACCAGTGGGTTGTCTTCACTTCCGTCAACGCCGTTACCGCAGTGTGGGAGAAGTTCCAGGAATTCGGCTTGGACGCGCGCTCCTTCGCTGGGGTCCGCATCGCAGCCGTCGGCCATCGCACCGCCGCTGCCATCCGCGATCTCGGCATTACCCCGGAGCTGCTTCCGGATGACACTCGTCAGAACGCTGCGGGCATCGTCGACGTATTCCCGGAGTACATCGAGGATCTCGATCCGGTCAACCGCGTGCTGCTGCCGCGCGCCGATATTGGCACCGATGTGCTTGTCGACGGTCTGATTGACCTGGGCTGGGAAGTTGATGATGTGGTCGCTTACCGTACCGTGAGGGCAGCGCCACCGAGTGCGGATATCCGCGACATGATTAAGTCCGGCGGCTTCGACGCTGTGTGCTTTACCTCGGGGTCGACGGTGAAGAATCTGGTCGGCATCGCGGGTAAGCCGCATGCTCGCACCATCATTGCCTGCATCGGGCCGATGGCCGCAGCCACGGCTCGCGAGTACGGCCTGCGGGTAGATGTCGTGCCGGAGCGCGCAAGCATCCCAGAGCTGGTGGACGCGCTGGCAGAGCATGTTGCGCAACTGCGGGCGGCAGGGCAGCTGCCACCACCGCGCAAGAAGCGTCGTCGTTCGCGTAAAACCAAGGGCTAAGCCGGGGCGAATCGGAGCGAGTTCGCGTTTTGATTAAGGTTGTCTTTATGACTACATCTGGAGCTTCTGAATCATCCCGCGAAATCGATCTCGAACAGTTTGGATTTCCTCTCCCGATTCGTCGCCCACGCAGGCTGCGCACCAACCCGGTGATGCGTGCGATGACGGCGGAGACGACACTGACTCCGAAGAATCTCATCCTGCCCATGTTTGTTGCAGATGGTATTGATGAGCCGAAGCCAATCAGCTCCCTGCCCGGGGTAGTGCAGCATACCGAGGACTCCCTGGTAGAAGCTGTGCGAGAGGCTGTTGAGGCAGGTATCTCGGCGGTTGACCTCTTTGGTGTCCCGCTGGATGCGGACAAGGACGGCGAGGGCTCTGAGTCCTGGAATCCGGAGGGCGTTCTCAACCGCGCCCTGCGTCGTCTCCGCGACGAGTTCGGGAATGACATTCTGATTATGGCCGACACCTGCCTGGATGAGTTCACTGACCACGGACACTGCGGCGTGCTGGGCACTGATCGCTTCGGCAACACGGTCGTTGAGAATGACCGCACGCTGATTAACTACGTCAAGATGGCCGTTGCGCAGGCCGACGCCGGTGCACATATCGTGTCCCCGTCGGGCATGATGGACGGCCAGATTGCCGCCATTCGCGAGGGTCTGGATGCCGCTGGCCATGAGGATGTCTCCATCATGGCGTACTCGGCAAAGTACGCCTCCGCCTTCTATGGTCCATTCCGTGAAGCCGTGGGCAGCTCGCTGCAGGGCGATCGCCGTACCTACCAGCAGAATCCTGCGAACCGTCGTGAGTCCCTGCTCGAAGTGCAGCTCGACGTTGACGAGGGTGCGGACATGGTGATGGTCAAGCCGGCCATGAGCTACCTGGATATTCTGCGCGAGGTCGCGGATATGTCGCCGGTGCCGGTTGCCGCCTACCAGGTCTCTGGTGAGTACGCGATGATTCACGCCGCTGCCGCCAACGGGTGGATTGACCTGGATGCTGCGATGATGGAAGCAGTGCTGAGCATTCGCCGTGCCGGTGCGGAGCAGATTTTGACCTACGCAGCGGTGGACTTGGCGAAGAAGCTGCGTGCCCAGTTCTAATCTGCTGAGGTGAACGTGCAGTAATAAACATCGAGAAGTGGACGGATGACTAAAGAAGAGAAGAAGCCCGCAATTCCCGAGCAGGTCGAGGGAGCTAGGCAGGCGTGGCGGGTTACGGCCGTGTTGCAGCTGCTCCTCGCTGCAGTTGCCACGGTGACCTACTGGCTGCATCCGGAAATGCTGATGAGCCCCTCAACCGCTAAGGAGAATTTCCCGGGTTTCAGCGAGGGCCAGATTGATGCCGCTATGAAGGCGAGTATCGTTATCGCGTTCTTTTTCGCAGTGGGGCTTTGTATCGCGTTTTTCGCAATCATCGAGCGAATGCGCAAGGGGAGCGAAGGTGCTCGCACCGTGCTGGTTATCGGCTCGCTTTACCTGGCGTTGTCGGCGCTGATGTCCTTCTTCTCTTCTACGGCTTCCGAAGCGGGAGTGCCGGCATCCCTCGTTCTTATCAGCGGAATCGTGCGAATCGCCTCGGCCACTGCCGCGGTAGCTGGTCTAGTGTTGGCCGCTTCGAAGGAGTCCAAGGACTACTTCGACCATCAGCGCCCGTCGAAACCGTGGACTCCGTCCGCCTCAGAATCGCATCTGCCGAGAGCGTCGAAGCATGGCGCTGATCCACAGCAGCAACAGCAGCTGGACCAGTCACAGCCCAAGCAGTCCAAGCAGCCTGAGGAGTCCAAGCAATGATGTCCCTCCCGAGTCGGCCTTGGCAGTGGGTGCTCTTCGTCGCGCTCATCGCCCAGATTGTCCTGAGCTTGATACTGGTCACCGGGGATTATTCGCAGGCTCCCGCCGCCGTTGGCCGCGATATCTATATCGTCGCCGGTGTGTCGCTGGTCTGCTCGCTTATTGGTAGCGGCTGCTTGCCGACGGCCACTGAGTTCAAACTCTCCCGGAACTGCCTGCTCATTATGGTGATTATCACGGCTCTCGCCATGTTCTTTGCCATTATGGCCGGCGCGCTGACTGTATGGGTTCTCGCGCCCAGCCTGGCGATGGCGTGTGGACTACTGTTGCTCTATCGTGAATTAGCGCTCACGCGCGCCAACCAGCCACAGGATTAGACGGAAAGTTTCAAAGGCCATGAGTGACACCGGTGAGTTTGATTTCTCTCTGGACAATCGCGTTGAACAGGCGATTGTGGATGCCAAGGTCGCTGCTCGTAAGGCATTGCCACGAAGCCGTCAGGACATCGACGAAGAAAGTGCTCATCAGCGGCTTGCACACCGCAGAGGCCAGTCCAACACAGCTTTCGCACTCATCCTGGAAAACTTGGAAAACGCCGAGAGTGCTGAGCGTGCTGAGCATGTTTTGGAATCCTTTCCAGATGTGACGGCCTCTGTGGTCTACAAGCCCGGACGCGCGTGGATTACCGCGCCCGATACCATCGATCCGAATCAGTTCATCGAAGCTCTCCGCGAAACTGGGATCGAGTCGTACCTCACGCGCAGCACGCTTCGGCGTCGTGCAACTCGGCTGGATGTGTCGCAACATCGCCGTCCCGCTGTTCCGGCTGCCGCTCAACAGAATGAGGAGGAGCGCATTCGCCGTCGTGAAGCGGCCTTGCGCCGAAACGGTGGCGGTGCGGAGGTACTGTTCACGGCGCGTGAACTGGTGACCAAGCAGCGCTTTTGGGGAAGCCTGTTCCTATCGATTCCAGTGCTGGTGACGTCGTTGAACGTCAACTGGCAGTTCCCGGGCTGGCAGTGGATGTGCCTTGTGCTGACCACGATTGTGGTGTGGTGGGGTGGTTGGCCGTTCCACCGGGCAATGGCGGCGTCCCTGCGTCGGCGGATGTCGGCGCTGGATGGGGCGAGCTCCATTGCCATCCTGTTGGCGTGGATGTGGTCGCTGGCGCAGCTTATCTTTGGTCCCGCGGGACAGATTGGATATACCACTGCGCCCACGTGGTTTGCGTTCAATTATCGAGAGAGTGCCTCAGCGGAGGTCTTTTTCGACGTTGCCTGTGGCCTGACTGTGCTGTTGCTAACAGGTCGCATGTTTACGCGCTACAACAAGGTGCGTACTGGACAGATTTTGCGCAACCTGCGCATTCCAGCTGAGCGAAACGTGACAGTCGTGCGCAAGAGCGCCAAATCCGCGGAGCCGAAACGGGTGGAGGTGACGGTCGCGGAGCTCAATATCGGTGATGACATCGTGGTTCCACCGCGCTCGGTGATTCCGGTCGATGGCTCAGTCATCGGTGGTGCGTCCACGATGGATGCACAGCTACTCGGTATTGGCGTTGAACCGCAGAAGGTCAAGGTCAACTCCAAGGTTTGGGCCGGCGCAATCAACCTGGATTCGGAGCTCAAGGTGCGCGTGGAGCGCACCGGTTTCAAGACCCGGGCGTCGTCGATAGCGCGCTGGCTGCGTCAAGCGGTTCGAGAAGAAACGGTGATGCACCAGACCGCAGTGCACTCGGCATCAGAGCTGGTGCCGTGGACGCTGTCGTTGGCGGGTGTGGCATTTTGCGGCTGGTGGCTGGCGACGGGCACGATGAGCGGTGCCCTCGCGGTGGCGCTGGCCATGCTCTCGGGCATCGCGCCGGTGGCATTGGCAATGTCTACGTCGACCGTGCAGCGCATCGGGATTCTGGCCGGTGCTAGTAACGGAATTTTGATTCGTGGCAATGAGACTTTCCGGAAGTTGGCTACCGCCAATGTGGTGATTTTTAACCGGGTTGGAACCCTGACCGAGGGTGACACCCACGTGCTCGGTGTCGCCGCTGAGCGCAATGAAAATCCGGATTTGGTTCTGCGTGTGGCGGGCGCTCTCATGATGGAGAGTAACCACCCGGCATCGGCGGCCATCGTGCGCGCGTGCCGTGCATCCCGCGACGCCGGTTCCGGCGGTGGCGAGGTGCCGCACTGGATTGAGACCGTGCATGTCGCAATTGCGGAAGACGGTGCGTTCGTTGGCCAGGTAGAGATTCCGGTGAAGGACTCCGACGACAAGTTGGAGATGCGCTTTGTTGAGGGGCGTGTTTGGCGTCCGCGTGATCTCACTGCACTCAGCGAGAAAATGGCCGTGGCTGCGCTCAGTGGCGGTACTCCGATGGTGGTGTCGTGGCGTGGCAAGGTCCGTGGTGTTATCACCATTGGTGAGGACATTAAGCCCGATGCGGTCGAGAGCATTGACCAGCTTGAGGATATGGGCGTGGACACCATGATGATCACTCGAGATCCGTATCCAGTAGCTCGTCGTTTTGCTGACCGGCTGAATATCTCGCGAGTATTCGCGGGCATCATTGCCTCCCGCAAGGCCATTGCGGTGCGTTCGGTCCACAGTGACGGTGAGACAGTCGTGATGGTTGGCGACAAGGACATCCGGGACTCTCTGCGTGCCGCTGACGTGGGTGTTTTGATGGACAACACCGAAGGCAACCAGAATCTTGATGTCGATTACGCCGATGTCGTGGCACTGCGCAACAACGTGTTGTCGATTCCGGAGGCCATTGAAATCGCACGTGCTGTGGTGCGGATGATGGACTCCAACATCTACTTTGCGTGGTTCTACAACGTTGCAGTCATCCTGCTGGGTATGACCGGTATGATTCACCCGCTCCTGGCATCGCTATTGATGATTTTCTCCAGCTTGTGGATCGACTGGCGTTCCCGTCGAGTGTCGTCCCGCAGGAAGCATCTATTCAGGGTGAAGCTGGGACGTTGGTAGGGCAGGGTAGCCCTTAATCCGAGTGGCCGTCTACGATGGTCACCGTGACTCAAGACATTAATGCTCCTCATGTCCCAGAAAACGTTGAGCTCACCGAGCGTTCGGCAGAGTTCTTTACGCAGGCTCAGGCAGTGACGCCGGGTGGCGTGAACTCGCCGGTCCGCGCCTTCGGTTCCGTCGGTGGCACCCCACGTTTCATTGACCACGCCGCGGGCTCTCGTCTCGTGGATGTTGATGGCAACGAATATGTGGACTTGGTCTGCTCGTGGGGCCCGATGATTCTGGGCCACGCGCACCCGGCAGTGGTGGAGGCCGTTCAGAGCGCCGCCACTCGCGGGTTATCTTTCGGCGCTCCGACGACGGCTGAGACCGACCTGGCTCGCCACATCGTCGAGCGCACGTCGGTAGATGAGGTACGTCTGGTCAACTCCGGCACTGAGGCCACCATGTCCGCAGTTCGCCTGGCTCGCGGTTTCACTGGCCGTTCCAAGATCATCAAGTTCGCCGGCTGCTACCACGGTCACGTGGACGCGCTGTTGGCATCGGCGGGTTCTGGTGTCGCTACTTTCGGTCTGCCGGATTCGCCGGGTGTCACCGGTGCATCGGCTGCCGACACCATTGTTGTTCCTTACAACGACATTGAGGCGGTCAAGGCCGCATTCGCTGAGAACCCGGGCGAGATTGCCTGTGTCATCACTGAGGCGGCAGCGGGCAACATGGGTACCGTCGCACCGCAGGACAACTTCAACGCGAAGCTGAAGGAAGTCTGCCACGCAGACGGCGCTCTGCTGATCCTCGATGAGGTTATGACTGGCTTCCGCGCTTCCTACAACGGCTGGTACGGCATTGATGGTGTGGCCGGTGACCTGACCACCTTCGGCAAGGTCGTCTCCGGTGGTTTGCCGGCCGCTGCCTTCGGCGGTCGCCGCGACATCATGGAGTACCTGGCTCCGAACGGTCCGGTGTACCAGGCAGGCACACTCTCCGGTAACCCGGTCGCTATGGCAGCTGGCCTGGCCAACCTGGAAAACGCTACGAAGGATGTCTATGACACCGTTGCGGCCAATGCGGATCGTCTGGCCACGATTCTGTCCGATGCCCTGACCAAGCAGGGCGTGGCTCACCACATTCAGCGTGCGGGCACGATGCTCTCGCCGCGCTTCGCCGAGGGCGAGGGGCACAACTTTGAGCAGATGCAGGCAGCGGATACTTTCCGCTACCCGGCCTTCTTCCACGCCCTGCTGGCCAATGGTGTCTACCCGCCGGCTTCTTGCTACGAGACCTGGTTCGTCTCTGCTGCGCTGACCGACGCCGACTTCGAAATCATCGAGCGTGCAGCAGCCCGCGCGGCCGAGGCGGCGGCAGCCGCCAAGCCGGAGTAGGTGACACGTGCCGCAGAAGACCAATTCGCAGGCCGAGCAGCAGGCCGCGCAGCAAGCCACACCGCAGGCAGCACCGCAGGCCGCGCAGCCGGTACAGCCGACACAGCCGGAAAATCAGACAGCTAAGCGTGCGACAAAGCACGCCAAGACCACGGTGGTACACCTCGTCCGCCACGGCGAGGTTTATAACCCGGATAAGATTCTCTACGGACGTCTGCCCGGCTGGCACCTGTCAGAGCGCGGTCAGCGCCAGGCAGCAGCCACGGCCTCGTCCTTTGAAGGCCACGACATCCGCTACTTCGCCTGCTCTCCGCTGCAGCGCACCCAGGAAACCTCACGGCCTTTCACCGAGGTAATCGGCACGAAGCCAAACCTGGATGAAGATCTCCTGGAGGCCGGCAACACCTTTGAGGGATTGCACATCAAGGGCATTGACTCCGCACTGTGGAATCCGAAGTACTGGCCACGGCTGCGTCGTCCGAGCGTTCCCAGCTGGGGCGAGCCCTACGAGGAGATTGCGGACCGTATGTTCCACGCCATCGAGCGAGCCCGCGAGGCCGCCGAGGGCGCGGAGGCGGTGCTGGTGACTCACCAGCTGTGCATCATTGCAGCTCAGCGTCGTGCGCGGTACTTGAAGCTCGCCCACAACCCGGCAACTAGACAGTGCAATCTGGCGAGCGTGACCTCCTTGATTTTCGTCGGAGACACCATTGTCGACGTGCGCTACAGTGAGCCGGCCGGTCACCTGTAAGGTGAATAAATAGTTTTGTTGAAGTTTCACTGACCCCGGAAGGTGGCACCCAGGTGGCCAAGGTCTCATCGTCCCGAATTGCAGCAACGCTGGCGGCAGCAACTCTGTCTCTGTCGCTCGCGGCATGTAACCCCGGAGAGTCGGTGGGACATGACGCCGTTGCCGTTGGTGGTCAGTTCGAGTTCGTTTCTCCGG
The DNA here is from genome assembly GCF_000173655.1 of Corynebacterium amycolatum SK46. Taxonomy (GTDB): domain Bacteria; phylum Actinomycetota; class Actinomycetes; order Mycobacteriales; family Mycobacteriaceae; genus Corynebacterium; species Corynebacterium amycolatum_A. The sequence goes on along the minus strand of NZ_ABZU01000002.1, from coordinate 280,312 downwards.
GTGGTCAGCAAATCATTGACTACGCACCGGAGGAGCGCAAGCCGGTTGGCAAGGTCTTCGGTCCTTCTTTGGAGGACGACAACAAGGAAATCTCCCTTGAGGACTTCAAGGACCAGATTGTGGTTCTGAACGCCTGGGGTCAGTGGTGTGCACCGTGCCGCTCCGAGTCTGATGACCTGCAGTACGTTCAGGAACAGATGGAAAAGCAGGGAATTGGCACCGTCCTCGGCATTAACGTCCGCGACAATGTCCGCCAAGCTCCCATCGACTTTGTGAAGGACAACGGCATCACCTACCCGTCCATCTACGACCCGGCTTTCGTCAACGCCGGTGCGCTCGGTGGTATCCCGGCGTCGGTGATTCCGACGACCATCATCCTGGACAAGCAGCACCGCCCGGCGAAGGTCTTCCTCCGCGAGGTCGATCACACGATGCTGATGAAGGCCGTCAATGAAGTGAAGGCGGAGGGCTAGGCCCCGTCATGTCAACTCTTGCCATGGACACGATCTATTTTGCCGATGGCATCGGTCAGCAGTTCGCGGACGTCGCCACCGGCGGTCCCATTGTGTTGGGGCTGCTTGCCGCTGCACTGGCCGGTCTCGTCTCGTTTGCCAGCCCGTGCGTCATTCCGCTCGTGCCCGGTTACGTCTCGTATCTCACCGGTATTTCCGGAGCATCGGGGGTGCAGGGCAATGGCGTGACGACGGGAGTTGCGGACGCAACCTCCGTCGATAAGCATGACGGCGATGGAGGCCGTGGCCAGCGTTCCTCGACTGCCCGCGTCGGCCTGGCTGCGTTGCTGTTCGTATTGGGCTTTACTGTCATTTTCGTGCTGGGGTCGGCCTCGATTTTCGGGCTCGTGTCCACGTTGCGTTTGCAGGCGCGCACGCTGACGATTGTTGGTGGCGTGGTGACCATCGTGATGGGACTTGCCTTCATGGGCATGGTGCCAGCGCTGCAGAAAGACACCCGCATGGCGCCGAAGCGCTGGACCACGTGGCTGGGAGCTCCACTGCTCGGCGCGGTGTTCGCGCTGGGGTGGACGCCGTGTCTGGGCCCGACGCTGACTGCGATTATTTCGGTGTCCGCAGGTACGCAGGGCATGACCGCGGCCAGGGGAGTGGCGCTGATTATCGCCTACTGCCTGGGGCTGGGGCTGCCGTTCATTTTGGTGGCGCTGGGGTCGGCACGCGCGATGCGTGGAGTGGATTTCCTGCGCAAGCACTCGCGAACTATTCAGATCATCGGCGGCGTGGCGCTGGTGCTGGTGGGAATTGCCCTGGTCACGGGACTGTGGGATGTTTTTGTTGCCTGGGTTCAGGCCGCTTTTATTACTGATACGGTAACGCCAATTTAATGAAGGAATTCTTCGATGTCGGTGAATTGGAATAAGGTACGACAGCCCTTCCAGCAGGTCTGGAATTGGTTAACCAGTATGCGCACGGCGCTGATTCTGCTGTTCATCCTCGCTTTCGCAGCGGTTCCGGGTGCCCTGTTGCCGCAGCGCTCGCTGAATAAGGACAAGGTCGACCAGTACCTTGCCGCCAACGGCAAGACCGCCGAGATCATGGATAAGCTGCAGTTTTTCGATGTCTTCTCGGCCGTCTGGTTCGTCGCCATCGTGGTCTTGCTGCTGATTTCCCTGGTTGGCTGCATTATTCCGCGCACCATCGACCACTACAAGGCCATGAAGACGCCACCGGCTAGGGCACCAAAGCGGTTGGCGCGTCTTCCGCTTCACGACGAAGCCGTGGTCGATGCTTCCGCGGACGAAGTTTCTGAGCGGGTGCGTGAGCGCCTGAACAAGTGGGCGTTGACCGAAACCCCAGCAGATGAAGATCGCGCTGGAGCGCGCTCCTTTTCCGCGGAGAAGGGCTACCTGCGTGAGTTCGGCAACCTGGTGTTCCACCTGGGCATTGCGCTGCTGATTATCATCGTCGCTTGGGGGCGCATGGCCTATTACGAGGGCCAGGTCATTTTGCTGACCAACACCGGCACTGAGATTTCTGATGACAATGTCAACAGCGCGGTGGGCGTTCCGTTTTGTAACACCGCTGCGGCGAACTATGACTCGCTGCGCTCGGGCAACACCTTCGACGGAACGACTTTGAACCCGTTCTGTATTCAGGTGGAGGACTTTGCCGCTGATTACCTGCCGAACGGCCAGGCCAAGATGTTTACCTCGCACATCCGATTCGCAGAAGAAGAGGATATGCGTAAGCCGGTCGATGAGTGGGAGAAGACCACGCTGCAGGTCAACCACCCTCTGCGCATCGCCGGTGATCGAGTCTACCTGCAGGGGCACGGCTTTGCGCCTGCGTTCAAGGTGACCTGGCCGAATGGTGAGTCGCGTACGTCGATTGTCCAGTTCCGCCCGGATGACCCGACCTTCTTCCTGTCCTCTGGTGCGCTGCGTTTCGACCCACCAGCGGGCATGTACCCGGACTTGTTCGAGCGCCGCCAGAACCAGATTGCAATCGAGGGACTGTTCGCTCCGACCGCGGAGTTTACTGGTGAAAAGGGTGCTCTGCTGCAGTCCTCTTACCCGGCGATGCAAGACCCGGCCGTGGCTGTCGACATCTACCGCGGCGACGCGGGCTTGGACACCGGTCGCTCGCAGGGGCTGTTCTCCCTCGACCGCGACCTGATGCACTCGGGTCAGCTGGCTAAGGAAGCCCGCGTCAACCTCAAACGGGGCGAATCCACCGAGCTTGCCGACGGCACCGAGATTGAATTCCTCGGTGCGAAGGAATTCGTCAACGTGCAGATCTCGCATGATCCCACGCAGTTCTGGGTATTGGTGGTGACCCTAGCCGCACTGGCGGGCATGGTGATGTCGCTGGGTATTAAGCGCCGGCGTGTTTGGGTGCGCATGTTCCCGCTGGACGATGGCCGCACTCGCGTTGAGTTCGGTGGCCTTGCCCGCACCGACAAGGCAGGTTGGGGCGAGGAGTTCCAGTACATCGTAGATGACATCCTGGAACGTGACAGTGATGACGAGGATGCTGCCGACCAGGACACTGCGGACATTGATGCGGCGGACAATGGTAGTGATGACGTGGACAGTGAAGGCAAGAGAGTCAAAAACTAACTAGCCGCTAAGGCCGATTCATCCACTGCAGGAGGGGTGAATGCGCGGGGGTGAAGATTGCGCCTCCGCGCAACTTTTTCGTGTCCCCGTGTCCGGCCCCCTTTTGCTTAGTCCTGCTTTAGTACTAGGGTGTGAAGGAGTATTCCGCTAATTCCACACTTTGGAGTCAAGTACATGCTCGTCAATAAGACACTGGCGCAGTTTTCGGACTGGTCGTACTTCACGGCCTTCGCCTTTTATCTTGTGGCCTTTGTTGTTTCCATTGCCTACTACAGCCGTCGTATCGCGGCCGCTGAAGCTAAGAGTCAGGTTGCGGAGCGCGAGCTGGTAGCCGCCGGTGCTGGTGATGGAGCTACCACCGCTAGTGTCGCTAACTCGGTGGAGTCGGAGACGAAGGCGTCGGCAAGCGTCGTTAAGAATCAGGCGCTGACACAGAAGCTCGGCGTTGTGGCGGAAATGCTGATTTACGTCGGTGTAGCTGTGCACTTTGCATCGGTGCTATTGCGTGGCCTGGCTGTGCAGCGTTTCCCGTGGGGCAACCTCTACGAGTACATTTCGGTCTCCATTCTGTTTGCGATGGTCGTTGGTGCCGGTGTCCTGCACCGCGAGACCATGCGCGTGTTCTGGCCGTGGACGCTGGCACCGATTCTGGCGCTGATGTTCTACGGCGGTAGGAAGCTCTACACTGAGGCCGCTCCGGTTGTGCCGGCCCTGCAGTCGATTTGGTTTCCGATTCATGTGTCCATCATCTCTATCGGCTGTAGTATTGCGCTGATTTCCGGTGTGGCATCCATTCTCTACATGCTGAGGATGTACAACCGCAAGGGCAGCGAAAAGGGTTTCCTGGGCAAGCTGGTCTCGCCACTGCCGGATGCACAGAAGCTGGATGCGATTGCTTACCGCACCGCTATTTGGTCCTTCCCGCTGTTCGGTCTGGGTATTGTGCTGGGTGCTATTTGGGCGGAGTCCGCATGGGGTCGCTTCTGGGGCTGGGATCCGAAGGAGACCACGGCTCTGATTACCTGGATTATCTACGCCCTGTACCTGCACGCTCGCGCGACCTCGGGTTGGCGTAACACCAAGGCCGCGTGGATTAACATCTTCGGTTTCGCGACCATGGTGTTCAACCTCTTCTTCATCAATATGGTGGTTTCGGGCCTGCACTCTTATGCTGGCCTGAACTAAGCCTTCACACGTGTACAAAGCCGGCATCGCCGGGTGAACTAGAATCGCTTCCATGCGCGTTCTCGTCACCGGTGGTGCCGGCTTTATTGGTTCCAACTTCGTTCTCCGCACTCTGGCTACACGGCCCGATGTGAATGTCACGGTACTTGACGCTTTCACCTATGCCGCGAACCCTGCGAGCTTGGAAGGTGCGGACTGTGAGATCATTCGCGGCGATGTTCGTGACGCGGAGCTGATCGATCGCCTCGTGCCCCGCTTCGACGCCGTCGTTCACTTCGCCGCAGAGAGCCATAACGACAACTCGCTGGTGGATGCCAATCCATTCGTCACCACCAATGTGCTGGGCACCGTGAATCTGGCGAAGGCCTGCGCCACCCATGAAGTTCGCCTCCATCACATCTCTACAGACGAGGTCTTTGGTGATCTCGCTCTCGACGACCCAGCACGCTTTACGACGGCCACCGCGTACAAACCCTCCAGCCCCTACTCGGCCTCCAAGGCGTCCGCCGACCACTTTGTCCGGGCGTGGGTGCGCAGCTTTGGGCTGGCTGCGACGATTAGTAACTGCTCGAACAACTACGGACCTAGGCAGCATCCGGAGAAGCTGATTCCCCGACAGATTTGCGGCCTGCTCCGTGGGCGCAGCCCTCGCGTGTACGGCACCGGCGAGAATGTTCGGGACTGGATCCACGTCGATGATCACAACGATGCGGTCTGGGCAATCCTGGATGCCGGCGAGGTGGGGGAGACCTACCTGATTGGTGCTGATGGCGAGCGTTCCAACCTCGATGTGGTCGGTGACATCCTGGAGGGCTTCGGACGTGCGCGGTCCGACTTCGTCCATGTCACCGACCGCCCGGGGCATGACCGTCGTTACGCTATTGATCCCGCATCTATCCGTACCCTCGGCTGGCAGCCGCGTTACCAAGACTTTTCTTCTGGCCTTGCCGAGACCATCGACTGGTATCGCGCCAACGAGTCCTGGTGGGCCGCGGCCTACGATGCCGCTGAGGCTGGCTACGCCGAGCGCGAGCAGGAGTTGTAGTTCTGATTTGGCTGGTTTGGGTTGGTTGGGTTGGTTGGGCTCTGTCTAGCCAGCACCCCGGTTACTTGGTACGCCCCATGCGTCACTTCAGCCACGCCTGCAATATAGTTCCCATGCGCACCAGGTAAAGGGCTCAAAACAGGCCCAAAATACCCAGACTCGCATGTTTGGTGGCATTTTCGGGCTTTTGGGTGAATCTGACCTGGGAGTTTCTAATCTGAAGCCCACCAAACATGCGAGTCTGCGTCGAAACACCCCCTGTGAATGGCGTTAAACGTTAATTTCGGCTCGGCGACTACCCAGCCCACACCCAACCCACCACCAGCCCGAACCCGTCCCTCGCGTCTACACTTATTACCCATGAGCCCTAAGAGCACATTCCAGCCCACTTCCATCGACGGCGTTTTCACCTTCGAACCGGTCATCCACGGCGACAGCCGCGGTAGTTTCCACGAGTGGTATCGCCTCGACGCATTCGCCGAGGCCACGGGCTATCCGTTCTTCCCAGAGCAGGCCAACATGAGTGTCTCCGCCGCGGGTGTTGTTCGTGGCCTCCACTTCGCCGACGTCAGCACCGCGCCAGATGGTCACCCCGGCCAGGCGAAGCTGGTCACTTGTCCCGCGGGCCACATCCTCGACATTGCGGTTGACCTGCGGCGCGGCTCCGACACCTTCGGCAAGGTCGAGGTTTTCGAGCTCGACAGCAAGACCCGCCGCGTGGTCTATCTCCCCAACGGCATCGGACATGGCTTCGTTTCGCTTGCCGACGACTCCGTGCTCACCTACCTCACTTCCACCGGCTACAACCCGGAGGCTGAACGCGCTGTCAGTATCCAGGACTCGACTCTCGGAATTGACCTGGCCGCGCTACTGGCCAAGGGCGGTCTCACCGAAGCGGACATGATTCTCTCCGAGCGCGATCAGAAGGCCCCGACCATCGAGCAGTTCGAGGCCGAAGGCAATAAGCTCCCCAGCGAGTTTGACTGCAAGGATCTCGAGAACATGGCTCGCGACGAATGGGCAATCGCCAACGAAGCGGCCGGGCAGTAACGCAGAAAGGCGCGAGCACTATGAAGGGCATCATCCTCGCAGGTGGCACAGGCTCTCGGCTGTTTCCAATCACCTTGGGAATAAGTAAGCAGCTGGTTCCGGTCTATGACAAGCCCATGATTTACTACCCACTGAGTACGCTGATGCTAGCGGGAATCAGGGACATCCTCGTCATCACCACGCCACATGATGCCCCGCAGTTTGAACGCTTGCTTGGCGACGGCTCGCAGTGGGGCCTCAACCTCACCTTTGCCACCCAAGACCAGCCCCGTGGTCTGGCAGAGGCATTCATCATCGGTGCGGACCATATCGGCGATGACTCCGTTGCACTCATCCTCGGTGACAATATCTTCTACGGTGCTGGCCTGGGCACGCAGCTGCGCCGCTTCCATGACGTCGATGGCGGAGCGATCTTCGCCTACTGGGTCGCAGATCCCACCGCCTACGGAGTCGTGGACTTCGACCAAAGCGGCAAAGCCGTGGCCATCCAAGAGAAGCCGAAGAAACCTCGCAGCCACTTCGCGGTGCCGGGTTTGTACTTTTATGACGCCGAGGTTGTAGAAATAGCTCGCTCGCTGCAACCGTCGTCACGCGGCGAATTGGAAATCACGGATGTTAACCGCGTCTACTTGGAGCGAGGAAAACTGCAGGTAGAGGTGCTGCCGCGCGGCACGGCGTGGCTGGATACCGGCACGGTGGACAATCTGATGGCCGCGGGCGATTTTGTGCGCACGATTGAGCAGCGGCAGGGCCTCAAGATTGGTTCGCCGGAAGAGGTGGCGTGGCGCATGGGATTCATTGACGATGCTGCGCTTAGCGCGCGTGCCGACGCTCTCAGCGCCAGTGGCTACGGGGAATATCTGCAGCAGTTGTTGCTGCGTGGCAAGGATGTTTAGTCGGTTTCGCCGGGATTATCAGGGCTATCGGGTCCATCTGATTTATCGCCCTGGTTGCCTTGGTCGCGAGGCTCGCGTTCGCGCCGTTCCTGTAGCTCCTGCTCACGCTTGCGGCGATCGAATTCGGCCTTCTTGAGCTTCCAGAGGAACTCCGGATCATCGTCGGGAGCGAGCGGACGGGGTTCCGGTTGCGGAGCGGAAATACGTCGCATGCCGTTGCCGCGGCTGCCGGGGCCAAATGCCTTCCACAGCATGACTACGACAAGGATGATGAACAGCAGCAGAATGAGCCGACCCATGTAATAGCTAACCTCCTGGATTTACCGACTAGAATACGCAACGAGTCCCATAGTGCCCACGAGGGGTATCGCACCACATGCGGTACGGCGTACAGAGTTCGCTAGGGTACAAAGGAACGTTGGACACGAACAGCCATGGACGCTAACAACGCCCGGGCGCAGCACAGGCGTAACACGTAGAGGTGAGGGTTTAATGACCAATCCAGCAGAGCAGGACAAGTCGGCTTCTGAGGCTGAAGTGGAGTCGGCTCAAACTCCGGTTTCGGCTCCAGCCGCTCCGAAGCAGTCAGCTCCTAGCTCCAAGAATGCTGGTCGCGGCAATGCCATGAAGGGTCTGTTCTGGTACGGCCTTGCGCGTCTGCTGTTGTTCCTGGTGCTGTTCTTCATCCTGCTCGTGATTATCTACCTTGTTGGCGTGCGGATTCCGGCCGCAATTACGGCTGTGTTCGCATTGATTATTGCGATGCCGCTGTCGGTGTTTGTGTTCCCGAAGCTGCGCGTCCAGGCCAATGAGTCTGTTGCAGTGTGGTCGGAGAACCGCCGCGCACACAAGGAATACATCGCGCAGCAGATTAAGGACCGCGAGGAAAACTAGCGCGCTTCTCTAGCTGCTTTCCTGCACCTGATCCAGCACTCGCTCGATTGCCCGGTTCACCGCTTCCGGCGCTTCCAGCGGCAACATGTGGCCGGCCCCGTCGACTTCAACCAGTTCGGCGTCCGGCCACTTTTCCATAATTAGGTCTGCTTGCTTGCGCGGAGTGACATCGTCCTTTGTGCCCACCAGTACCGCTCCTGGTAACCCCTCCAAGTAAGGTCCGGCCGCGAACTCGTCGTGGTCCTGCAGGTCGTCCAGGTAGCCCACGAAAGTTTCCAACGGTGTTTCATTGATCATGGCCGCGTGGAACTCGATGATCTCGTAGTCCGTGCGTCGGGCGAACACCGCCACCGCCAACGACGGAGCCATCAGTGACGCGATTGCCTCGCGGAACTTGCGAATCTCCTTCGGTGAGGACTCAATCGCATTGCGCGCCGCATCCGCCACCGGGGACGCCAGAATCTGCGGCACACCCTGGGCGGCCAGCTTGTCGATAGACGTGGAAATCAGCACCACACCCGCTATCCGACGGCGAATGCTCTCCTCAGCAGCCCGCACCATGTGCAGTGCAATCAAACCGCCTAGCGAATGCCCAACCACGATGAGCTTGCCGGTCGCGGCACGTTTCGCAATCACGGCCAGCGCATCGGCCGCAGCACCTTCGACCGTGCAGAGTGAAGCCGGAACCGCTCCGGTCTGGCCGTGGCCGCGCAGATCCATAGTCAACAGGTGTGCTTCCGGGTGCGACTTTCGCAGCGCGTTGAACTGCCGGTACCAGGACTCACCAGCCAGGGTGAAGCCGTGGATAAAGACGATGGTCACGGGTTCTTTGGCGGGCTTGCTAGGTTCAACTTCGTACCAGTGCACCGGAATGTCGGTGGTGACAGCATCCGGCTTGTCGCTGGCCGTCCGCTCGTCATCCTTGGCCGCAATCTCGGCTGTGACCGGTGCGGTCTTGATATGCACCACGCCGGTTGACGTGAGGTCGGTCAGACCCGGTGTGCGAGTCTGCGAATGCAGCGCGCCGTGCTCCAGAGCCAGTCGGCGGCGTCCCGATTTGGTCAAACGCAGAGCAGCGCTGCGCGCGAAAGCTGGAGCCTTGGCTGCTGTGTCGCCAACTCTGGTTGCGGCCTTCTGGGCGTCGTCAAGCGCCTTGTGTGTCAGTGTGTGGAAGTCCATCGGTGCCCCTTAGCTGAGCGCGAGTGCGAGTGCCGTGATGACGGACCAGGCAAGCATCATCTTGCCGGTAAGCCCCAGCACCGGGATGAGCTCCTTGCCCTTCTTATGCATGCGGATTGGCTCGGAGGCCTTCACCCACAGCGGCACGATGAGCAGACCTACCAGCGCCCATGGGCGCCAGAAAGCGATAAAGATGCTGGCCAACGCGGGCATGATGGAGAGGATCTGCCAGACGATGCGGGTGCGGAAGTCGCCCAGGCGAACCGCGAGCGTGATTTTCCCGGTGGCGGCATCGGTGGGGATGTCGCGCAAGTTGTTCGCCAGGTTCACGGCAGAAGACACCGAACCGATACCAATTGCGCAGGCCAGGCCGACCCAGGACAGCGAGCCGGTCTGAGTGAACTCCGTGCCGAGCACCGCTACGAGACCGAAGAAGACGAAAACCGAGACCTCGCCAAGCCCACGATAACCGTAGGGATTCTTGCCTCCGGTGTAGAACCACGCCGCTGCGATGCACAGCGCGCCGACCAGAATCAGCCACCACGCGCTCATCATGGACAGCGCTACCCCGGCAAGACCAGCAACGCCAAAGGCGCCGAACGCCGCGTACTTCACAACCTTCGGCTCCACCAGACCAGAACCAGTTAGGCGCAGCGGGCCCGAGCGGTCATCGTCAGTACCGCGGATGCCATCGGAGTAATCGTTGGCGAAGTTCACGCCCACAATCAGCGCCCACGCAACAACAAGCGCGAGCACCGCACGTCCCCAAATAATCGGCGCGTGCGTCGATGCCGCTCCGACACCGACGATGACCGGCGCAAACGCATTCGCCCAGGTATGGGGGCGCGCGCCTTCCAGCCAGTCGCTTAACGACGCCGTTGCAGGACTCTTTGGTGCTTCAGACATGAATTAATAATAGGACGTGAAGCTACGTGCCTTGAACTAATGCGGGTTCGAGTGGCTTAAAGGCTGGAGGACACAAGCCCAAAGGCTAAAAGAGCGCCGCGACTTTCTTCCGGTCGACCTTGCCCGGCCCAATCAGCGGCAGTGCGTCCACGCGACGCAGGTCCTTGGGAATCATCCAGTGATTGATTCGCCCGGCGTCTTCGGCATCGCCGAGGCCGTCCATAATATCGCCGAGCTCAGCGGTTCCTTCATACGCTGCGACGATGGCCTGGCCGAGCCGTGGGTGTGGCACGCCGACCACGCAGGCTCCCGTAACTCCATCGATGGCGAGCAGTTCATGTTCGAGGATCTCGGGGTGCAGTTTCAACCCGCCGGAGTCGATGATGGTGTCCAGGCGTCCCGTAATGACTAGTCGGCCATCGCGGATCTCGCCCGCATCGGAGGTGGCGAACCAACCTGGTTTATGGAAAGCCTCGTGACTGGGCGCGTTGCGGTAACCGTGTGCAATCATCGGCCCGCCCAGCCAAACGCGACCATTTTCGATGGCGACCTGTGCACCCTCGATGGGTCGGCCGTCATAGACGCAGCCGCCGGCTGTCTCGGAGGAACCATAGGTGGTCACGACGTTGATGCCCAACTCTTCAGCGCGTGCTGCCACCTGCGGGTTCAAGGCCGCGCCGCCGACGAGGACGGCATCAAAGAGGCGCAGGGCTGCCGCACCAAAGGGTTCTTCCATCGCCTTCGCCAGCTGCATCGGAGCGAGCGAGGTGTAGGCACGGTCGCTGGCGCCAGCGCCTGTGAGGGCTTCGGCCCCGTCGGCGAATGCGGCCACATCAAAACCGTCGGTCACATCCACACACACCGGATCCGTGCCCGCGAGTAGCGAACGGATGAGAACCTGCAGGCCAGCGATATGGTAGGCCGGCATCGCCAGCAGCCACTGTCCTTCACCGCCGAGCCACTGATGTGTGGCGGTAGCAGAGGAGACCAAGTTATCCACCGTCAGCTGTGCACCCTTGGGAGTGCCGGTGGAACCGGAAGTGCCGACAACAAGTGCGATGGACTCATCGATTGGCTCACCTGCGCGTTGCGAGTTCCGCAAGATTGAGGCGCGCGTGCAGTCGTGAAGCGGAACGGGGAGCAGCGAGACCTCGCCGTCCAGCGCGGCTCGGAGGTCGGGCAGGATGGCGGTCGGGTCGTGGGGATTGACGGAAAGCAGGCTGAGCGTACGCACAACCCAAACCATAGCCCGTGTTGTGCCGTAGTTTCTGGTGGCGAGGTCGGAACAATCGCCGCCGCGGGCGTGTTGCGCAGAGCATAGACAGTCGTAGATAGAAAGGCGTAGAAGATGGGTTGGATGTTTGGTAGGTCAGCGGAACTGGTGCCGGAAGATGAGGCGCTCAAGGGCGGCTCGCACCCGGTGTTGGAAAATCCAAAGCCGCATGCGGTGCTCGGCACGCCGATCACCGGCCCATGGGAGGATGGCCAGGAGGTCGTCTACATCGGTATCGGCTGTTACTGGGGCGCTGAGAAGCTGTTTTGGGAAACACCGGGCGTGCTCAGTACGTCGGTCGGGTTCGCCGGTGGCGTGACACCGAATCCCACCTACCGTGAATCCTGCACTGGGCGCACCAACCACACCGAGATTGTGGAGGTCGTCTACGACCCGGAGCAGATTAGCTTCGACCAGCTGATTGTCAAGGCCTTCGAGGCCCACGATCCCACGCAGGGCTACCGCCAGGGCAATGACGTCGGCACACAGTACCGTTCCGCGATTTACACGACGACGCCCGAACAGGCGCGCCGGGCGCAGGAGATCGCCGATGCGTACGCGCCGAAGCTTGCCGACGCTGGTCTGGGTGCCATCACCACGGAGATTAAGCCGCTGTCGGAGACTCCGGCAGGGGAGTACTACCGGGCTGAGGACGAGCACCAGCAGTACTTGTTTAAGAATCCGAACGGCTACTGCCCGGTGCATTCGACCGGTGTGGCCTGCGGGATTTAAGGGCGAAACCTCTTAGAACGTAAATGTGCGATTAGTAAAACTCACTGAGAAAAGTAAGGTGGTTATATCAATCTGATAGTTGAATAGGAGTGAACCCTTGTGGTGAAACAAGTACTGCGCGTTGCATTTGCTTTCGTCGGCGTAGTTGTCGGCGCGGGCTTTGCGACGGGTCAGGAAATCATGCAATACTTCGTCGCCTTTGGCATCAATGGTGTCTGGGGTGCCGTTCTCTCAGCGGTGATCATGAGCCTGATGGCTATGATCATCCTGGAGCTAGGAAGCTACTTCCAGGCCACAGAGCACGGCGAAGTTTTCCGGCGCGTATCGCATCCCATCTTCTCGCGTGTGCTGGACATCGGCGTGATTATCACGCTCTTCGCCACCGGGTTCGTCATGTTCGCCGGTGCCGGTGCCAACATGGAGCAGCAGTGGGGGCTTCCCGTGTGGATTGGTGCCGTGATTATGGTGCTGGTGACCATTGCGGCCGGTTTCCTCGATGTGGACCGCGTGACCACTGTGATCGGATCCATCACGCCGTTTATCGTTGGCTTTATCCTGCTGGCCAGTATTTATACCCTGGCGTTTACCGATGCCACCCCGGCCGCCGAGCAGGCAGCTGCCGTTGCGGAAGTCCCGACCACCCTGCCGAACTGGGTTGTCGCCGCGGTGAACTACGTCGGTTTTAACCTGATGGTTGCGGTTTCCATGGCGATTGTTATTGGCGGCAGTCTGTTCAACCCCCGCGCCGCAGGAGCAGGTGGGTTTACCGGTGGTTTGATTTACTCCGCGATGCTGCTGATTACCACCATCACGCTGTTCCACACTGTTGGCACCGTCGCCACCGATGCCGTGCCGATGCTCACCGTCATTAACCGCCTGCACCCGTGGCTGGGTCAGGCAATGGCCGTGGTGATCCTTGGCATGATCTTCAACACGGCACTTGGCATGTTCTATGCGCTGGGCCGTCGCGTCACCGCTAAGCACCCGGAAAAATTCAAGATTGTTTACGTCGGCCTGGTTCTGCTCGGTTTCGCCTTGAGCTTTATGGGCTTCCAGAACCTGATTGGTTGGGTCTACCCGATCTTGGGCTACATCGGTCTTTTGCTCATTACCGTGATGCTCGTTGCTTGGCTGCGCGGTCGTGAGCGTATCAGCGAAGAAACTTCCCGCCGTAAGCGCATCTTCCGCCTTGTTCGCCGTGGTCGGAAGAAGGAAGCTCGCGAGGAAATCGAAGACTCCAACCTCAGCGTCGAAGAGGTACGCGAGGCTATCGAGGAGTAGGCGGGCTGGCGCGTGGCTGCAGTCAGCTCTGTTGTTTACACCGCTGTCAGCTCAGGGAGCGGATGGCTTTCAGCGACGTTGCCCGAGCCCAGGCCACGAACGCCACAATCACAATGGCGGATACGAGAACCATCAACGGCCACCGCTCGGGGTAATCACGTACTACCCAGGTCCATCCCCATTCCGAGGTCCACCACAGCGGTGAGGCGCTGAGGACATCACCGCCAACCATCACCGCCCAACCGCCGAGCGCGACCGAGACAAAGATTGCGGCCGCCACACTTTGCCGCGCAATTAAGCCGGTCACGGCCACAATCATCGCGGCCACAAGAGGCGCGATGACCGCCTGGTACGGCCAGGGGTTAATGCCGGTCTGGCTATTGGTCTGGCCGCCTGCACCACTGATAACCACCGCAACCACGAGCACCGGCACGAGAAACGCCATATCCAAAGCAAACAGTCGGAGTGTGATGCTCCGTCGCGCACGCCGATACATCAGCGCTGGCCAGGCATCAGCTTGCGAGGTCCAGGTCATGATGGCGACCACGGTTGCAGCTGTCGGCACGCAGACGAAACTCAGCAGCCCCAGCGCATACTCCGGGTTCCACACCGCACGCACGACTGCAAGGCCGGCAAGCATCAGCGCTGCGAGGCTCCACCAGGTGCGCCAGGGAAGGGTCGCGCTCATGCCACGGCTTAACGACGAAGTGCTGCGTTCACGGTCCGTCGGCAAGCTGAGGGGCTTTCCGTTAGCAAGCAGTGCGATGGCGAAGAAGCCCAGTCCGAGGAGTAAATGCAGCAGCGCGGGCGGCAGGATGGCGATGTTCCAGATCTCGCTGTCGGCGGGAGCCGAGATGGAATTAGCCTGCACTCCGTGGATAGGTAACGTTGGACGAATTGCCCAGGTCCATGGGAGGATTTGCCAGTTTGGACTCAAGGCATCCAGTGTTCCTGCGATGGCCCAAGCGATGGCTGTGAGTGGGGCGAGGAAGAGAGCTGCGCGTGGCATAAGTCTCCATAGGGCAAGGCCGAATGCCCAGAAGACGAAGAATGACAACGTGTTGAAGATTGTGAATTGCAATGCGGTGCGCACGCTCCGGGCAAGGAGTGCAGCCATCAATGCGTGACCGAGGGCCGCGGAGGCAATGACAGTGGCTGCGCGGGCAAGGAGCACTCGAGTGCCCGAGATATTGCGCCAGATTAGGCCGCCTTGGCGGAGTTTTTCTTCACGGTTTTGGCCGATGACGGACGTAATAGCAGCCAGGGGAGGAAGCAGGATAAGCGAGTAGATGTGGGCGCTCGCCATGGCGGTGGCGTCAACACCTGTAGAAAAGACCATGCTGACCAGAGCGATTGCCACTATGATGATGGGAAGAAACATGGTGAGTGACCACTTCGCCCGCAGTAGCTCGGCGCGGAAGTAGCGGCGAGTAGGAACGGTGCGCGTGTGCGGTTGAGTGCTCATCGGGCAACACCTACTGCGGTGAAGAAAGCTTGCTCGAGGGATTGACCAGAGGCCGCAAAGTCAGTCAGCGGGCCTTCGTAGACCAGTCGGCCACCGGCAAGGACGCCAAGGTGGTCAACGCTCTTTTCGACCTCTCCGAGTTGATGGGAGGACACCACGACGGCCTTGCCACTAGCGGCAAGATTTCGCAACAAGGTGCGCAGGCCCACGATAGCTTCGGGGTCGAGGCCGTTGGTGGGCTCGTCGAGAAGCACAATGTCGGGGTCGGTGAGCAGCGCCATCGCCAGGGAAAGACGAACCTTCATGCCCGTTGAGAAAGCGCGGGCACGCTTGTTACCAGCATGAAGCCCGACCAAGTCGAGGACTTCGGCGATACGGCTCTTGTCCGTGCCGGTCAGATGTGCGTGCACTTTGAGATTGTCGGTGGCTGAGAGCTGTGGGTAGAACGCCGGGCCATTGATGGAGGCGCCGATGCGGTCCAGGTCGACAACGGACCACGGGTGTCCCGCGATGCTGATTTCACCGGAGTAGGGAACTAGCCCAAGCACCGTGCTCATCAACGTGGATTTACCTGCGCCGTTGAGTCCCAATAGCCCGTAGACCTCGCCGGCGCGGACGTTCATATCGAGGCCGTTCAGGACAGGTTCGTTCTTGCCGTAGGAGACAGTGATGCCGCGCAGCTGAAGGAGGGGAGCGGCGGCATCTGCGGAAGGGCCTGAGGTAGGGCCTGAAGTAGGGATTGGTGCGTTCATGCCTTAAGTAATAGGCATGGCCGGTTCGGTTCGCGCCCTCCTTAAGGATGAGTTGGCGGAAATATCCTCCCTAGGGAGGAGGCGCTAGCGGCAGTGGCGGCACCAGCGAGGAGAAGCTATAGCAGCCCGTTTTTCGCAGCCCAAATGACAAGATCCACGCGACTGCGTGAGCCCGTCTTGGTCAACAGGGCTTTCACATGGGTTTTCACGGTCGTCGTGGCGACCACCAACCTGCGAGCGATCTCATCATTGGAAAGCCCTTGGCAGACGAGGTTCAAAATCTCCTGTTCGCGGGGTGTGAACTGGGTTCCTGCGTCGGTGGGGTCTGAGCCAGCGCCATGTGTCGAGGAAGCGCTTGCTGGCCGCCCTGAGTGCGGTGCGCGCGGCGAAACATGCCGCAACACCATCGGCGTCACCTTCGGGTCGATGACACCTTCACCACGGTGGATGCGCATAATGGCCGAAAGCAGCTCGCGGGGATTGGAGTCTTTGAGCAAAAAGCCTGCGGCCCCAGCTTCTAAAGCGCCGAGCACCAGGTCTTCTTCGCGGAAAGTGGTCAGTACCAGGACTTTTGGACTGGATGCGCGAGCCGCACCGCCGGACGGCGCACCTTGCGCAATCTGCCGTGTGGCCTCGATACCGTCCATCACAGGCATACGAATGTCCATGACGACCACATCCGCACCGGAGGCAAGACGCACAGCCTCGGCACCGTCGCCCACGGCACCAATGACTTTCATCTGCGGGTGGGCATCAATAAGCTGTGCGAAAGACTGCCGAATCAGCGCTTGATCTTCAGCCACTAATACTCGAATTACACCCATTGCTCGTCTTTCTCGACAGTTTCGGCCACCAGCCCTGCTTCGGTCGAACCGCTTACAGCCGAATACTGACGCGGAACATGCCGTCGGTTTCACCATAAGTCATCTCGCCACCGAGCTGCGCCACGCGTTCATCCAGACCAATCAGGCCAGCGCCAGCTCGCTTCTTGGGTCCCAAAGTTTTGCTCTCAGCCCGGTTTGCGGTCATCAAATGAACCCGCGCCGGGCTGTCATCGGCGTCGGCAGGTGGATCGATTGCCAGT
Organism: Corynebacterium amycolatum SK46; assembly: GCF_000173655.1. GTDB lineage: Bacteria > Actinomycetota > Actinomycetes > Mycobacteriales > Mycobacteriaceae > Corynebacterium > Corynebacterium amycolatum_A. The sequence continues at coordinate 263,479 of NZ_ABZU01000002.1, read as the reverse complement.
GCCAGCTGACCATCACCCGATGAGTGTTTGGCCATATTCGCGGCCAACTCCGTCACTGCCCGCACAAGAGTCAGCCGCTTCGCGAGTGGCCAATCCGCCAGGTCCCCATAAGACTCCGGCAGAGTCACCGAAACATCGCGACCCGGCGGACAAACAGCCGAAACTAGACGCGGAATCTCATTCGGGTCAGCGCTAATCTCGCCGCCTTCACGTAGTGCATCGACAAGCGCATGCACATCCCGCAACGATTGTTCTGCGGTCTCGGCAATACCTTCCAGCGTGGTCTTTTCAGCAGCGCGTTCCGCTTGTGAGTCATCTATCTCCGCCAGGTACAACGCTGTTTGGGCCTGAACTTTAATAGAGGTGAGTCCGTGCCCCACGACGTCGTGAAGCTCCCTGGATAACTCCAGCTTGTTGAGCGCCACGACGTTCTCCAACTCCGCGGCATGTTCCTCGGCGTTGATGCGCAGCCACAGTGGCACTGCGTACGCGCTCGCCGTGATGAGCACCGCCGGTAGTCCGAAGACCAACAGTCGTTCCGGGGTAAAGCCGAAGGCAGGAACTGCCGGGTTGAGGAAGCTGCCAATTAACCCTAAAAACAGCCCAACGATGCCCCAGGTGCGATTCGGTTCCCACCTGGTCACAGCCCATAGTGATAGTGGGGCAGCGACAATAATAGGGTCTAGCCCAAGGTTTACAGGGCATAGCCACACCAGCAAGGCGAGACCCGCTAGGGCGCTGTACGTAATCACAAACGATGCGCGCACTGCTTTACGACGAAACGCTGCGGCCCCGGCAATCATCGCGGACAGAACCACATTGGTGACATAAGTGAAGCTCGGGCCATAAGTAAATAGCGGCGTCATGCTCAACCAGCAGCACAGCAGGAAAGCAGCCGCAATAGCGAGATCGGCAGCTGGGAACGAGCCGGCGAAGTAACGCACCCGGCTGTGCCAGTCGAGTGGGGCAGGAGTCTGCGTGGTGGCAGGCTGCGCGGATGTAGGGGCAGTGGTGCGCTGCATGGTCTCTAGGCTAGCGGTCGGTGGCTATGCGGTTTCTAAGCGTCACCCCTCCACCTGCCGAAAAGTGATATTGATGCGGCCCTCTTTAAGCCCGCAAGCCTCCGGCAAAGTGCCCGGACGAGTCTTGGGCACACCATGAAACGCAAGCCGCTTCGGGCCGCCAAACACGATCACATCCCCACTGGCGAGAGTCACGTCATCCCAGGGCTTGCTGCGGTTTTCAGTCCCGCCAATGCGGAATAGGGCCTCGTCGCCGATAGAGAGCGACACAATTGGGGCAGAGGAGTTTTCGTTGCGATCCTGGTGCATCCCCATGGTGGCCCCGGGTGGGTAGTAGTTGACCAACGCCATGTCGGGCCGAAAAGTGGAGGGCCACTGGCTGAGGGATTCGTCGTAAAGCGCGGCAGCGCCGAGTGCTTCGGTGGCGAGCTCTAAGAGGTTGTCAGGCACGGGCGGGACTCGAATGCCGCCTGCGTGCGTGACGTAGCGGTACGGATTCGTGGCCCACATGCGTCCGAGATGCAGCATGAAGACCTGCATCTGACCACTTTTGAGCTGCGGGCGAGTCATGGCCAGGGGAGTTCCGGCGAGGTCGCGGGCGATGTCGCGGAGTTGCGTGATGGTGCCCGACTGCTGGTCCAGCGTAAGCCACCCCGGCAAATGAACAACTCCCGGCGTGATGCGGGCATCGTGGCGCGGGAGTTGATCAAAGAGCATAGGTCTATTTTGCCTGCTAACCCGCGATGATTGCGTTAACCGGGCGGGACAGGAACTGTGGGCCAATCTTGCCCAGGTAGCGCAGGATAAAGTCCGCCGCCGACACCGAGTAGAAGTGACGCTGGCGCTCAATGAAGTTCTGCGGGTGCGTTGCCTTCCACATGGCATCAGCGACCTGGTCCGGCGTGATGCGCACGCCCAGACGGCGGGTGGAACCAGCGGAAACGTCCGCCAGCTTGGTCTTCGCCCACAGCGGCATGATGGCGACGACACGGATCTTGTCCTTGCGCCACTCCAGATCCAGAGCCTGCGTCAGGCCAGAGACGTAGAACTTTGACGCGGAGTACGGCGCGATGTGCGGCTGGCCGTAGATGCCCGAAGCCGAACCCATGTTGACCAGGTGCGATCCCTTGGTGCGCTTCAGGTACGGATGCGCCGCCTTCGCGCCCAGCGTCAGGCCGGTGCAGTTGATGTCCACCTGCGCGCGAATAATCTCCGGCGACTGGTCGGTGATATCGCCATCGCCGATGATGCCCGCGTTATTGTCCAGCACCGTCAGCTTGCCGCCGGTGTGGGAGGTGAAGTCCGCAAGTGCGTCCTCCCACTGCTGATAGTCCGTCACGTCCAGCTTGCCGACGATTACCTCCGGGCGTTCAGCCTTGAGCTTCGCCAGGGCATCCTCATTGATGTCGTAGACGCCTACGGTCCAGCCTGCAGCCAGGAACTTCTCGGCCACCGCGCGGCCGATGCCCTGCGCGCCGCCGGAGATGAAAATGGACGGGGAATCAGAAGTGGCCATGGTGTCTCAATCCTGCCTTTTCTTGCTGTTTTTATAAGTGGATAAATGTTATTCGACAGCTTAGGCGAGCGGTTGGTCTGAAACAGGCGAATGGGAAAACGTGACCTGTTTACAAACGCGACCTGACTACACTGGCCACCATGAAACCCCTGCACATCCCACCAGGTCCCGGCATCCCAAAGGGCCTTGTCATCCCAGCTGCGGAACTCACCGAACGCTTCGCGCGCTCCGGAGGGCCGGGCGGGCAGGGCGTTAACACCACCGACTCCAAGGTGCAGCTATCGGTCGATATTGCCGAGCTCAGCGTGCTTTCCGACGTCCACCGCCGCCGCGCTCTCCAGAACCTCAGCCACCGACTCGACGGCACCACACTCACCGTGTCCGTCACCACGCAGCGCTCCCAGGTACGCAACCGCGCGGAAGCCCGACGTCGCCTTGCGGACCTCATCCGGGAAGCCGTGCAGCCACCGCCTCCGAGGCGCCGGCGGACTCGACCGAGTCGGGCCTCGATTGCCCGTCGTAAAGCACAGAAGCAACGCCGTTCCGAGCTCAAAGCCAGCAGGCGCCGACCCAGCGCTTACTAGGGAATATGGGATTTTCGGGCATCCGTTGCAATATAGATGGTATGAGCGAAAACCAGGCCCCTACCGAAAAGGCAGCTGAAACTGTCGCGGAGTTCAACCGCGTGCCCTCGATTCTGTCCATCCAGTCGCATGTGAGCTATGGTCACGTGGGCAATTCCGCTGCGGTCTTCCCGCTGCAGCGCGCAGGTTTTGAAGTGTGGCCGGTCCACACCGTCGATTTCTCCAACCACACCGGCTACGGCCAGTGGCGCGGCCCAATGATTCCGGCCACGGATGTGCGTGAGGTCATCAAGGGTATCGATGAGCTGGGCAAGCTTGACGACGTCGACGCGATTATCTCCGGCTACCAGGGCGGTAGCGATATTGCGGACGTAATTATTGAAGCCGTGGCGTTGACCAAGCAGCGCAACCCGAAGGCCATTTACTCGTGTGACCCGGTGATGGGAAATGCCAAGAGTGGCTGCCACGTTTCGGACGACATTCCGCCGCTGCTGCGCGACAAGGTCGTGCCGGTGGCAGACGTGATTACGCCGAACCAGTTTGAGCTGGGATACCTGACGGGCCGCGAGGTCGGGGATCTGGAATCTACCTTGGCTGCAGCCCATGCTGCTCGAGAGATGGGCCCGGAGGCCGTCCTTGTCACCAGTGTGCTACGTCCGGAGCGCAAGGTGGGCGAGATTGAGATGCTCGCCGTCAATGGCTCCGGTGCATGGCTGGTGGCGACGCCGTACCTGCCGTTGAAGCGCAACGGCTCCGGCGATGTCACGGCTGCGCTGTTTGCGGGCAACCTGCTGCGTGGTCGCGGTATTGACGGTGACCTCTCGGTCGCGCTGGGCAACACCGCGGCCAGTATCTTTGAGCTGCTCAAGGTGACGCACGAGTCCGGCTCTGGCGAGCTGGAGCTCGTTCGTGCGCAGGAGGCGTACGTCCACCCGGAGCAGCGGTTTGAGGTAACGAAGGTGGCGTAAGGCTGGGCAGTAGGGCTGGGCTCAGCCCCCGTGCCTAGTAATAGAACGGGAACTCGTCCCAGTTCGGGTCGCGCTTTTCCAAGAACGCTTCCTTGCCCTCGACGGCCTCGTCGGTCATGTACGCCAGGCGAGTGGCCTCGCCCGCGAACACCTGCTGGCCCATCAGTCCGTCATCGGTCAGGTTGAAAGCGAACTTCAGCATGCGCTGCGCCGTTGGGGACTTACCGTTGATCATGCGACCCCACTCCACCGCGACTTCTTCCAGCTCAGCGTGGTCGGCGACTTCGTTGACGGCGCCCATGCGGTGCATGGTCTCAGCGTCGTAGGAACGGCCGAGGAAGAAAATCTCGCGGGCAAACTTCTGACCAACCTGCTTCGCCAGGTAAGCCGAGCCATAGCCGGCATCGAAAGATCCCACGTCAGCGTCGGTCTGCTTAAAGCGGGCCTCCTGGCGGGATGCCAGTGTCAGGTCACACACCACGTGCAGGGAGTGTCCGCCACCTGCGGCCCAACCATTGACCACGGCAATGACAACCTTCGGCATGGTGCGAATCAGGCGCTGCACCTCCAGGATGTGCAGGCGACCTCCCTCGACCTTGGCGCGCGCGGTATCGATGGTGGATGCGTCTGCGGTAGCGTCGTCATGCTCGTGAGACGTTGCGTACTGGTAGCCGGAACGACCGCGAATGCGCTGGTCACCACCCGAACAGAATGCCCAGCCACCGTCCTTGGTGCTCGGGCCGTTACCGGTCAGCAGCACAACGCCGACATCCGGGGTGCGGCGCGCGTGGTCGAGTGCGCGGTAGAGCTCATCGACGGTATGCGGTCGGAATGCGTTACGAACCTCCGGGCGATCAAACGCAATGCGCACAATGCCGTTTTCGCGGCCCTCGCCGACGTGGCGGTGGTAGGTGATGTCGGTCAAATCCTCAAAACCGGCAACCGTCTTCCACTGCTCAGGGCGGAAGGGGTTATCGGTCGAGTACTTCGCGGTATCAGTCATGGCTTCCAGCATAAAGGTCTCTAGCATGAGGGGTATGTCTGTGTCCGCTGCGCCCAACATCCAGCTTCCGCCAATCGATGACATTCTCGACCGCGCCCACGTCGTGGCGCTTCCCATGGCGGTGAAATTCCGCGGCGTCACCACCCGCGAGGCACTCCTCATCGACGGCCCCGTCACCTGGGGCGAGTTCGCGCCCTTCCTGGAGTACGAGGCGCCCGAGGCCGCCGCGTGGCTGCGCTCGGCCATCGAGTGCGCATACGTCGGCCTGCCCACCCCGAAGCGCGAGTTTGTCGAGGTCAACGCCACCATCCCCGCCGTCACGCCCGAGCAGGTGCCGGAGGTCGTGGGGCGTTACCCCGGGTGCCGCACGTTCAAGGTCAAGGTCGCAGAGAGCGGCCAATCGCTTAACGACGACATCGAGCGCGTAGCCGCCGTCCGCACCGCGGTGGCCGAAGCCTATGGCTATGAATCTGTGGTGCGGGTGGATGCTAACCGTGGCTGGTCGGTGGAGCAGGCCATCCGCGCCGCTCATGAGTTGGGCCCGCTGGAGTATATGGAACAGCCCGTTGCGACTGTCGCCGAGCTCCGCGAGGTCCGCGACGCAGTGGGGGACTTTTGCCCGATTGCTGCTGATGAGTCGATCCGCAAGGTCGAGGATCCGTATTTGGTTGCGCGCGAACAGGCGGCGGACGTGGGCGTAATGAAGGTCGCGCCACTTGGTGGGCCACGCCGTTTGCTTCGGTTGGCCGAGGAGCTGGAGATGAAGGTAACCGTCGCCAGCGCGTTGGACACCGGCGTTGGCATGGCTGCCGGCTTGTTCACGGCGGCGGCCCTGCCTGCTACCGAGCTGCAGCCGGAGCCGAACGCGGCGGGTTTGGCCACGTCCTCGCTGTTTATCGAAGACGTCATTGAGCCCCGACCACTTATCGATGGCCGTTTGCCCGTCACCAACCCCGCGCCAGACCCTTCCCGCCTGGCCGAGCTCGCCGCGCCGGGACCCCGCCGCGATTGGTGGTTCGACCGCCTCCGCGCGGCGTACGCCCACCTGTAGCGGCGCAGTGCAGTGGCGGCTCACCACCTGCTTCAACACTCGGAGCACCCAGAGATACTGACCCCGTTTATGGCACTTTGAGCCCGAAAAACAGCCCTAAACAGCCTCAAACCTAGTCAGTAACTCCCAAAGAGCCCGATATCCAGCCTGACAAGTAGCCTATTGAGTGTGAACGACAACCAGGACACCTCCCAGACTACGCACGCTCAGGGCGCCAACATCACCAATGCCGCCAGCACCGATGCTGGCACCCCAGCCTCGGCAACCAACGCCACGCCCCACACCTCCGCAGCCCCTGCAACTCCCGCGGCCCCATCCGCAGTGGTAGCGGGCCTCATCGTCGATGAGCTGCTGCGTCTCGGCATGGTCGATGCCGTGGTGTGCCCGGGTTCCCGGTCCGCCCCGCTGGCCCGCGCTCTGGTCCAGGCCGCCGATGCGGCGAAGGTTCGCCTCCATGTGCGCATCGATGAACGCTCCGCCGCCTTCCTCGCCCTCGGCCTGGCCTCGCGCACCCGCAAGGTGACCCCGGTAATTACAACGTCCGGCACAGCCGTCGCAAACCTCGTGCCCGCCATGGTCGAAGCCACCGCGTCGGGTATTCCGCTGCTGGCACTGACCGCCGATCGCCCCGCGCATTATCGCGGCACCGGCGCGAACCAGACCATCGTCCAGGACCGCCTGTTCGCCGATGCCTCCGTAGTCGAGTTCGATCTGGACGGCACCGCCCCGGTCACGAAGGCCACTGCCGCACAGATTCGCGCCCGCATTGATCGCGTTGTTGCCGCCATGGCATCCGGGGCCGGCCACCTCAACGTCCGTTTTGTCGAACCGCTCGTGCCTGACGACGACTCCGTCGCCGACATCCCCGAGGGCCGCGCAGACGGCGGCCCCTGGACCACGATTGCGCCTACCAACAGCAACAACGTCGGCGCAGCCGCCATCGCAGCCCACTCAGCCAACTCGGCCACTACCAGCCCGGCCAACACGGCTAGCACAGCCACAATTGACATCAGCCGCCGCACACTCGTGATTGCGGGCTCGAATGCCCCGCATCTGCCAGAGTTGGAGGATTTGCCAACCATCGCTGAGCCGAATGCATATGCGCCGGCGCACCCGGTTCACCCGCTTGCGGCGGGTACTTTTGCGCAGATTCCGCCGGAGCAGATTGTGTTGGTCGGCAGGCCGACGCTGCACCGAGGGATCTCTAAGCTGCTGGCCAATCCTGATATCGAGTTGACGGTTGTCTCGGATGCGGAAAACCACGGCTTTGGGGTGGAGTTCCCGGATGTAACGGCGAACGCAAGGGCCGTCGTAAAGCATGTGCAGACTGTGGGGGAGCAGGACCCGCAGTGGACGAAAATCTGTGAGGCTGCCAGCGAATTGGCGGTAAAGTCCGTGCGAGAGACGCTTACCGACTCGATTGAAGCGGAGGAACCGCTGACCGGATTCCATGTGGCGGCGGCGCTGACGGATAGTCTGCGCACGGGTGACAATGTGGTGCTGGGCGCGTCGAACCCGGTGCGCGATGCGTCGTACACGGGCCTGCCTTTCCCGGGTGTGAACACGTATGCGGGACGAGGTGCCGCGGGCATCGACGGCACGGTGGCGACGGCGATTGGTATTGCGCTGGCGTCCGATCGCGAGCATGCCGACGAGATCCGCCCGCCGCGGACGATTGCGCTCATGGGGGACCTGACGTTCCAGCACGACTCCGCAGCGCTGGCGATTGGGCCGCTGGAGCCGAGGCCGGAAAACCTCACCATCGTGGTGGCCAATGATGCCGGTGGCGGTATCTTCGAGACGCTGGAGGCGGGCAGCCCGGCTCTGCGGGGAAGCTTCGAGCGCATCTTCGGCACACCGCAGGACGTGGACTTTGAGGGCATCTGTCAGGCCTACGGGGTCGAGCACGTGCATGTTGACCGCCTCCCAGATCTGCTCGCGCAGCTGCACCCGGATACCGACGTCGATGGCATCCGCGTCATCGAGGTGGCGACCACGCGCGCGACGCGTAGACAGTTGCATCACAAGCTGGCATACAATGCGGAGATTGGGGTGCTGGACAAGCACTAGCTGAACAAGGCTTGCTGAATAAGGACTAGCTGGCCGGCAGCATCAGATCAGAGCTGGAAACAATCAGGGACAGAAAAATAGGGAGGTCGCGACCGCCATGCAGTGGAAAACTGCCCTGGCCAATTGGCCGCGCTTCCTTCGTCAGGTGTTGCTGTTTGTAATGATCTGCCTGTTGCTGTCGTGCCTGGCCATGGTGGTGGGCTGCTTCATTAATGACCGCAATATCGAGTCGAACATGGGGCAGTCCGTAGCTAATGTGCGCTCGGTCGAGGTCCTTCGCACCACGGTCGATTTCGTCGACGAGAATGGTGGGTTTCAGTCGCCACCAACCGGTTTGCTCTATCCCGTTGGTCTGGAAGAGGGGCAGCGCGTCCGCGTCGAATACGACCGCACTGACCCCAATGTCGTCCGCGTCGCCGGACGCACTTGGACGCTGTCACTTCTCCCGGCGGCCAGCATCGCTGTGGTTGCGTTTATCGTCGTCGCGCCGTTGTGGTGGTTGTCGTTGCGTGCAACCCGTCGTTTACAAAGAGATCCCCAAAAGGTAAACAGGGGGTCACTTTCGCTTTCCGACGAGATGGAAAACTAGCACCATGCGCGTTGCCATCATTGCTGAAAGCTTCTTGCCCAACATCAATGGAGTGACAAACTCCGTGTTGCGGGTGTTGGAACACTTACGCCGTGAGGGGCACGAGGCGCTGGTGATTGCGCCGGGTGCTCGGGACTGGCAGGAAGAGGCAGAGTTCTACTGCGACTACCGCATTGAGCGTGTACCCACTGTGATGGTGCCGTTGATTGATTCACTACCGATCGGTGTGCCGAACCGCAGGGTAGCGTCGGCGCTGACGCAGTTTAAGCCGGATGTTGTCCACTTGGCTTCGCCATTTGTGCTCGGTGGTGCGGGCGCTTTGACTGCTAAGGCGCTGGGCATCCCGGCTGTGGCTATCTATCAGACGGACGTTGCGGGTTTTGCCAAGAACTACAAGTTGGCGGGGCTCTCCACGGCCGCGTGGTTGTGGACGCGCGTGATTCATAACTCCTGTGCCCGAACGCTGGCGCCGTCGTCGCCGACTATTGAGGACCTGCAGAATCACAAGATTCGTGACGTCTACCGCTGGGGTCGTGGTGTTGATGCGGTTCGCTTTACTCCGACAAAGCGTAGCGAGGAGCTCAGGAAGCAGTGGAGCCCGGAGGACAAGCCAATTGTTGGTTATGTCGGCAGGTTGGCGGCGGAGAAGTCCGTGGAGCGGCTGGCAGCGCTGAACGGCCGCGATGATATCCAGGTGGTCATTGTTGGTAATGGCCCGGAGCTGCCGAAGCTGAAGAAGCTGATGCCGAATGCCGTCTTTACCGGGCAGCTCACCGGCGATAAGTTGGCAGCGGCATTCGCCAGCCTGGACGTGTTCGTTCACACCGGTGACTTTGAAACCTTCTGCCAGGCCGTACAGGAAGCCCACGCTTCCGGTGTTCCGGCCATCGCTCCGAACGCAGGCGGCCCGCGCGACCTGATTACTAACGATGTCAACGGCTATCTGCTGGAGCCCAAGACTTTCACCCGCGATCTGTCTGAGGCGGTCGACAAGCTGCTGCTCGTCGACGATGAGCTGGCTCGCAAGCAGCTGCGCAACCGCTGCCGCGACACCGTGACCGAACGTACCTGGGAAGCACTGTGTGCAGACCTTGTTCGCCACTACGAGGAGGTTTCTGGGGTCTCCGCGGCCGAGACGTCAAGCAAGGTCGCAGCAGATACGATTGACGCTTCCCGTACAGGTGCTGCTACGCGTCAGAAATCGGTCGCGTAATCTGGACATCGTGTCTAGGGCTGATTTAACGAAAAATCCCAGCGAAGTCGCTTCGATGTTCGACGGCGTGGGGAAGAATTACGACATCACTAATACCGTGCTCACCGGTGGTATTGACCACTACTGGCGCGTACGCACGGCAAAGCGCCTGAACCTGCAGCCTGGCCAGAAGGTTCTCGACCTGGCCGCCGGTACGGCTGTTTCCTCAGTGGAGTTGGCAAAGTCTGGCGCATACGTCGTTGCCTGTGACTTCTCCCGAGGCATGCTCAAGGCCGGTGCACACCGCGATGTTCCCAAGGTCTGCGGTGACGGCATGAAGCTGCCATTCCCGGACAACACCTTCGACGCGGTGACCATCAGCTTCGGTCTGCGCAACATCGTGGACTACAAGGCGGGCCTTGCCGAACTAGCCCGCGTGACCAAGCCCGGAGGCCAGCTGACAGTCTGTGAGTTCTCCACCCCTGTGGTGCCAGTGTTCAGCACCTTCTACAAGGAGTACTTGATGCGGGCACTGCCGCAGATTGCCAAGGTCGTCTCCTCGAACCCGGAGGCCTACGTGTACTTGGCGGAGTCGATTCGCGCCTGGCCAAACCAGTCGCAGCTTGCCCGCGACATCAATGCCTCTGGCTGGGAGGATGCTGGTTGGCAGAATCTCACCTTTGGCATCGCGGCGCTGCACTCGGCAACCAAGCCCGCGCAGTAGGTCGATAGCTCGCAATCGGGCTGGGTCGCGGGGTCCGTCGTAAAGCGATTTTTACTGCCAGGGCTGGCGTCCAAACCACTTATCGGAGGCCAGCACCGCCTGCCCCGAAGCGCGCCAGAGCCGCGCCACCACATCGCGGTCGTGTTCCGTGACCAGGTTTCCCATCAGTCGTGCCGCGACGCCCATGAGCTGGCTGCCCCACGGGGCGCCGATGGTCAGCGGGCCGACGGTCGGCAGGAAGCTCGGGTACGTCAACGTCAGCGCCAACTTGCGAGCCAGCGAGAAGCCGGTGCCGTAGTGCTCGCGAAGCAGGGCGGGCCAGGAGTGAGTCAGCCCATCGCGACCCGCACCAATCGAACTAATCAGCTCCACCGCCAGCCGCGCCGACTCCATGCCGTAGTCAATGCCCTCACCGTTGAGCGGGTTGACCAGGCACGCAGCATCACCGAGCAACGCCCAGTTCGGCCCCGCCACATTCGACACGGCACCACCCATCGGTAGCAGCGCCGACGTCACGTGCTCCGGTTCGCTCATCTGCCACTGCTCACGCACCTGCCCGTGGTACTCGCGTAGCAACTTCTTCACGTTCGTGCGCGCCGGGCGTGCCGACGTCGCCAGCGCCCCACACCCCACATTCGCCTGGCCTGCTCCCAGCGGGAAAATCCAGCCATAGCCCGGGTGCGTCTGCCCCTCGGAGTCGCGCAGTTCCAGGTGCGAGTGAATCCAGTCATCCGCTACGTCCACGCTGTCGAAGCTGACATATGACCGCGCGGCCACGCCAAAGACGCTGTCGCGATGCCACGCACGCCCCAGCTGCTTGCCGACGGTACTTCGGACCCCATCGGCCACGAGCAGCCAGCGGGCCGAGATGGTGTGTGGCTTGCCTTCGCGGTCGGAAAGTTCCACCTCGCGCACGCCGTGACCCCGCGTGCCACCACTGCTCAGCGCTCCGAGAACCACCTTCCGCGCAGCGACCCCATCAAAGACTTGTGCACCGGCATCAGCGGCGGCATTGAGCAAGAAAGTGTCGAGCTCAACACGCGACATCGCGGATCCGACAGCGGGAAAAGTGCCCGAGGCATCATCTGGCCAAGGTGCGGTGATGGAGCCGCCGAAGCCGTGCAGCTTGAGTCCGCGGTTGCGGTTGCGGCGCAGGAGCTCGTCGTCAAGCCCTAGGCGACGTAGCTCAGCGATAGCGCGAGGAGTGAGTCCGTCGCCACAAGTCTTGTCGCGCGGGAAGCGCTGCGAGTCGACCACAGTGACCGAAAAACCGGCGCGGGCGGCGTGAATTGCGGCTGCGGAGCCGGTGGGCCCAGCGCCAACAATGAGCACGTCAGTGCTGCTGGGTAGAGCGACGGTGCCGTCGAACGTGGGGGAAACTCGCGAAATCGGGCTTGAGGTCATTGCCCCAGCGTATAACGACGTTGAAACAAATATGGGAACTGGTCTGCTAGCCACTATGCTCGTAGGGTAGTTTATTTAGCAGTTTCTTATCTTTTATCGTCAGTTAGGCAGGTCTCGAATGCGTACTGGAGACTACTCCGGGCTTAGTTCCGGAAGTGCTCAGGGCACTGGTGAGCACACCGCCACTAGTTCTCACTTCGTTGATGAGGCGCTGGAAGCAACAATCACCGAGGGAATGCGCAAGAGCGAGGACCTCCTGATTACTGAGCTGGGGCGCGGCGAGGACTTCCTAGCCGAGCGGGTTTCCCACCTAGCTCAGGCTGGTGGTAAGCGCTTCCGCCCAATGTTTACCATGCTTGCCGCGCAGTTCGGTGAGACCCCGGAGAGCGATAAGGTCATCACCGCCGCGACGGTGCTGGAGCTGACGCATCTGGCGACGCTCTACCACGACGATGTCATGGATGAAGCGGATAAGCGCCGCGGTGTGCCCTCCGCAAACTCGCGCTGGGACAACACCGTCGCCATTCTGGCGGGTGACTACCTCTTCGCTGTTGCATCCCGACTGCTGGCGGAGCTCGGCTCCGAGAGCGTAGCCCACTTCGCCGAGACCTTCGGTGTTCTTGTCACAGGTCAGATGCGCGAGTGCCTCAACGACTTGGACTTGCCGATTGAAGAGCGCATCGAGCGCTACCTGAAGGTCATTGCCGAAAAGACCGGTGTGCTCATCGCATCGGCTGGTTATCTCGGCGCCTATCACGCCGGTGCGTCCGCCGATATTTCCAACGCGCTGCGCCGCTATGGCGAACTAATCGGAATCGTTTTCCAGATCGTCGACGACATCATCGACATTTCCTCCAACACAGATCAGTCCGGCAAGACTCCGGGCACTGACTTGCGCGAGGGCGTCTTCACGCTGCCGGTTCTCTACGCGCTACAGGAGGACACTCCAGCCGCTGACCGCCTCCGCGAGATTCTCGTCGGCCCAGTCTCCGACGATGTGCTTGTCGACGAGGCCCTCGAGCTCCTGGCTCAGACCAACGGTGTGGCTCGCGCGATGGAGAAGGTCAATGAACTGCTGGATGAGTCCGACCGCGTCATCGCTGACCTTCCCGACTGTGCGGCAAAGGAGGCTCTGCGCCACGTTGCTCGCTACACCGTGGAGCGCGTGGGGTAGTGGATTGAGCTCCACTGGCGAGATGAACCTAGGGGCGAGCTCTGCTCTGGGGTGATTTCTGCTGAGAGTTGAGCTCCGCTGAGGGGTGAGCTCTGCTGAGGGGGAATCCAAGTAGGAAAATATCCTCCTTACCTGCCGATTTGTGTAATTGACAGAGTAGTGGGTAGCATTCCATTCGCACCGTTTAAGAGTGCACGCCAGATTGCCCGAGCGGCCAAAGGGAGCGGATTGTAAATCCGTCGGCATTGCCTTCGTTGGTTCGAATCCATCATCTGGCACAGTGAAATCACCGCGAGAATTTTCTCGCGGTGATTTTTTGTAGGGGCTGTTGGTGGGGATGTGGGGGAGGGGTTCGAGTTAGGGGTTCGAGTTAGGGGGTCGGGTTAGGAGTTCGGGTTAGGGGCGGCCACCCATCGATGAGCTATTCACTTATGGTTCCGCTGGGGCTCATCGATAAGTGAATAGATTATCCATAAGTGCGCGCCAAAATGTCAGAAAACGTGACAAGAAATACCGCTTCCTACCTGCTGATTTGTGCTTAGTGGTGATTTCGGGTTAATCTTTGCAAGGCTTCACGGAGAGCACAGAGCGAAACGAAGCGGTCAACAATTGACCACGGAGTTAAGTGCTGAGTTCAATGGATGCTGATGCCCCCTTAGCTCAGTCGGCAGAGCGTTTCCATGGTAAGGAAAAGGTCGACAGTTCGATTCTGTCAGGGGGCTCTGTTCTTTTATACGGACTTATGTCCGGTAGAGAATAGGGGCGATGTAGCTCAGATGGTGAGAGCGCACGACTCATAATCGTGAGGTCGGGGGTTCGATCCCCCCCATCGCTACTACGGACAGTGATGTTCGTCGAACCCCGCCTTGATTATGCAGCAATGCAGTAAGGTGGGACATTGTCAGCTAAGGACTGGAAAGTTCTTTTGCTGGTGGTGAAGGGGCGTGGCTCAATTGGTAGAGCAGCGGTCTCCAAAACCGCAGGTTGCAGGTTCGAGTCCTGTCGCCCCTGCAAGTACCCGTCATCCAGGGCGTATGAAAATGCGTCTGGGTGACGGGTTTTTCGTTTATATTCGGCGGCGGTGGGTCAATGCGAGTTACTGACTGCGTTTATGTCAAAAAATGGCTCGAAAAATGGCTGGTAGGGTCATAAACTCGCACAGTTTCACATTTGCAGCCCGTAGTCTGTTGGGTCGTCATTTTTGCAGCCCGAGCCAGCAGCCTGAGCGAGCAACCCAAGCTTGCAGACCGAGCGAGCAACCCAAGCTTGCAGACCGAGCTAGGGCGAAGCAGCAGTGAAGTGGCCGTCAGTGAGTATCGTCGCAAGGCCAGCAGTGGAATCGAATCTCGAAGCCTGCGGTTCCCACGAAGGGCATTTCTTCGATAGTGTGGATAATCGGCTAGAATTTACGCACTGAACCAGACTTGCTCTGCACAGTGGGGGCTCGGCTCCGGAGAACACCCCTGGAGTTTGCCCTTGAAGAATTCACGCTTGAGTTTCACTGTGCAGTATCTTTAGTTCTCATATGCACGAAGTAGCGAAGGAGCATCGTGTCTGAGGAAAACCAGACTTTCCAGGCAGCGGCTCGCCCGACCGGTAAGCGCCAGGCGACGGGTGCGCAGACCACCGTGGCGAAGAAGCCTGCGCGTGAGAAGGAGACCAACGAGCTTTCGACTCGTAACCCTGTGGTTTTCATCAAGCAGGTTGTTGACGAGCTGCGTAAGGTGATTTGGCCGACCGGCCGCCAGATGGTCACCTACAGCATCATCGTGATCCTGTTCCTGATTGCCATGATCGCTCTCGTGTGGGGTGTGGACACACTGGCCGGTCTGGGTGTCCGATCGGTGTTGGGCAAGTAATCGGTTATACTGTCTCGCAGTGATGCTTTTCATCCCGCCTCCGAGTTCCGGACGGCGGGATTATTCGTTAGCGCAGCTGGTGTCTAGCTGTGCGAAGTGATTGCGGATGGCATATTGGCTCTTAAGACTCTTTGAGCGAAGATGCCAATGTCGCGAACCGTTGATGTAGATACAAGAGGGGTTAGCACGACATGAACGATGGTCAGAATATTTTCTCCGACGCCCAGCCTGACGCCCAGTCCGCGGACGCTGCCGCAACTGAGCAGGATGTGCAGGACGCACAGGCTCAGGTAGAGACTCCGGTCGAGGACGCGGCCGCAGCTGACACTGCCGCAGCCGACGCAGCTGACACTGCTGCAGCAGAAGCCGCGCCGGCAGAGGAGACCGCCGCTGACGCTGAGGCGCAAGCAGCTGCTGACGCAGACGCCGAGTACCGTAAGCGCCTGCGCGAGTTCCAGCGTGAGCTCAAGCGTCGTCCGGGTGACTGGTACATCATCCAGTGCTACTCCGGCTACGAGAACAAGGTGAAGACCAACCTGGAAATGCGTGCCCAGACCATGGGTGTCGATGAGCAGATCCACGAGGTCATCGTTCCGGTTGAGGAAGTCGAAGAGCGCAAGGACGACGGCAAGAAGAAGATCGTTAAGCGCAAGCTGCTGCCGGGCTACGTTCTGGTCCGCATGAGCCTGGATGACCCGTCCTGGTCCGTCGTCCGCGACACCCCGGGTGTTACTTCCTTCGTCGGTAGCGAGGGCCAGCCGTCCAAGGTCAAGATTCGCGAGGTCGCTAAGTTCCTCATGCCGAAGGAGACCATCACCGCGGATGCTGCTGAGGAAGCTGCAAATGCCGACGGTGAGCTGGCTGTCGCAGCGGCTCCGCAGGCAGAGAAGAAGGCCGTAGCCATCGACTACGAGGTCGGCGAGTCCGTCACCATCCTGTCCGGCCCGTTCGCATCTGTGGCTGCGACTATCTCCGAGATCGACCCGGACACCGGCCGCATGAAGGCTCTGGTTTCCATCTTCGGCCGTGAGACCCCGGTCGAGCTGGGCATCGATGAGGTCGAGAAGCTGAACTAGGCCTCGCACTAAGTCGGACCCCCGCACTAAGCCGGGTAGCAAGCCAAGCGTCGAGCAAAGGCACCAGCTAGCTCTCTCGAGCAACCAATCCGGTAACGGATTTTGATGCACGCCATACGCTGCGGTAACGTAGCCAGGCGTGCATTTTTGTGCTTTGAGCACAGATGCGCCAAGTAATTCGTATCCCCGGTGGCTGGCACCAACTCGATGACCAGCGCCAGCGGCCATGATGGTCGAGTGCGCAAGGGTCGTCGTAAAGCGTCGGCATCCGGACGGGGTGAGTCGCCTTTTCATCGGGGCGGCATGCCCCGGTAACTAGGAAGTAGGTTAATCCGATGGCTCCGAAGAAGAAGCTTTCTGCGATTATTAAGCTGCAGATCCAGGCTGGTCAGGCTAACCCGGCTCCGCCGGTTGGTCCGGCACTGGGTGCCCATGGTGTCAACATCATGGAGTTCTGCAAGGCTTACAACGCAGCAACTGAGAACCAGCGTGGCAACGTTGTCCCGGTTGAAATCTCCGTCTACGAAGACCGCTCCTTCACCTTCGTTCTGAAGACCCCGCCGGCAGCTAAGCTGCTGCTGAAGGCCGCTGGCATCAAGAAGGGCTCTGGCGTTCCGCACACCAACAAGGTCGGTTCCGTGACCTGGGAGCAGTGCAAGGAAATCGCCGAGCTGAAGAAGCCGGACCTGAACGCTAACGACATCGAGATGGGTGCACGCATCATCGCCGGTACCGCTCGCTCCATGGGCATCACCGTCGAGGGCGCTAAGTAAACCGTCAGCGTTTAGCTGCACCTTCATCAAGTGGTAGGGCCAGCTTCGGCCCGCTAAACACCACAATCCAACCATTTCACTTAATTGAGATTGGACTTTTCATGAGCAAGAACTCTAAGGCATACCGCGCCGCCGCCGAGAAGATCGACGCCGGCCGCATCTACTCTCCGCTCGAGGCCGCTAACCTGGCCAAGGAGACCTCCTCCAAGAACTACGACGCCACCATTGACGTTGCGATTCGCCTGGGCGTTGACCCGCGCAAGGCCGACCAGCTGGTTCGCGGCACTGTCTCCCTGCCGAACGGCACCGGTAAGACCGTCCGCGTTGTTGTTTTCGCCGCTGGCGAGAACGCTACCAAGGCTGAAGAGGCCGGCGCTGACTTCGTCGGTTCCGAGGAACTGATCGAAAAGATTCAGGGCGGCTGGACCGACTTCGACGCTGCTATCGCAACCCCGGACCAGATGGCCAAGGTTGGTCGCGTGGCTCGTATCCTCGGCCCGCGTGGTCTGATGCCGAACCCGAAGACCGGCACCGTTACCCCGGATGTCGCTAAGGCTGTCACCGAGATTAAGGGCGGTAAGATTTCCTTCCGCGTTGACAAGGCTGCAAACCTGCAGGCTGTTATCGGTAAGGCTTCCTTCGACGCTGAGAAGCTGGCCGAGAACTACGGTGCGCTTATCGACGAGCTGATGCGTCTCAAGCCGTCCGCTGCTAAGGGTAAGTACCTGAAGAAGATCACCGTCTCCGCCACCAATGGCCCGGGCATCCCGGTTGACACCAACGTGATCAAGGACTACACCGCCTAAACCAGCATGAGCCGATAGGCGAGTGAGCTCTTCGCAAGTCGCTTGAGAGTGACTCAGAGCAAAGCTCTTGAAAACCGCCGCCTCGCGCACTTTCCCGAGTGTGTGAGGCGGCGGTTTTGCATTCTCACAAGGGGTATTGATGGCGCGGTGGGGCTGCGGGCGCGGTAGACGTCGTAAAGCGAATTGCTGATACTGACAATTAATCGAGCCGAAACGGACTCACGGCCAAAGTTTGTTGCTTAAAATCGCGACTATGACGTTGATTTTGGAACCCGAAGAAGGGCTGGAGGCGCTTGGCGAGATTAATCGCCTGGCGCAGCTCGACGACGGTTCCGGAATTATTGAACCGCAGCTCATCTCGTACCTTGACTCGTTGGGCGACGACGCCTATGACATGCCCTGCTTGCGTATCGCGGGGCAGACTCTGCTGGGCGAGGTGCTGACGGGGCTAGGGGAGGACGAGCGCGTAGCTGAGGTCCTTCGCCGCAATATCCAGGATTCTGTGGTGCTTCCGGAGATGAGCGAGGAGGAAGCTCTGCAAGCTCGGGCGGCGCAGGTCGTGGTCGTGCGGTTGCTGCGCATCATTGCGCGGATGGAGGCCGTGGAGCTGCGCAATGTCGTGGCGCAGCAGTGCCTGGCATCGCAGATCCCGCCGGTCGTGCGTGTGGCACTGACACTCACCGTGGATATTCTCGATGCCGCCAGGTTGGACGCACATCCCGACGACATGGTGCGCGTGGTGCTCGACTACGCCGACCAAGTGCTCTGGCTTGCCGACGACGACCTGAATGCGTACTTTGCCGAGCTGGAGATGATTGTGCAGCAACGTGAGAAGGACCTGGAGTTCGGTCGCTTTGGAGAGCCTGGTGCAGCGCGATTTGGATAGGCGATTTGGTTAATTGCCTGGGTCTGGTATAGAGTTTCTTCACGAAGTTTGACCGGCTTCCAATCAGTACCAACATCGAGTTGGGAAGATGGAGGTTGGTACTCAAGTTTCACCGAAGACCGTCGGTCATTCGCTTTGAAAGAAGCGGATTGAAGGTTTCATTGTAGGAATACAGTGGGCGGCCCACGCAGGAGGACTTGGAAGCGCTTGCGCAGTTTGACTTCACTTGCTGACCTTGGAGTCGGCGATGTCGAAGTGGAACATGCCAAAGAATTGTGCGCCCCATCCTTGTGCGAGGATTGGGGCGTTTGTTGTATTTGCGCAAAAGAATCCTTCACTTGGCCGAGCGGAAAATTGCAAAGACCAGGAAGGAGGCGAGAGTACACATGGCAGCAAATGCTGAGAAGATTGCAGCTGTTGCAGCGCTGAAGCAGGACGTCGAAGAGTCCAACGCTATCGTGCTGACTGAGTACCGCGGCCTGTCCGTTGCGGAAATCACGGAACTGCGTCGCGCCCTCGGTGCTGATGTTAAGTACTCCGTCGCCAAGAACACCATGATCAAGATCGCTGCCGACGAGGCAGGGATTGAGGGTCTTGATGAGCACCTGAACGGCCCGACTGCAGTCGCCTTCATCAAGGGCGAGGCTGTGGATGCGGCTAAGGCGATTAAGAAGTTCGCCGGTGACAACAAGAACCTCGTGATCAAGGGCGGCTACATGGACGGTGCTGCAATCGATGCAGCACAGTTCGAGGCTCTTGCGGATATGGATAACCGTGAGACCACGCTGGCAAAGCTGGCTGGTGCCTTCAACGGCGTTCTGGCGAACGTCGCTGGCCTGCTCGATGCTCCGACCTCCTCGGTTGCCCGCCTTGCTGCGGCACTCGAGGAAAAGAAGTAATCCCGAGCGGCTCGCGAACTACGCGAACTAAATCACGCGAAAAACTTTTAAATATCACTTTGACGGCTTCGACCCCAGGGATCTCTGAGGGGAGCGGCCGCACCACACTCATAGGAGAATATCCATGGCTAAGTACACCACTGAGGAACTGCTCGAGGCTTTCAAGGAAATGACCCTCGTTGAGCTCACCGAGTTCAAGAAGGCTTTCGAGGAAGAGTTCGACGTCACCGCTGCTGCTCCGGTCGCAGTTGCTGCTGCAGGCGCTGCTGGCGGCGACGCTGCTGCTGAGGAGAAGGACGAGTTCGACGTCATCCTCGAGGACGCTGGCGCTAAGAAGATTGGCGTTATTAAGGCTGTCCGCGAGATCGTCTCCGGCCTGGGCCTGAAGGAGGCTAAGGAGATGGTTGAGTCCGCTCCGAAGGCTATCCTGGAGGGTGCTTCCAAGGACGACGCTGAGGCTGCTAAGGCTAAGCTGGAAGAGGCTGGCGCAAAGGTCTCCCTCAAGTAATTCACTTACTTGCTTCGGCCCCGGTAGTGGCCTAAAGCTACCAATTCTGACCGCCAATTCTGGGATTTTTACCCGGGGTTGGCGGTTCTTTTGTTTCTGGGGCCTTTGCTAACCCACCTGACCCGGGCAAAACCTCACTAATCTCACCCGTCACAGGGAGTTGGGGCAAAAACCAGCCCACTCATTGTCTTGATTGCCCCTATTGGCCTGTAAAGTATCTAACATGCTCTCACGGCCGAGAATTTTGTCTATCCTTCTGTTGGGTCTAGGCACCGCACTGCTTGCTGCTGGCATCTTGCTGCCCAAAGTGCTCAATGTTGATCCCAAAATGCCACTTGACCTGCCGCCGGTGTCGTACACCCTGCGGGCGGAAGACGGCGTATCCACCAGGATTAACGAAGAAGGCAAGCGGGAAGAAGTGCACTCGCCGCTGCAGCGACAGCTTCACGGCGTGCTTATCGAACCCGCCGATGCGGACAAGGTTTCGCTTCGTGTCGGTGTAACTGAAATGCGTGAGCTTCCCCCTGAGGTTATGGGCACCGACCCGCTGACGGAGCTTATCGAGGCCAATATCTGGACAGTGACCATTGATCGACTCACCGGCGAGGCGTTGGCTCCTGCGACGCTTGTTGACCGCATGGCCGGCGTTCCGCGATCGGTGGATTTCGAGGGGAATTGGGTGAAGCTCCCGGCCGACACGGAGGAAAAAGAATACCTGATCTTTGATGATTTCCTCCACGATTCCTTGCCGGCAAAGTTTGTCGGGGAAGAGGAGCGCGGTGGCAACCGCATTCTGCATTTCCGTCAGGATATTGAGAAGACGAATCTCGCCCAGAAGTACCGTTCTTACGTCTCTCAACTAACTCAGGATGACAAATCCGGCTTCCTCCAGTACCAGGGCACCCGTGATTTGTGGGTTGAGCCGAAGTCTGGCTCGGTCATCGATATGGCCGAGGACATCCACCTTTGGTGGGAGACTCGCGACGGCGAGCCTATCATGGACTACCTGCGCTTCAACGGCAAGATGGACGAAGGCCTTTCCAATCAGCTTCTCTTTGGCGCAATACAGAATTTCCAGCGCCCAGCTCTAGAGCCGTGGTCAATCGGTCTTATTACGTCCGGTTCGATTCTGGTATTCATCGCAATCGTGGGCATCGTGCGTCCTTCGACCCGTCGTAAAGCAGAGTAACGCTTTACGACGGCCCTAGTGCCCAGGCCTCACCGTTTATATCGGTGACGGGTGAATGCGACACGCCCGATTTGTCAAGTTGTACTAGACAACTGCCAGTTTTTGATATAGGCTAAATCGTTGCGCTGGAATTAGTGTATCTGTCGCCAGCTCTTTTATAGTTTGCGCTCGGGGCTCGGGGCTATTATGTAGCACCGTTTTTCGTGCATCTAGCTGTTAAAGGAGTTGCCGCGGCGCCGCCGTTAGGGCTCGGGGGCTCGCCTTTTAAGGGCCGGTCTTGGAGGCCAAGTGGCGGGGGAATCACTTTCGTGTGTGACCAAAGGTTAGACGCAAAGTATCCCGGTGCGCAACAGAAATAATTCCTGCAACTTGAATCGCGTATAAACCAAGCGGGCGGAGCGCACCACCGGTTGCCGGTGTGCTCCACCGCGTGAGGTGCTGGAAGGACGCATCTTGGCAGTCTCCCGCCAGACCAAGGCAGTAACCGGTATTCCCGGAGCTTCGAAGAGGTACTCGTTTGCAAAGATTCAGGAGCCGATCGCGGTTCCTGGTCTGCTCGACCTGCAGCGTGAGTCTTTCGCATGGCTCATTGGCACGCCTGAGTGGCGCGCTCGTCGCCAGGAGGAGCTCGGAGAAGACGCTCGGGTTACCAGCGGTCTCGAAGATATTCTAGAAGAGCTCTCTCCGATCGAGGACTACTCCCAGAAGATGTCCCTGACGCTGTCGGACCCATGGTTCGACTCCGTCAAGAACACCGTGGATGAGTCCAAGGATAAGGACATCAACTACTCGGCTCCCCTCTACGTCACCGCGGAGTTCACCAACCGCGAGACCGGTGAGATCAAGAGCCAGACTGTCTTCATCGGTGACTTCCCGATGATGACGGACAAGGGTACGTTCAT
This sequence comes from Corynebacterium amycolatum SK46, assembly GCF_000173655.1. Classification (GTDB taxonomy): domain Bacteria; phylum Actinomycetota; class Actinomycetes; order Mycobacteriales; family Mycobacteriaceae; genus Corynebacterium; species Corynebacterium amycolatum_A. The sequence goes on along the minus strand of NZ_ABZU01000002.1, from coordinate 241,284 downwards.
CGTCAACGGAACTGAGCGTGTCGTTGTTTCTCAGCTGGTGCGCTCTCCGGGCGTCTACTTCGATGAGACCATCGACAAGTCCACCGAGCGCCCGCTGCACTCGGTGAAGATTATTCCGTCGCGCGGTGCGTGGCTGGAGTTCGACGTCGACAAGCGGGACACCGTCGGCGTTCGTATTGACCGTAAGCGTCGCCAGCCGGTCACGGTTCTGCTGAAGGCTTTCGGCTGGACCACTGAGGAAATCAAGGAGCGCTTCGGCTTCTCTGAGATCATGATGGCCACCCTGGAGAAGGACGGTGTTGCAAACACCGACGAGGCTCTGCTGGAGATTTACCGCAAGCAGCGCCCGGGTGAGCCGCCGACGCGCGAGTCCGCGCTGGCTCTGCTGGAGAACAACTTCTTCAAGCCGAAGCGCTACGACCTGGCCAAGGTCGGTCGCTACAAGGTCAACCGCAAGCTGGGCCTGGGTACTGAGGTCTCTGGCGAGATGGTCCTGACCGAACAGGATATCGCTACCACCATCGAATACCTCGTGCGCCTGCACGACGGCGAGAATGTTATGACCTCGCCGGAAGGGGTCGAGATTCCGGTTGAGACCGACGATATCGACCACTTCGGTAACCGTCGTCTGCGCACCGTAGGCGAGCTGATTCAGAACCAGGTTCGCGTGGGTCTGTCCCGCATGGAACGCGTGGTTCGTGAGCGCATGACCACTCAGGATGTGGAGTCGATCCAGCCGACCACTCTGATTAACGTGCGCCCGGTCTCCGCGGCTATCCGTGAGTTCTTCGGTACTTCCCAGCTGTCCCAGTTCATGGACCAGAACAACTCGCTGTCGGGTCTGACCCACAAGCGTCGTCTGTCCGCACTGGGTCCGGGTGGTCTGACCCGTGACCGTGCTGGTCTCGAGGTTCGAGACGTTCACCCGTCCCACTACGGCCGCATGTGTCCAATTGAGACCCCAGAGGGGCCGAACATCGGCCTGATTGGTTCGCTGTCCTGCTACGCACGCGTGAACCCGTTCGGTTTCATTGAGACTCCGTACCGCCGCGTCCGCGATGGTGTCATCACCGACGAGGTCGACTACCTCACCGCTGATGAGGAAGACCGCTACGTCGTCGCGCAGGCTAACACGCCGATTGACGAGAACGGCCGCTTCGTTCAGGAGACCCTGTCTGTTCGCAAGAAGGGTGGTGACGTCGAGTCCGTCCGCGCCGATGAGGTCGACTACCTCGATGTTTCCCCGCGTCAGATGGTCTCCGTGGCTACTGCCATGATTCCGTTCCTCGAGCACGACGACGCTAACCGTGCCCTGATGGGTGCGAACATGCAGCGTCAGGCTGTGCCGCTACTGCGTTCGGAGGCTCCGTTCGTCGGTACCGGTATGGAGCAGCGTGCTGCTTACGACGCAGGCGATGTCATTGTCGCTTCGGCCACCGGTGTGGTCGAGACCGTGTCGGCAGACTTCATCACCATCATGGACGATGAGGGCCAGCGCCACACCTATCTGCTGCGCAAGTTCGAGCGCACTAACCAGGGCACCTGCTACAACCAGAAGCCACTGGTTGACGAGGGCCAGCGTGTTGAGGCCGGCCAGGTCATCGCTGACGGTCCGGGTACCGACAACGGTGAGATGGCACTTGGTAAGAACCTGCTCGTGGCATTCATGCCGTGGGAAGGTCACAACTACGAGGACGCCATCATCCTGAACCAGCGCATGGTTGAGGAGGACATCCTGACCTCGATTCACATCGAGGAGCACGAGATTGACGCCCGCGACACCAAGCTGGGTCCGGAGGAAATCACCCGTGACATCCCGAACGCGTCCGAGGAGATGCTGAAGGATCTGGATGAACGCGGCATCGTCCGCATCGGTGCCGACGTTCGCGACGGTGACATCCTGGTCGCTAAGACCACGCCGAAGGGCGAGACTGAGCTGACTCCGGAGGAGCGCCTGCTGCGCGCTATCTTCGGCGAGAAGTCCCGCGAGGTCCGTGACACTTCCATGCGTGTTCCGCACGGTGAGTCCGGCAAGGTCATCGGCGTCCGCGTCTTCTCCCGTGAAGACGATGACGACCTGGCACCGGGAGTCAACGAGATGGTCCGCGTGTACGTTGCGCAGAAGCGCAAGATCCAGGACGGCGACAAGATGGCAGGTCGCCACGGTAACAAGGGCGTTATCGGCAAGATCCTGCCGCAGGAGGACATGCCGTTCCTGCCGGACGGCACCCCGGTCGACATCATTCTGAACACCCACGGTGTTCCGCGTCGTATGAACATCGGCCAGGTCCTCGAGGTTCACCTCGGCTGGCTGGCGAAGGCCGGCTGGAGCATTGAGGGCGATCCGGATTGGGCTAAGCGTCTTCCGGCCGACCTGCACGACGTTCCGTCCGACTCCCTGGTTGCAACCCCAGTGTTCGACGGTGCTGAGAACGAGGAGCTCGCTGGTCTGCTCGCGTCGTCCCGCCCGAACCGTGACGGCGAGGTGCTGGTCAACGCTGACGGTAAGGCCACGCTGTTCGACGGCCGCTCTGGCGAGAAGTTCCCGTTCCCGGTTTCGGTGGGCTACATGTACATGCTGAAGCTGCACCACCTGGTCGACGAGAAGATTCACGCTCGTTCCACCGGTCCGTACTCCATGATTACCCAGCAGCCGCTGGGTGGTAAGGCTCAGTTCGGTGGTCAGCGCTTCGGTGAGATGGAGGTGTGGGCAATGCAGGCATACGGCGCTGCCTACACCCTGCAGGAGCTGCTCACCATCAAGTCCGATGACGTGGTTGGCCGCGTCAAGGTCTACGAGGCAATCGTGAAGGGCGACAACATTCCGGATCCGGGTATTCCGGAGTCGTTCAAGGTGCTTCTGAAGGAACTGCAGTCGCTCTGCCTGAACGTTGAGGTCCTTTCGGCCGACGGCGTTCCGGTTGAGTTGGGCTCCTCCGACGATGAGGAACTCGACCACGCGACCGCTTCCCTCGGCATTAACCTGTCCCGCGATGAGCGTTCCGACGCTGACTCCGCATAGTTTCTCGCTTAACGACGAAACATTGCGTGAGTATCAGGGTCGGGAAGCCCTAACTCGCGAATAACCCAACACAGACGACAACGTACAAAAACCTCCGCAGAGAATTTGGTTTCCGCATTACTTCGATGCGGAGGGAAAGGGAAAACAGGTGCTCGACGTCAACAACTTTGACGAGCTCCGGATTGGGCTCGCTACCGCCGACGACATCCGCCGCTGGTCTCGCGGTGAGGTCAAGAAGCCCGAGACGATTAACTACCGTACGCTGAAGCCGGAAAAGGATGGCCTTTTCTGTGAGCGTATCTTCGGCCCGACCCGCGACTGGGAGTGTGCTTGTGGTAAGTACAAGCGCGTTCGCTTCAAGGGCATCATCTGTGAACGCTGTGGCGTTGAGGTGACCAAGTCGAAGGTTCGCCGTGAGCGCATGGGCCACATTGAGCTGGCCGCTCCGGTCACTCACATCTGGTACTTCAAGGGTGTGCCGTCCCGCCTCGGCTACCTGCTCGACCTGGCTCCGAAGGATCTGGAAAAGATCATCTACTTCGCTGCCAACATCATCACCTCCGTGGATGAAGAGGCTCGCCACAACGACCAGGAAACCCTCGAAGCAGACATGCTCGTGGACAAGAAGCTGGTTGAGGACGACCGCGACCAGGAGTTGGCCGAGCGCGCCCAGACTCTGGAAGAGGATCTGGCTGAACTCGAGGCAGCGGGTGCCAAGGCTGATGCCCGCAAGAAGGTTCAGTCTGCAGCCGAGCGCGAGATGCGCCACATCCGTGAGCGCGCCCAGCGCGAGCTGGATCGTCTCGACGAGATTTGGAACACCTTCATCAAGCTCGAGCCGAAGCAGATGATTATCGACGAGGGCATTTACACCGAGCTCGTCGACCGCTACGAGGATTACTTCACCGGTGGTATGGGTGCTGAGGCTATTCAGACCCTGATCCGCAACTTCGACCTGGCCAAGGAGGCCGAGGAGCTGCGCGAAATTATTCGCGACGGCAAGGGACAGAAGAAGATGCGCGCCCTCAAGCGCCTGAAGGTTGTCACTGCATTCCTGCAGTCCGGCAACGACCCGGCCGCTATGGTGCTCGACTGCATCCCGGTGATTCCGCCGGAGCTGCGCCCGATGGTGCAGCTCGACGGTGGCCGCTTTGCGACCTCGGACTTGAACGACCTCTACCGTCGCGTCATCAACCGCAACAACCGCCTGAAGCGCATGATTGACCTCGGCGCTCCGGAGATCATCGTCAACAACGAGAAGCGCATGCTTCAGGAATCCGTTGACGCACTGTTCGACAACGGACGTCGTGGCCGCCCGGTCACTGGTCCGGGTAACCGCCCGCTGAAGTCCCTGAGCGACCTGCTCAAGGGTAAGCAGGGTCGTTTCCGTCAGAACCTGCTGGGTAAGCGTGTTGACTACTCCGGCCGTTCGGTTATTATCGTCGGCCCGCAGCTGAAGCTGCACCAGTGTGGTTTGCCGAAGCTGATGGCTCTGGAGCTGTTCAAGCCGTTCGTTATGAAGGAGCTCGTGGCCAAGAGCTACGCGCAGAACATCAAGAGCGCCAAGCGCATGGTTGAGCGTCAGCGCCCAGAGGTGTGGGACGTCCTCGAAGATGTCATTACCGGACACCCGGTCCTGCTGAACCGTGCACCTACGCTGCACCGCCTGGGTATTCAGGCGTTCGAGCCGGTCCTGGTTGAGGGTAAGGCAATTCAGCTGCACCCACTGGCATGTGAGGCTTTCAACGCCGACTTCGACGGTGACCAGATGGCAGTACACCTGCCGCTGTCCGCTGAAGCACAGGCCGAGGCTCGCGTCCTGATGCTGTCCTCGAACAACATTCTGTCGCCGGCTTCCGGTAAGCCGCTGGCTATGCCGCGTCTGGATATGGTCACTGGCCTGTACTTCCTGACACTGGAGAAGCCGGAGCTGCCAGGTGGGCACCAGGATGCCACCGAGGACGCACCGGAGCAGGGTATTTACACCAGCCCGGCCGAGGCCATCATGGCTTACGACCGCGGTGCAATTGGTCTGCAGAGCCCAATTAAGGTTCGCATCAGCCACCTGCGTCCGCCGGCCGAGATTGAGTCCGAGCAGTTCCCAGATGGTTGGAACAAGGGCGATACCTGGCTGGCTTCCACCACGCTGGGCCGCGTTATGTTCAACGACCTGCTGCCGTGGAACTACCCATACGTCGAAGGCGTTATGGCTAAGAAGCCGCAGGCTGCGATCATCAACGACTTGGCTGCCAAGTACCCGATGATCACGGTCGCTCAGACCGTCGACAAGCTCAAGGATGCTGGTTTCTACTGGGCTACCCGTTCTGGTGTCACCATTGCTATGTCTGACGTGCTGGTTCTCCCGAACAAGCGTGAGATCCTGAACGGCTACGAAGAGAAGGCCGCCACGGTGGAGAAGAAGTTCCGCCGCGGTAAGCTCTCGGCTGCTGAGCGTCACGAGTCGCTGGTTAACCTGTGGAAGGCTGCGACGGCTGAGGTCGGTGAAAAGGTCGAGGCTCTGTACCCGGATGACAACCCGATTCCGATGATCGTGAAGTCGGGTGCTGCCGGTAACATGGGCCAGATTCACTCGCTGGCCGGTATGAAGGGCATGGTCACGAACCCGCGTGGTGAATACATCACCCGCCCGATTAAGACCTCCTTCCGCGAAGGCCTGTCGGTTCTCGAGTACTTCAACAACTCGCACGGTTCCCGTAAGGGTCTGGCCGATACCGCGCTTCGTACCGCTGACTCGGGTTACCTGACCCGTCGTCTGGTCGACGTTGCGCAGGACGTCATCGTTCGCGAAGAGGACTGTGGCACCCACGACGGTGTCGTTGTCGAGATTGGCGAGGATGTTCTGGACGCAACCGGCAATCCGACCGGTGAGATTCGTCGTGCGAAGTACGTCGAAACCGCTGCAATCGCTCGTGTGCTGGCAGCCGATGTCACCGACGCTGAGGGCAATGTCCTTATCGAGGCTGACACCGACCTGAACGACGACCACATCACCCTGGCTCTCAGCCACGGTGTCAAGGAAGTCAAGGTCCGCTCGGTTCTGACCTGTTCCACCGCAACCGGTGTATGTGCCAAGTGCTACGGTCGCTCGATGGCAACCGGCAAGCTGGTCGACATCGGAGAGGCTGTCGGTATTGTCGCTGCGCAGTCCATTGGTGAGCCGGGTACCCAGCTGACCATGCGTACGTTCCACCAGGGTGGTGTCGGTGGCGACATTACCGGTGGTCTGCCGCGTGTCCAGGAGCTGTTCGAGGCCCGAGTGCCGAAGAACAAGGCTCCACTGGTTCGCGAAAACGGTCGCGTGCGCCTGGAGGAGGATGAGCACTTCTACACGCTCACCCTCATCCCGGATGCCAACAGCGAGGACGAGGTCGTCTACGACAAGCTGTCCAAGCGTCAGGGTCTGGCTGAAATCACCGTCGATGGCCGTCGTCGCGCCATCCGCGATGGTGACCATGTGGTTAAGGGGCAGCAGCTGCTCAAGGGCGCTGCCGATCCGCACGAGGTCCTCGAGGTCCTGGGTCGCCGAGGCGTCCAGCGTCACCTCATTGAGGAAGTCCAGTCGGTCTACCGTGACCAGGGTGTGGCCATTCACGACAAGCACATCGAGGTTATTGTCAGCCAGATGCTGCGCCGCGTGATCGTGTCCAAGCCGGGTGACTCCGACCTGCTGCCAGGCGCATTGGTCGAGCGCTCCACGGTCATGGCTAAGAACCGCGAGATTGTTGCCTCCGGTGGCAGCGTCATCGAGGGCCGTCGCGTGCTGATGGGTATTACCAAGGCATCGCTGGCCACCGAGTCCTGGCTGTCCGCCGCCTCCTTCCAGGAGACGACGCGCGTGCTTACCGACGCCGCTATCAACAAGCGCTCGGATAAGCTCATCGGCCTGAAGGAGAACGTGATCATCGGTAAGCTAATCCCGGCTGGTACGGGTATCTCGCGCTACCGCAACATCACGGTTGAGCCGACTGAGGAAGCTGCCCGCCAGGCAGCTGCCCCGTTCGCTTCCTTCGGTGAGGGCTTCTACGGTGCCGAGGACACCTACGGCATCGACCAGGTCGGTTCCGCAGTTCCGCTGGATGACATCGGAACCTTCGAGTAAAAATCAATAGCTTTGCGGCCGCGGCTGGGGAGCGGGAGAATTCCCCGGCTGCTGTCGGACAAAGCACCACGCCTGGCAGTTGGGGCTTAGTGCGCTAGCTGTCAGGTGGCAACCGGAAAAATCCTCCGGCACAGTAGTGGCTTACTAGCAGCTTGCTAGTTCGTCACGGTCGTGCCGGAGGATTTTTCTTTGTCGAGGCAACTCAACTGGAAAACTCAGCTGGAGGCTGAAGAAAAGCGATAGGAACAGAGGCAGGGGCAGGGGAGGGAGGGGCTAGGGGTTCCGTCCCCGGCTTCCTTCCTCTACTCCTTGAGAGCCTCTGCAATCGGGGTGTTGCCCTCGTTGAAGTTAATGATGCGACCAACGGTAGTTTCGTTGAACACGGTCTGCGCGATGACATTGGCAACGGTCGCACGAGCGACCTCGCCTGCCTTGTCCGCCGTGGTGTCGATGGAATCCTGGCCCTTGTCGAGCGTGAGCGCACTCGGGCCGAGAATGGTCCACTCAAGGTTTGAAGCGCGCAGCGCTTCGTCGGCTGCAGCCTTGGACTCGGCGTAGGCAAAGAAGCTGTGATCCTCTGGAACGCCATGGTCGTGGCCCGCACCAAAGTAGGAGACCATGACGTAGCGCTTAACGCCAGCCTGCTCGGCCGCGGCAATCGAAGTAATAGCTGCGTCGCGGTCGATCGCGTAAGTTCGTTCTGGTGAACCTCCACCAGCGCCGGCGGACCAAATCACGGCATCATGCCCGCTGAGAAGGTCCGCAAACTGCTCTGTCGAGAGACTGGTGATGTCGTAAACGGCTGGTGTGGCGCCGAGAGCCTCGATATCCGGGACCTGGTCGGGGTTGCGAATAACAGACGTGACCTCGCAGCCGTCGTCGATAAGTAGGGGAGTAGCGATTTGGGCCACCTTGCCGTGGCCGCCAATGACAATAACCTTCTTAGACATGTCCCCACCTATACGCTGGCCATGTGGTCTAGGCAATGGGGCAGCGTTCGCCAGCAGTAAACATTCGCCAGCAGTAAACACAGTGAGCTATTGTTCCGGACCTCATTCGGTCGCCACCCTTTTGTAGGGTAAGACGACGGGGAACTAAAACTACCCGAAGCAAGTTATAGATATAGATGCAAATAGCCTTTTCAGGCGCTGAATTGCTCTCCGTAGGTAATGCGAAGTTCGGTCGTTTCCCAGCCAGTCTGCGGGGAAATATCGGTCACCATGCATAGAAGTCACCCAAGACCTGCGGTTACGGTAGCTTTCATGGCTCATCAACAGATTCCTGGTGTTGGCACTGTCCCTCGTCTAGCCGGAAAGCTCACTGCCGCGGCAGCGAAGCTGGCACCGGGGCGAGGAATTGACCAGGTCTGTGTTGAACCGGTGGGCTGGTATGCGCATGAGCAGGGCGTGCAGAAACTCCTGGAGAGTTTTCAATCTATTCCCGTCGATAAGCGAGTGCGGTTGGCGAAGGGGACATCGAACCTTTTTCGGACCCGCAGTGAAACCGATATCCCTGGCCTTGATGTCAGTGGTCTCGGTGGGGTGGTAGCCGTTGACCCTGTTGCAAAGACTGCTGATGTGCAGGGAATGTGCACGTACGAAGACTTGGTGGATGCCACCTTGCCCTATGGGCTCATGCCCTTTGTAATCCCTGAACTGAAGACGATTACGCTCGGCGGAGCTGTCACAGGCATGGGCGTAGAGTCCACAGCGTTTCGCAATGGTCTGCCGCATGAATCGGTGCTGGAAATGGATATTCTGACCGGCACTGGCGAGATTGTGACCTGCTCTCGCACTGAGAATGTGGACCTGTTCCGGGGCTTTCCTAATTCCTATGGGTCGCTCGGGTACGTCGTGAGACTGAAGATCGAGCTGGAGGAAGTACTGCCGTACGTTGAACTCCGGCATGTGCGTTGCCACTCCACAACAGAGGCGGCTGAAAAGCTCGCTGCCGTTGTCGCCACGAAGGAATACCAAGGCGAACCCGTTGATTTTCTTGATGGTGTGGCGTTCTCGCCGGAAGAAATCTACCTTGTGCTCGGCCGTAAGACGGAGGAAGAAGGTCCTGTCTCGGACTACACCCGGGACAAGGTTTACTACCGCTCGCTCCAGCATCCATCGGGAATTACCCGAGATCGTCTCACCATTCGCGATTACATCTGGCGCTGGGATGTTGACTGGTTCTGGTGCTCTCGAGCTTTTGGGGCCCAGAATCCGACAGTGCGGGCTGTGTGGCCGCGAGAGCTCAAGCGTTCGTCTTTCTATTGGAAGCTGGTTGGCCTCGATAAGAAATATGACCTTGAGAACAAGATGAAGGCTCGGAAGGGGCTTCCAGCCAACGAGCGCGTCGTTCAGGATATCGAAGTCACTGTCGACCGACTGGCTGAGTTTTTGGATTGGTTCTTCGAAGCTTGCGATATCCAGCCAGTGTGGATGTGCCCAATCCACCTTCGGGAAGGTTCAGAGAATCTTATTGGTAGCGGTGACAAATTGGCCGATAGCGACAGCCCGTGGCCCCTCTATCCGCTTGATCCCGAGACCACCTGGGTCAACGTGGGGTTCTGGTCAGCAGTACCAATCAATTTGGTGCCCGGCGATTCGCGTCCCGGTGCCTTTAACCGGGTCATCGAGGAAAAGGTCAGTGAATTGGGTGGGCATAAGTCACTGTATTCCGAGGCTTTCTACTCGCCGGAGCAGTTTGAAGAGCTCTATGGAGGTGGTCTGCCCGACGAGCTCAAGGAGATCTACGATCCCAACTCGCGGTTCCCGCGCCTTTATGACAAGACCGTTGCTGGCGCTTAACTCAATCGCAGTGCTGAGTGTTTAACCCTGCGCTGACGTCTAAATCAAAAACAGATCACTTAGCTGCATCTTTCACAGATAAGGACTCATCATGGCGTTTACTCCAATGACTGTTGCAGAGATTTTCGAGGCCTTCATCGATACTTCGGGAAAGCCACTGCCGCTGCGTTTGACTGCTTTCGACGGTTCGGCTGCAGGCCCGGAGGATGCGAAAGTTGGCATCAATGTACGCTCGCGCGACGCTTTGAATCACATCGTGACCCATCTGCGCGACGATGTCGGCTTTGGACGCGCATTCGTTACCGGTGAACTGGAACTGACCCGCGTGAGCCTCGGGCACCCCATCGAGGCCTTCGGGGCGTTGATGGACTTGCATGATCAATTCGAGGTTCCACCTGCTGCAACTTTGGCAAAGGTCGTCCGCTCGCTACGGGCGATGGGGCTGCCATATGTTCCTGAAATCCCGGAGATCGAGCGCACCGCATGGTGGAAGAAGCGCCTGCACAACGGTTTGGCTCGCCATTCTAAGGAACGCGACGCAGCGTCAATCTCTTCGCATTACGACGTGAGTAATGAATTCTATGAGTTGCTACTCGGGCCCTCGATGACGTACACCTGTGCGTATTATCCGAATGAAGACTCCACGCTTGAAGAGGCTCAAGAGAACAAGTATCGCCTGGTGTTCGATAAGTTGCGTCTAAAGGAAGGCGACCGGCTTCTCGACGTTGGCTGCGGTTGGGGTGGCATGGTTCTCTATGCAGCTAGGCGTGGAGTGAAGGCGATTGGCGTGACTCTCTCTGAACAGCAGGCAGAGTGGGCACAGGCGAAAATCAAGGAAGAAGGTCTCGAGGATCTGGCTGAGGTGCGCTTTCAGGATTACCGAGATGTCTCCGAACAGAACTTCGATGCCATCTCTGCGATCGGCATCCTGGAGCATATTGGCGTTAAAAACTACCCGAGCTTCTTTGGTTTCCTTTACGGAAAGCTGAAGGAGGGCGGTTTGATGCTCAACCATTGCATTACTTACTGGGATAATCACCGCACCCGCAAGGGCACCTTCATTGATCGCTACATCTTCCCGGATGGCGAGCTCACTGGCGTTGGCACAATCATGCATGCCATGCAGGACCAGGGATTCGAGATGGTCGATCAGCAGAACCTTCGCTTTGACTATGCCCGCACTCTCAACGACTGGTGCGAAAACCTGGAGAACGACTGGGATAAGGCAGTTGAGCTCGTCGGGGAACAGACGGCGAAGTTGTGGGGCATGTACATGGCCGGCTCGGAATACAATTTCCGTCATAACGCCATCCAGCTGCACCAGGTGCTAGGAGTTAAGTTGCTTCCTGACGGCTCCCGCGGCGATGTCCCCGAGCGACAGTGGTGGGAGGATTAGAGACTCCAGTGGCGCAAGAGGTTGTGGGGTGAGGCGCGCCGCGCCTTACGACGAAAATTTGGTCGCAAACCGGAGTTGCACTCAAAGTGGCTGAAATTTTTACGCTGTTACCAGGGTGTTTGGACTAAACTCGCAGCTCGCGTACTGTTATACAACGATCCCAGAAAAGAATTGGGAACTTGAGACATTACCCAGTAGGCCAGCGAGAGCGGCTGACTGGGTTTCGCACGTTCAAAATCCCTCCATTTCTTGCGTTCAACCGATGGGCTCACCACTGGATGAGTAATAACTTTTCTTGTGATGCATTCACACGGAAGGTGGTTACTCCGCTGCGGTTGGCATCGGGCGTGAGAATGTCCAGCGAGGATTGAAAACAGAAAGAGGCTTCATGCCCACTATTCAGCAGCTGGTCCGCAAGGGCCGCCATGACAAGAAGGCTAAGGTTGCAACCGCAGCTCTGAAGGGTTCCCCTCAGCGCCGCGGCGTTTGCACCCGTGTTTACACCACCACCCCGAAGAAGCCGAACTCGGCTCTTCGTAAGGTCGCTCGTGTTCGCCTGACCTCCGGTATCGAGGTTTCGGCTTACATTCCGGGTGAGGGCCACAACCTGCAGGAGCACTCCATGGTGCTCGTTCGCGGTGGTCGTGTTAAGGACCTCCCGGGTGTCCGCTACAAGATCGTCCGCGGTTCCCTGGACACCCAGGGTGTCAAGGACCGCAAGCAGGCTCGTTCCCGCTACGGCGCAAAGAAGGAGAAGTAAGCCATGCCACGTAAGGGCCCAGTACAGAAGCGTCCTGTCGTCAACGACCCGGTCTACGGCTCCCCTCTGGTGTCGCAGCTGGTCAACAAGGTTCTGCTCGACGGTAAGAAGTCGACCGCAGAGCGCATCGTCTACGGTGCACTTGAGCTGTGCGAAGAGAAGACCGGTACTGACCCGGTGCTGACTCTGAAGCGCGCAATCGAGAACGTCAAGCCGGCTCTTGAGGTTCGTTCCCGCCGTGTTGGTGGCGCCACCTACCAGGTTCCGGTCGAGGTTCGTCCGGGCCGTGGCACCACGCTGGCACTGCGCTGGCTGCTGATGTTCTCCCGCCAGCGCCGTGAGAACACCATGACCGAGCGTCTCGCTAACGAGATCCTCGATGCATCCAACGGCCTGGGTGCATCCGTCAAGCGTCGTGAGGACACTCACAAGATGGCGGAGGCAAACCGCGCATTCGCTCACTACCGCTGGTAATCGCTTATCGACGGAGGCCGCGAATGGTCACCGTCGTAAAGCAGCTGCCGGTATGTCAACGGCGCGCGTCGGTCGCGGTCCACAGATCTTTAAGGTCACTCAATAGGGGCCAGCCCGGCGCTTACACCCGATGTCTTGCGTAGAATTTACGCAATAGGTGTACGTCACGGCGCGACTTCGCGCCAAGACGGTGGCATTATAGATAAAGCAAACCCGACCGACGGCGGATTTGACGGCCGATTGCAATCCCGTAATTGAGCCTCACCGCCAAACCGATTTGAAACGAGTGGGGAATCAAGTGGCTGAAGGTGCACTTCCCGTTAAGAAGGACCTCCACAAGGTCCGCAACATCGGCATCATGGCGCACATCGATGCTGGTAAGACGACTACGACCGAGCGCATCCTGTACTACACGGGTATTAACCGCAAGGTCGGTGAGACTCACGATGGTGCGTCCACCACCGACTGGATGGAGCAGGAGAAGGAGCGCGGTATTACCATTACCTCCGCTGCTGTGACCTGTTTCTGGAACGACAACCAGATCAACATCATCGATACCCCGGGCCACGTCGACTTCACCGTTGAGGTTGAGCGTTCCCTGCGTGTGCTCGACGGTGCCGTCGCAGTCTTCGACGGTAAGGAAGGTGTCGAGCCGCAGTCTGAGCAGGTTTGGCGTCAGGCTCAGAAGTACGATGTCCCGCGTATTTGCTTCGTCAACAAGATGGACAAGCTGGGCGCTGACTTCTACTACACCGTTGGCACCATCGTTGACCGCCTGGGTGCAAAGCCGTTGGTTATGCAGCTGCCGATTGGCGCTGAGGATGACTTCGACGGTGTTGTTGACCTGCTGGAGATGAAGGCTCTCATGTGGCCGGGCAAGGTCGAGATCGGTACTCCTGCGCAGGTCGAGGAGATTCCGGCTGACATGGTCGACAAGGCTAACGAGTACCGTGAGAAGCTCATTGAGACCGTCGCTGAGTCCGACGAGGAGCTCATGGAGAAGTACTTCGGTGGCGAAGAGCTGACCATGGACGAGATCAAGGGCGCCATCCGCAAGTTGGTTCTGAACTCTGAGATCTACCCGGTCTACTGTGGTACCGCGTACAAGAACAAGGGTGTTGAGCCGCTGCTCGACGCCGTCATTGACTTCCTGCCGAATCCGCTGGACATCGGTGAGGTTCACGGCCACCAGATGGGCGACGAGGACGTCGATATGGTCCGTAAGCCGTCTAAGGATGAGCCGTTCTCCGCTCTCGCATTCAAGATTGCTGCTCACCCGTTCTTCGGCAAGCTGACCTTCGTCCGCGTTTACTCCGGTCGCGTGGAGCCGGGCCAGCAGGTCTTGAACTCCACCAAGGACAAGAAGGAGCGCGTCGGTAAGCTGTTCCAGATGCACGCCAACAAGGAGAACCCTGTTGACGAGGCAGTGGCAGGTAACATCTACGCCTTCATCGGTCTGAAGGACACCACCACCGGTGACACCCTGTGTGCACAGGATGCTCCAATCGTTCTGGAGTCCATGTCCTTCCCGGATCCGGTTATCTCCGTTGCTATTGAGCCGAAGTCCAAGGCTGATCAGGAGAAGCTGAGTACTGCTATTCAGCGTCTGGCTGAAGAGGACCCGACCTTCACCGTCAAGTTGGACGAGGAGACCGGCCAGACCGTTATCGGCGGTATGGGCGAGCTCCACCTCGACGTCCTGGTTGACCGCATGAAGCGCGAGTTCAAGGTCGAAGCAAACATCGGTAACCCGCAGGTTGCTTACCGCGAGACCATCCGTAAGCCTGTCGAGAAGTTCGAGTACACCCACAAGAAGCAGACCGGTGGTTCGGGTCAGTTCGCTCGCGTCATCATTGCTCTGGAGCCGTACGCTCCGTCTGCTGACGAGGTTGAAGAGGACGAGTCCACCGCTTACAAGTTCGTCAACGAAGTCACCGGTGGTCGTGTTCCGAAGGAATACATCCCGTCTGTCGACGCTGGTATTCAGGACGCAATGCAGTATGGTACCCTCGCCGGCTACCCGCTGGTGAACATCCAGGCAACCCTGCTCGACGGTGCTTACCACGAGGTTGACTCCTCTGAAATGGCCTTCAAGATCGCTGGTCAGCAGGCTCTGAAGGAAGCTGTTCAGAAGGCTAAGCCGGTCCTGCTCGAGCCGATGATGGCCGTTGAGGTTATTACTCCAGAAGAGTACATGGGCGAGGTCATCGGTGACATCAACTCCCGTCGTGGCCAGGTCAACTCCATGGAGGACCGCACCGGCGTCAAGGCTGTCAAGGCTCTGGTTCCGCTGTCCGAGATGTTCGGCTACGTTGGTGACCTGCGTTCCAAGACCCAGGGTCGCGCAAACTACACCATGATCTTCGACTCCTACGCTGAGGTTCCGTCCTCCGTGGCCGAGGAGATCATTGCAGCTCGTACCGGCGCTTAAATCGTGTCGGTAGGGTGGGGTGCTCAATCAGAGCTGACCCCATCCCTGCACGTACTGCACTGTCACTCGTTTTAGTTGACGCAGTGCGAGGGTCTGCAGCTTTGATAGATTCCCTTTAGCTTTGACTCTGCTGAGACACCGTCAAACTGTTGGCGTGTGTTAGCACAGACAAGCTCTAGGGGGTAGCTGCTCGCAATTCATATCGTTGGTCGATTTTAAATCGCTGTTCAAATATCTAGCATTTATGCTGGTAAATGACGATGTGAGTTGCTGGCCGTTACCCACCCTTAACTAGGGGGTTGGTCTGGTTTGGAAAACTCCAGTATCCTGCCCTAGTATCGAGTAACTGGCACAGTGAAAGAATAGTGCTCTTTTGCGCGCGCACGTTCCGAAGTCGTAAGCGAACAGCTTGAAGGCTTCTGATGTTGTGAAGGCGGATAGAGTGACCACAAAATTGTGGCTGCGAGAGTCGTGGCCACCTAGACCTCCAGGAGGACTAAAAGTGGCAAAGGCGAAGTTCGAGCGTACGAAGCCGCACGTCAACATCGGTACCATTGGTCACGTTGACCACGGTAAGACCACCACTACCGCCGCTATCACCAAGGTTCTGGCTGACAAGTTCCCGGACCTGAACGAGTCGTTCGCTTACGATGCCATCGATAAGGCACCGGAAGAGAAGGAACGTGGCATTACCATCAACGTTTCCCACGTTGAGTACCAGACGGAGAAGCGCCACTACGCTCACGTCGATGCCCCGGGCCACGCTGACTACATCAAGAACATGATTACCGGTGCTGCTCAGATGGACGGCGCAATCCTGGTTGTCGCCGCTACTGACGGCCCGATGCCGCAGACCCGCGAGCACGTTCTGCTGGCTCGCCAGGTTGGCGTTCCGTACATCCTCGTTGCACTGAACAAGTGCGACATGGTCGACGACGAAGAGATTATCGAGCTCGTCGAGATGGAGGTCCGCGAGCTGCTGGCTGAGCAGGACTACGACGAGGAAGCTCCGATCGTTCACATCTCCGCTCTGAAGGCTCTTGAGGGCGAAGAGAAGTGGGTCAACTCCATCCTCGAGCTGATGGAAGCCTGCGACGAGAACATCCCGGATCCGGTCCGCGAGACCGACAAGCCGTTCCTGATGCCGATTGAGGACATCTTCACCATTACCGGTCGCGGCACCGTTGCTACCGGTCGTGTTGAGCGCGGCGTTCTGAACGTCAACGACGAGGTCGAGATTCTGGGCATCAAGGAGAAGTCCCAGAAGACCACCGTTACCGGTATCGAGATGTTCCGCAAGCTGCTGGATTCCGCTGAGGCTGGCGACAACTGTGGTCTGCTGCTCCGCGGTACCAAGCGTGAGGACATCGAGCGCGGTCAGATCGTTGCTAAGCCGGGCGCTTACACCCCGCACACCGAGTTCGAGGGTTCCGTCTACATCCTGTCCAAGGATGAGGGTGGCCGTCACACCCCGTTCTTCAACAACTACCGTCCGCAGTTCTACTTCCGCACCACCGACGTCACCGGCGTCGTTTCCCTGCCGGAAGGTGTCGAGATGGTCATGCCGGGCGACAACGTTGACATGTCTGTCAAGCTGATCCAGCCGGTCGCAATGGACGAGGGCCTGCGCTTCGCTATCCGCGAGGGTGGTCGCACCGTCGGCGCTGGCCGCGTTACCAAGATCATTAAGTAAGTCTTCTCCCCAAAGGGGAAATGCTTTAACTAGGTCTTAGAAGAATCCCGACTCCGCGTAAGCGGAAGTCGGGATTTTTTGTATCTGTACATAGCCGACACTAGACGGGATGGGGGCGGCGCTATAGCCGTCGTTAAGCAGACTGTGCCGTAATGGGTGTGATGTACGTTGCACTTTGGAATCGTGATTTTACATTCGCAGTGCGGACGTGCTTTAATACGGGGGTTGCTTTAACAAAGGCGTTCGCGCCAATTGTCGTATCAGGCCCAGCTGGGAACCAGTACGAAATTGGACTTAGCGCCTATGGTAAGGCGAGCATGACCACGTAGGGAAGCTTCTTCCCAATCGTGCCTCACGGAGAAAACGGGCGACACGCCCGACCGCGGGGGTCGGAGGTGGCATGGCAAATTAACAGCGGCAGTAGGCAAAATGAAGAGCCCCACGAGGGGGACTTGTTTTCCACTGGGATTTGAGTGCAAGGCGTTATTCGTCCGCTCGGGTCATGGCCAAAAGTTAATTTGCCATGACGATCGAAGACGAAATCGCTTTGAAGTAATGCACAACCCAGTTTTAATTTCTGGCGCTGGCCATAGTTGCTGACGGCGTCGAGAAACATTGACAGGGTCGACGCCCCTTTTATTGGGGCGCGCCGACCGAGGAGAGGACAAGCGTGGCCGGACAGAAGATCCGCATCAGGCTCAAGGCCTACGACCACGAGGCTATCGACGCTTCTGCGCGAAAGATCGTGGAGACCGTTACCCGTACGGGTGCACGCGTCGTTGGCCCGGTGCCGTTGCCAACCGAAAAGAACGTTTACTGCGTTATCCGTTCGCCGCACAAGTACAAGGACTCGCGCGAGCACTTCGAGATGCGCACTCACAAGCGTCTGATCGACATTCTCGATCCAACGCCGAAGACCGTCGATGCACTTATGCGCATTGACCTTCCGGCAAGTGTCGATGTGAACATTCAGTGATCCTGGACTTTTGGTAGCGGAGACAAGATAAATGAGTGAAAACGAGATCAAGGGCATCCTGGGCACGAAGCTCGGTATGACTCAGATCTTCGACGAGGAAAACCGCGTTGTTCCGGTTACCGTCGTTGAGGCTGGGCCGTGCGTAGTGACTCAGGTGCGCACTAAGGAAACCGACGGCTACGACGCCGTCCAGATTGCATACGGCGAAATTGACCCGCGTAAGGTCAACAAGCCGGAGGCCGGCCACTTCAAGAAGGCCGGTGTGACCCCGCGTCGCCACAGCGTCGAGATTCGCACCCCGGACGCTTCCTCTTACGAGGTCGGCCAGTCCGTTGGTGTCGACATCTTTGGCGAAATTGAGTACGTCGACGTCACTGGTACGTCCAAGGGCCATGGCTTCGCCGGTGGTATGAAGCGCCACGGCTTTGCCGGCCAGGGTGCTGCTCACGGTAACCAGGCTGCTCACCGTCGTGTTGGTGGCATTGGCGCCTGCGCCACGCCAGGACGCGTCTTCAAGGGCAAGCGCATGGCAGGCCGCATGGGTAACGACCGGGTCACAACCCAGAACCTGAAGATCCAGAAGGTTGACGCTGACGCGAACCTGCTGCTCATCAAGGGCGCAGTTCCGGGTGCACGCGGCGGCCTGCTGGTTGTTAAGACTGCCACGAAGGGTGGTGCTCACGCATGACCAACCTCAAGCTAGACGTACACACCGCTGAAGGCGGCGTGAACGGTTCGGTTGAGCTTCCTGCTTCCGTGTTTGACGCGGAGGTGTCCATCGCCCTGATGCACCAGGTTGTTGTCGCACAGCGTGCAGCAGCTCGCCAGGGCACCCACAAGGTCAAGACCCGCGGCGAGGTTCGCGGCGGTGGCCGCAAGCCGTGGCGCCAGAAGGGTACCGGTCGCGCTCGTCAGGGTTCGATCCGTGCTCCGCACTGGACCGGCGGTGGCATTGTTCACGGCCCGGTGCCACGCGACTACAGCCAGCGCACCCCGAAGAAGATGATTGCAGCTGCTCTGCGCGGCGCACTCTCTGACCGTGCTCGCCACGACCGCATCCACGTTGTCGAGGAACTGGTCCCAGGCCAGACCCCGTCCACGAAGGCAGCTCGTACTTTCGTCGAGCGTCTGACTGAGCGCCACAACGTGCTCGTCGTTCTGCCACGCGAGGACGTCAACTCGTGGAAGTCGGTTCGTAACCTGCCAGGTGTCCACATCCTGTCTGAGGATCAGCTGAACACCTACGACGTTCTGAAGGCCGATGACGTCATCTTCGCCGTTCAGGCACTTAATGACTTCATCACTCGCACCGCCGGTAAGGAGGAGAAGTAATGGCTACCATCGCAGATCCCCGCGACATCATTGTTGCACCGGTAGTGTCTGAGAAGTCCTACGGACTCATGGAGCAGGGCGTTTACACGTTCCTGGTTCACACCGACGCTAACAAGACCCAGATCAAGATCGCGGTCCAGGAGATTTTCGGTGCCAAGGTCGCTTCCGTCAACACCCTCAACCGTGAGGGCAAGCGCAAGCGTTCCCGCACCGGCTACGGCAAGCGCAAGAACACCAAGCGCGCCTACGTGACTCTCGCGGCCGGCAGCGATCCCATCGACATCTTCGGCGGTTCGGCAGCCTAGCCGCTAGCCGACGAGGAAGTTAAGGAAGAGCAAAAGTATGGCTATTCGTAAGTACAAGCCGACTACGCCGGGTCGCCGCCAGAGCTCCGTCTCCGAGTTCAGCGAGGTTACTCGCTCGACTCCTGAGAAGTCTCTGCTGCGCCCGCTGTCGAAGACTGGTGGCCGTAACGTACACGGTCACATCACCACTCGCCACAAGGGTGGCGGACACAAGCGCCAGTACCGTGTCATCGACTTCCGTCGTAATGACAAGGACGGCATTCCGGCAAAGGTCGCTCACATCGAGTACGACCCGAACCGTACCGCCAACATCGCACTGCTGCACTACGCAGACGGTGAGAAGCGCTACATCATCGCTCCGAAGAACCTGAAGCAGGGTGCCATCGTTGAGTCCGGCGCTAATGCCGACATCAAGGTTGGTAACAACCTGCCGCTGCGTAACATCCCGACCGGTTCCACCATTCACTGCGTGGAGCTCAAGCCGGGTGCCGGTGCACAGCTGGCACGTTCTGCTGGTGCTTCTATTCAGCTTCTCGGTAAGGAAGGCAAGTACGCAGTTCTGCGTATGCCGTCCTCTGAGATCCGTCGCGTCGACGCTCGTTGCCGTGCAACCGTCGGTGAGGTCGGAAACCAGGATCAGATCAACATTCGTTGGGGCAAGGCCGGCCGTATGCGCTGGAAGGGCTGGCGCCCGACTGTCCGCGGTGTTGTCATGAACCCGGTCGACCACCCGCACGGTGGTGGTGAGGGTAAGACCTCCGGTGGTCGCCACCCGGTTTCCCCGTGGGGCCAGAAGGAAGGCCGCACCCGTAAGCCGAACCGCCCGAGCGACCAGCTGATCGTTCGTCGCCGTCGTACCAACAAGAATAAGAAGCGCTAAGGAGGGAACTGAGAATGCCACGCAGCCTTAAGAAGGGCCCGTTCGTCGATGAGCACCTCCTCGCGAAGGTCGATGCACAGAACGAGAAGGGCACCAAGCAGGTCATCAAGACCTGGTCTCGCCGCTCCACGATTCTCCCCGATTTCATCGGCCATACCTTCGCCGTTCACGACGGTCGCAAGCACGTGCCGGTGTTCGTGGATGACTCTATGGTCGGCCACAAGCTGGGCGAATTCGCCCCGACCAAGACCTTCAAGGGTCACGTCAAGGATGACAAGAAGGGACGTCGATAAGCCATGAGCAACGACATTACTTCTGCACGCGCAACTGCGCGCTTCGTCCGCGTTACTCCGATGAAGGCACGTCGCGTCCTGGACACCGTTCGCGGTAAGTCCGTCGACGAGGCACTGAACATCCTGGAGTACGCTCCGCAGGGTGCTGCTGATCCAGTTGCCAAGGTTGTTGCGTCTGCAGCTGCAAACGCTGAGAACAACTTCGGCCTGGACCGTCGTACTCTGGTCATCTCCGAGGCTTACGCCAACGAGGGACCGACCATGAAGCGCTTCCGCCCGCGTGCGCAGGGCCGTGCTTTCCACGTCCGCAAGCGCACCAGCCACATCACCGTGGTCGTCGAGAGCCAGAAGGAAGGTGACCGATAGTGGGACAGAAGATCCATCCACACGGTCTTCGCCTCGGTATTTCCAGCGACTGGAAGTCCCGCTGGTACGCCGACAAGCAGTACGCTGACTACCTGGCCGAGGACATCAAGATCCGCGATCTGCTGTCCACCGGTCTTGAGCGCGCCGGCATCTCCGATGTCGTTATCGAGCGCACCCGTGACCGCGTGCGTGTGGACATCCACACCGCTCGCCCGGGCATCGTTATCGGCCGTCGTGGCTCCGAGGCTGACCGCATCCGCGGCCAGCTTGAGAAGCTCACCGGCAAGCAGGTTCAGCTGAACATCCTCGAGGTCAAGAACATTGACGCGGATGCGAAGCTGGTTGCTCAGTCCATCGCTGAGCAGCTCGCCAACCGTGTCGCTTTCCGTCGTGCAATGCGCAAGGCTATCCAGTCTGCAATGCGTCAGCCGCACGTCAAGGGCATCAAGGTTGTCTGCTCCGGTCGTCTCGGCGGTGCCGAGATGGGCCGCACCGAGCGCTACCACGAGGGTCGCGTTCCGCTGCACACCCTGCGTGCGGAGATCGACTACGGTACCCACGAAGCTCACACCACCTTCGGTCGCATTGGCGTCAAGGTGTGGATCTACAAGGGTGACGTGATCGGTGGCCGTCGCGAGTCCGAGATCAACGCCGGCAACGCCCGCCAGCGTCGCGGCAACGACCGCCCGCGTCGCGGTGGCAAGCGTCGTCAGCGTGCATCTGAGAAGAAGGAGGGCTAATTCATGCTCATCCCGAAGCGCGTTAAGTTCCGTCGTCAGCACCGCCCAACCCGTTCTGGTATGTCCAAGGGCGGCAACAAGGTGACTTTCGGTGAATACGGTCTCCAGGCTCTCGAGCCGGCCTACATCACCAACCGTCAGATTGAGGCAGCGCGTATTGCCATCAACCGCCACGTCAAGCGTGGTGGTAAGGTCTGGATCCAGATTTTCCCGGACCGCCCGCTGACCCAGAAGCCACTGGGTGTTCGTATGGGTTCCGGTAAGGGCCCGGTCGAAAAGTGGGTTGCAAACGTCAAGCCGGGTCGCATCATGTTCGAGATGTCCTACCCGGACGAGGCAGTTGCTATCGAGGCACTGAAGCGCGCAGGCGCTAAGCTGCCGATTAAGACCCGAATCGTTCGGAAGGAGGATCAGTACTGATGTCGAACGGCATTCCCGCCCACGAGCTTCGCTCGCTGGATAACGATGACCTGGTTGCCAAGCTCAAGGAGTCTAAGGAGGAGCTGTTCAACCTCCGTTTCCAGAGCGCTACCGGTCAGCTGACCAACAACCGCCGTCTCCGCACTGTCCGCAAGGATATTGCTCGCATTTACACCGTTATGCGTGAGCGCGAGCTCGGCCTGTCTGCTGCACCAACCGATGGTGATGCAGCATGAGTGAGGA
The DNA here is from genome assembly GCF_000173655.1 of Corynebacterium amycolatum SK46. Classification (GTDB taxonomy): domain Bacteria; phylum Actinomycetota; class Actinomycetes; order Mycobacteriales; family Mycobacteriaceae; genus Corynebacterium; species Corynebacterium amycolatum_A. The sequence continues at coordinate 219,032 of NZ_ABZU01000002.1, read as the reverse complement.
AAACATGAACACCACCGAGGCTGGCGCACGTAAGGTGCGCACCGGTTACGTCGTGTCCGACAAGATGCAGAAGACCATCGTTGTCGAGCTCGAGGACCGCAAGCAGCACGCCCTGTACGGCAAGATCATGCGCACGAACTCCAAGGTCAAGGCGCACGACGAGAACGAAGAGGCTGGCGTGGGCGACCGCGTCCGCATCGAAGAGTGCCGTCCGCTCTCCAAGGACAAGCACTACCGCCTGATCGAGATCGTCGAGAAGGCTAAGTAAGACCCGACAGCTGAGCAATCAGCTAGGGCTTTACGACGAGAACCCCGTCGCGGGAAACACGCAAGTGTTTTCTGTGGCGGGGTTTTCTGTTTGTGCTTGGTGCAGATGGCTTTCGGGAATTTGGTGCGCCTTCTTCGGAACTTTTCCACCGCGCAAGCCCTCTAATACGTGAACACCGGCTATTAGAGACGTGCTTCAGTGCGGTTGGAAGCGATATTTGGTCGGCCGGTGGTTGATTATCACGTTGACCAGGAGGCGCAGTGGAAAGCCAGTTACCGCTCAAGAACGATTTCATCGATTTGCTGCTCGAGCAAACCGCTGAGGACGAGGGACTGACCTTAGAAGAGTATATCTTTAGGCATATTCGGCAATACGAGGATCAAACTGGTGAAGAACTTCAAAATCTGTTCGTAGCCGGGGAATTGGATAATGAAGAACTAGAAGAGCTGTTATTGACCAGCCATTTGGCGACTCATGAAGTAAACGAGGTGACCGAACAGTACTACTACGAACTCCGAAAGGGAATGACTATCGGGGTTATATCCGTTGTATCTCTCGTGGTCGGCATAATCTTTGGGGTTATCGCCGTAGTGTGCGCTTACAACGACGCTTATGGGGCAGGTCTGACCTGCGGAGCAATTGGTGTGATTTTGGCTTGTGTGCGTCTTGGGACGATTATATGGGCGAGTACGGATTAGCTGTCTTCTACTTGGTGTCTCGGTTATATGAGAGGCTCTACAGCTAAGTGCTGTGCCTGTGCGAGATGGAGTGTGAACGGCCTGGCCGCTGATTCGGAGTCAAGTGGTGAAGGCGTTCGACAACATCACGTTCTGCGAATAACCCACGAGTTTTGCCGCTAAGGCTCTTTCCCGAAAAGACTGAAAAATTTCGTATGAACAGGGAACTTTTTGGTTGCGCGCGGACTCTAACAAGCATGATGAGTCCAATTCCCGGTAGAAAGCCCCAACGGCTGGTGATAAGCAGCGATTCCATATCGTCCTTGGAGGATCGCCCACGCGCTCAGGCGTCTGAAGATCTCCCACGTCCTGACAACCAGATTGGAAACAAACAGGCTTCGGAGAGATCGCGATCTAAGAAGGCCATTTTGAACAAGCGTCGTAAAGTTGTTCTTTTGGCCTGCGCCGGAATGCTCCTCGGCTCAGGTGCAGTTGCTTATTCGGAGGCGTCCCAGGCGGACGACTATGCATTTACTCCGCCAGGAATGCCTCGGGATATTTCTGATCAAATTCCTCCATATTTGCGGGTTTTCAGTCATGCAACCAATGAAAAATCCGAGAGTAATACGCCACGTCTAGCGGGAGAAAAGGTGGACGGCTATTCGTCCGAGTTTTATTTAGATGGAGGATGTGCTAATCAGGTCTATACGATTGTGTTCGACCGAGAGCTAATTGATAAGCACTTATCTGGTGCAGAAGCGCTTGATGGGTATGTCAAGGTGGAAATACCTGATTACCTTGCCTTCTCTTATTCTGATTACTCAGAGACAGGTTATCAAAAATATTATCGAACAGATATATACCCTGAGGATAGATCTTATCTAATCGAGGTAGAGTGCACTCACTGGACTAGTGAGAAAAGCGATCGAATTGCTGGATACTGGCGTCATAGATTGTATTCTCTTTTGTCCGGAGAGGAAGATTTCTGGTGAAGATAATAGCTGTAATGGCCGGCTGGATTAAGATTCAAATTAACAGAATTGGTGTAGTCAACATTAGTATGCTGATTGGGGTAGCTGTACTAAGTTTGGCGATCTGTACTGGAGGTATTTGGTACGGTAGTCGAAAAGAGCCGGCCGAGCCTCATGATGTTCGCTTGTACGAAGGCCCGGACATTGAGGGGGTGCGACCTTCGTTGACTTCTAAAGCGCCCACGTTGATACCAATGACCTCTAAGGATTGCAGTCAAGATATCCTTCACGGTATTCCAAATGTTGAGGTTCCCTCAGTAGCTGCACAATTATGTACAAATTATGTCTATATTGGCGTTGAGTCATGGATTGAGCGAGTCGATGCTTACCGAGAATCGTGGCCAAATTATAGAGAGTATGAGTTACCTGGTTTTATAGCCTTCGAGTTCGGTTATGGAGGTCAGGCAATGTTGATAAATGACAACCGAGATCTGGCTATTTATGTTCGTTATGATAAGGATCACGCATCTAATCCGCTTTTGGATGAGAGTTTTAGGGTAGATGGCAGTTTTGAAAAGTTTGTACAGAGGATGCGGGTCTAGAACAATCTTTACGGTTGTTCCTAGCTTGCGGCTGGCCTGGTTTGGCCAGAGCTTGGAGCCGCAACATGGCGGTCAGGTTCGTGCTCTGTGGGGTTAAACCTCGTGCTTGCCGGTATGCTCAAAAGAGGTCGGTACAGCCGGTACCAGGTGAGAGCAGCGGGAGGCATGCTGGATCATGGGCAACGCCAGAACCCTTCATGATCGAGATCTCGAGTCCGCGCTTCGCTCACACGACGTGGCGACATTGTCGCGGCTCTTAATTGATGTTGAGCCCAAAGCTGCCGCTCGAAAGATGCGCCGCCTCAGCCATGAGGAACGTGCGTTGTTCTACCGCACACTGCCGAAAGACACGGCGGTTGAAACCTTCGATGAGTTGGACTCAGCGCTGCAGGCGCACCTAATCGACAGCCTCCGTGATCCTGAAGTCACCGCAGTTTTCGCGGAGATGGAACCGGACGATCGAGCAGAACTGCTCGACGAGCTGCCTGCGTCTGTCGCTGCAAAACTGCTCGCCAATCTACCGGATGATGAGCGAGAGCTGACCAACATCGTCCTCGGTTACCCCGACGGTTCCATTGGGCGTCGGATGAGCCCGGAGCTGGTGTCACTTCATGACGATATGACGGCGGGCGAGGCCTTGGAGACGGTCTATAACCATTTGGATGATGCGGAATCCATCTACACGTTGCCGGTGTCGAATCGGAATCGTCGACTGGTGGGCGTGATAAGTCTTCGTGATTTGATGCGTGCCAGCAGTGATATCCATATTGCGGCAATTTTGCGGAAAGCAGACTACGCAGAGGCTACTGAGTCTGAGGAGAAGGTGGCTCGCATGTGCGCCGATCGTAAGCGCTTAGCTTTACCGATCGTCGATAGCGAGCAGCGCGTTATCGGTCTGCTCACGGTGGACGACGCACTCCGGATTCTGGAGGAAGCAGACTCCGAGGACCAAGCTCGTATTTCAGGTTCTGAGCCGCTACGTTTGCCTTACCTTGCTACGCCGATCTTTGAGATCGTCCGCTCCCGTGTGGTCTGGTTGCTTGTACTGGCTATTGGTGCGACATTGACCGTGCAAGTCCTGGAAACCTTCGAAGAGACTCTGTCTCAGATGGTGGTTCTTTCGGTGTTCGTGCCGCTGCTGATTGGTACTGGTGGCAATACTGGCAACCAGGCTGCCACTACTATTACCCGTGCGCTGGCACTAGGGGATGTTCAACCCAGCGACCTTTTCAAGGTCATACTCCGAGAGGTGAGAGTTGGTGCGTTCCTCGGCCTGCTGCTGGGTACTCTCGGCCTACTCTTGGCGGGGTTGGTTTATGGTTGGGACATAGGCCTCGTTATCGGCCTGACGCTGCTGGGTATCTGTACTCTCGCTGCCACTGTCGGCGGCATTATGCCGCTGATTGGTAAGAAGTTCGGCATTGACCCGGCGGTCTTCGCCAACCCATTCATTACCACGCTTGTCGATGCCTCCGGCCTAATCATCTACTTCCTGATTGCTAAGTCAGTTTTGGGAATTTAGGCATTCACTCGATTTTGTAGGCGCTTTCTGGAGAGACAACCAGTTAGGCTTAATTCCTAATTCGGCAAAGCCGGGAACATTTCGGTGCTCGGTCTCCTCTAATACATGAACCCCATGAGTGTTTGTGTGCGGCAAAGATTGCCGTGACTAGAAGAGGAGGCCTTCCCAAATGAGCGGGATTGATTTATACGCAGTTTTTGCGGTGGATCCTAGCCAGCCCGGAGCTGTTGTAGCTAACAAAATTCAACAGCAGATTAACAGTACCGACTCTCAAAGTTGGGATGCCGAAAAGAAAGAACTTGCAGGTTATGTAGTTGCAATTTTCGCAGATGAGAGCAAAAAACAGCGCTATGACCAGGCCTTGCAGAGTCCCTTTTCGCCACCGGAGGTAACGACGGATTTCTTAGCGGATTTGGCGACAACGAGAAGCTCCCATGGGCTAAATGCCTTAGGGCAGGGAGGTGTTGATGCTCCGCGTGGTCACAGTGCTGTCGGTGACATGACTCCGACCGTGTCTTCGGAATCCCACAACAGCGTAATCATGCGGACAGTCACCACGACGTTTGCGCCGGTGCAACCACTAGCGCCGGAAGCAACGCTTAAAGACGTGTGGGTACGTATACCAAAGACTATTCAGGCCGCTATCGTGACGTTGGCCGGATTAGCAGTTTTCTGGATTGGTGATGGAGTCTTTACCTTTGTTCAAAGTCTCGAATATTCTGAATCGCCCTGGTTTATGTTTTTGAAGGTGGTAATAAACATATTTTCCCGGGTAGCAATTCTGGGAATAATCGTCATGACCTTGGTCAGTGGATTCACAAGTTCTGGAATGTATCGTCGACTTAAAATTGGTCTTTTACTGACAGCTGCACTGGTACCAGGTCTTAATCTGATTAACGACGCCATGATCTTTGTTATAGACGTACCTTTCTTTGTTTTTGACTACCACTTCGGGTTCTATTACTGGTGGGAATTCACTTGTTATCTGGTTTTGTCAATCCTCGCTCTGATCCTATGCCTGCTTCCACAGTCGCTGGCGTGGTATCGCGGCATGACGCTGGTTAAGACAACATCTCAGGGCTCCTAGCCTGAAACAATCCCGCCTTTGGTTAAAGGCGGGATTCGTCGTTTCTCCGCCCCTTTTAGCATCGTCAACGTGCAGCGACAACGCATGTGGGCCAGTTTCATCCTTTTTGCGTCTGGCTTTGAAATCCAGAGCAGAAAAAGTTTTTAGCGTTCGTCAGGAACATTTTGAGCCGCGGCGTCCTCTAAGGAGTGAAAGTCGCAAGGAATTGAGGAATCAACAAGGGCAAGGATTGTTTCCAAGTTCACTTCTCTTGTCTTCTTCCGCGACTTAGATCCTTACGTCACCCCCTCCCAAGGAAAGAGAACCTCTAATGAATCAGCAGAATCCCAATAACCCGGTTCGCCGCACCGTTCAGCCACGCAGAGCCGGAGGCCAGGCAGGAGTTTCCGGTGGCCAGCCACAGGCCAACACACAGTTTGGTTTCGGGGCTCCTCAACAGCAGCAACCTCAGCTGTCGCAGCAGCAGCCCCTGTACGGCCAGGAAAACCCGTACATTATGCCCACACAGCCTGTCGCTGATCAGCAGCCGTACCAGTCCGTATCCGCTGCTGGTCAACTATCTGAACAGCCCCATCATTTTCAGCAGTCGGTGGTACAGCCGGGCATGGCTCAGGTTGCTCCAGTAACACTGCACGAACAGCAGTGGGCAGATCCGACTTATACAAATGCCTCCCTGGGACAAAGGGCTGGTGCCTACCTCATCGATGCGCTAATCATCGGTCTCGTTCAGTTCGTGATTTACGTGATTTTTGTAGGCGGAGGCAGTGCCGCGGGCAGTGATGAGGCAGTAATTGGAGGCATGATTATTAGTGCAATTCTTATGTTCATCCTTGGCTTCGCCTACAAAGTTTGTCTAGAGGGCGCCATGGGGCAGACTCTCGGAAAGAAAATCCTTGGCCTACGTTTGATCACTACGGATGGTCGACCAATGGGATTTGGCCACGCGGTAAAGCGCAACATCAACCTTTTCTATTCTTTGGTGCCATTTATCGGAAGCTTTGCAGCGGGCATTGCGTACGTTGTGCGCTTCTTCTCCGTGATGAATTCGCCGTACAACCAGGGCTACCACGACCGCTGGGGAAATACTCGCCTGATTAAGGAGCACTAAAGCGAATCGGCAGTCATATTCGTAACGATTTCGAGTTCTCCCATGATGTCTTTTGTTTCGCCAACTTCAGCAGAGTTGGCCCAGAAAATTAGTGACGATGTCACGCGTAATTATCAATCGCAGGTGTCGAAATTTGAGGCTGAGATCAACAAAGCGAAAACTCAGGTCTCGAATTATCAATCTCATATCGGAGCTCTCTGCGATCAGCGTGATGAAGTTTCTTCGGAGCTGCAGGGGTTCCATGATGAATTGGATGCTGTTGCTTCTAAGCGCGCCTCCTACTCCGGTCGGCTAGCAGCAGCACGTCGTCAAGCTGAAGATGCGCGGGACCGGGTATCGTCTGCGCGATTGGCCAAGCAGCAAGCCGAATACGAGTTTCACCAGGCTGAAAACCGACTGCACTCTTTGCAAAAGCCGGTTGATGATGGTCGATTCAAATTGGAGATGCAGCGCTGGGAAAGCCGGATCGATGATATCGACGGGCAGATTCAAGATGCGACGCGAAAGCTTAAAGACGCGCAGCAGTATTCCGAGGACCTCGATCGGCAGATTCGTGACTATGACGGCAATGACTACTTTGAGCGACAGCGGTTAGCTGATGCTCACCGGCAATCGGTAGAAGATGAATATCGTCATCAGCAGCGAATCGACAGCCTTGAAGATTCCAAACTGCAGTTTCCCAAACCGATTGATGATGGTCGCTTTGACCGTGAAACAGCGCAATACAATGCTGATAAAAATCAATGCGAAAGAGCACGCAAGCAAGCGAAAGCGCTGCTTTCCGACGCTGAGAGTGCTTTACAGTCAGCTGAGTCTGACTTTCGTCTTGCCAACAGCGATGTAGATGAGTTGCTGGCAGAACCAACGCAGTTGGATGCAGAAGAGGGCCGTTTACCAGACCTTATTGATGGAAAGGAATACGAGCTCAGCGAGGTTAACTCTGACATCACAAGCGCACAGCAACAGTTGAGCGCTTGGAACCAGACGCTTCAACAGACGACAGCGAAAAAGGCTCAGATTGAGTCTGCTCGCGATTCGGAGGCTAGGGCAAAAGCAAAGGCTTTCAAGCAATCTAGGCATGGCCAAGTTGTAAGTTCCTGGCGCCGCATTACAGATAATTATGCGCAGAATAGGCAAGTTTGGGAGAAGTGCGTCAGCAATGTGGCGCAAGCCGAGGACAAAAAATGGGAAAATTTAGCGTTACCTGAATATGTAAAAGCGCACAATGACCTCAAAGCTCAGAAAACGGCTAATGAGAATTCTCGCGCGCGTGCGCACAGTGACGTGGATTCTCAGCAGCGTCGAATCGCCGATATTGTCGGCACACACCTAGCAGGCGACCGGCGTAACCGCTGGGCGCTGTATTCGTCCGATACAGGTCGGCATACCGTGTTCGATCAGGCGCAATCGCAAGCTGAAATTGAGAACTACATCGCAGGTTTCGGGTCGAATCCCTCTTGGGGAAACGTTCAACTAGTTTCCGTTCGTACCAAACCCTTCACGACCTTTTGGATTCTGCTTGCAATCACGGTGTTGAGTGTTCTCACCCGACTGCTTGTAGGTGATGTGCTCGGCCTTACGACGATGACAGTGTGGATCTGCGGCCTGGCTGCATTTGGAAACCTAATTTACCGAGGAATCACAAAATCTCAGGGAAAAAATGTGGAATGGGTTGGCGAGCAAAAGGACTGGTCTGTTATTGCAGCGGAGCTGCATAGAGCAATTAGTTCAGCTAACCAGTTTGATCAACGAGCGGCTCAGATTACCGCGAAATCCCGGCAGGTCATTCAAAGTAATAAACAAGCTGTGGCTCGTAAACGAGCACAGATGACGGTTGCAGATGTTGAACCGCATGTTCACCGTGCAGTACCGCAGTTTTGTGTCTTTCCGCGCAGGGACAGCGATGCGATAGCGAATTATTGCAGTCAGGTGGTCAAAGACTTCGTTGCTCAGGGAAATTCGAATGCTCAGCTAAACCTGCAGACCTCGAAGTATCCACTTCCGCCGAAGGTGAACTACTCCGGAAATGATCAGTACGTGCAAGCCGCGATTAGCCAGTACGACTCACAAAAAATACGGTAAAGGAGACCAAAACAATGGATCCAATGAAATCTCAACCGCCCCGGCGAAAAGGTTCTTCCGAAGGCGGTGGCTTTAATTCCAACAACGGCGGCAATCCTGTGCGTCGGACACAGAAGCCCCGTCGTCAGCAGAGTGCCATGAATGAGCCGATAGGCTCAGAGACCCCACGCGAATCAGGAACGGAATCCTCTCCACAGACAGGTCAAGTGCCGGCATGGGGGGAAATTCTCGATTCTGAGAACTCAACGCAAGACTTTGGTTCTTCGTTTGAGGAAACGACGCAATTTCCTCCTGGGAACTCAGCGAGTTTTGAGGACGCGCCGAGGGAGCGGTATGACGCTAGCCCAAATATTCCCAATGCGCCAAAAAAGAATTCATCGGCATCGGCGGTTATTTTGAGCATTGTGGCGGTGCTGGTGCTTTTCGGCGTCATCGTTGGCGGTTGGGCCGCCTGGAACAACAAGCAAGAAGACAATCGGGCTGCAGAAACTCCGGCTTCGTCTTCCACCTCGCCTAGTTCCACCTCAACGCGGACAAGCGATTATTACACTCCTACGTCGACCTATACGACAACAGAAACCAGTACGACCGTTGAAAGCACTACGACAACCGAGGAATCGGTTGATTCGGATTACAGCTCCGGGTCGAACTACGCCGAACCCGAAGAACAGTTCCCGTCTCCTCCGTATTCACCGCCGTCGAACTACACCTGGATCCTCAACGGCCCATATGGAACCGGTACGTCGTCGAACTGCATCCAGATTGCGGACAGTGAATACCAAAGTGGTGGCTCGGATGACTACACGGAGTGTTTTGAGATGAGCGATGGCTGGTACTACTACTCCCTGCGCGGTGCCGGTTAATTGGTAGCAGTTGCGCAATGTGTGAGTCGCAGGATGGCCGCGTGGAGCATGCCTTGGGATGTTAAAATGCGACTAGTCCGACCAAAATAAGGAGTAGCTTTCGTGAGCGCTACTGATGGAGCAGATAGTCCCAAACCCTGGGATAATGAGGCCGTCGAGCCTGTGCTGCCAGATTTGCTGGGAGACACGCAAAACGAGCTTTCTGACGACGTTTTTGAACAAATCCTGGCTGCTGCCATGGAACCCGACTCCAACTTGGCGGATGAGTCCCTGATCCCAGCCGATGATGATCCTGAGTTGACCGAAGATGGTCATTTCGTCAATCCCGAAGAGGCTGAGCTGTTTCTTGATGCTGCAGCGGATGCTGAGGACGATGACGAAGAAGAAGCCGAGATGGAAGTCGAAGATGACGACGATGATCATCGTGATGCCTCCGACGACGGTGGCGACGACGACCATGACTTCGACTTTGATGACCTGTACTCCGGTGATGACAACTCGGACGATGATTTCGGCGGGGTGCTGTCATAATGACAACAAAGGTTTTGGAACGGGAACTGGTTCAGCGTGCCCAGAATGGCGATCAAGCAGCTTTCGCTGAGCTCATCAGGCTGTACAAAGACAGCGTTTTTAGCGTCTGCTTGCGTATGTGCAGCAACTACCACGACGCTGAAGATGCTTTTAGCATCGCTGTAGCATCGGCATATAAATATTTTGACAGGTTTCGGGGCAGTTCCTCTTTCAAAACTTGGTTCACCAAAATCGCGCTCAATGCCTGCAAGAAACAAGGCCAAAAGATTCAGAAGCGCACAGAGATGGTGCAGCTCGATTCAGATGCGGGTGCGAATATGCGTTCCACTGGAAGCGATATTGATACCCGGGTAGCAGTAGTTGACCAAGTTCAAACTGCATTGGATCAACTGAGGCCAAACTTCCGCGAGATCTTGATTCTCCGTGAATTGGCTGGCTATACCTATGAGGAAATCGCGGCCAAACAGCGTATTCCGCTTGCAACCGTTAAGAGCCGATTGAATAGAGCACGAAAGCAGATGCTCGAGCTGCTCAAGGAAGAGTAAGGCAGTTTTTATGGCACCGACGACTGCTGATTCAAGTTCCAGTGCAAGTGTCGGTATCAGTGAGGATGCCGCTTTAATTCGCAAAGTGGTTGAGTACTTTGATGCCGTCGGCAAGCGAGAAGAAGCCCGACTCATCGAAGCCCCGCTACAGGCGAGAAGAGAAGCGACGGTAGTCGCCGTTATCGGTGAGGTCGGATGCGGCAAGACGATGCTGGTAGATGCGCTTTCTGGAAGTGCTTCCATCAGTCTTTCCGCATGTGAAACGGGTTTCAGTTTTGGTCCCGATGCGGAGGAGATTTCCGGTCAGGGAAACTTTGGGCTAGGGGAGGGGGCAATCCGAGGCGGAGAGTCGTTGACAGATGACAGTTTCATAGATTGCCCTGGTTTTAATGGCGCTGATTCGGAAATCTCGAAAGCTGCGATTGCGCTCACTCGTAATGCCGGTGTTGTGGTGTTTGTGCTTGAGGCAACGACTACGATTACCGAACCGGAACTTGCCACGCTGAAAGAAATCGCTGCAAGCACACCAGGACTTGCGGTGGCAATAACCAAGAAAGACAAAAATCTGTTGGGTTGGCGAGAGATTGAAAGAGTTACTCGTCAGCAGATTCAGCAGCATTTGGGAGAATTAGTTTCCGAAGTACCTATAGTCAGTGTCTCTCCGCTGCGGTACCTTTCTGCCCTCAATGGCAATCCTTTTCTAGCCGACGAGGTTATCAATGACTCGGGGATTCCCCGGTTACAAGAGGCGATTGTTGAGGCCCGCAGCCGGCTGCAGAAAAATGCGTATACCCCAGTTATGCGGCAAGCGTTGGTTCTGCTGAATAGTGAATATGCCGAGCTCGAGAGCAAGATTTCAGCAGATAGCACGGCCATGCTGAGCCGATTGGAAGAGAAGAAGGTGGAACTTGAGCACCTCACTTCCGACCGGCGTCGAGGACAACAGCTACTTACGTCAGGGCTGTCTCAGGCCAGAAGTGAAGCCGTAAGTATGGCTGAAACACAGTTGGTGGAGATTCGAGAGAAGTGGCACTCGTACTTCGCGTCGACGCCGCCACGTTATATTCGAGCCCATCGGGATGCAGTTTTCTTTCAAATCGAATCCGAACTGTCCGAATTGTTCGAGGACTCAATCCGCTACTTTATGGCTCGGTCCCGCGAGGTCTATGTAGGTGTCACAGATGGTGTTGCAGATTGGCACTGCGTGATTGATGCCCTTAACGAAGTTGCCACGGGTATTTCCGTTTCTAACAAACCTGAGAGCGAGAATTCCGTAGCCAAAGTCGTGGATCCGTCCCTGGTGTCACTGACGATTGCTGGTGGCTTCGGGCTTACCCACGTTTTAGGTTTTGTACCGGGGATTGGTGCGGCGATTATTGGTAGCGGCGGTACTGTCCTGCCATTCGTTGCAATGGCTGGTCTGTGGCTCGGTGTGAATGTCTATCATCGATCGTCTAAAACTGGCCGCGTTGAACTATCAAAATGGCTAGATCAAGTGATTTTGCAGGTGCGCAGACAGCTCAATCAGGGAATCGAGACTGTTTACAACGAGTTGCGCCCGTTACTAATCAACCAGTTCAATGACAATCTTGAACTGCGTATTCGGCGAACTAAACACCAAATTCAGCAGATGAAACAGGATTGTCAGTCGGCGCTTGGGGACAGGCAAGTCGCTCGGCAGGAAGCTAAGAAGAAGTCTGCTTATGTTGCCAGACTTCGTGGTGAGTTACTGAGTCGGGTGGATGCCAATGCAGAGTAATGCATATGTCGATTCTGCAGCTAAACAGTTGATTGCCGCCGTCGATTCTATGCTTCGTGAGCTGATTGATCGTGCTGGTGAATATGGCGATGAGCAGCAGAGAATTACCACTGTTGCCAATGAGTGTCGTCAGCTAATGCAGACTCCGCCAACGATTCTGGTGAGTGGACGAATGAAGGCTGGAAAATCGACACTCATTAATGCTTTAGTGCGCCAGAAAATTGCCGAAACTGCAATCCTCGAGTGTACGAATGCCGTCACCGTGTACACCAAGGGAGCGCCGGAGCGAATCGAGAATGTTTCGTTAGCCAGTCGAGGCGCCCTCCATAGTGCGCAGAGTGCCCAAAGTGTGGCCGATTTGGATGGGCGCGTGAAAGTTCACTATCTCCCATCACAGGCATTGTCGCAGCTAAACTTCGTCGATACGCCCGGTCTTGGAACGGTTGATGCGGCAAATCATCAAATTGTCGATGGACTGCGCGAGTTGACCCGTGTGCCGTGGAACCAACATGGCACCGCCATTGATGGGTTGATTTATGTGTTCGATTCCACCTTGCGTGACGACGAGATTGCGCATATCCGCTCCCTAGGTTTTACCACTCTGTCATCGGTGGGAGTGCTTTCGCGCGCAGATGATTTCGGTGCCGGCGCCTTTGGGCCAAGTGATCCAATCGAAGCAGCTAGGAACAGAGCCACTGAACTGTCGAACGACTACTCTCGCTATTTTTCTTCGGTATTAGCAGTTTCCGGTCTGATGGCGGAAAGCGCGGAGACAGGTGCAATCACCGAGCCGCTGGCTCGAGTACTCAGCAGCCTTGACACGGTGGCTCGTGACACATTGATGCATGAGTTAGAGACTGATTTTCCCAATTGTGTTAGTGCTAATAGCCGCAATAAACTGCTGGAAGTGCTGGGCTCTTATGGGGTTCTAGAGGGACGAAATAGTGCCAGCGGTGGCGCCGTACAGTTGCAGAGATTCTTACGTCAGGCCTCGGGAATCGATTCCTTAGCAGGTCATCTGGGCGAGAGTATTACTTTTGCAACGGTGCTGAGTCGCTGTAGCTATGTGCAGGAAAAACTAAAAGACCTGGCATTTTCTTGCGATGCCGCCGAGGTACTCGACTATTGGGAAGAGCATTTGACTGCCCAGCAACGGCTAGCGGTAACCATTTACCGCCTGCTGACTCAGAGCCCCGGTAGCCGCGTATCTACGGAAGGAGTATCTCTGGCTGAAGAGGCACTCCAATTGGGGACAGCGGAGGACGCCCCACGCGCTACGGAGATACATGCTTTGGCCAGCAGAAAGCTGCTGGGATTGGTTTCTCCTTTGGAGGAAAAGCTCCTTGGAGCTGTGTGCTCATTCACTGAGCTCATTGCTCCGTAGAATCTCTTCGGCGGATGCTCGTACTTGAGTAATCTTTTCAGCTACAACGTCCTCTGGAAGTCCAAAAAGGATGGACAGTTCAGAGTTGCTCAGAGGGGAATACTGCTCCAGCGCTAGCAGAGTTAGATCTTCAGGTTCCATGTAGGCACGCAGGGCATTCACTCGACACAGAGAATCGTGGCCGCTCGGCGAAAAACGTCCTTGAGTTCTTGCTTCTTTCGCAGTGAGGACTCCCAAACCCGTTTGCGCAAGTGCAAAGTAGATCTCACGGCGCAGCAGGGCATCGTAGGAGGCCTCCGTTGTCTCGGCTAACGCGGAGACAGATTTCCACGCATTTCCGAGACCGTGAGTGAGAATGGTTTGAGCAAGATGGCGGCTTCCTCCGAACACAAGCGCAATTGACCACAGGTGATCTTTTTCGGCTAAGGCACTTCTTTGGAACCGTCTCGCGACAAGTTGTCTGTTGAATTCATAACGGGCAGTCATTTGGAGTCCCCACTGAAGTTGCTTTCCGATGAGTGACCTAAATCAGCTGCGAGAGTTGCAGAGTTGAGTCGACTTTCACCAGAAATTGGTGGCAGGGAACCGGACTGATCCACGACATCCGTTCCAAAAATTGTCAGCATAATGTCATCAACGAGGTTTTCAGAGTCTGCTTCACCATCAATTTCCGCCATTAGCGATGCGATAGCTGTGTTCTCTTTTTCAGTGCTCATGTACTACTCCTTCCCTTTTTCTGGAGAAATTGGGTGCGAAATTTCTGAGAAGTGGTTTTCAAGTGATGAGTCTGTTCCAAAGGCTCGTGATAGGGCGATATCGAGTACTTCCTCAGTGCAAGGAGTTACCGTGAGTACTTCCTCTTCTGCTTCCCACGCCGCATCTGCCGTTGACTGCGGGAAACGATGTTTTCTTTCGTACCTGGGACCGACCAGCGCAAGATATTTCAACGAGCTCATTGTGAACTGTCCTTAGACTCGTCCATGCGAACCAAGAGCCAGCAGAGGTTCACGATAAACATGATGAGCATGAAGAAGCCGGAACCCGGATGACCCCCGATAAAGTTCATAAGACACATAAGTCCTGCCACAATGGTCCAGGTAATTGGCCAGCCAAGGCCCTTCTTCTCGGTTGAGTCGACGTCGCCGTTAGACGGTTGGGAGGCGATAGTCGAAGTGGCATTTGTTGATGTCGTAGCCGTGGTTTGTGTGGTTGCTGGAGTATTACTAACGGCATTAGTCGAGACAGCCGAAGGCACAGGCTTTCCCTGCTTACGTCGTGAAATAGTCTTCGTCGCCGTAGAGATGCCACTCGAGGCCTTGGCCGACGTGGTCGGTGTCTTAGCGGAGGCGACTTCTGCTACCTCGGTGGATGCTTTGTCCTTCCCTTGGCTAATCCCACCGAGCCAATCACGCGGAGTAGGCCTGTTTGAGCTGGAAGCGGTGAGCGCGCGTTGAGTAAGGGAGCGAACGGAGCTCACGGTTCCCGCGGGGAGGTCATTCGGGTTGCGAGTGGACTGATCGGAAGCCAGCAGACGCAGTGCAAGCAGGCCAAACTTGTACGCATCGCTCTCTTTTGTCTGCGGTTTTTCCCCATTTGGCACGTCCCAGCCCGGTGTCTGCACATCGGGTCCCTCAGATGGGCCGATACTCATGGAGTCGCAGTCCAGTAAGTACACATGCGGACCGGGCGCGTTGTGGCAGAAGAGCAAATTCTTAACCGAGATGTCCCCGACACGGATCTCAGCGCCATGAAGAACGCGAAGTAGGTTCGCAAAATCTTCCAGAAATTCGTAGCGCTGACGTTCGCTTACCTTCAGCCCGATGCTCTGCTCAAATTCAGGGCCATTCAGCAGATACTGCAATTCCGCTGCACGTTTCGTGGTGCTTGTCGACGTTGGAGAAAGAAGCTGGAAGAAACGATCCGGAATTAACGGCATGATTATGCCGACGGTCTTTCCGTCATCACGCACTAAATGAGTTGGCCATGCCGCTTGATTGAGCAGCCACTCTTTGCGATCTGGGGCGACCTCGCCGAGTTTGTTAATGAACTTGACCAGTTTCTCCAGGTGAGCCTCGTTGACCTTGTCGGGTGACTTGTATTTCTTAAAAGCACAGGGGCGAGACGAAAAATGTGTAGAACCGAGCTTGTAGACGACTCCTTCGCCACCAGATCCGAGCTTTTCTAGGTCGGAAGGCAGTTCACTCAGTTCAACTACAGGAGTAGTAGTCGCTTCGGGTGCACTCATTAAAAGGGTTCCTTTGAAAAGTGTGGTGTAACAATCTGACTGGGGCTAGAGGAGGCTAGCTGTCTGGAACTCCGATGTGAGCTGGCCAAATCGCAACCAGGGTGCGGTCGTCGTCAAAGCCGGCCTTGGAGAAGTCCACTAGGTGACAAAATTCAGTAATCGATGGCACACGCTTGTAAAGGCGTTTGACAAAGAGGTCAGACAACGGGCCGCCACCGCCGCCGAGGGGGTCACCAATGCCGTCGGTTCCGAAGAGCACCGTTTCGTCACCAGTGGTTTCGAAATAGACGGCATCCAAGTTTTCTGGCACTAGCGGCAGTGGGTTCACGGCTGATGAGCTAATTGCAGAATCGCTTTCTTCCTTGCCGCCTTCAATCAACTCCACACCATTAGCGGTGACTGTCCACGAACCGGAGTCGCCGATTGACAGGACATGCCCGCGGAGCCCGTTGTCACACTTGGAAATAGCAGCGCAGACCAGTGTGGAAGCGAAGTCCATTGGATCTTCGCCAGCTTCTTTTGCAGCAGTCTGAATGCTGTAGGAAGCTCCCTTCGCCAGCGAAATCCATTCCTGTTGGCTCAGGTTATCCTTGTACATCTTCTTCAGCCATCCGATGGCGTAGCGCGCTGCGATTGCAGAGCCTCGGTGGCTTTGTGGGGCAGCTGAGACTCCATCGGCGACTGCTACGAAGAGGGTGTTGCCATCGTCGGAAAGCAGAGTATGCACGGAGTCCTGGCGAGGTGCGCCGTTGTATCGGTGCATGCGTCCGCGCAAGCTGACAGAGCGCATCGCAAACTGCTTAGAGCGCCAGCCATCGATGACGGTGTCGGGGACTTGGCGGCCAGTACCGAATTTTGTGTCAACGATGATGGGATCGACTTCGGCGCCGGCATCACCGACAACCAGCGGCGCGAGACCATCGTCATGCGAAGTGGCGGTGATTTCCGTGCTGAAGGCGCGGTTTGTTGCCGATGTGGGCTTTGGCTTGGGGCTGGGTGCTGGATTGGAGGCGTTAGACGGAGCTCCGGAGTTTTCGGCTGCCGACTGAGGTAACCGGGAGGAACTAGCAGGGCCAGCGTGGTAATCCGAGTAATCGCGTTCCGGCATGATGCGCGTGTCGAGGCCGGGAGTTTCGTAATTGTGGGGGACGCCAGTGTGGAAGTCTCGGCGCGGAGAACTGGGATTCGAATAGGGCGCGGCAGTGGAAGGTCGGCTGTCGAGGCGACGCGAGGAGGGGTAGTCCCTGCTATGGCCCGTATTCAAGTCTTCGACCGCACGCGGATCGTTAAAGGGATGGAGTAAATCTCTCGGACGGACGCGAACGAGTTCTCCGAGGACACGTGAGGCCAGGCTCTTCTGAGGTGGATTGTGAAGGTAACGCTCGTGCTGGGAGTAGTTTGTCATCGCAGTTTTCCTTACAGCTCGTCCATGTCGATCTTGACGAAGTCATCGGGAATATCAGTAATAATTTCCGGTGAACCATTGGCGACGGACGTGCCAGAGCTGATGACAGACTGAGTTAGCGAAGACATGAACTCAGACAACATGGCACCGGTGTCTGCGCCCTGCGCTGCCTGGAATGCCCAGCCGTTCTTGCTGGCCATTTGTCCGATAATCTGCGCATCCGATTCACCGATTCCAAATGCCAAGATATTTGGGTGGTGTGGTGCGTTCTGAAGGTCACTCAGCGCCTCCTGCCAGAGATCATCGGACATGGGGTAGCCGTCGGTAAGCAGGAAGACTGCGGGGCGGTTGACGCGGTAACCTTCGGCCTTGAGCTGCGCTACGTCGTCTGGGATTTGGGCGTTGAGCAGGTCAAATGCAGTAGAGAAGTATGTTGCGAAGCGTGCGGAAAGCGTTGGCATCTGCTCGACATGGCGCAAGTCTGCGTTGCTGAGGTACAGGCGTGCCTCGTTGTCGAAGCCAATCACAGAGAAACGAACATTTGCGGCGGCAAAAGGTGCCATTCGAATCTCGTTGAGCAGGGATTGGAGGCCGGAGTTGAGCTCAGCGATATCGGGCCCCATTGAGCCAGATTCGTCAGCGACGAAATAAATCGGCAGGATATTTCCGCGGGGTTCCATGTTCATTCCGGTAGTCATGAGAAGTCCTTTCCGTAGTGGAGCGAGTGGCAGATAAGTAATGGAGGGAATTGGAGAGAAGGAAAGCCCCGCTTTTACTCGGAGGTTTTCTCGGAGTTTGAATTGGGCTTTAGCTTGTTCTTTGTCGACTGTGACGATTGCGATTCAGACTCCGACGTCGAAGTCGTCGACTGGCTTTGCTCTTGGTTTGTCTCCGAATCTTGCTGGTACGAGGAGTCTTGCTCGTAGGAGCCGCCATTTACGTCATCGCTCGACGGCTGCTCGTTCACGCCATAGCCTGTTTCGTCCGAATTCGATGAGGGCGAGTCTGTGGTTTCAGAGTCATCTTCTGCCGGGTTCTTACTGGTGCCTGTAGGAACTGGCGTAGACGAAGTCTGGGATGGCGTAGTGGGGTTCTGATCTTCATCGGCTGAGCCTGATAGTGAAGAAAAGATGTTGATGAGCAGCACCAACACGATCACGATGCCAATAAGCCATGCAATAAATACGGCAATGGTGCGAGCTTCCGGGTCTTGCGTTGGGCCTCGGCCACGCGGGGGTGTGAGGTTCGGGGACGTGCGAACCATGCGGTTGCCTCCTGAAATAGGGTCAGCGTTTTAAAGTGTCTGACCTATAGAGGAGGGAGAAGGCCAAAAAGTTCCCGGCTTCGTCAAAAAATTTCAGTTTAGAAAAATTTCGGGCCATGAGGATAGGCTTGCGAAGCTAAACATATGAGTGGTGTGCGCCGACGGAGCCAATGGAAGGCTGTGGGCGGCACATAGAGCTTAAAAAGACGACTGGAAACCGTCATTCGACGCCAGATTTAATCAGCGCGGGAGTAAAACTAGTTTTCTCATTCTAGTCGTTGAAGGCAATGCGGTCGATATTTCGTGCAAGCTGCGAAAGTGTAGGTAGTGCATCCGGGTAGAGTGGCCCATGTATTGGGGCAGATAGGATGAGGCAGTTTCCTTCGGCTGCTTTTGTTCTCTTTTCAAGTTTTTTGGATTTTGAATCGCAGCGGTAAAGGTTGATTGATGGATATTTAGAATGTTCGAACGTCAGACGAGAGTCTCCTTCAGAAAGTGGCTGGCTGTTGCCAGGGATATAAGAGAAGAACTCCCAATTTGGAAGATGCTCATATTTTAGACCGTCGGCATCGACAAGGTTGGATGAGGGGAGATTAAAATCGCTGTCGGGACTTGTTGTAATTAAACTAATTGGAATTGCGTCGTGCAGATCTGGAGGGAGAAAACTATTCTTGAGGATTTCTCCAGATTCGAACTTTAGCCAACAAGTGACGCTCTTCTTATCAGATTCGACGCGGTAAAGTGGAGTTTCTGTGGGTAAAGATAGTGGTTTCAGTATATCAATGGGAATACGTTCAAAGTTACCGACTAGGCCAATTTCTTCCTGCTGGACAATTGAGGTGCTAAGAATATATGAACGGCAGTCGAGTATATTTCCGTTACGAAATGTCGGTTGAGGAGTAGCAAGGGTATTTGCGAGAGCAGGTTCTTTGTTATTGAGATACTTCTTCTCTGCTTCTATAGACACGCCTAATGGGTGTGCGATTGCGTTAACAAAGTTCTTCAGGAACTTTATTGAAGTTTGTTCCTGGATAGGGGATACGTCTTCTTGGGGGAATCGTATGATGGCAGTCAAGCATCCCATTTGAGGATCTATAAGGCGGGCGGCGAACGCCATTGACAACGGGTCGCCGTAAGCCCGCTTAAATATTTGCCATTCTTGCCCGGGTAGAGGGGAAAATTCGTCCAGAATTGTTTTATCAGTTGACCGGATATTCGGGTCGTGTGGTGGGCATGAACGTAATGTGCTGATGCCAAATGAGCGGTAATCTAAAGGTAACTCAAGGGATCTAAGTGAATTTCTGTCGATGGTAGCATCTTCTCGTGTGCTGTGATCCAGTCCGGCGATATCTCCGGTTGAAATATGAGATACAAAGCAATAGGAGTTACCGTCAGGGTCTCTGGTCGGTTTAAATGCGTCTACCGACGATTCGTGAGAGATTATTCCAGGAATATTCTGCATAATCCGCAAGGGTGCGGAATCACGTAAAGTGGAGCAGTCGAACTTTCCGTTCCGGACGAGAAAAGGGAAACTATCTGAATGCGCGTCTCTAGCAGGATTAGCAGGGTCGAAGGAATTTTCCTCGTTAGACTTATTGGGTAGTGATGTATAAGTTACAACGACGACAATGATGCATATTATGGCGAAGGAAAAGACTGCCCTAAATCGATGAGGGGGATGGTATCCTTTGTTGTTTTTAACAAGTATTTTCAATGAAAAACTCTTAATTGCTACGAGGTAGTTTATTGGAAGGACTAAGGTCGCTGAAGCTGTAATTCCTCGTCAAGAGCAGCTGCGACATCTTGAAGAACATTTTTATCAATTATCTCTTCAGAAGCCGACTCGACGATAAGCCAGCCGAAGTCACGTACATAGACAAAAACCTGAGCAGGTTCGAGGTAGTCAATGTCGCCCTTTTCTTTTTCGTACCAATTCTCGATTCGGGAATCAGCAGAAGGATTGACAGTAGACACGTACATCGAGGTCCCGGCTGGGGTGAACGTCCGAATAGAAAGCGAACCGTCTGGTGTGCTGTCCTCGCCGCTGAATCGACATTCGGACGTGCCTGCAAAACCGGAAATATCAGGGGTCGCCTGCGGGAACCCCTTGATGCCGTCCAATTCATCTTTTACCGCGTCAACCATTGGTTCACAGGAGAAATAGCCATCTTTGAAAGCCGGCGCATCTGGCTTTAACTCAGTCGCTTTGAGATCGCCGATGGACACATTGGGATACGTGTGAAGCGCTGCAGAAGTATCGCTTTGCGACGGCTCGGCGGGAGGTGCGGCCTGCTCGGCGGATTCATCAGAACCATTACCGACAAAGTAGAACATGCCGGCGGCTATCACGAGGCCTGCCACCACTGCCCCAATGCGTGTGGCTGCCTTTTGCGAGAGTGCTCGTTTTTTGGGGCTGGCGTTGTCAGCGTTTCCAGCGGGCTGAGGCAGTGCGCTTCCACTGGCAGATTTGTTCGTCTGCGCAAGCAGAATTTTTCCGTATTCTGCCGCTCCTAGAGCTACCGCCGTAATGGGCTCTTCAATGGGCAGAACCTCCATCGACTGCTGCACAACCCGGGAGATAGCGGGGGTTCGAACCGTACCACCCACGAGCAGGCCGCTGAGCATTACTGGCGCTTCACCGAGCAAACTGGTCTTGTCAGTAATCAGGGAGCGAACCCGCTCAATGTCGTCCGCAATAGCCTCTTCGAACTCGTCACGGGTAATGAGAAGCTCTTCGCCGTCGACAGTGAAGCTGGCATCAGGGGATTCCGAGAGCGCCTCACGAACTTTCTTCGCCTGAGATTGGAACTCTAGCTGCCCCTCGGCTGAGTCAAGTTCCTCGGGCAGCTCCCCAAACTCATCGATAGTCCGGGCTTCCATGAGACCGATCATGGCGAGGTCGAAATTGTTTCCGCCGACTGTGTTCTCGCCGCCGTCGGCAAGCACTCGTGGTGATGCGGTATCCATATCTACGACCGCAACATCACAGGTGCCACCACCGACATCGAGGACGAAAAGCTTGCCCGTGCGGTGTCGTTGCGAGACAGAGTGAGCGGCAGCAATTGGCTCGGAGACCAACTCAATCGTGTCTTCGTCGAAGCCAGCGGACTTGGCCGCGTCAATAAGTACTGTGCGTGCCGACGAAGGCCACGCTGCAGGGTGAGTAAGGATGAGCTTCGTCGGGTAATCGGGGAGAGAAGAATCCCTATTTCCCAGATACATCAGTGCGGAACGACGGACCTTCTCGATGATTGTGGCGAAGAGTTCCACAGCGCGCTGGTTATCTGAGCCCACGAAGCGCTTCGGGGAGTGTGCGAAAGCACTCGGCGCATTGGCTGCGTGATCAATTGCCTGCTGACCGGTGTAAACCGTATTGCTAGTGAGGAACACCGCTGCAGGCATCCAGGATTTGGCATCATTGCCCGTGCCATAGCCGAGGGGGACGATACTTGCGGGGCCGCCATCGATGGCTGCTGCAGCGACAACGCTGGAATTACCGATATCGAGAGCGAGTAGCCAAGACATAAAGGACGTAACTTTCACATAAGTAGGACTGACAAACTGGGAAGGTGCAACACTTAGTTAGCGGCGAGCGTTATTAGTTTGCTGCGAGTAGCGGGTCAACGCGCTCAGCAAGCTGTATGAGATTCGAGATTGTGGCGTTGCTGAGGGAATTCGGGGTTAGCTTCGAATAAAACCTTTGCTCCTCGGCTAGGGCTTCGGGGTCAGGCCCGTTTTGGCGCACCTCTTCGGGGTCCTGTTCTTCCGGCGGATTGTCGAGGTAAAAGGTGGCGATATCAAAAGGCGTCAGATAGTTAGTGGGAATCGACATGATCAGGCAGGCAGATCTTTCGTTGTTTGCCCCCTCGGTACCGTTTTCGGCGTCTTTGCCGTCACTGGTGTCGTTCCCATTCGATTGGCAACGGTAGACATTCAGCGTTGGAGTCTCGGCTTTTTCCAGCTCTAGCGTTGGCTGAGGATTCTCCTCGCTGCCGGAAACCGATGCGCTTTCACCTGGAATGTAGACGAAGTAGTGCCAATCAGCCAGAGTATCGCCTGAATCGGGAGCAACATCCTTCAACGACATCGAGTTTGGTAGACGGAGCTTGCTGTTGGCGCTAGTTGTGGTGACAGTAACCGGGACAGAGCCATAGGTTTCAAATTCCACCGGCGAGAATGTGTTCATGCCCCCGAGATTGGAATTGAACCAGCAGGTAACACTCTGCTTGTCAGCAGCGACTTTGAACAGCGGAGTATCGCCTCCAGCTTCAGGGCTGGAATTGTAATCTCCGGGAATGCGATGGAAGTCGGAAACAAGACCAGTTTCGTGCTGATGGGTCAGAGAGGAATTGAGTACGTACTGACGGCAGTCGAGTCCATGGTTCGTTACGAAAGTTGACCGCTCGATTGCAAGATTCTGATTCTTAGAGGCCTGTTTCCCGGGGCCCTTAGCCGCCGCAATCGAGGTAGAAAGCGGTTCAGCGGCAGCATCGACAAACTTAGCCAGAAGATCGCGGGAAGACTTCATCTGGTCCGGTGAAATCGTGCCTTCCGGGAACAATACCTTGGCAGTTAGGCACCCAAGCTGCGGATCCGACAATCGTGCAGCGACGGCTGCAATGCCGGCCTCATCCGGGGCAAGGTTGAGAACTTCCCACTTCTGATCGGGTTGCGGCGTGAGCGACTCAGTCAGTTCGGAGCTTTGCTCGGTCTCTGGCGGAGCGCATGTAGAGCTGGACTCAATGACAAAGGACCGATAGTCCATCGGTAATTCGAGGTACAGCAACATGTCGTGGGTGCTGGTTGCGGCCTCGGTACTGGTGTCGTTAATTCCCCCGACATCACCCGTGGCTACGAATGTCATTGGGCAGACGGTCGTGCCATCATCTCGCCTTTCGACGGCTAGTTGACGTTGCCCCTGTGCCTTGCCCAGTGTGCCGGGAATTTGTTGGCGCACGCTAATCGGGATTGTTTCGTCCAAAGTCGTGCAGTCGAATTTTCCGTCGCGGACGAGGAAGCTTGTCGGCTTTGTGTCGACATCGGAAGCTGCGCCGGCAGAGGTATCGGCAGGGGCACCGGCTTCTGATTCTTTAGATTCTGAGCGCTGCCACCAGAAAATAGCTGTTGCTACGAGGGCGACAAGCACCACGGCAGCCGTAATAACCAGAGCCTTCTTCTTTGACGCTGACTCACTCGGTTTACTCGATTGCTGCTCTGTGGTGGTGCTGGTTTGCTGACTGTCAGGAGTGTTCATTACTTCTGTTCCTTGACATTCGTAGCGGGCTGATCAAGGGACTTCTCCAGAGCAGAAAGCAACCCAGCAACTGGTGAAATCTTTGCTAGTACTTTCTGCAAATCGGGCAGATTGCCCTGGTCACTGTAAGACCGAACAACAACGCAGCCCTTAGCTTCATCCTTGTGCAACAGATTCAGAGAAATCTCACCCTGATGCTTACCGTCCGAGGCGTACTGTGCTGGTCGTGGGTCAACGAAGTACGACCACTCCGGCAGCTTTTTCAATGCGACCCCGCTGTTCGCAGTGCAGACAGGATGTTCTGGGTCGGCCACGGTAATGATGTCTACCTCGTCGAAGTTGTGCGAGAAGCCGCATAGCTCAGTGCCGGGCATGAAGGACTCAACGTTTTCAGCGTCCTGGGGTGAGCTCATTCCAGCCTTAGCTCCTGGCAGCCTGGGGATTTCCAGGCCAATCTCTTTAGCCGCTTTCATCGTCGCAGTATCCATAAATGCCCGACAGCTGTAGTGGCCATCACGGTAGAAGGTGAGGGACGGCTTTTGAGAAGTGTTCGCGGTTTTCTTGGCGTCTGCAGTTTTGTTTGCAGCCTCTGCCTTCACACTGCGATCCAGAATGGGAGCAATCTTTTCGGCAACGTCCTTGGCTTTGTTCGCCGCCACGGCATCCGCTTCCGGAGTCGTGCCCGCCGCCACATGGATATCTCGCATAGCGGCTACGAGAAGAAAACCGCGCTCCTCGTCGCTGTAAAAAGAACCATAGCCCTGAATTTCCCCATTGTCGTTCTTGATGGGAATCTCGTGAACCCAGCCGAACGCATCGGGTTCTGCATCTTCCGGTTTTCCACCCCACGGAGTGGCTTTAGACATGATGAAGTAGGTGAACTGCACGCCGTCTTCTACCGAAACAGCACGTTCACAAATTATTCGTCCGTCTGCACCCGTTGAAACGGACTTATCAGTGAGTCGATTGAATCCCGGAATATACGCAATTCCCGACTCGACCAACTGCGTTAAAGATGCCTGGTCAAAAATAGTAGAACAGTCGAACTTTCCATCACGAATCATGAAGGCTGAATCAGCGATGGCTGGTGGTTCCACAACGGGAGAGGCCGGACCGCTCTCATCGACGTCGTTAGGCGTGACGTGCATAACTTGCATCACGACGACGGCCGCGACCATGCAGACAGCGAGAATTAATGAAGACTCGGCCAGTGTTCGCCGAGCAAAACGGCTACTCAGTTGAGATTTTGATGACTGTGCCATTTCGTGCTCTCGTACAAAATTCCTATTTCGTAGTTACGGAGTGCGGTAACTAAGATTTTCTCACTTTATTATGGCATTTACTCGCTGATAAATGTTTTTCAACCACTGCGGGAACTTTTTCCTTTCTGCGGACCTCTAATGGGGTGAAACACTATGCAGCGGGGTCTTGTGCCAATCCGCTGCCACTAGCTTTCGCCAGCAGTTTCAAAACGGACTGCGGTGTATATGGAGGAGGAAAGTTGCAGGACAACGAGCCGGTGCGCAGGCAGGGGCCGCGTCGTAAAGCAGGCTCTGAGGGGATTCCCGAAGAGCAAGAACGGACACCGCGTAATGAGGAAACCACGGCGCCAGCTGTGGACGCTGATGCGGCGAAACGCGATGCGCCGAGGAAGAAGACCGACGGTGCCGGTGGTGTGGCCAGTGCTGATTCGAAATCGTCGAACTCCAAGGTCGTTCTTGGTGCGTTTATTGTTCTTCCTCTTGTCGTAGCTCTTGCTGTGGCGATAGTAGCGGGGCTGAACAGGGATGACGGCAACGATGTGGTCGAGGCTGAGGACGCCACGATGAGTACTTCGTCGACCCCGACAGTCGAACCGATTGATTATGACGGTGCAGAAACTTCGGCAAGTCTCTATTGCGAATTCGCGCCGACGGAATATGAGGAAGATTGGGAGGATATTTATGACACGTGTATCCAGCTAGTCCTGGACGAGATCCGGGCCGATGAGGATACATTCCGCAGTGAAGCCGTATTTGGTGAGTCCGGTGAAATCGGTGACGAAGCAATCGAAGCCGTGCTCGGCGATCCCGAAGACTTCTTAAAAAACCACGGATACACAACCACAACGTCGACCACAACAACAACTAAGTCGTCGACCTATACGCCTAGCCCCACATACCAGGAGCCGGAACCGACCTATGAGGAGCCCTCAAACTCGGGCGGAAACGCAGACGCAGGGGTTGGCGGTGGCGGACGCCAGCTCGCGTGGCGAACCGTCGGCCCCTTCGGCGGGCTGCAAGGCTGTGAATATAGTGCCAGCCAACAGCCACTTTATGCCTCCGAGTGCTACGTAGGCTCGGACAATCTGTACTACTACGACTCTAAGGTGCAAGCCGGTTAACACATCCTGCCCATGACCAGTCGTTGTCCAGCTGCGCCATAATGGTGGCCATGAGCAATGGCACCCACAATCACCGCACTTGGAAAGAAATAATCGCCGCCGATCCGCAGCATTCCCGTCGCTACGCCAACCGGTGGCGGGGATTCGTGCGCGAGGGCCGTGATATCAATGGCGAGGCGCGGTTGGCGGATGCGATGGCGCCACGCCACGCTCGAATTCTAGATGCCGGTTGTGGTCAAGGACGCGTGGGCGGTTACTTGGCGAAGGCTGGACACCAGGTCGTTGGTGTCGACGTCGACCCCTATCTCATCGATGAGGCGAAGCGCCAGTTCCCGGACGCGATGTGGTTGGTAGGGGACTTGGCGCAATTGTCCCACGTGCTTGACGACGGCCTTGAGAACACGCCCCACGATGACACGGCATCCGCTTTCGACGTCATCATTTGCCCTGGCAACGTACTGACTTTCGTAGCGCCAGAAGACCGCACGAAGGTACTGCAGGCCTTCGCAGCGGCACTGAACCCGGAGGGCGGTCGTGCCATCATCGGCTTCGGTGCCGGCCGCGGCTGGGACTTTGCAGATTTTGAAACCACTGCGCAGGAGGCGGAGCTCACAGTGATTCAGCGTTATTCGACGTGGGATCTTCGTCCGTTTGAGGATGAGTCTCAGTTCCTGGTCGCTGTGCTTGAACGGGGGTAGGGCGCTGTGATCGTCGTAAAGCGGTTGCGATTCCGTGCCGGCCTGTCGTTATTCTTTTATGCGAATAACTGCAATTAACGGCACGCAGGGAAAGGCTTCGGCGGTGACGCTATACGAAACGCTGGATACGGCTGGCGACAAGAAACAGGAACTGCTGACGCAGGACTACGGGCGTTTTGCGGTTCGAGCGGTCCTGGCGGGCATGTATCTGACGTTGGGAACGGCCTTTGCAGCGGTAGCTGGCCAAGTTGCAGAGGGTATCGCGCCGGGGACCGGGGGACTGGTTTTTGCGTGCCTGTTCGGGCTTGGGCTGTTCGCCATTGTGGTGCTCGGTGCAGAGCTGGCGACCGGCAGCATGATGTTTGTGTCCTGGTCCGCCGCGCGCGGTCGCATGTCGTGGGGAGTGGCCCTTCGGATGGTGGCCGTCGCCACGTTCTACAACTTCATCGGTGCCGCGATTGTGGCGCTGGTGCTCAGTCAGAGCGCCAAGCTCGGTGGGATTGATGACACACATCTGATTTCCACCTTGACCGAGGGGAAGCTGGCCAAGCCGTTCTTCGGTGCTTTCGTAGAGGCAATGGGCGCCAACTTTGTGGTCAATATGGCTGTGGTGGGTGCGCTGAAGGCCAAGGAAATCATTTCAAAGTTCGTTGTGATTCTGCCGATCATTGCGGTGTTCGTTGGGCTCGGGCTTGAGCACGTGATTGCGAACTTCTCTCTGTTTTCCCTGGCCTTTTTCGCAGACCCGCAGCCCGTGGGCTTCGACGGACTGCACATTACAGGCAACTGGGTGGCAGTGTGGTTGGGCAACTTCGTAGGCGGTGGCCTGGGAATCGGCGCGGTCTACGCCTGGTTGAACCAGACGAAGACTAGCTATGTTGATTAGCTTTTGACCTTTGCCGGAGCCTATCCGACGACCTTTCTCAAGGGCTATCCGACAGCCTGCCCGAAGAGCAGACCGACAAGGTAGGACACAATTAAGCCGAGCGCGCCACCGATGACCAGACGCAGCGCAGCCTTGCCGGAGTGAGTGGAGCTGAGCTTAGCGCTGATGTAGCCGGTCAGAGCCAGAGTCACGATGGTGACCACGGTGACTGCGATTGCGCCGGAGGTGGGGCCGGTGAACACCAGCGCCGCAATCATCGGCAGGATGGCGCCGAGTAGGAACGACAGTGCCGAAGAACCAGCAGCCGCCCAGGGGTTGGTAAGTTCCTCGCCGTCAATGCCCAATTCCAGCTTTAGGTGAGCTGCCAGCGGATCATTTTGCGCGATGCCGTGGGCAGCATCTTCGGCGATATGTTTTGGGATGCCGTAGCCAGAGAGAATCCCCACGAGCTCATTATGCTCTTCATCTGGAAAGTCCTTGAGCTCGGCCTTTTCTTTGGCAATCAGTGCTCGCTCAGTATCGCGCTGGGTTGAAACCGAGACGTATTCACCCAGAGCCATCGAGATAGCACCAGCGATAACGGCGGCGGCACCAGCAGTCAGAATGGCCTCGCGAGAGGAACCTGCTGCAATCACGCTGAGCAAGATCAGAGCAGTGGAGACGATACCGTCGTTGGCTCCGAGGACACCAGCGCGAAGCCAGTTGAGTTTCGAAGTTTCGGAGGCCTTATGTGGTTCATGTGGATGTGCGTGTGTCATGACAGGACCTTTCTCCTTGCCAGCCCCCATGCCTACGGGTGGTACGAGGCCTCACCATCGATTTAATGCCGTTTAGAGCACATTTTCAACCACTGAAGTGAAACGGGGAGCGCTCTCGCGTGCGCAGTTTTTATGCCAGTCGGTGCGGTCGACTGCGGAGGCTGTCGCGCGTCAATGTCAACACCGCAATCAGCGCGATCAATGCGCACGTTAACATCGAAATAGCCATCGATAAGGGCAGATTGGAGCCAAGCCCCACCAGGGGAGCAACCGTGGCGGCGGCGAGGAACTGTGCGAAACCCATGAGGCCGGAACCTGAGCCAATCCCGATATCGCGGACCTCCTCAATTCCGAGTGCCGTTGCATTGGCGAAAATCAGCGGCATCATCGGCACGGTAATAAACAGCAGTAGCCAGGTAGTAAAGAAGGTAATCCCGACGAGGGCATTAATAATCAGGCCTATCGACGTCACGAGCATAACCGTAAGGCCAATCAAAATGCTCTTGTGGGGATGAAACCGGTTAATCATCTTGCCGTTAAGGATTGACACAAATGTCAACATGGCCGCATTGGATGCGAACACCAGGGAGAATTGAGTGGGGGTCAGCCCCAGTAGCTCCTGGAAAATAAAGGGTGACGCAGCGATATAGGAGAACATCACTGCGAAGCCGCCAGCGAAAGCCAACATGTAGCCGACAAATACGGGCCGTCGCAACAAGCGCCCAATATTAGGCAGGAGATTGCGGAGTGCGCCGGTCGAACGTTTCTCCGGAGGCAGGGTTTCTGGGACCATAAGAACCACAATCGCGACCATTGCGACGTTGATGGCTGCGAGAAACCAGAAGACGCTTCGCCAACCGAAGGCGGGTCCTAGAAAGCCACCCACAAGGGGAGCGACTGCCGGGGCGATGGAGGAAATGCCCATAAGTGTGGAGAAAGCCTTCGCAGATGCCTTGCCGGTCAAGAGATCGGGAACCACAGAACGAGCCAGGACAATAGTGGAGCCGCCAGCTAAGCCCTGGAACAGTCGCATTGCGATAAGAGTGCCAATATTCGGTGCTACTGCACAGAGGATTGACGAGCCCAAGAACACCAACGTCGCAATGAGAAGCAGCTTCTTGCGGCCCAAGCTATCGGAGAGCGCACCAATGACGAGCTGCCCAGTAGCCATGCCAACCATGAAAGTTGTCAGCGTGAGCTGAACCATCGACTCGGTTGTGGAGAACTCGCTGGCAATGTCCACGAAGGAGGCCAGATAAGTATCGGCGCCGAACGGGCCGGCGGCAGACAAAAGGGCTAAGCCGGCAAGAAGCGATAGCGGCAGTGTCTGAACTGGCGGTGGCTGAGCGCTCTCGGAATGTTGATTTGTCACTGTTTTAGTATAGGTTCGCTGCGGAAGGTATAAAGCAAGCTGGAGGCATGAAACCGGGGATTTTGTTGTCCCGCTCGAACGTGCCATAATACACAGGTTGCGCGAAGTGACTGCGCGCTATCTCGATGACGTATGTGCATCGATAGCGTGAGGTCAAAGCGGCAAGGGAGATACCTCTAGCAGGAGCTTTCGTCGTAAAGCGTAAACACAAGACATAAAGACCGCGTGCGTTTAGGACGGAAATCTGACGCACAATGCAACCAGGTCAGGAGAAACGCAGTGATTCAGCAGGAATCCCGTCTGCGCGTTGCCGACAACACTGGTGCACGTGAAATCCAGTGCATCCGCGTTCTCGGCGGCTCGACCCGACGCTTCGCTGGCATTGGCGACACCATCGTCGCAACTGTCAAGGAAGCTGCTCCGGGCGGCAACGTCAAGGCAGGCGAAATCGTTAAGGCAGTTATCGTCCGCACGAAGAAGGAGACCCGTCGTCCGGACGGTTCCTACATCTCGTTCGACGAGAATGCAGCTGTCATCATCAAGGCCGACGGCGAGCCAAAGGGCACCCGTATTTTCGGCCCGGTCGCGCGTGAGCTGCGTGACAAGAAGTTCATGAAGATTGTCTCGCTCGCACCGGAGGTGATTTAAGTGAAGATCCGTAAGGGCGATACCGTGCTGGTTATCTCCGGTCCGGACAAGGGTGCTCAGGGCAAGGTCATCGAGGCCTACCCGAAGCGCGACAAGGTCCTGGTCGAGGGTGTTAACCGTATCAAGAAGCACGTTGCAAACTCCGCTGCGGAGCGCGGCGCATCCTCGGGTGGCATTGTCACTCAGGAAGCTCCGATTCACGTGTCGAACGTCATGCTGGTCGACGAAGATGGTACCCCGACTCGCGTCGGCTACCGCTTCGATGAGGACGGCAAGAAGGTTCGCATCTCCCGCCGTACCGGGAAGGACATCTAAGCATGAGCGAAAATTACACCCCTCGTCTGAAGGCCCGCTACCGCGATGAGATTCGCGGCAAGATGCAGGAAGAGTTCTCCTACGAGAACGTCATGCAGATTCCGGGCGTCACCAAGGTCGTCGTCAACATGGGCGTCGGCGCTGCTGCTCAGGACAAGAAGCAGATTAACGGTGCCATCAACGACCTGACTCTGATCACCGGTCAGAAGCCGGAGACCCGTCGTGCTCGCAAGTCAATCGCTAACTTCAAGCTTCGTGAAGGCGACGCCATCGGCGCTCGCGTCACCCTGCGTGGCGATCGTATGTGGGAGTTCCTGGACCGCCTGCTGACCGTGGCTCTGCCACGAATCCGCGACTTCCGCGGCCTGTCTGATCAGCAGTTCGATGGTCACGGTAACTACACCTTCGGCCTGTCCGAGCAGACCATGTTCTACGAGATCGACGTTGACAAGATTGACCGCCCGCGCGGTATGGACATCACCGTCGTGACCACCGCTACCAACAACGAGGAAGGCCGCGCACTGCTGCGCGAGCTGGGCTTCCCGTTCAAGAAGTAGTTTTGCCTCTTCGGTAGCTTCTGTCTGAAGCCCCGGATGCCGCTTGGCCTCCGGGGCTTTTTGCTGCTCTGTTAACTGCTTATGTTCGTGGGGAGTGAGGTCACCGTGCGGGGCGTGCGTAAAAGTTACCAGTGTTGCCGGTGTGAAAGTTGACCCTTTTTGGGGGTTGAAAATTAGTAAAGCCACAAACTTTCTCAGTTGAAAGTTAGGCGTTCGTGATGATTTCGTTGTAAACTGCCATTCGTCATAGTGACGGCCGCCAAAATGCATTGTGGTCGTTATCAATTTGGGCAAGACTTAAGTGACTTCAGCTTCTGTGTGGTTGAGCCAGTGGTTCTACGCAGAGCGGTCCTTAAGTTAAAACGCAAAGGGATTAACTACATGAAGAACTTCTCCGTGGCCGTCCGCTCGGCTGCTATTGCAACTGTTGCGGCTCTGGGCCTGAGCTTGGGCGCAGGTGCTGCCAACGCACAGCCGGCACTGCCGGAAATGCCGAACATTCCGATTCCGGGTATCGGCGACACCGGCCCGAAGGGCGTCAAGCAGATCGTCACCTTCGGTGACTCCTTCACCGCTAATGCCGGTAAGGGTGGCCCGCGTGGCCTGGCGCCGGGGCAGAACGTGCTGGTCGCTAACTGTGCCACCGACATGGAAAACTGGCCGAAGATTGCAGCGTCGAAGCTGAACAAGTCCTTGGGTGACTGGTCCTGTAACGGTCTTGGTGGCTTCCCGGGTCAGCTCCTCGCATACCTGGAAGCTTCCATCCAGTACGGCGACATCGGCGAGGGCACTGAGAAGGTTGTCCTGATGTACGGCGGCATGGACTGGGTCCAGTGGGTTGACGTGGCAGGCGAGCTGGTCGCAAAGCCGGACCCCAAGGCTCCTTCTGCGTTCAAGCAGACGCTGCGTCAGTTCACTGACCGCGTCCACCAGGTTGCTCCGGGTGCTCAGGTCGTCCTGGCTTCGTACCCTGAGTACGCTACCAATGACCAGCTGTGCCTGGTGAACGCCCCGAACCAGACCTTCCCGATCCCGGCACCGGGTGCCAGCGAGATTCAGGGGGCATTCCGCGACAGCATTCGCTCCGCGTCTCAGCACGTAGGTGCCGGCTTCATCGACGTCTACGAGGCAACCCTCGGCCACGGTACCTGCAACCCAAACCCGGATGAGCGCTTCGTCGCCGGTTTCGCAGATCCGGTGATGGGCCCGATGACCAATCACCCGACGGTGGCTGGCGAAAAGGCTATGGGTAACATCATCGCCGACCAGCTCTACTAATTTTCTCCAGCCGGCACCATGTCGGCTAGGAATTGAGTTCCACTGCTAATTGGTAGGGCTTCACGCCGCGAGCGGACTAACGTCCGTCCGTGGCGTTTTTGCATTTCGGCCGGTATTTGTTAGTATCACCAGGTCTGCCCTCTATAAGAGGTGCGGCAGTAAAAATGTAAGAACTTTGCTGTAGGCCCCTCGCCTCGCATCGTCTCTGGCGTCACCTGGGTGGCGAGCTGACTCGGCTATTGAACCGAGTTGGCGAACAGTAGCCCTTAAATCGCCGGAATCACGATATTGGTAATCGCTCCATCTTAAGCTTTTGCCGTGTGACAGTTGCTGTTTGCGCGTTCATTGGAGTTAGCCACGAGGTGGGAAGGAACCGCAGCGAGAAAGGAAGCGGTCACTAACCATGACCATGACTGACCCAATCGCCGACATGCTGTCGCGCGTGCGCAACGCTAACAACGCGTACCACGACTCTGTCTCGATGCCGTCGTCCAAGCTGAAGGCTAACATCGCCGAGATCCTCAAGTCTGAGGGTTACATTGCGGACTACGCAGTCGAGGATGCCAAGGTCGGCAAGACCCTGACCCTGAACCTGAAGTACGGCCCGTCCCGCGAGCGTTCGATCGCTGGCGTGCGTCGCGTCTCCAAGCCGGGTCTGCGTGTTTACGCAAAGTCCACTAACCTGCCGAAGGTCCTCGGTGGCCTGGGCGTGGCTATCATCTCCACGTCTCAGGGCCTGCTGACTGACCGCCAGGCTTACGAGAAGAAGGTTGGCGGGGAAGTCCTCGCTTACGTCTGGTAAAGGGGGAACTACACAATGTCTCGTATTGGTAAGAACCCTGTCGTTGTCCCGGCAAACGTTACTGCCCAGGTCAACGGCCAGGACGTTTCCGTCAAGGGCCCGAAGGGCGAGCTGTCTGTCTCTATCCCGGCTCCAATTACCGTTGAGCTGAAGGACAATGAGATTGTGGTCAACCGCCCGGATGACCACCGCAAGAGCCGCTCCCTGCACGGCCTGTCCCGTTCGCTGATTAACAATATGGTTGTCGGTGTGACCGAGGGCTACACCATCAAGATGGAAATCTTCGGTGTCGGTTACCGTGTCGCCAAGAAGGGCAAGGACCTCGAGTTCTCCCTGGGCTACTCGCACCCAGTCCTGATCGAAGCACCGGAAGGTATCACCTTCGATGTCGACGGCACCACCAAGCTGTCGATCACAGGTATTGATAAGCAGCAGGTCGGACAGCTCGCAGCTAACATCCGTCGTCTGCGTAAGGATGATCCTTACAAGGGCAAGGGCATTCGTTACGATGGCGAGCAGATCCGTCGCAAGATCGGAAAGACGGGTAAGTAATGAGCAACACCAACGAAAAGCGCCTCCCGGTAGGCAAGGACATCTCGACTCGTCGTCGTGTCGCCCGCGCCCGCCGTCACGCACGCTTGCGCAAGAACGTCCGCGGCACCTCCGAGGCACCGCGCCTCGTCGTGCACCGCTCTTCCCGCCACATCACCGCTCAGGTTATCGACGACTCCATCGGTCGTACCCTGGCCGCTGCTTCCACTCTGGACGCAGATCTCCGTGGCTTCGAGGGCGACAAGAAGGCAAAGAGCGCCAAGGTCGGCGAGTTGATTGCTGCTCGCGCTAAGGATGCTGGCATCGAGAAGGTCGTTTTCGACCGCGGTGGCTACCAGTACCACGGCCGCGTTGCTGCTCTGGCCGAGGCTGCTCGTGAAGGTGGTCTGAAGTTCTAATGCGCACTTACAAGTCCAACGGAAGGAATGCGTGATGTCGGAACGCGATAAGCGCGAAGGCGGACGTAACTCCGCTGACAACAAGAACAACAACCGTCGTGGTGGCCGCGGTAACGACCGTCGCCAGCAGGACGAGCGTTCGCAGTACATCGAGCGCGTAGTAACTATCAACCGAGTTTCCAAGGTCGTCAAGGGTGGTCGTCGCTTCAGCTTCACCGCTCTGGTCATCGTCGGTGACGGCGAGGGCATGGTCGGCGTCGGCTACGGCAAGGCCAAGGAAGTACCGGCAGCTATCCAGAAGGGTGCTGAAGAGGCTCGTAAGAACTTCTTCCGCGTCCCGATGATTGCTGGCACCATCACCCACCCGGTTCAGGGTGAGACCGCTGCTGGCATCGTGCTGCTGCGCCCGGCTGCTCCGGGTACCGGTCTGATTGCCGGCGGCGCTGTCCGCCCGGTTCTCGAGTGCGCCGGTGTTCAGGATGTTCTGTCCAAGTCGCTGGGTACCAACAACTCCATCAACGTTGTTCACGCAACCGTTGATGCTCTCAAGCAGCTGGTTCGCCCTGAAGAGGTCGCCGCACGTCGTGGCAAGTCCCTCGAAGAGGTCACCCCAGCACGTATGCTGCGCGCACGCGCAGGTCAGGGAGCGTGATTTCCATGGCACTGAAGATTACCCAGGTCCGTGGTACCGCTGGTACCAAGCAGAACCAGAAGGATTCGCTGCGCACCCTCGGCCTGAAGCGCATCAACGATTCCGCCGTTCGCCCGGATACTCCGGCTGTGCGCGGTCTCGTGAACGTTGTGCGTCACCTGGTCGAGGTTGAAGAAGTAGCGGGGGAGTAGGTAAACCATGAGCGAACCAATTAAGCTCCACGACTTGGCCCCGGCTCCGGGAGCTAAGAAGAAGAAGACTCGCGTCGGCCGTGGTGAGGCTTCCAAGGGTAAGACCGCTGGTCGCGGCACCAAGGGCACCAAGGCCCGCAAGCAGGTTTCGGCAGCATTCGAGGGTGGCCAGATGCCACTTCACATGCGTCTGCCGAAGTTGAAGGGCTTCAAGAACCCGGCGAAGGTCACCTTCCAGGTGGTCAACGTTTCGGATCTGGAGCGTCTGTTCCCGAACGGTGGCGACATCACCATCGCCGACCTGGTTGCAAAGGGCGCTGTCCGCGCTAACCAGCCGGTGAAGGTCCTCGGCGACGGCGACATCAATGTCTCCGTCAACGTCACCGCAACCAAGTTCTCGGGCTCCGCAAAGTCCAAGATCGAGGCTGCAGGCGGCTCTGTCACTGAGGCCTAAAGCAATCAAGCTTTAACAAGAGAGCTCTTAACCCATGTGGTTAGGAGCTCTCGTTGTATTAAGAGGGGAAGGGGAGAGGGCAGCGCGAACCGCTGGCTTACAGCAGGCCGGTATTGCGCAGAGCCAGCTCCAGTTGGTCGATGTCAGCGTCCGTATGGAGCGCGGTAATGGTCAATCGCAACATTGCCTCACCACGGGGGACCGTCGGATAGCGAATTGCAGGTATGAACACGCCTAGCTCCGCTAACTGTGCTGAGATGTCCATCGCTTCGGTCTCGTCCCCGACGGGCAGCGGGATGATTGCAGATGCGGGGTCTGACTGCGCGCCAACCAGGGAGAGGACGCGCGCAATATTACGTTGCAATCGCTTGACGACGTCCCCAACCTCCAACTGCTTCAACGCTGCGCGGATAGCTGCGACGGAACCGGGATTCATGGACGTTGAGTACACGAAGCTACGAGCTTGATTGCGTAGCAGTTCGCCAACTGGTGCCGAGCAGAGAACGTATCCTCCTTCGACACCGAGAGCCTTGCTCGCGGTGCCGACCACAATGTCTGGGCGGATGTCCAGGTGCGCTGCAGTGCCACGACCTTGTTCTCCGATAACGCCGACGCCGTGGGCGTCGTCAAGCATCAGCCATGCGTTGCGACGGCGACAGGTGCGCTCGAGTGCCGGGCCGTCGATGACCTCGCCTGACATAGAGAACACGGAGTCGGAGATGACAAGTTTGTGGCGGGCGCTCGATGTTGCGAGGAGACGGTCGAGCGTCTGATAGTCAGCGTGCGGAAAGACCGTGACTTTAGCCCGGGCATTGCGGCATCCGTCGATGATCGAGGCGTGGTTGGCGGCGTCGGAGAAGATTTCAACGTCGGCGGTGGCGATGGCAGCGATGGTCGAATGGTTTGCTTGGTAGCCAGTCGCAAAGAGAACGGCATCGTCGAAACCGAAGAACT
Source organism: Corynebacterium amycolatum SK46 (assembly GCF_000173655.1). Taxonomy (GTDB): domain Bacteria; phylum Actinomycetota; class Actinomycetes; order Mycobacteriales; family Mycobacteriaceae; genus Corynebacterium; species Corynebacterium amycolatum_A. The sequence goes on along the minus strand of NZ_ABZU01000002.1, from coordinate 182,567 downwards.
GCGCGAGTTCACTTTCAAGTGCGCTGTGGATGCTAGTGCCGGTGGTCAGGCGAGAGCCGCCGGACCCGGTGCCGAAATGTCCAATTGCCGCGGTGGCAGCTGAGACGAGTTCAGGGTGCGTGGACAGGCCGAGGTAGTCCGAAGAAGAAAACAATAGATAGTCGGCTCCGTCGATTCGGCTGTGCGGTAGTTGTGCGGTTTCGAAAGTGCGCAGTGTGCGGGTAAGTCCTGCACCGGCCCAGGCCGTGTTTCTTTGGGCGGCGATTGCCGAAAGGTCGCTGCTGAGGCCGGTAGTGTCCGTCGAGGAACTGGCGTCAGGTGGGAGCTCGATATAGACCGGCGTGTTCTCCAGGTAATCGATTAGCTCGGGGATATCGGTGTCGGGTTCAACGATGAAAATGCGAGTACCAAGAGTGCTGCCGTGGTCCTTGATATTGGGGATACGGTGGAAGAATCCGTCCAGTGCGAGATAGCCACGCGTGTAAAAGGGGTCATCGGAGAGGCAGATTTCTGCGACGATGCCCGGGGCGCTGTGAACCTTGGATGCGAGGATGAGCGCCTCGTGAAAATGGTCCTTGGCGCAGTCCTTGCTGGGGTGTGAGATGGCATCAAAAGTGGAAACCCGTACACCGCGGGCTGGGTTTGGGTCGAGCCGCTCACCGGAGGAGCTATCGATAAGAGCGGCACCGCGAAGACCCGTGAGTGAATAGGCCATCTCGGCGGCGATATCGGCGGCCTGTATACCTGCAGCGTGTAGGCGTTGAGCAATGAGCTTGCGGGCGTCCCCAGGGCTGGAGTTCGACTCTAGAAAGGGGGTTAACGCCGGCACGGTGCTGATGGTCGACTCTTCGATCTTGTCCACAGTGATGTGAATTGTGTCGGGACGGCCCTTGTCGTGGTGAAGTGCACGGCTAGTCATAGCAGAAGCCAGCTGAGGTAGTTCGGTGGCCGGTGCAAGACGCTCAGCACCAGAGATATGGCAGTAATCGGCGCTGGAGCGCATGCGAATGCTGTAGGTACTCACAGAGCAAAACTTTAACACTGTTCAAGTTTTGTTTGAGAAAGTTGGGTGGAGCACATGAAGGGGCGTGGGCTCAGAGGGGATGAGCGCTGGAATCGTCGTCAAGCGAAAAGAGGTGATTGGCGGGGCGCTGTACTAACGGTGATATAGAGGCGTATTGCGACGATATGGAGAAACGCTGGTAGACTCACTACGTCAAATACTGTCAATTAAAGGTTTGAGGAATACGTCATCCGCGTTGCTTAACTAAAACGGAAGACTACTGGCGGATAAGCGGGTAGGTCTTTCGGCAAAAGCGTGGGAGAAGCGGATTTCTTGACCTCGGGAGGATGCACGTGGCTTCCGGTCTCATTGCGGCGTTGCGCGATCCCGATTTGCGTAAGAAGATCTTCTTCACTCTGACGATGATCATTCTGTACCGAATCGGCTCGCAGATTCCAACCCCTGGTATCGACTACCAGTTGGTCAACGCGCAGCTCGAGCAGATTTCGAAAGATCAGTCCAGCGTTTACTCGCTGATCAACCTGTTCTCAGGTGGCGCTCTGCTGCAGATGGCGATTTTCGGCATCGGCATTATGCCGTACATTACGGCCTCGATTATCGTCCAGCTGCTCACGGTGGTGATTCCACACTTCGAGCAGTTGAAGAAGGAAGGGCAGTCGGGTCAGACAAAGATGACCCAGTACACCCGCTACCTCACAGTGGCGTTGGCGTTGCTGCAGTCTGCGGGCATTGTGGCCATGGCAGACCGTGGCGCCCTGCTGGGCGGCTCGCAGTCGCTGCTGGTTAAGGATGCGGGTGTCTTTGACCTCGTGGTGATGGTCGTTGTGATGACCGCCGGTGCGGTGCTGGTCATGTGGATGGGTGAGCTCATTACTGACCGAGGTGTCGGCAACGGTATGTCGCTGCTGATTTTCGCTGGTATCGCCGCTGGTATGCCGGCGCAGGGAGCGAACATTCTGCGCTCCACTACCGGTGTTGTGTTCGCCACCGTGATTGTTGCGGTGCTGATTCTCATCATCGGCGTTATTTTCATCGAGCAGGGGCAGCGCCGTATTCCGGTGCAGTACGCGAAGCGCATGGTTGGTCGTCGCCAGTACGGCGGATCTTCCACCTACCTGCCGCTGAAGGTGAACCAGGCCGGTGTTATCCCGGTCATCTTCGCGTCCTCGCTGATTTACGTGCCGGTTCTAATCACCCAGATTGTTCAGTCCGGTCAGTCGAATCCGAACATGGACAACTGGTGGCAGCGCAATGTCATTCAGTACCTGCTGGCGCCGTCCAGTTGGCAGTACATTCTGCTGTTCTTCCTGATGATCATCTTCTTCTCCTTCTTCTACACCTCCGTGCAGTACGACCCGCACGAGCAGGCGGAGAACATGAAGAAGTACGGCGGATTCATTCCGGGCTTCCGTCCGGGGCGTCCGACTGCTGAATACCTGTCCTACGTCCTGATTCGCCTGCTGACTGTCGGCTCGCTGTACCTGGCGCTGATTGCTGTTCTGCCAAATGTCGCTCTTGATATGGGGCTTGGCGACGCGAACGCCGGTACAGGCGGTATGTTTGGAGGTACAGCCCTGCTGATTCTGGTCAGTGTTGCGCTGACGACGGTCAAGCAGGTTGAAAGCCAAATGATGCAACGTAACTACGAAGGGTTCTTGAAGTAATGCGACTCGTACTTGTAGGTCCTCCCGGTGCAGGCAAGGGCACTCAGGCAGCTATCCTGTCGGAAAAGCTTGGTGTCCCACACATCTCCACCGGTGACCTGTTTCGCGCAAACATCGGTGAAGGCACTCCGCTCGGCATTGAGGCGAAGTCCTACATCGACGCCGGCAACCTTGTTCCGGACGACGTGACTGTGCGTATGGTCGAGTCCCGTCTGAACGAGGACGACGCTGCCAAGGGGTTCCTGTTGGATGGCTTCCCGCGCACTGTTGGTCAGGCAGAAGAGCTGAAGCGTCTGCTGTCCAACCTCGGTACTGAGCTGGATGCGGTCGTACAGTTCGACGTTTCTGAGGATGTCGTAGTCGAGCGCATGCTGGCTCGTGGTCGCGCAGACGACACTGAAGAGGTCATCCGCAACCGTATGCATGTGTACACCAATGAGACCGCTCCTTTGCTGGATTACTACTCGGAAAAGATCATCAAGATTGCCGCTGAGGGATCCGTTGAGGAGATTAACGAGCGCACGATGGCCGAGCTGGAGAAGCTGAACTAAGCTCCTGGCGTGCCGGTAATTGGTGCTCTGGCATCTTTCCGTTGGTCGGGCCGATGGGTTTGACCAGTAGTAGATGGTTATTGAAGCCGTCCTTTCGAACCGTTGAGGTTTGGAAGGGCGGCTTTCGTGTTGAGTGGGCTCGGGAAGGGGGGCTAGTTGGCTTGAATGGTGTGGAGCTAAAAGGGAAAAGAAATACGAAGAATAGTATTGACGTACTCGAATGGGTGTGCGATATTTGTATGTAGTAGGGGATAGTTAGGGAAGTAAAAGCGAAAGCGATTACTAGGGGATTCGAGGGGAGGGGAATGATGCGACCTAATCAACCGCAAGGTCAGGAGCCGTCAAAGGGGCTGAATCAAGCACTGTCGGTGTCGCAGATATTAGACTTGATAACTCAATTCGAAGCTCTGTCTCGGTTAGTTGTGGATTGCTTCGGTGATTTATCACCAGTTCATATGCGAGACGCCTATGCATTGATTGAGAGGGCTCGGAAGCGCCTAGCCATAGTTGACGCGGAGTACTTGGCGGCGCTTGCGCCGGAGATACCTTCATCGAATCACCGGAAAGTTGCCTGGCTGGCGGAAGAGTCTCATATTTCCCGTGCGGAGGCTCGTCAGCGAATTAGTTGTTTAGGGCGGCTCCGGAAGGAAGCGGAGCCTTTTTCGTCGAAAAGCGATGATGAAAGAATGCCTGCTCTGCGGGACAAGGTATCCGAAGGGGTCGTAGGGGCGGATGCGGTTCAAAAGATTGATAAAGCTGTCAAAGATCTCCCGAAGTCAGAACATGCGCGGGTGGCGCAGGCCTTGGATGAGCATGCCAGTGAGGTTGTGACACAGGTGCGTGTCGACGACTTGGGTGCGCTGTCACATCGACTGCGGGCGATGTTGGGATTGGATGACCCATATACGGATGAGGACAGACAGCGGCTGCGGGGAGTGAAGGTCGGACCACAACGAGCCGACGGTATGAGTCGGTTGACGGGGCTGATTACGCCGCACTTCGCGGCGATGCTGAAGAGGTTGCAGGCTGACTACGGACGGCCGGGTGGACTCTTGGAGGAAGGCGCTAAGGATGAGCGCGCTCCAGAGCAGCGGTTTCATGATGCACTTGAGGCTGCGGTCGATGCCGGTTTTGGGATAGGCGCGACCTTAAAGCCGGTGCGGGGCACCACGTCGGTTGTCACTGTCGCCCATATTTCGGATATCGCGAAAATAGCGGGCGTAAAGCTGCAGGGCACGGATGGTTGGAAGCTGCCGGGGGCGGGGAAAGCAATCAGCGATGGTGGCGTGCGAATGTCAATCGCTGAGGCGATAGAGAAGGTTGCGGCCGGAAATTCGTTCTTGCAGGTTTTGGGAGACAAGGGGCAGAGTCTGTTTCTTGGCCGATCGCAGAGACTAGGGACGATGGCCCAGTACCTTGCGCTGTGCGGCGAGGAAGGCGGATCTTCCGCACCGGGCAAAGCTACGCCTCCGGCTATGTGCGATATGCATCATATTGAATCCTGGGCGAGGGGCGGGGGAACGGACATTTCAAATCTGACATTTGTTGACCCCGGTACGCATCGAAAGATTGATGACAATCGGTCGAATGACAAATCCTGGTGGACGTTGCGGCCGGATGAGTGTGAAGGGGAGCCTGTCGAGTCGGAACGGGTGGTGTGGATTGAGCCAGGAAAAGACCGAAAGACAAATGATTCATCGGAAGAGAAAAACAGGAACTCGAATCAAGATTCAAACGCTTTTGATAACCCAGGACGTTGGTTGCGGCGAATACTTCGGCAAAAAGGGGTGAAGCGTAACCAAGGCGATAAGGATGACGCTGACCCCGGCGGTGCAGGCGGGTGCGGTGCGGACGTGGATGACGAAGGGGGCGGGAGATAACGGGGCGCAGGGGTAACGCTGGCGGGAGGTGAAGACTCTTTTGGGGCGAGTACAGCAGAAGTGCTCCGGCCGTAGCGAAATCAGAGCGTTACGGCAGCGGAGAGTTGATGCTGGGTGAGTTCCCTGGATTGAACTGCAGGTTAGGGCTACTGGAAGTCCTGAATGATTTCGTCGATAAGCGGTTGTGCGGCATCGGCATCAATATTCGCGAAAACAAACTCCTGGTAGATGCGGTTATCCTCGTCGATGACCATAACGAAAGGGGAGCCCTTGTTGACGCCGCTAAATGCGTGCTTGCCGGGTAGCTCGTATGGCACGTAGTTCTCGACGGACTCAGCCTTTTCATTAATCCGGCTGACAGTGGCCGGGTCCTCGGCCGTACTGAGCATCGCAGTGCCGCCGTCGCCAACAGCCATCACACAGGTGAAGCCATGTACGCTCTCACTGCCAAAAATGATGGGTTTAGAATCATCCGACTCGACGCAGCTGCCAACCGCATCCTTAACTGCAGCAGGAGTGAAATTCTGGATTGACTCAGGCAGTGCAGAGGTGCCCATGAAACCCGCGGTGCTCCCAGTGGTGCCCGATGATTCTTCGGAGGGAGCAGCCGACGGAGCAGTCGGTGCTGACGGCGGTTCGGGATTGCTTGAGCATGCGCCAACCAGGAAAAGTGAGCTGGCAGCAATAACAGCGCCCGCAGTTTTTGCGGACTTCAACAGTGAATGCATGCCAGTTATCGTAGGGCAGCTCATCTTTGGGAGTAAACTGCGCGAAAATTGAAGCAAGTCGATTGCGGATTAACTGTCACGAATGAACATCCATAAAAATTCCCATGCAACGCCATGCAGAAATACATGAAGCAGAGTGCTGGCTTGGGGTAGCGGTGCCTTCGTAGGTGGTGGGATGCGGCTAGCCGGTGGTTCCCTTCTGAGTCAGAGTAGACTCAACCAACGTGATGAGTTTTCGACGCCGCCGCAAAGTAGTCCCCGCCCGCACCGAGGGAGAGTTGGATGCAATGCAAGCGGCCGGCGAGATTGTCGGTCGTGCGTTGCTGGCCTGCCGAGATGCTGCTAAGCCAGGGATGACCACGGCGGATCTCAATGAGATTGCGCATCAGGTCATTACCGATGCGGGTGCAACGCCATCTTTCCTTGGTTATGAAGGTTTCCCGGCGTCTATCTGCGCATCCGTGAATGAAGTTATCGTCCATGGCATTCCGTCCTCGGCCACAGTTCTATCCGAAGGTGACCTGGTCTCGATTGACTGTGGCGCAATTCTGGACGGTTGGCACGGCGATTCGGCACTGACATTCGGCGTCGGAAAGCTGAGTGAAAGTGTCGAAAAACTAAACATCGCGACGTCGGAGGTCCTCGCCGAAGGTATTAAGGCCATGGTGCCGGGTGTTCGCCTCACCGACATTTCATATGCGTTAGAAATGGCTACACGAGAGGCTGAACTGCGCCACGATATTGAGCTCGGCATCGTCGATGGCTACGGCGGGCACGGCATCGGGCGCGAGATGCACATGGATCCCTTCCTCCCCAACGAAGGCAAAGCAGGCAAGGGCCCCCGCATCGTCGAAGGCTCCGTGTTGGCCATCGAACCGATGCTCATTCTCGGCGGCGAGTGGGGTAGCGATGAGCTTGACGACGGCTGGACGGTCGTCAGCGCTGATCGAATGCCGGCGTCCCATTGGGAGCACACAGTTGCCGCCACGGCGGACGGCCCCCGTATTTTGACTCCTCGATATGAATAACTAGTGCGTCGTCAAGCGTTTTCAGTGTGCTTGACTGGCCACTAGATGTTGTCGCGAACTTGCTTAGACTCACCACACTTGTCGATGGTGAAAGAGTCCATTGTCTGGCCAGCGCCATTAATGCTGGTCGAGGTGTAGTTGTCGGCACCCTCGTGTGTAATGACGGAGTCGATAGTCATGGTGCAGCCCTGAACCGAAGTCTTGGCGTAGGTGGCAGTCCCCTTAGCCCAGACCTTGCGGTTTGCGCCGTTGTTATCCCAAGCGGCATTTTCTGGTTCAGCTTCGTAGAACTTTGAACCAGCCGAGGAAACCATGTAGACAGGGCCGGTGTTTTCGCCGTCGACTTCATTGTCGAAGCGGTGTCCTCGAGCGTATGCGTGGTCATGGCCGTTCAAGACCAAGTCGACATTGTGCTTTTCCAGGATGTCGCCGAAGTACCGCAAGTTTGTGGTGGTAATCCGCTTAGTTGTGGCGTTATATACCGGCTGGTGGAACATCACTACAGACCACTGGTTTGGATTAGAAGAAAGAGCCTCGTCCAGGAACCGTGCCTGCTGAGAAAGGAAAAGGTTGTTCGAGGTCAACGTGATGAATCGAACGCCCTGGTAGTCCACGTAATAGGTGCTCTCCGGCAGGACAGCGGGACCGTTAGCCGGGTGAGTGTGGTGATTTTGGAAGTTCTTTGCGAGCGGATCACCTTTGAGTTCGTGGTTGCCGAGGGCGGTCAACATGGGCATCTTGCGTGCGGTAGGTCCCTGCGCTTCGAACCACTGATCCCACTGTTCATCGTCATCGGCATCATTAATCTGATCGCCAGTATGTACCGCCAATGCGGCATTCGGAACAGCGTTGTATGCCGCCCGTGCGGAAATCTTCGCTTCTTCGGTCAGACCATTTTGGGCATCGCCAAAGTAGATAAAGTCGAAATCCTGAGGGGCGGCAGCTGCGGTGCGGAAAGTGTCCCAAGGTCCGGAAGCGCCGTCGGCCGTGATAATTCGGTATTCATATTCGGTCGCAGGAGTAAGGTCGGCGAGCTCCGCGAACTGGTGGACGCGATTTGTCCTCCCTGTTTCAGTAGTGGTTGCGGTACGAACCTGGTCAGTGCCAGTTGGGCGGTACTCAACGGTAGTGTCGGCAGTATCTGCGCGGAAGGTGACGTTCATGCCAGTTGAAGCATCCTCAGTGGGAGAGAGGATAACGCGATCAGCAACGCCTGGGATGGCGTTGGTGAGAATGTCGGAACCGTTAACCGCGCCAATAGTCTGATTCCCCACCTCTGCTGCTGCAGGGGCGACCACTGCTGGATTGATAAGACTGGACAGTGAAAGTGCGGCGACTGCAAAGCCCGCAATGGAGCGGTGCTTGAACAGGGACTTGGTAGCGGAATTATTGGCGGAGTTATAGCCGCGGATACTCAAAGGCATGATTTTGGACATGTCACTAATTTGATATCTATCAATGTCCGAGTGGTTAACTCGAGGTAAAAGCCACACGAAAGATCAGAATAAAGGTCAGAATATTGCCACTTGAGACGCGATGGCCTCTGTCGCCGTGGGGTGAATCCGCCTGCCGTCGCGTGCAGGCGGCCCCAGAGTGGTCGTATTTGGTAAAAACGCAGGTCGCGTGTAAAGTTGGGCGATGGTGTGGACGCAGTGTCGCTGCAGCGGTGATTATCCCTGCGCGGAACTGCTAAAACGCCAGGCAGAGTAGAGATTTCCCAACTGGTGCCGGGATTGTCCCGGGTATCCGCCAGAGAGACGTGGAGGACATGGCTAAAAAGGAAGGCGCAATTGAGGTTGAGGGTCGCGTCGTCGAGCCCTTGCCGAACGCGATGTTCCGAGTGGAGCTGGACAACGGGCACAAGGTGCTCGCCCATATCAGTGGCAAGATGCGCCAGCACTACATCCGTATTCTCCCGGAAGACCGAGTCGTAGTGGAGCTTTCTCCGTACGATCTCGAGCGTGGGCGAATCGTCTACCGCTACAAGTAAATCGACCTGACCACTGTTGGTAGTGGTGATGGGCTCATTTACTAACTAGACAGAAACTCCACCGTCCTAGCTGCTTCTGGTGACGGCCGCGTGATGTTGAGGCCTGGTGCCTCAGCAGTTCGGCGCGGCGGTTCTTTATGAAAGCTTTTCCACAGAAGTAAGCGAGAATACCTCCGGCAACGGTGGCTGGAGCCTTTCTATAACACCTACGCGACTCGGCGTCCGACCGAGTAAGCCGGGTCTGGGAAGGATGGCAGTGGAGTAAACCACCGCATCAACCGGAAGGAAATTGCCGTATGGCACGCCTTGCTGGAGTTGACCTGCCACGCAACAAGCGTATGGAGGTCGCTCTTACCTACATCTATGGCATCGGCCCCGCCCGTGCTAATGAGCTGCTGGAGAAGACCGGCATCTCTCCGGATCTGCGCACCGACGCTCTCACTGATGAGCAGGTTGCTGCGCTGCGTGACGTGATTGAAGCTACCTGGAAGGTCGAGGGTGATCTCCGCCGCCAGGTTCAGGCTGATATCCGCCGCAAGATTGAGATTGGTTCCTACCAGGGTCTGCGCCACCGTCGTGGCCTGCCGGTCCGTGGTCAGCGCACCAAGACCAACGCACGTACGCGTAAGGGTCCGAAGAAGACGATCGCCGGAAAGAAGAAGTAAAACATGGCAGCTCCGAAGTCCGCACGCGGCCGTCGTACCGGCCGTCGCGTTGTAAAGAAGAACGTGGCTCAGGGCCACGCATACATCAAGTCCACCTTCAACAACACCATCGTGTCCATCACGGACCCGAAGGGCGCTGTTATCTCGTGGGCCTCCTCTGGTCACGTCGGTTTCAAGGGCTCTCGTAAGTCCACTCCGTTCGCTGCTCAGATGGCCGCCGAGAACGCTGCTCGTAAGGCCATGGATCACGGTATGAAGAAGGTTGACGTTTTCGTTAAGGGTCCGGGTTCGGGCCGCGAAACCGCCATCCGTTCCCTCCAGGCCGCTGGCCTTGAGGTGTCCTCGATCTCGGATGTGACCCCTCAGCCGCACAACGGCTGCCGTCCGCCGAAGCGTCGTCGCGTCTAGGAATAGGGTAAGGAGAGAACAGAAATGGCCCGTTATACCGGTCCCGCAACCCGTAAGTCCCGTCGTCTCCGCGTCGACCTCGTCGGTGGCGACATGAACTTTGAGCGTCGTCCCTACCCTCCGGGGCAGGCTGGCCGCGCTCGTATCAAGGAGTCGGAGTACCTGCTCCAGCTCCAGGAGAAGCAGAAGGCACGTTTCACCTACGGCGTGATGGAGAAGCAGTTCCGTCGCTACTACGCCGAGGCTCACCGTCGTCCGGGCAAGACTGGCGATAACCTCGTCGTCCTGCTGGAGTCGCGTCTCGACAACGTTGTCTACCGCGCTGGTCTGGCTCGTACCCGTCGCCAGGCTCGTCAGCTGGTTTCCCACGGCCACTTCACCGTTAACGGTAAGAAGATCAACGTGCCGTCCTTCCAGGTAAGCCAGTACGACATCATCGACGTGCGCCCGAAGTCGCAGAAGATGATTTGGTTCGAAGAGGCACAGGAGAACCTGGTCGACGCTGTCGTCCCGGCATGGCTTCAGGTTGTTCCTGAGTCCCTGCGCATCCTCGTGCACCAGACCCCGGAACGCGCACAGATCGACATTCCGCTTCAGGAACAGCTGATCGTCGAGTTCTACTCGAAGTAATAACCAACTTCGCTTGCATCCATTCATTCCCTATGGCGTCATATAGCGGTCGCCACCTGGAGGATTTTCGAAAATGCTCATTTCCCAGCGCCCAACGCTGACTGAGGACTACATTGATTCCTCTCGCTCCCGGTTCGTTATCGAGCCGCTGGAGCCGGGTTTCGGTTACACCCTCGGTAACTCTCTTCGTCGTACGTTGCTGTCGTCCATTCCGGGCGCTGCAGTCACCAGCATCCGCATCGACGGTGTGCTGCACGAGTTCACCACTATCCCGGGCGTGAAGGAAGATGTCTCCGACATCATCCTGAACATCAAGGGTTTGGTGCTCTCGAGCGAGTTCGACGAGCCGGCTACCGTTTACCTGCGTCGCGAAGGTGCAGGCGCGGTGACCGCTGCAGACATTGAGTGCCCAGCAGGTGTGGAGATTCATAACCCGGATCACCACATCGCTACTCTCAACGAATCCGGTCGCCTGGAAATTGAGATGATCGTTGAGCGTGGTCGTGGCTACGTGCCGGCGACCCCGAACTCCGGTGGCGAAATCGGCCGCATTCCGATGGACCAGATTTACTCGCCAGTTCTGAAGGTCAGCTACAAGGTGGAGGCTACTCGTGTTGAGCAGCGTACCGACTTCGACAAGCTGATCATCGATGTCGAGACCAAGAACTCGATCACCGCCCGCGACGCAATGGCGTCGGCAGGCAAGACTCTGGTTGAGCTGTTCGGTCTGGCACGTGAGCTGAACGAGGCTGCTGAGGGCATCGAGATTGGCCCGAGCCCGCGCGAGGCTGAGGATGTCGCTGCGTACCAGACTCCGATTGAGGATCTGGACTTCTCTATGCGCTCCTACAACTGCCTCAAGCGTGAGGAGATCCACACTGTCGGTGAGCTCGCTGCTCGTACCGAGTCGGATCTGCTGGATATCCGCAACTTCGGTGACAAGTCCATCAATGAGGTCAAGGAAAAGCTCGCTGAGCTTGGCCTGGCTCTGAAGGATTCCCCGAACAACTTCGACCCGGCTGCTGTCGCTGATTTGGACGCTGCCTCGGGCGATGACGCTGACTGGACTGATGGCGCAAGCGCTGGCTACGACGAGTAGTTCACCGACGCGACTTCATTAAAACGAGGAGATACCTATGCCTACCCCTAAGCAGGGTTCCCGTCTCGGCGGCTCCGCTTCGCACCAGAAGAAGATTCTGGCCAACCTCGCGAAGCAGCTCATCGAGCACGGCAAGATTAAGACCACCGATACCAAGGCCAAGCTGCTGCGTCCGTACGTTGAGAAGCTGATTACCAAGGCAAAGCGCGGCACTCTCGCAGATCGCCGCAACGTTGCCAAGCTGCTCAACGACAACTACGCAGTTAAGAAGCTGTTCGATGAGATCGGTCCGCAGTTCGCTGATCGCGACGGCGGCTACACCCGCATCATCAAGCTGGGTAACCGCAAGGGCGACAACGCCCCGATCTCTCTGATCGCTCTGGTTGAGGAAGAGACCGCAACTGCTGAGGCAACTCGCGCAACTCGCGCCGCTGCTTCCAAGCAGGCTGAAGAGGCAAAGGCCGAAGAGGCTGAGGCTGAGGCTGCAGAGGAGGAGTAATTCCCCTCGCCGACGGCTTTTGGCCGTCACGGCTTTGAACCCCCGTCGAGTAGTTCATATCTGAACGCTCTACCGGGGGTTCTTTGTGCTTTACGACGGCGCACAGCGCCCGACCCCAGTTCTGTCTCCGGTTACACCGAAGATTACGTACCAACATTGAGAGCTGTACGGAGGCCCTTCGGTGGAAAGCGGTGATTTTCTAATCCGGGGTCCCGGCTACAATCTGTTAACCGTGACATCACTTACGCCAACGACTCCGGATACCCCGTGCGATTCTCCCGATTGTGCCACTACGGGGAGTACCGCCTCCGACCTGGTTCGGTTGCGTTTTGACATTGCCTATGATGGGACAGATTTCCACGGTTGGGCCGCTCAGCGCGATAAGCCTACGGGAGAACCTGTGCGGACTGTGCAGGCGACGTTGGAATCCACTCTGGAGAAGGTGTTGCGCACTCCAGTGCAACTGACTGTGGCCGGTCGTACAGATGCCGGCGTTCATGCCTCCGGTCAGGTGGCTCACGCAGATGTTCCTGTCTCCTGTTTAGACACACGTTCTATCGCAGGGGACCCGGGTAATTTGGTTCGTCGTGTAGCGCGACTATTGCCCGCGGACGTGACGCTTCGGGGCGCCTCGTTTGCGCCCTCGGGCTTCGATGCCCGCTTTTCTGCGTTACGTCGGCATTATGTCTATCGTGTCACTAGTTGCGTCAGTGGCCCGCTTCCTACCCGTGCTCGCGATACGGCCCACTGGCGACGGTCAGTGGATATCGACCGCATGCAGGTGGCAGCTGATGCTCTACTGGGGCTCAATGACTTCGCCGCTTTTTGTCGACACAAGCCACATGCGACAACCACTAGAGATTTACAGCGGTTCCAGTGGTTCGACGTATCTACGAGGCAAGAGCCAGAGCTGTACGAGGCCCATGTGACTGCTGACGCGTTCTGCTGGTCTATGGTGCGCTCACTGGTTGGGGCCTGCCTTAGCGTCGGTGAAGGGCGGCGTGAGGTTGGATTCACTGAGCAGTTGTTGAGCGAAGAGAAGCGTTCCCCGTTGGTCCCGGTGGCAGAGGCACGTGGGCTCAGCCTGGTAGGTGTTGACTACCCCGGAGATGCGGATCTGGCGGCCAGGGCGGAGCAGACTCGCGGACGTCGTGATGTCCGGATAGATGTGGACGAGGCTTAAATGTACAAGCTCTCGGTAATATTCCCTGAAGAAAGTGACCGTAGGAGGAGTGTTCGGTAGTGGTGTGGGCAATTGTTAGCTTGGTTGCGCTGCTCGTAATCCCCGGCGCTGCTGTAGTGCGAGCCAGCGGCGTTCGTACACCGTGGGCGCTGGCCCTCGGTCCTGCGGTGACGTTTGGTATCGCAGGCACCGCAGGGTGGGCGCTCGGCGCTATCGATGTGCGCTTCACCTTGGTCAGTGCGTCTATCTGCTGGGCCGTGACACTACTTCTCGCGCTTTGCTGGAGTGGCGGCAGCGCTTTGATTCGGCGGCGTCGCGGTAGTGTTGATCGCTCGGTGTCGGCCGAGGCGCAGCCGCTCGCCGCAAGTCGATGGCGCGAGTTGGGTTATGGGCTAATCGCAGGTATCGGGGTCATCATCGCAGCGGCGGTTCTCACGTGGACCGCTATCGGCCGCATCGCTTCAATGTCCGAGGGGATGGCGACCATCCAGCAAGGCTGGGACACACTCTGGCATGCAAGTGTGCTCCGTTCGATTACGGAAGACGGCATGGCCTCGGCCACTAGGATGGGCGAGATCCAGAATGTGGAAACTCAGTCGGTGTCCTACTATCCCGCCGCATGGCATGCGTTCGGTGCGCTTTGGGTACTGATTGTCCGTCTACCAATCACCGAGGCGGTCAATTACCTCGGCATTATCATTCCGGCCGTGACCATACCCACGGCTGCTGCGGCGCTGACCTGGCGAATTATTGATCGCCAAAAGCTGTCCACCGCCGTTGCCGCGGGGGTTGCGGCGCTTGTTTCCGCAGCGCTTCCGGTATTGATGCCCGTCGGGGTCTTCGTGGGGGCTTGGCCGTACCAGGTCTCGATTGCACTAGCGATTACCGTTTTTGCCTTTGTTACGTCGCTCCCACACACACCTCAGCGCATCTTGAGCGCCGCTTTTGCGATAATCGGTATCGGAGAGCTCCATCCGGCATCGGTGCCTACAGTTGTTATGCTCGGTGCAATCTGGTGGTTGTGCTACCGCCTGCCGCGTCCCGCGCATCCTGAACTGGGTGCGGTGCGCGCCAAGCTTTACGACGTCGCGGTGATTGCAGCCGCCTTTGTGCCAGCAGTGGCAGTTCTGCTACCGCAGTGGCTTACGGGAACTTCTCAGACCGAGGATGTGCGCGCGGTTAGCGCTGAAGTAGACGACCTCAATCGTTTCGATGCGTGGTATCGAGGCGCGACAATGCTGACTCGCCACACTGAGGAATTCCGGCCTTTCTGGCCAATCATCATCCTCGGTTTCATCGGGATGGCGGTTTTGGTTTTCGCAGGTACTTCGCGCCGACGGGTGTGGGTAGTGCCGGCCTGGTTTGTTTCGGTGTTGATGACGACCCACGCGCTCAATCATTTTGGTGGCGTGCCGGGCGATATTCTCGCGCTGTACACGGATCTTCACTATTCGACGCCTCACCGGTTGGTGATGGTCACCGCGTATCTGTATTCTGCGTTTGCGGGTATCGCCGTGGCGTGGGGCTGCGCGTGGGCGGCTCGAATTAGTGAGTCAAAGGTGCCATCGACGGGGCGGGTTCTGGGGTTGAGCTTAGCGACGGTGAGCTCTGCTGTACTTGTGGTCTATGGAGTGGCGTCTAATGCTAGCGCAGCGGATTTCGCCTACAAGAGCCCTCGAGAATGGCAAATCATTTCCAATGCTGACTTGAAGGCATTTGATTGGTTGGCCGAGCAGCCGGAGGCACATAAGTACCGCACGTTTACCAATCCGCCGGAGGGATCCAGCTGGATGTACGCTCGCAATGACCTGCCGGTGGTGTTCCCGCACTATGACTGGCCAGTGGCGAATAAGTGGACTGCCACCTCAATGCTGTACTGGCACGCTGATTACCTCGGTTTTCCAGACCCCGATCGGCCGGATGGGGTGAACAATGTCGATCGCTCAGCCCGAAAGCTGAACGTGGGATTCATTTATTTGTCACCCCCGGGTATTTGGGATTCCAAGGAGGATTTAGAGTTTCCTGGTGAAGGGCTCTGGGTAGCTCCAGGGGTAACCCCTGTTTATCGAGATAGGGAAGTAACCATTTTCGCCTTCAATGATGTGATTACGCCAGAACGCATCGACGAGATGCGAGCTAGTTCTCCGGAAGTAATTCCTCCCTCGGCTACTAGGGGATGGAGCGATGGTCGGGTAGGTTAGGACACCATGCGGATGAATAAATTTATGGCAACGATCGCAGCCGGTGCGATGATGACTTTCGCGCTGGCCGGATGTGGAGACGACGAGCCGGCTAAGCCGGAAGTCTCGAATCGCTCCGTCAGTTCTTCCGCAAAGACTAAATCCTCGACTTCGCCGAAGCCGACTGAGGAGTCGACGACACCGACAGAATCGGAGACACCGACGGAAACTCCTGCAATCACCCAGGTCAATGATGCGGATTACACCCCGGCGGACGGCCCAAATACTCGACTGTTTCAGTTGGAGGATGGCACGACGCGTTGCTTCCTCAACGATTTGAGCGGTGACGCCTACTTGGCCTGTCAGGTGAATCTTGCCAATCCTCCGATGGTCGATGACGGCACGGGAAACAAGGTTCCCGCCAATGCTGTGTCCTGGAACCCGGGGGGAGTTACTTACGAGGTCCTTACGTTCCCGCCGGCCGGTGAGATGAAGACGCTACCCGCGAATTCTCAGTTGAGCGCATTCGGATACAGCTGCGCGGCCTATGGTCCGTCGACTCTGGAGTGCTCGGGGCCAGCGGGCGCTGCCACTATCGACAATGGCAATGTCACCGGTGCACAGATGCCGAAGGAGGATGTGCCTCCTGCAGCAGGCGGTCAGCCGGGTGGCCAAGAAAATGGCGCTCCGAATGACCCAGCGCAGCAGGGTGAGCCTGACGGCTCCCCGGCGCCGGGCGGTCTGCCAGATTTGGGTGCGTTGATTCCGGGCCTGAACCGCTAGTTGCCCGCATAGCTAGTGGCTGCAGTTCATCGGTAGTGCGGGCGGTAGATAGTGTCCAGGTGAATTCGCCCATCACCAGTCGAGGGCACGAAACTGGCATTTCCGATGCTGCTGCCGTGGGTGAACCTGCACGACTGACCTCGATGATCCTCGCGATTCCCGTACACAGGTCGGGCTCATACTCTTCGACAACAACCACATCGACGGTGTCGTCTCCAGCTCGCGCGAGAAGTACTGCGCCCAGATCAAGAGCCACAGTATAGAAATGTGGACGGGACGTGCGAATTCCGACCCGATAGTCGAGTGAGAGCATTCCGATGAGCAGCTCGCAAATGTCCTGATTGCCGCAGTCGACCTCCAATCGGGGGATGTTCGCGGGACACATTGTGATGGTTTGTCCACTGCTCCCGACCCCTATGACCTGCGCCGGACCATTAGTGATAGCGATGTCACGTTGTCGGCTTAACCACAGGTGCGGTTTGCGCCCCAACGCCGCCACATGCTGAGAGCGTCCAGTGCGGCGCAGCTGCACGACCTCCGCAGAGCTCTCAGTCAGAGCACACTCCGGTGCCGTCAATCGCCGTGCGCGAATACCAAGGGTTCCCAGCCGGTGGATGAGGAAGCGTAGGGCTTTGTCAGCGGAGGCTTCCAACGGAAGAGTTGCCACCAGATGTGTCCAGGGCTCAGGGCTTGTGCCGGAGCGCTCGGCTGCTCGGAAATAGCGGTGCGCATGCTCTCCGCGGATTTCCGGCGCAATGTGATAAAAGCACAGCGCATCCAGGGTCACTGGGCTGTCGTCGGCAAGCGAGACGATATCCGCAGCGCTTAACTGGTTACGCAGGCCTGGTGTGAGACGTAGGCCGATGAGTTGTCCTGGTTCGGTGCGTCGCAGGCGGTCACGAAGGCTGCGGCCGCGCACAGGGACATGCGCGCCTGCAGTGATGATTATTGCTGTAATGAGCAGCCACAATGACAATGGCATGTGAAAATCCCCCCCAATATGTTCCCCACTAAAATTCCCCTGGTCGCACAGTAGCGCGGCCTGGCTTACTCTGCAGGGTAGAGATTATTTGGGGGAATAGTTTTTGGGGGAAACTCATGCCACGTACGCCGACTACGCCTAGCCAGGTCAGCGGTCATCGATTTTTGATTCGTCGGATTGAGCATGCGCTTGTGCGTGCGGATTCGCGAATGCTACACGACCCTCTGCGCACGCGAACGCGAGCACTGTTTATCGGCTGTGCGCTGGTGGTTTTACTGGCCGCCGGCACTGCGGTGCTGTCGTTGGTGCGGCCGCAGGGCGGTTCTAGCTCCAATGAGCAGCTGATTGTTGTGTCGGGGTCGGAGGGCTTGCATGTACGTGTCAATGGTCGATTGCATCCAGTCGCGAACCTCGCGTCGGCGCGGTTAATTTTGGGCAATCCTGCTGAGCCGAAACGGGTGCGCAGTAGTGAGTTGGACAAAGAGGACATCAGTTTTGCTGTCGGGATTGAGGGCGCACCAGCAGTTCCGGTCGCGCCGGCAGGCTCTGGGGCCTCGGGAGCTGCCAGGAGGGGCAGTGCAGGTGCGCCGGAGTTGGCACTGTCTTTGTGCGAGCGGACGGTGCAAGACCTCGGGCAGCCGTGGATTGTTGCAGAGTCACTTGCGCGTCTTGAAGAAATACACACGGAGCCGCAGCAACTTACCCGAACTCACTCGGACAGTGCTGTTGTTGCCGATGGCCAAAACCTCTGGCTGATTACGCAGGGCTACCGCTCGCGGTTGGATATCAACCACCCGGAGCACGCCGCTGTTTCTCGAGCGCTGGGGTTGGAGCGCGCCGCAGTCCGGCCTGTCAGTCCTGCGTTGCTCAGAACGGTTCCGGAGGTTCCGATTCTGGCCGCGCCAGCAATTCCGAACCGCGGCGTACCCACGCACTTCGCCGCCCCATTCGACATAGTCGGCAATGTGGTTGAGGTCGGGCAGCGGCGCGTTATCGTGCTTGACGACGGTGCCGCGATTCTCTCCCCGGTGCTAGGAGAGCTATTAGCTGCGCATAGCCCAGTTCTGCAGGCCAGTGAGGGGCAGCTGGCGGCAGTTCCCGTTGCGAATGCACCAGCAGTCCCGGGACTACCTGAAAAGCCGTTGACGTTTGCCGATGCTGATGGCTGGTTGTGTGCTGGACGGATAGCAGGACAGCCGCAAGCTCTCGTGCAGTGGTCACAGCATGCTCCGGAGGGGCGGCACGTGGACTACCCGCATGCCGACGGCTCGGGTGCGGCCGTCGACGGTTTCGTGGATGGTCGCAGCCGTGAGCGCAGCTCAATTGCAGTCAGCGTAAATGGGGCCGTGCACGTCATTTCGCCAGAGGGAATGCGCTTTGCTGTGCACGATCGCACGACGCTGGCTGCCCTCGGGTTTAATGCATCAACCAATGCCGATAACGGTGGCACACGACCAGTGGAGTGGGAAGTGCTGGCCGCGTTGCGCGGAGGCCCTGAGCTGAGTAAGCAGGCGGCGCTAGGACCGCTGTCTGGGACGCGAGAGGAACCAGGCACCTAGGCCCAGCGCGCATATCAGGAGCAGTCCAGTCGCCCGGAGTGATGCATTGCGCTCCTGCGAAGAAAGCAGATCCGGCGGAGCCGGTGCGGCAGCGGGATTGGCGGCGTGCTGCGCGGCGGTGTCCACAGTGGTCCAAATCAGAGCATCATAAGGTGCAATGATGCCGCGACCAAGGCCAAGCCCGGAACTAATTGGGCTCGCGGAATTAAGGATGATGTCGCGAACCTGTGCTGGGGAAAGCTCTGGGTTTCGTGCCAGCAGCAGGGCAGCTGTGCCCGATACGGCTGGCGTGGCAAAGCTGGTGCCGGCAATCTGTTGGGCTCGGGTGTTCTCCCCGGACCCGAACACGTGGCGGTCTATGAGACCGGTAGGGGTGCGCGGATCGGGACCGAGTACGGGGCCGCCGGGAGCGGAGACATTGACCCATTGTCCCGTGATTGCATACTCCGCGGGTTGTGCTTGGCCAGCATCGTCGAACTGTACTGCTGATACTGCGATTACCTCCGGCAGGACTGCGGGCCACGCTACGGATCCGTCCTGACAGCTATCGCCCTTATTGCCCGCCGCTGCGACCACTACTGCGCCTGAAACTTCCGCGCGTGCGACGCTCTCGGCAACATCTGTTGCGCCTTGGGGCATTACACCAGCCGGGGCACACGATGTGAGCGAGATATTGATGACCCGCGCGCCCTCCGCGACGGCCTTGTCGATAGCCTGTGCCAGCGACTCCAAGTTTCCTTCGCCATCGGCCGTTTGTCTTATCGACAACACGTGCGCGTCGGGCGCCAGCCCGGCGAAACCATCGGCACCGGGCCGACCTGCAATAATGCCGGCTACTAGAGTTCCGTGACCGTCGCAGTCTACGAACCCGCTGTTGCCGTCGACAAAATCGCCACCGTCGAGAACCTCGCCCAGGCGCTCATTGGGTGAGACCCCGGTATCGATTACCGCCACCGTAATCCCCGCCCCCGTCGTCAGTTGCCATGCTTGGCGAAACCGAAGAGCTTTTTCGATCACCGTCGGTTCATGCAGTGCGCTTTCCGACGACAGCATCGTGGCCACGCAGTCCTGGCTGTTCTGGGCAGCCGCTATTGGTGCGATGCCCGACGGTGCTACAGCGGTGGCCGCCGTCAACGTGGAGATAAGCACGGTGGAAAGTGCGGCCGTGGCGGTGAGACGAGTTTTTATGGCATTCATGAAAAGTGGGTTTTTCACTGGAAGAACCCACTTACGAACTCAGGGAGTTCGGCAATGATGGCCGCAATGGGCAGAATGACGGCGATGCTGCAGGCCTCGGTTAGCTCAGCTATGCGGCGTGTTGTAGGTGAGATGCGTGACGCGGGAAATGCGGCTAAAGCGGTGGCTGCAAGCATAGGGACGACCAGGCCAGCGGCGACTGGCCAATTGCCCTCGAACCACTGTTGAAAGGCGACGGCCACAATGACGGCAAGGCCAGCTAAAGCAGTGCAGGTGGAAGCTACTTTCCGGGCTTGGCCACGGGAGTGAATTGCACAAAAGACTATGACAGCAGCAGCCATGCCCAGAGGCCACCACCTGTTCGCATAGGCTCCGGAGAAAAGTACCACCAGGGTGAAGATGCTGAGACCTCCGGTGCCACTGCAGAGGATGCCGTCGAGAATCCAACCCGCTCGCTTAGGTGCGTCGTGGGATATTTCGGGAGTTTCGCTGTCATCGAAGCTCTCGCCGGCAGCAGGGACTTTGGGTACGCGAATACCGGCAGCTTTGATAGCGATGGAAGGCGCCAGCAGTATCAGGATGACTGCACTAGCAGCGGTGAGTGCTCCTGATTGAACCGAGTTGTGGAAAAGTGCGACAGCCGCAGCGTAAAGACCGCAGGTAACTGCGGCACTGAGACTCGCGGCGCCCAGGGTGACAGTGATGCGGTTGTCGCCGTCGTCGGTGTTGAGAATGAGAAAAATCAAACCGATGACGGCGAGCGCGACGCTAATCGCAGCAGTCGGCGGCCAGTCGGTGAGTATGCGGTGTAGGTCGAGGCCAACGAAGCAGAGGCCCGAAGCAGTGCTCAGAATGAGCACTTGCAGCTCCAGGGACATGACAATCGCCGGTTTTGCACTACGCAACAGAGCCAGGCGCAGTCCACCCGCTACTGCCAGCAGCGCGATGAAGCTAATTGCCGCGGCCAGTGTGGAATCGGTACTGCTCAAGCTCAGTGAGGCAGCTGCGATTGAAGCTGTGGCCACGAGGGCGGCGGTACAGCCAACAACCAAATCAGCCGTGCCGATACCATCGGTATAGGTGGTGTCGGTAATAGCATCGGCGGCATCGAAGAGCCGAGGTTTGGGCACGGGACCTGGGTCGTTGATAACAACGAGGCGTTCGCCTGGTGCAATACCGGCATCATTCAGGGTGTCGTCGGCAAGCAATATCGTGCCAGCGGCGGTCCGTAGCTGCCACTGTGCCAGCGGGAAGTCCGCAATGTCGATATCGAAGATTTGCAGGATATCCGGTACGAGTGCGGCGATTGCGACATTGGTCGGTAACGCAAGATCTGCATGTGCTCGGTTGGTGTCTTCGGGCATGTGTGCGGCATCAATGCGCACGCGAATGAGTTCCCCCAGCATGTATTTCCCCCATGAATTCTGCATGCTTTAGTCCCTCTAGAGTGGCGTACAACTCGCTAGAGCGCTACTCGGAGTAGTAACTGCGCGTGCCCCCGCTATCAGTCTCGGTTATGCGCTGCGAGAATCCGGAGTGTGTTTTAAGCTATGTGTACACCGATTGGTCGGGGGATTGGCCGTCGAGTGAACACAAGGGGCGACACATAGCGGGGGGATTTTTGTGACTAGTGCACGGGCGGAGATTTCGGCAACCCGAAAAACGGGGCCGCAGCCTATGACGGGCACAATCGCGCCGGATGCGCCACCGGAAGCGCCGGAGCCACAGCCGGTGCCGCTGATGCGTGCACTCATGCCGTTGATCATGGTTGTGGCGGTGGTTGGCATGGTGGTGTTGATGTTTGTCTCTGGGATGGGACGTAACCCAATGTCGTTTATGTTTCCGCTGATGATGGTGTTTGCCACTGTGGGAATGATGGTGTCGGGCGGGGCGGGAAATAAGGACATGGCACCGGCGCGGAAGGACTATCAGAGGCATTTGTCCAGTATTCGCCGTGCGGTGGCGAAAGCAGCGAGGATGCAGCGTGAATCGGCGCAATTTATCCACCCTCGGCCTGAGACTCTGTGGCAGCTGGGGGCGATGGGGCGGGCGTGCGAACGCCGAAAGGGGGACCCGGATTTCTTGCAGCTGCGCATCGGTGTGGCAACGCAGCAGCCCGCAACGCCTGTAACACCGCCGGCAATTCCGGCGCCCGAGAAACTGGATCCGGTTTCCGCCGTAGCACTGCGGGAAGTTATTCGATCGGCTCGTCAGGTTGAGGGAGTGCCCTTTGCCATAGATGTGTCGGCCTTTGAGATCATCGCGCTCACTGGAGATACCGCGGCGCAGGGGCTGGCTCGAGCGATGGTCGCCCAAGCTGCTGCGCTGCATCATCCGGAGGATTGCCTGATTGCAGTTGTGGGAGATGAGTGGGAATGGCTGAAATGGACGCCACACCACGGACACCCCGCAGTTACTGATGCCTGTGGCCCAGCGCGGTTGCGGACGGCGACGTGTGCGCAGCTGACTGAGCTGCTCACGGCTATCGACACACTGCCAGCTGCAGTGCTGATTGTGCTGGCGGATTCGAACGGGCAGCATGATGTCACTGAACTGACACCGATTTTTGACGCGGCGGGGTCGGAGACCTCGGTAGTACTACTGACCGTCGTGGAAGCGCAGTCAACGTTGTGGGAGGCCGCGGTTCACCATGGCATCGCGCTGGTTGTTTCCACTACTGCTGTGC
This sequence comes from Corynebacterium amycolatum SK46, assembly GCF_000173655.1. Lineage (GTDB taxonomy): Bacteria > Actinomycetota > Actinomycetes > Mycobacteriales > Mycobacteriaceae > Corynebacterium > Corynebacterium amycolatum_A. The sequence continues at coordinate 159,831 of NZ_ABZU01000002.1, read as the reverse complement.
ATGCGGAAACCGCGTCCGGACGGGAGGAGATTGGCGTACCTGATCAGCTGAGTCCAGCAGAAGCGGAGGTGCTTGGGCGGAGCTTGGCGCGTTTTGAAGTGCCAACAAGCGCAGATGATTCTGTTAAGACCTCGGAAGATCCGGTGATGGAGGAGCTCGGGCTGTATCCGCCTCCGACAACTCTGCGCTACCGACCGCGCTATGGCAGTGCTCGTCTGCGTATTCCCGTTGGGGCTGATGACGGCGGCGCGCCGGTCTATCTGGATTTTAAGGAGAGCGCCGAGGGCGGCATGGGGCCACACGGTCTGTGCGTTGGTGCCACAGGATCGGGTAAGTCGGAATTCCTCCGAACGACCGTGGTAGGGCTCGCAGCCACGCACAATCCGGATCAGTTGAACTTTGTGCTGGTGGACTTCAAGGGCGGGGCGACGTTTCTGGGACTGGATCAATTGCCGCATGTCTCGGCGGTGATTACCAACCTGGAACAGGAGCTTATCCTGGTCAACCGCATGGAAGACGCACTGCGCGGTGAGATGACGCGGCGCCAAGAGCAGCTACGCGCTGCGGGGAATTTCGCCGGTGTCAGCGATTATGAGCAAGCCCGGCGCACTGGGCAGATAGATGCGCCACCCATGCCCGCGTTGCTGATTGTGGTGGATGAGTTTTCGGAGCTGCTCTCCGCACGCCCGGAGTTTGCTGAGCTCTTCGTTGCGATTGGTCGGTTGGGGCGCAGCTTGCACATGCATTTGCTGCTGGCCAGTCAGCGTCTGGAGGAAGGCCGCTTGCGCGGACTGGAAAGTCATCTTTCCTATCGCGTTGGGTTGAAGACCTTTTCCGTCGCGGAGTCCCGCAGCGTGCTGGGTGTTCCGGACGCCTATCATTTGCCGGCTATCCCGGGCATTGGGTATATCAAATCAGCTGCCGCCGAGCCGGTGCGGTTTCGGTCGGCGTATGTTTCCGGCCCGGTGGTCCGTCCGCAGCCTGTTGACGGTGCGACGGCTGGGGCAGAGCAGGGGCTGCAGGGCCAGGCCGCCGCTGTCGCTGAATTTACCGCTGAAAATTGGACGCGGGAGGCTTTCGACGCGTCGTCAAGCGATGGTGGAATGGTGGATCCGCCTGTGCAGACATCGGAGCAGACGGTGCTCGGTGCCGTGGTGGCAGCGGTGTCGCACGTACCGACACGTGCGCATCGGGTGTGGCTGCCACCACTACCGGAGGCCATCGAGCTTCAGCCCGACGAGCAGCTGCCGCGACAGCGATTGACCGGTGTGATTGGGCTGGTGGACAAGCCGGTGTTTCAGCGTCAGGACCCACTGCGTATCGACCTGCGCACGACCGGCGGACACGGGGCAATCGTCGGAGCGCCGCGGTCGGGAAAGACCACTGCCGCACGCACAGCGGTCCTCGCGCTTGCCGACGGCATCAGCGCCCGTGACCTGCATTTTTATATCGTCGATTGTGGTGCGGGCGGCTTGAGCGACCTGGCTGAGTTGCCGCATGTCGCGTCGGTTGCGCACCGTGGAGACGAAGAGCTTATTCGCCGTACGCTTGGTTTTTTGCGTCGTGAGGTAAGTCGTCGGGAACAGCTCTTTCGCACTAATGGATGGCTCTCGCCGGAAGCAGCGCGGGCGGCAGGACAACCGGATTCGGTGTTGGTCATTGACGGCTGGGGTGCGTTCAAAACGGAGTTTCCGGCGCTGAGTGACGATGTGCAGGCGCTGGTTGCAGATGGACTGGCGGTGGGAATTCATGTCCTGCTCACGGCCTATCGGTGGACGGACATGAGGCCTGCCGTTCGCGACCTGATTGGTACTCGGATTGAGCTGCGGCAGGCGGAGTCGATGGATTCAATGATTGATCGTAAGGCAGCGGAGCTGGTGCCAGAGAGCCCAGGACGCGGAGTCGCGCCGGGCGGGTTTGCGATGCTGGTAGCTCTCACCGGCGCTGCTGAGACCAAGCGGATTGCAGAGACGGCGCCGCACGGTGAGCAGGCACCAAAGCTCCAGTTGTTGCCGCGGCGGATTGATATTGCGCGTTTGCCACGACCAGCCGCCGCGACGAGAGGCGCGATTGCAGTGGGTCTCGAAGAGGCTGGTTTAGGCGCGGTGATATTCCATCCAGAAAAGGATCGTCACCTACTGATATTCGGTTCGGCAGGCAGTGGCAGAACCGCCGCGCTGAGGGGCATCGTTCACCAGCTGCGGTACTCGCAGTCGGACTCGAAATTCGTCGTGATCGATTACCGCCGTGGGCTAATGGAGGCCGTGCCCCAAGAACGGCTGGCCGGCTATGCGGGCTCGGCTGCGGTGGCGACACCCATGCTGGCAGAGCTGGCAGAGGTGCTGAAGGCCCGTCTCCCGCAACCGGATATCACCCCAGCGCAGTTGAAGGCGCGAAATTGGTGGAGTGGTCCAACCATCAATGTCATCGTGGACGACTATGACCTCGTGGCCGGCTCGCGGGGTAACCCTTTGCAGCCGCTGGCAGAAGTCATCGCTCACGCCGCCGACATTGGGCTCAATATCTTTTTCGCCCGTCGAATCAGCGGGGCATTGCGCTCTCTCCACGACCCGGTCATGGGTGCGGTTAAGGATCAGGGGGCCAGCGTCTTTGTCATGGATGGCACACGCGATGACGGCCCCATCCTCGGCGTAAAGCCCTGCGAACAGCCGCCGGGTCGTGGCTATTGGGTGGCGCACGGCCAGAGTCCGCAGGTTGTGCAGTTGGGGTGGTTGGATACCGTTGGTGACCAGGAGGACAGTTGATGATTCGGGTCGAATCTCCTTGCACCACGCAGACTCCGACGCTGCGCCACGGTACTTGGCACCTGTGGGGACTCGCGGCACCTGCAGACACCACAGAACTGGGGGTGCATGGCCCTAGACCGCTTCTCGAGAGCATGCAAACAGTCATTGTGCCCAGCTATTGGGGTGCTGTGCGACAGTGTCGGCTGGCCTCCGCGCTATTGGCTGCTGAACTCAATCCGTACATCCTGACGCTTGCCGACGCCGTTGTGGAACTCGATGAGGCAACTGTGTCTCATAGCGTGTTGGTGGAAGTAGAGGAAACGCGTGTCTGTGTCACTCGTCTGAGCGGGGGTCGCATTGCCAGTCGGATGACACATTTGGTCGGAGCGGACGACAGCGCACCATTGGTGGAAACAGTCATTGCGCTGGCTTATCAGCTGACCATGTATCCGGATGCGCCCCAGGGGATACCCGATGATGTGGAAGTTAGTGGTGGGCACGGTATCACCGAGTATCCGCCCCGCTGGCAGGATGATATTGAGTTCATCGTCGGCGAAGTTCCACCTGGGCTAGCGAAGCCGCGGCGAGCTCTACTAGCCGATCGTCTGCGCGACCGTGGATTTTTAGTCTTCGACTGCCCAGCCTCGCGGCTCGGGGAGTGCGTAAATCCAGCTTTGTTGAAAAGCATCGGCGACGCTGACCCCGGTGAAGTGGAGCCGTCGGAGGATTTCGCAGGGCGGCGTCCTGCAGCCAGGGCAGAAGCCAGCTCAGCGTCGAATCAAAGCACAGTTGTGTCAGTAGCTGCCGTTGGGTTGTTGACGGTGGTGGTGCTGATTGTTGGGATTGCTGCATGGCTGATTAGTGGTGGCATAGCCAGCGAGAACGAGGGGAAACAGAAGCATCGTGAGGCATCGCACGCACAGGCTCCTCCTGTAACCACGCCACCTGTAACGACTCCTCCATCCACATCGAAACCGGTTCCCGATTCTGCTCCAGTAGTCACGCTGGCCAACGCGGGCGTGGAAGCTCGGTTTCCCGGCGGGTGGGAGCTTGACTCGGCAAGTCCGTTCGACCGCTTGATTGCGGTGGACGGCGGCGATATGCGCGTCTTGGTGCTCGCTAACCCGCTTTCGCAGGACATGGCGCTTGAACATCTAGCCGCCGCTTTGAGTAGCTCCGTTGCTGGGGATGAGACCAAGTCCGCGCCGGAACGCAGACAAGTACTGGGCACCGATGTCGTAGTCGTCGAGGAGCGGCTGCCGTCAGGTAATTCGATAGTGCTCTGGCATCACAAAGTGATGGACGGCACTCAAGTCAGTGTGGGGTGCCAGTTCAGAGGAAGGACTATTGCGTCAGTACGGCCCATTTGCGACCAGGCAGTAGTAAGCGCTCGGCCGGTGCCGTAATACGCAAGGGGCGTAGAGAAGGTGACTGGGGGCGGGGCGGGGGTAGGCAGGGGTAAAGGTTGGAAAACCAAAATGGAACCGAATCGGGATTTTTCGCGCCAAACAATATGACGGGTTTTTAACGCGGGAAGCTGGCTGGCTCGCGCGGGGAGGTAAAAATGCCGTCGTTAATCAGTCACTCAACACGAAAAAGGGGGAAACAGTGGCAAACCTATTTGCAGCCGAATCAGATCAAATGACCACTACCGCAGGGGACGTCGATGGCGTCAACTCGGAAGTACAGGGCGAGCTGGGGCGTATTCGAGGCGTAGTGGACGGTCTGGCGGGGGAATGGAAGGGCCAGGCTAAAGACAGCTTCGATGATCTGATGCTTCGTTGGGATGACGCAGCTATGCGTCTATCCAATGCGCTGACGGATATCGCGGATAACATCCGCGCAAATTCCAGCAGCTTCGATGCGGGCGAGGACGAGGGGGCGTCGTCGTTCAAGCAGGTGGCAGCAGCGGGTGCGTCGTTGCTGAACCTCTAAACGTTTTGTCGAATCGCACAACCACAACACTGAATCACACAACACACATCACCTTTTGGGGAAAGGGTTCTTAATGCAACCAATTAGGTACAGCTTCGGCGGAATCGACGGTGCTGCGGATGACATTCGGTCCACTTCTGGCACCATCAACGGGCTGCTCGGAGATTTGAAGAAGCGCATCGCGCCGATGGTCTCTACGTGGGAGGGTGAATCTTCGGATTCCTACCAGGAGGCTCAGCGTGAATGGGACACAGCAGCTGAAGAGCTCAATATGATTCTCACGACTATCGCGGATACTGTCAGCGCAGGTAGTCAGCGAATGGCGGATATTAACCGCCGCGCGGCAGCTAGCTGGGGATAGTTTGGATCCTGATTGAGGCCCTTCTTATTGAGCGATGTAATCGGGGGAGGGGAGGACATTGCTCAATTGAGATCCTCAATTAGGTATCTGCCTATGAAGTATTCTTGCTAGCAGCACTCCGGGGGGGGGGGGGAGGCCAGTTTCAGCAGTTTGCAGCTGAGACTGGCTTTGGCATTTTTTGTTCTAGCGCCATCTCAAGGTAAAGTAGCCGAATTGTGTGCGCACACGTGAATGTTGCCTCGGGTCTCCACCGGCCGCCGAGGAATAACAACAGTGTGCACGGTGGCTGGCAAATCTACACGGACCCTAAAAGGAGTCATGTTGTCTACTTTCCATCCGAAGGACGGTGACATCGAGCGCAAGTGGTACGTCATCGACGCTACCGACGTTGTTCTCGGCCGTCTGGCTACTCACGCCGCAGACTTGCTGCGCGGTAAGGGCAAGGCTTACTTCGCCCCTAACGTCGACTGCGGTGACCACGTCATCATCATCAACGCCGATAAGGTGCACGTCTCCTCGAACAAGCGGGAACGTGAGATGCGCTACCGCCACTCGGGCTTCCCGGGCGGCCTGAAGTCGATGACCCTGGGTCGTTCCCTCGAGGTTCACCCGGAGCGCGTTATCGCTGAGGCTATTGAGGGCATGATGCCGCACAACAAGCTTTCGCGTGCGTCCATCAAGAAGCTGCACGTCTTCGCCGGCTCCGAGCACCCGTTCGCCGGTCAGAAGCCTGAAAACTACGAGATCAAGGCGGTGGCACAGTGACCAACCCACAGGACGTCAATGAGAACCAGAACGTAGAGGCCACCGAGGCTTCCTACGATGATGTTCAGGCTGCCGCTGCTGCTGCCACCGAAGAGTTCACCTCTTCCATCGGCGATGCAGTTGCTACTGAGACCGAGGCTGAGGCTGCTCCGGCTGCACCGCTGACCCTGGATCGTCCGATTCAGACGGTCGGTCGTCGTAAGCGCGCTGTCGCCCGCGTCGTTCTGACCGCTGGTTCCGGCAAGATTGTCTGCAACGGTCGCGAGCTCGAGGATTACTTCCCGAACAAGCTGCACCAGCAGGAAATTAAGGACCCGCTGGTCCTGGTCGAGCGCGAGAGCCAGTTCGACATCAAGGCCAACATCAACGGTGGTGGCCCGTCCGGTCAGGCCGGTGCTCTGCGCCTGGCTATCGCTCGTGCCCTGAACGAGTTCAACCCGGAGGAGCGCGGCGTTCTCAAGAAGGCTGGCTTCCTCACCCGCGACGCCCGTGCTGTCGAGCGCAAGAAGGCTGGTCTGCACAAGGCCCGTCGCGCACCGCAGTACTCCAAGCGTTAAGCTTTACTGCTTCGAAAAGCACCTCAGTTTGCGTATTACACGCAAGCCGGGGTGCTTTTTTGGGTTAAAGTCCGCCGTGACCAGGCATGGCTGCATTTTCGGGACAAGCCCCGTACGTTAGACTTTTATCCGTTAAAAACTGCCACGAGAATCGTTTTTCGCGGTGCGATTGCTGTGCGATGGAAGTGCGATTGCAGTGCAATTGAAATGCGATGGGAAGAAGGAAACCGTATGGCGGTGAGTACCACAGCCACCAAGGCCTCCGACGCGAAGAGCTCCTCTAGCTCGTCGTCGGTGGCGAAGCATCCCTTCCGCATTCGACGCGTACCAGGCATTGATGGGCTGCGCGGTCTGGCCGTTGCCACAGTGGTGATTTACCACTACTTCGATAATGTGCTGCCCGGTGGCTACATCGGTGTGGATATCTTCTTCGTGCTCTCCGGATTTCTTATCACCTCGCTTCTGGTGCGCGAACGCGCGGTCACAGGGCGCATCGATCTAAAGGATTTCTGGCTCCGTCGGCTGCGTCGCATCGCCCCGGCTGCGATGTTTGTGTTGTTTATTTCAATCGCCGTCGCAGGTCTGGTTGGCGGGGATCCCGCTGTTGGCTTGTCGACGCAGTTTCTCGGCACGGTCTTTTTCGTCAATAACTGGACGCAGATTGCTGGCTCTCAGTCCTATTTCGCGGATTCCGGAGTGCAGCTGTTAGCGCACTACTGGTCGCTGTCGGTGGAGGAGCAGTTCTACTTGTTCTGGCCACTGATCTTTGTGGCTCTTCTCGCCCTGAAGCTGGCATCTCGCAAGCTGGCAGCAGTGGCGGGCATTGGGGCAGTTGCTTCTTTCGTGTGGATGGTCTCGCTCTACGACCCGAAGGTCGACCCCACGCGGGTCTACTACGGTACCGATACTCACGCCTTTGGTCTCCTGTTTGGCGCGGCCCTCGCATTGTGGTTGACATCGACGTCGTCACGCGCAGAGGCGGACTCCTGGCCACGCACGGAACCCCTCCTGCGGGATTTCTTTGGCAGTTCCGCCCAGGCTTTCGTAGTGGCCTCGCTGCCACTGATTTTCCTTTCGTTGGTTTTGCTGATGATGTCGGATACCGCGTCGGCGACTTACCGCGGTGGGTTGGTATTCGCCTCGTTGCTGTCGGCGGCGATTCTCTATCTTGTCGTTCGCGGTGTCTCACCCGTGCGTCAGATATTTGAGTTCAAGCCACTGTGCTGGCTGGGAAAGATTTCTTTCTCGCTGTACCTGTGGCACTGGCCGGTCATTGTGCTCATCCGTGAACTGCTGGAGCGCAATGAGGCCATGCAGTATGAGAACCTCGCTGCCTGCGCAGGTATTGCGCTATCGCTGTTTTTGGCGAATTGGTCGTACAAGAATGTGGAATCGCCAATTCGCCGGATGGGTTACCGCCGTTGGATGGCGCAGTTTTCGGGCACACAGTTTGCCGGTTCCTGGAAGCCGCGCGTTGCAGCAGGGCTGGCGCTGGTCGTCGTGGCTGGTGCAGTTGTGGGAATGGCCACGGCGCCGAAGATGACGCGTTTGGAGGCACAGCTACAAGAGGCAGCTGAGCGCCGAGCGCAGGCACAGAAGGCGGAGGAGGCCGAGTTGGCCAAGCGCGTTATGCCGCGTGGTGACCAGGTCACTGCTATCGGCGACTCTGTGATGCTCGCCTCGGCGTCTGCGTTGGAGGAGAAGTTGCCCGGCATCTACATCGATGCGGCTGTTTCCCGTGGTTATCCGGCCGCGCCGGAGATTATCGCCAGTATGAAGGCGGCGGGCACGCTCGATCCATTCGTCGTGCTGGGTCTTGGTATCAACCAGTCGGCTGCGGCATCGGGCGAACACCTGTTGGATGAAATCCTCGATTCGCTGGGTGAAGACCGCATCGTTGTCCTAATCAACCCGTACGGTGATCGCGTGTGGATGCCTCAGTCGGAGAAGGAAGTCCTCGATGCGGCAAAGAAGCGCGACAATGTCTATGTGGCTGACTGGTGCCATGGTGTGCGAGACGATTTGTCCAAGCTGCGCGCGGACCTGATCCACCCGACCCCGGATGGTGCTGAAGTCTATGCCGATGCCGTGGCCGATGCCTTCCAGCAGTATGCGAAGAACAAGAAACGCATTCCGGACACCTGCGGAATCTAATAAAAATCTAGTTAATACTGTTTTCACGGTAAAGTAAGTGGCTGTGGCCAAACAAAAGTCTTCTTCCAATCACCGCGGATTAAAGATTTTCCTCGGCATCGTCCTCGGTATCTTCGCGATCTTCGGTGTGTTTTACGCTGTCGATTACGTGCTGAATAAGGACCATGTCCCGCGCGGGTCTACCGTTGCGGGAATTGACATCAGCACGCTGAGCGCGAATCACGCTGAGGCGAAGCTCGAAGAGCAGCTCGGTGATCTTTCCACTCATCCAGTGGCGTTGCGTGCCGGCGAACGCACGGCGGAGGTTCTGCCCCAGGAGGCGGGGCTGAGCATCGACTGGGAGAAGACGGTCGCGCAGGCGGGCAAGCAGACGGCGAACCCAGTTACCTGGGTGCGCAGTTTCTTTACTACCCGTGAGCTGGATTTGGTCAGCGATATCGATAGCTCTAAGTTCGAGCCGCAGGTCGACCGTCTCGTCGGCGAACTGACTATTGCTCCCGTCGATGGTGAGGTCAAGCTTGTCGACGGCCGCGTGGAAACAACTCCACCGGTCATCGGCCAAGATGTCGACCGCAATGCGGTCAGTGGGGATTTGGCCGCCAAGTGGTTGTCACCGGAGGGCATCGATGTGGAGACCACCGCGCACGACCCGGCTATTGGTGAGGATCAGGTTCGTGAGGCAGCTGAGGGAGAAGCCGCCGATGCGGTGTCGGGCCCCATTGTTGCCAAGGGCCGCGATGGCACAGATGGTGTAATTCCTCCGGAGCGCATGGCTGAAATCATCAGCTTTGTGCCGCGCGCAGGCGGATTGGCTGCCGATATCAATGTTGACCGCGCACGCGAGATCCTCGAGGAGGGGCTGGCTGCTTCTGAGGTTGATAAGCGCAATGCGTCGATACGCTTCAGCGGTGGTTCGCGTGAAGTGGTCCCCTCGGTTGATGGCGTAGCTGTGAAGTGGGATGAAACTATGAAGGACTTCGCCGAGCGTGTGACTTCGACGGATAAGCGCGAGTTCGATGCGGTCTACGAGGACCAGCCCGCCACCTACACCACCGAACAAGCGGAAGGCGCCACCTTCGATGATGTCATTGGTGAGTTCACCACCGGTGGCTTCAGTTCGGCATCGGGCACAAACATTGCCCTGGTGTCGCAGATGGTCAACGGCGCATTCGTGGCGCCGGGCGATACATTCAGCCTGAACGGCTACACGGGCCCGCGCGGTACTGCGCAGGGCTTTGTCGAGTCGGGCATCATCCTCAACGGACATGCGGATAAGGCTGTCGGCGGTGGTATTAGCCAGTTCGCCACCACTTTGTACAATGCTTCGTACTTTGCGGGCATGGAGGATGTCGCGCACACCCCGCACAGTTACTACATTTCGCGTTACCCGGCCGGCCGTGAGGCGACGGTGTACGAGGGCGCAATCGACCTAGCGTTTAAGAACAGCTCCGACACTCCGATTCTCATCGAGGCCGTTACTACTGGCTCCGACGTCACTGTGCGCATCAAGGGTGTGAAGAAGGTCAACGTCGAGTCCATTAATGGTGGCCGTTGGGCATACACGCAACCGCAGCGCATGCAGGTCAGTGGCAGCTCTTGCCAGCCGTCGTCGGGTGCGCAGGGCTTTACCACTTCCGACACACGCGTCATTCGGGACCTCTCTGGTTCGGAAATCTCGCGTGAAACTCAGACTACGGTTTATGACCCGCAGCCAATTGTGTCCTGTGGCTAGTCTGGATTAGCCTGCGCGACCGGCTAAAGTAATACAGCATTGACAATGCAATAGTCCGCGATACCAAAACTCATAACCCCCAAGGAGTGGTCTAGCAACAATGGCACGTCTTTTCGGAACTGATGGCGTCCGCGGTTTGGCGAATAAGACTCTGACCGCACCGCTGGCAATGCGGCTGGGTGCTGCTGCGGCCACTGTGCTGACTAGCGGTACGAATCCGTCGGGGCGTCGTCCCCTGGCCATTGTTGGCCGCGATCCGCGTGTCTCCGGTGAGATGCTCGCCGCAGCGCTGTCTGCCGGCATGGCTTCCCAGGGCGTCGACGTTTTGCGTGTCGGCGTGCTGCCCACTCCGGCTGTCGCTTTCCTCACCGACGATTACGGTGCCGACATGGGTGTGATGATTTCGGCTTCTCACAACCCCATGCCGGACAACGGCATCAAGTTCTTCGCTGCGGGCGGCACCAAGCTTGACGACGCGGTGGAGAAGGAAATCGAACACGCTCTCCACAACCTGTCGGAGACCGGCCCCACAGGCACCGGAGTGGGTCGTGTCATCGAGGAGGCCCCCGACGGGCTCGACCGCTACCTGTTCCACCTCTCCCGTGCGGTCAGCACCAAGCTCGACGGCATTCGTGTCGTGGTGGATTGTGCAAATGGTGCTGCTTCGCAGGCCGCCCCCATGGCGTACGCGGCCGCCGGTGCCGATGTCGTCGCTATTCACGACAAGCCGAACTCCTACAACATCAACGACAACTGCGGTTCCACCCATATTGAGGTTTTGCGCGCGGCAGTGCTGGAGCACGGCGCGGATCTGGGTCTGGCTCACGATGGCGATGCCGACCGCTGCCTGGCTGTGGATTCGCAGGGCAACATCGTCGATGGTGACCAAATCATGGCCATCCTGGCCGTGGCCATGAAGGAAGAGGGGCTACTGCACCACAACACGCTGGTGGCCACTGTGATGAGTAACCTTGGCCTCAAGCTGGCGATGGAGGAAAACGATATTGCCCTGCGTGCCACCAAGGTCGGCGACCGCTATGTGCTGGCTGATTTGAACGCTGGCGGTTACTCGCTCGGCGGTGAGCAGTCGGGGCACGTGGTCATTCCGGATCACGCCACCACTGGTGACGGCACGCTCACCGGTCTGTACCTCATGGCGCGGATGGCACGCACCGGTAAGTCTCTGGCTGAGCTGGCCTCCGTGATGAAGGTGCTGCCGCAGACTCTTATCAACGTGCCGGTGTCCAACAAGGCCGCAATTCTGGAGTCTGATGAGGTCAAGGCCGCCATCGATGCAGCCGAGGAGAAGCTGGGTTCCACCGGCCGCGTGCTGTTGCGCCCGTCTGGTACCGAGGAGCTCTTCCGCGTCATGGTGGAGGCCGCCGATGCGGAATCGGCCCGCAAGATTGCCGGGGAGTTAGCTGCGGTTGTGGCCGCAGTCTAGAGTCAGGAGTGTGGAAATGAATGACGCGCCAGAGGACATTAAAGCCCGCTTTGCCCCGGGTGAAGCCGACATCCAGGTAGAGGTAGTCGATTCTGATGGTCGGGTTCTCGGTACCGTCGGCAAGCTTGAAGCACACGTTCCGCCGGGAATTTTGCACCGTGCTTTTTCTCTTTTCCTCTTTGATGAGCAGGGGCGCATGCTGCTGCAGCGCCGTGCGGAGTCGAAGTATCACTCACCACTGCTGCTGACGAATGCGACCTGCTCGCACCCACTGCCGGGGGAGCCGGTGGCCGATGCCGTTGAGCGTCGTGCGAAGGAAGAGCTCGGTGCGGATGTTTCCCAGTTGGAGGAAATCGGCATCGTTATCTACCAGGTCATCGATGATCGTTCGGGACTGGCGGAGCACGAGTACAACCACGTGTACGCCGGCATCGTCGATCCGAAGTCGGTGGATATCAACCCCGATGAGGTCGATGAAGTGGTGTACGTGACCCCGCAGGAGCTCGCAGAACGTCGCGCGAACGAACCGATGACGGAGTGGTTTAACCACGTCTGGGGTGTTGGTGCGGAGAAGTTCTCCAAGTACGGTTTCGACATTGCGGGTGTGCCGGGTATTCATGGCCCCGCGGAGGCGCAGGCTGCCGCGCAGTCGGTTTCGGAAAGGGATGTGTAGCTTCGTGACCAGCGTAGAAAACGCCAGCGTCGACGACTTCGGCCTCGACAAGTCCGAGGAATTGGAGACCGGGGAGTTCTATGCCCTGGCCAATGAACAGGGTGCCGCATTCGGTGAAGGCCATGCCAAGTCGATTCTGTTGGGCGAGCACTCTGTCGTCTATGGCAAGCCGGCTATCGCGCTGCCGGTGACGTCGCTGCGCACGATGGCGTGGATTGACCGCGTGGAGGATTCTCCAGTCCTGTTTTCCATGGACGGCGAGGTCATTGACATTGACGAGCTGCCGGAGCGCTTTGCCTCGATCGCCGCTGCACTCCGAGCAGGGCTGCGCACCTTCGGTATTCCCGAACGCGACCTGTTGGTTCGTCTCCGCTCCGGTATCCCGCCCGCTGCAGGGCTGGGTGGTTCTGCCGCTGTGGCACATGCGCTTATCGACGCAGTGCGGGACCTCGCCGATGGCACTTTGACCGAGCGTCAGCGCTTTGACCTGGTGCAGGAAGCTGAGCGTCTGGCGCACGGTAACCCCTCTGGCCTGGATGCCACGGTTGCCCGTGCATCGCGTCCGGTTTACTTCAAGCAGGGTGAGTTCCATCCGCTGAAGGTGGCCAAGAAGATGTGGCTGGTGCTGGGGGATACCGGTGTGCGTGGCTCGACGTCGCTGGCCGTTGCCCGCGTGCGTGGTTTCGTCGATTCCCATCGAGTTCACGGCCAAGAGCTGCTGGACCACTTGGGGCAGCTGGCCGATGGCGCGGTGCACAACCTGGCCAAGGGCGATTTTGCCCGTCTGGGGCATCGCATGGACTCGGCGCAGGAAGCGCTAGAAGAACTAGGTGTTGGGCATGAGTCCATCACTGATCTCGTCACTGCCGCACGTCTGGCAGGTGCCCACGGTGCAAAGCTCACTGGTGCCGGTTGCGGTGGCTGCGTGATGGCGCTGGCAGAGTCTGCCGATCACGCGGAACTGATTAGCCATGCCATGATGGGCGCCAATGCTGTTACTACTTGGACTGTGGAGGTAAATCCCTCGTGACCACGACCGCTACCGCCGTCGCTCATCCCAACATCGCCCTGATTAAGTACTGGGGCAAGCGCGATGAGGCCGTGCAGCTACCGGCCACAGGTTCGCTGTCCCTTACCCTGGGCATCGCTCCGACGACGACCACGGTGTCGCTTATCGACGATCCCAGCGTCACCGCAGACTCGGGCACTTTGAACGGCCAGGAGATGGTGGGCAAGGACCTCTCCCGTGTCCAGAAGTTTTTGGATTTGGTCCGCGAGCGTGCGGGCAGCACTAGCTTCGCAGAGGTGAACAGCACCAACGAGATTCCAACGGGTGCGGGGCTGGCTTCGTCCGCGTCGGGTTTTGGCGCTCTCGCGCTGGCCGCGGCAAAGGCCTACGGCCTGGACTACACCCCGGAACAGCTCTCGGCTTTGGCCCGTCGCGGTTCGGGCTCGGCCTGTCGCTCTATTTTCGGCGGCCTCGTCGAGTGGTTGCCCGGCGATGATGATGCTTCCAGCCACGCAGTGGCTCTGCCGGATTCCGGACTGGACCTCTCCCTGGTCGTGGCGGTTTTGGCCCCGGGCCGCAAGAAGATTGACAGCCGTGCCGCCATGCGTCGCACAGTCGAGACATCACCGTTCTTCCCGGCTTGGGTGGAGCAGGTGCCCCGTGATATCGAGGACATGAAGGCCGCCATTGCCGCTGCGGACTTCACTGCGGTCGGCGAGCTTGCCGAGGCCAATGCCATGCGCATGCACGCCACTATGCTGGGGGCTCTTCCTCCGGTGCGTTATTGGAATCCGGATTCAGTGGCGGCTCTCGATCTCGTCGCTACGCTGCGTGACGAGGGCACCGAGTGCTACGCCACCATGGATGCCGGGCCGAACGTGAAGGTCCTGTGTCGCAGCGGCGATGCTGAGACCATCGCAGATCGTTTCCGCGCGGAGTTCGAGGACATTGACGTGCTGGTTTCCGGCTCCGGCCCCGGCGCATACCTGGTGTAGCTGGGGGAGTAGTTGAGTAACGCTAAGGGCGAACCTATCGAAGGTGAATCGATTGGCCGCGGCTGTGGCAAACTGTATCTCACCGGCGAATATGCGGTGATGGATGTCGAGGGGCTGGCCGTCATCGCAGGAGTCGACCGCTATGTGACGGTTCGGTGCCACGATGCCGGCCCAACGCAGCCGGTCTCTCGCGTGTACTCCAGCTATTACGGCCCGCAGGGGCGCATCATTGATATCGATGCACCAGATGACATCGCTACCCATACGATTTCCCTGGTCTATCGCATTGCAGCGGGCGAGCTGGAAAACACCCCAGAGCGCTCCATCGATATCGTCATTGAATCAGACCTCGATGACGCCGACAGTGGTGCGAAGTATGGCCTGGGATCCTCCGGGGCTGTCGCTGTGGCAGTGACTCGTGCGCTGGGAGCGCACCTTGGTCTGGAGCTCAATTCGCTGGACGTGTACAAGATTGCGATGGTGGCCACGCTTCTGGCTGGTGCGGCTGGTTCCGGCGGCGATATCGCGTGCTCCGCGCACGGCGGGGTGGTGCTCTATCGTCGGCCGAATCCGACGGCGCTCGCGGAACTCGTGGCGGCTGATGCTGTCGCCGCCGTGGCGGCACCGTGGCCGAATCTTCGCATTGATGCCCGCGCTGACCTCGGTGGGCTACAACTGTTGGTCGGCTGGACGGTCAGTCCGGTGAAGACTGACTCGCAGTTGAAGAAGGCCGGTGGCGCAGACCGTGATTTTGTACGCGGGGTCTCGACGATAAGCGAAAGACTCTGGCAGGCGCTTGCCGACGGCGACCACACAGCGGCGTTTGCCTGCCTGCGTGAGAATCGGACGCTGCTGCAGGACTATGAGCGTGAGCGTGCTGTGTGCATCGAGACGGAGAAACTGAAAGCGCTCGCCGACATCGCCGATGGCGCGGGGGCCGCAGGCAAGAGCAGCGGCTCCGGTGGTGGTGACTGTGGAATCGCGCTGGTGGGAGTCTCAAATGGTGCCGATGCCGAGGAGACTGCCGCGGACATCACCGCGCGCTGGCAGGCAGCTGGCATCCTGTCGTTGCCGCTGAGGCTGGCCGCTCAACTTTGACCACAGTTTTTTGACCGTAGAATTTAAGACAGCTGAAATTTACAGAAGCTGGGAACCGAAGCTGCATGCAGCTAGAAAGGGTCGCTTAGGACAATGGCTGAAAAGAGCTCGCACGACCTGGAATATGCACACGTACCACTGAGCTGGATTGGTCCGGTGCGGATTAGTGGCAACGTCATGAATGACGAGGTGAAGATTCCGCTGGCGACTTACGAGACCCCGCTGTGGCCGTCGTGTGGTCGTGGTGCGAAGGTCTCCCGCATGATCGAAGGTGGCATTACCTGCACTTTCGTCGGCGAGAAGATGACCCGATCGGTGATTTTCACTCTCGACTCGGCAGCTGATGCCGTCGTTGCACGCGACAACATCCTGTCTCGTTCTGACGAGCTGAAGAAGGTCGTGGAGTCCTCCTCGCGTTTTGCCAAGCTGGTAGATATTCACTTCCAGATCGCATCGCGTCTGCTCTTTGTCCGCTTTGACTTCTTCTCCGGTGACGCCTCGGGCCACAACATGGCCACGCTGGCATCTGAGCGTTTGATGTCCTATCTGATGGAGCAGATGCCAGAGTTGGGCTATGGCTCTATCTCGGGCAACTACTGCACCGATAAGAAGACCTCCGCCGTCAATGGCATTCTGGGCCGCGGTAAGTACGTGATCGCCGAGGCCGTCATTCCGGAGCCGGTTGTCCGCGAGCGTCTGCGCACAACTGCCAAGCGCCTGGCCGAGCTCAACGAGCGCAAGAACCTCGTCGGCTCCATTATGGCGGGTTCGCTGCGCAGCGGTAATGCGCACTACGCCAATATGCTGCTGGGCTTTTACCTCGCTACCGGTCAGGACGCTGCGAATATCGTCGAAGGTTCGCAGGGGCTGACGCAGGTAGAGGCGCTTGACGACGGCTCCGTGCGCTTTAGCTGCACCCTGCCACATTTGATTGTTGGTTCCGTGGGCAACGGCAAGGGCTTGGACTTCGTGGAGAAGAATCTCACGGCGCTGGGCTGCAAGGAGGACCGTGAACCGGGCGAGAATGCCCGTCGTCTAGCAGCGTGCTGTGCGGCAATCGTCTGGTGCGGTGAGCTTTCCCTGCTCGCGGCACAGACGAACCCGGGTGAGCTGATGGAGGCGCACGTTTCTATCGAGCGTGCGAAGTAGTGCTTTGTGAATAGCTGTTTGCGACAATTCGCAAAACCTAAGACAAATCTCAGGTTAACGCGCTAGATTTCTGTAGTAGGCAATTAACATTTTGTGGGCAAAATATCCCGTGGCCTGATGACTGCTCAGATGGCCGTTCTGATGGCATGGGGATGTTTCGTTGCCCGTTATTTCTTAAAAATCTGTAGAGGTAGTGAAGGCACGGTTTTGATGACAACAAGCAATGTGACCCCGATCGGTATTGATGACATCGCCTTTGCGACGGGTTCGTACTGCATTGACCTCGCCGATATTGCGCCCCGACTCGGAGCGGAACCGGCAAAGTACCACAAGGGCCTGGGGCAGGAACGCTCCAGCGTGGTTGCCTCTGATGAAGATCCGGTGACGATGGCCGCGGCTGCGGTGAAGAAGATCGTCGACCGCCACGGTATCGACGGCGTGCGCACCATCATGTTCGCCACAGAGACCGGTATTGACCAGTCGAAGGCCGCTGCTGTCTATGTCCACGAGCTGGTCGGTCTTGCCCCGCACGCGCGCTCTGTTGAGCTGAAGCAGGCTTGCTACTCCGGTACCGCGGCGCTGCAGTTCGCGTGCGCTCTGGTGGCCCGCAATCCGGAGGAGAAGGTCATCGTTGTCGCCTCCGACATTGCCCGCTATGACCTGGACACCGCTGCGGAACCGACCCAGGGCGCAGGTGCTGTAGCCATGCTGGTGACCGCTAATCCGCGCATCCTGGCTATCGATGCGGTTTCGGGCGTCTTCACCCGCGAAGTTATGGACTTCTGGCGTCCGAATCACCGCAGCCAGGCGTTGGTGGAGGGCAAGCTCTCTATTGGCGCTTACATCGACGCTGTTCAGGGTGCTTACGAGGACTACCGTGCCCGTGGCGGTGTGGACTTCAGCGAGATTGACTACTTCAGCTACCACCAGCCATTTACCAAGATGGCTTACAAGGCGCACCGGCAGCTTTCGGCCAATAACGGGGTGGAGCTCACCGCAGAGGACGAGGCCCGCCAGCTCGGCCCAACCACCAAGTACAACCGCATCATCGGTAACTCCTACACAGCATCGGCCTACTTCGGTCTGCTCTCGCTGCTGGATACCGAGAAGGACCTGGCTGGTAAGAAGGTCGCTGTTGTCTCCTATGGTTCCGGCTCGGTTGCTGAGTTCCTCACCGGCAATGTGGTCGAGGGCTACGAGTCCCAGCTGCGTGCCGCAGATAATGCCCGTGAACTGGATGAACGCGTAAAGCTCGATGACCCGACCTACTACCGCCACGCTCAGGTGACGCATGAAGATCCGGGTGAGTACTCAAACCTGGGAGACGACGCCCTGATTGGCACCGGTCCATTCAGCTTCACCGGTGTTGAGGGTTGTAAGCGCATCTACCGCGCTCGTTAGCCCCCGGGGGCACCCGCGCCAGTACCTCAACGGAACCGAATCCCCTTTTTTCGCGCCTAACAGTAATAGGAACTGTTTTCGCGGGGAAGGGGATTTTTCGTGTCCGCAAGTTTTACTGGAGGCAGTGGCGGAGGCTTGCTGCATTTTTCGGAAGATGCAGTGACAGCGGCTGCCCGAGAGATCGAGCAGCGCGGCCGTGACGGCCATGAGCGGTGGGGAAGCGCTCCCGATATTTCCGCGGCAGACTGTGGCCAGGGTTTTGCCGCCCAGGGGCGTCGTCTGCAGCAGGCGGCAGCGCGACTGCGTGAGCATGGGCAATCGATGTACGCGGGACTTGGCAATCATGCTCCGGCAGTGCGAGAACAGTGGCGTGTCTTTGCAGGCTGTGACAGCGACGGGAGCGCCGACCTCGGTGGAATTGAGGTAGTGGACTGATGCCATGGGTTGCTCGAATTCTTCCGATATTGGTGCGTGTTATCGGGCGTGGAAGCCGTATTGGAGCCAAGCGCGGGTTCGGTGGCATCGGCAAGAATCTGCCCAAAGTCTTGGATAAGGTGCGACGTGCTGACGGCTGGAAAGGCAGCGCCCTATCCAAGTTCTCCAACTCTGTGGGGTTGATAGCCTCCGCGATAACTATTGCTATGGCTTTCGATTGGGGCGGTTTGAAAGGCGATGCCGCCGACGCCGCCAAGGAACGCTGCGATAAAGCCGCGCAGGACTGTGCGAATCAGGATCAGCAGTCCGCCGATGGCGCGCAGAGTGTCGGCGAGTGCGGCAAGAAAGTCGACGAGGTCCTTGAGAATTGCGAAAAACAGGCCGAAGATATGGCTGAGCAAACCGACGGCGTCCTATCTCAGTGCGAAGCGCTTGTCGACGATCCGGAGGTCGGCGCTGAAGCTGCACAAGTGGCCCAGCAGGTGTGTAACAGTCTCGTCGACTCCACAGGTCAGCTCTACGATGCACGCAATACCTGCATCGAGCAGTGTCTTGAGCAGGCAGCGTGTGACACTGAGGCCGCAGTGGTCGCCACCCCGCCGCAGCCTCCTACTGTCCCTGCCAGCTCGGGTGCTACCTCGGCGGCCTGTGCAGAGGTGGCTGAGTCTGTGAGTGACGAAGGAGCTACTGTAACCGGTGGCAACGGTGCTATCGCTGGTGGAATTGGGGTTGTTGCCAACGTTGATATTGGGATTGAGGCAGGCGTTGCTGCTGGGATATCCGTTGGAGGTGCCATTGGCGCTGCCGGGGCGGCCAG
This sequence comes from Corynebacterium amycolatum SK46, assembly GCF_000173655.1. GTDB lineage: Bacteria > Actinomycetota > Actinomycetes > Mycobacteriales > Mycobacteriaceae > Corynebacterium > Corynebacterium amycolatum_A. The sequence continues at coordinate 140,559 of NZ_ABZU01000002.1, read as the reverse complement.
TATCGCCGGAATTGCGGGGGCTGTGGGTGTTGCGGGCAGTGTCGCCTCCTCGCTGCTCAACTTAGACATGTGCACGGAGACGGAAGAACCAGTGTGTGAACAGGCACCAGCACCAGCACCGGCTCCTGCGCCAGAGGGCTGTGAGCCGGAACCCGAACCGGAACCGGAGGATTGCGAACCGGCCCCGGAACCTCAACCCGAGCCCGAGCCCGAACCAGAAGGAGCGCCTGAACCGCCTCCTCCAGCTGAGAAACTAAAGCACTTGGGAATCGAGCTGCCACAGGAACCGCAGCCAGAATCACAACAGCCAGAACAACAAGTAGAGCCGGAGCCAGAACCAGCTCAGGATTCTGCAGCATCAGTGCAGGAATCTGCTTCAGCTGTGCCCGAACCCCCTGAGCAGCCCAACGCCCAGGAGCTTGTGGGTGCGGTCAATTCGCCAACGGCAGGTGAGTGGTAATGGGGAGTAAGCATGCCGCGAAATATGACCGGATTGGGCAGGCCTATTACGACGCTGCTGCAATGACCAGGCAGGAGTTCGATACGGCGATACAGAGGGCACAGAAAGAATTGCAGGGTTTGGAGGAGCGTCGTAAAGCACGCGAAATTAAGGAGAGGGAGGTGGCGACGGGCGTCGAAAAGCAACAAAAAACCGCCCGACCGAAGGGAACCGTTACGCGGTTGTTCGGGCGGGCGGGGAAAGGGACGCCGACGGTGAAGTCGATTCGGGGCGTGTCCTGAAGCGTGGCCTAGTGACTACTTGCCGGGAATCAGCGAGTGCTCCGGGTTTTCCGGCAGCTCCTTGATGAGCCACTCCATGTCACGGTTAGTTGTGCCCTTGATAGTGGCGGTCGGGTCTGCGAAATCCGAGTACTTCTTGTCGCCACCGACCGTGGCCAGCAGGAAGCCGGTGAGTGCGGCGCGCGCAACTTCCCGGTACTTCACCTTGGAGGAAGAGAAGCCCGCTAGACGACGGAGAAGAGTTGTTTCCGAGAAGCTGCCCTGATCAGCTTTGTCTACTTCGCGGTAAACGACATCGCCCTTCCACTGAACAGCCAGGCGAGCCGGGTTGCCGCGATCGAGCCACTTATCCTCACCAGGGGCCAGGACGAGGCCCGGAGCCGAGACATTAGTTGCAGCGGCGCTGGAGGAAGGTGCGGTAGTTGCGGGGAAGACGCAGCCAACGCCGGAGATGATGTCGTGACCAGCGGCGGCAAGGACAGCTACGCCAGCGCCCATGCCGTGGCCGGCAACGCCGAGTTTCTTCGGGTGGACGACGACCTTGCCCTCACCGAGGCGGACACCAGCGAGAATCTGGAGCGCTGTCTCCAAATCGTTGGCGAGACCACGGTGGTCTGCCACGATGCCATTTTCGGTGTCCGGAGCAGCGACCGCGATGCCCCACGAAGCAAGGTGACGCAGCGTGGCATGGTACTCCTCAATCGGTGTGCGCCAATCGTGTGCGAAGGCGATACCGGGGATGCCATTGCCCTCGGCGGGCGTGTAGACCTTTCCCGGCAGGCCAGTAAAAGCGAGATCACCGACCATGACGCGGTGCGGTCCACGCTTGGAAAGATTAGATGTCAGAGTCTTCAAGTTGTCAGCCACAGTGAATAGCTTAACTATAAGGTGCATACCTTTGCTGAAAAAGTGCCAGGATGAGCGAGAATGTCTATTTCGGTATGACGATTTTCCGTTTCGCGGGTTATTCTGTAGGGCATGTGTGGAATCGTTGGATATGTGGGCCATCAGCCCGCCCTGGATATTGCTGTCGATGCGCTACGACGCATGGAATACCGTGGCTATGACTCCGCGGGTGTTGCCATTGTCGACAATCAGGGGCATATCACTGTAGAGAAGAAGGCCGGTAAACTCGCCAACCTCGAGGCTGCCCTTGATGCGGATGGGCGCGACAAAATCACTGGAACCACCGGCATTGGGCACACCCGCTGGGCTACCCACGGTCGCCCAATTGATGAGAATGCCCACCCACACCAGTCCTATGACGGCAAGGTGGCTATCGTCCACAACGGCATTATCGAGAACTTTGCTCCGCTACGTCAGGAGCTGGAGGATGCCGGCATTGAGCTGAAGTCCGAAACCGACTCCGAGGTCGCTGCGCACATGCTCGCACGTGCACTGGACGGTTCCGACGGCGGATCTACCGCTGGTGATTTCGAGGCCTCTGCGCTGTCCGTGCTCAACCGCCTCGAGGGTGCTTTTACGCTGCTGTTTACTCATGCAGACCACCCGGACCGCATCATCGCTGCTCGTCGCTCTACTCCGCTGATTGTCGGTGTGGGCGAAAACGAAATGTTCCTCGGCTCCGATGTTGCGGCTTTCATCGCGCACACCCGCGAGGCCGTGGAGCTGGGGCAGGACAACGTCGTCATCATCACCGCAGATGATTACCGCATCCTGGATTTCGCCGGCAACGAGCAGCAGGGTCGACCATTCACCATCGACTGGGATCTCGCCGCAGCCGAAAAGGGCGGCTATGACTCCTTCATGATGAAGGAAATCCACGAGCAGGCTGCCGCCGTCCGCGATACGTTGGCCGGTCACCTCGTTGACGGCCGCATCGTTCTCGACGAGTCCCGCCTGAGTGACCAAGATCTGCGTGACATCGAGAAGGTCTTCGTCGTCGCCTGTGGTACCGCATACCACTCCGGTTTGTTGGCCAAGTACGCCATTGAGCACTGGGTTCGTATCCCGGTCGAGATTGAGGTCGCGTCCGAGTTCCGCTACCGCGATCCGGTGCTGGACCGCCAGACGCTGGTGGTCGCTATTTCGCAGTCGGGTGAGACCGCTGACACCCTCGAGGCCGTGCGACACGCAAAGAGCCAGGGCGCCCGCGTGCTGGCTGTCTGTAACACCAACGGTGCACAGATTCCGCGTGAGTCTGACGCCGTGCTCTACACGCACGCTGGTCCGGAGATTGGTGTAGCTGCAACCAAGTCGTTCCTGGCGCAGGTAGCCGCAAATTACCTGGTCGGATTGGCTCTTGCTCAGGCACGCGGCACTAAGTACCCGGATGAGGTCACTCGAGAGTTTGAAGAGCTGGAGACCATCCCGGCACTGATTGACAAGGTCGTCGCTAAGGGCGATGAGTTCATCGACATGGCCAAGGAAATCGGTGCTATTCCGACGATGCTCTTCCTCGGCCGACACGTTGGTTTCCCAGTCGCACTTGAGGGTGCGCTGAAGCTCAAGGAGCTTGCCTACATTCACGCAGAGGGGTTCCCGGCAGGCGAGCTCAAGCATGGCCCAATCGCACTCATCGAGGATGATCTTCCGGTCGTCGTCGTTGTGCCATCGCCGAAGGGGCGCGCCGTGCTGCACTCCAAGATCGTCTCCAACATCCAGGAGATTCGTGCCCGTGGTGCCAAGACCATCGTGATTGCCGAAGAAGGGGATCAGTCGGTGGTTCCGTTTGCGAACTACCTGATTGAGATCCCGGAGACGTCCACGCTGCTCCAGCCGCTGTTGTCTACGATTCCGATGCAGTTCCTGGCAGCTGAGATCGCTCGCCAGTGCGGTAACGAGGACATCGATAAGCCGCGCAACCTGGCTAAGTCAGTCACCGTCGAGTAGTTCGTCCTGCTTTCGTCGGTACTGCTCAATTTCCGCATCGAGTTCTTCATCCGTGAGGGACTCGATGCGTTTTTCTTCCTCCTCTGTTAGCTCCCAGACCTCGTCAGGTACGTCGCAAAATGACAACATCCAATCGAGGTTGCGTTTCTGAATCGTCTTCATCTTCCGTGTCACGCGCTGATGAAAAGTTTGCTTGCCGACGTTCTTTAGCGGCCCAACCGGAACGCTAGTCGCGGTGTCTCCATCACGGGAAGTCCACACTTCCGTTCCATCAGGGTACCGGTCGATGTCCCAGCCCTCGTGCGTTTTTAGGTTGTGGTGTCGGCGGCAGAGGCAGTGCAGATTCTCCGTGTCAGTCGGTCCGCCCTGCTCGGGATTGTCGTGGTTGTACGGCTGAATATGGTCCAGGTCGCACTTGGATGCCGGGACGTCGCAGCCGGGGAAGCGGCAGGTACCGTCGCGACCGCGGACGCGAGCCACCTGGCTCTCAGTGGGGCGGTAACCATCCACCTTGCTGTCGGCGGAGATACGGATGTGAGTTGCGCGAGCAATCCATTCTTCGGTGGCTACCTCGCTCAACCAGCCGACGCCATCAATCCATGCTGGCCCACCGCCGACCTCACGGTAGACATTGATGACAATCTCGGCATTGGTCGATTTCTGTGCCAGCTGTAGTAGCGCTTCCGCCTGCGTGCACTGTTCACCACGATTGATTTCGGTGTTGCGAATCCCCTGGATCCTGGCCATGAGCTCAGTCGCGCGGTCGTTTTCAAGGATTGCCGTGACCTTTTTGTGCTTGCCATCGCCCGTATCGGAGAGTGCGACCGCTTCGCCCTCTGGAACCCGTTGGGTGCCGTCGTTGCGGGCGCAGTCGTTGTACTCGGAAACCAAGTCGCCGATTAGGCGAGACAGCGTGTAGACACCAACCATTGCTTGTCGAGGTCGCGTCGGAGTCAGCATTTCCAAAAGATGGGGCTCTACAGTGTCGAACTGGTCTGGTGACAGCCCGGCAACGCCATTGGCGATGGCACGGAGATGGGCTAACGAGAAACAGAAGGTGGATTCGATTAGAGCCCGGACTTTTGGTAGGCGCTCGAACATCAGCGCAATCTCGCACAGCGTAGAGCACTTGCCGCGGCTAAGGCCGGTTCGAATGCTTATGCGGGCGAGATGGTGATTGACGTCTACCTCGTCACCGGGAGCGCAGAGATCGATGAGTTGAAGGTCTGCGGCGTTGATGGCACGGGCCGCGATGCTAATGGGGTCGTCGGATTGCTGGTTGGCCCATGAGGGCTTTTGACCTGGTGCTGGAAGTTTTATGGGCGGCGATGACATTGGTTATCCCCCTGATTACTTCGTGTCCGCCGGAGAATTGAAGATTGAGTTCTGTGGTGGAGAGCAGCATGGAGAGGCTGTTTCAACCAGTCCCGCCAGCCCCTGTGCGCCGGATAAAGAACTTTCGCTTACAAATTTTCCCTACAACCTAAATCGTACACCTGTTTGAAAAACTGTCAATAGATTTTTAGAAATATGTTCTAAAAATCTGTGCTGAATTAGATCCGACCCTTCCTCCGTCGGCCCCTCCGCCCGAGGCTCCTCCATCCGAGACTCCTCGGCAGGGCGCCGTACATAGGCAGGACTCGCTGTCGCGGATGATGCGGGACATCACCGGCTTCAGCGCCATCCAGTTCCTCTAAGAACTCGTGGATGAGTTTGAGAGTATTGGGGGAGTAGGGCAGTGCGAGGTGATCAGACCAGTCGCCGCCGCCAGTGGCATTGTTGACGTTCGTAATGTGGTGCCCCTCTTGTTCGGGCAAAAAGGCGCCGGTCCACGGGCGAACCACGGTGTCGAAAGGGGTGCCGATATTCAGGTAGTGCGGGCCGCGTCGGGTAATGCCACGCGCGGCGCCGTTCAGAGTCGCAATGTAGTCAGAGTCCAGCAGCTGTTGAATACAGGCACGGCCGACAAGGCGGTCGACGAGTTTGGGCATCGGTAGGCCGCATCGCTCAAGGGCACTGAGCCTTCGGCGCATGCCCCACGCAGTAGTGCCGCGATGGTTTCCCGCAAGCGAGATGACTGCCCGCACCGGGCTGTTGTCGGAGGCGTACTGCTCGGCTTCTTCTTCGTTGAGGCCATGGTTGAGGGCGTCGTCGTAAAGCGAATCGATGCTTGCGTTGGCGTAACTGCGACAGTGCAGACCTCCCTGGGAATGGCCGATGAGGTCGATGTGGGGAAGGGAGAGTTGGGCTCGGAAGCGGTCGAGAAGGTCGGTGACTTCGGCGAGCGCATCGCTCAAATCGGTGGTGGCTTTGACGCTGCGGAGGCGGCTGACCAGTGCGGCGGGGTCGGAGCCGTAATCGAGTGAGAATACAGGGCGATTCCGGGCGAGGAACGGCCCCAGCATGGCGAAGGAGTTGAACGAGTTCATCCAGGTGCCGTGAACTAGGACAATTGGTGTGCGACCGTTGTATCTACCCAGGTCAGGAGTGACTTTGCCGTCGAGGATTTCGCGAACGTCCTGCACGTCGTGGGGAATCCATTCGGGATGACGCAACGAGCGCAGGTATGCCTGCGGAAAGGCGCGCAGTAGAGGGCCGAAAACTCGCGTGCTCGGGGAGTAGTCATCCATAGGGGCTAATCGTAGGCTGGGTTTATGACGTACTGCTACACAGCTGCCGAAATTCGCGCCGCGGAACAGCCCTATCTGGACGCACAAACGCGTGACGACGAACTCATGCGCCACGCAGCCGCCGCTGTGTCGTCGGTGGCGGAGCGGATGCTCGCAGAGACGTCCCCGGAGCCCGGCCGCGGTCGTGTGCTGCTGTTGGTTGGGTCGGGCGGCAATGGTGGCGATGCGCTCTATGCCGGCCGGGACTTGTCTACAGGCGGGCATGGCGTGGATGCAGTTTTGCTGGGCACGAAGCCACATGAACGGGCGCTGAAAGCGTTTGAGCTCGCAGGCGGGCGGGTGCTGCCGTTGGGGCGTGACCGTGAGGCGGATTTGTCGAAGATTCTGTGGTCGATTAGTGAAGACTACGCACTGATCATAGACGGCATCGTGGGACTCGGAGGTCACGGCGCGCTGCGTGAAGAGGCCGCGTGGTTGGTGCGCGAAGCGCGGTTTGGCAAAGTTCCCATTCTCGCGGTTGATGTGCCGAGTGGCGTGGAAGCCGATACCGGGCGAACTTTTGATTCGCCTTCTCAGACCCTCAATCCAGACCCTGATCTGGAGGAAGGACAGAAACCGTACTTGCCATCCCACGTCGAGGCCACGACAACGGTGACTTTCGGTGGTCTGCGCTACGCGCACTCGCTTTCCGAATCCTGTGGCACCGTCGAATTACACGAAATTTCCCTCGACTCCTTTTCCCTGGAACTTCCAGGACTGGGGCAGACGCTCTATGAAAACGGTACCTACAATGCCGTCCACCACCAGACGCCGACCGTGGAGTTTTGCGAAGCCTTAGGCGGGAGCTTTCCGGCACCACTTGGTGCGATGACCCCGCTCGAACCCGGTGCTGCAGACCACAAGTACTCCACCGGAGTTACAGGAATCGCCGCCGGTAGCGAGGCATATCCCGGCGCAGGTCAGCTGTGCACCACCGCTGCCGTGCATGCGACCAGTCCCGCGGTCATCTATGTCGGCGACGTGGCCGCACGTAACCGCATCACCGCGGCCTTGCCGACGGTCATTGCGCAGCCGGACTCGGTGGAGCGCAAAGAGGTACGCGTCGATGCCTGGGTTGTCGGCCCTGGTCGTGGCACTGATGAGCGCGCGGCCGAGGAACTGCGCGACATTCTGGCCACCGACAAACCAGTCGTCATCGACGCTGACGCACTGACGCTGCTGTCGAAGCATGCGGACATCCGACAGCTCGTCCGCGAGCGCGGCCAAGAGCGCAACCTGCGCACTGTTCTCACTCCGCACGCCGGTGAATTTGAGCGTCTTACCGGGCATGAGGTCACTAACGCCATCGCAGACGCCCGTGAACTTGCCGAGCAGTTCTCCTGCGAAGTGCTACTCAAGGGACGCCGCACTGTGATTGCCAATCCGACAACGCAGCGCACAGTCGTGATTGACGCGGGCAGCTCCTGGGCAGCCACGCCGGGCTCCGGCGATGTACTGTCCGGACTTCTCGGCGCCTGGGTCGCGCGTGGTGAATCCCTCTACGTACCAGCAATTATTCATGCGCGCGCCGCATTTTTGGCCGCGCAGACAGAGTTCGGGCCCGCTCCCTGTAGTGCCCAGGACATCGCTGAATCCATCCGAGATGCCACCGCATGGTTCACCAACGAAGGCAGCAGTGGCAAAATACGGCTATGACTTCCTCGGCACCAGCCATCCTGACCCATACCGTTAATCTCGACGCAATCACCCACAATGTGAAGACCGTCAAGGCCATCGCAGGGGTGTCGGAATTCATGGCCGTCGTCAAGGCGGACGGCTACTCGCAGGGTGCGCTGCAGACCGCGCGTGCCGCGTTGGACGGCGGTGCAACACAGCTCGGCGTCGCAACAATCGACGAGGCGCTCTCCGTCCGCGAGGAACTCCGCACCACGCTTGACGACGGCCACGCCATCCCCATCCTCGCCTGGATCTGGGACGCAGCAGCCACCTCGTTGGTGCAGCGTGCTGTGGCTGCAAATATTGACCTCGGCCTGCCGTCGATGGCTCATGCGCTGGCCGTGGCCAATGCCGGGCGGGCGCTGTCGGTGACACCACGTGTGACGGTGATGGTCGATACGGGCTTGGGGCGCTCGGGATTCTCGATGGCCAATGGGGACTTTGAGCATGCGGTCGCTCAGCTGGTCGAGCTGCACAAGACTGGTGCTCTGAACATCACAGGTGCTTTCACGCACTTTGCATGCGCGGATGAGCCGGGCAACGAGAGCGTCGATAAGCAGGCGCAGAACTTCCGTGCTGCGATTGCGGCACTGCGTGAGGCGGGATTGGACGAGCTGATTAACCATGCGGCGAATTCGCCGGCATCGTTGTCGCGTCCTGACTTGGCCTTCGACATGGTGCGCCCAGGCCTGGCGATTTATGGTGGCGAGCCAATTGTGGGGTCCACCCATGGATTGCGTCCAGCGATGCGGTGGGAAGCGTCGGTCATCTTGGTCAAGAAGCTGCCGGCAGGGCAGTCGGTGTCCTACGGACAGACGTGGACAGCTGACCGCGACACCACCATCGGCATTGTGCCCTGCGGCTATGCCGACGGCATGATGCGCTCGGCATCCGGTCGTTTCGAAGTCAGCATCAATGGCACACGCTATCCGCAGGTGGGGCGCGTGTGTATGGACCAATTCGTCGTCGACCTTGGCCCCGACACCGATGTCGAGGTCGGCGACACTGCGGTTATCGTCGGTGATCCCACACTGGGGGAGCCCGGTCTCGATGACCTCGCGAAGGCATCCGGCACCATTAACTACGAAATCCTCACCGCGCCGAAGGGACGCAGCGAGCGAAAGTGGGTGCGCAGTCGCATCGCGCCAACCGCTGAGGACATGCGTGACCTCGGCGAGGAGATAGGCCGGGAGTTGGCCGCCGGGGATCTGGTGATTCTCGATGGCCCACTCGGCGCAGGTAAGACCACTCTCACGCAGGGCATCGCCCGCGGCATGAATGTGCGCGGTCGCGTGACGTCGCCGACGTTCACCATCGCCCGCGAGCACCGTCCGCTGGCAACCGACGGGGTCACCCTCATCCACGTCGACGCCTATCGACTCTTCGGCGAAGAGGGGCCCGGCTCCGATGGCGAGGCCTTCGATGCGCTGGACTCGCTCGATTTGGACACCGACCTTGAGGACAGCGTCGTGGTCGCCGAGTGGGGAATGGGGCTCGCCGAGGTGCTCTCCGAGCGCTATCTGCAGGTCAGTATCGATCGTTCGCGTGACGACGATGCCCGCGTCGTCACCTGGAAGTGGAGCAAGTAGCTTCAAGTCGGTTCAAGTAGGTTACTGAGTATGAACATTTTGGCCGTTGACACATCGACTCCACAGGTCACCGCGGGAATTGTCCGCGATGGTGAAACCGTGGCCGAAAAGCTGCACCTGGATGCCCGTGCGCACAACGAGGTGCTGGTGCCGCTGATTCAGCAGTGCCTCACTGACAGTGGGGTGGCGGCAACCGAGCTAGACGCCGTGGTTGTTGGCTGTGGGCCGGGGCCTTTTACGGGCTTGCGCGTTGGTATGGCCACCGCAGCCTCCTTCGCCGATGCTCTGGGAATTCCCTGTTACGGCATCTGCAGCCTGGATGCGCTCGTGGGTGGGGTTGGCGATGAACTGGTCGTCACCGATGCCCGTCGCCGCGAGGTGTACTTCGCCGCCTACCGCGATGGCCAGCGAGTTTTCGGCCCGGCAGTGGCCAAGCCAGCCGACGTCATGGAGCTGCTCAAGGAAGAACTTGCAGCAGAAGCCGCCGACTTCGCGCCGAGCCACGCCCGCGGCAGCCTCAGTCACATCGAACAAATTGCCGGGCTTGAGGTTGCTGCCGAACAAGTCTTTCCCACTCCGACAGCCATGGTTGAAGCGGCCCACTTTGACTCCGCGCCGGGCCCACTGGTGCCGCTGTACTTGCGCCGTCCGGATGCCGTTGTCCCGAAGGCTATGAGATGAGCGTCGTCAAGCTAGTGCGTCTCGGGCCTCCTGCGGCCAAGGCGTGTGCGGCGATTGAGGCGGAGCTATTTGCCGACGACGATCCCTGGCCGGAATCGGCCTTTATGGCAGAGCTGGCCGCGCCGAACAACTTCTACGTCGGGCTGATTGCAGAGGCAGACGGGGACGAAGAACTGTGCGGCTATGCGGGGATTACCAAGCTGGGGCCTGCGGGGGCCGCCGAGTACGAGATTCACACTATCGGTGTGGGACAGAAGTGGCAGCGCCGGGGGTTCGGTGCACAGCTCATGGATGCGCTAATGGCGGCTGTGGCGGAGGATCCGGGCCCGGTTTTCTTAGAAGTACGCACGGACAACGAACCCGCAATCGCCATGTACCGACGTTATGGTTTCGAGAATATGGGGCTGCGGAAGAACTATTATCCGGGCTCTGGAGCGGATGCGTACACGATGTGTCGGCCTGCGTCCGCCGGCTAAATGTTGACGTAGCGACTAATTTGCGTTAGACCGGGCGCATGGCTAAAACCTTTGCAAAACAGCTCGTAGAAACCCTAGAGAAACAAGGTGTCAAGCGAATCTTCGGACTCGTCGGAGATAGTTTGAACCCCATTGTCGACGCGGTGCGTGAGTCCTCCATCGAATGGGTGCATGTCCGCAACGAGGAGGCCGCGGCCTTCGCCGCCGGCGCGGAGTCCCTGGTCACCGGCGAATTAGCAGTGTGTGCGGCCTCCTGTGGTCCGGGTAATACTCACCTCATTCAGGGCCTGTATGACTCCCACCGCAACGGCGCAAAGGTGCTGGCGCTGGCATCGCACATTCCTTCCCGCCAGATCGGCTCGAACTTTTTCCAGGAGACCCACCCGGAGTTCATCTTCAACGAATGCTCCGGTTACTGCGAGATGGTGAACTCCGCTGAGCAGGGTGGCGTCGTTTTGCACCACGCTATCCAGTCGACCATGACTGGCCACGGTGTTTCCGTACTGGTTCTGCCGGGCGACATTACAACGCATGAGGTGGAAAATGATGAGTTCGTCACCTCCACTATCAGCAGCGGTCGCCCAGTCGTATTCCCTGACGCCGGTCAGGCCGCCGCGCTTGCCGACGCAATCAACGAGGCTAAAACCGTCACGCTTTTCTGTGGCGCAGGTGTGAAGGACGCCCGCGAACAGGTGCTCAAGCTTGCGGAGAAGATTAAGTCGCCGGTGGGGCATGCGCTGGGTGGCAAGATGTACATCCAGTACGACAACCCCTATGACGTCGGAATGTCCGGCCTGCTGGGCTACGGCGCCTGCCACGATGCCTCTAACGATGCTGATTTGTTGATTCTGCTCGGTACTGACTTCCCGTACAACGACTTCCTGCCGACTAAGAACGTCGCCCAGGTCGATATCGATGGTCGCGCCATCGGTCGTCGTACCACGGTGAAGTACCCAGTCGTCGGCGATGTGGCTGCCACGATTGAAACCATCCTGCCGTACCTGGATGAAAAGACCGACCGCTCCTTCCTGGACAAGCAGCTGCGGAACCACGAGCGCCTGCTCAGCCACGTCATCGAGGCATACACCCATGACGTTGAGAACATGCGACCGATTCACCCGGAGTATGTGGCCGACCTGATTGATAAGCACGCCGACGACGACGCAGTTTTCACCGTCGATACAGGTATGGGCAACGTCTGGGCCGCACGTTACATCACGCCGAATGGCAAACGAGAGCAGATTGGTTCCTTCCGTCACGGCACTATGGCCAATGCACTGTCGCAGGCCATCGGTGTGCAGGCTGCTGACCGGGACCGTCAGGTCATTACCTTCAACGGTGACGGTGGCCTGTCAATGCTGCTCGGTGAGCTCATCACCGTGAAGCAGGAGCAGCTGCCGATCAAGATGTTTGTGTTCAACAACTCCTCGCTCGGCATGGTCAAGCTGGAAATGCTGGTTCAGGGGCTGCCGGAGCATCAGACCGATCACGGCGCAGTTGACTACGCCGGAGTCGCAGAGTCGTTGGGTATCAAGGCCATCCGAATTGAAGATCCGGCCGATGCGCCTCGCCTGATTCAAGAGGCGCTGGCATATGACGGCCCGGTACTGGTGGACATGATCACCGACCCGAATGCACTGTCCATCCCGGCAAACATCACCTGGGACATGCTGATGGGATTCTCCAAGGCCGCTACACGCACCGTCTTTGGCGGCGGCGTTGGCCAGATGATCAACATGGCACGGTCGAACCTCCGCAACATCCCGCGGCCATAGTGGGGGTAGCGCTCTCGAGATGCGGGAGCGGGTGTGGTGCGGTACCTCTGTTTCCATGATTAAAGGTTTTCTGGTGAACCCTGACCTGACGCATCGCATCGTCGAATTTGAGTTGGAGGCCGCTGCTACATTCCTCGGTGGAGTCTCCTCCGACCGTGTTTCGGTGGCGTTCCAGGAAGATGGCACCGATTACGCCGCTCTCTACAACCCGACGGCCAAGGCTGAGGGCGCTGAACCGAACCCGGTCGCGTCCCTCGGCCGCAATGAGGCTGCTACGGGCAACTCGGCTTTCTTCACCGACCCCACCACCGCAATTTGCGGAACAGTCGTATTTGTCGACGCCGAGGGCGAGGATATCGGCGACGAGGAAATCGAGCGTATTAAGCACGGTATGCGCGCCGTTCGCCACTACCGCGATGACTACCCAGAGGAATACGCTCTCTGGCGTGCCGCTGTGAGGAACCTCGGTCGCCTCGATATTTAAACTCGGTCGCTGGTAAGCGACCCGGTGGTGCGCTAGTACCATGACTGCTATGACCGAGTTGACCCTGCTGGCAATCGAGAGTTCCTGCGATGAGACAGGCGCTGCAGTGATGCGCGTGCGCTACGACGACACCGACACCAGCACCCCCGCCATTCCCGAGGTGGAAGTGCTTGCCGACGTCGTCGCATCCTCCATGGAACAGCACGCCCGCTTCGGCGGTGTGGTCCCGGAGATTGCTTCCCGCGCTCATTTGGAAGCCTTGCAGCCAGTAGTCTCCGAGGCGCGCGCGCAAGCAGCTGCCAAGCTCGGTATCGATACTTTTATCCCAGATGCCGTCGCCGCTACCGTGGGGCCCGGTCTCGCCGGTGCGCTGCTGGTTGGTTCGGCAGGCGCGAAGGCCTATGCCGCCGCCTGGGGTGTGCCTTTCTACGGCATTAACCACCTTGGTGGCCACGTTGCTGTCGGAGCTCTCGACGGCGCGGATCTGTCCAATGCAGTGGCGCTGCTAGTTTCCGGCGGGCACACGCAGCTGCTGCGTGTGCAGGGGGTTGGTCGTCCGATGGAGGAGCTCGGATCGACGCTTGACGACGCGGCCGGAGAGGCATACGACAAGGTTTCTAGGTTGCTTGGGTTGGGTTACCCGGGCGGTCCGATTATCGATAAGTTGGCTAAGCAGGGAAATCGCAAGGCCATCGCGTTTCCTCGGGCCATGATGCGCCAGCAGGATGCGCGCCATGACTTCTCCTTCTCCGGCTTGAAGACAGCCGTGGCCCGCTATGTCGAGGCAGCGGAGAAGGAAGGTCGTGACTACTCCGTAGAGGACGTCTGTGCTTCTTTCCAGGAAGCGGTCTGCGATGTGTTGACCAAGAAGGCTGTCCGTGCGGCTCAGGATGTGGGGGCTACTACGCTGCTGCTCGGTGGTGGTGTAGCTGCGAACTCGAGGTTGCGTGAACTCGCAGCGGCGCGAGCCACCTCGGCGGGAATCACACTGCATGTGCCACCGATTAAGCTGTGCACAGATAACGGCGTCATGATTGGCGCTGCTGCTGCCTATCTAATCGCTGCGGGCGCTAAGCCTTCTGGTTATGCCTGCCCGACCGACCCATCGATGCCAGTGGAAGATCCTGTAATGCACTAAGCAGTGATTGCCCCTCGCATCCATGTTAAATTTCGTTAACTGACTTTGACGTGTTTCTCTGTCATCGATTGCAGAACAACTACATGAAAGCGCTTGCCCAAAAATGAGTAAAGACTACAGCGAGTGGGAACTTCAGCCATCCGATAATCCACAAGTTCAGACTGGGTTGACTCCACCGCAGGGCGAACCGCCGCAGGTTGAGAAGCGCGGCAGCGGTCGGGGAGTGTTATGGGCAGTCGTCGCGCTGCTGCTTGTGGTGATTGTCGCTGTAGCTGCGGTGCTTTACCTAGTTGTGAGCGGTCGAGGTGAGCAGTGGTTCGGTGCCGGCGCCAAGGACGAAGCAGCGCTGAAGCGTACTGTTACTGCGACTGCGACGGAGACCGTGAAGGTGAAGTCGCCGGAGAAAACCAAGAAGGAAACTACGAGTACGGCTACGCCCGACTATCCGATTAGTGGGGATTGCGAGGAGTCGGCGTTCCCGACTACGGAGGAAAACTTTACGATCGTCGCCTGCGACGGATGGTGGGCGCTGGGTGGAGGCGCAAACAGTGGGGGACTGGCGGTTTATCAATGGGACGAAGGTGCCTGGCAGAGGAGGGAGCCAGACAGTCGTTACACAACCGGTTCTGGTGGCCCCTGCTTTACGGATGAGTACATCAAGGAACACGGAATGACGGTTACTGCGTTCGGTCGTATGGCGTGTAACCCCGACAAGCTGACCAATTAGCATTAGCGCTCACTATGGTTGAGTGTTAGCACTTGCAGGGGTAGAGTGCTAACGAAGGTTGTTTGACACACAGTTGTTCACCCGCGACGACGGCTGTGCACGGCAGACCAACCGGCACAAGAACATCACATCACCGCATGTATGGAGGAATTCATCGTGGCGAACGTCAACATCAAGCCGCTGGAGGATCGCGTCCTCGTCCAGATCAACGAAGCAGAGACCACCACGGCTTCCGGCCTGGTTATTCCGGACTCCGCTAAGGAGAAGCCGCAGGAGGCCACCGTTATCGCAGTTGGTCCGGGGCGCTGGGCCGATGACGATGACCGCATTCCTATGGACGTCAAGGAGGGTGACATCGTCATCTTCTCCAAGTACGGCGGCACTGAGCTGAAGTACCAGGGCGAAGAGTACCTGCTGCTGTCGCAGCGCGACATCCTGGCTGTTATCGAGAACTAAAGGGAGGACGTACCCACACATGGCGAAGCTTATTGCTTTTAACGAAGAGGCTCGCGAAGGCCTCAAGCGCGGTGTGGACACGCTTGCCGACGCAGTCAAGGTCACGCTTGGCCCGAAGGGTCGCAACGTTGTCCTAGACAAGGCCTTCGGCGGTCCGCTGGTCACCAATGATGGTGTGACCATCGCCCGCGACATCGACGTTGAGGATCCGTTTGAGAACCTCGGCGCGCAGTTGGTTAAGTCCGTTGCAGTCAAGACCAATGACGTTGCCGGTGACGGCACTACTACCGCAACGCTGCTGGCACAGGCGCTGGTCCACGAGGGTCTGCGCAACGTTGCAGCCGGCGCAAACCCGATTTCGCTGAACCGCGGTATTCACGCTGCATCTGACAAGGCAGTTGAGCTGCTGAAGCAGCGCGCCACCCCGGTCAGCAGCTCTGCTGCCATCGCACAGGTGGCAACCGTTTCCTCGCGCGACACTGAAATCGGTGACCTGGTTGCAGGTGCCATGGACAAGGTTGGCAAGGACGGCGTCGTCTCTGTGGAGGAGTCGCAGTCGATTGCCACCGAGCTGTCCGTGACCGAGGGCGTGTCCTTCAACAAGGGCTTCCTCTCGCCGTACTTCATTACCGACGTTGAGGCTCAGCAGGCGATTCTCGACGGTGCACAGGTGCTGCTGGTCCGCGAGAAGATTTCCTCGCTGCCGGAGTTCCTGCCGATTCTGGAGAAGATTGCTGAGTCCGGCAAGCCGACTCTGATTATGGCTGAGGATATCGAGGGCGAGGCTCTGTCCGCGCTGGTCATCAACGCTATGCGCAAGACCTTGAAGGTTGCCGCAGTGAAGGCACCGTACTTCGGTGACCGTCGTAAGGCGTTCATGGATGACCTGGCAGTTGTCACTGGTGCAACCGTCGTTACGGCTGACACTGGCATGCAGCTGAAGGACGTTGGACTTGAGGTGCTGGGTAACGCACGTCGCATCACCATTACCAAGGACGAGACCGTCCTGGTTGACGGTGCTGGCACCGCTGAGGCCGTAGAAGAGCGTCGTAACCAGATCCGCGCCGAGATTGAGCGCACTGACTCTGACTGGGATCGCGAGAAGCTGGAAGAGCGTCTGGCGAAGCTCTCTGGCGGTGTGGCTGTCATTAAGGTCGGCGCTGCTACCGAGACCGAGGTCAACGAGCGCAAGCTGCGCGTTGAGGATGCCATCAACGCTGCTCGTGCAGCAGCTCAAGAAGGCGTCATCGCCGGCGGCGGTTCCGTACTGGTGCAGATCTCCCGTGAACTCGAGGCATTTTCTGACGAGTTCGAGGGTGACGAGGCGGTCGGTGTCCGTGCAGTTGCCAAGGCTCTGACCCGTCCGGCTTTCTGGATTGCTGAGAATGCTGGTAAGGACGGCGCTGTCGTTGTCTACCACATTGGTGAGCTGGAGAACGGCAACGGCTACAACGCTGCTACTGACACTTACGAGAACCTGATTGAGTCCGGCGTCATTGACCCGGTCAAGGTCACTCACTCCGCAGTCGTCAACGCAACCTCCGTGGCGCGCATGCTGCTGACCACCGAGGCTTCTGTTGTGGACAAGCCGGAGGAAGAGCCGCAGCACGATCATGCTCACTAATTGCAAGTGAGCTAGTGCCCTAGCCTTTGGCACTAAAATGCTCCCCACCTTTCAATCTGAGGGTGGGGAGCATTTTTGGTTTTATGTTAACTGGCTGGAGTCCGAGAGAGGGGAGGGACTACATGGCAGTAACTAGAACGCGTTCAAGTTCGTGTTCACGTGCGGCCGGCTTAGCTCGAAGGATTTCATTTCGTTCAGATTCGCTGAGACCGCCCCAGACACCGTATGGCTCACCAACCTTGAGTGCGTGACTACGGCACTGCATAAGAACAGGGCAAGAACGGCAGATAGCCTTCGCACGGGCTTCACGCAGGCTGCGTGCGCGTCCGCGCTCGCCTTCCGGGTGGAAGAAGGTCGCGGAGTCCTGCCCGCGGCAAGAGCCGTGCAGCTGCCAATCCCACAAATCCGCATTGGGCCCGGGCAAGTGGTCGATGTACGTCATCGGAATTGATGTCTCCTTCATTGAGCTTTCTTGAAGCAGTGAGCTCAAGTGTGGAGGCCAACAATGAACGGTTGGTAAACCTAAGGAGGCCAGCCGGGATACTACGCAAACAATTCCGTCAAACTCTTACCAAATTTTTAGAAACGGCCAGGTCGGCGAGAACGCAGACCGTCGACAAAGCCTGCGCAGTAATCCCATGGGGCGTAACGGGAGGGGTCTGGATCGAATTGCGGTTCGTGAACCGGAGATGCCTGTCCAGACAGGAGCATCAGGTAGTGGTTTTCCAAGACTTCCCAGTTGTAAAAGTGCTCGTCACCGCAGTCCTCACACAACATGCAGACGCCCAGTAATCCCTCTGGGCTCAAAGCGGTGCGGAATAGGCGAACTGCGGCCAGATCTTCAAGAACCTCTCGACGTTCCTGGTCTGTCAGTGGAGCAAACGGCTCATCCGGCTCGAGAAAGCTTGCCGGGTCATTGGGGTCTCCTTCGAACGGATCCCGCGGCATGGATGAGAAAGAGTTGTGGTTCACGATTACTACCGTAACAGCTCTGTACGGCAATCCTGACGATTGGCAATGCACTTAGTTGGGGGTTAGTTCACCTTGGTATAACCCTCAGCTGGCTTTCGGCTAACCCTTGTCGGGAACCTGTCGCTCCGCCTAATTGTCGCGTTCCATCACTGAAGGACTACCCTGTATATAACGTTTGGCAACCACGAAGCGATAGCGCCCCTGGCCGGATATCGGCAAGGGTGGAGCAGGAGGAGTCCATGACCAACCCCACGGGAATTAGCCTCGGCGGAGACAATCCCAACAAGATTCCACTAGTCGGCCTTACATTCGATGACGTCCTGCTGCTGCCGGACGCTTCGGACGTTATCCCCTCCGGTGTTGATACTTCGACGCAGCTCACTCGTGAGCTGCGTCTGAACATTCCGATCGTGTCTGCTGCTATGGACACCGTCACCGAGGCTCGCATGGCTGTTGCTATGGCCCGCCAGGGCGGTATGGGTATCCTGCACCGCAACCTGTCCATCGAGGAGCAGGCCCAGCAGGTCGAGATTGTGAAGCGCTCTGAAGCTGGCATGGTGTCCGACCCGGTGACCTGTTCCCCGGATGACACCATCGCCGAAGTAGATGCCAAGTGCGCTCGTTACCGTATCTCGGGCCTGCCGGTCGTCGATAAGGACGGCAAGCTGGTCGGTATCTGCACCAACCGCGACATGCGTTTTGAGGCAGACCTGAACCGCAAGGTTTCTGAAATCATGACACCGATGCCGCTCGTCGTGGCTGAGCAGGGTGTGTCTGGCGATGCGGCGCTGAACCTGCTGCGCGCTCACAAGGTGGAGAAGCTGCCGATCGTCGATGGCGAAGGCCGCCTGACTGGTCTTATTACTGTCAAGGACTTCGTCAAGAAGGATCAGTACCCGAATGCTTCCAAGGATGGTTCCGGCCGTCTGCTGGTCGGTGCTGGTATCGGTACCGGCGAGGACTCCTGGAAGCGCGCACACGCATTGGCTGACGCAGGCGTAGACGTGCTCGTTGTTGATACCGCTCACGCCCACAACTCAGGTGTACTTGAGATGGTCTCCCGCGTTAAGAAGGAGTTCGGCGAGAACATCCAGATTATCGGCGGCAACCTGGCTACCCGTGGCGCTGCACAGGCCATGATTGACGCGGGTGCAGATGCCATCAAGGTCGGTATCGGCCCGGGCTCGATTTGCACCACTCGCGTTGTCGCAGGTGTGGGTGCCCCGCAGATCACCGCCATCATGGAAGCCTCTGTCGCAGCTAAGAAGGCTGGCGTTCCAATTATCGCCGATGGCGGTATGCAGTTCTCCGGCGACATCGCCAAGGCTCTGGCCGCTGGTGCATCCTCCGTCATGCTCGGTTCGATGCTGGCCGGTACCGCTGAGGCTCCGGGTGAGGTCACCTTCGTCAACGGCAAGCAGTACAAGATGTACCGCGGCATGGGCTCGCTGGGTGCCATGCAGGGCCGCGGCCTGACAGGTGAGAAGCGCTCCTACTCCAAGGATCGCTACTTCCAGGCTGACGTCAAGAGCGAAGAGAAGCTGGTTCCGGAAGGTATCGAGGGCCGTGTTCCGTTCCGCGGCAGCATCGACTCCATCGTTCACCAGCTGGTCGGTGGTCTGCGCGCAGCTATGGGCTACACCGGTTCCGCTACCGTCGAGCAGCTGCACGACGCACAGTTCGTCCAGATCACCGCTGCAGGCCTGCGCGAGTCGCACCCGCACGATATCCAGATGACTGTCGAAGCACCGAACTACTACCAGCGCTAAACTGGCCTAGTCGAGTTAAATTCCACGGAAAGGGCATGTGAGGAAAGCTCATGCGCGACATCGTTGAAATCGGTATTGGCCGCGAGGCACGCCGGACCTACGAGTTGGACGATATTGCACTCGTTCCCACTCGTCGTACCCGGTCGTCCAAGGACGTCGATACCTCCTGGCGAATTGACGCCTACGATTTCGAACTCCCGATGATGATGCATCCGACAGATGCCATCGCCAGCCCGGAATCCGTCGCTGAATTTGCTCGCCTGGGCGGTTTGGCGGTTCTCAACGCCGAAGGTATCTGGGCCCGTCACGCCGATGCACAGGACAAGATCGCCGAGCTGGTGGAGTTGGCAAAGAATGCCGCCACCAAGCGCGAATCCGAGGCAGTGAACCGCAAGCTGCAGGAACTGCACTCTGCTCCGATTGATACTGACCTGTTGGTTGAGCGCATCAAGGAAATCCGCGCAACCGGCGCGATCACCGCGGTTCGTGTCTCCCCGCAGCATGCCCGTGAGCTGGCTCCGCTGGCTATCAAGGCTGGCATCGACTTGTTGGTTATCCAGGGCACGCTGATTTCCGCAGAGCATGTCACTGCTCAGGGGGAGCCGCTAAACCTCAAGGACTTCATCGGCAGCCTGGACGTTCCGGTTATCGCCGGTGGCGTTGTCGACTACCAGACTGCGCTGCATCTGATGCGTTCAGGCGCCGCTGGCGTGATCGTCGGTACGGGCTTTACGACGTCCCCGGATGCGCTCGGCATCGATGTGCCAATGGCTACCGCTATTGCGGATGCTGCAGCTGCTCGTAAGGATTACCTCGATGAGACCGAGGGCCGCTACGTCCACATCATTGCCGACGGCGGCATTGATACCGCCGGCGACATTGCCAAAGCAATCGCCTGCGGTGCGGATGCTGTGGCGCTGTCCAGTGTGCTGGCAACCGTCAACGAAGCTCCGGGGCAGGGCTACGCCTGGCCGTCTGTTGCGGCACACCCGAAGTACCCGCGCGGTGCGGTGTGGCCGGCCGTCGACGATGAGAAGGAATTGGTCAGCCTGGAAGAGGCTCTGTTTGGCCCGTCCGCCTCGCCGTTCGGTGACCGCAATCTCGCCGGTGGCCTGCGTCGTGCAATGGCCAAGTGCGGCTTTACCAACTTGAAGTCCTTCCACCGCGTTGAGCTGTCGGTACGTCCAAAGGGTTTTTAATTAAAGTAATCGGATAGTTTTTTCGCGAAACTACCTTACTGAAAAGCCACCTCCGCTTAGGGTTAGGAACATGAGTTCCGCGCAATAGCGTTACGCCCTTAGAGAAGGTGGCTTTTCCCATGAGTAAGCAACGCGATTTCGATGTTGTAATCGTCGGTTCCGGTTTCGGTGGCTCTGTTTCTGCTTTGCGGTTGACCGAAAAGGGCTACCGAGTGGCAGTTCTCGAAGCTGGTCGACGGTTCGAAGATAAAGACTTTGCCAAGACCAGCTGGCGGCTTCACAAGTACCTGTGGGCTCCCAAGCTGGGGCTCTTTGGTGTCCAGCGCGTGCACATGTTGAAAGACGTCATGATTCTCGCTGGTGCTGGAGTCGGCGGTGGTTCTCTTAACTACGCAAACACTCTGTATAAGCCGGGTACCGAGTACTTCCAGCACCGTCAGTGGGGGCACATTACCGACTGGGAGTCAGAACTCACTCCGCACTATGACAATGCATCTCGCATGCTCGGGGTGGTCACCAACCCTTCCGACACGCCTGCCGACGTCGTCATGCGTGAGGTAGCCGAAGATATGGGGGTGGGCCATACTTTCCGCTCGACTCCGGTGGGGGTGTTCTTCGGTGCCAAGACTGGTGGTCAGGGTGCGCCAGGGCAAACAGTTTCCGATCCTTACTTCGGGGGGATTGGCCCGGACCGTACTGCTTGTACGGAATGCGGTGAGTGCATGACTGGCTGCCGCCATAATGCCAAGAACACCCTGGTTAAGAACTACCTCTACTTGGCGGAGAAGTTCGGTGCGCAGGTTTTTGACCGCACTACCGTTACCGGCCTGCATCCTCAGGCTGATGGCTCCTGGGTTATTGACACTGAGCGCACTGGCCGTTGGGTAGCTAAGGGCAAGCAGCAGTTTAGCGCTAAGCGCGTCATTCTCGCCGCCGGTGCCTGGGGCACACAGAATTTGTTGCACCGCCAGCAGGCCGATGGGCACTTGCCGCTGCTGCCGAAATCTTTGGGCAAGCTGACCCGCACCAATTCCGAGGCTATTTTGGGCGCAATGGGTACGAAGGTGGACCCGGAAAATGACTTCTCTAACGGTGTAGCCATCACTTCGTCATTCTTCCCAGATGAGGACACCCATATCGAGCCAGTGCGCTACGGCAAGGGTTCTAATGCTATCGCAATGCTGCAGATGATTATGACCGAAGGAGATCGTCGGGCTCCGCGTTGGCTGCAGGCTGTAGGAACCGTCGTAAAGCACCCTAACTATCTGACACAGCTGGTAAACCTGCGTAAGTGGTCGCAGCGCACCGTGATTTCTTTGGTGATGCAGAATCGCGACAACTCGATTACGACGTACCTGCAAAAGATCGGGCCGGTGCGTTTCCTGATGAGTAAGCAGGGCGAGGGGGAGCCGAATCCGACGTGGATTCCGTCGGGCAACGAAGCTACGCAACGTGCGGCGGACAAGCTCAGTGCACGTGGTCGGAATGGTCGTGTGCTGGCTGGTGGCACTATCGGTGAGTTGGCAAATATTCCTTTGACAGCTCACTTCATTGGCGGCGCGACGATTTCGGATTCGCCCGAAAACGGCGTCGTTGATCCGTACTTGCGTGTGTGGGGCTACCCGACGCTCTCGATTCACGACGGTTCGGCGATGGCGGCCAACCCGGGAGTGAACCCGTCACTATCGATTTCCGCGAATGCGGAGCGTGCGACGTCACTGTGGCCGAACAAGGGTGAGGAAGATCAGCGTCCGGCGCAGGGTGAGTCCTACGTGCGCCTGGATCCGATTGCTCCGGTGAGCCCGGCTGTACCTGCAGATGCTCCGGCTGCACTGAACCTGGGTATGCCTGCAGTCCGTAAGTCTTGATAAGCTTTAGGGCGTGTCTGAACAGGTGACTAAGCCCGTCCTCGTCGTGGACTTCGGTGCGCAGTATGCGCAGCTCATCGCGCGACGTGTGCGCGAGGCAAAAATTTATTCCGAAGTGGTCGCGCATGATGCGACGACCGAAGAAATCAAGGCCAAGAACCCGGCCGCGCTGGTGCTGTCTGGCGGCCCGTCCAGTGCCTACGCCGAAGGTGCCCCGAAGCTCAACCCAGAGTGGCTTGAGCTGGGCATTCCGGTGTTTGGTATTTGCTACGGTTTCCAGGCGATGACTGAGGTGCTCGGTGGCACGATTGCTGCTACCGGCGATCGTGAGTACGGCCGCACGCAGCTAAACCTCGTCGACGGTGGCGGTGTCGCTCACGCTGGTGTGCCGGAGACGCACGAGGTGTGGATGAGCCACGGTGACGCGGTGTCTAAGGCACCGGAGGGCTTCACCGTTACGGCGTCCACCAAGGGTGCTCCGGTAGCGGCTTTCGAGTGCTTGGAAAAGCGCATGGCCGGTGTGCAGTACCACCCGGAGGTCAACCACTCGCCGTATGGTCAGCAGGTTCTGGAGAAGTTCCTGTACGAGATTGCTGGTCTGGAGCCAGACTGGACTGCCGCTAATATCGCGGAAGAGCTGATTGAGCAGGTCCGTAATCAGGTCGGTGAGACCGGTCGCGCAATTTGCGGTCTGTCTGGCGGCGTCGACTCCGCAGTTGCCGCCGCGCTGGTGCAGCGCGCTATTGGTGACCGTCTGACCTGTGTCTTCGTCGATCATGGGCTGCTGCGTCAGGGCGAGCGCGAGCAGGTTGAGAAGGATTTCGTTGCCGCAACTGGTGCGAAGCTGATCACCGTCGACGATTCCAAGGTCTTCCTGGATGCTCTGGCGGGCATCACCGATCCGGAGACCAAGCGTAAGACCATCGGCCGTGAGTTCATCCGCTCCTTCGAGCGCGCTGTCGCACAGGCGCTGGAGGGCGCTCCGGAGGGCGAGACCGTGGACTTCCTGGTCCAAGGCACCCTGTACCCGGATGTGGTTGAGTCCGGTGGCGGTTCTGGTACCGCCAACATCAAGAGCCACCACAACGTCGGTGGTCTGCCGGATGACGTCGAGTTCACCCTCGTTGAGCCGCTGCGCCTGCTGTTCAAGGACGAGGTCCGTGCGGTCGGCCGCGAGCTGGGTCTGCCGGAAGAAATCGTCGCTCGCCAGCCGTTCCCGGGTCCGGGTCTGGGTATCCGCATCATCGGCGCTGTCGATGAGGAGCGCCTGGATACCCTCCGCCGTGCCGACGCCATTGCGCGCGAGGAAATGACGGCCGCAGGTATGGACGAGGTTGTCTGGCAGTGCCCGGTCGTCCTGCTTGCCGACGTCCGCTCGGTTGGTGTCCAGGGTGATGGTCGTACTTATGGCCACCCAATCGTGCTGCGCCCGGTTTCCTCTGAGGACGCGATGACCGCTGACTGGACTCGCGTTCCCTACGATACGCTGGAGAAAATCTCCACCCGTATCACCAACGAGGTGCCAGAGGTCAACCGCGTGGTTCTGGATGTGACTTCCAAGCCACCGGGAACCATTGAGTGGGAGTAAGCCACTAGTTGGCGAGGGCCGTGTCTGTGAGTTGTACAAACTCGCGGGCACGGCCCTTTTCCGTCAGAGCCGAATTGTTCTTGGTGATGGTGATGCGCTTATCGGCGGCTAGGGTGTGGAGGGCTGCGTTCACGGCATCGTCGTCAAGCATGGCGAAATAGGGGAGCTGGTCGGTGAAGAAGACGTAACCGGGGCGTAGACGCGCGATGAAGAGGACCGCGAGGATGCGGACTTCGGGGGAATCGGCGGGGTAGGGGCAGCGCTGGACGAAGTCGTCGGGAAGGTGCGCAGCCAGCGGGAGGAATCCGAATTGCCGCGGCAGGATTGCGCAGGTAGCGGTGATGGCGGATAGAACTAGGGTTACTATGCAGGCGACCGGTGTAGAGGAGATTCGTTCGGCGACGGCGGCAATAATCCATGCGCCGGGGAACATCAGCAGCGCGCTTATGCTGCTACTCCAAGAGAGGTCGTTTGGTGACTCACGCATTGGCTCGGCGAAGTAGGAGGGCCGAGTTTCTTTGGTGGATGTTTTTGCTTGGCGCACGAAAAGAGTGGCGCCGACGAGTGCCAGTAAAAGCGCTATCATGATCCACCAGCCAATGGCGCCGATGATGTGGGCTTTAAGCAGCGCGAGCAGTGCGATTACTGCGGTGGTGACGCCAATTGCCGTCCCCAAGCGCACGGGACTATTGATAAATTTTGTCGTGCGTTTGGCAGCGTCTTGGTAAGAGCCTGAAGAATGTTGGTGCCGGCTGTGTTCAGTCATACTTCTTAAGTTTAGTGGCGGTGGAGCTATAGATTGTTGAGAGTTGTGTGGCTAGTGTTAAGGCCATGAGCATTGTAAAAATTAACGCTATTACCGTTCCTGAGGGCGCGGGAGAAGAGCTCGAACGTCGCTTTTCCGCTAACTCTTCAAAGATGACCGATGTGCCGGGTTTCATTGGTTTCCAACTGCTGCGTCCGACTGCGGGAGAGAGCCGCTACTTCGTCTTTACCGAGTGGGAGAGCGAGGAGGCCTACCAGGGGTGGCGTGAGGGCCGTGCCTTCAAGGCTTCGCATGAGGGCGAAAAGCGCAAGCCAGTGTCGTCGTCGGCTGAGCTGCTCGAGTTCGATGTGGTGCTGGATGTGAAGGCGTAAGTAGTACGAAATGTAGTGCTCGGCTGAACTTTAGAGCGTCGTGCGGTGGTGTGCGGCGCTTTTCTCCACACATTAATATCGAACGTACGTGCTATTTACGGTAGTGTTTAATCCGCTTGTTGGGAAAGAATATTCGAGCAGTGTTAGTGGTGGGCAGGGCAGTGGGGATGGCAGTGAGATGGCAGTGGGATGAGGTGGAACAAGAAGTGACAACGGCGGTCAATATTGCTGCGGGGCAGTCTAAGGAACAGACTATTGCGGCATTGCGGCAGGCGATGGCAGCCCAGTCTGGTGGGACTGCAACTGGTGCAACCTTTGGGCTCGGTGAGGCTCTGCCAGTGCCGGAGGCGTTGGAAAATACGTTGGCGGGAGCAGTGCGAAAAGGGGCTGTCAGCGTCATTGAACAGCCCGGTGTGGTATTGGCAGGCCTAATCGCGGAAGTTACGAAGACAGGTCATGTTGCGCTAGTTGGACTCGCTGAACAGGGGTTGCTCTCCGTGGTGGAGTTGGGCGGGAAGCTATCGAACATCGTCTGTGTGCCAGATCCTGGAATGCAGCCGCTTGAAGTAATTGGGCTGTTGGCGGACGGCGTTGACTTGGTGGTGGCTTCGTTGGCGCGCACTCCGCCGCCGTCGCAGGCGCGTCCGCTGCAGGCACGACTGCGCACGAGTGGTTGTGCTCTGGTTTTTGTCGGGCAGCAGTGGCCGGGCGATGCTGCGGAAATTTCCAGCTCTGTTGCTGGTGTTTCCGGGCTTGGTACTGGTTATGGCCGGATTCGAGCAGTGGATTACCAAGTCAGTGTGTCGGGGACGCGGTTTCCGCGGCGGCAGTGCCGTTGGCGGGTGGGTGAACAGGTGGAACAGAACAATGTGGTCGCCTTTCCCACACAGAGGAGGTCCTAATGGCAGCGGCGGAATCGAATCGTGTGGTGGCGCTCTGGCTTCCTGATTGGCCAGTGCAGGCAGCGCATCTAGCATCTGTGACGTCGCAGGCTAATCCGCTCAGTCCAGTTGCGATCGTGGGTGATAGCGGAGTAGCTGCTTGTTCTCCGAGTGCGCGCCGTGCAGGGGTACGGCGCGGGCAAAGTCGTCGCCATGCGGAGGCGTTGTGCCCGGAGCTGGAGGTTGTCGAGGAAAGTGCGGTGCGCGACGCTGCGGAATTCGAGTCCGTGCTGCAACGGTTGGAGGTGGTGGCAGCTGGGGTCGAAGCTCTACGGCCAGGTTTGGCGGTTGTGGCAGCGCGAGGGGTAATGCGTTATTACGGCGGACAGGATGTGGCCTTGGAAAAGCTGCTTGATGCCGCTGCGGTACCGGGCGTGGACTGCAGCTTGGGGCTCGCGGACGATATTGTGACAGCTATTTTGGCAGCGCGCAGGGGAGTGCTGGTAGCTCCCGGGGAAGATGAAGGCAAAAGATTTCGGCAGGGAATCTCTCTGGTGGAGCTGAGGGCGGAAAGTGCACTGGAGATGCCCGCAGAGCTTGCGAAGTCGTGGCAGGAACTCGGCCTGCGCACATTGGGCGATGTCGCTGCGTTGCCGAAGCGGGATATAGCCAACAGGTTTGGGGCGCAGGGGGCTAGATGGCACGATTTGGCCTGCCGTGGGGAAGTGCGGTTGGTGGCGCCGCGATCTTTGCCGCCCGGACTGGCGGTGAGCTACCAGTCCTGGGAGAGTCCACTCCGGAGAGTGGATGAGGCCTCATTCGTGGCGCGCTTTCTAGCTGGGCAACTGCATGAACAACTTTTTAACCATGGGTATTCGTGTTACCGCTTAGCGGTGGTGGCGCAATTTAGTGACGGCTCAGAGGTGCGCAGAGTATGGCGCTGCACTGAGCCACTGGCAGAACAGACTACGGCTGACAGAGTTAGGTGGCAGCTCGATGGCTGGCTGAATAACAGGAATCGGCAGCAGCCACGAGGGGACAGTGGCGCTGTTGCTGGAACTGTTGATGACGCTGAGGAAAATGATGGAGATGACAGCCGCGGAATCGTAGAGCTGCAGTTAGAGCCACTGGATGTGGTCACTGCCGGGGCCGTAAAGCAGGATCTGTGGCACGGTAGTGATGATGCGCGAGCCAAAGCGCGCCGAGCTGCCGAGCGTGTGCAGGGGTTACTGGGGTCAGAGGCAGTACAGCAACCAATCATGCAAGGCGGGCGTGGCCCAGGTGAAAGAGTGGGGTTTGTCGCTTTCGGAGAAAAACCCAAAAACACAAAAACCTCGGAAATTGATCAGCCGTGGCCGGGAGCTGTTCTTTCCCCCAATCCGGCAATTATTCCCGCGACTGCTAATGCAGAGGTGGAAGTGCTCGACGCCAATGGGCAGACTGTGGGCGTAACTGGGCGAGCGACCATGACGGCGGAACCATCTCTGGTGCGGCATGGAGTAACAACGTACCGCGTGTCATCGTGGGCTGGGCCTTGGCCGATTGATGAGCGCTGGTGGGTACCCGATGAGGCTCGCCGAGCGGCAAGAATACAAATCCGTGCGGTAGCGAATGACGGTACCATCGCCGCCTGGTTGCTCATAGGGCATGCCGGCGCATGGAGAATCGAGGGTGCTTACGCGTAGAGGCGCCGGGGTGGGCAACCCGATTACTTCGATTGGAAGTCAATAACCAGACGGTTCGGATTGCTCAACGAGAAAACCTTGAATGGGGTCTTATCTCCCTTGAGCCCGACGACATACTGAGTCTGTCCTTCGAAGGTGCCGGCACCAACGACTTCCTTAATAACGGAAGTCGATGTCGGTTTTACCGGGTCAGAGGGGAAGTCCTCCATCTGGAAATCAAAGGGGTAGCCCATGCCCCGCAAGTCGATTACCAGCTTGGCTGTGCCGTCGACCGAAATCGGTTTGCCGGAACCCTGTTGGGTCGGCACATCCTCGTAACGGACGAAGTATCCCGGAGTGCCCTCGCCCGTGAGTTCAAAGACAATGCGGTCGTAACCGTCGTGGGAACCGACACGGACATCTTCAATACCCAAGTAAGCGCCATCGGAAGGGGCAGCTTCGGCGGAGGAACTATTGAAATCGCCCTCCGGAGCAGCATCATCGTCCATAGTGGTCTGCGCCGCCGCAGACGAGCTAGTGGAGCTGCTAGAGCTGCTCGACAGATCGGAGGTGCCAGCGGTTGAGTCAGTCTTCATAGACATTGCAGCAGCCGAGTCTGAGGATGAGTCAGAGGAGCAAGCGCCGAGAGCCAGGCCCAATGTGAGGCACAGGGATGCCGCGATACGGGTACGGGTGCGCGAAGCATCCAGCGATTTCGTATTCATACGTCTGACGGTATGTGCGCATGTGCGGAATTTCAACAAGCTGAACTACAAAAACCGAGGTCAAAAGTATTTGTTGTCAAAGTGTTGCACAATAGTAATAAAACAGGGGTGAACGCTGCGACCTAAGACCCAAGCGCAGGGGCGCTCAATTACGCTTAGGCGTATGAGCCAGGCCAAATTTGATACCACCTGTTCCGCTCAGATGACTGAGCCGCTTCCCGGTACCGCGAAGACCGGAAAGCTCTTTATCGCGTTGGAGCACCAGCTCGGTTGGTCGCACGATATTTTTGACGGCGGGGTATGGGGAGCAGAGATCACCGGTCAGGTAGAGGCATGGTTGTCTGAACGCGGTGGCGCGTTGCAGCTGATTCGAAAGCCAGGCCGAATCGGCCAGCAGCCGTGTGACGGTGTCAACGTCTATATCGCGCATTGTGAGTCAGTGGATGGCTCTGAGGTTTTTCTCGAGCACCGCATGGTTGTCGATGTCGAAGACCTGATGACTCTGGATATCCGTCTTGGCCAACCCACCGAGGGAGCCACTCGTCTGGACCATCCACTGTTTCTCATCTGTACGCACGGTAAGCGCGATCGTTGCTGTGCGATTAAAGGCCGCCCGCTCGCTGCTGCGATGCACAATCTCTACCCAGAGGTCGTGTGGGAAACCTCGCACTCTAAGGGGCACCGCTTTGCGCCGGCCAGCGTGCTGTTGCCATGGAATTACAGCTTTGGACGTCTGAGTGCGGTGGATGCCAAGGGGGTCATCGAAGACGCTCAACAGGGCACCGTGCATGCGGAGGGCTGCCGCGGCCGTGGTATCTACACTCCGCAGGGGCAAGCGGCCGAGTTGGCTGTCCGTCGTCAAGCAGATGCGTGGGGGGTAGACGACGTCGCACGCGTTGACGTCGACGGCACGACTGCAGTCGTCGCGCTTTACGACGGCCCCAGCGACCGCGACAAGGTCGTGGAATATGAAGTGGCCCTGGAGAAAATCACCACGGAAGGCGTTGTGTCCTCCTGCGGTGATGCTCCAGGGTCAAAGAAGGGCTGGGCTGCAGTCGAAGTAGCTCGCCGCTAGCTAGTGACTAGCTAATGTGCGTGGCTACCTGCGCATAATCTTCTTGGAGAGCCAGTTGCCGAAGATCTGCGCCAACTGGACGATGAAGATGATGACCAGGGTCGTCACCAGGGTGACGTTCCAGTCGAATGCCTGGTAGCCGTAGGTGATTGCGAAGTTGCCCAGTCCGCCGCCGCCGATGTAGCCGGCCATAGCCGACATATCGACCACGGCGATGAATGCGAAGGTGTAGCCCAGTACCAGCGGGCCCAGTGCCTCCGGCACGACGACCGTGCGGATGATGCGCCACGGACTTGCGCCCATCGCACGGGCGGCCTCAATCACGCCGGGGTCGATGGACATCAAGTTCTGCTCCACCAGGCGCGCGATGGCGAAGGTGGCGGCAATCGACATGACGAACACTGCGGCTTCGGTGCCGATCGTGGTGCCGACCACGTTCTTTGTCAGTGGGCCGATGGCTGTAACCAAGATGATGAACGGGATTGGGCGGACAAAGTTAATCAGGACATTGAGGACCTGGTAGACAAACTTGTTGCGCAGTACGCCACCATCGCGGGTGGTGTAGAGCAGCACGCCGATTGCCAGACCTGCGACACCGCCAATCAGCATGGCGACACAGACCATGTAGAGCGTCTGGCCGAATGCCTCGCCCAGCATCGGGCCGAGGCTATCCCAGTCGGTGTCCTTGCCACTCACCGATGGCAGAGAGTTTAAGAGACCGATCATGATGCAAGCTCCTCTACCTGTGTCAGTTCGGAAATAGCAGCAATGGCGGCATCGAAATCAGAGGAATCCGAGGCGGAATCACCTGTCAGCGGAGTCAACCGCAAAGTAAGGCGACCGTAGGACTTCGCCTGCACATTGGCGACTGCGCCGTGTGCCACCGAGGCGGCGACACCGTGGGCACTAGTGGCCTGTGCCAGGGCACCGAGGTCAACACCGTCATTGATAGTGATGGTGACCAGGCGAGCCGCTGCGCTCTCGGCAGACTGATTCACCGAATCGCGTTCACGGCCAATGGGAACATCGCGCAGTGCGGTGGTGGCGAAGCGGCGGCCAACCTCAGTCTTGGGATTGGCAAAGACCTGGTGGACCGTACCGGTTTCGACGATTCGGCCCTGCTCCATGATGGCCATGCGGTCAGCGATACCGCGTACAACCGACATGTCGTGTGTAATCAGCACGATAGTGACACCCATTTCGCGATTGATGCGGCGCAGCAGGTCCAGGACGCCGGAAGTAGTTTCCGGGT
Source organism: Corynebacterium amycolatum SK46 (assembly GCF_000173655.1). Classification (GTDB taxonomy): domain Bacteria; phylum Actinomycetota; class Actinomycetes; order Mycobacteriales; family Mycobacteriaceae; genus Corynebacterium; species Corynebacterium amycolatum_A. The sequence continues at coordinate 109,539 of NZ_ABZU01000002.1, read as the reverse complement.
CGAGCGCCGAGGTGGCTTCGTCGGCAAGCAAGAGCGTCGGTTCGGTGGCGAGCGCACGGGCGATGCCGACACGCTGCTTCTGTCCACCCGAGAGCTGCTCGGGGAAGGACTCTGCCTTGTCGCCGAGACCGACGAACTCCAGCAGCTCCTGGGCGCGAGCGCGGCGCTTGGCCTTCGGCATGCCGGCCAGTTCCAGCGGGTATTCAACGTTGCGAATCGCGTTGCGCGAATGGAAGAGGTTGAAGTGCTGGAAAATCATGCCGATATTGCGGCGCAGACCCCGTAGCTGGCGCTCGGAGATGCCGACGATGTCGGTGTCATCCAGCAAAACCTGGCCGGAGGTTGGCTTTTCCAGGCCGTTAATCATACGGATGAGCGTTGATTTACCAGCGCCGGAATAACCGATGACGCCGAGGATTTCGCCGGGTTCAACGGTTAGGTTGATGTCGGCGAGCGCGGTGACGTCGCCGAATTGCTTGTTCAGCTCGCGGAATTCGAGCTTCGTTCCCTTATTGGTCACGAGTGAATCAGTGCCCCTTGGTCTGTGTTCCCTGGTGTTGGGCGGTGCTTAGGTGGCAGTGGCGTTAGTTCTGCTCGCGCTGCTGCTTTTCGACGCGAGCCAGAATATCCTGCAGCTCCTTCGCCGGACGGTCGACCGGAACGGAAGTACCCTTGGAGTCCTCCGCGACTGCGTCCTGGACCTCCTTGGAGTGCCAGATCTTGGAGAGCTCCGCGTACTTCGGGTCATCGGCGTTTTCAGCCTTGGTGACAAAGACGTTGATGTACGGCTCTGCCTCCGTGGAGTTCGGGTCATCCTGGAAGATGGCGGTATTCGGGTCGATGCCAGCGCGGTCCAGGAAGGAGTTATTGATAATGGCGGGCTTGCCCTCGCCGTAGGCGGCCGGAGTCTGAGCGGCATCCACCGGCAGAACCTTGACCGTGGAGGCGGCCTCGTCGATGTCGGCCGGAGACGGAGTCAGCAGGTCATCCTGCTTCAGCTTCAGCAGACCAGCTTGAACCAGCACGTTAATCGCGCGTCCCTGGTTGGATGGGTCGTTCGGGATAGCGACCTCGGCGCCCTTCTTCAGCTCATCAACCGACTTGTGGTCCTTCCAGAACAGAGCCAGCGGGACAATCTCGGTCGAACCAATCGGAGTCAGGTCCGACTTCGCGCCGACGTTGTACTCAGCCAGGAACTTGATGTGCTGGAAGAGGTTGACATCGAGCTGGCCCTCATCGAGGGCGCGGTTCGGAGTCTGGTAATCCGAGAAGGGCTGAACATTCAGCTCAATGCCCTGTTCAGAGGCCTTCTGCTCGAAAACGGTCCAGGCCTTTTTGCCGGCATCCGTGGTGCCGATGCGAATGGCATCATCCGAGCTGCCGCAGGCAGTAAGGCCGGTTGCGGCGAACGCAACGGTAAGCACACCGGCGGAAAAACGCTTGAGGTTCATTGAGGGGTCTCCTTAATTTAATGGGATTTGTTAGCTGAAGTTTTAAGACAGAACTAGACCAAGCTGTCTTTAATTCTGGGGTTAAGGCTAGCACTTGCCCAGGTAGTGCCGAAAATTAAACTTCAGCCTAAACGGTCGGCCGTGGCTGAGGTGTGACTTACGGATGCGTCTCGGGGGTGGTTTCCAATGTAGATGCTAATCGAAAATACGTTTGAATGAAGTCCGGAGGGTAGGTTAATGTTCGTGGCATGGAAAACATCTCGGACGGACAGTCGGAGCAGTCCGGCCGGCCACTGAGCTGGTCGCGGATTGAGCGTATTCTATCGGGTAAATTTTCAGGAAAACTACAGCCTAATGGCAGCTTTAATGGCTGGCGGGGGCGGCTGTCAGATTCCATCGTTGGGGCTTTTGGGGCTCCGGAAAGCGGTGCTGGTGGCAGGGGTAGTGTGTCGTTTTCGCCTGCGCACATTAAGGCGGAATTGCACTGTCGTTCGAGCTATTCGTTCCTGCATGGCGCATCAGATCCGGAAGAATTGGTGTCCGAGGCTGCGCGTTTGGGGTTAAACGTGTTGGGGCTGGCAGATCGCGATGGTTTCTATGGAATCGCTCGTTTTGCCGAGGCTGCAGCGGAGGCTGGTATCGCCACCATCATCGGCGCGGAGTTGGGGCTTCCGCAGCGGCCCCTCACAGTGCTGGGGCGGGGGCCCGAGGGCTATCGGCGCCTGAGTCACACGCTGTGTGATGCGCATATGTCGGCAGGGGAGAAGTCCGTCGTCCGCTATCCCTCGCTGCCAGAGTTGGGGGAGGCTGCAGGCGGTTTCTGGCAGGTGCTTGCCGACGTCAGCTGGGTCGGCGACTTGGAAATGCTCATTGCGGCCTTCGGTGCGGAGAACGTGGCGCTCGAGCACCGCGTGAGCCCCACCGCACAGGCGGCCGATGATGCGGAGGAGATTTCGACCGCAGCTGTGAAGTATGGCCTGCGGGAGGTGGTTTCCTCTGCTGCGACGGCGGCCTCGCCTGCGGCAAGCCGGTTGGCCGGGGCGAAGCAGGCCCTTGCTGTGCGGGAGGACCTAGACGGGTTTGAGTCACGGTTGGAGCCCGCAGGCGGAGCTTGGTTGCGGTCGTGGGAGGAGCTATCGGCGGCAACACGGTATCTGGGGGCACAGGTGGTGCAGACAACACAGGACATTGCAGGTGAGTGTGCTTTTACACTTGATCTCATTGCGCCTGAGCTGCCTCGCTGGGAGGTTCCTGCGGGCCACGATGAGGACTCATGGCTGCGGGAAATTGCTCGTGCAGGGGCGCGGCGGAGGTATGGTCCGGTAGATGGAGCGGGGGACGGCTCCGTGCAAGCGCGGGCATGGGCGCAGTTAGAGAATGAGCTGACTGTGATTCGAGAGCTGGGTTTTCCGGGCTACTTCCTCATCGTGCACGACATCTGTGAATTCTGCCGTCGGACGGGAATTCTGGCGCAGGGGCGCGGTTCGGCCGCTAACTCGGTGGTGTGTTTTGCGCTGGGGATCACCAATGTTGACCCCATTAGTGCCGGGCTATTGTTCGAGAGGTTTTTGTCGCCAGAACGGGATGGGCCGCCGGATATCGATGTAGATATTGAATCCGGCCGTAGGGAAGAGGTCATTCAGTACGTCTATGAAAAATATGGTCGTGACAACGCCGCGCAGGTAGCCAACGTTATTACCTACCGGCGGCGCGGCGCATTGCGCGATGCGGCGCGGGTGTTGGGGTACTCGCCGGGCGTTATTGATGCGTGGGTCAGAGACCGGGAAGCGTGTCCGACAGAGCCGGTGCGGCAACTGGCGGAGCAGCTCCGTGGGCAGCCTCGTCATTTAGGCATTCACTCTGGCGGAATGGTGATTTGTGATCGGCCGATTGCGGATGTCGTGCCAGTGGAATGGGCACGCATGGAAGGTCGCTCAGTAGTGCAGTGGGATAAGGATGACTGTGCGGCTGCGGGGCTGGTGAAGTTCGATCTGCTTGGCCTCGGAATGCTGGAGGCCATCCACCATTGCATTGACTTGGTCTATGAACAGCATGGGCGCCGAGTGAACCTGTGGGAGATTGATGTCGCTGAACCGGAGGTTTACGAGATGTTGGCACGCGCGGACGCGGTGGGCGTGTTTCAGGTGGAATCGCGCGCGCAGCTGGCCACCTTGCCCCGACTGAAGCCGAGGGAGTTCTTTGATTTGGTGGTGGAGGTGGCGCTCATTCGCCCAGGCCCCATTCAAGGCGGTAGCGTGCACCCCTACATTCGCCGCCGAAATGGACTTGAACCGGTGACCTATGAGCATCCGGTGTTGGAGAAGTCCCTCGGGAAGACACTGGGCATTCCGCTATTTCAAGAGCAGCTGATGCAAATGGCCGTCGATGCGGCGGGTTTCAGTGGGGCGGAAGCGGACTCGCTGCGCCGCGCTATGGGGTCGAAACGCTCAGTGGCCAAAATGGAAGCGCTCCATGCCCGTTTTCTGGCTGGGCTAGAGCGCACCAGTGGCATTGATGAGGATGTTGGGGAACAACTGTGGAACAAGATAGTGGCCTTTGCCGCCTACGGTTTCCCGGAATCACACGCGCAGTCGTTTGCCTCCTTGGTGTATTTCTCGGCCTGGTTTAAGTACCACTATCCGGCGGAGTTCTGTGTCGCGTTGCTCCGTGCCCAGCCCATGGGGTTTTACTCTCCGCAGTCGTTGATTGCCGATGCCCGCCGGCACGGTATCGGCTGCGATGGTCCGGATATCGCACTTTCGGGCGTGGAAGCCAGCGTCATCGATGGGCGTATTCGTTTGGGGCTCGGCGCCATTGCCGGTGTGGGCAATGACGTGGCGGAACGTATCGTGGCAGCACGGCCATTTGTCAACGCAGCAGATGTCGCCCGCAGAGCTCGGCTGGGTGTTGGGCACATGGAAGCACTGGCGCGCGCAGGAGCACTTGGGTCGCTGGGGATTGACCGTCGTCAAGCACTGTGGGCGGCGGGCGTGGCGGCGACGGAAAGTGAGGGCATGCTGCCGGGGCTCACGCTTGCCGACGCACCTGCGTTGCCCGGCATGACGGAGTTTGAGCTGGCAGCTGCCGATTTGATGGCAACGGGAGTGACCCCGGGGCAGTACCCGGTGGCCGCGTTGCGAGAAGACCTGCAGGAACGTGGAGTGGTGCCTGCGGCGGAACTGAAAGCAGTGCCCGACGGAACACGAGTAGAAGTGGCGGGAGTCGTGACGCATAGGCAACGTCCGGGGACCGCTGGCGGAGTGACATTTTTGGGAATGGAGGACGAAACTGGGCTGGTGAATGTGCTGTGTACACCGGGGCTGTGGAATCGATTTCGGCCGGTAGCGGTGAATTCGCGGGCGATGGTGGTGCGCGGTATCGCGCAGACAGCCTCTGGTGCGGTGACAATCGTGGCCGATCGTCTGGTGGATATGTCCGAGGCTCTGGGGCGGCCGGTGGTGGCAGGTCGAAGTAGAGATTTTCGCTGACTACTAGAATGGATTGTCATGCGCCAGACCTATGAATCCTCGTTAGCACCGGATGGGAGTGCAATCGCCTTTATTGTCCGCGATAGCGGCTACCCGCGTGCGGTACAGCAGGAGATTACTCCGGAGGGGCTAGGGGCGGAGCGCCCCGTGAAACTGCCGGTGGAAGGCCCGGTTACCAGGGTGCTGCACTCCCCGGATGGAAAGTGGATCGCCTGCGAGGTCTCTCCGTACGGTACGGAGCGACTGCAGACCTGGCTGGTATCCACCGATCCGGAGGTCGGCGGTGCCCGCCCCCTGCGTATGGATGCGGATATGCGCGCCACACTGGTGGAATGGGATAATGATCTCCTAGCGATGAACGCGGTCGATGCCCAGGGCATTAACTATGCGCGTTTGGTCAATCCGACGAACTCAAAGTATGAGGTCATTGATAAACGCACCGACAGCCAGCTGGTAGCGGCTGAAGGTGGGTTTGGCCTCGTGCGGGTGGGACCGCGAGGCCACCGTGAGCTACTGCTGGTCGGGCCGGGGCAGCAGTGGCAGCCGTTGTTGCCATCAGACCCCGGCTCCACCACGGATGCCGGTGTCTTATTGGCGCATCCGGGGCAGGAGAAGCTGACCGCATTCGTACTCTCAGATCATGGCGCGGAACAGCGTCGAATCCTGCGTCTGGGTATTACTCCCGATAGCGGTATCAGCACTACTGAGCCGCGCACAGCGGAATCGACCGCAGCGGAGATTTTGGATATGAAGATCGGCATCGAAGTTGATGTCGAGGAGTTCATTGGCAATCCGGATCAAGACGTCGAAGAATTCGTCATTAGTGAGGATTCCTCCACTGCGGCTGTGCTGTGGAATAGCGGTGGGGTCAGCACGCTTGAGGTGCTTACCCTTGGTCTTCACCCGCAGACTGACGACATGCGGGTGATGGTGCGCCGGAATGTCGAATTGCCAGGCATGGTTGCGCGCGAGCTGTCAATCTCCGGTGATGGTGAGCTGATCTCCCTGACAGTAGAAGGACCAGGCCTTGCGCCAACGGTGGAGATTCTGCGCAATATCGGTGGTGTCATTGAGCCATTGGATATGGAACGCACCGAACGGATTTTGGCTCTGGAAGAGAAGAATCTGGAGACCATGCCGGCCCCAGAGCTGGTCTACTTTGTCTCCCGCGATGGGTTGGAACTGTCTGGTTGGCTCTACCTTCCAGAGTCGGTGCGCAATAGTTCTAATGACGTTTTCGGAAACGCACTACCGCCGGCTTTCATCCACATCCACGGCGGACCAGAACTGCAGGCGAAACCCATCCACCACGATGTTCTAGCCAGCATTGTGGAGGCGGGCTTCGTGGTGTTCACCCCTAATGTGCGCGGTTCCTCGGGGTCCGGTAGGTCATTCGAGCACGCGGGCGACCGCTATGGACGCTTTGCCGCTATTGCGGATATCTCAGCGGCGCGTGCCTTCCTAGTCGATGCCGGGTTGGCGGACCCAGAACGCATTGCGCTGGGCGGGCGATCCTACGGTGGCTTTATGTCGCTGTTGGCCTCGGCGTGGTACCCGGATCAGTTTGCGGCCATCGTCGATGCCTGCGGAATGACAAGTTTTGAAACCTACTACCAATCCACCGAGCCCTGGTTGGCGCAGGCCGCGTTCCCCCGATACGGCTACCCGTACCAGGATGCTGAGCTCCTGCGCGATATCTCGCCGCTGCACCGTGCGGAGGAAATGAAGGTTCCAACCCTATTCATCCACGGCGAGTGGGATACCAACGTGCCTCCGCGAGAGTCCGGTCAGATGCGCAACGCCATGGACGCATACGGTGTGCCCACCGATTTTCTGGTGGTCGAGGGAGAGGGCCATAAGTTCTCGAAGCCGAGGAGCCGAGCGCTCATCGGTGAGACCATCATCGCGTTTTTCACCGAGCACGGTGTGTGCGACGCGGTGCCCGCCACGACAGCGGCAGTAGAAACCAACAACGAGCAGTAATAGAAGCAGCGGAAAAGAACTGACGGAAGAAATGAATAGCGTCACGACCGAGCCAACGAACGCCGAGCCAACCAATTCCACAGACTGGATTAAGAGCCACACCTGCCACGTGCTTTTTGACCGGCCTGTCATCCCACCGAACACCGGAAACGCTATCCGCATGTGTGCGGGCTCTGGAGCTATGCTGCATCTGGCCAAGCCACTGGGGTTCAACTTCGATGACAAGAATCTGCGTCGCGCCGGGCTGGATTACCATGACCTGGCCGATGTGCGTATTCACGATTCCATCGATCAAGCGTTGGAGACCTTTGCCAGCCAAGGGTGCCGCATCTTTGCCTTTACCGCTCACGCTGACACTTGGCACACGGATATTGAGTACACGAACACCGATGTACTGCTCTTTGGCCCGGAGCCAACCGGGCTGGAACAGTCAGTGCTCGATGATCCGCGAATTACACAATTAATCCGAATTCCGATGCTGCCAGCTCGTCGCAGCATGAACCTTTCCAACGCCGCAGCAGTGGCTGCTTATGAAGTCTGGCGTCAGCAGGGCTTTATGGGCGGTAAATAGAGTCAAGGCGAGGGCGGTTACGGGGCGTTTCTGGGCATTATTCGCTCCTGTGCCTAAGATAAATGCCATGGCAGCGACAAAGCTTGATGGCAAACTCTACCGAGACGAAATCTTTGAAGACCTGGAAAAGCGCGTTGAGCGTTTGAAGGAAGCCGGCTACACCCCGGGGCTGGCCACCGTGTTGGTTGGTGATGATCCAGGCAGCCACTCTTACGTCAAGATGAAGCATCGCGACTGTGAGCAGATTGGTATCGCCTCTATCCGCCGTGACCTTCCGGCTGACACCACGCAGGAAGAACTCGAGGCAGTAATCACCGAGCTGAACGAAAGCCCGGAGTGCACTGGCTACATTGTTCAGTTGCCACTGCCGAAGCACCTGGATGAAAACCGTATTCTGGGGCTCATCGATCCGGAGAAGGACGCCGATGGCCTTCACCCGGTAAACCTGGGCAAGCTGGTCCTCAACGAGCCAGCACCACTGCCGTGTACCCCAAACGGCTGTATCCACCTGCTGCGACGCTTCGGCGTCGAGCTCAACGGTGCCAAGGTTGTTGTTATCGGCCGCGGTGTTACCGTTGGTCGCCCAATCGGCCTGATGCTCACTCGCCGCAGTGAGAACTCCACCGTGACGCTGTGCCACACTGGCACCAAGGACTTGGCCGCTGAAACTCGTCAGGCTGATGTCATCATCGCAGCCGCTGGTGTCGCTCATATGCTTACTGCAGACATGGTCAAGCCTGGCGCTGCTGTACTCGATGTGGGAGTTTCGCGTGTCGACGGCAAGCTGGCCGGTGACGTTGCTGATGACGTCTGGGACATTGCCGGTTACGTATCCCCGAACCCAGGTGGTGTCGGCCCACTGACTCGCGCTTTCCTCGTACGCAATGTCGTCGAGCGCGCTGAAAAACTCGCTGGCCTGGCCTAGTCAGCCAGGAGGAACAACTCGTGTCGAAAAGGGAAATTGCGCAGCGTGCCCGGCGGGAAGATCTGCCGGATCCAATGCTGAACCCGCACAGCCCGAAGACCCCACCGCCGGGGGCATCGTGGCCAATGTGGGTGCAATATACGATTTACGGCGCGCTCTTTTTCGGCATGTCCGCCTTCGTTGTGTTCTTGGGGCTGGAGCGGTGGCGACGCGCCACATTCATGCTGGGAAGCACAATGATGCTGCTCGGTGTGGCTAGGCAGTACCTGCCGGACAGCATTCTAGGTGTGTTCTCTGTACGATCCCGAGCCTTTGACCTATGGTTTTGCTCCATAATCGGGATGGGAATCGTATTCCTCGCAGTCAGCGTGGATGCGCTGGGAAGCTAGCTGACCTAGCTGACATCGCGAGCGAGGAAACTACGCACAATCGAATCCACTCGCTCGAACTCCGTCAAGAATCCGTCGTGCCCCACGGCGGATTCAATCTTTTCTAGCCCCATGCAGTTGCCCAGATTGCGGGCGAGGTGCTCCTGCTGGTGGAAGGGGTAGAGAATGTCCGTGTCCACACCGGCAACCATGGTCGGAACGGTTGACGAGTGCAGCGCCTCGTTGAGGCCACCGCGATCACGGCCAATATTGTGCCGATTCAAGGTATCGGTGAGCACGACATACGACCCGGCATCGAAACGCTGAGCCAGCTTCTTCGCCTGATGATCCAAGTAGCTTTCTACCTGGAAGCGGTCTTCCGTGCGCATCGAGCCCAGCGGATTCTCACCGGGCTGCGCTGCCGCGCCAAAGCGATCATCCATCTCCAGCTCGCCACGGTACGTCAAATGCGCGACCCTGCGTGCAAACCCCAAACCTCGGGTCGGGGTCACGCCGCGGTCGTAGTAGTCGCCGCCATGCCAATCGGGATCGGACTCAATGAATTGAATCTGCGCAGACTGAATACCAATCTGCCAAGCAGACGCACGTGCACCGACACACATCACCAATGCCTTGCCGACGAAATCCGGGTGCATCAGTGACCACTCAAGCGCGCGGGCCCCACCCAACGAGCCGCCAATGACAGCTTGGAGGCGGGAAATTCCCAGTTCTTGCAGCGCAAGGTGCTCCACTGTCACCGTGTCGCGTACGGAGATAGCGGGGAAGCGAGAGCCCCAGGGCTTGCCGTCGTCCGGATGTGGACTGGAAGGGCCGGTTGTACCGCGACAGCCACCGATGACGTTGGTGCAGATAATGCAGTACTCGTCGGTATCCAGTGCGCGGGCAGAGCCAATCATCCCGTTCCACCAACCCGCAGTCGGGTGGTACTCATCCGAGGGACCAGAAGCGTGGGCGTCGCCGGTTAGAGCGTGCTCGAGGAGGATGACATTCGAGCAGTCGTCGTTAAGCCGGCCCCAGCGTTCGAACTCGACGGTGACGTCGGGGATGACCGCGCCAGCCTCGGTGGTGACATCGCCGATAAAGACACGCCCCGGCTCGCCCTCGGGTGGGAGGGCGGCCGGGGTAGATGGGGAAAAGCTCATGCCTTATAGACTACTTAGTCCGTTCTGTGTCTGTGTACAAACGGTCTACGCGAGTGCTGCGAAGCCGCTCTCGAGATCGGCGATGATGTCATCGATGTTCTCGATACCGACGGAGAGACGCACGGTGGCCTGGGAAATGCCGGCGCGGGTCAGACCCTCCTCATCGGACTGGGAGTGAGTGGTGGTGGCCGGGTGGACAACCAGCGAGCGGACGTCACCGATGTTGGCGACGTTGGAGTGCAGCTTCAGAGCGTCAATGAACTTCCAAGCCTTGGCGGTGTCGGCGTCCTTCAGGTCGAAGGAGAGCACGCCGCTGGCGCCGGAAAGGCCCAGCTTGTTCAGGGTCTCGTACCACGGGGAGCTCGGCAGGCCGGCGTAGTTGACCTTGGCGACCAGCGGGTGGTTCTCGAGGAACTCAGCGACAGCCTTGGCGTTTTCATTGTGGCGCTCGATGCGCAGAGCCAGGGTGTCGAGGCCCTGCGCCAGAACCCAGGCGTTGAACGGAGCCGGGGCGGCGCCGGTGTCGCGGAGAATGCCAGCGCGAGCGCGCAGAGCGAAGGCCGGGGCGCCCAGGTCGGCGAACTTCAGGCCGTGGTAAGCCTCGTCGGCCTCGGTGAAGTTCGGGAAGATGGAACGGCCGTTGCGGGTCTGAGTCCAGTCGAACTTGCCGCCGTCGACGATGACACCGCCAAGGGAGGAGCCGTTACCAGTCAGGAACTTGGTGGTGGAGGAAACCACGACGTCAGCACCGTGCTCGAGCGGGCGCAGCAGGGCAGGGGTCGGAACCGTGTTGTCGACAATCAGCGGAACGTTGTTGCGGTGTGCAACCTCGGCGATAGCCGGGATGTCGAGGACGTCGATCTGCGGGTTGGCGATGGACTCACCGTAGAAACCGACGGTGTTGTCCTGAACTGCTGCCTGCCAGGACTCCGGGTCGTCCGGGTTCTCGACGAAGGTACAGTCGATGCCGAGGCGGGGCAGGGTGACCTTGAACAGGGTCTCAGTGCCGCCGTAGAGGCGTGGCGAAACGACGAAGTGGTCGCCTGCACGGGCCAAGGTAAGGACAGCAGCGGTCTCAGCTGCCTGGCCGGAGGAGAACAGTACGGCGGCGACGCCGCCCTCGAGGCTGGCGATGCGCTGCTCGACAGCATCCACAGTCGGGTTAGTCAGGCGGGAGTAAATCGGGCCTGCATCCGAGAGGTTGAAGCGGTTGGCAGCGTGCTCAGCGGAATCGAACACGTAGGAGGAGGTGTTGTAAATCGGCAGGTTGCGCGCGGAGGTCTGTGCGTCCGGAGCGAAGCCGGCGTGAATAGCGCGAGTGGACAGGCCCCAGTTGGCAGTGTTGCTGTTGTCGTACTTGGTGGTCATTTCAGATACTTCCTTGCGGTTTTTGAGGTTGTTCAGAACGTTGTTTACAAACAATAGTGAACCAAGCTGTCTATTGCAAAGTTTTGGAAAAACCCAAGGTAAGAGGGTGCGTGTATGTGTGTCGGAAGTGCTATAGCCCGCTTAGTACGGATTGGTTTGATTGGTTGTGGGGTCGGGGTGCGTCGGGGTGTCGGAAACTGTCAAGGCCGGGATGGAGGTCAGGGTATAGAAAAAGCCCCACGCACCATGTGCATCAAATGCGACATGAGCGAGGGGCTATCGCCTGAAACCTGCGGTCAGCCTAGGTAAGCTCGGCCGGCCTTAACCAGTCAGGCCAACCAGGGCCAGCTAGGGGCAAGCAGCTAGTCCTACTTCTTCAGACCGTCGATGATCTCGTTGAACTCGGCGGACGGACGCATAACTGCGGAGGTCTTCTCATCGTCCGGCAGGAAGTAGCCACCCAGATCAGCCGGGGAACCCTGAGCATCATTCAGAGTCTTGGTGATGGACTCTTCCTTCTCCGTCAGGGCCTTGGCAACCGGTGCGAAAACTTCCTTCAGCTCGGAGTTCTCGTCCTGCTTGGCCAGCTCCTGTGCCCAGTAAAGAGCCAGGTAGAAGTGGGAGCCGCGGTTGTCGATCTCACCAGCCTTGCGGGACGGCGACTTGCCCTCGTCGAGCAGGGTAGCGGTTGCCTTGTCCAGAGCCTCAGCCAGGACACGCGGACGTGGGTCGTCGTCCTCCTCGGCGGCGTAGCGCAGGGACTCGGCCAGTGCCAGGAACTCACCCAGGGAGTCCCAGCGCAGGTGGTTTTCTTCCTGAACCTGCTGGACGTGCTTCGGTGCGGAACCGCCTGCACCGGTCTCAAACAGGCCGCCGCCGGCCATCAGCGGCACGACCGACAGCATCTTAGCGGAGGTACCCAGCTCCATAATCGGGAACAGGTCGGTGAGGTAGTCACGCAGAACGTTACCGGTTACAGAAATGGTGTTCTCGCCGCGGCGGATGCGCTCGAGGGAGAACTTGGTAGCGGACACCGGATCCATGATGCGGATATCCAAGCCCTCGGTGTCGTGATCTGCCAGGTACTCATTGACCTTGCTAATCAGGTTGTTGTCGTGCGCACGCTGCGGGTCCAGCCAGAACACTGCAGGGTCGCCAGTGATACGAGCGCGGTTAACGGCCAGCTTCACCCAGTCGCGGATTGGGGCGTCCTTGGTCTGGCAGGAGCGCCAGATGTCACCCTCGGCGACGTGGTGCTCAATCAGAACCTCGCCAGCCGAGTTGATGACCTGCAGGACACCGTCAACCGGCATCTGGAAAGTCTTGTCGTGGGAGCCGTACTCCTCAGCCTTCTGGGCCATCAGGCCGACGTTCGGGACAGAGCCCATGGTTGCCGGGTCGAAAGCGCCATTGGCGCGGCAGTCCTCGATAACAGCCTGGTAGACGCCGGCGTAGGAGGAATCCGGGATAACAGCGAGAGTGTCACTCTCTTCGCCGCTCGGGCCCCAGCCCTTGCCGCCGTTGCGGATTAGTGCAGGCATGGAGGCGTCAACGATGACGTCGGACGGAACGTGGAGGTTGGTGATGCCCTTGTCGGAGTTCACCATGTAGAGGGCCGGACCCTCCTTCAGGTCCTTTTCGATCGCGGACTTGACGGCCGCAGCAGTTGCGTCGTCAAGCTTGTGCAGGCCGTCGAGGATGGCGGCGAGGCCGTAGTCCGGAGTGAGGTTGGCAGCAGCCAGCTTGGACTCGAACTTCGGGAAAACAGATGGCAGGAAGGCCTTGACAACCTCGCCGAAAATCAGCGGGTCGGAGACCTTCATCATGGTGGCCTTCAGGTGGACGGAGAACAGGATGTTCTCGCGCTTTGCGCGACGAATCTGAGCGCGGAGGAAGTTGTCCAGGATGTGGACGTTCATGCCCGTGCCGTCAATAATCTCGCCCTTGAGGACCGGCATGTCCTTCTTCAGGGTGATGATCTGGCCGTCGTTGGACTCGAGCTGGTAAGTCAGCTTGTCGTCTTCCGGCATGACAACGGACTTCTCATTGTGCCGGAAGTCGTTGGAGGCCATGGTGGCGACGTTGGTCTTGGAGTCTGCGGACCAAGCGCCCATGCGGTGCGGGTGCTTGCGAGCGTAGTTCTTCACCGGCTCCGGAGCGCGGCGGTCGGAGTTGCCCTCACGCAGTACCGGGTTAACGGCAGATCCCTTGACCTTGTCGAACTTGGCGCGGTCGGCGGTCTCTTCCTCACCTTCCGGCTGCGACTTGTACTTCGGAATGTCATAGCCCTTTTCCTGCAGCTCTGCGACAGCGCGCTTAATCTGCGGGACGGATGCAGAGATATTCGGCAGCTTGATGATGTTGGCGTCCGGCTCCTTGACCAGCTTGCCCAGGGCTGCCAGCGCATCCTCTACCTTCTGCTCGTCCGAAAGACGCTCCGGGAACTGAGCCAGAATGCGGCCTGCGAGGGAGATGTCGCGGGTTTCAACATTGACACCAGCCTGGCTTGCAAATGCCTCCACGATTGGCTTCAGCGAGTAGCTCGCCAGCAGAGGGGCTTCGTCAGTACGGGTCCAAATAATTGTCGCCATAATTCATGTCTCCTATCTGTTTTGTTCCACGATAACCCAGTTTTGAATCTTGGGTTGTGTCGGGGCATAGCGCAAAAACAGTGATAGTGATATGAATAACGCAATTATGTGAGACAAGTCACGAAATGCGTAATTATTTGTCGCTTATTCGCCGCTTTTCATTCCATTTTTCGCTTTACGACGGTCCCCGCGCTCAGGCCCCTCAAATACGAAAAACCGCGCTGGGGTGTCGTGCACGCCGGCGCGGTTGTTCAGGGCAGCCTATTTAGTTCTGCGTATTGTTCGGAGGATTGTTCTGGCCGAACTGGTAGCCCTGAATGTTCTGAGACTGGGGGTACTGCGGAGCGAAACCCTGTGCAGGGGCTGGCTGAGTGGTCTTGACGAAGGCCTGGCCGCGGAACCATGCGCGCATGTCCTTGAGGAGAACCAAAACTGTCACCGCGATAAGAACAAGGCCCGACAGTCCAGCGAAAATAGTGATGGACACGTCCTGGATGAAGTAGCACATGGCAAGGAGCCCCACACCGAGTGGACCGGTGGTGGCTACCAGGAAATAAGGAGCGCGGATGTTGCGTCCCATCAAGACCTTATTGAGCCAGAACATCGAGATCACGGCGATGGCGATACCGAGAGCGAAAAATGCGGCACCTGAGCTAACGTTAATCAACCCGACATAGATATCTCGGATGTCTTCCCCGATACTCGCCAAGGAACTGTCACGTTCTTGGGCTTCTAGGGCGGAGTTCAGATTATTAATCCCGAGAATAATCGCAGCGGCCGCCAGAATGTATCCCAGCACAGAGGCAGCTGCTAGCAGGCCTGCCGTGATTTTGGGGAATCGGGGCAGGCGCTTCCACGCATCCTGAAGGCTTGCGTCTTCCGGTAGCGGAGGTACATCCGTAGTTACCGTGGTGGTTACCGTCATCGGCCCGGCCTGAGCGGGGTTGGGCCACCGCGGCTGACCCTGCTGTGACTGGGCTTGGGATTGTTGGGACTGCTGCTGGAATGAGAACTGTGGGGCCTCGTTCTGTGCGCCGGAATCTGCATTAGTTTCAGGTTGTGCGCTCTGCTGCTGAGCGGCCTGATCTGGCGCCGGAGAAAAAGCGGAAGCAGGGGCAGCAGAGGACGGGCGATTTGCCAGCCCGCGCAGCGTCGCAATGGTGATGGTGGCGTTCTCATCGGCCAGTAGAGCGTCGTATTCGCGACGACGTCGCTCATCGCCAAGCACCTGCAGCGCAGTGAGCTTCTCCTGGAACTCTCCGGAGTACTCTGAGACGCCAGCATCCCGCAGTTCAGAGAGCTGACTGGAAAGGTTTGCATGGAGTTCTTCGGTGCTGGCTGCGCCATCCAGCTTCAGAGACTCGTAGAGGTTATAGCGGTCGCTCATAGTGGATCGAGATCCTATCGGTGTTGCAGTTCGAAACATCTTTTAAAACAATTTACCGGGTAGCTAGTACGGCAGCATCGAAGACCCCGAAAGCTTGGTCGTAGAAACTTAAGGGTGGTCGGGAGGATTGGGGTGCCCTGGCGAATAATGCCGCTTACAGGAGGACTGAGTGAGTTCCTGCCGCTAATGGCCGTAGATGTTATTCCGCGCACAAATGCCCGGGGAACAGGCGGATTAAATAGCGAAATTTTTGTGTTGCGGAGTAGAGTCTCATTTTTCCCTTGCGGCTCCCCTCGTGGTTTTTGTGAGCCCGTCTTAGGTCGAAAATCGAGGGGAACTGAGAGTCCACCAACTGGCGTAAGAAGAGAAAAGGAGACGGTCGCAATGACGTCGTCAAGCGAAGTAACAACCCACAACGACGACCACAATCCGCGTGCACGTCGTGTGGGGGCGATTAGCTCGCATCGCCGTCCTGTTCCGGTGCAGGACGACATCTCTGATCTACGCCGAATCTTGGTGATTGTGGCTCTGTCGGTCGGTGCATTCGGCATCGGCGTTACTGAGTTTGTGGCCATGGGCCTGCTGCCTTACATCGCTGACGCCTTCGGGCGCGATGAGGATGCCGCAGGGCGCATGATTTCGATGTACGCACTCGGTGTTGTCGTGGGCGCACCTCTAATTACCGTGCTGACCGGCTCAATTCCGCGCAGGCGCATGCTCCTGCTGCTGATGGCGGCATTTACCATCGGCAATGGTGCGACGGTTTGGGCAGGCACACTTGGTTCCTTCGAAGCTGTGATGGTCTCGCGCTTCATTGCCGGTCTGCCTCACGGTGCGTATTTCTCGGTGGCGGGCCTCGTGGCGGCCTCCCTGGCTAAGCCGGGGCAGCGCGGCAAGATGGTGGCCCTGTCGGGCGTGGGGCTGTCGGTGGCGACTGTGATTGGTGTGCCGGCCGCGCAGGTGCTGGGACAGATCTACGGTTGGCGCAGCGCCTTCGGGTTTGTCGCGGTCATCGGCCTGATTGCACTTGTTTCGCTGTGGTTCGCCGTGCCGCATATGAACCGCATGCCGAAGACCCGTCCAATCGACGAGCTTTCGGCGCTGGGGAACGCACAGGTATGGCTGACCGTCGCAATCGGCACTGTCGGCTTCGGCGGTATGTTCGCGGTCTATACCTACATCACCTGGACCATGACTCGCGAAGCGGGCATGAGCGAAAACCACATCTGGGTTGTGCTGATGGCCTACGGAATCGGCATGGTGGTCGGCACCTACATCGGTGGTTGGCTATCCGACCGCATCGGGGAGTGGGGCATCATGGTGGCGCTGGTGCTGATGGTAATCATGCTCAGCGCGTTCTACTTCACCTCGCAGAATGCTGTGCTGGGCACGATTAACTTCCTCATTATCGGTCTGCTGGGATCGGTATTGGTGCCGAATCTGCAGACCCGCCTGATGGATGTCGCCGGTCGCGCACAGACGCTGGCTGCCGCTCTCAACCAGGCCGCATTGAACATGGCCAACGCATTCGGGGCCGCGCTCGGTGGTTGGGTCATCGCGTCCGGTTATGGCTACCGCGCACCGGCTTTGGGTGGCGCGACGTTGGCGATGTTGGCTATCTTTATCGCTCTGCCGACCATTGTTCTTTACCGCCGCTCACAGGCGAAGGAGGCCGAGCGCGTCGAACTGCGCTAGGGATCTACAAGGCGTAGTGCACGCATAGGTAACGTATGAGGGCATGAGCCTTACAATCGCGACAATCAATGTCAACGGCATCCGCGCGGCCGTCAAGGAGCGCAGTGAAACCAACCTGGGGTTGCTGGAGTGGCTGAAGCACACCAGTTCCGATGTCGTTTTGCTGCAGGAAGTCCGCGCCACCGACGACCAGGCGTGCAAGGCCCTCGCGCCCGCTTTTGATGCCGGATGGCATTGGGTCGGCGCTGAAAACCTGGGTGCTAAGGGGCGCGCCGGCGTGGGCATTCTCTCGCGCTTTCCGCTTAACGACGTCCAGGTGGGCATCGGCTCGGAGGAGTTCGAAGAATCCGGTCGGTTTATCAGTGGTGTTGCCCCGGCAGCGGACACCGGCCTGGATGCGGATGTCCAGATTGCCAGCCTCTACCTGCCGTCCGGTGCTGCGCTCAGCGAGAAGCAAGATGAGAAATACCGCTTCCTCGATGCCTTCTCCGACTACCTGGCTGATCTGGGTGCCAAGGGGCGCGATGGTCACCACGCAGTTATCGGCGGCGACTGGAACATCTGCCACCGCGAACAGGATTTGAAGAACTGGAAGACCAACCGTCGCAAGAGCGGTTTCCTACCACAGGAGCGTGCCTGGATGGACTCGGTCTTCGGCTGCTGGCCCGATGAGGTTCCCCAGGATTCGCAGGTTCAGGCCAGCGACAAGGAATTGGAATCCGGTACCTTCTCCGACGGTTCTGTGTGGGAGGCCCCGGCGCTCAATGCAGATCCGGTGTGGTTTGATGTCACTCGCCGTCTGCACCCAGAGGCCGACGGCCCCTGGTCCTGGTGGACCTACCGCGGTAAGGCGTTCGATACCGATGCCGGCTGGCGCATCGACTACCAGGCGGCAACCGAACCAATGCTCAAGCGCGCTGTCAGCGCGGTGGTGGACAAGCCTGCCACCTACGATCTTCGCTGGACGGACCACGCGCCAGTGATTGTGGAGTACGCCTAAACTCGGCACGCACCTAGGCCGCGGGCTAGTGTGCTCCGAGCTCAGCGAACTCTGGGCTCAACTCCGGCTCGGGAGCGGTTACGAGATGCCGGTTCTGCCGCAACATGGAGGCGATGCCGTCAACGATGGCGTCGGCCCATTTTTCCTGCATAGCGGGGTCGGCCAAATCGCGGGTGAGTTTTTCAGCGCCCACCGCTCCCAGCGATAGCGCAACTGTCGGCGCATGCGACCGCGAACTCTGGTTCACCGCCACTGCCGGCGCCAGACCGGTGCGAAACTCTGTCGGCACCCCGTTTGTGCTGTAACTGCTGTGCGGATTGAAACCTCGGAACACCATTCCGTCGCGCACACCTGCCGCTAACTGCCAATCAGCAGGAGCATCGTCCTCAGGTTCGAGAGACTCCACCACAGCGGATACCGAAAAACCACGATCGCCGATGTTATCCCCAGAAAGAGTCTGGCCCTCAGATGAGCGACCGACGATTACGGTGGCTGCGCTCACCGTGTCGTCGGCAAGCGAACGCGCGCCAACGATTGCGCCGCGCTGACGGAGCTTGTCGTTAGCGCGTTGCACGATACTGTCGATATGAGCGGAAGTATCCCCACTCAGACGCAGCGCGCGAGGCAGGTCAGCGTTGATAGCCTCGATGGCCTCGCGGCGAGAGTCGACGGTGATGTGCGCGCCGGCGAGCGGATCGACAGCCTCGTCGGGGGAGGGGATGATCGGCTGGCGCGGAGGCATCCACAGCGGATTGGGGCGCGCCGGGCGGTGGGGGGAACTGTTGACAACAGCGTGCAACTCTTTAGGTGAAAACATCTTGTTGACCGCGAAAATCATCACCGAACTGTCGCGATACACAGGCGTGAGCCCCGGCGCGTGCCATGCCCAGGAACGCATCGACAGCGCCTCCGTGCCATCCGTGTTCACACCCGGCGGGGAACTAATGATGTAGTGAACCCCCAGTTTCTTCGCCATGGCATCGAATTCCGGATGTGAGCCCAGCAGGTCAACGTTTGTCGGCAGCTTGTTGCTTGCCTCTGCAGTTTTGTCGGAGAAGGAGAAATGGCGGAACAGCGTCGGCAGCCCAGCGATGGCGTACATCCACGCAGAACCGTCACGACGGTCATTGAGAATATGCCCCTCAAACGCATGCGGCTGTGCGGACAGCCAATCAATAGCTTCCATGTCCGCTGCGGTCACAAACGTGCTTCCGAAACCCTGGCGAATTGCATCGCGCTGAGCAGGCCCACTCACCCAGGTTGCCGGCACAATCGCCAGTGCCGCCACGAGTCCCATCGCCAGCGCAGGATTCCACGACTTGACCGGCTGATTTCGCTTTGCGACGATCCACTGCGCCACAGCCACAATCGCGACAACGGCAGCCGCGACTGCGTAGCCGACCAGCACTGCGCGCAGAATTCCCATAACCGCCTGCATGCGGTACGGCATGTCGTAGAAGAAAGTGCCAATAAACTTCAGATAGGTGCCGAACGGCTCAGCCCAACGGGACTGCGCACTATCAGACACCACAAAGAGCAGCCCGAAAACCAGTGCCGGCCACGGCGCCCATGGACTGTCCGGCAGGCGAGAGACAAGCGCCACCACCAGACCGATGAGCACAAGAACCAGAACAGTATGGGAAAAGATGGGCTCGTCAGCATAGCGGGAAAACCCGATCAGAGTTCGCCACAGCGATTCGGAGCGGGAAATCTCAATTTGGCCGGTAAAGCCCGCAACGGATTCCCCCTGCCCACTCGCGGACAAAGCTGCCGGGAGAGTCATCACCAGGGCGAGCGCTCCGATAATTAGTGTGCGAGCTAGGCCACTGACACTCGGTTGGGTGATCAACCACAAGCCAACAAAGAGCACGGCAGCAATTGCGCCGGCCGGGTGGGTGATAAACGTGCCGACCAGGGCAAGCGTAGCGGGGACAAAATAGCCCCGCATGGTCAAAGCCGCAGCAATCGGCAAAGCGGCCACCGCGAGCAGATACGGCATGGAGGATGTGCGCCAAAGAGCCACCCAAATCTCCGGAAGCATCAGCGTCGCGACGGCAGCTGCGGGACCGGCATAGGTCGCCCACTTAGGACCAACTGCGGTGCGGGCTAGCACCGCAGTTGCTGCGGGCAGAAGCAGCGCCGGGGCCAAAAACGCAAACACGTTGGAATCGAGGAAGACCGAGCCGGGCAGCAGCCCCGCCACAGCATGCCAGCCGGTGGGGTAGAACATTTCGGCACCGGTCTCCTGATTCATCAGGTCACCGGCCGCGGTGGGCGAGGCTATTGCATGCTCGTCAATGAACCGGAGGAAGTTGGTATGCCAGAGCATGTCCCAGGCTTCGCGGATAGCGCCGGGGCCACCGGGGACGTCGTTAAGCATGAGCATGGCGCGCATCGAGCCGACTACCGTGACCCCGGCGACAATCATCGCGGTGACAACGCCGGAATCGAAGCCGTCTTCGGGGGTCGCCCGGGGGATGAATCTGCGCACCAGATAGCCAATGGCGCAGAACCATGCCCACATGCCGGCCACGAAGAGCCAGGTGTAATCCAGCCCAAGTGCGTGAGACAACCATGCGGAAAAACCGGTCACGCCCAGCATTAATGGGCCTGCCGATGCCAACGCGAGAGTGGGGCGTAGCCCACTGACCCAACCGAGAACTGTGCCCGGGACCAGCAGGATGAAGACGGCAACCGCAATGGCAGCGAGCATGGGACTCCTGACGGGTAAACGTGTTGAATTAGTTCAATATTACCTGTGGGTCTGTTCGGCACTAGGGACGCGAGCGCCTAAGATTTGAAGAAGGACAGATGGGACTTCGACTGCTGTAAAGCCCCAGGTGCGAATTTGCGCGGGACTTGAAGCGAGCTCGGTGCAGACCAGGAAAGGAGAGGACATCCCCAGTGAAAAACGGCGAGAGCGATAACAAGCGGCACCAGATGGCCGATTTGGAAGCCATCGCACGGAGTCTGCAGAACGATCCTGGCACTGCTGTCAATGTCCCAGTGGTCGTGACTTCCGGTGTCATTGTTGCGTTTATCGTGCTGTCTTTTGCCTACGCGTGGCCACTGTGGATTTCCCTCGGACTCATTGTTCTGCTGGGAGCCGTGATGGTCGTGTCCTACACCCGCAGGCCACCCGTAGCTCCGCTCGAGTTGACCCAGGGGGAGCGTGAGCGTGTTCGCCGTGTTCTCTCTGAACACGGCATTCGCCCAGCTGTCACGTTGGTGCGCGCACTGTACCCCGAGGAATCGCCAGCCGCTGCGGCGCGCACCGTCAAATTGCTATCCGATCGAATGCTTGTGGAACAAGGGGACCAGGACCGTCGGGGCTAGCGTTTAGTAGTCGGTTTCCTGCAAAAGCTCGTGGTGTTGTCGAAACGGGGTACGTCGTCGACTCTCCGCTGCAGGCCTCGCGCTAGACTTATTGGCTATGAGTGAAAGCAAGGGCCCTGAAGCAACTAATCCTGCACCGAGTGCTCGTAAGCAGCGCGTTCTGTCCGGCATTCAGCCGACCGCAGATTCCTACCACCTGGGCAATTACCTGGGCGCATTGAAAAACTGGATTAATCTGCAGGATGACTTCGACGCTTACTACTTCATTCCAGACCTGCACGCCATCACTGTCGAGCAGAATCCCAAGGAGCTGCGTCAGCGCACTATCGCAGGTGCCGCGCAGCTGATTGCACTCGGTATTGATCCGGAGAAGTCGGTTCTCTTCGTGCAGTCGCATGTGCCCGAGCATGCGGAGCTCGGATGGGTGTTGACCTGCTTGACCGGCTTTGGCGAAGCCAGCCGTATGACGCAGTTCAAGGACAAGTCCTCTCGTCAGGGCGCGGAACACACCTCCGCTGGTTTGTTCGCGTACCCCATGCTGATGGCCGCGGACATCCTGCTCTACCGCCCGCAGCTGGTGCCGGTGGGGGAGGATCAGCGACAGCACCTTGAACTGACGCGTAACTTGGCGCAGCGCTTCAACTCCCGCTACAAGAAGACCTTCGTGGTGCCAGATCCACACATCATGGAAGGCTCCGCGAAGATTTACGATTTG
Source organism: Corynebacterium amycolatum SK46 (assembly GCF_000173655.1). Lineage (GTDB taxonomy): Bacteria > Actinomycetota > Actinomycetes > Mycobacteriales > Mycobacteriaceae > Corynebacterium > Corynebacterium amycolatum_A. The sequence continues at coordinate 87,498 of NZ_ABZU01000002.1, read as the reverse complement.
CAGGATCCGACCTCGAAGATGAGCAAGTCGGGTGCAAATCCGAAGGGCATTATTAACCTCTTGGACGACCCAAAGGTCTCCGCCAAGCGCATTCGCTCGGCCGTTACCGACAATGACGGAGAGATTCGCTTCGACCGTGAGAACAAGCCGGGGGTTTCCAACCTGCTGGTCATTCAGTCGGCGTTGACCGACAAGCCTGTCGACGAGCTCGTTGCCGGCTACGAAGGTGCCGGCTACGGCCAGTTGAAGGCTGATACCGCAGATGCGCTGGAGGCATTCACCACGCCACTGCGTGCACGCTATGAGGAGCTCATGGCTGATCGCGGTGAGTTGGAACGGATCCTGGCCGAAGGCGCTGACCACGCCCGTGAAGTTGCCGCCAAGACACTTGCAGATGTGTACGAGCGCGTCGGGTTCCTGAAGGCCGCCAACCGTTAATTCAGCTGTAGACTCTGCGCTTCAGTCTCCGTACCGAAAGCTGGCACGTTAAGGTAGGGGACATGGCAACCTCTACTCAAAAAGATCCGAAGAGAACGGACCGCTATGGCATCGAGCGTGTACACGCCGATGAACCGAGCGCAATCGACCGCCTCCGCGAAAAGTGGGCGTGGTTCGATCACGTTATGCGGATGCAGGAGCGCTACTCCGAACAGGGCGGTAACTTTTTTGCCGCCGCTGTCACGTACTTCTCCGTGCTGTCGATTTTCCCCCTAATTATGACGGCATTTGCCATCCTCGCGCTTGTGTTGCGTGGCAATGATCAGCTGCTTGAGCAAATCCAGTCGGCTATCACCGACTCCATCGATGGGTCGATGGGCGACACCATCAACGCAATTATCGAAGGCGCGATCGATCAGGCCGGTGGCGTCTTCACCGTCGGTTTCATTGCCACCCTGTGGTCGGGTCTTGGTTGGATGGGCAACCTCTCCAACGCAGTGACACAGCTGTGGAAGCGTCCGCTGGGCGCTAGCAACTTCGTGATGGGAAAGGTTCGCGACCTGCTGCGTCTGCTGGGCATGTTGGTCATGATTGTCCTGACCTTCGCTGTCACTGCTGTCGGCAGCTCCGGCCTGACGCAATCCCTGCTGGACAAGGTTGGTCTAGCTGACATTCCGGGAATTACCATCATCGCCGGATTGATTGCCATCGCCGTCGGTCTGCTGGCCAACTGGCTGCTGTTCTTCTGGATGCTCGCTTTTCTGCCACGTGGCGGAGCCCCGCTGCGCTCCGCGGCGAAGGGCGCGATTATCGGCGCCATTGGTTTTGAGGTTGTCAAGCAGCTCGGTAGTGTGTTCTTCTCCAACGCCCTGTCGAACCCGGCCGGTGCAGTTTTCGGTCCGGTCATCGGTCTGATGGTCGTTTTCTACCTCATCTGGCGTATCACCATGTACGCGACCGCCTGGACTGCAACGACCGAAGAGGCGCTTGCCGACGAGAAGCTGGACGCACCTGTTCCTGCCGTCATTAACGTCCGTGCGGAAGCGGCCAATCCGACCGGATTGAACCGCCTGCTTGGTTCGAAATAACTAGCCGCGTTTGCGCTTGCCAGAGCGGTAAGTCACCATCGCAATCAGTGCGACAGTGGCTACCACAGCAGCGCTGACAGTAATTTTCAGCCCGGTTCCTGTTGATTCATCCTCCAGGATATCGGGCAATTTTTCTGCCAAATTATCATCTTTGGTACTAGCCTCGAGAACGCCGACGGAGCTGCCCTCGGGGGCCTTGAAACCTGCGTCGAGAAGCGATGCCGCCTGCTGCCAAGCGCGTGGCGAATCCTCGACAGTGACGTCGAGAACGACAACGCCGAGACGACGGCCGTCGCGCTCAGCCACCCCAGCGAAGGTGTGACGGGCATCGTCGGTAAAACCGGTTTTGCCTCCAAGCGCGCCGGGGTAGTCCTGGGCAATCAGCTGATTGTCGTTGGCGATTTCAAAGTCATCGACCTCGAGAGCCTTGTCTCCGGGGATAGTGGCCAGGCGGGTGGCCGAGAGCTTGCGATAGGTCTCATTGTTGAATGCGTGCTGGAAGAACAGTGACATGTCGTATGCCGACGTCATCTGTCCCGGAGCATCGAGACCAGTCGGGTTGACCACTCGCGTATCCGTCGCCCCCAACTTCTTTGCCAGGGCATTGACCTTCTCGGTGGTCTTGTCCATGCCACCAAGTTCGCGAGCCAAGGCGTGGCCGGTGTCATTGCCAGAGTTGAGCAACAGACCAGTCAGGAGCGTTTCCACCGAGTAGTTCACGTCCTCGACGATGCCGACACGAGAGCCCTCCATGTTCGCGTCCTCGAAAGTCGCCTTAACCGGGGTGTCGAGCTTCAAATCCTCGAGCGCCTCCATCGCTAGCAGCACCTTAATAATCGATGCCGGACGGTAGCGGCCGTGGGGGTCCTTCGCCGCAAGGACATCGCCGGATTTCAAATCGAACACCGTCCATGCAGAGGCGGAGAGGTCCTTCGGAACGTCAAACCCCTCACCGCTGACAATGCCGCAGGTGGACATCTTGCTACCTCCAGCCGGCTTTTGAGGAACCGGAAGTGGAGCGGGAGATGTTTCGCCGGGAGCCGGAACCTCAGAGGAATCCACTGGTGCTGGTGGAAGGGTCTTGTAGGGGCAGCCCTCCGTGTCACGGATGCCAGGTGCGGGACCGACAATCGGGGCGTCGTCGGTAAGCGAGGTACTCTGCGCCATGGCTGCGGGGGCGGTGCTCGGCAGAAGCAGAGCGCTGGTGGCTAGCAGCGTAACGGCAGACGAGAAGCGGCGAGAGGGAAACATGATGAAATAAGGGTAGTAAAACGTCACCCGAAATGACGTATTTCCCGTGTGTGGATGGGGGAAATCGGGGGAGAGGAAGCCTCTGTGCCAAGTAGAATTACGATTCGCCGGCAGTGAAGTAGAAGCGGAGGGCGCAGTACCGATAGTCTGGCCATTATGACTAATTCTTTGCACAGTGATGCTCAGTCTCTGGACACACAGTCTTCGGCATCGAATCTCGATGAGATGCGCAAGGTTGTCGCCAGCCTGCCCAAGGTACTGCTTCACGATCACCTCGATGGCGGCCTGCGCCCGCAGACCGTTATCGACCTGGCAGCGGACTGCGGTTACACCGATCAGTTGCCCACCACCGACGTGGACGAACTGGAGAAGTGGTTCATTGACACCGGCAACTCTGGCTCGTTGCCGAGCTACCTGACCGCCTTTGCGCACACCTGCGCCGTCATGCAGACCGCTGAGTCGCTGACGCGCGTGGCGCGTGAGGCCGTCGAGGATCTGGCTGACGACAACGTTGTCTACGCTGAGCTGCGCCTGGCTCCGGAAAACCACTTGGAAAAGGGCCTGGATATGCAGGCTGTTATCGATGCACTGGTCGAAGGCCTGGCGCAGGGTGAAGCCCATGCCGCCGCTGAGGGAAAGCACATCACCGCACGTCTATTGGTCTGTGCGATGCGCCAGAATAACAATTCCAAGGAAGTCGCACAGCTGGTCATCGACAACTACGGGAAGAACTCCGACGGGTACGTTGTCGGTTTTGACATCGCTGGACCGGAAAACGGCTTTCCGCCGGCTAACCACGCCGAAGCATTCACCATGCTGCGGGAGAACCTCATTCCGGTCACCATTCACGCAGGTGAAGACGCCGGTGTGGATTCGTTGCAGGACGCTGTCGTGCAAGGTGCTCGCCGCCTTGGTCACGGTGTGCGCATCTACGAGGACTTCGGTGCTTCCCTCGAGGGCATCGAATGCCAGGAGGTTGCCTCCGCTATTCGTGACCGCCAGATTCCGCTGGAAATCTGCCCGACCTCCAACGTTCAGACTGGTGTCTGTGACAGTGTTGCGGATCATCCGTTCTCGCTTCTCGACGATATGAGTTTCGCCTGCACGGTCAACACGGATAACCGTCTGATTGGTGCGACTTCCATGACCAGGGAGTGCATGGAGCTGGTGGAGAATTTCGGCTACGGCTACAGCGAGCTGTTCGAACTGACCTCGAATGCGCTTAACAATGCATTCGTGGATCTGCCGACCCGCGAGCACATCATGGACACGATTATTTACCCCGCTTACCTGCAGCTTATCGACAACAGCGATGAGGACATCGAAACTGATGTCAACAGTGCGGGTTTCGGTGCCGAAGATGAGCTGAACCTGACGCTGGACTAGCCAGCGCCGGCCAGCTTTGCTGGGAGGAGCTAGATCTTGGTCGTGAACCGAGCGGCCAAGTCCTTCTCCAACTGCCTCCAGCCCTCGGCCTCATCGTCGTAAGGCGGAACTGGCTCGGACATTTCTCCGGTGTCCAGCAGGAAGTTCAGCAGCCACTGCAGCTGCTGGTTGCCCGCCAGTACTTCGTTCACGGCATCATCGCCAGCCCAGTCAGCGGCGTCTGCGAGTAGCTCGTACGCGCGGGCGAGCTGTGCGGTGTCCACGGCGTTCGGGCCCTTTTCAATATCCTCGGCCAGACCGGTAAACGAGTACTCATTGTCCTCGTGCACCACGGCCTCCAGCTCACCTGCGTTGGCGGCGGTGATGATTTCATCCCACGTCGTCAGCGCCGACATGTCGTGATGCTTGTGCTCCAGCAGCCAACGCACCATCGTGCGGGGCTGGGAGAACGTGTGAATCTCACCGGCGCTGCCCAGGAATAGCGGGCGACGCCCCATGTAACAACGCAAGGTGTAGAGCGTGCGGCCAGCGATGGAGATCTTAATCGGGTCGATGCCAGCGTTGGCCCACACCGTCTGATCGTACGGATCGCCGACGGTCTCCTCTGCAGACTTCTTTTCCTCTTCGCGCTTCTTCTCCGCTGCTTCACGACGCTCACGCTCCGCGGCCTCCGCTTCCTTTAATGCGGCTGCAGCAGCGGTTTCAGACTCTTCATCGATATTCGGAGTATTCGCGCCGATGGCGTCGAAAGCGTCAATGCAGTTGTCCCAGTTGGTCAAGATGACATTGCCGATAGCCGACCACTGAGCGGCACCACTGCCCTGGAAATGATCAGCACCATTTTGCGTGGCAGCCAGGACAGAGTGAGAGGCGAACATCTGGTTGATCGGAGTGAGATCCGCAATCGCACCAATCGAGCGAGTGATGGCAAGAATGCGATCTGCGCGCGAAACATGGTCGTAGTCGGCCCGGCCGGCCAGGATCTCAGGCAGCCCAATCAGGTCATAGCGGTGGCGTGGCGCAGCGATGGCTGCTCCCGGTAGCTGCTGGTTGAAGTTGCGCCAGCTGGGGTGCTGCGTGAAGTCGTGAGGAGCATCCGACTGAAGGAAAGCCAGGAGCTTTGCCGCCGATGAGAACAAATAGATGTCGTCGCCGCGGCCGAGCAGAGCCTGCCACTCGGAGCCACCTTCACGCCAGCTTGGAGCCCACAACGTGTAAAAGGTGCCCGAGGTCAGCTCGAGTTCGATAGGAACGATGCCTTTCCTGGCCATAGTTTTCGTCGCAGCCCTTCTGCTTGTCGGTGATTATTAAAACTCAAAAATTGTCATACCTGCAGCGCCCCCACGGGTGGCAAGTTTGCGTATTCCTATCTTAGAAGTTTTGCGACGCAGATACCCACCGCACTATCCGGTCGGGCGGTAGAACCCCTTAAACGGCATGCCGATGTTGGTCGTACGCACGGGGTTTACCTGTACTGGATCGCCCGCTTCGACCATCTTTCCGTCGCCGATAACCATGGCGACATGGCCGTCCCACACTGCAAGATCGCCAGGCAGCAGTTCGTCCTGGCTCACCTGCCGGCCGACGGCCTGTGCTTCTGCCGTGCGGGGAATATCAACACCAGCTTGCCCGTAGGCCCAGTGCGTCAATCCTGAGCAATCGAGCGCCTGCCCTGGAGTATTTCCGCCCCAGCCATAGGGCGTTCCGACGGCGCTGAGTGCAGCCTTCACCGCAGCTTGGGCTTCTGGAGTGGGCGCGCCAGCCCCCGCATCCGCAGGCACCGGCGCGCTGCCCGAATCGGACGACGCCTCCGAACCATCTGCAGAGTCTGTAGCGCTAGCCGATCCTGGGGTGTTTGTAGACGTAGAAGCGAGGGCGGCTTGAGTGGTACCTGGGGCCTCCAACTGTGCCGGTCGGGGTGGGGTAGGGGTGTCCACTGCGGTGCTTGCCTGCTGTATCAGCGACTGCACCAGAGGTCGCAGTTCTTGCTCTAGTTTCAGTAACCTCGCAATGGCCTGTGAGATCGCGGAACTGGCCGCTGAGGCTAGGCTGGCACCGGTTACCGCGAGACCTGCGGGCCCCGTAGCCGTCGCGGTCAACGACCCCATGGCTGAAGTGACAAAATCCATGGCGATTCGGGCCAAATCAGTGGCCGCTGACATTACTGCAGCTAGACCTGTGGCAATGTCACTGTCAATGGTTCCGGCGCGAGTTTCCAAGTCGGCTGCCGCATTTGCAGCCCGTTTGAGACTTGTTCCCGCAGCCCCTGCTCCGGAACCGGCACCATCGCCCCAGTTGCGGTCAACGGAATCTGCCACTGAGCGCCAGGCAGTACTCGCGGCGGGGATTGCGGCCCCAGCAAGTCCTGCCAGTGCGGGTGCGATGGCAGGACTTAGCTGTTGTGCAATCGCGCTGGGGACCTCCGTAAGTAGATTGGTGGGAAGCATCACGCACCGCCAATCCCGCGAGCTGCAACGGCTCCCATTTTCGGTGAGATGGACTGCAGCGCATGCGCACCGGCATCTTCAGCAGTGGACACCGCAGAGACAAGAGCGTTCAGTGTACGAGCAGCGCTGGTGCCGTACTCGTCCAGCTCAGCCACATGCTCATGCTGGCGCTGTAGAGCAGTGGCTGCAGCGTGACAGAAGGGGCCGGCAAACGGGACGTCGCCAAGCGAGTGCAGTGCACTGATGTTTAAGTCAGTGCCGCTGACCTGCTGCGACAATGCGTCAAGGCGCGCGGCATTGGCAGAAATAAGCTCTGGCACCAGCGTAAAGACTGAGTCATTCCCGCTAGTAGTTGGAGAGAGAAACGATTGGCTGTGGGGGCTGTGCGGTGATGGACGGGACAAGATTTACGGCCTCTCTAGGAATTTCGCGTGTGGTTAAACACTCAGTGCTGTGGCAGAACGGCTAGCGGGTTCGGACGGCGGCTGAGTGGCAAGTGGACTTGGTAGTAGGCGGGCTTACGCAAATGGGATGCAGTAAAAAGCCCTCGTATTGTTAGGCGCGAAAAAGGCCGATTCGGTTCCATCTTTTTTGGGGAACGCGTTTTCAGAAATTTGCGATGCCGACACCAGAGCGGCAAAAGCAAAGCAATGTATTTTGGAAGGCATGGAGATTACCGTTGTCAACCATCCCTTGGCACAGTCACGTTTGACCATTCTGCGCGACGCGCGCACTGATAATGCGGGCTTCCGTGCGGCACTCGCCGATCTGGGCGCAATGCTGATTTACGAGGCAAGCCGGGAGCTGCCCGTCGATAACTTCGATGTTCAGACCCCAATCACCACCGCGCCGGGTTACCGTCTGCAGGATCCGCCGATTATTGTTCCCGTCATTCGTGCGGGGCTTGGCATGATCGATCCGTCGCTGTCGATGATTCCGGATGCGCAGGTGGGCTTTATTGGCTTGGCTCGTAATGAGGAAACCCATGAGCCGGTGCCGTACCTCGAGGCGCTGCCGGAGGATCTGTCCGGGCGCACTGTCTTCCTGGTCGACCCAATGCTGGCAACCGGCGGTTCACTGCTACATGCCCTGAAGCTGTTGGTGGATCGCGGTGCGGACAACATCACGGCCGTGTGCATCATTTCCGCACAGCAGGGTGTCGATGCCTTGAAGGAGTCCGGTCTCCCGGTGCGTCTTGTCACTACTGTGGTGGACCCGGATCTTAACGAGGATGCCTACATCGTGCCGGGGCTGGGAGATGCGGGCGACCGCCTCTACGGTCCCCGCAACATTGATCTTTAAGTTGATCTCTTAGGCAGTGCCCCAGGCTTCTGCGGCGTATTTTTTGACGACCTCGTTGTCTTTGGTCACAAGAACTCCGTCGGGGGACATCTGGTACTTGTACGAGCCGTTTTGTGCAACAACGCGGTCGCCCTCATCGACGATGATGTCCATCGATCCGGAACCCTGTGGTGTATCGGAGCGGTAGTACTTCTCGCCGGAGCGCGTCTCACAAGCAGCAGCCTTAATTCCCTGTTCAGCGGCGATAACAGCAAAGGCGCGATCGCCGCTGTCGCAGCGTGCGGAGCTGCCCACGAAGCCCAGGCCGTCCAGGTCGGAGCGTCCAGTGCCGAAGTCTTGTCCCTCCGGCGCTGATGTCGGCTCGGAGCTCGTCGTCGTGGATGACGAAGACGTGGTGCTTGGCGTCGACGACGAGGACGATGTCGAAGTGCTCGACGTGCTTGACGTGCTTGACGACGTCTCGGAGGACTTCGACGTAGTTGTCGTCGTGGTGGTTGTCTTGCTCGTAGAAGTCGAACTCGTCGAGGACGGCGGTGTCGAACTGGGCGACGTCGGCTGCGAGGAGGAGGGGACCTCTGGACGCTGGGGCTCATCACTATTGTTCAGCGACAGGCCAATGGCGATGCCGATGACGACCACGAGTGCGGTGGCCACGATGATGATGGGGATGCTGAGAGACTTAGGTGTGCCATTGCCGGACATGCCTATTATCATCGCAGACTTCCTCAAAATGTGAAACATCTGATAATTGAAGAGGTCAAAGTGAAGGAAGTGACTCCTGGTCATGCGCACGTCTAGCGCCGACATTCAAGCGCTTGCCGGCCACTGCTGTCGCTGGCGCAGTCGTCGGTAGGCCTCTTGTTACGGCCTGTCGGTGGAGCGCTTACACTGGAGAGTTGTGATTGAGGAGTTTATTAAGCACTGGTGGGCCGAGCACGCGAACGAGATTCTCGAGTGGCGGCGGCATCTTCATGCGCACCCAGAGCTATCTCACATGGAGCACGCCACCACGGCTTTTGTGGAGGAGAAGCTGCGTGCTGCAGGGCTGAAACCAGTGCTGTTTCCCAACACCGGCCTGATGGTTGACATTGGTGAAGATGAACTTGCCGACAGTGAAGTAGGCGGCGAACGCCCAGGGCGTCTCGCCTTTCGTGGGGACATGGACGCCCTTCCGATAACGGAAGCTACGGGACTGGGGTTTGCCAGCACCAACGACGGCGTCATGCATGCCTGCGGGCATGATTTCCACACCGCGATCACGCTCGCGACGGCACTGGCTATGGCCGAGTACCACGAAAAGCACACGTTGCCGACGCCGCTGCGTTTCATTTTCCAACCTGCCGAGGAAGTCATGGTTGGCGGTGCACCCGAGGTTATCGCTGCCGGTGCACTCAATGGCGTTGAGCGTATTTTTGCCGTCCACTGTGAGCCGAAACTGCGCGTCGGTCACGTCGGCGTTCGAACAGGCGCCATCACCTCTGCGGCCGACACGCTGGAGATTCAGGTGCATGGCCCGGGCGGGCATACCTCCCGTCCGCAGATGACAGCCGATGTTGTCTATGCACTGGGCAAATTGATTGTCGATTTGCCCGGCTTGCTGTCGCGACGCGTCGACCCGCGCACTGGCACCGTGCTCACGTTTGGCTCCGTTCACTCCGGGTATGCGCACAACGCGATTCCGTCGGAAGGCAGCGTCAGTGGCACCCTGCGCACCGCGGACATCAAGACCTGGCGCGACATCGATCCACTGGTGCGCGACCTGATTGAACAGGTCCTCGCTCCGACCGGCGCCGATTGCACCATCAACTACGAGCGTGGCGTGCCGCCTGTGCTTAACGACGAATACTGCACCGCCCTGATTGCGGAAGCGGTGCGACGAGTGGACGAGAATGCTGTCATTCAGGCCCCACAGTCGTCCGGCGGCGAGGACTTCGGTTGGTATCTCGAGCACGTCCCGGGTGCGATGGCTCGTTTGGGTTGCTGGTCCGGCCGCGGAGACAAGCACGATTTGCACCGAGATGACCTAATCGTGGACGAGCGTTGCCTGGGCGTTGGTGTGAAACTCTTCGCTGGCATTGTTGCTCGCTACGAGGACGGCGCGCAGTCAACCATGACTGTCCGTTAGACTATGGGGGCAAAGCGGGGAAAATGCCTCCCGCGGTAGTTACATTGTGATATCCACGGCAACTTTGGAGGATTTGTGGCACAGAGGATCGTAATCATTGGCGGCGGCCCAGCCGGCTACGAAGCAGCGCTGGTTGGCGCCAAGTACGGTGCTGAAGTCACTGTGGTTGAGGATGCCGGTATGGGCGGTTCTTCCGTCTTGTGGGATTGCGTTCCCTCTAAGGCCTTCATCGCGGCGACGGGCGTTCGTACCGATATGCGCCGTGCGGACGAGATGGGTCTTCGCCCGGACTTCTCCCAGCGTAAAATCGACTTCACTGCGGTCAACGAGCGCGTTAAGCGCCTGGCACAGCAGCAGTCTGACGATGTTCGCGCACAGATGGAGCGTGAGGGCATCAAGATGCTGCAGGGTCGTGGTCGTCTCGATGACCACGACCCGGGCCGTGTAACTCACTACGTCACCGTCGACTTGCTCGAGGGCGGCGAGGTCACTCTTGAAGGCGACCTGGTGTTGGTCTGCACCGGTGCGTCCCCACGTATTCTGCCGGGTGCGATTCCTGATGGTGACCGTATTTTGACCTGGCGTCAGGTTTACGAACTGGAGGAGCTGCCGGAGCACCTCATTGTGGTCGGTTCTGGTGTTACCGGTGCGGAGTTCGTATCCTCGTTCACCGAGTTGGGTGTGAAGGTCACCATGGTCGCTTCGCGTGACCGCATCCTGCCGCACGAGGATGCTGACGCTGCAGATGCCCTGGAGGAGGTCCTGCTGGAGCGCGGTGTGGACGTTGTGAAGAACGCCCGCTGTGATCTTGTCGAACGCACTGAGGACGGCGGCGTTCGCGTCGTCACTTCCGACGGCCGTGAGGTCTTCGGCTCCCACGCGTTGATGACCGTCGGATCGATTCCGAACACTGCGGATATGGGGCTGGATGCCAGCGGTGTGAAAATGACCCCGTCTGGCCACATTCACGTTGATCGTGTTTCCCGCACCAACGTGCCGGGTATCTACGCTGCCGGTGACTGTACCGATTTGTTCCCGCTGGCTTCCGTTGCAGCTATGCAGGGTCGTATTGCGATGTACCACGCCCTCGGTGAAGGTGTTTCGCCAATTCGCCTGCGCACCGTTTCCTCGGCAGTGTTCACCCGCCCGGAGATTGCGACTGTTGGTGTCTCCCAGGCTCAGATTGAGTCCGGTGAGGTCTCCGCTCGTGTTGAGGTTTTCCCGCTGGCAGGTAACCCGCGTGCGAAGATGCGCTCGCTGCGCCACGGTTTCGTCAAGCTGTTCTGCCGTAAGAACTCCGGCATGATTATCGGTGGTGTGGTGGTCGCTCCGACCGCCTCGGAGCTGATTCTGCCAATTGCGGTGTGTGTTTCCAACCAGCTCACCGTCGATGACCTGGCAAGCTCCTTCTCTGTCTACCCGTCACTGTCTGGTTCGATTACCGAAGCTGCTCGTCAGCTGATGGCACACGACGATCTGGAGTAGTGCTGGTATCGCGACTGGCAGCATGACCGGCCGCACTCGTAATTAAAAAAGCCGAGCCCCGAAAGTGGGGCTCGGCTTTTTGGCTGTGCAATAAGAACGTACCGATGCGCTTATGCTGCGCTTACTTGCTGGAGAGTTCAGTGTACTTAGCGGTGACTTCCTCCACAGACGGATTCGTGGCGTGCTCACCATCGGAGTACAGCACAGTCGGCACAACGCGGTTACCGTCATTGACGGACTCAACCCACTTCGAAAGGTCCTCGTGCTTTTCGACATCCCAAGCCTCAAACGGAGTGCCGTTTTCCTTCAGGCCAGCAATGAGGTTCTGGCAGAAAGGGCACCAGGCCGCGGCGTAAATGGTCACGTGTTCGGTGGTCTGTGGAGTCTTCACATCAGTCATACTTAGGTCAACGCGCGGACCAGAACCGATATTCCATTGCGTAATACTTCCACCGGACAGTAGCCCCACCTCAGAGCCTTGCTAGACAGGCATCAAAGCTAATCCTCTAGACGCTGCCACGTGCAGAAGCGGTAGCGTAGGCCGGTCGTTGACGTCTGCCATGGGCCATCCTCGACGCGAACCCAGTCGTAGAGGTCGGGGGCCATGACCGGTACCGGGACACTGACATCAGTATCAATGTCGGTGACCACGCATTCGTCGGCAAGCGAAAGTGCATCGCGATAGACACGCCCGCCTCCGATAATCCAAGCCGCGGGCTCGTCGGCGACGGCTGCGAGCGCGGCTTCGAGACTGGTTGCGGACTCGGCGCCGGGGAAATCGGACACGGATCGTGAAAGGACGATGTTTCGACGACCGGGGAGTGGTCGGAACTTGGGATTCAGCGAGTCCCACGTGCGACGCCCCATGATGACAGGTGCGCCCATCGTCGTTGTTTTGAAATGCTGAAGATCTTCAGGCAGATGCCAGGGCATAGTCGCACCGTCGCCGATAATGCCGGCTCGAGACTGCGCCCAAATCATCCCTACAAACGGGGGTCGTGCGCTGGTGGAAGCGGTGGACTCGTTCATGTCGACACTCACCTTTCGCTGACTTAGACAGCCACCTGACCGCGAATCAGAGGATGCGGGTCGTAGCCGATGACCTCAATGTCCTCGTAAGCGTAGTCGAAAATGCTGTCGGCCTTCCGAAGCTTAAGCGTGGGGTAGGGGCGTGGCTCACGGGAGACCTGCAGTTCGCACTGTTCAATGTGGTTGTCGTAGATGTGGCAATCACCACCGGTCCAGATGAACTCACCAACATCCAAGCCCGCCTGCTGCGCCATCATGTGCGTCAACAGTGCGTAGGAAGCGATGTTAAACGGCACGCCCAGGAACATGTCCGCGCTGCGCTGGTAGAGCTGGCAGCTGAGCTTGCCATCTGCGACGTAGAACTGGAACAGCAGATGGCACGGCGGCAGCGCCATATTGGAGATTTCGGAGACATTCCAGGCGCTGACGATGTTGCGGCGGCTATCCGGGTTGGACTTCAGAGTCTCCAGCGCCTGTGCAATCTGATCGATGTGGTGCCCATCTGGAGTGGGCCAGGAGCGCCACTGCACGCCATAGACCGGGCCGAGGTCGCCGTCGTCGTCTGCCCACTCGTCCCAAATAGTCACTCCGCGGTCCTGGAGCCACCGGACGTTCGAATCGCCGCGGAGGAACCACAACAGCTCATACACGATGGACTTCAGGTGCACCTTTTTAGTGGTAATCAGTGGGAAGCCCTCGCTCAGATCAAAGCGCAGTTGGCGGCCGAACACCGAGCGAGTGCCCGTGCCCGTGCGGTCTGATTTAGCTGCTCCGTCAGCGAGAATTTCGCGCAGCAAATCCTCATACGGAGTCTTAATGCCCTGATGAGCCTGTGTTGTGATGTCAGTGGAGTCGGTCATAGCCGCCCTAGCTTACCTACTTCTGCTCTTGATCCTTGAATTCCTTCACCGCCGCCAGAATCTCCTCCGACAGGTCCGGTCGGCAGAACAGCATATCCGGCAGGAAAGTATCGACATTATTGTAGGTCGGCGCGGAGCCGTCGAGGCGGCTGGCAAAAAGTCCTGCGGACTTAGCGACACCAACCGGCGCTGCCGAGTCCCACTCGTACTGACCACCGTCGTGGATGTAGGCGTCGAAGTCACCGAGCAGTACGTGCATTGCCTTCGCGCCAGCGGAGCCCATCTCTACCAGCTCCATGCCCAGCTTGTCAGCGACGTACTTCGCCACAGCCGGTGGGCGAGTACGCGAAACGACAATCTTGCCCGCGCGCGGCCCCTGCACGGCCTTTGCTTCACCAGTGTGGAAAACCTGGCCGTGATCCGGCAGACCAACAGCCGCGTGGGTCGGCTGACCGTCCTCTACCAGCGCGACATGAACTGCCCAGTCCTGGCGCCCCGAAGCGAACTCACGCGTGCCATCGAGTGGGTCAATAATCCACACCCGCTTTGAGTCCAGGCGCTCACGGTTATCCGCGGCTTCCTCCGACAGCAGTCCGTCGTCCGGACGGTGCTGCTCCAGTACGCGGGCGATCCACTCCTGTGCCAGTGCGTCGCCGGCATCCCCCAGAATGCGACCACGCAGCAGGCCTACGTTGCGGACACCCTTGAGAATCTCACTGGCGCCCACGGCAAGTCGATAGGCAAGAACATCATCTTCAATGTAGGCAGACATGACTTAGATACTATTCGCTTTTTCCCGACCCCGCTTTACGACGGGATGCCGCGCCCCGTCCTCACCGCAACCGAGTGGCCATATAAATAACAAAAGTCCGCCCGCAGCGAGAATCAGTTCAAGCCGAAGGCGGACTGTTAGCTATCTAGGCCAGTTGGCCAGAAGACGTTAGCGCTTGTCGCGGTACCACGTCAGCAGCGCATCGGTAGAAGCGTCGCCAGAATCAGGCGCCACTTCACCGGTAACTGCAGGCAACAGGTCGCCGGCCTGCTGCTTGCCCAGCTCGACGCCCCACTGGTCGAAGGAGTTCAGGCCCCAGACAATTCCCTCGACGAAGGTGATGTGCTCGTAGAGTGCAATCAGCGCACCGACAGCGTCCGGGGTCAGTTCCTCAGCCATGATGGTCGTGGTCGGGCGGTTACCCGGCATGACCTTGTGCTCCACGAGTTCCTCGGCAACGCCCTCTGCGCGGATTTCTTCTGCAGTCTTACCGAAGGCCAGCACCTTGGTCTGTGCGAAGAAGTTACTCATCAGCAGGTCGTGCATGGAACCTTCGCCGGATGCCGTCGGCAGATCCTGGCGTGGGCGGGCAAAGCCGATGAAGTCAGCTGGAACCAGGCGAGTTCCCTGGTGAAGGAGCTGGAAGAAAGCGTGCTGGCCGTTCGTTCCCGGCTCACCCCAGAAGATTTCTCCGGTGTTGTAGTCCACCCTCTTGCCGTCGGTACGCACGGACTTACCGTTCGATTCCATGGTGAGCTGCTGAAGGTACGCCGGGAAGCGAGAGAGATCCTCGGAGTAGGGCAGCACGGCATGCGACTGGGCGTCGAGGAAGTTTGAGTACCAGACATTCAGCATGCCCATCAGCACCGGCACGTTCTGCTCCAGCGGAGCGTTGAGGAAGTGCTCATCCATTGCGCGGAAGCCCTGCAGGAAGCGCATGAAGTCCATCGGGCCGACGACGGCCATGATGGACAGGCCGATGGCGGAGTCGACGGAGTAGCGGCCGCCGACCCAGTCCCAGAAGCCAAACATGTTTTCAGTGTCGATGCCGAATTCGGCGACCTTTTCGGCATTCGTGGAAACGGCAACGAAGTGCTTGGCGACGGCTTCTTCGCTACCCAGCTGCTGGATAAGCCAGCGGCGAGCTGCGTGAGCGTTGGAGAGCGTCTCCTGTGTGGTGAAGGTTTTGGAAGCGACGATAAACAGCGTGGACTCCGGATCGACCTCATCCAGAACCGCCTGCAGGTCAGATGGGTCAACATTAGAGACAAAGCGGGCATCAATGCCGGCAGTGGCGTAGGTGCGCAGCGCCTTGGTAACCATTGCCGGGCCCAAGTCGGAGCCACCGATGCCGATGTTGACCACAGTCTTAATAGTGTGACCCGTGTATCCCAGCCAGTCTCCACTGCGGAGGCTACGAGCGAAATCGCGCATGCGGCCGAGCACCTCATGCACGTCGGCAGCGACATCCTGGTCACCGACGGTCAGATTTTCCTCTGCTGGCAGGCGCAGCGCGGTGTGCAGCACGGAGCGGTTTTCAGTGGTGTTGATTTTGTCACCGCGGAACATCTTCTCGCGTGCTTCTTCGATGCCAGCTGCACGAGCGAGCTCAACCAGCTCGGCAAAACCGTCGAGGCACATCAAGTTCTTGGAAAGGTCAACGTGGAGAGTGCCCGCATCGAAAGTCAGCTTCTCAGTGCGGCCATCTTCATTGGCGAAAAGCTCACGCAGCGAGGTGGCGCGAACATTGTCCACGCGCTTAGCCAGCTGAGCCCACTGTTCGGTTGCGGTGATATCTACGGTCATTCCTGCTCCCAGGTGATTTTTGACGAAAAGCACTTTATACATCCCCAGACTAGTTGCGTTTTGGCGCTCTCGCCGGGCGGCAGGATGCGACCAGGCGTGACCACAATCTGCCAGTAACTCGATTCCGCTGTGCTTATGCGTCAACTATTCGGGATCTACGACCCCTAGCCTGCTTCGGCAAAGGCACCTACCCTGGAAAATATGACTGATTTCACGTCTGATTACGACAGCATTCTCAAGGACGTCCCTACCGGTCTTCTCCTCGGCGGCGAGTTCCGTCCTGCGTCGAATGGCGAGACCTTCGATGTCATAAATCCCGCCACAGATAATCCGCTGGTCCAGGTTGCTTCTGCCACCGAGGAGGATGCGAAGCAGGCGCTTGACGACGCCGTCGCAGCCCAGAAGGAGTGGAAGGCAACCCCGCCCCGCGAACGCAGCGAGATTCTTTACCGCGCTTTTGAACTCATCCGTCGGGATGCAGACAAGCTGGCCCAGTTGCAGTCCCTGGAGATGGGCCGTGCGTTGCCGGATTCCAAGGCCGAGGTCGGCTACGGTGGCGAGTTTTTCCGTTGGTTCGCCGAGGAGGCCGTGCGAATCTCCGGTGATTACCGAATCTCTCCGGGCGGATCTTCGCGCGTCGCGGTGATTAAGCAGCCGGTCGGCCCGGTTTTGGCTATTACGCCGTGGAATTTCCCGCTGGCTATGGGTACTCGCAAGATCGCCCCGGCACTCGCCGCCGGCTGCCCGGTCATTATTAAGCCCGCGTCCAAAACTCCGCTGACCATGCTCTACCTGGGCAAACTGCTTATTGAGGCCGGTGTCCCCGCAGGCGTGATCTCCGTGCTGCCAACAGGACACTCAGCCAACGTTTCTGACCTGCTTTCCGATGACCGCCTGCGCAAGTTCACCTTCACCGGTTCCACCGAAGTTGGCCAAATGCTCGCTGCGAAGGCCGCGGAAACCTCGATGAAAGTCTCCCTCGAACTCGGCGGAAATGCTCCGTTTGTCATTCTCTCTGATGGCGATGTCGATAAGGCTGTGCAGGCAGTCAATGACGCCAAACTCCGCAATGGCGGCCAGGTGTGTATCGCCCCGAATCGCTTTATTATTCATGAATCCAAGAAGGATGCGTTCGTCGAGGGCGTCGTCAAGCGTTTTGCGGAACTGAAGTTGGGCGAGGGCACCGACCCTGCGACGGATCTGGGGCCACTCGCGCTGCGCGATCAACAGGAAAAGGTTCGTGATCTGGTTGACGATGCGGTCAAGCGTGGTGCGAAGGTCGAGTGCGGCGGCAAGATTCCAGATCTCGGCGGCGCGCTTTCCGACGGCTACTTCTTCGAGCCCACAGTTCTGACAGATGTGCCCGAGGATGCGGATATTGTCCGCGAAGAGATTTTCGGTCCGGTGGTTGCGGTGACGACCTTCACGGACGACGACCGTGCGATTGAGCAGGCAAATGACACCATCTTTGGTCTGGCTGCGTATGTGTTCAGTGAGAACCTGACCAAGGCGCTTAGTGCGGCAGAGGCGTTGGAGTCCGGCATGGTTGCGGTCAATAAGGGCTCGCTGTCGGACCCGTCGGCGCCGTTCGGTGGTGTCAAGCAGTCCGGCCTTGGACGTGAGGGGGGCTTCACCGGTATCGATGAGTTCCTAGAGGAAAAGCTGATTTCCCTGGAAGGCTAGCCGGGCGAGTAGCTCGCGCGAGGGTTAGCCCAGGCGGCCGCGTCCCATGCGCAGCAGCGCTGACGCGATCGCCGGGCCCTCTGGGCCAAGTGCGTCACGGAACTCGTTGATAATCTGCACCTCTCGGCCGTGCACGAGACGCGTGCCGCCAGATCCAAGGCGGGTTTTGCCGACGGCCTTACTGATTGCGGTGCGGCGTTGAATGGCATCGATAATCAGCCCGTCAAGGCGGTTGATTTCCTTGCGGTACTGTTCGATCTCCGCGGAGCTCAACGGGTCATCGGTGCCGGTGGGGGTGCGGACTTCAAAAGGGGATACTGCCGCAGCTTGCTGGCTGTGCTCAGCGCCGTCGGTGTTATCGGTGTGTGCGGCGGGAGTGTCCGCAGGGTTTTCGCTCATAGTTCTTATTGTGCCAAAGGATTCGAACAGTCCAATCCGGGGGCTCGGCTACTGTAGTAGCCATCATGGGAAATGAAACTGGAATGCTGTTCGGGTCCTTCAATGCTGACGATGGCCGTAGTGGCGATAGCCATAGTGGTTCGAACCACGGTGAGTCGGGCGGTGCTACGCCTGGCCGCGGTGGGTTCGGCCACTTCGCCGGCGCTGGTAGCAATAGCGCGCCGAGTGGCGCTGCCAGCTTTGGCGGCGGTTTTGGCGGCGGCTTCGAGCCCAGTTTTGATTCAGAGTCGCTGTTAGAGGGGCTTAATCCGCAGCAGCGCCAAGCAGTGGAACACATTGGTTCACCACTGTTGATTGTGGCTGGAGCGGGTTCGGGAAAGACGTCTGTGCTGACGCGCAGGATTGCATACCTGATCGGTGCGCGTGGAGTCCTGCCAAGCCAAATTTTGGCTATTACTTTTACCAATAAGGCCGCAGCTGAGATGCGCGAGCGTGTGGCTGGTCTGGTCGGTGACCAAGCGCAGCGTATGTGGGTGTCCACGTTCCACTCCATGTGTGTGCGCATCCTGCGCATGCAGCATGCGCTAGTACCGGGGCTTAATTCCAATTTCTCTATTTATGATTCGGACGACTCCCGGCGTTTGCTGTCCATGATCGCTAAGGACATGGATCTGGATGCCAAGAAGTTCACCGGCCGCGTGCTCTCGTCGCGTATCTCCAATCTCAAGAATGAGTTGATTGATCCGGAGAAGGCCATCGCCGATGCCTCGACGACGCGCAATCCTTTTGATGACGTCGTTGCACGGGTTTACCTGGAGTACCAAACCAGGCTGCGGGCGGCTAATGCCGTGGACTTTGACGATCTAATCGGTGAGGTCGTTCGGATCTTCACCAGTCACCCGCAGGTTGCAGAGTACTACCGTCGCCGCTTCCGGCATGTGTTGGTGGACGAGTACCAGGACACCAACCATGCGCAGTATGTTTTGGTCTCGACGCTCGTCGGCAAGCCCGGTGGAGATGTGCCTCCGAGTGAGCTGTGTGTGGTGGGCGATTCGGACCAGTCCATTTATGCCTTCCGTGGTGCGACTATTCGCAATATTGAGGAGTTTGAGAAGGACTATCCGGAGGCCACGTCGATTTTGCTGGAGCAAAACTATCGCTCGACGCAGACGATTCTGTCGGCGGCCAATGCGTTGATTGCGCGCAATGAGAACCGTCGGGAGAAGAAGCTGTGGACCGATCTCGGTGAGGGCGGCAAGATTAAGGGCTACGTGGCGGACAATGAGCACGATGAGGCTCGGTTTATCGCTAACGAGATTGAGCAATTGGTCGACTACGGGCCGTACTCGTATTCGGATGTGGCGATTTTCTACCGCACCAATAATTCCTCCCGTGCGCTAGAAGATGTCTTCATCCGTATGGGCGTGCCGTACACGGTGGTTGGTGGCACCAGGTTCTATGAGCGTAAGGAAGTACGCGATATTGTCGCCTACCTGCGTGTTATTGAGAACTTCGACGATGATGTTTCGCTGCGTCGCATTATCAATACGCCGCGCCGCGGAATCGGTGACCGTGCGGTGGCGCATGTGTCGCTCTATGCCGAGGACGAGAGGTGCTCGTTTGGCACGGCGCTACGTGCCGTAGCTGAGGGCAAGGTGTCGGCAGTGGCGGCGCGGAGCCGAAATGCGATGGCGGCGTTCGTCGAGATGATTGATGGCTTGGCGGCGGATATGGCATCCGGTGAACTGGCTGATATCGGCGACTTGGTCAATGCGATTATTGATCGCAGTGGGTACAAGTCGGAGCTCGAGCGCTCCAATGATCCGCAAGATGCCACACGCCTGGACAACCTCAATGAGCTCGTCAGCGTTGCGCGGGAGTTCTCTGCAGAGGCGCGAATGATGTCGTCGGTGGATATTAGCGCTGATGTAAAAGAAGGCTCTGGCGCTGCAGCTGATGCTGAAAGCGGTGCTGATACCAGTGGCGAGTCCGAGGTGGAATCTGGAATCGCGAATGACCTCGCGCGTGATTTCACGGCCGACTTCGACAACGATGGGGAAGCGGAGCCGGGAAGTCTGCAGGCATTCCTCGAGCGAGTTTCTCTGGTGGCGGATGCGGACCAGATTCCGGATGATGACACCGGTGTAGTGACGTTGATGACGCTACATACGGCAAAGGGCCTGGAGTTTCCGGTGGTATTTCTCATCGGCTGGGAAGACGGACTGTTCCCGCACCTACGCGCCCTGGGCGATCCGAAGGAGCTGGCCGAAGAGCGACGTCTGGCCTATGTGGGTATTACCCGAGCTCGCAAGCAGCTGTATCTCACGCGTGCCGTGACTCGGTCCTCGTGGGGTTCGCCGCAGAATAATCCGCCCTCACGTTTCCTGGGGGAAGTCCCAAGCGACCTGATCGATTGGCTGCGCGAGGCTCCGGCTCGAAGCTGGGGCGCCGGTTCTGGTGGTTTTGGCTCTAGCGGCTACGGCGCGGGCAGCGCGTTTGGTCGTGGCCATGGTACCTCGTCGGGCTTTGGCTCCAGCTCGGGCTTCGGCTCGGGTGGATCCGCCAGCTCTGGTACGTCATCCCGAAAGAAGAATCAGGTCTTGCACCTAGAGCCCGGTGACAAGGTTGTTCACGACAAGTACGGCTTAGGCACTGTGCTTGAAGTCCAAGGGGTCGCGCCTCGGGCAACTGCGATGATTGACTTTGGATCCGCAGGTAAGGTCCGCATGATGCTTATCGGCGGTGTGCCAATGGAGAAACTGTAGAAAACGACCACCGCGTGGAGGCTACTTAGGCTTCTTCGCGGTCACCCAGCAGTTGATGGTGGCATCTTGCACTTCGGTGCCGCCTGCATCGGTCAGCACGATGTGAACGGGAAAATCCACTCCACCAGTCTCTGGCGTGATGGTGGAGAAGTCCGGCAACTCAGCTTTGGCCACAGCCGTCAGCCCACCAACGGAGATGCGCTTGTAGCTCGTCGTCATGCCCTTTGGTACCCAGCGATGCGTTGTTGGCACGCTGGCCTCACAGAGCATGCCCATCGCGAATTCAGCGAGGTTACATGCAGCAATCGCATGCACGGACTTAATGTGATTACGTACGCCCCACCAAGCGGGCATGCGCGCTACCGCCAGTCCAGGCTCCATCGTCTCTAGCTTGGGGCAGATTGTGCGGAAATATGGCGCCGTCAATGCGGCGGCTAAGGAAAATAAACGCTTGCCGACGACTGGAGTCGCAGCCAACTTCTTCCACATGCGGAATGTTTGAGTCTCTGCCATGTGTCAAGAGTAAAGCCCCAGTACTGGCGGCGATGCCGGTTTCTGAAAAATTAATCAGGCGAGGCTTGCAGTCGCGGTCGAACAGGGGGCCGGTGCACCAGTAGAGCCCTCGCAGAGCGACCAGGCCTGCTCGTACCTGTGCCGATACCTGATTAGTTCAGGCTCAGACCACGCTCGATGAACCAGGTCACCGGGTCGACCGGGGTGGTGCCATCCGGGTGGATCTCGAAGTGAAGGTGCGTACCGGTGGAGAAGCCGCGGTTGCCCATACCGGCAATGACCTGACCGGCTCGGACAGCTTCGCCGACAGCAACGTAGATGGACTCAATGTGGCCGTAGACGGAAACAGATCCGTCGTCATGGCGAACGCGAATCCACTGGCCGTAGCCCTGAGCTGGACCTGCATCGATAACAGTGCCGTCCATGACGGACATGATTGGAGTGTTGGTGACGTTAGCCAGGTCGACACCATAGTGGAAAGAGCCCCAGCGAGGACCGAACGGGGAGGTCAGCAGCCCCACGGTCGGGATGGAGAGCTTCGGGGCGCGGGCGGCCTGATCGCGGGCAACGCGCTCCTGGTTGTACTGCAGGGCAGTAGCGAGGTGGTCACTGAGGTTAGTGCTCGGGCTGAAGGAGCTGGAAGCCAGCACCATCGGAGCATTGTTCTTCGGCTGAGCAGCGCGGGTCTGAGTAGAGGCTGAGTTCTCTGGAGCCTTATTCTCGGTCTCAGTTGCGTGGGCGACCGCGTTGGAGGAAGCGATAGTCGATGCGGACAGTGCGACCAGTGCTGCGCGAGAAGTTGCGGAAACTTCTACCTTGCGGTGCTTTCCGCCTCCGCGACGAGCATTGAAAAACGTCACTTCAATCTCCCTGCCAACAAAACTCTTTGTAACCCAACTGTTATCTAACCCTTGCGATAATAACGGTTCGATATAGGGCAAGCAACTCATTTTTAGAGAACTTGTTCACTAACCTGTCAGTTTTAGTTCAATAGAGCCCTGTTGTGACCATGGTGTTGTTGTCTTCTACCGCGGGTCAGTCGAAGCGCGACCGGCTTGTTGCCAGGGGGTTTATGCCGGATGCCCCTTAATCGAGGGGGCGGGCAGGGAAATTGGCAAGGAGTTGCCGCGCGAACTAAAGGTGTGCCAGCGGGGGTGGCAAAAGGTAACCCATCGGCGTTGACAAATGGAAACCAAAGGTGAAGCCACTTTGGGGGGGGGATGGCAAGGGTATCGGACTCGACGGATATCGTCCGTCCTGGGCTCCACACTTTCAAACGAGACTCTGCAATGCCTGAGCAAAGAGGCGTTGTATATATGGCACTATATGGCCATGGCTGTGACGCGCACGTGCGCGCCACCTTATCCATGTAGGTATGGAGTCAGCCGCCAACGATGAGACGCAGGAAGGACGATGCCACTGTGAAAGGCGCGGATTCGCGGAGAGGTTCCTCCGGTAGCGATCGAAATCGGCGAAGCCGCACCGGCGGCGGTAGCAGCGGCAGCTCCCGCGGCGTCCGCAGCGAGCACAGCGAACGCACCACCCGCGCATGGCAGAATACGCAAGCCGGTCAAACAGGGGGCGCGCGCAGCGAAGGGGTTGGCGTAAATCGAGGTACCGCTACGAAGATGAAGGCGGGGGCCTCCGGGACGTCGTCACGCATGGGGCGGTTCTCGGGTTTCCGTCGCCTCATCAACTCGCCTCGTGCACGCCGGTTTGGGCTGTCTGTTGCCGGTTCGTACGGCGTCGTATTGCTGTTCATCATCTCGGTAGCTCTGATTGGCGTCATCGTGAGCGGCGCTGGAATGTCTCCGCTTCCAGCGAGTATCGCGTCGATGTGGATGATTTTTAACCTCGCACCGTTCCGCTTTAACGGCACAACGCTGGGGCTCACGCCAGCACTGCCTGCGGTGCTGATGGTGATGTTCATCGCTTGGCGTGTACGCCGCGAAGTCGCTGACCGCATCAGCATCAAGGACGTGCGCGCGCTGGTCGGCGCGTATCTGGGTACGCCCATTGTGCTCACCATCATCGCGTGGCTCATGCTTTACGACGCGTCGAAGGTGTTTCCCCGCATTCAAACCCCCAGTTTCGGCCTTGCGATTGCAGCCGCGCTGCTCGTAAATCTCGTGGCCTTGGTGCTGGGGATGGGGCAGCGGTTGCTGCGCGCACTACTGCTGCGCCGTAAGCTACCGGAGTGGTTGCTCGGGTCGGCGCGACTGGCGGGCAGCTACGTGGCATGGCTGTGGCTGGTCGGTGTTGTGGTGACCCTCGTTTCGCTGATTTGGCATCGAGGGTTGCTGGCAGAGACATTTGCAATCACGGATACGGCCGGTGAAAGTGTTGCGGTCAGCGGTCTCTCGCTGCTCTACCTGCCAAATGTGGCCTTCGGTGCTGTCGGTGTGCTGGTGGGCGGCAAATCGACCTTTGGGCCTGCGGAGGCTGGGCTGTTCGCAGTGCACCCGGCTCAGCTGCCGCCCCTGCCGATTTTGGCTGCCATGCCTCAGTCGCTTGCGCACTGGGCTTTCGGAGTGCTGATTGTGCTACCGCCAGCCATTGCAGCTTGGCGCGTCGTGGCATTCCTGAAGAAATCTGCACCGAAGCAGCCCTACCTGGTCGTCGTTCTCGCTGCCGTGTGGTCGATCATGTTCCTAATGGGGCTGGCTTGGCTGCTCGGCGGTGAGGTTGGCATCTTTGGGTGGGCCGGTGCCTCCTGGTGGCTGACTGGCCTGCTCGGCTCGATGTGGCTGGTTGTTCCGGGGGCCATCGTGGTGGTTGCGATGACCGGTGTGCCGTCACTTGGTAGGGACAAGGGTGTCTCGGAAGTGGCCGCTGAGAAGTTCCCGCCGAAGCCTGCAGAAGATGGGGACGGTCACGCTGAGGCTGAGGATGCCGGCGACGCCGATAAGTCCGACAATGGCGCGGACGGTTCGGAGGAGTCGGAGGAGTCGGAGGAGATTGTCGACGGGGAAGTCGTAGCGACCTCCGAAGACGAAGCCGAGTCCGGCACAGAGGATGGATCAGAGTCCGGTGCTGAGTCTGAAGAGGATTCGGAAAGCGCCGCGGACGGAGAAGAACCGAGCAAAGTAGATGCGACCGAAGAGGACGAATCCGATGAGGACACCGAAGACTCGGAGGAGGGCGGCGACGGAAAACCGTCGTCAAGCCAAAAGAGCTAAGCCAACTTAGGGGGAGCGGAATTTGGGGTCTCTGTCGGGCTGGGTAAGCTAAACGCCGTGACTGAAGCACAGCCCGTCGCAGAAATTTCGCACAATAATTCCTCCAGCAAGCAGCTCCGCATCGTAGTCCTGGCCTCTGGCCTGGGCTCCCTTTTGCAGTCGATGCTGGAACTGCTGGATGCTGAAAAGGTTCAGATTGTCGCGGTTGGTTCGGACAAGGATTGTCCGGCGCTGGAGAGGGCTCAAAACCTCAATATCCCAACTTTTCGGGTGCCTTTCGATGCTGAGGCAAAGAAGGACCGAGAAGGTTGGGATATTCGTGTTTTAGAGGCCGTGAGCAGTTTTTCGCCGGATATCGTTGTCTCGGCGGGTTTCATGCGCATTCTGGGGCCATCATTTGTGGAGGCCTACAGCAATCGCATCATTAATACGCATCCTGCGCTGCTGCCGTCCTTCCCAGGGGCGCGTGCGGTACCGGATGCACTTGACTACGGGGTGAAGGTCACCGGCACGACCGTGCATATTGTTGATAATGGAGTGGACACCGGGCCGATTCTGGCGCAGCAGTCAGTGGCCGTCGAGGACGACGACACGGTGGAGACCCTGCACGAACGAATCAAGGTTGTCGAACGCCGACTCCTGGTTGATGTATTGCACTCGATTGCCGATCACGGAATTGAGCGTGACGGACGAAAGGCTTATCTGAAATGACCAACGACAACACGCAGCGTAAACCAATCAAGCGCGCTCTGATTAGCGTCTACGACAAGACTGGGCTCGAGGAGCTTGCTCGTGACCTGCACGAGGCTGGCGTGGAAATCGTTTCCACCGGTTCCACGGCTGGCAAGATTGCTGCAGCTGGCGTTCCTGTGACCCCGGTTGAGGATCTCACTGGTTTCCCGGAGTGCCTCGAGGGCCGTGTGAAGACGCTGCACCCGCGTGTTCACGCCGGCATTCTGGCTGATACCCGCAAGGAAGACCACCTGGCTCAGCTGAAGGAGCTCGGTGTGGAGGCTTTCCAGCTCGTTGTCGTTAACCTGTACCCGTTCCGTGAGACCGTTGCCTCGGGAGCTTCCTACGACGAGTGCGTGGAGCAGATCGACATCGGAGGCCCGTCGATGGTTCGCGCCGCGGCGAAGAATCACCCGTCGGTTGCTATCGTGGTCGACCCGGCTCGTTACGGCGATGTCGCTACCGCCGTGAAGGAAGGCGGCTTCACCCTCGAGCAGCGCCGTGAGTTCGCTCGTGACGCATTCCTGCACACAGCTGAATACGACGCGGCTGTGTCCAACTGGTTTGTTGAACAGCTCGGTGGTGCTGAGGGGTCCGCTCCGACTCCACTGCGCTATGGCGAGAACTCTCACCAGTCGGCAACCCTGACCCGCATTGGTGCCAAGGGACTGGCAAACGCCAAGCAGCTGAACGGCAAGGAGATGTCGTACAACAACTACCAGGATGCCGACGCCGCATGGCGTGCCGCCTGGGATCACGAGCGTCCGTGTGTGGCAATCATCAAGCACGCTAACCCGTGCGGTATCGCAGTCTCGGATGAGTCCATCGCCGCAGCTCACCGCGCAGCTCACGCATGTGACCCGATGTCCGCATTCGGTGGTGTCATCGCCGTCAACCGCGAGGTCTCCGTTGAGATGGCCGAGCAGGTCAAGGACATCTTCACCGAGGTCATCGTCGCTCCGTCCTACGAAGATGGTGCTGTTGAGGTGCTGAAGGCCAAGAAGAATCTGCGCATTCTCGTCGCCGAGTACGAGGCGCCGACCGCAGAGAACAAGTTCATCTCGGGCGGTCTGCTTACCCAGGAGCCGGATACCTACCAGGCAGAGGGCGATAAGCCGGAGAACTGGGAGCTGGCCGCCGGCGAGGCATTGAGCGCCGAAGAGCTGGCTGAGCTCGAATTCGCATGGCGCTCCGTCCGCGCTGTGAAGTCCAACGCCATCCTGCTGTCCAAGAACAACGCCACCGTCGGCGTCGGCATGGGCCAGGTCAACCGCGTGGACTCCGCAAAGCTCGCCGTTGAGCGCGCAAATACGCTTGCCGACGGGGAAAACCGTACTCAGGGGGCCTACGCCGCGTCCGATGCCTTCTTCCCGTTCGCTGACGGCCTGCAGGTCCTGATTGATGCTGGTGTGAAGGCAGTTGTCCAGCCAGGGGGCTCCATCCGTGATGAAGAAGTCATCGCTGCTGCCAAGGAAGCTGGCGTCACCATGTACATGACTGGTACTCGCCACTTCTTCCACTAATTCCTTACTGGGTTAAGGGCTAACCGTCGGGGTGCTAACTGTCACCTCGGCGGTTTTCTCTGCCCGGACGTGTGGGGAGCTGGGGGCGAGGATGCGTGTCTGTCGTCGAGCCGTGGTCTATATGAACACACGCCGAGGGCAGGTACTGGTGAAAACTATGCAGACGAAATGGCTCCAATGCGTTTAACATAAGGGCTTATGTCACGTAGAACCGAAGCGCGACGGCGTCGAGAAGCAGAGATTCTTTCCGCTGCTGCTGCGATCCTGGCCGACCGAGGGTTTCATCAGACTCGGTTGGAGGATGTTGGCTCCGCTGTCGGCATTTCTGGCCCAGCTCTTTACCGCTACTTCAGCGGCAAGGAAGAGCTGTTGGCGCAGATCCTCATCGATATTTCTATCCGACTTGTCGATGGTGCGCGAGCAGTTCTCGATCGAGCAAAGAGCAATGATTGGGCTCCAGAGGAGACGCTTCGGGGGCTCCTTGCGCATCACGTGCATTTTGCAGTCACGGAGCCCGATCGCATTCGGGTCCAAGAACGCGAAGGGGGAAATTTGGCGCCAGAGCAGAGCGCAAAAGTGCGTTCCTTGCAGCGTCTTTACATGGTCTTATGGGTGGACGCTCTGTGTGAACTACAGCCCGAACTCACCTCCGATGAGGCGCAGCTTAAAGTCCAGCTCACCGCTGGGTTGATTAACTCCTCCAGGCACGTGCTCAAATGGGCGGGCCCCGAGGCGACAAGGGAAAATGCCTTTGAGATGGCCCTCGCTGCGCTGGGCATTAACAACCAATAATCCGCATTCATTTTTCTGCCGTCTGGCCTTACTACGCGCAGCAGTGTGGGGCCAGGCGGTTTTTTGTGCGGTGCGGTCGGCCTTATCTGAGTGAATTCACCCCCGAAACAGATTTCTAGGAGAAACTTACATCTCTGTTGGAAACATGCCGTGACCTCGGGGAGGGGTGCATACTTCAAACCGCCTGAACGGTTTCCGGGGGTGGAAGTGTGGTCTAGGAAACAAAATTTGTTGTGAGGTGACTGGGGTCACACTAATCTTTCCGTCAAGAAAGTTAATAGTCATTAACGGAAAGTATTTCGCCCATGACTCACGCCTCAGCATTGACCAACCGACAGCGCCACGAAGAGCTCGTTGCAGAGCTCAAAGAGCTGCTCAGCACAACAGCACGCGGTGGTTCCGAACGCGCTCGTGCTCGCCATATCTCCCGAGGCAAGCTACTGCCACGTCAGCGCATCAACCAACTGCTTGACCCCGGCAGCCCTTTCCTTGAGGTCGCACCTTTAGCGGCTCACGAAATGTATGGCGGTAAGGTTCCGGCTGCTGGCGTCATCGCCGGCATTGGCATTATCGAAGGTCGTCGCTGCCTGGTTGTAGCTAATGACGCAACCGTCTCTGGTGGTACCTATTACCCGCTGACTGTTAAGAAGCACCTGCGCGCACAGGAGATCGCCAGTCTCAACCACCTGCCGTGCATCTACCTGGTCGACTCCGGTGGAGCCATGCTGCTCAACCAGGATGAGGTTTTCCCGGATCGCGATCACTTCGGTCGCATTTTCTACAACCAGGCCAACCTCTCCGCTCGCGGCATTCCACAGATTGCCGCCGTGATGGGATCCTGTACCGCCGGTGGTGCATACGTGCCGGCAATGAGCGACGAAGCTGTCATCGTGAAGAACCAGGGCACCATCTTCCTGGCAGGTCCGCCACTGGTTAAGGCTGCAACTGGTGAAGATGTCACGCCGGAGGAACTCGGCGGTGGCGAACTGCACTCTAAGACCTCCGGTGTTACTGACCACCTGGCGGTCAACGACGCCGACGCGCTGCGTCGTGTCCGCGATATCGTCGCAACGCTCCCCAAGGACCCGGAAGTTCCGTGGGACACAGAACCCACCGTCGCGCCGACTCGCAACCAGACCGATCTCTACGATGTCGTCCCCGTCGATGCCAAAGTGCCTTACGACGTCCACGAGGTCATCGAAATCATCGTGGATGGCGGAAAGTACCAGGAGTTCAAGGCCGAGTTTGGTACGACCCTGGTCACTGCTTTCGCCCGCATCCACGGTCACCGCGTCGGCATTATCGCCAACAACGGCATTCTCTTCGCGGAATCGGCGCAGAAGGGCGCGCACTTCATCGAGCTGTGTGACCAGCGCGGCATCCCACTGGTATTCCTGCAGAACACCACGGGCTTCATGGTTGGTCGCGAATACGAGGCCGGCGGTATCGCGAAGCACGGGGCCAAGATGGTCAACGCCGTGGCTACTACCCGCGTGCCAAAGTTCACCGTAGTCATCGGTGGTGCCTTCGGCGCCGGCAACTATTCCATGTGCGGTCGCGCATATTCGCCGCGCTTCCTCTGGATGTGGCCGAATGCTCGCATTTCCGTCATGGGCGGTCCACAGGCGGCGATGACGCTGTCGACGGTTCGTCGTAACCAGATTGAACGCTCAGGTGAGAGCTGGTCGCAGGAAGAGCAGGACGAGTTTGAGGCCCCGATTCGCGAGCAGTTTGAGCGCCAGTCGCACTGCTATTACTCATCGGCTCGCCTGTGGGATGACGGTGTCATCGACCCCGCAGATACCCGCCGAATTCTCGGCATGGCCCTCGATGTGGCAAGTGGCGCACCCCTGGATGAACAGGGCTTCGGCGTCTTCCGCATGTAGTAACCAGCTAAAAACTCTCGACACCGCATTTTCTGGAAAGGAAACACAGGGCACATGACAGCGCACAACACGCAGCCCCACGCAGCTGGAGGCAGCCTGAGTACCGTATTGGTCGCAAACCGCGGGGAGATTGCCTGCCGCATTATCCGAACCCTTCGTGACAACGGAATTCGCTCCGTCGCGGTTTACTCCGATGCCGATGCCGACGCCCCTCACGTCCGCATGGCGGATATGGCCATCCACATTGGCCCATCCCCAGCGCGCGAGTCCTACCTGGTCATCGACAAGATTATCGATGCCGCTCGCCGCTGCGACGCAGACGGAATCCACCCCGGCTACGGCTTTCTGTCTGAAAACGCAGACTTCGCGACCGCCTGTGAGGAAGCAGGTATTGAGTTCATTGGCCCACCGGCCAGCGCCATCAACACCATGGGCGACAAAATTTCCGCCCGCGCCGCCGTTGAAGCCCGCGATGTTCCCACCGTGCCGGGACTGTCTCGCCCAGGGCTTAGCGACGAGGACCTCATTGAGGCAGCCCCATCGATTGGCTTCCCGGTACTGATTAAGCCATCGGCAGGCGGTGGCGGCAAGGGTATGCACCGCGTGGAAAACGCGGCTGACCTACCGGCTGCGCTCGCAACGGCTCGTCGTGAAGCGGCGGGTGCCTTCGGCGATGACTCCCTGTTCATCGAGCACTTTGTCGACACCCCGCGACACATCGAGGTGCAGATTCTCGCGGACAAACACGGCAATGTAATCCACTTGGGCGAGCGTGAGTGCTCGCTGCAGCGACGCCATCAGAAGGTCATCGAGGAAGCTCCGAGCCCGCTGCTGGATGAGGAAACGCGCAGCGCGATTGGTGAAGCGGCCTGTGACGCGGCCCGCTCGGTTGGCTACGTCGGCGCGGGCACGGTGGAGTTCATTGTGCCAGCGAAGGACCCGTCGTCGTTCTTCTTCATGGAGATGAATACGCGTCTGCAGGTTGAGCACCCGGTAACTGAGCAGGTCACCGGCCTGGATCTGGTGGCACTGCAGGTTGACATCGCCTCGGGACGCCCACTGCCGGTTACCCAGAAAGACGTAACACTCACCGGTCACTCGATTGAAGCCCGCGTTTATGCCGAAGATCCGGCAGCGGGATTCCTGCCCACCGGTGGCACGGTCACACGTGTCGTCGAGCCGAGTGGGGCGGGTATCCGTGTGGATTCCGGCATTACCGATGGTTCCGAGGTTTCTTCGCTCTATGACCCGATGTTGATGAAGATCATCTCCCATGGTGAAAACCGTGAGCAGGCGCTCGAGCGGCTGGACAAGGCTCTGGGCGACACTGTTGTCGCAGGCGTCGGGGTCAACATCGATTTTTGTCGCTACCTGCTGAACGTCCCCGAGGTTCGCGCCGGCGATCTTGACACCGGTTTGCTCGACCGCGTTGCGGAAGGCTTCGCCACCTCCGGAACACCGGACGATGTCTACCTCGCCGCCGCGATGGACTGGCTGACTTCCCGCTTTGAAGAAGCCACCGACTCGCCGTGGCTGACCCCGGATGGCTGGCGCGCCAGTACTCCTGCCGCGCAGCGCATCCGCTTCGGAACGGGGGAGGACTCACGTCTGATCTCGATTGTGGGCACGCCGTCGAGTGCCGACGTCATCGTCGGTGATGTGGTCGCGGGCCTGTCTGCCGAGGCTGAGAACGAAGAGATCGACGTTCCGAAACCGAGAAATTACAAAGTCTCGGTCTACCGCGACGGAGAACATCTGCGCATCGTCCGCGATGGTGTCGCACAGCATTTCCTGGTCGAGACCATCGACCATGCGGGGGCAGTGAACCATGAAGAATACGTTGTCGCCGGTGCTCACGGCACGTGGGTGCTGCCTCGCACTGAGGTAGTCACCACCGGTGCCGAAGCCGATGCCGGTGGCTCGGGAGTCATCCAAGCACCGATGCCCGGCGCGATTATCGCGTTGTCGGTGGAGGAGGGAGCCCGCGTCGAAGTTGGTGATGCTCTGTTGGTCATGGAGGCCATGAAGATGGAGCACACTCTCACCGCCGAAATTGCGGGTGAGGTCAGCTTCACAGTCGCGCCGGGCGATCAGGTCACCGGTGACCAGCAGTTGGCGGTCATCACTGCGGCCGAGGACTAACAGACCACACAAGCACACAGACTGCACAAGCACTCATACACAGCACACACGATTTTTACCAACCAGGTCCCACACCTACAAAACTTCAAGGAGCACGCACCATGTCTGAAAGCACCAAGATTGCAACCGCCATCCTCGACGACGAGTACGTGGAACTGCAGAAGGTAGTTCGCGAATTCGCCAATGAAGTTGTCGATCCGGTTTCCGCCGAGCACGACCGCAACCACACCTTCCCGTACGAGATTGTCTCCCAGATGGGCGAGATGGGCCTGTTCGGTCTGCCATTCCCTGAGGAAGTCGGTGGCATGGGCGGCGACTACCTGTCCTTCGGTATTGCCCTGGAGGAGCTAGCTAAAATCGATCAGTCGGTCGCTATCACCCTGGAAGCTGGCGTTGGTTTGGGCGCCATGCCAATCTTCCACTTCGGCAATGAGAAGCAGAAGGAGACCTACCTGCCCGAGCTGACTGCTGGTAAGAAGCTCGCTGGCTTTGGTCTCACCGAGCCGGATGCAGGTTCCGACGCCGGTGCCACCCGCACCACAGCCCGCGAAGACGGCGATGATTTCATCATCAACGGCGCCAAGCAGTTCATCACTAACTCCGGCACGGATATTACTTCGCTGGTGACCGTCACCGCAGTCACCGGCCAGAAGGAAGATGGCAAGAAGGAGATTTCCACCATCATCGTGCCGAGTGGCACGGAGGGCTTTGTCGCGGAACCGGCTTATGACAAGGTCGGTTGGAATGCCTCCGACACCCACCCACTGACCTTTACCGATGTCCGCGTTCCGCAGGAGAACCTGCTGGGCACCCGTGGTCGCGGCTTCGCTAACTTCCTGTCCATTCTGGCCGAGGGCCGTGTTGCAATCGCAGCGCTTGCCACCGGTGCCGCGCAGGGCTGTGTTGATGAGTCGGTCCGCCACGCCAAGGAGCGCCACTCCATGGGCCGTGCGATTGGTGAGTACCAGGCCGTCTCCTTCAAGATTGCTCGGATGGAAGCGCGTGCGCATGCCGCACGTATGGCGTGGTACGACGCAGCCGCAAAGATGGCTGCGGGCGCAGATTTCCGTCGTGAAGCGTACATCGCCAAGATGATTGCCTCCGAAGCCGCGATGGACAACGCGCGCGACGCGACGCAGATTTTCGGTGGCTACGGGTTCATGAACGAGTACCGCGTGGCACGCCACTACCGCGACTCCAAGATCCTGGAGATCGGCGAGGGCACCACCGAAGTGCAGCTCATGCTGATCGCACGTGGATTGGGGCTGTAAAAATGTCTGACAACAACGCGACCGAAGTCACCCGCGACGTCGTCCAGCGCGGACTGTGGTTCGAAGAGTACGAGGTCGGGGCGCGTTACCTGCACCGTCCGGGGCGCACCGTCACGGAAACCGATGACGTCCTGTTCACGACGCTGACCATGAACACCCAGCCACTGCATCTGGATGCGCACTGGTCGAGCCAGCAGCCGGGATTCGGGGGCGAGCGCTTGGTCAATTCTATGTGGACGCTGTCGACGGTTGTCGGGCTGTCTGTCGGGCAGCTGACGCTCGGCACCATCGTCGCCAACCTCGGCTTCACCGAAGTGGCGTTTCCCGCACCGATGTTCCACGGCGACACTCTGTATGCAGAGACGGTCTGCCGTAACAAACGACTGTCCAAGTCCCGCCCCAACCAGGGCATTGTCGAGCTCGAGCACATCGGACGCAATCAGGACGGCACTGTCGTCTGCCGCGCAGTCCGCTCCACGCTCGTCCAATGCGCACCGACTTCGCTTGACGACGGCTCCGAGAACGCAGCTTCAGCAGGGAAGTGAGTTGCCCATGTCTACGCATAACCCCTGGCAGCCCCTGGGCCCTGCAATTCTGTTTGCGCCGGCAGACAGGCCGGAACGGTTCGCTAAAGCTGCTGACCGTGCCGACATGGTGATCCTGGACCTGGAGGACGGCTGTCGCGCAGAAAACCGGGAGGCGGCCCGCGAGGCTATCGCCTCCTGTGACCTCGATCCGGCCCGCACCATTGTGCGTGTCAATCCACCGGAGGTTGAGGACTACGCAGCGGATATTGACATGTTGCGTGGCACCGCTTTCCGCCAGGTGATGCTGCCCAAGGCTTCCTCGGCGCAGCAAGTGGATGAGTTGGTAGCAGCACTGGGGGAGAAGACCCAGGTCATTGCCCTTATCGAAACTCCGCTTGGGGTCATGCGCGCCGAAGAGCTGGCGCAGGCCGATGGCGTCGTTGCGCTGT
Source organism: Corynebacterium amycolatum SK46 (assembly GCF_000173655.1). Lineage (GTDB taxonomy): Bacteria > Actinomycetota > Actinomycetes > Mycobacteriales > Mycobacteriaceae > Corynebacterium > Corynebacterium amycolatum_A. The sequence continues at coordinate 53,648 of NZ_ABZU01000002.1, read as the reverse complement.
TTTGGGGCGCAGAGGACCTGGTGGCGGGATTGGCGGGAACGTCATCACGCTTTAGCGAAGGAGAGGCGGCACTCGCGCCGGGCCGTATCCATGCGGGTAGCTACCGCAGTGTGGCGGTACATACCCGCAGCCACGTTCACCTGGCGGCAGCGGCGCACGGTAAGGCCAGTCTGGACTCCATCTACGCCAATATCTCCGACGCGGATGGGCTAGCTGCGGAGGCAGCAGATGCCGCTGCGCTGGGATTTGCCGCCACCGTCTGTATCCACCCAGGTCAGGTCCCGACAATCCGCCAGGCTTATCGCCCCAGCGACGAGGAGATCGACTGGGCGCGTCGGCTCTTGGCGGAAGCGGAAAAGAACACCGGCGCCTTCAGCTTTGACGGCCAGATGGTGGATGCGCCGCTCTTCCGCCAAGCAGAAGCCATTGCTCGGCGAGCTGCTGTAACCGGTTAGTCCCACGGCCGGTAACGACCACTGATCTATCCCCCTAAAGAACACATTTCCCCTCTCACACTCCGCACTATGCGGAGTCACTTAAACCAAGGAGATCTCCCCCATGACCGCGACTTTGAAGAACCACGCAGAACAGCGCACTGCTGATCCTTCGAAGCTGCCGGAGGGCTTCACCACTGTGCCGGCACCATACGGCAAGGATGTTGTCGATGCCGATGGCAACAAGATGAGCCACGTGTTCGGCGCCGGTGTCGAGCAAGGTGCCGCTCCACTTCGCGATGAAACTCTCGGTGAGAACCTGCGTGCGATTGTGGAGAAATTCCCGTCCCGCGACGCCGTGGTTGACGTCTACGCGGATGTCTCCTTTACCTTTGAACGTTTCTACAACCGAGTTCTGCGTCTGGCCAGTGCTTTCATCCGCGCGGGCTACCGACCGGGAGACCGCATCGGCATTTGGTCCACCAACCGCTGGGAGTGGACCGTGGTGCAGTACGCGTGCCACCACATCGGCCTGGTGCTGGTCAACATCAACCCGGCTTACCGCCAACACGAGCTGAACTACGTGCTGGAAAAGGCAGGTGTGCGTATGGTGTTTGCCGCCCGCCGCTACAAGGACTCCGATTACCGAACCATGCTGATCGAGGCCTCCAAGCAGCGCGGTGTGCGCCTGGACAAGGTCATCTACTTCGGCTCCTCCGAGTGGTACGAGCACATGCACAGCGAAATCGACGACCTGAGCGAGTACACCTCCCAGCTGAAGCCGGATGATCCGATCAACATCCAGTTCACCTCGGGCACGACAGGCTTTCCCAAGGGCGCTACGCTGACGCACCGCAACCTGCTGAACAATGGATACTTCATCGGTGAGCTGTTGGGCTACACCGAGACCGACCGCATCTGTGTGCCGGTGCCGTTCTTCCACACCTTCGGCATGGTGATCGGCACATTTGCGGCCTTCACCCACGGTGCCGCTATTGTCATTCCGGCTCCGTCGTTTAAGGCGCGTGAAACCCTCAAGGCTGTGCACTCGGCCAAGGCCACCAGCCTCTACGGCGTGCCGACGATGTTCATCAATGAGCTTGAAGAAGCCCACGACCAGGAGGAATACGGCTCTCCCTACGACCTGTCGATGCTCCGCACAGGTGTGATGGCAGGTACCTCGTGTCCGTCGAAGACCATGCGTGATGTGATGGACAAGCTCAATATGCGCGAGATTGCCATCTGTTACGGCATGACGGAGACCTCGCCGGTGTCCTTCCAGACCCGCGCGGATTCCCCGCTGGAAAAGCGCGTCAACACCGTCGGCCAGATCATGCCGCACCTGGAAGCCCGCATCATTTGTGAAGAAACCGGCGAGACGTTGCCGCGTGGCGAACAGGGCGAGGTTGTCGTTCGCGGATACTCCGTTATGAAGGAGTACTGGGAGCACCCGGAAAAGACCGCCGAGGCCATCGACGCCGACGGTTGGATGCATACCGGAGACTTGGGTGTGCTTGACGACGAGGGCTACCTGTCCATCACCGGACGTATTAAGGACATGCTCATCCGCGGTGGTGAGAATATCTACCCGCGCGAGATTGAAGAGTTCCTGTTCACCCACCCGGCTGTCGTTGATGCACAGGTCATCGGTGTGCCGGATGACAAGTACGGCGAAGAGATCATGGCATGGGTCATTCTGCACGACGATGTGGAAGACCTCACCGCCGAGGATGTGGCCGCCTTTGCCCACGGCAAGCTATCGCGCCACAAGATTCCGCGCTACGTCCACGTCGTTGAGGAGTTCCCGATGACCGCGTCGGGCAAGGTACGCAAGGTAGAGATGCGTGAGATGGCTCCGCGAATCCTGGGCTGGGTGTAGAACAATGTCAAAAGCAACTGATCAGACCGGCCGCGAGTTTGTCGCAGGCCTCGTCACTGATGGAATGACCCTGGCAGTCGGCGGTTTCGGCCTGTGTGGTGTGCCGTATACCCTCATCGAGGGCGTGCGTGACTCCGGGGCAAAAGACCTCACCATCGTGTCCAACAACATGGGCATTGACGGCACTGGGCTGGGCATTCTGCTGGAGAACAAGCAGGTGGCAAAGGTCGTGGCCTCCTATGTCGGTGAGAACAAGGAGTTTGCCCGCCAGTACCTCGAAGGCGAAATCGAGGTGGAGTTCACCCCACAGGGCACTCTGGCAGAGCGGCTTCGCGCAGGTGGCGCAGGTATTCCCGCGTTCTACACCGCAACCGGCGTCGGCACGCTCGTTGCAGAGGGCAAGCCTCACGCCGACTTCGACGGACAGACCTACGTGCAGGAGCGTGGCATCGTTGCCGACATCGGCCTGGTGCACGCCTACCACGGCGATATTGACGGCAACCTTGTCTATCGCCGGACCGCGCAGAACTTCAACCCGCTGTGCGCAGCATCCGGCAAGGTGACCGTCGCGGAGGTGGAGCACTTGCTTGGCCGCGGTGAGATCGACCCGGATCGGGTGATGACTCCGGGTGTGTATATCCAGCACATCGTTCGCGGTGACGGCCGCGAGAAGCTCATTGAAAAGCGCACAACTCGGCCACGCAATACCGCTTCCAGCCACGATGCCGGTGACGCGGCAGCAGGGGAGGAGATTTAAATGGCACCTGCGAAGACAATTATGGACAAAGGCTGGAGCCGTGACGAGATGGCACAGCAGGCCGCTGAAGAGCTGCGCGATGGCGACTATGTGAATCTGGGTATCGGCATTCCGACACTGGTGGCAAACCATATTCCCGAAGGCGTGCGCGTTCTGCTGCAGAGTGAAAACGGAATTCTGGGAATGGGCGCCTTCCCATACGAAGGTGAAGAGGACGCTGACCTCATCAATGCGGGTAAGCAGACCGTGACATTGGTGCCGGGCGCGGCAATCTTCGACTCCGCCACCAGCTTCGGCATGATTCGCGGCGGTGCCGTGAAAATGGCCGTGTTGGGTGCGATGGAGGTTAGCCAGTGCGGTGACCTGGCCAACTGGATGATTCCGGGAAAGATGGTCAAAGGCATGGGCGGCGCGATGGACTTGGTCGCCGGTACCCCTCGAGTGGTGGTTTTGACCGATCATGTTTCCAAAGATGGCAAACCAAAATTGGTAAAAGCCTGCGAACTGCCCCTCACAGGTGCAAAAGTAGTGAAAAGGATTATTAGCAACCTGGGAAGCTTCGATGTCGCTGATGATCACCTGGTGCTACGCAGGCTGGCACCTGGGGTGACGCTGGCCGATATCGAGGCCAACACCGAAGCCGCATACGTGGTTGACCTCGAGAATTAAATACGCAGCAATCATGGTCAGTCCACACTCATCAGTTTTGACTTAGGAGAAAACCATCCATGAGTAACCTTCCAGCTCCCAGCCCGAATGATGTCGTTATCCTCGCCGGTGCCCGTACCCCGCAGGGCAAGCTGCTCGGCCAGCTGGCACCGCTTACTTCCGTCGAACTCGGCGCACATGCTGTCAAGCACGCTGTCCAGCGTTCCGGCGTTGCCCCGGAAGAGGTTCAGCACGTCGTTCTGGGCCAGGTGATTCTCGCAGGCGCTGGCCAGAACCCGGCCCGACAGGTCGCCATTAAGGCAGGTCTGCCATGGAATACGACCGCTGAGATCGTTAACAAAGTCTGCCTCTCGGGCCTAAACGCTGTCATTCACGCCGCTCGCCTGATTCGTCTCGGTGACGCAGACGTCGTTGTTGCAGGTGGTCAGGAGTCCATGACGCACGCTCCGCACGTTGCACGCGGTGTTCGTCAGGGTAAGTCCTTCGGTGCGCTGAAGCTGGAGGACACCTTGGAGCGCGACGGTCTGGTCGACTCATTCGATGGTGTGTCCATGGGTACGCTTACCGACGGTCCGAACAACGACCTCGGCATTAGCCGCGAGCAGCAGGACGAAGTTGCGGCCGCTTCTCACCAGCGTGCAGCCAAGGCGCAGGAAGACGGTATTTTCGCGCAGGAAATCGCTCCAATCGAGATTCCGCAGCGCAAGGGTGACCCGGTAGTTGTCGACACCGACCAGGGCATTCGCCCGGAGACCACTGTGGAGACCCTGGCTAAGCTGCGTCCGGTCTTCCTGAAAGAAAACGGCACCATCACTGCCGGTAACTCCTCGCCGATTTCCGACGGTGCCGCAGCAGTTGTGCTGGCATCGCGTGCCTACGCAGAGAAGCACGGCCTGGACTACCTCGCAGTTGTGGGCAAGGCCGGCCAGACCGCAGGTCCGGATAACTCCCTGCACGCTCAGCCGGCGGACTCTTTGAAGGAGGCCCTGCGTCGCGCTGAGTGGGACGCGCAGGAGCTTGACTTCATCGAGATTAACGAGGCATTTGGTGCGGTGGCTGTCAAGTCCCTGCGTGAGCTGGACTACCCGCTGGAAAAGACCAACATCCACGGTGGCGCGATTGCCCTCGGCCACCCGATTGGCTGCTCCGGTGCCCGCCTGACTCTGACCGCTGCAATGGAGCTGAACCGTCGCGGTTCGGGTCGCGCTGGTGTGTCCCTGTGTGGTGGCGGCGGCCAGGGCGACGCGCTGCTGCTGTACCGCGACTAATCGCTTAGGTTAAAAACTCAGCAAACCCGCGTTGTGGTTTCCGCTCTATGGACCCCACAACGCGGGTTTTGTTGCCTCCTGGGGGAGCCCCTGCGCGAAGGTGATTCGAGTTTTCAATTAGGTTAGGAGCTATGACAGGCTTTAGCTCCCTCGATGGTGAACAGTCCTTCCCTTGGCTTCCCTCTGGCCCGGCGCTACTCTTCGCCCCGGCTGACCGTCCGGAACGTTTCCAGAAAGCTGCTGAACGATCGGACATGGTCATTATTGACCTGGAGGACGGCGCTGCCGTTGACAATCACGAGCAGGCACGTGCGAACATCATCAACAATCCGCTCGACCCGGAGGCGACTATTCTTCGGATTACCGGTCCTGGGACTCCGACCTTCGCGGAGGATGTCGCCTTTGCCCGTACATGTGACTACGACATCGTCATGGTGCCCAAGATTCGAGGCTCCATCCCCGCAGAGCTCGAAGGGTTGAAGATCATCGCGATGATTGAAACCCCGCAGGCCATGATTAATATCCAGCAGATTGCCACGCACCCGGACGTTGTGGGTCTGTTCTGGGGTGCCGAAGACCTGACCGCCGAACTCGGTGGGGTGTCCTCGCGCCAGAGTGTGGATGAAAATCCTCGTCGCCACTACCGCGATCCGCAGCGATTGGCTCGTGCACTCGTTCAGGTGCATGCAGCTGCAGCGGGTATTGCCGCCATTGACGCCGTTCATACTGACTTTCGCGATGAGCGCGGCCAGTACCTAGAGGCTCTCGATGCCGTGGGCTGTGGTTTCTTGGCTACGGCCTGCATCCACCCGGCGATGGTGCCGCCGGTGCGCAAGGCATATAAGCCGTCGGAAGCAACGCTCGCCCGCGCCCGGAAGATTGTCGATCACGCAGGTACGCACACTGGCGCCTTCCAGCTCGATGGCGAGATGATTGACGCGCCCGTCGTAAAGCAAGCCGTGGCAGCGCTTGCGCGTGCGGGGATTTCGGAGTAACTAGCGGCGGGATTTCGCCAGGTTCTCGGTGACTTTCCGGTCGATGCGGCCGAAGTTGTAGTACGCCGCACAAGCGCCTTCGGGGGAGACCATGCAGGTGCCGATGGGGGTCGCCGGGGTGCAGGCGGTGCCGAAGACCGCGCATTGCCACGGCTTGATGTGGCCGGTGAGCACAGATCCGCATTCGCAGGTCACGGGGTCTGGGATACGGCGCCCCGGCACCTGGAAACGGCGCTCGGCATCGAATGCTGCGTATTCCTCAGAGATGCCGAGGCCGGAGTTTTCAATCCAGCCGAGACCGCGCCACTCGAAGGTGTCGCGGAGGGCAAAGACGCGGTCCATGAGCTTCTGCGCGGTGGTGTTGCCGGAGGAGCGCACAACGCGCGCGTACTGGTTGTCCACCCGCGACCTACCGGCAGCAACGTCGCCGCTGACGAATTGATCCAGCAGCATGACGACGGCCTGGAGTACATCCAATGGCTCAAAACCGGTGACCGCCACTGGCAGATTGAACTCGCGCGGCAGGAACTCAAAAGCGTCCGTGCCGGTGGTAGTAGCCACGTGACCTGGGCCGATGAAACCATCGACTTTGGTTTCGCCGCCGTTGACGATGGCGCGCAGTGGCGGCTCGATGAGCACGTGGTTGGAAAATACGGAGAAGTTTTCCACTCCCTGCCGGCGCGCGGCCTCAATGGTCACGGCTGTCGACGGGGCGGTGGTCTCAAACCCAACGGCGAAGAAAACAACCTGCTTATCGGGGTTATCGGTGGCGATCTTCAGCGCGTCGAGAGGCGAGTAGACAAAACGCACATCGGCGCCGCGCGCACGTGCCTGCATCAGCGACGTTTCGGACCCCGGCACACGCATCATGTCGCCGAAGGTCGTGAAAATGACGTCTTCCTGCTGTGCCAGCCAAATGGCATCGTCGACGCGACCCATGGGGATGACGCAGACGGGGCAGCCGGGGCCGTGGATGAGCTCGATGTTATCGGGCAGAAGGTTTTCTAAACCGTAGCGGTAGATGGTGTGCGTATGCCCGCCGCAAACCTCCATGAGCGCAATGGGATTGTTCAGTTTTTTTGCGTCGCGCTCAATGCGCGCGAGCAGCTTCTTGGCAGCAGCGGGATCACGGAATTCGTCGACATATTTCATGATGTCTTATTGCCCTCAGTTGATTTGTGACGATGAGAAGGATTCCAACTCATCTTCATATGTGTCGCCGCCCAGTTGTTTAATCTGCTGGAGGGAGAGTGTGGCCTCTTCCTCATCGATTTTGCTCATGGCGAAACCGACATGTACGAGAACCCAATCACCTTGTGTGAGGTCCTCATCGACGAGTAAATCGGTGGAAATCATGCGTGCGACACCACCAATTTCAACTGTTGCGCGGGCCGCATCGTGGACTTCTGTAATCACTGCAGGGACACCAAGACACATACGCTTCTCCTCGTTTGCAATACTTTTCGAGACTACCATCAGGGTCAGTGCGCCTCGTATTTGGAGTATGAGTTGCGCAATTTGTCATTGTCCGCCTCGTAGCCGTGCAGTTTAAGGATATGTAGCCATGCAGCCGAAGAATCGTCTGAACACCAACGAAGCCAAGGTAAACACCAATATTGGTCGCGTTCGGGCACGTCCGTTCAGGCTTCTCGACGATTACGTCACCCTGCAGCACGGCTCCGGTGGAAAGGCATCCGCAGCTCTGGTTGAACAGGTCTTTTTCGACGCCTATGGCAATGAAATTCTAGGGCAGGGTGGCGACTCCGGGCTCTTCGCCGCTGATGCCGTCGTCGAAGCTGCGGCAGCTTCTGCACATGGCGGGGCGCGGCTGGCAATGTCCACCGACTCCTATGTTGTCAATCCCATCGAGTTCCCGGGCGGCAACATCGGGGATTTGGCCGTCAACGGCACAATCAACGATCTGGCGGTAGCCGGCGCCAGGCCACTGGCGCTGACCGCATCGTTCATTCTGGAAGAGGGGCTGGAGATTGCGACTCTGCGCCGCATCGTGGCGAGTATGCGCACCGCTGCCGATGCCGCAGGGGTGAGCATCGTTGCCGGCGACACCAAGGTTGTGCCGAAGGGCGCAGGTGACCGGGTCTACATCACCACTGCCGGGGTGGGTGTAGTCCGCGGCGACTACGCCGGTGCCGCTACGGAAGGATCTGTCTACGCAAACATCGAGGCCGGAGACCGCATCCTCGTCTCCGGTCCAATCGCCGATCACGGCATGGCCGTCATGCTCGCCCGCGGCGACTTGGCTCTGGCCGCGCCTATCGAGTCCGATACCCGTGCAGTCAACGGTCTGGTCGAAGCGCTACTTGAAGCTGCACCCGGCACTCGCTGGATGCGCGATGCGACCCGCGGCGGCCTCGGAACGGTCGCCAACGAGCTCGCCCGCGGCACCGGTCTCGGCGTCGTGCTTGACGACGAATCCGTTGCGGTCCGCGAAATGACCCGCGGCGCCTGTGACATGCTCGGCATCGATCCGCTCTATGTCGCCAACGAAGGCACCTTCGTCGCCGTTGTCCCCGCCGAGCAATCCGAGGCAGCGCTCAGTGCACTCCACGCAGCCGGAGCTTCCGAGGCTCGTGATATCGGCTCCATCGAGGACGAGCCCGCCGCTTCCGTGGTGCTGGTGACCGGATTCGGCGGCACCCGCATGGTGGACATGTTGGTCGGCGACCCGCTGCCGCGCATCTGCTAGAAATCCATGCCGGTTGCCGCCAGCAGGCGACCGGCCACCGCTTGGCCAAGACTCAAACCGCCATCGCCCGGCGGCACAATTTGATGCTGCAACAGGGTAAAGCCCTCAGTTGCAACTTCATGCCGCAGCAGCTCCATCAACAGCGCATTATTCGCGCAACCCCCGCTGACGCCGACAACATCGGTGCCGGATTTCTCCGCCGCCTGCACCAACCGCTTGCCGACGAGGCCCGCGACCCCACTGTGAAATACAAAGGCGGCCTGCTCAACGTCAGGCGATGCTACCGCCTCCCGGATGACCTCCTGGAGGTGCTCCGACTTGGTTTCTGAACTGACTGCTCCGAGTGCTTCCGCATGTGACCGCACGTAGCGAGTCGCAGCTGCCTCCAACTCCATGGCCGCTTGCGCCTCGTAGCTGATGGCCCCGCCACCGCGCCAGCGAGGAAGCAGCAGTGCTGCGGCGGCATCGAATATGCGGCCGAGAGAAGAAGTTTGCACTGTGCCTACTCCCGTCGCCAACTGGCTTTTAACCAGGGCTACTTCGCGCTCGTTGGAGAGGTTGCGCAGGAGGTGGTCGTCGTCAAGCTCCCATGCGTGAGTGAGACCGAGGGCGAGCCGCCACGGGTGCGTGACGGCACGATCGCCGCCGACCAACGGGAAAGTGGGGCAGTGCCAGGTGCGTTCCCAGTTTGCGGAACTGCGACTGAGCGTGAGGATCTCGCCGCCCCAGATGGAGCCATCGGTGCCATATCCGGTGCCGTCGAGGGTGGCGACGACGGCGCGGTCCGCGTTCGGGGAGAGGAGGCGGTGTTCAGCGAGTAGGGAAAGCGCGTGTGCAAAGTGGTGCTGAACCGCGAGGAGCTCGATGTCGTGCTCGGCGGCGAAGCGTTCGGCGAAGGCGGTAGTGGCGTAGCCCGGATGAAGATCGCAGACGACAAGCTCCGGGGTCGCATCGCGCATGGAAAGGAGCTGGTCAACTGCCCTCTGGTAGGCCTTTTGGCTGGCCCACGAACCCATGTCGCCAATGTGTGCGGAGACGTGAGCGAGGTCCCCATGCGCGATAGCGAAAGTGTTCTTCAGCTCCCCGCCAGTCGCGAAAATGGTGGGTTGGGAGGTACAACGGACGCTGATGCCGGGGCCAGTGGCGGAGCCAGGGCCAGTGCTCGTGTGGCTACGAGAATCGGTGGCCGTGATTGAAACGGGGATGGGAGCGAAGCCGCGGGACCGGCGCGATGGGGCGGTGCCGATGAACACCGAATCTTCAACGGGTACGTGGATTTCGCGGTCGTGGAGGATGAAAGCGTCGGCGATGTGACCGAGCTTCTTCAACGCGTCGGCATTGTCGGTACACACGGGCTCGCCACTGAGGTTGCCGCTAGTGACCACGAGTGGGCGATCACAAAGCAGCAGGTGAATGCCTGAGTACGGAAGCATAATGCCGAAGCTGTCGAGGCCCGGTGCGATGAGATTGGAAAGCGGCCCCGACCGCTGCTTCGGTGCGATCACAATCGGCGCCTCAGGCGAGTCGAGGAAACGCTTCTCCTGTTCAGTTAACTCAACCAGTTGGGCCGCGGTGTCAACAGTGGGAGCCATTACCGCCAATGGCTTGTCGGGTCGACGCTTGCGCAGCCGCAGTTTCTCGCAGGCAGCGTCATTGGTGGCATCGCAGACCAGGTGAAAACCACCAATACCTTTGACGGCGAGCAGGGCGCCGTCGTCAAGCAGCGCGTGTGCGCGACGAAAGAGAGCGAGAACCTCCTCGCGGGAGGTAGCGGTGGTGGTGTCGCCTGCATCGTGCCAGCTCAGACGCGGGCCACAGTCGAAGCAGCTGATTGGCTGGGCGTGATAGCGGCGGTCGGTGGGATCGGTGTATTCGCGCTCACACGGGGTGCACATCGGAAAGGCCGCCATAGTGGTGCGCGGGCGGTCGTAGGGCAGTTCAGTGATGATGGACAGACGCGGCCCGCAGTTGGTGCAGGAGATGAAAGGGTAGAGGTAGCGCGGGTTGGTAGGGTCGAAAAACTCACGGCGGCAGTCCGGGCACAGTGCAGTGTCAGGCGGAAGCAGCGCGCGGCCGGAGTAGCTGTGGCGAGAGGGCACGATGGTGAACTCGTGCTCATGACCGAGCACCGCGACCGGCTCAGCTGAGTGATTGATGATGCGGGCAAGCGCCGGCAGTTCGGTGAAAAGCTGGCTGCAGAAGGCCGCGAGGGCGTCCGACGTGCCTTCTACCTCGATGAATACGCCCTGCTCATCGTTGCCGCAGAAGCCAACGAGACCCGCGCGCCGGGCGATGGTGGCGACAAAAGGGCGGAATCCGACCCCCTGGACGATTCCTTCGATACGCCAGCGAATGCGTTGAATACTCGTACCCATCCCCGCCCCGGTCGTGCCTGCCTTTTCCATGTGCTCAACTTTACGTAAGCGGCTCGGGTCCGTTCGCACTGCTAGTTTGGAGATTGTGCACGAAGTAGCGTTGAGCATGCAGTTGGCGAAGGTTGTCACGAGAGCAGCCGAAGGTCGAACTGTACGCACTGTGCACCTGCGGATAGGCGCTCTACGGCAGGTTGTTCCAGAAACCCTTTCATATGCGTGGGAATTCGTTAGTCGCGATACCGGTTTGGGGCACGCGAAGTTGGAGATCGACTGGGTACCTGCGGTTGTCGAATGCGCGCACGGGCATCGCGAACAAGTGGGGCCACTCGACGGGCTGCTGTGCCCCACGTGTGGAAAGCCGGGACGCGTAATCTCGGGGGAAGAGTTCACAATCGTCGACATCGACGTCGACACGCACAAGTAGGAAAGACGGTTTTATCATGGGACGTTTCCACCGGCATGACGGCGATGACGCACACCACCATCACCACCATCATCATGACCACGACCACCACCACGGCCATGACCACCACCACGGCCATGACCATGTTCATCTTGCCGACCCCGATGACACTAGCCACGGTGACCACTCGGGTTATGAAACCGGCGTGGAACGCGTGACCATCCTCGAGGACATCTTCAGCGAAAACGATCACCGCGCCGAGCACAATCGCGAGCTGCTCGCCGACCATGGCGTGGAAGCCATCAACCTGATGAGCTCCCCGGGCTCGGGCAAGACCGCATTGCTGGAGAAGACGCTGGCGGCTGCACAGGGCAAGTTGCGCGTCGGCATTATCGAAGGCGATATTGAGACTGCGCTCGACGCCAACCGCCTGGAGGGCTACGGGGCACAGATTTCGCTGCTGAACACGGGCAATGGATTCGGTGGCGAATGTCACTTGGACGCCCCGATGGTCTCCCGCGCACTCGAGGGGCTGGATCTGTCCACGCTCGACCTGGTCATGATTGAAAATGTGGGAAACCTCGTCTGTCCGGCCGAGTTTGAGGTCGGTGAGACTCGCAAGGCAATGGTCTACTCCCTCACAGAGGGGGAGGATAAGCCGGTCAAGTACCCGGTGATGTTCCGCTCTGTGCAGGTAGTGGTTATCAACAAGATGGATCTTGCCCCGTACCTCGACTTCGATATGGAGCTCTTCCGCGCCAATCTGGAGAAGGTCAATCCAGGGGTGAAGGTGATTGAGGTCTCCGCTAAGACCGGGGAGGGCATCGACGAATGGCTCCGTTGGGTCAACCCTGCGCTGGTTGATTAAGCGCGCTGGGGTCGTCGTGAAGCAATGGGGGGCATTACGGCATGCTTGACGACGACCCCGCTACCCCTCGTTTCGCTCCACCTTAGTGGGGGATAGGCGATATCCCGCTGTAATCTGCGGCGGTTTTCACGTTCATTCCCTGTACCTGGAACAATATTTACGCAACATTTATCTTGCATATTATTTTGTTATAACCGCAGCGCAGCACCATTATTCAGGTTGTTCTTAGGTCGCTATACTTGGCCATGTATAGGCAATGGGCCTGGGTAGTTGTAAAACCTCGAAACCAATATTCCTAATAACTAAGCAGAAGGCGCAGCGAAAAATGATTAGTGGCGCGAATTGGCAGGAAGGGACCCTCGGCGAAAACCTCGCTAGAGCTGGTGTCTCACGGCGCAGTTTCATGAAGTTTTGTGGCACTATGGCGGCAATTTTTGCCGCCGGAACTCCAAATGTCGGTGAGGCCGCAGCGCAGTCACTGACTCCCTCGGCGGAGGAAATCGCAGATAAGCTCTCGGCTGTAAAGAAGCCGAAGGTGGCTTGGCTGCAGTTGCAGGAATGTACCGGATGTATGGAATCCGTATTGCGTTCCGGAGGCACTACTGCTGAAGACGTGGTGCTGAATCTGGTTTCAATGGACTACAACGAGCTGCTCATGGCACCGTCCGGGCACGCGGCCGAAAAAGCTTTGGATGACATGAATGCCGAGGATCACATTCTGGTGGTCAATGGCTCGATTCCGACCGGCGAGAACGGTGCTTACTGCACCATTGGTGGTAAGTCGGCAGAACAGGTGCTGCTCGAGGCTGCTGAGAAGGCCACGGCAATCCTGGCCGTTGGTGCCTGCGCAGTCTGGGGTTCTGTCCAGGCTGCTAAGCCGAATCCGACCGGCGCCAAGGGGGTCGATGAGATTATCAAGGACAAACCGGTGATTAACGTCTCCGGTTGTCCGCCGATTGGTGAGGTGATTACGGCCACCCTGACGTACGTACTTACTTATGGCAAGGCTCCGGAGGTCGACGCCGAGGGGCGTCCAAAGTTCGCCTATGACCAGCGTATTCACGACTCCTGTCCGCGTCGCGCGCATTTCGATGCCGGTCAGTTCGTGAAAACGTTCGACGACGAGGGTGCACGCAACGGCTGGTGCCTTTACGAGGTCGGCTGTAAGGGGCCATCCACGTTTAGCCCATGCCCAATCGTGCAGTGGAACCTTAAGTCCGGTTGGCCAATCGGTGCTGGTCACCCGTGCATTGGCTGTACTGAGAAGGACTTCTTCGACCAGTTCACTCCGTTCTACGACAAGTTGCCGGGAATCCCGGGTGTTGGGGTGGAGTCCAGCGTGAACAAGGTCGGCGTTGGGCTGTTGGCTGCCACTGCCGCGGGTGCCGCGGTCCATGGCGGACTCACGCTGGTGAAGGAACTGAAGATAAGGCGCTCCAACGGCGAAGAAAAGGTGTTGGCTGCGTTTGGCGGTGTGGAAGGACGGAAGCCACCGATGGTCGACCTTCCTCCAAACTCACCAGGCGCGCAGAGCGAGACAGCATCCGATTCGAAGGACAACTAAGGGCATAGGACATGGCTACGGAAAAAGTTGTAATCGACCCGATTACCCGAATCGAGGGACACCTTCGCATTGAGCTGGAACGCGAAGGAAACCAGATCAAAACCGCGTGGAGTGAGACTACTCAGTTCCGCGGTATCGAAACCATTGTGAAAAACCGCGATCCTCGCGATGTCTGGGCGTTCGTTGGTCGTATCTGTGGTGTGTGCACCGGTACTCACTCGGTGGCATCCATTGCCGCGGTCGAAGATGCCATCGGTTCGACACCGCCCCCGCAGGCACGTCGTATTCGCGACCTGGTGATTGGCTCGCAGGAGATTCACGACCACGTCGTGCACTTCTACCATCTTCACGGTCTGGACTGGATTGATGTCACGAAGGCTCTCGAGGCAGATCCGAAGAAGACCGTTGAGTTCGCGCAGTCGATCGGCTCGACGTGGAAGGGCAATAACGAAGAAACCTTTGCCCGGGTCAAGGAGACCGTGAAGGGCATTGTGGACTCCGGCCAGCTGTCCATCTTCACCGGCGGCTACTGGGGGCACGAGGACTACCGCTTGCCGCCCGAGGCCAACCTGATGGCAGTGTCGCACTACCTCGACGCCTTGGCTTTCCAGCGCTCTATCATCCGGATTAATACCGTCTTCGGCGGTAAGAATCCGCACCCGAACTTCCTGGTCGGCGGTATGGCGTGCTCCATCGACCCGGAACGCTCGGAGACTGTCAACCAAGTCGGCATTGATCAGATCAAGTCCTGGATTGACGAGATTGTGGAGTTCGTCAATGACTGCTTCTACCCAGATGCAGTTGCCATCATGAGCGTTTACAAGGACTACTTCGACATCGGTCGCTCCTCTGACAGCTTCTTGGCGGTAGGCATGGCTGGCGCCACTTACTCCGGCGACCCGGCTAAGTCCCGTGTCCAGACCGTGCATCCAAACATCAAGCCCGGTGTCATTCTCGATGGTGACTACACCAAGCTCCACCCATTCCAGCCGGAAAAGATCGAGGAATTCATCAACTCCGCCTGGTACACGCAGGAAGCCGGCGATGATGTCGGCCTCAAGCCGTACGACGGCGAAACAACTGTGAACTACACCGGCCCGAAGCCGCCGTATGAGTGGCTGTCGGACAACGAAAAGTACACCTGGTCGAAGGCGCCGCGGTACGACGGTCGCGCTGTTCAAGTTGGCCCAGTTGCACGTGTGCTGTTGGCATACCTGCAGAAGGAGCCGGAGACAATGCGCCTGGTCGACGGGGTCATGGATAAGCTCGACCTGCGCATTGAGCAGATGAACTCCACTGCGGGACGCACCTACGCACGCGCTGTGGAGTCTGTGACCACCGCCAATTACTTGGCAGACCACATCTTCCCGGAGTTCGTTGAGGCCTTGAAGAACGGCGACATCGATGTCTTCGACAACAGCCGTTGGGAGCCGACTTCATGGCCGGAAAAGTGCCAGGGCGTGGGTTTCCTCGAGGTAGCTCGTGGCATGCTCAGCCACTGGGTCAAGATTGAAAATGGCAAGGTGACCAACTACCAAGCCGTGGTTCCCACCACGTGGCTGGCCGGTGGACGTGACCCGAAGGGGCAGCTTGGCCCATACGAGCACGCGCTGGCTGGTGATGGCACACATCCGCTGGTTGATCCCGAGCAGCCGCTTGAACCACTTCGCACGATTCATTCCTTCGATCCATGTATGGCCTGCGCAGTCCACATTTTGGATCCGGCTGGTCAGGAAATGTTTAAGGTGACGACGGCATGACACCCTCAGTGAGTGAAAATCCGGAACTGCGACTAAAAGATTCCAAGGGCAACCCCCTGGTTATTGCGGTTATTGACGCACACACCAGCCACTGGTTGTCGCCATCTGAGGTCATTCAGGCCGCAGCAATTGTCCCGGACGACTCCCGCGATCCTGTCGACCTTGCGCTGAAGGTCAGCTTGCGTCGTCGTCGTGACGATCTTTTCCATCTCGACGGCACGCCACTGATGAAACTGACTCCGGATTCCTACGACCCGGCAACGCCTGATCGCCGTTACTCCATCGCCAAGGTGCATGGCCTCAACATTGCGGATCAGACGGTCGATGTCGCCATCATGCGCGGTGAATTGAATGCGGTCGTCGAGGCATCCACAATGTCCCGTGAGGAAGGCGTTCTACTTCGTCGTAACGCGAACATGCACCATGGTCGCGGGCACCGAAGCATGGGCGTCGCGCTTGCGCCCATTGACAAAGACGGAAATATCATCGGAGAGTTCATCTTCGAAGGATTCGTGGCAATGGGGCTGCGGAAACTCGACGAGGCCATTGCGGAAAACAAAAAGGGTTCCGGTTCGTGGGTCGAGGTTCACCTGTGGGGATGGGCGCTGCGCGTTCAGCATTGGTTGAACCTGGCGCTGATGTTGGTGATGACCTTTACCGGATGGTATATCATGCAGCCCTATTTGACCGAGCGCACCTATGACGGCTCGGCCGCGGGATTCGCGATGGGATATGTCCGTTTCGCGCACTTCTTAGCCGGATTCCTATGGATCGCGGTGGGGCTGTGGCGTGTCATTCTGCTGTTTGTTACCCACGACCGACAAACACGATGGCGTGCGCTATGGCCGATTTATAACAAGCAGGATGTTAAAGACCTCTGGCACACGATGCAGTACTACCTCTTCCTGCGCAAGGAAGGGCCGTTCTACTTCGCACACAATCCGCTGCAGCAGCTGGCGTACACCGGCATTTATGTGATGTGTTTCATTCAGATGCTCACAGGTTTGTCGCTATACGCGATGATGGATCAGTCCAACTGGTTCTTCCAGCTGTTGGCTATGCCCACGCACTGGATTGGCATCGGCTATTTCCGCCTGATTCACACAATCATCATGTACCTGATTTGGCTCTTCGCCATCATTCACGTCTACCTGGTCATCCGCTCCGATACGGTGCACAACCACGGTGGTCTGTCCTCGATGATTGGTGGCTCTGTCTGGCTACCGCGCGGCACGCAACCGGTTGACTCTCCACGCATTGGATAGGAGATCATTGGGTAGCGATAAGACGTCCGACGCAGTCACCGGTGCTGATGCTGGCACCCCGTTGGTGACGGTTCTTGGCATCGGCAACCCCGTCATGGGCGACGACGGCATTGGTCTCGAGCTGCTGAGGCGTCTCGCCCCAGAACTGGAATCTGCAGGCATGGGGCAGACGACGCAGGCCGGAGATTCCGCGCATCTGGTCTGGTCGCCCTCCAGCCTCGATGATCCTGCGAACATCGCCGGGCGAGGGGACGAATGGACGGGTGCGGTTGCCTACATCGATGGCGGTACCTGCGGTATGGAGTTGCTGCCCATCGTGCAGGAGGCCAAGAACTTATTGTTGCTCGACGCTCTCGCTGGTCCGGGGGATCCCGGTACCGTCGTCAAGCTCGTCGGTGACCAGATCCCTCGACTATTGGCGGCAAAGCTGTCCGCGCATCAGGTTGGTTTGCTGGATTTGCTCACCGCGGCGCGCCTGTTGGGGCAGGAGCCTGAGCGCGTCGGTGTGGTGGGAGTGGTCTACGAGTCAGCTGACATGGCGGTGGGGCTCAGCAACACGGCACTTGGCGGCATTGAGGAGGCGACTGAGGTTGCGCGCGAGCTCATTGACAGTTGGCTTGCCGACGAGCGCGACAGCGAGGTCTAACTCTCGCCCTCAGCTTTGACCTCAATACTGGAGATTTCAAACTCGCGGCCGTGCCGTAGATCCGCAGTTGGTGTGCCACAGACAGGGCAGGTTAGAGCATAGAATTCATCAATTTCATGCTCGGCCTCGCAGGTGGGGCAGTAGACCGTCGAGACAATAAGCTCGGCATCTAACTCGGCGCCCTCACACTGCGTCGCGGCACTGGCCACGGGCCATGCGGCGATGAGGGAATCGTAGACGACCCCGGAGCGGTCGCCCACACGCATTGACACCTTTGTCACAGTGCGTCCCGGGCAGACCTCAGCAATCTTTTTCACCACGCTGGTCAACAATCCAAGCTCATGCACAGATACCATTATGGCGAAGCACTCAGCGCGAAGGAGGCGCAGACGGACAATGCCATCGGAATCCGTCCCGGTCACTCAACACATCCAACTTGATGAACTCGTTGACCCATTCGAGGCGCGACTGGATGTCTATCGCGATGACAACGGCGCTATTACACAGGTGTCCTTCGACCTCTCAGGGCTGCCGCGTATCGACGGGATGCTGGTCGGGAAGCGGGCGTTGGATGTGCCAGATATCACCAAGCGGCTATGTGGCCTTTGTCCGGTTGTGCATCACCTTGCAGGCGTGCGAGCGGTGGAGGACCTCTACGGGATTTCCGACATTCCCCGAACTGCACAGTTGATTCGAGAGCTGCTGGCGGCCGGGTCGACCTTGGATAATCTAGCGACCAAGTTTGTGGCCGTCGACCGCGAGGGGGCGCGGGCAATGAAGCGTGCCGGAAAAGCTCTGATGCGTGCAGCGGGGGCACCGTCGCACTTCCCGGATGTCGCA
This sequence comes from Corynebacterium amycolatum SK46, assembly GCF_000173655.1. Classification (GTDB taxonomy): domain Bacteria; phylum Actinomycetota; class Actinomycetes; order Mycobacteriales; family Mycobacteriaceae; genus Corynebacterium; species Corynebacterium amycolatum_A. The sequence goes on along the minus strand of NZ_ABZU01000002.1, from coordinate 35,218 downwards.
GTCCCCGGAGGCGTGCGCGCGGCAGTGGATAAGACGCTGGTTTCTGAGGCAGAAGGTGCTCTGGAAGCGCTGGCTGAGACGGCGGTAATCAAGGAAGTGGAGCTTCTTGCCGCCCCCGATGCTCCTGATGCTCCTGATGCTTGGACGGATACTTTTGACGGCCTCGACGTCGCAGTTGTCGATGCTGACGGTGAGCTTGCTCCGCTGGGAAATTACCTGGCAGTCGCGCGGCATCACACCGATACCGCGGCGCAGATTTTCCCGGCTGCTGATTGGCCTACACGCGTTCGTGAGTCCCGTCCGGGCGATGCTGCTCCCAGACCGATGTTTGATGCCTCAAAGGAGCTGGTCAAGGATGGCTGTGCAGGCCAGCGGGAAGATTTCTACCGGGTGGGGCCGGTCTCCAGACAGGTTGTCGTCGATAAGCGTGGAATCAGCCCACGCGACGCCCAACGCCAGCTTCTCGCTGACACCGTGGCTTGGGCAAAGCGGGTGCTTGCCGACGGGGAACTGCTCGGCGACCATGTGTGCGATCCGAAGGCTGTGACAGCGATTGAGAATGCTGACTTTGAAGGGCATCGCAGTGGTGTCGGGATGATTGACGGGCCGCGCGGGCTGTTAGTGCATCGCTATACGGCAGGGGCTGACGGCATCATCACGGATTGTCAGATCATGACGCCAACTGCGCAGAATGAGCCCTGGCTGACTCGTATGCTCACCGAGCAGCTGTGCGATGGCGGGGAGACTGCGGGGGTCGAGAAGTCCATCTGGGCCGCTGATCCGTGCCTACCGTGTAGCTCGGCACCCGCGGGAGTGATGACATTCACGATGCAGGAACATGCCGGTGCACCTGCGGGCAATATGACAGCGGATAGCCGTGGTTCGGCGGACGCCCCGACTGAAGTGGAGAGGACGAAGTAACACGATGTGTCTTGGAATTCCTGCCCGGGTTTTGGCAATAGCCGATGGTCCACTGCCGATGGCGACAGTGGATATGGCGGGGCAAAAGCGGCAATGCTCGGCAATGTACGTGCCTGAGCTGGTGGTAGGTGATTGGGTGTTCGTCCAGAACGGGTTCATCATGAACGTGCTGGACGAGCAGGAGGCCAAGGAGTCCTTAGCCGCAATTGAGGAATATAACCTCATCGAACATGTCGCTGAGGTCTCCCCGAAGGGACGGACCTAGTTCACGCAAGTCACGCCGGCGGCGTCGATAGCGGGGCGATCTTCCTGCGGAATTGCCCCGCCCTCCTGGCCGATGACATCGCCATTGGAACCATCTTCTACTTCAGGCGCGGGTTCGGCACCGTCGCCCGAATCAGCGGCCATTCCCTCTGATGTCAATCCCGGGCCTTCGTAGTCACCGGCAATTGTCACTGAGATGTGGTGCGGATCGAGGTATGGATCGTGGACAATCGGTACGCCACCGAGTGCTTCAGAGATGGCCTGAGCTGCCGGATCCTCTGGGTCAGCCGCATTGATCTGGCTGGAGGCAACGCCGGCGAACTCAGCGTTGCCGACCTCTCCCTGGGTGTAGCCCTTTTCCGTTAAGAAGCCTGAGACGCCGCTGGCCAAACCTTCGATGCCTGTGGCGTTGTAAACGCTGACTGTAGTTTCAGCCGCGTTGGGGTCAGCCTTCTTTTCGTCTTCTTCCTTCGTCGGAGCTTCTTCTTCCTTGGTGCCCAGCAGGGTCTCGAAGTACTGGTGAACCTGGCCCTTATCGATTGTGACCACCGACTCGCCATAGTCACCGACACCGTCAATCGAGGTCACCGGGATAGTTTCAAACTTCACGTTGCCACCACTGAGGCCCTGCATCTGGGTGGCAAATCCGGTGACATCCCAGTTGTCGTCGAGCACCACCGAGCGCTGGACGGCATTGCCCAGTTCAGACAGCTTCGCGGGATTAGACAGTGTGCCAGCGCCGAGCAGCTTATTGGTGAACGAGGCCATGAAGACCTGCTGGCGAGTAATTCGGTCGAGGTCACCACGGGGCAGACCGTGGCGCTGGCGGACGAATGAGAGCGCGTCGGCACCCTTCAATGTCTGTGAGCCCGCTGGGAAATCTGCACCCGAGAACTCGTCGTAGACAGCCTCATTCAGACATACATCGACACCGCCGATGGCATCGGTGAGCAGGACGAAGCCGAGCAGGCCAACTTCTGCGTAGTGGTCAACGGTGATACCGCTGAGGTCGCTAATGGTTTCAATTAGAGCTCTACGTCCGGCCTCGGTCGAGCGACGCTCAATGTCTTCCGGCGAGGCCCCGCTTCCTGCGAGTTCCTCTTCCACCATCTGCTTTGTGTTGCCGTAGACACCATTAATCTTTGTGTTGCCTAGTCGATTGGTGTGGACATAGGTATCGCGCGGAATGGAAATAGCCGTCGCTGAAGAACCATCGGCAGGAACACGAATCACAATAATCGTGTCTGTATTTGTGGCTTCTTCGTCGCCGGCACGCAGAAGCTCAACTTCTTCCGGAGTCAGCGGGTTGCCCTGGGCATCGGTGCGGGAGTCGGAGCCGACGAGCAGAATATCGGTTGCGCCGTCCTTCTCGTTGCCCAGCCCGAAGTCGCCACCCGAACCCAAGTTGTCGGTGGTCCTACCAAGTGTCCACCAGCCAACTGCGGAAATAACAAGGATAATGGCCGATAGCAGCACAAGCGCATTGCGTAGCATCGGCGGCCAAGCTTGGGCGGTACTCTCTGCAGAGGACGGTGGCGCTTGAATATCGCGTGCGTGACGCGCGCGTGGCGTGTGGCTGCTCAAACCGGGGCTCCTCTTAAACCGTTTTCGAAAATATAATTTGTGCTGCATGTCTGCGAGGGCATTCCACACATCGTGGAGGGCAGTAAGCAGCTGCAGAAACTACATAAACCTTAACCGTCCAACCGTGTGCGGTTACACCTCAACACAGTGTCAATCCGTATCCGGTTGCACCTCAACACAGTGTCAATCGTATCTACGATAGTGATAAAGAAGAATATGTCTGAAATTTCAGTCTCGCATTTCGCCACCCATGGACCAACCTGCAGCAACTCGCGGCGTCCCATTATCGCCATAACTGGTGCGGCTGGACAGCTGGGTACTGCGCTTCAGCGTGATTCTTTCGCCGCCGATGTTGAGGTGCGCGCTCTCACTCGGGCACAGTTGGATATCACTGATTCGGCTGCTGTGGAGGCAACGCCTCTGCTTGACGACGTCGACATCATCATTAGCGCGGCAGCGGCGACCGATGTCGATGGTGCAGAATCCGATCCCGGTTCAGCGCACCTAATCAATGCACTTGGACCGAAGTACTTGGCGGCTCGGGCGAAAAAGGAAGACGCGTATCTCATTCACATCTCCACCGACTATGTCTTCGGTGATGTAGCAATCGATGAGATGACGGGGCAGCGCCGAGCGCTGCGAGTTGATGATTTCACCGCGCCTCAGACTATGTACGGACGTACCAAGTTAGTTGGGGAGAATAATGTGCGTGATTCGGGGGCGCGTTTCGCTATTTTGCGCACAGCGTGGGTCTGGTCGGGGCCCACGCAGCCGGAGGCCAAGGACTTCGTTTCCACGATGATGCGTCTGGCGGAGACGGCGACTGATGACAAGGGCAACCCGGCAATTATTAAGGTCGTTGACGATCAGCACGGCAACCCCACCTTTGTCGGTGCCCTCGCCGGGGCTATCTGGGAGTTGTCCGAACGCGTGTTGTCCGAACCGAACAGTGCACCGACCGGCACCTTCCATGTCACGGGCAGCGGTCAGGCGACATGGTTCGAAGTGGCTCGCGAAGTATTTCGGCTCACCGGTCACGATCCACAGCGTGTGGTGGCTTGTACCAGCAGTGAGTTCCCGCGTCCGGCCCCGCGTCCGGCCTGGTCCGTGTTGGATGGCTCCGCATGGAGTGAGGTAGGTCTACATTCACTTCCGGAGTGGCAGGACACTTTGCGTGCAGTCCTGACCTAGGGTCTAGGTTTGTGAATGAAACCTCGAATTCCCCGCAACCCTCGCAGCTTCCGCTCGGTGTGGTCACCGTGACCTTTTCGCCCGGTGAGCACCTGAGCAAGCTGGTGGATTCGCTGGGCCCCGCCGCCAGTGCCTCCACGCGTCTGATTATGGCCGACAACGGCTCGACGGATGGTTCCGTGGAGAAGGAAGAAGCTCGGGCCAAGAAGACCGGAGCGGATGTTCAGCTTCTGCGCACTGGCGGCAACATTGGCTATGGCGCGGCAGCTAACCGTGGCATTGCGGAGCTGGGACGGGCTCGCCGTGCCGGTGAGATTAATCCTGATTACGTCATGCTGGTCAATCCTGACGTGGTGTTTGCCCCTGGCGCAATTGATGCTCTGTTGGAATGCGCGCAGCGCAATCCCAAAGCCGGAGCGATTGGTCCGCTGATTCGCGAAGCGGATGGCAGCGTGTACCCGTCGGCACGCGCGGTTCCTAAACTTGTCAGCGGTATCGGACACGCGCTGCTCGCCGATATCTGGCCTACTAACCCGTTCTCACGTCACTACCGGGATGACACGGATATGGATTGTGAGCGATCGGCGGGATGGTTGTCGGGCGCATGCCTGCTGTTGCGGTGGGATGCGTTCGACCAGATTGATGGCTTTGATACCCGCTACTTCATGTACATGGAGGACGTGGATCTGGGTGACCGACTGGGCAAGGCCGGTTGGAGCAATGTTTTCTGTCCCCGTGCAGAGATTCGTCACGCGCAGGGGCATTCTGCCAATAAGCACCCAGAAATTACCGTAAAGGCCCATCACGAGTCGGCATACCGTTTTATGTCAGATCGCCTGCCGGGGCCGGCGCTGGCACCTGTGCGACTGGCATTGCGTTTGGGGCTGTTCCTGCGTGGCAAAGTCATAATCGCGGCCAAAAAGCGTAGGAATTAATTAACTGTTGGAATGATCCATCGAAGAAAGTTACCGATTTCATGACTACCGAAGTTCGTCCGAGTGCTGGGCATGGCTCCGCTTTCCAGCCGGGAACGGATGCTGCACAGCAGGCGGGAGCCACGTTAGCTGAACAGACTGACGCTGTTATTCTGGTCGGCGGGCAAGGTACGCGTTTGCGTCCCCTTACTGTGAATACGCCGAAGCCGATGCTGCCCACGGCAGGGCATCCATTCCTGGAGCATCTGCTTGGCCGCATTCGTGCAGCAGGTATGAAGCACGTGGTATTGGGCACCTCCTACCGAGCTGAAGTATTTGAAGAACACTTCGGCGACGGTTCGGATTTGGGTCTCGAAATTGAATACGTCTTTGAGGCTGAGCCTCTGGGGACCGGTGGCGGTATCCGAAACGTCCTAGACAAGCTGCGCTATGACACCGCGATGATTTTCAACGGCGATGTCCTCGGCGGTACCGACTTGCGCGCGGTGTTGGGTACACACGCGGAGAAGGACGCGGACGTCACGATGCACCTCGTCCGTGTGCCGGATCCACGCGCGTTCGGCTGTGTTCCGACCGATGAGGATGGGCGCGTCCTGGAGTTCCTGGAGAAGACCCAGGATCCGCCAACCGATCAGATTAACGCCGGTATCTACGTGTTCCGCCGCGAGATTATCGAATCGATTCCGGCTGGTCGCCCCATCAGCGTCGAGCGTGAAATCTTCCCAGCGCTGCTTGACCGCGGTATGAACGTCTACGGTCACGTTGATTACGCCTACTGGCGTGACATGGGGACTCCGGGTGACTTCGTCCGCGGCTCCTCCGATTTGGTCCGCGGTATCGCGCCGTCACCACTTCTAGAAGGTAAGCACGGCGAAGCGCTTGTCGACGAATCAGCGTCGGTCGGTGGCGGCGCTCTTCTCTACGGTGGCTCTGTTGTCGGCCGTGGGGCGGAGATTGGTGCGGGCGCTCGGATTGATCAATCGGTGATTTTCGACGGCGCACGCATCGGTGCCGGTGCTGTGATTGAGCGCTCTGTGATTGCCGATGGCGCCGATATTGGCCCGCGAACGGTCATCAGTGATGCCATTATTGGCGAGGGTGCCGTCGTTGGTGCGCGCTGTGAATTGATTAACGGTATCCGTGTGTGGCCGGGCGTCCAGATTCCCGATCACGGAGTACGTTTTTCGACGGATGTCTAGTCTGCAGCCTTCGGCGTGTCAGACTTTTGTCGGCAATATTTGATTAGAGTTGCCGAAGTGTCGCCAAAGTTGCTGGTGAGAGGCATGCGGCGAATGTGATTGAGTTCAGGTGGCAGGTTTAGGGTTCAGGCGCCATCCTTCAACCTGAACTTAATCCCCAACGCGGGGGGAGGTGCTTCAGGGGCAATGAAAAGTATTGGGGCAAATTCTCTATTCGGCTTGACCGATGGTGGGTTACACGTGTGTAATCACAAATGTGTGTTTCGCACACTAAGCCCAATTTAAAGACCCACAGTTTTTAAAGACCCACAGCAACAACCATCAGGAGGCCCTCGGCATGGAAAAGTCCAGCATGTTTGATGGCGGCTCTGCTGTGGATAGTGAGACGAATGCGGGTGACATCGCTGTGAATGATAGCTCCTCTGAAAACCAGCCTCGGCCGTTGACAGAGTGGGCAGATGACCTCTCGGGGTTGTTTGAAGCCGTCGATCAGGACTGGCAGGAGCAGGCTCTGTGTGCCCAGACTGATCCAGAAGCTTTCTTCCCTGAGAAGGGTGGATCCACTCGCGAAGCAAAGCGTATTTGTCGTGCTTGTGGTGTGCGAGATGAATGTCTGGAGTTTGCTCTCGAGCATGATGAGCGCTTCGGTATTTGGGGTGGCCTCTCTGAGCGTGAGCGTCGCCGTTTGAAGCGGCAGATTGGCTAGAACCGCGCGGCTAGTTTTTCGTGTGCACGCAATGCCACAGTCTCCCCTTGGGGTAAACCCCTGGGGGATTTTTCGTTGAACGAGTTTTTCTCTGCTCTCCAAAGAGCTCCTTAGAAGAAAGCTTTCTACAGGAAGTTCTCGTCGAAACTAGGGTCCACCTCAACCGGATCAATGCCCAGATATACCGCTACCAGGCGGGTCAGTACATTTTGCAGCATCTGGTCCAGTTCCACTCGGCCCGAGACACGGCGCTCAATGGGGCGGCGGAACACTACTACGCAGGGGCGGGTGGGGTTGCCTACGCGGTCAATGCCAGCGGGGATAAGCCGTCCCAGTGGTACAGGTCCGTCAGCGACAATCTCTTCCGGGAAGTACATGTCCGGGCGTAGCTGCATGCGAGGAATCGTATCGATGGCGATGTCCAGGTGTGACAGTTGTCGGGACCAGCGCTGATCCAATGGGGCGTAGGCATCAATAACCGCCTGGTCAAAAGCTTCTGAGCGGCTCTTCCAGCGAGGTACTTCCGGCGGCAACAGAGGTCCCCGAGGTCCGCGGCCGCGTCGCAGTGAGCGTCGCAATGAGCGCGGAGTATAAGCCGATGAATTCATATTTGTTGAGCATAATCGGTCGGCTCGTCAACGTGGGTGAGGCCAGCTTCCGGCCATGTCGCAGGTTTACTGGGTAAGGCTGGGGTGTCTGGGGGCGCGTCGGAAAGCGAAAAACGCCCGGGGTGGGAGAAAAACTATCGAAACTTAAAGTTAGGGTCTAGACTTTGATGCCGTGAGTGTTTTTAGACGTTGTTGCCGGCCCGGCTGTGGCAAACCTGCCGTAGCTACGTTGACGTATGCCTACGCGGAGTCGACGGCTGTGGTGGGGCCGCTCGCCGCCGCGTCCGAACCGCATAGCTGGGATCTCTGTGAGAAGCACGCGCGTTCCATCACCGCACCGCTGGGTTGGGAGCTCGTGCGTTACGACGTGCCGACGCCCGCCCAGGACGATGATGATTTGACGGCACTGGCGGAAGCCGTCCGTGAAGCTGGCCGCAACGCGACTGGCCTGGTGCTGCGGGATGAGGTCGACAACCGCCCTCAGACCTACAAGATTGATTCCAGCCGTCACCCGTCGACGCGGAAATCCGCGCGCGGTCACCTGCATGTAGTTCGCGATCCGGAGGATTCGGACGACTAACAGGTCGGGCGCCGTGCCCTAGCTCATGCCATCTTGCCGCGGCATTTCTTTGTGAGAGCCTCTCTGTGGCTAGTATCATTTTTCACAAAACTGATACTTACCCAGAGAGGTTTTTCGTGGGCACTTACAATCGTTCCGATTTGGATGCCGTCATCAAGGCCTATGACGTGCGCGGTGTTGTCGGTGAGGGCATCGACGCGGACCTTGTCGGAGCCATCGGCGCCGCTTTTGGACACATCATGCGTTCAGAGGGCGCAACACGTGCCGTAGTCGGCCACGATATGCGTGAGTCCTCGCCGGAGTTGGCGGCTAGTTTCGCCGATGGCGCGGCAGCACAGGGGCTCAATGTCACCCTGCTCGGCCTGACCTCTACGGACGAGCTGTATTTCGCCTCCGGAGTAAAGGGATGCCCGGGCGCGATGTTCACTGCCAGCCACAACCCAGCTGAATACAACGGCATCAAGATGTGCCGTTCGCTCGCCCGCCCAATCGGGCAGGAGACAGGGCTTGCTCAGATAAAGGATCTGCTTGTCGACGGAATCCCGGAGTACACCGGCACTCCGGGCGAAATTGATCACGAGGATGTTCTGCAGGATTACGCGGCGTTCCTTCATGGGCTGGTCGACATCCGCTCTGGCCGTCGCCTGAAGGTCGCAGTCGATGCCGGTAACGGTATGGGGGGACTGACAGTCCCGGCAGTGCTCGGAGAAGACATGGATGTTGCTGACCTCTACTTTGAGCTCGACGGCAACTTCCCGAATCACGAGGCCAACCCATTGGAGCCCGCCAACCTCGTTGACCTACAAAAGTTCACGGTGGAGCAGGGCGCAGACATCGGTATTGCCTTCGATGGCGACGCTGACCGCTGCTTCGTCGTCGACGAGAAGGGTAACCCGGTCAGCCCATCGGCCATCTGTGCGTTGGTGGCCACCCGCTACCTGGAGCAGAACCCGGGCGCGGCTATCATCCATAACCTGATCACCTCGCACGTCGTGCCGGAGATGATTGTGGAAAACGGCGGAACCCCGGTTCGTACCCGTGTTGGGCACTCCTTTATTAAAGCGCAAATGGCCGAGCACAGTGCTGTTTTTGGCGGCGAGCATTCGGCACACTACTACTTCAAGGAATTCTTCAACGCTGACTCCGGCATGCTCGCCGCCATGCATGTCCTGGCCGCACTGGCAGAGCAGGATAAGCCACTGAGCGAATTCATGGCCGAGTACAACCGCTACGAGGCCTCCGGTGAGATTAATTCCCGCCTGGGCAGCGCAGAGGAGCAGCAGGCCAAGCAGAAGGAAATCGAGGCTGCGTTTGCCGATCGGACCGAGTCCTCGGACTGGATGGATGGCCTGACCATTGAGCTGGCGGACTCCAAGGCGTGGTTCAACGTCCGGGCCTCCAATACGGAGCCGCTGCTGCGTCTGAACGTCGAGGCGCCGACGTGTGCTGAGGTTGACGCTCTTGTCGACGAAGTTCTCGGCATCATCCGCGGTTAATCAACCCCACACGCCCGTTTTCAGGCATGCTTGGGAGTATGACCTCGTCATTCGACTCCTCCCATAACCCGCGCCAAGAGGCCCTGTTCTACCGTATGGCCACTGCCGGCGCAGGTCTCAGAGCTGCTGCCTCCGCAACTCGCGGGGGAGCATTTGCTCAACTTCCACTGCCGCGCAGCGCGGTCATCCTCGTGGGAAATCGTCGGGCGCAGCTCGCCGCCGAGTCCGTGCGCGCGCTTGCCGACGACATCCGCTGCCCGGTCGTAATTGCGCATCAGTTGCCCAGTTATGTCGGAGCCCTCGACTTGGTCATCGTCTGTGACGACAACCCCGGCAGTCCACTGGGTGCAGCTCTGGCTGAAGCTGATAGGCGAGGAGCAGCCACGGTCGTGGTGGATCCCGGTGAAGGGCCATTGCGTGCCGCCGGTAGTCCCGATACGGTTGTGGTTCCGCGCCCGGCGATGGCGGAGTCCGCGTCCTTTACCGCCTATGTTGGTGCCATCGCCAGCGCGCTCACTGAATGTGGCGCCACCGCTCTGGCTCCGGCCGGGGTAGTCGAGGAAGTCGCCGATGCGGTGGACACCGATATTGCGGCTTGTGCTCCGCAGCGAGATGAAACAGTTAACCCCGCGCGGCAGGCAGCGCAGTGGTTGGCAGGCCGCAGAATGCTTGCAGTGTCGACAACCTCGGCGCTGGCGCCGGTAGCGGAGCTGGCATCGTTACAGATGCTCGAGGCAGGCGTGGTCTCGGCAGCGTCGTCGATAAGCGAGTTGTCTCTTAGCGTGGGCGCGTTGCTCGCTGCAGAACCCCAGGCAAGCCGAGATATTTTCTATGACCCGTTCATTGATGGTGGGGATGAAGGGGCGACAGTGCTACCGTTGGGGGCGATTGTTTTAGCAGCGCCGAACAACGTGGGCCACTACCGGGACCACTACGGCGAGGCTGGATGGGCTCGTGTGGAGTGCCCTGCGCTCGATGCGGAGACTCATCATCCACTGGTTGAAGTATGTGTTACTGCAGCCAGAGTTGGTGCGATTGCGGCGTTTTCTGCGTAATCGCCGGGTGTCACCGAAGGCTTTTGGGTCTTCGGTGAGATTGGCGTGCTTGCGCCAGTAGCGACTATTAGAGGAGTGATACGGGCATGGAGCTGTTGGACCCCGTGCTGCAGTCGTACCCCTGGGGGTCTCGTACACATTTGGCGAGAATCACCGGTGCGGACGCTCCCACATCGAAGCCCTGGGCGGAACTGTGGTTTGGTGCGCATGCACTGGCATCGGCCACAGTGGCCGGCACGCCGCTGGATGAGCTCATTGCGCAGGACCCGGCGGCTGCGCTCGGATACGCAATTGACACCGACAACGGCAGGCTGCCGTTCCTGTTGAAGCTGCTCGCAGCCGATGAGCCGCTATCGCTGCAGGCACACCCCACCTTGGCAGAAGCTCAGGAGGGATTTGCACGCGAAAATGCGGAGGGAATTCCGGCCACTGCACATTTCCGCAATTACCGGGACAACAACCACAAGCCAGAACTCATTGTCGCCCTGACTACCTTCGACGCGTTGGCCGGATTCCGCCCGGTGGAGCGCACGAAGGAGCTGCTCGCAGCGCTGGCGGTACCGGAGCTCGACCACTACATGGGACTGCTCGATGCCGCCGATGACGAGAGTGCTCTGCGGGCATTGTTTACAACGTGGTTGACGTTGCCCCAGGATGTCCTCGATGAGCTGGTCGAGGCCGTGGCTGCCAAGTGCGCGGATTACAGAGGCGAGGATGAGGAGTTCTCGCGAGTAGCCGAGACCACCTGCGAACTGGCTCGAAAGTATCCGGGGGACCCGGGAGTCCTGGGGTCGATGCTGCTTAATCGCCTTCGCTTACAGCCGGGCGAAGCCATCTACCTTGGTGCGGGACAGCTGCACGCTTACCTCAATGGCATGGGCGTGGAAATCATGGCCAACTCCGACAACGTGCTGCGCGGAGGCCTGACCTCTAAGCACGTCGATGTCGTGGAGCTACTGCGTGTGCTCTCTTTCCGCCCGCTGCCGGATCCGGTGCTGCAGTCGCGGCTGACCGATGATGGCTGGAATGACTATGACGCGCCGGTGCGCGAGTTCCGCCTTCGTTCGCGGGACCTGGAGCCTGGCGAACATGTTCTGCTCGACGAAGAATCCGCCACGGTTGTGTTGTCTACGGCGGGCACGGTGGTGTTGCGTCACGACGACTCCGTGGTTGAGGTTCCCAGCGGCCATGCGGCCTGGGTTCCGGCTGTTGACGCTGTCGATATTGAGCTGACTGCGCGCCAAGGCGGGGCAACCGTCTTTGTCGCGACCGTCCCGCGGGTGGGTTAGTCCTCGTCGTTATTGAAGAGATTTCCCAGGAATCCGAAGTCCTTCGGCTTTTCCGGGATTGGGGAAATCTTGCTATTGCTAGCCCCATTGCCGCCAGCGTTGTCCTTCTCCTTCGAAGAGGCCTGGCTCTGCGGGGGTGTCGGCTCCTTTGGGGACTCCGTCCACTTCGGGGGCATCGGCTCCTTCGAAGGAGTCTTCTGAGGAGTCTCGGACGGAGTTGTGGTTTGCGTACCCGACTGGGACTGCGGCTGCGATGAAGGCGGCTTCGGCTCAGCTGCTGCGCCACCGTCGCCTTCCGGAATACTGTCGTTCGGCTTTTCCGAGTCATCGTCCGGTAGCAGTGGCACCGGCTTGCTGGGCGTCGGCGAAGAAACGTCGCCAGAAGTGGGCTCTGTGGTCTCCGTGGTCGTCGGAGGCGTTGATGTCGTCGACGTCGGAGTTGTCGTACTTGAGCTTGTGGAAGTCGGCGGGATGTACGCCTGCGGTGGCAGGTACGGATCCTCAACAATCTCGGTGCTCGATGGCGTGGTCGGGCGAGGTACCAGACTGCCAGTCGTCTCAGTCAGCGAGGAATCTGAATTCGATTCAGTGCTCTGCTGCAGCTCGGCATCACTCGGAACTGGAGGTAGCGGAGCAGAGGTCTCCATTTTCGACTGAGAGCCGGCGTTTTCCGGATTCGCCCCCTCGGCAGCACTGCTATCGGAGCAGCCAACGAGCGAAACGCTCAGGGGAAGGGCTGCGAGCAGAAGAGCTCCAAAAGCCTTCTTCACCATGGTAGGTACTCCTTTCGTGTCATGCGTGTGGTCGCCCTGTAACGAAAAAGATAACAGTTGCATTACGAGGTCTGGGAACTAACTTAACATGCCCGTTATCTTCTCTCTAGGGTGAAAATTGTGTTGGAGGGATTAAATAAGTCTCTCGCACTGTAAAAGTGACGAAAAGTCGGGTAGAACTTCGGTAAGGCCACATGCGGTTTTCCGGCTAGCGGTACGTGCAGGCGACAGCTATTAAGTCGGCGGCCAGATTACCGTGGGCTCGTCGAAAAGCGCTCTTTGGAAAGCGCTCGTCGAAAGACGAAAACTGGCAAATTGGTTCGAAGCGCGAAAGGAGCGTGGCCACCTATCATGTCCATCTGGGAGACTGAGGTTTTTGGAAGCGATTCGGTCATTGAACTCTTCGATGAGGTTCAGGATCTCGACTCACAGGATCGCGTTGGTGCATTGATTGATGCTGGCCGCATTGGGGCGGATTCCGAAAGTAGCGATGAGAAAGCATGCGCACTCGCGGCGGCTGTGATTATTGCAATTTGGAATGGCGCGCCATTTAGCGGCGGTGACATTGTGGAGGACTACAGCTTCATCCGGGAGGGAATCTCGGAGGCACACGGCAGCGAGGAGGATGCGTTGGCTATCGCCTCCGAGGTGTTCGATAGTCTTCTGGGGGAACTCAGTGAGTCTGACCAGGCGGCGCTGGAAAACTGCGTCGAAGCGGTAGAGTAATTTCTCGCGTCCCCAGTAGTGATTCTTTAAGAAGAATCTCACGTCAAAGAATCTAGAGAAAGCGTTACATGTCCTCGAAGAACATTGATTTCAAGGTTGCAGACCTCTCCCTGGCTGAGGCCGGTCGTCACCAGATTCGTCTGGCTGAGCACGAGATGCCAGGCCTAATGGCGCTGCGCGAAGAGTACGCAGAGCAGCAGCCGCTGGCCGGTGCCCGTATTTCCGGCTCCATTCACATGACGGTTCAAACCGCAGTGCTCATCGAGACCTTGACGGCGCTGGGCGCACAGGTCCGCTGGGCCTCGTGCAACATCTTCTCCACCCAGGATGAGGCCGCTGCGGCTGTCGTCGTTGGGCGAAACGGTACTCCGGAGGACCCGCAGGGTGTTCCGGTTTTCGCTTGGAAGGGCGAGACGCTGGAGGAGTACTGGTGGTGCCTCGACCGCATCTTCGACTGGGGCGATGAAGATGCCAACATGATTCTGGACGACGGCGGCGACGCCACCATGGCTGTCATTAAGGGCATGGAATTTGAGGATGCTGGCCTGGTGCCGCCTGCAGAAGAGTCGGATTCGGACGAGTTTATTGCCTTCAAGGACATGCTTCGCGCCAGCCTGGAGAAGGATGCCGGCCGTTGGCACCGAATTGCAAAGTCGGTCAAGGGTGTCACAGAGGAGACCACCACTGGTGTCCACCGCCTCTACCACTTCGCAGAGCAGGGCGTGCTGCCATTCCCGGCCATGAATGTCAACGATGCGGTCACCAAGTCCAAGTTCGATAACAAGTATGGCACCCGCCACAGCCTTCTGGACGGCATCAACCGCGGTACCGACATGCTGGTTGGCGGCAAGAATGTGCTGGTTTGCGGTTACGGCGATGTGGGTAAGGGCTGCGCGGAGGCGCTGGCAGGTCAGGGCGCTCGCGTTCAGGTCACCGAGGCCGACCCGATTAACGCATTGCAGGCATTGATGGACGGTTTCGACGTCGTCGCTACTGAGAGCGTCATCGCAGATGTCGATATTGTCATCACCGCCACGGGCAACAAGGGCGTCATTACTTTCGAGCACATGCAGCAGATGAAGAACCACGCGCTGCTGGGCAACATCGGCCACTTTGACAACGAGATTGACATGCACAGCCTGCACCACCGCGACGATGTCCGTCGTGTGGAGATCAAGCCGCAGGTCACCGAGTACATCTTCCCGCATGCTGACGGCGAAGAGCGCTCTCTGATCGTGCTTTCCGAGGGGCGTCTGCTCAACCTGGGCAATGCCACCGGACACCCGTCCTTCGTAATGTCGACCTCCTTCGCCGACCAGACAATCGCGCAGATTGAGCTCTACTGCAACGGTGATAAGTACGACAACACTGTCCACCGTCTGCCGAAGATTCTGGATGAGAAGGTCGCTCGCATTCACGTCGAGGCACTCGGCGGCGAAATCACTCGATTGTCCAAGGAACAGGCCGAGTACATCGGCGTTGATGTCGAGGGCCCGTATAAGCCAGAGCACTACCGCTACTAGTTCTAGCCAAGGCTAGGCCGTAGCCATGTGCGCGAGGAGAAAAATTTGATTATCGCAGTCGAAGGAATCGACGGTGCTGGCAAGAACACGCTTGTCACAGCTGTTAGCAATCAACTCCGAAGTCAAGGGCACTCCGTTTCTTCGATGACCTTTCCGGCGTACCGGCAGACAATCTTCGCTGATTTCGCCGATCAAGCCTTGCACGGTCAGCTCGGCGACACCGCGGACTCCGCTTGGGCAATGGCACTCCTGTTCGCTCTGGACCGCAAGGAACGTCGTCAAGCGATTGTTGATGCAGCGCGCGAGAACGATGTTCTGATTATCGATCGCTACGTCGCGTCCAACGCGGCCTACTCCCTGGCGCGCACACAGGATCCGGCGATCGTCGAGTGGATTGAGAAGACCGAATTCGGAGATTTCCAGCTTCCGCTTCCCGACGTTCAGGTCTGTCTGGCCACGTCGGTAGGAGTGGCAGCCGACCGCGCACGCAAGCGGGAAGCCTCTGATGTGCAGCGAACTAGGGATGCCTACGAAAAGGACTCGGGTTTGCAGGAGCGCACACTGGCGGCGTACCAGAAGTTCGCGGAGGGCTCGTGGCAGTCACCATGGCTGATGCTTACGGGGGACGATGGGGCGGACCGCCTTGTGGAATGGATTAGTGCACGCCTGCGCTAGCCACCTCAACCGGAAACTACAGAACTAGATAGCTTTACGTTTAGAATATGACGCATGAGCTCAAAAATCCTGGTTGTTGATGATGATCCGGCCATCGCCGAAATGCTCACGATGGTGATGGAGCGCGAGGGCTTCGACACAGTAGTAGTCGACGATGGCCTCGAAGCTGTCAAGGCAGCAGAGCGGGAGAATCCAGATTTGATTCTGCTGGATCTCATGTTGCCGGGCATGAGTGGTGTCGATGTCTGTCGCACTGTGCGAGAGACATCGGCGGTGCCGATCATCATGTTGACTGCGAAGACCGACACGGTCGATGTGGTCCTCGGCCTGGAATCCGGTGCGGATGACTATGTCACGAAGCCCTTTAAGCCGAAGGAGCTCGTGGCGCGGGTACGCGCTCGGCTGCGTCGTCAAGAGGACAGCCCGAGTGAGACCCTCGAGGTCGGCGACTTGACCATCGACGTGCCCGGTCACGCCGTGTTCCGTGATGGCAAGGAGATTTCTCTGACCCCGTTGGAGTTTGACCTATTGCACGCTCTTGCATCCCGTCCGAAGCAGGTCTTTTCCCGTGATGAGTTGTTGGAAAAGGTCTGGGGATATCAGCACACCTCGGATACTCGACTCGTCAACGTTCACGTTCAGCGTCTGCGCTCGAAGATTGAACTGGATCCGGAGAACCCCCAGATTGTGCTGACCGTCCGCGGTGTCGGGTACAAGACGGGTGACTAATCAAGGCCAGTCAGCTTTAGTGGGAGCCGATTCTTGCGTCGATTAATAACGAAGCTTCGAGACTTCACCAATAGGGGAGTGACCTGGGCGGTTACGCTCTGGCGCACGTCTATTCAAGCGCGCATTCTGACCTCTGTGGTGGTACTGAGCGCGATGGTGATTGCGGTACTCGGTTTCGCGCTGGCGACTATTGTGACCCAGCGGCTTATCGACGCAAAGGTTACCGCTGCCGACGAGGAAATTGACCGTGCTCGCGCGGTGGTGGAGCAGGCGATAGAGAACTCTTCGTCCAACGAGCTGCAAGCTCTGCTCAACGTGGGACGCGATGCCCTTGTGAACCGTGCAGCCGGTTCCGGTGCTGCGCCACTGACAAGTTATGAACCGCTGCTCTTGGCGCCGGTGCCACGAGGCACGGTGTTGGCTTCATCGCCGATTAAGGCCGATGTACCAGAACGATTGCATGAAGTAGTCCGGCAAGGACAAATTGCGTATCAGGTACGCCAAGTCACTGATAATCGCGGCGATACGTACTCGGCGCTAATTATCGGTAGCCCTACTTCTACCTCGGTTGATGGGCTCGAGCTCTATCTGGTCACCTCTATGGCCGCAGAGGAATCGACTATTAAGTTGGTTCGTGGTCTGCTCGCTGGTGCGACAGTAGTCATCATGGCGCTTCTCGGCGGTATTACTTGGTTCTTCTCCAATCAGGTGACGACACCAGTGCGTTCCGCTGCCCAGATTGCCCAGCGCTTTGCCGACGGTCACTTGCGCGAACGCATGGTCGTGCAGGGTGAAGATGACATGGCGCGACTGGCCATGAGCTTTAACAAGATGGCCGAATCGCTGTCGACGCAGATTAGACAGCTGGAGGAATACGGCAGTCTGCAACGACAGTTCACCTCCGATGTTTCGCATGAGTTGAGGACACCTCTGACCACGGTGCGTATGGCCGCCGATCTTATTGCTGACGGCGCTGAGGACCTCGATCCGGCGACTCGCCGCGCAGCTGAGCTGATGAATGAGGAGCTTGAGCGTTTTGAGATGCTTCTCAATGACCTGCTTGAGATCTCACGCCACGATGCCGGCGTTGCTGACCTGTCCGCAGAAAAGGTCGATGTCCGTCGCTGCGTGGATGCTGCCTATCAGCAGGTAGCGGTCGTGGCTAAGGAGACTGGCACACCCATCCGCTTCCATCTGCCCGATGAACCGGTAATGGCGACAGTCGACTCGCGTCGTATCGAGCGCGTGCTACGCAACCTTATGGCCAACGCTGTTGACCACAGTGAGGGCAATCCGGTGGATATCACAGTGCGGTCGAGCGATTCCGCGGTCTCGTTTACGGTCGTTGACCACGGTGTGGGGCTAAAGCCGGAACAGCAAGAGCTGGTGTTTAACCGTTTCTGGCGTGCTGACCCCTCGCGTGTCCGACGCACCGGCGGTACCGGACTTGGTTTGGCGATCGCGCGTGAGGACGCACAATTGCATGGTGGGGAACTGGAGGCTTTTGGCGTGCCGACGGTCGGTAGCTGTTTCCGTCTGACTGTGCCATTGGAGCCTGAAGCGAGCTTCGGTGAGCATCCGCTCGGACTGGAAGTTCCCCCGCTGCCCGATCAGATTCCGCACCAGCAGGAAATTGGTGCACGGGCGTTGGAATCGGAATCGAATGCACCGCAAGTCAAGAGCCAGGATCAGGGCAAGGGGCAGAGGACTAGCGATAGCGAATCCCGACAGGCACGAGAGGAGGATAGTTAAATGACGGCGCAGCAACAGTCAAAGGCTCGTCGCGTCCTGCGTAAGACAGTGGCGCTTAGCTCAGTGATTATTTTGGGCACGGCCGCAGGATGTACCACCATTCCGCGGAACACCAGCCCCCAGGTGCTGCGTCCGTTTGAACCGCCCCAAGTTCGTATTGAAGTTCCGCAGCCACGTCCGAATGTCAATGCAGACATTGTCCTGCGCGACTTTTTCGCCGCGGCCGCGCATCCGGTTGATGATTTTCAAGCTATGCGTGCCTTCATGACCCCGGAACTTGCGGCCAGTTGGAAACCGCAGGATAGCGCCCGCATTCTCGACGGTGTCAACCTCATCGCCCAGCGGGATGAAGGAGGATCGCGACAGTCCTTTGTTGCCCGAGGTCGCAGCGTTGGTCAATTTGGTACTGATGGTGCTTATGAGCCCCAGTCCGGTGACTATGAGGAAACCGTGGAGATGAAGCTCGGTTCGGATGGGCAGTGGCGCATTTCCTCGCTGCCCGACGGTGTTGTCATGGAGCGCCAGGCATTCCTGGAAAACAATGTGCCTCGCAATGTCTATTTCCTCGATCCGGCGGGTAATCATTTGGTCACAGATCGTCGTTGGCTCTATCGCGGCGTCACCGATGGCGCGACCAATCTGTTGACAAAGCTGAAGAACGGCCCATCAGCACCACTGCGGCCGGGCGTCACCACCGTGCTCAAACCCAATGCCTCAATTGCGGTGGAAGCAGGACCTGTGTCCAACACGGACGGTCGCAGGGTCGAAATCACCGGATTGGGTGAAGTTTCCGAGGAACTGCGTGTCATGCTCGCGGCGCAGATTATCTGGACTCTCGACTCGGCAGATTTCCGTGGTCCGTGGATTCTCATGGCCGACGGCGAACCGCTAGTTGCCAGCCACGACGAGCCGTGGACGAAGGACACCGACACAATCCAGCTCTACGACCCGAATCATCTACCGGCTGATAACGCACCGTTGCGGACGGTCGACCGCAGCGGAATCTACGAGATCGCTGACGGCCACGCCACACCTGTGGGACGCGGCTGGACCGCCAGCGGCAGCACTGCGGTGTTTTCCGCGGCAGTGGGCATCAACCCCAATGGCAGCGAGCTTATTGCCGCCGTGTTCCGCTCGGCCGTGGATGGTCGTGCCGGTTCGTATGACCTCGGGGAGTCCACATTGATGCTCGGCGGGATACAAGATCAGCCGGTTCCTGTGCTGACTGGCGAGAGCCTCACCCGTCCGACATGGTCGCCAGACGCCGAGGCGGTATGGACGGTGAAGGACGGTACAACCGTCGTACGCCTGGTTCGGCAGTCGACGTCATCCCGGATTCAGCAGGAGGAGGTTGATACCTCTGAGCTCAATCACCTTCTTGACGGCGGCGAAGGCACGGGGCGTCCGAGCGCCGGTATTTCTGAATTCCGCGTCGATTCTTCAGGCACGCAGGTAGCGATGATTATCGCTGGTGAGGTCTATATTGCCACCATCGAAAGGCATGACGATAAGCCGTGGAAGTTGACGCATCCGCGCGCTCTGCCGCTCCCTGAAAACGTTTCCCCGGTGTCGCTGACGTGGTCGCCGAATCAAACGGTCACGGTGGGCGGTTACAGCGGAGACACCCCGATGTGGAGTGCCTTCCCGGACGGTGCGACCAGCTCCGTTCTGCCGAAGCTCAACCTGACACCGCCAATTCCTGTGGTTACCGCGACCTCGTCGAAGCGTTACGCATTGGATGCCACCGGTGTTATGGAGCTGATCTCCAGCGAGGGACAGCAGCAGTTCTGGCGCCAGGTTCCGGGTGCGCGTGGTCGAATGGCTCCGGTGTCTGTGGAGTAAGCGCAAATCGGGGAGGGGATCAATGGCGCAGGGGAGATCATCGCAGGATGTACTGCGCGTGCTTTACGACGTCACCCGCGATGCAATCGGCCTCGTGATACCGGAAACCTGTCCGGTGTGCGGCTGCTCCGGGACGCTGTGTCGCGATTGTAGGGACGATCTTCAGCAACCTCCAGTGCGGTTTTCACCGCGGGCTGCGTTACGCGCAGCAGCGTGGACCTGCGGTCCGTACTCGGGTGCGAGGAGACATCTCATTTTGTCGGCCAAAGAACGGGGTAGTGGTGAAGCCAGACGAATCATGGGGGCCGTGTTCGCCGCTGCGGTGCGAAGGCTGGCCTCTGACGGCCATATAATACCCCCGGAAATTACCCCCGTCATTTTGATTCCCGCGCCGACAAGATCGTCATCCCGTCGACAACGGGGTGGGGATCCGGTAACAATTGCCTGCGACTTTGCCTGTAGCCAGCTCCCCTCTAGTTCGGTATTGCCCCTGGTGCGCATTGGTGGGCGCACGCGGGATTCCGCGGAACTTGGGGCTTCTCAACGCAGACGAAATCTTTCTGGCCACATTGTGCCGCTGACGCAATTCAGGCGCGGAATTAGTGACAAGCTGCGACAACGGTGTGCCCAGGCGACAGTGATTCTGGTTGATGATGTGGCCACCACTGGTGCCACTGCAGCGGAAACCGAGTTGGTGGCAGCGTCATTGGGGATTCGCATCGACATGGTATTGGTACTCGCCAGGGCGTAGACGCAGGGGTGTCG
The DNA here is from genome assembly GCF_000173655.1 of Corynebacterium amycolatum SK46. Taxonomy (GTDB): domain Bacteria; phylum Actinomycetota; class Actinomycetes; order Mycobacteriales; family Mycobacteriaceae; genus Corynebacterium; species Corynebacterium amycolatum_A. The sequence continues at coordinate 14,605 of NZ_ABZU01000002.1, read as the reverse complement.
TCGGCAAGCGAAAAATAAACGAGGGGAACGTGGCATTGGTTACCCCCGGAACTGTATCCTGGGGGTGCAGAAAGACTCGTCACCGTAGACGCCGTGAGTAATCCCGCTCACGGAAGGGCGGTGGCCATACCGGGAGGTAGGTAGCAAGTGTCCACACCTGCTGACAACAACGAGGTACTCAGCCCGAACGCTCAGGTGACCATCACCGGGCGCAATGTTGAGGTCCCAGAGCACTTCGCAGATCGTGTTAAGGCGAAGCTGGCGAAGATTGAGCGCCTCGACCCGACTTTGACCTTCTTCCACGTGGAGCTCCAGCACGAGCCGAATCCGCGCCGTGCAGACCGCTCTGACCGTATTCAGATCACCGCTACTGGCAAGGGGCACCTGGCTCGTGCGGAAGCGAAGGAGGATAGCTTCTACGCTGCACTGGAGTCTGCTCTGGGTAAGATGGAGCGCTCCCTGCGTAAGGTGAAGGCTCGCCGCAAGATTAGCCGTTCTGGCCACCGTGCACCGATGTCCGTCGGCGAGGCAACTGCTTCGCTGGTTGCAGAGGCTGAGGCAGCGGCTCCGGAAAAGGCTGATCCGTACGAGGATCTGGTTGAGGACGTGACCCCGGGCCAGGTTGTGCGTACCAAGCAGCACTCCGCAACTCCGATGACGGTGGAAGATGCTCTGTCTGAGATGGAGCTCGTCGGTCACGACTTCTACCTCTTCGTTAACGAGGCAACCTCTCGTCCGTCCGTGGTCTACCGTCGTCACGCATACGACTACGGTCTGATTGAGCTGGCAGAGGAAGACGAGAAGTAAGTCTTCACCAAAAAGAGCACGCAATACCGCGCAGAGCTGAGTATTGGTAAGTAATTGCTCACATGAGCCCGTCTTCTCTTAGAAGGGAAGGCGGGTTCGTCGTATAATCAACCGTTGCACATTAAAGTTCGACGTGAATCGGCCGGAAAGGTCCCAATTTAGTGTTTTCGCTCAGCAAGTTGCTCCGCATTGGTGAAGGCCGCGCTGTCAAGAGGCTTGGCAATATTGCAGATCAGGTCATCGCCAAGGAAGACGAGTACGCAGCTCTTTCAGACGATGAACTCCGTGCCAAGACCGAGGAGTTTAAGAAGCAGCTGGCTGACGGTGCCGATGTAGACGATTTGCTGCTGGATGCTTTCGCCACGGCACGCGAGGCATCCTGGCGCGTGCTGGGGCAGAAGCACTTCCGCGTCCAGGTTATGGGCGGTGCGGCACTGCACTTCGGTAACGTTGCCGAGATGGGTACTGGTGAAGGTAAGACCCTGACCTGTGTGCTGCCCGCATACCTCAATGCGTTGGCAGGCAAGGGCGTTCATGTCGTTACGGTTAATGACTATCTGGCTAAGCGTGACGCGGAGTGGATGGGTCGAGTCCACCGCTTCCTGGGGCTTGAGACTTCCGTGATTCTCTCTGAGCTGAGCCCGGACCAGCGCCGCAAGGCCTATGCTGCCGACATCACCTACGGTACGAACAACGAGTTCGGCTTTGACTACCTGCGCGATAACATGGCGCATTCGCTCGACGATTTGGTGCAGCGTGGGCATCACTTCGCCATCGTCGATGAGGTTGACTCGATCCTGATTGACGAGGCCCGTACTCCGTTAATTATTTCCGGTCCGGCGGATGGCGATCCGCACTGGTACCTGGCGTTCTCCAAGATCGTGCCGCGTATGAAGCGCGACATTCACTACGAAGTCGATGAGCGTAAGCGCACCATCGGTATTCGTGAAGAGGGTGTTGAATTCGTTGAGGATCAGCTGGGTATTGCCAACCTGTATGCTCCTGAAAATTCCTCGCTGGTCAGCTACCTTAACAATGCCCTGAAGGCCAAGGAGCTATTCACCCGCGACAAGGATTACATTATCCGCAATGGTGAGATTCTCATTGTCGACGAGTTCACCGGTCGTGTGCTGGCAGGTCGTCGCTATAACGAGGGCATGCACCAGGCAATTGAGGCCAAGGAAGGGGTGGAGATTAAAAACGAGAACCAGACGCTGGCAACCGTTACGCTCCAGAACTACTTCCGCCTCTACGACAAGCTGTCCGGTATGACCGGTACGGCTGAGACTGAAGCGGCTGAGCTGCACCAGATTTACAAGCTGAACGTCATGGCGATCCCGCCGAATCGCCCGAAGCAGCGTGAGGATCTGCCCGACTTGATTTACAAGACGCAGGAGGCAAAGTTCGCCGCAGTTGTCGAGGACATCCGCGAATGCCATGAAAAGGGCCAGCCAGTTCTCGTTGGTACGACGTCAGTTGAGAAATCGGAGTACCTTTCCAAGCTCCTGCAGCGCGAAGGTATTCCTCACTCTGTGCTGAACGCTAAGCACCACGAGAAGGAAGCTGAGATTGTCGCAGTGGCGGGTCGTCTCGGAGGCGTTACCGTGGCAACTAACATGGCCGGTCGCGGTACTGACATTGTGCTGGGCGGTAACCCGGACATCATCGCTGACCTGAATCTGCGCTCTCGTGGTCTGGACCCGGTGGAAACTCCGGAAGAGTACGAAGAGGCGTGGGACGCTGAGATTGAGCGTGTTCGTCAGCAGTCGAAGGAAGAAGCTGACAAGGTACGTGAGGCCGGTGGCCTCTACGTCCTGGGTACTGAGCGCCATGAGTCGCGCCGCATTGACAACCAGTTGCGTGGCCGTACCGGTCGTCAGGGTGACCCGGGTGTTACCCGCTTCTACCTGTCCATGCGCGATGATCTCATGGTCCGCTTCAACGGTCAGCGCATGGAAGCGCTGATGAACACTCTGAATGTCCCGGATGACGTTCCTATTGACTCCAAGGTTGTGTCCAACTCCATTAAGAGCGTTCAGGCTCAGGTGGAAAGCCAGAACTTCGAAATCCGTAAGAATGTTCTGAAGTATGACGAGGTTATGAACCAGCAGCGTAAGGTCATCTACGCTGAGCGCCGTCGCATCCTCGAAGGTGAGGATTTGAAGACTCAGGTCCGTGACATGCAGGACGACGTTGTCGATGCGTATGTCAACGGTGCTACCGCTGACGGTTACGTGGAGGATTGGGACCTCGACGAGCTGTGGAATGCCCTTGAGCAGCTCTACAGCCCGACGTTTACGGCGCAGGAGCTCATCGATGGCTCTGACTTCGGTACCCCGGGTGACCTCTCAGCCGATGAGCTGTCCAAGGCTCTGCACACGGACATCTCGGCCAGCTACGACCAGCTTGAGGATGCGGTCTCCGCAATTGGCGGCGACGACCAGATGCGCAACATCGAGCGCTTCACCATCCTGAACGTCATGGACCAGAAGTGGCGCGAGCACCTCTACGAGATGGACTACCTCAAGGAGGGCATTGGCTTGCGCGCCATGGCCCAGGCTGACCCACTGGTGGAATACCAGCGTGAGGGCTACGACATGTTCACCGCGATGATGGACGGCATCAAGGAAGAATCGGTTCGTCAGCTGTTCCTAATCCGTAAGCAGGTTATGCCCGCAGTGGAAAACACTGAGGGGCAGGAAAACCAGACTCCAGCTCTGCCAACGGAAGCTGCTGAGCAAAATCAGCAGATGACCTACTCCGGTCCCAGCGAGGACGGCAGTGCAGAGCAGCAGCGCGTGGATCAAGAGGCTGAGGGTAACCGAGCGCAGCGTCGGAAGGCGGCTCGCAAGCGCCGTCGCTAAGCACTAAAGCACACGAAACGCGGTCATGGTCCATGGCCGCGTTTTTGCTGTTCCGCGGCGGAAAGTGCCCGTGAACGCGCGAACGCGCGGACCGACACGGCAACTACCCAGGAACTCGACCTTTTTGCCGTCTGCGGAAGCGCTGGCGTGGAAGGATTGCAACGCGACACCCTTGAGGCTGGTGTTCTTCGACAGCGTGAGTATCGCAGCGTGAATAATCGGGTCGATATTGATGCGGCGCAGATCGTTGACTCGCCTGCGACCCGCGATGATGTCGAATACGCGGCGAGTAATCGTGCCAAGCTCCTGCCTCAGATTCTGCTCACAGTGCTGGACGACGTGCGGTGTTTGCGGCGTCTTTTTCGCAGCAGGAGTGGCCGCGGCGGGCGGTAATGCCGTTATGACAGCGGTCCCGGTGGCAGCCGAGCATCCGCTATAGGTCGGTGCCACTTTTGCGGTTTGAGAGGCGGCGGCATTAGCTGACTGGCCAAGTTGAATTGTGTGGAGAAGCGAAAAGCCCGTTGCTGGTTCGATGATTTCCCTGCCACTGGATCGGTGCTCAGCGGCGTTCGACAGCGCGTATGGCATCGGCGCCTGCGATGTTGGTACGTGAGACGTAGGTGCCATGGATTAATCCCCCTAAAAACTCTCCATTGGCAAGTTCCCCCTTGCTGAAGACCATTGTCCTACAAGTGCTTTAAGTGTGCAGCTTGTGAAGGGGAATTCATGGCTGGCATGGGGGGGGGTGGGGAGAAGATGCAGTCGCGAGTTGGTCTGAGTGTCTCGTAGTTAATAGCCCTATCGGTTTCCGTCAAGGCCGTTCTGCTCGTCTATAAATGGGCGTAACGAACAGCCAATTAACACGCTGAACTGGAAAAAAGGCAAACGTGCAGGTCATGCGATAAACTACAGGCCATGCGCGGAATGATTATCGATTACTGTGGTGTCCTCGACGGCACGGATGAAGACCAGGCACGTTGGCGTAATTTGCTGGTAGAGGCGCGTGCAAATGGTGTTGGCCTGGCAGTCCTGTCGAATGACCCAGGTGGCCCATCGGCGGACCCGATTCGCAAGCTCGAAGATGAGGGCCTGGTAGACGCAGTTGTGCTCTCTGGTGAAATTGGCCATGAGAAGCCTTCGGCAGAGGCTTTTAATGCAGCTGCTGCGGCTATTGAACTGCCGGCACGGGACTGCGTGTTGGTAGATGATTCGATTGAGAACATCCATGCTGCCGTCTCTAACGGCATGGTGGGAGTCTTCTACCAACAGTTCGACCGCGCAGTGGTCGAGATTGCCGGTCTACTGGGCCTCGAGGGCGAGTTCTAATGCGTGTCTATATCCCAGCGACTTTCTCCATGCTTGAGGCGCTGAAGGAGAATGAGCTCTTCCACGCCCGCGGTGGTTGGGGCTTTGCTGTCACTGAAGCGCTGCGCGAATTCTTTACTGAGGGCGATGACGAGGAACTGGCAGATGTAGCCTTTGATGAGGCTGCGCGTGCGTCGCTCCGTCTGCTCGATGCCGCAGAAGAGAAGTTCCCGCACCGCCGAGTGGTCATTTCCGTCGATGTTGAGGCGGAGCCGCAGTCGGACATGGGAGATGCTGTGGTTAAGGTCGGCGGCCCAATTTCGCTTGCCGACGTTGCAGCGCTCCACATTGATGTGGAAGAGGCGGAAAGCAAGGTTGAGGCTGCGATTGATGCCGTCGATAAGGCAGATCTCGGTGACGAGGATGCGGAGCTCACTGTCGGCGATGCGCTGGAGATCCCGCTGGCGTGGTACGACGTAGCTGAGCTCGGCATGGTGGTCGACTTCCTGTAGTAGCGCGTGCTTGGCGTTGATGAAGGGGACTGGGTTAGGAACCCAGTCCCTTTTTGTATGACACAAGTTTTTAATGCGGGGGTATGAGAGGCGGGATTGTTTTGTGTGGATAAGCTCCATGTCAAAGGGGTACTTCGCACGGGAGTGGGGGTAATGACAATTTCACTATTTGTGTCAAAATCATTTGTTTCTCTTGACCAATAACTTACCGCTCCGTAGTCTACGTCTAAGTAACCTACGGACACGTAATAATGAATCGGTTGGGGCATGGCCGCTGATGAACAGTGTTATTACTAGTTCGTCCGTGACAGTCAGGAGGGCTAAGAATGGGGCTTAAGACCAAAGTTTCCCGGGTATTCAAGCATTTATCCACGCCACTTTTGCCCGATGACTACACGCATTTGCTAAATCCGCTGTGGTCAAGTCGCGAGCTGCGCGGCCAGATTGAGGCCATTAATCCCACATCTCCGACTTCAGCAGAGTTGATAATCCGTCCGGGTTGGGGGATGCCAACAGACTTCAAACCAGGCCAGTTCATCGGACTCGGCGTAGAGGTCAAGGGGAAATACCTGTGGCGTTCCTACTCGCTGACAAATGCACCGCGGCCTCATGACGGGCTGCTGACTATCAACATCCGTGCGCTCAACGACGGGTACGTGTCCCAACACCTCGTCGCCAATGTAAAGCCGGGTACTGTCGTCCGCCTGGCTGCCCCGGCTGGGGATTTCCATCTTCCGGAGCCGCTCCCAGCCCGCATTGCGTTTGTTACCGCAGGCTCCGGCGTAACTCCTGTGATTTCCATGCTGCGTGATCTATCAGCTCGCAATGCTTCAGTGGAAGTCGAGCACATCCACTCCTACCGCGGCGAGGCAGAAGCTGTGTTTGTCAATGAGCTTCGCGAGCTGGAACAGCGCAGTACTACTAGCGCGTTGAAGTATCGCTTGCATGCCCGGAATACGGAGACGCAGCCGCGGATTGACGCTGCGGCGGTTACCGACATCATTGCCGACTTTGGAGCGCTGGCATCGTCGGCAAGCGCCTATGCCTGTGGTCCGGTTGAACTGCTGAAAAATCTTGAGCCGGAGTTTCCCGGGCTGCGGACGGAACATTTCACCGTTGACCGCTCGGCGGCGGAAGATGTCGGTGGCACGGTGAGTCTCGGCAGTCGAGGCGATATCGACGTAGATGGTGCAACCACCATCCTGGAGGCGGCCGAGAGCGTCGGGGTCGACCTGCCGTACGGCTGTCGGATGGGAATTTGTGCGACGTGCGTGCAGCAACTCTCCGACGGCGCAGCGCGGGACATCCGCACCGGTGCGACGTTTGTGGCGGGGGAGCGGGTCCGAACGTGCGTCTGTGCGCCGGCGGGGCACGCGCGTATCGAACTGTAAGGTCGCCCCACATCTATCTCAACCTGCATTAACCAGGAGAAACTACCTAAAGGAGTTGGGACTCTTCCCATGGCAATTTCCGATATCGCATCGTATGCGCACTTAAGCGAAGAAGATGTCGCAGAGATTGGGCGTCGGTTTGCGGAAATCGAAAAGCAACACCGCGATTCACTGGGGCAAAAGGATGCTCGCTACATCCGCACGCTCATCCGCATTCAGCGCACCCTTGAGGTGACTGGTCGAGGTCTGCTGATGGTGCCGACCGCAGGCATGGCCCTGAACAAATTGGGGATGCTGCCGAAGTCGTGGAAGAACACCGCACACTGGGGTTTCAAATGGGCGGGTGCCTCAGCGCTGGGGCTGGCAAAGATTTTGGAAAACCTCGAAATCGGCCACAACACCATGCACGGTCAGTGGGACTGGATGAATGACCCCGAGATTCACTCGGCCACCTGGGAGTGGGACAATTCCTGCCCATCCAGCGGGTGGAAGCACTCCCACAACTTTGTCCACCACAAGTACACCAACGTGCTCGGTATGGACAACGATGTGGGATATGGCATTCTCCGTGTGACTCGTGACCGCCGTTGGAAGCCATCGACGCTGCTGCAGCCGATGTCAAACGTGGTGTTGGCCAGCCTTTTCCAATGGGCAGTGGCCTTCTACGACGTCGAGCTCGGGCGCGTGTTCGCAGGCAAGAAATCCTGGGATGAGGCCCGACCGCAGCTCATGGAGGTTCTCAACAAGTCGGGGCGCCAGGTGCTCAAGGACTACGTTCTCTTCCCGGCGATGGCGGGTCCGCGTTACCGCGAAGTGGCATTTGCGAACATGATGGCCAACCTCGCCCGTAATCTGTGGGCCTACGCTGTAATCTTCTGTGGGCACTTCCCGGATGATGCCGAGACTTTCACCAAGGAGCAGTACAACACCGAGGACAAGAGCGAGTGGTATTTGCGCCAAATGCTGGGCTCGGCGAACTTCCACGGTGGGCTGGCGTTGTCGGTGCTTTCGGGAAATCTGAATTACCAGATTGAGCACCACCTCTTCCCGGACATGCCATCCAACAGGCTCGCGCAGATTTCGAAGCAGGTTCAGCAGATTTGCCGGGAATACGACCTGCCATACAACACGGGGTCGTTCCCGAAGCAGTTCTTCCAGGTCCAGCGCACGCTGTTGAAGTTGTCGCTGCCGGATCGTTTCTTAATCGCTGACCCGGACAACGCCCCAGAGGTCCGTTCGGAGGCGGCGTTCAAGAAGTATCCGCAGGTTGAAGCGGAGCTCCAGTCCGGTTCCACGCAACGCAAGGGCTTAGCGACGGGCCTGCGAATGCTCCGCCGTCTTCGCCCAGGCGTCCGGGACATTGTCCGGGCCTACACAGGTCGCTCAACGCACACTACTGCGCGCGGTTAGTCCTCAATCCTCTTGCGGACCGCAGCTGCGACTGCCGGTTCGCGGTTCCATGGCATTGATTGCTTGTGGGGGAGCCGCAGCCAGGCGCGAATCATGGTCACGGTCAGCGCTGCCGTGGCCGCAGCGAGGAAGAGAGCCAGATAAGCCGAAGAGTTCTGGCCGGTGAACTCCACGGTCACGATTAGTGCGAATAGTGGGGCGGCCATGGATGCCGATAGGAACGCGGCTGCACCGAGAATTGCGAAGTCGCTGAGCGGGATTGAGGGCATTAATGGCTGCACGAAGCAGCCGATGATGAAACCGCTGAGTGCGCCGAGGGCAAAGCCCGGAGTCAATAGACCGCCGACGGCACCGGAACGGAAGGTCACCAGCACTGCGACGGTTTTGGCAATCAGTAGCATGACCGCAAACCCCAGCAGTGGACGATCCATGAGAACTGTGGTCGCAGCGATGCGGCCATTGCCCAACACTTCTGGAACCCACAGCGACATCACACCAACGAGAGTGAACGCGAGGGGAATGGCCCAGGCAGAATGCCAGCCGGTTGGCGCCTTGTCCATCACCCGTGAAGTGACAATGCGGAATGCGTAGCCGATGGCACCGCAGATAACGCCGAGTAGTAGTGCCGCCCCGAGATTTCCCCAGCCGTCAGAGAGATTGATTGGACTGTAGAGCGGGCTGCTGCCGACCACGATGCCCGAAGTCACTGTGGCAATGGCCGAACACGCCAGTACTACCATCACGGCAGTAATGCTCAGTGAGCCCAGTAGAATCTCCAAGGAGAAAACCGCCCCGGCCAGCGGGATGTGGTAAATCGCGCCGAGTCCAGCGCCGGCTGCCGCTGCGACTAAAAATCGGCGGTGTAGCGGATCGATATGCAGTCGATGCGACATCTGTGAAGCCACCATCGCACCGAGTTCCCGCGGGGCATTCTCACGTCCCATCGACGCACCCGCGGCCACAGTCCCCATCTGCAAAAACACATTGACCAGGGTTGACCACACCGGCATGAGTCGACCGTTCATGCCTGCCTCAACGCTCTCAATGGGCGTGGCCTTTTTGCGCAGCGCTGCCCACATCGGTCCTGCAATCAGTCCCGCCAACACAATTCCGACAAAGCGTTGGAGGCCAGTGGTGCCATCGGTCACGACGGCTACGTCGCCCTCATGTTGTCCGTAAACTGCGTACTCGATCCCGTGCATTATTAGTGCGAGGCCGGCTGCACCGAGACCCGTGGCAAGTCCGACAATCAGTGTATAGATGCACAGCCGAATCCAACTGCCGGGAGCGGGGTAGAGACCGGAGTTATCCTTCGCCGGGGTAGAATTTTCCGAGGCTTCAGCGGGCGTTTCCGGAGAATCAGCGCGGCTAGTCCCTTTCAATGTCCAGCTCCCAGTCCTCGTTGTCGCCGATGGCGCTGAGTAGACGACGCACGGCCATCGCTCGACGATGCTGAACTCCCTCCAGCTTGTCGAGGGCACACTCCGGATCCGCAGGAGGCCCCAGATGCGTACAGCCACGCGGACACTCGTCTGTCGCCGCCTGAATATCTGGAAATGCCGCCAGCAGCGTCTCCGGGGTCACATGCGCCAGTCCAAAGGAACGAATACCTGGGGTATCAATAATCCACGATGTCGCGTCCCCTGCGCTTTCCGACGGCAACATCAGCGCCACCGACTGCGTGGAGGTATGGCGCCCCTTGCCCACACCACTGACTTCGCCAGTCTCACGGTTGGCTTCGGGAACAATCCGGTTGACGAGGGTGGATTTACCCACACCGGAATGCCCAACCAAAGCTGTCACACGCCCTGGAACATCGATGAGCTCTAACAGGGGAGCCAAGTCATCGTTGATACCGCAGACAACGACATCCACTCCGAGCGCTGAGAACTCCCCGGCAAATTCCTGTGGGTCAGCCAGATCGGACTTAGTCAGACAGAGCACGGGACGGACACCGCCGGCGTAGGCCGCGACCAGCGCGCGTTCGACAAAACCGGTGCGGGGCTCAGGATCAGCGACTGCGCAGACAATGAGCAGCAGGCCGGCATTGGCGACGACAATGCGCTCATACGGGTCGTTGTCATCGGCGGTGCGACGCAAAACCGTGCTGCGTTCTGCCAGCTTGACGATGCGAGCCAGCGTGCCCTCACGGCCGCTGACATCGCCTACGACACCGACGCGGTCACCGACAACGATATTGGTACGGCCGAGCTCGCGGGCACGCATGCATGTCACTGCAATATCTGGGGTGTTGTCGAGGACTACACCCCAACGACCACGATCCTTGGTCACCACCATGCCCCACTGGGCATCGGCGTGGCTGGGGCGATCCTTCGTCCGTGGCCGTGACCCTTTACCGGGGCGGATGCGTACATCGGACTCGTCCCATTGCCGTCCACGCCTGCGTGCCGCCACTGTTATTTCCCTGCCTCGGTTCCGTTGTCCACACCATCAAGTCGAGCTTCGACTGACTTTTCCAACGAGCTAGGGCTGGGGGAGGCCAGTCCGAGCATCTCCAGCCAGCGCAGGTCGAATCCAGGCATGGTCTTAGCAGTGGTACCGATATTTTCGACTTCCACGCCCTCCGTGCGCAGGCCAACAATGGCACCAGCGGTGGCCATTCGATGATCGGCGTAGCTGTGCCAGAGGCCACCGTGGAGCGGAACGGGGTCGATCGCAATGCCGTCGTCAAGCTCGGTCGCGCGACCGCCGAGGCCGTTGATTTCCGTGGTGAGCGCGGCAAGACGGTTGGTCTCGTGACCGCGCAGGTGTGCGATACCCGTCAGCTCGGTGCGGGTAGTGGCCAGCGCTGCGATGGCGGCGACCGTCGGGGTCAGCTCGCCAATCTCGGACATGTCCATCGTGATTCCGCGGAGCTCCGACGGCTTTGGGCCCACGACGGTGAGGCTGGTGCGACCGCCCTCGTGACGGTTGAACGTCACGGTAGCGCCCATAGCGGTGAAGATCTCGCGGATGCGGTCGCCCGGCTGCGTGGTGTGCTCTGGCCAGTCGGGCACGGTGACGCTGCCACCAGTGACAGCCGCAGCGGCCAGGAAGGCGGCGGCGTTAGACAGGTCGGGTTCGACCTGCCAGGTGCGACCGATCATTTCGGTGGGGTGAATGGAGAACGTTGTGCGTGGTCCCTCAGGTGTGTCGGCCGTGGTCTCCTCGATCTGTACACCGGCCTCGCGAAGCATGTCCAGGGTCATGTCAATGTGCGGGCGGGAAGGAATCTCACCGGTCGGGCGAAGTACCAGGCCACGGCCATAGCGCGGTGCTGACAGTAACAGGCCAGAGACGAACTGGCTCGAAGCCGAAGCATCAATTTCCACTTCGCCGCCGATGTCCGGCAGATCTTGCTCTTGGACCGAGTCACCGAGGCGGTTGCCCTGATTCGGCCCCTGCGGATTGACCGTGAAGGGAAGCCCATTGCCCGCGATGTTCACACCGAGGCTGCGCAGCGCATCCAGCACGGCCGACATCGGGCGAGCCTTGGCCTCTACGTCGCCTTCGAAGAACACCGAACCCTGCGCAAGAGCTGCGATAGGGGGCACGAAGCGCATAACCGTACCTGCGAGACCACATTCCACAACACCACCGCGGAGCATGCGTGGAGTGACGCGAAGCGTGTGGTTCGGGGCACCCGAATATGTCGAGTCGGCACTGATGTCAGTTCCCAGGGCTTGCAGTGCGCGAATCATAAGATCGGTATCGCGAGAGCGCAGAGCACCATGGATAACCGATGGTGTCGAAGATAGCGCCGCGATGACAAGGGCACGGTTCGTAATCGACTTCGAGCCGGCAATCTGCACCGTGGCGCTAAAAGGCTGTCGACCGGCTTCGGCCCCGTCGACACTTACAGTAGGGGCGGACCAATTCTGATTTTGGGAACACACACAACCAATTATGGAACACTTTCACTCCATACCTCGACTAGAGGGAGAGTCAACGGCACAATCAGTTGGTATGTGCGGTCGTTTCGTCAATTTCACAGTCGCCGAAGAGCTGCTCAGCACCACGGCTGAGATTCCCGGTTTGGCGCCCGTGCGTGCCGACGGCCCGTTGCCCACCTCCCGCTACAACATCGGCCCAACCATGCCAATAGTTGCTCTTGCCCGCGAGCACCCCGGCCGCACAGGAACCATTGCCGCCACCGTGCGCTGGGGTTTAATTCCACAGTGGGCCCGCGAAGTGCCAACGACACCTTTCTTCAATGCCCGTGCGGAAACCTGGCAGTCCAAACCGACTTTCCGGGATGGTCTGCCCTGCGCAATCCCCATGAACGGTTGGTATGAGTGGAAGAATCGCCAGCCCTACTTCGTCAGCTTTGGCGATGACGCACCGCTTTTCACCGTCGCGGGGCTGTGGGAGCGTTGGGGCGATATCGTCTCCGCCACAATTCTCACCACCGACGCCGTGGGACAGCTCGCGAATCTGCATCATCGTATGCCGCGCGTGCTTGCCGACGACGAAGTCAGCGACTGGTTGGATCTCTCGGCCTGGGCAGCAAACGGAGATGTTGGTATGACCAGCGCAGAGGTGGTGGACAAGCTGACCCTCCGACCGGTCAACCGTGCCGTCGGCAATGTTGCGAATGAAGGGCCGCACCTGCTGGATGAGCCCGATGGCGCGGCACCCGGCCACAACGAGGAGCTGTTTTAAGGCCGTATCAGCGGGGAGGTTGCAGGAGTAGCTGCAGGGTTAGCGGGCGATGTCGGCGACCGTGGCGTCGCAAAGCGAAACCAGATCAGCGGGTGACAGTTCGATGTCCCACCCGCGGCGACCACCGGAGACGAACACAGTGTCGGCGAGAGTGGCTGTCTCATCAATGACTGTGGGGAGCTTGCGGCGACCGCCAAGCGGGGAGATGCCGCCGGGAACGTAGCCGGTGGCAAGTGACGCGTCATGGGGGTCGGCCATCGTGGCCTTGGAAGCCCCGACGGCCGCGGCGGCGGCCTTGAGGTTGAGCATTCCGGTGGCGGGGACGACTGCAATCGCCAGTCCAGTGCGTTTGCCGGATAGCTCGATAATGAGAGTTTTGAAGATGCGTTCGGGCGCCACTCCGAGGTGCTCTAGCAGCCAAGAGGCGGCCTCTTCGCCGAAGTTGTCGCTGCCGTGGGGGAATTGGTGAACGTGGAAGTCGATTCCGGCGTTCTGGCAGACGGCGATGGCCGGGGTGGCGGCAGCGGACTTCTTGGCGGACTTCTTCGACATAATTTCCCATCGTTGCACACCAGTGCAGCCACGCTACGAAATGCCTGGTGACAGGGGTCTGGCCGACTCGTGGGTGCGGATGTTTTAGGATAGGTAGCATGTCAGGTGATCAGACAGGAACATCGGCCATCCGGACTGATGAGTCGGATGAGGAGCTTGCGCAGCGCTTTGAGCGTGATGCCATGCCGCTTTTGGATCAGCTCTATGGAGCGGCGCTTCGGATGACACGCAACCCCGCCGATGCCGAAGACCTGGTGCAGGAGACCTATATCAAGGCTTTTCAGGGCTTCTGCTCCTACAAACCGGGCACGAATCTGAAAGCGTGGCTCTACCGCATTTTGACGAATGCATACATCAACAACTACCGCAAGGCGCAGCGTCGTCCTGCCGAGTACGCCACCGATGACATCACGGATTCACAGATCGCGGAAACCGCGTCGCACACTTCGTTAGGGCTGCGCTCTGCAGAGGTTGAAGCGCTGGAAAAGCTTCCTGACGAGGAAATTCGTGACGCTTTGATGAGTCTCAAAGAGGACTACCGGATGGTGGTCTACTACGCCGATGTCGAAGGATTGCCCTACAAGGAAATCGCCGAAATCATGGGCACGCCCATCGGAACTGTGATGAGTCGGCTCCACCGTGGAAGAAAACAGCTCCGAGACGCGTTGCACAACGTAGCCGTGGAACGTGGATTCTTGAAAGAAGAGAAGGGAGATTCTCCGCGATGAGCCGAGAGTCGAGCCAAGATATGGAGCAGACGCCAGAGCGCGGACACGCCTGTGAAGATGCTTTCTGTCAGGATGTCCACTCGCGCCTACACGCATTTTTAGATGGCGAGTGTGATTCGGAGGAGCGCCGCTTTCTCGAGGAGCACATTCACAAATGCCCTCAGTGTTTGGAAGAGTTCGGTTCCGAGCAAGCTATACGACGGCTGCTGCGCCGGTGCTGCCAGCAACCTGCCCCTGAGGACCTCCGCCAGCGCATAACCACCCGGATTCGTGTGTCCTATACGCGGGTGGAGTACCGCAGGTAACTGCTGGCGGTTAGGTTTTGGTTCGTCATTTTTTGGCGCGTATTCCTTTGATGCGTAATGCGATGTGGG
>NZ_ABZU01000003.1 GCF_000173655.1 Corynebacterium amycolatum SK46 | reverse complement strand
GTGCTGTCGTAGGCCAGGGACACCAACGCAAAAACTCCCGCACCAAGAAAACCTGGTGCGGGAGTTCTTAGTTGCGCTAGCGGCTACCTAGAGGCGCGCACAAGCGCACAAGCACAGATGCACAGCGGACGATTAGGAAATCGAAGCCTCGTAGATGCCCTTGACGGACTCAGCCATGGTTGCGTTGAACTCTTCGTCGGACTGTTGAGCGGACAGACCCTCAGACAGTGCACGGGAGAAGGAAGCGATCATGCCGTGGTTGCGGGACAGGCGCTCGTTGGCGTCCTCGCGCTCGTAGCCACCGGACAGGGCGACAACGCGCATGACCTTCGGGTGCTCAATCAGCGGCTTGTACAGGTCATCCTTGGTTGGGATGGAAACCTTGATCATGACCTTCTGGTCATCAGCCAGGTCATCCAGGCCAGCGAGCAGCTCGCGCAGGACGATGTCCTCAGCCTCTGCCTTGTCAGCAGCGTTGATGTCGACCTCCGGCTCCAGGATCGGAACCAGGCCGTGGGACAGAACCTGCTTGCCGAACTCGAACTGCTGAGCAATGTTGGCCTTGATGCCCTCTTCGTTTGCCTCAGCAATGAAGGAACGCATCTTGGTGCCGAAGATGCCCTTAGCGACACCGCGCTCCAGCAGCTCATCCAGACCCGGGCATGGCTTCATAAGCTGAACGCCGTTCTCCTTGTCGGCGAGGCCCTTGTCAGTCTTCAGGAACGGGACGATGCCCTTCTTTTCCCACAGGTACTGAGCGGTCGGGATTCCCTCAACGTCGCGATCCATGGTCTGCTCGAAGAGAATCGCGCCAATAATCTGCTCAGAGTTGAAGGACGGGGAAGTGATGATGCGGGTACGCATCTGGTGAACCAGGTCGAACATTTCATCTTCGTTCGAGTACTGATCCTCGTCGATGCCGTACAGGCGCAGAGCCTTCGGGGTAGATCCACCGGACTGGTCGAGAGCGGCGATGAAGCCCTTGCCCTCAGTCATCTGACGTGCCTGCTCGATGTTCATTCGAGTCCTTTCGTGAGAATGAAGGAATGTCATCTACTAGGGTAACCAAAACGGTATGAGTGCGCCGCCCGCCCATCACTCACATGGGGGAAGTCGAATCTGGTGGGAGTGTGCTGGTGAGGGCGTCGGGCGGTGTGTTGGAGTGCGCTCGCACGTGGTTTCTGGAGCTTTCCAACGTTTTCTAGTGCTTTCCGGCGCGCTACTACGCTTAACGACGCTGCCGAGCCTAATCCTTTTTACTATAGGTGTGGCGTGAATCACAGTGGGGAAATCGTAAAATTTTAAGTTGAGTGGAACAGGCTCAAGGCTGAATGCGTTATGGGTAGTGAATGACAAAGTTGAGTCAAAGGGGCGCAAGTTATGAGTTTTACACCAACAACTAAGACTGGAGAAGTTCTCCAGGAAGCTATGAAGGCCGCGACCAGCGCGGGTAACCCGGATATCCGGCCTGGGCACATTCTGGTAGCACTGCTGGAGCAAAAGGAGGGTATTGCGGCTCCACTGCTTGAAGCAGCGGGCGTTAATCCTTCTGGAGTTTTGACCCGCGCTAAGGAGTTGGTCGCTGGGTACCCGTCGGCAAGCGGGGCGAATATGGCGAACCCGCAGTTTAATAGGGACGCTGTTAATGCACTGAACGCCGCCGAGGAGCTGGCGGGGGAGCTGGGAGACGAGTATGTCTCCACGGAAATTCTGCTTATCGGTGTAGCAACTGGCCAGTCGGAGGCGGCAACTGTGCTGCAGTCCGCGGGTGCCACTGCCGAGGCGTTAAAGGGTGCGCTGACTAGCGTGCGTGGATCGAGGAAGGTAACAACGGAGAATCCGGAAGAGCAGTATCAGGCTCTGGAAAAGTATGCGACGGACTTAACCGCACGGGCACGTGAGGGCAAGATTGACCCAGTTATTGGCCGCGATGCGGAGATTCGTCGCGTGGTACAGGTCTTGAGTCGTCGTACTAAGAACAATCCTGTGCTCATTGGTGAGCCGGGCGTTGGTAAGACGGCCATTGTAGAGGGGCTGGCGCGACGCATTGTTGCAGGTGACGTGCCGGAATCTCTGAAGGGCAAGACTCTGATGAGTCTGGACCTGGGCTCTATGGTCGCCGGTGCGAAGTACCGCGGTGAGTTCGAGGAGCGCCTGAAGGCAGTTCTGGACGAGATTAAGGAATCCGACGGTCAGATTATTACCTTCATCGATGAGATTCACACCATCGTTGGCGCTGGTGCCACGGGTGATGGCTCGATGGATGCGGGCAATATGATTAAGCCGATGTTGGCTCGTGGTGAGCTGCGTCTGGTCGGTGCGACGACCTTGGATGAGTACCGCAAGTACATCGAGAAGGATGCTGCGCTGGAGCGTCGTTTCCAGCAGGTCTTTGTCGGTGAGCCGAGCGTTGAGGACGCCATCGGTATTTTGCGTGGCCTGAAGGAGCGCTACGAGGTCCACCACGGTGTTCGTATCCAGGACTCCGCGCTAGTGGCTGCAGCAACGCTGTCGGACCGCTACATCACATCCCGCTTCCTGCCGGATAAGGCTATCGACCTGGTTGATGAGGCCGCATCGCGTTTGCGTATGGAGATTGACTCCTCGCCGGAGGAAATCGACTCCGCGGAACGCATCGTGCGCCGCCTCGAAATCGAGGAAATGGCCCTGGAGAAGGAAACTGACATCGCGTCGAAGGAGCGCCTGGACAAGCTCCGTGAGGAACTTGCCGATGAGCGCGAGAAGCTCAACGCTCTGAAGACTCGCTGGCAGAACGAGAAGTCCTCAATTGATGATGTCCGCTCCGTTCGCGAAGAGCTCGATGCCCTGCGCACTGAGTCCGAAAAGGCTGAGCGCGAAGGTGACTACGGCCGTGTCGCAGAGCTGCGCTACGGGCGCATCCCTGAGTTGGAGAAGAAACTGGAGGCCGCCGAGGAATCGGTCGCTGACGCAGAGGAAAACTCCATGCTCAAGGAGGAGGTCACACCTCAGGAAGTCGCTGAAGTTGTCTCTGCCTGGACGGGCATTCCGGCTGGCAAGATGATGCAGGGTGAGACCGAGAAGTTGCTCGAAATGGAGCTCAACCTCGGCCGTCGCGTCGTTGGTCAGAATGCCGCTGTGGAGGCTGTTTCCGATGCCGTCCGCCGTTCGCGTGCAGGTGTTGCCGATCCGAATCGTCCGACTGGTTCCTTCCTGTTCCTCGGTCCAACTGGCGTTGGTAAGACGGAGCTGGCCAAGGCTCTGGCGGAGTTCCTCTTCGACGATGAGCGTGCGATGGTTCGCATCGATATGTCCGAGTACGGCGAGAAGCACTCTGTCGCTCGTCTAATTGGTGCCCCTCCCGGATACGTCGGCTACGACGCTGGCGGCCAGCTCACCGAGGCTGTTCGTCGCCGTCCGTACACCGTCGTGCTTTTCGACGAGGTGGAGAAGGCTCACCCGGACGTGTTCGATGTGCTCCTGCAGGTGCTCGATGAAGGTCGCCTGACCGATGGTCAGGGTCGAACCGTGGACTTCCGAAACACGATTCTGATTCTGACCTCCAACCTCGGTGCTGGTGGTACGCATGAGCAGATCATGGACGCGGTCAAGATGGCCTTCAAGCCGGAGTTCATCAACCGTCTCGACGATGTAGTGATCTTTGATCCGCTGACCTCCGAACAGCTGCGCGGCATTGTCGACATTCAGGTTCGCAACCTGGCAGAACGCCTGGAGGCACGTCGTCTGGTGCTGGATGTCGCCGATGGGGCACTGGATTGGCTGTCGGAGCGCGGCTATGACCCGGCCTATGGCGCTCGTCCGTTGCGTCGCCTGGTGCAGAAGGCGATCGGAGATGAGCTGGCACGTCGACTGCTCGCCGGTGATGTTCGCGATGGTGACCGCGTAGAGGTCACGGTTGCTGACGATGGCGAGTCGCTGAAAGTTGTCGGCTATGACGAGGATGGCGTAGCCCGAGTCTAGGATTCCTGATACTCAGGGTAATAACTGCTGAGCAGGCTGTCTCTTTTGTTGGGGCGGTTTGGGAGAGTTTTCTCCTGAACCGCCCCTTTTTTGTGCTTTTATTGTCCGAGTTTATGTTCCTTGTGACCGACCGTGTGGGCTTGTTGCATTCCGGTCAGTCTGGAGTGCGCCGGTATAGTGCGCAAATATGACTAACTTTCAGTGGCGACCAGCGACAGACTCCGACCGTCCCTTCATTGCCTGGATGGACGAACTAACGGAAACATTCGGAGATGAAAGTAAGCCACTGCCGGAAGATTATGTAGTCACGAGGCGTCAATACGTCGACCAGTGGGATGCGAGTCAGGGCGGGGTTATCCTTTTCGCCACTTCGCTTGACGACGCTGACCTCGAGTCGCTCAGTAGCGACATGACCAGCACTGACCCGTTTGAACCGCGAGTTTCTCGCGAAACTACTTACAGTGCGGCCGCTATTAAGGCGGAATGGTTGGAGCGCGGGGATTCGTCGTCAAGCGAAGAGCACGAAAGCTATGAAGTGCCGGTGGGGGCGGCCTGGCTGCGTACGTTTACGCAGGACGATCCGGGGTACGGTTTTTTGGAAAATGGGATTCCTGAGGTGGCGATTGCGCTGCGTCCGGGTGTTGTCGGGCGCAGGCTGTCGCAGCCGATGATTGCGGGACTCCTTGAGTATGCGCGTGAGCTGGGGTACCCGGGGGTTAGCCTGGCTGTCCATGATGCCAACCCGCGGGCGGCGAAAGCTTATGTGAAGGCGGGGTTTGAGCTGGTGGGGCGCTCGAGTTTCCCGGACCACGATGTGATGGCGGTGCGGTTTTAGGTTTTCCGCGTGCAGTTTTTGGTGGGGACTGCGCGGGTTGGTGGGGTGTTCAAGCACTGGAAGCGTGGCAGCGTTTCGGAAAAAAGTTCGAAAAGTTCGGCTTAGGGGTTGTGTAATGTCGAATGGGTGTACGATAATGTGGGTGAGGGAAATTAGTTAGTCCATTTGGGGATTCGGATTGCTAGCGTTTTAAAAGGGGGTGGGGGGAAATGTCTACACCATCGGCGCCAAATAGCAGTGGACCGCTTTCGACATCGCAGGTCTTAGATGCGGTTGCGCAGTTTGAAGCTCTGTCGACAGTTATCGTGGAGAACTTCGAAGTACTTGCACCGGATCATGCGCACGACGCATATAAGTCGATTGAGAAAGCGCGAAAACGGCTTGCAGTTATTGATGCGACTTATGTGGAGACTATGAAGGGGCGGATGCCCAGCGCGGAGCATCGAAAGATTGCGTGGTTAGCGCAGGAGATGCGAATCTCGCGAGCAGAAGCGAGACAGCGAATTAATGTCGTCGGGCGTCTGAGTAGGAGTGTTGATCCGTTTGCTCCGGCGAATGAGGATGTCCGAATGCCGAACCTTCGTCAGAAAGTTGAGGAAGGTGTTGTCGGTGCGGATGCTGTTGCGAAGATTGACAAAGCCGTTCGCGAGCTGCCGGCAACGGAGCACGCGGAGTTGTCTAGGCTGCTGGACAAGCACATTGCAGATTTGGTGGACAAGGTCCGTGTTGATGATCTCAACCAATTGCCCAATCGCCTGCGGGCGATGTTGGGGGTTGATGACCCGTATACGGATGAGGACCGTGCTCGGAAACGAAGCCTAAAAATCAGTGCTCAGGGGCCGGACGGCATGAGCCGGTTGAGCGGTGTGGTTACGCCTTCGTTTGCAGCGGTGCTCAAAAGGCTGCAGGCAGATCATGCGCGACCTGGCGGGTTACTCGAAGAAGGTGCCGATGACCAGCGGAATCCGGAGCAACGTTTCCATGATGCCGTGGAAGCGGCGGTGAACGGGGGCTTTCAACCAGGCGGTGAGCTTCAGCCGGCGCGGGGGACGACATCCGTGGTCACCGTCGCGCATATCGCAGATGTGGCAGCGTTAGCTGGAGTCTCCTTGCCTGATGGGAAAGATTTTGTCCTTCCTGGATCGAGCAAAGCGGTCTCAGACGCGGGAGTGCGAATTTCCATTAGTCAGGCCGTGCAACAGATGGTTGATAGAAATTCGTTCCTCCAAGTCTTGGGGAATGAGGGGCAGACCTTGTACTTTGGTCGGTCCCGCAGGCTGGGGACTTTGCCGCAGTATCTGGCCCTTCTTGGAGAGGAAGGAGGTTCCTCCGCGCCGGGCATGGGCACTCCGGGAGCTATGTGTGATGTTCACCATGTGCAGTCGTGGGCTTCCGGTGGTGGCACTGACCTGGATAATCTCACGTTGGTTGATCCGGGTACGCATCGAAAGATCGATGATGCTCGATGTGATGAAAATGCTTGGTGGACGCTCCGGCCGGATGAGGTACCGGAGATTCTAGGAACTGACGAAGGGGACGGAGTTAGCGGGGAGTGCGAGCCGGCCTCTACTGATCGTGTGGTCTGGGTGCCCCCGAAAGACAAGGAAGGAAACCGGAAAGCAGAATCCAATGAGGATCCCGATACGTTCGATAGTCCGGGACGCTGGTTGCGTCGTAAAGCGCGAGAGAAACGAGCGGGGGACGCAGCGGATGGCAATGGCGAGACGGGACAGGATCCCGGTGGGTAGTCGGATGGGAGGGTGGGGGCGCCCTGGCTTAGAGGCCGATCTTCCGCTTCGTAGTCAGCTTTGCGTTGATGAAGCGGTTGAGGAACGGGGCGCCGACGCTGGCGGCGTAGTACAGCAGTTTCGTCTGCAGGCCGACAGGGAAGTGAACCTTAGTGATCTTGCCCTGCTTGTGGTCGATGCAGTCGACGATTGCGTTGGCGACATCATCTGGCGTGATTCGAATGCCCATGCGCTTGGTGCCGTCGGTGCTGACATTTTTGAGCATAGGGGTGTTGACGTAAAGCGGCCAGACTGCCTTGACATCGATGCCATGGGGTTCCCACTCGACCTCGAGTGCCTCCGTGATGCCGCGAACGGCGAACTTGGTGGCGGAGTAGGTGGCCATGTCTGGGGTGCCGTAGATTGCTGACGCCGAGCAGAGATTGATTACCTGCCCGCGTGAGCCCTTGAGGTAAGGGAGAGCTGCGCGGCAGCCGAAGTGGACGCCCTTCACATTGACATCGATTAGCGCGTTGTCTTGCTCGTAGGATCCCTCCTCGAATGGAGTGCCGTAGAGGATACCGGCGTTGTTGATTAACACATCCAGGCGTCCTGCCCTATCCACGAACTGCTTCAGCGCGTCCTCCCACTGCTGCGGATTGGTGACATCGAGAGTGCCAACGACCGCGTTCTGGTGGTCCGCTGCCCATTTCTGGTCACCAGAGATGTCAAAAACTCCTACGGTGTAGCCACGGGAAAGCAGTTTTTCTGAGGTGGCACGGCCGATCCCACGTCCTGCGCCAGAGATGAAAACGGTCAGTCGTTCAGCAGTTTCAGACATATTCCCAGTTTAGCCGGGCTTGGCTGTGCATCATTGAGGGTTTGCAGAACCCCGCCCCCCAAGAGCGTGAGGCGTAATCCGACACCTTCCCAAGCTCCTAGTTTTAATAACGTACATATCGCGCTACTAAGTCAATCGATTTAGAATCCGAGATTATGACAACATCCATCTCGGTACAAGAGCTTCGTGACAAGATTGCCGGCGGCGGTCGTATCGTCGTCGTTGACGCACGCTGGTCGCGTGCCAAAAAACCATATGACTCGTACGCCACGGCTCACATCCCACTGGCCGTGTTCTGTGATCCCGAGTTGGACCTAGCAGGTGTTCCCAGCCGAGAAGCTGGTCGCAACCCGTTGCCGGATATCGAGCGTGTGCGCGATGCCGTCCGTCGATGGGGAGTCCGCTCGGAACATCTGGTGATCGTCTACGACGCGGGCGATGGACTGTTCGCGTCACGTGCTTGGTGGATTCTGCGCTGGGCGGGTTTGGAGAATGTGCGTGTCCTCACCGGCGGGTTAGCCGCTTGGGAAGCAGATGGAAACGAGACTGCCTTCGGTCCCGGCAATCTGCCGCAGCCTGGAACGATTGCGGTGAGTGAGGGCAATATGCCTGTTGCCAGCCTCGACGACGTACGCACCTGGTCTGAACGTGGAATTTTGGTGGATGCGCGTGAGCCCAGCCGCTTTGAAGGCCGCAGTGAGCGCGTCGATTTGCAGGCGGGTCACATCCCGGGTGCCGTGAACCTGGCGGCTCGCAGTCTGCAAAATGCCGACGGCTCCTTCCTGCCTGTTGAGCAGCTCCGTGAGCGCTTTGCCTCCGTCGGTATCGAAGACGGTCGTAATGTAGCGGTCTACTCCGGTTCTGGTCTTCATTCCTCGCTGTTCATTCAGGCCATGGTAGAAGCGGGCATCACGGGCGCCTCTCTGTATGTCGGAGGCTGGTCCCAGTGGGCTGGCGATCCGAGCCGGCCTATCGTCCGTTTCTAAGCGACTCCGGACGGGCGTGTGTCCGGACCAGGGCGTATCGCCCCAGGGAACCCCTGACGTGCCGTTCATGTGGCTTTTGCCCCGCGCCCTTACGGTCCTAGATAGCCCTGTACGCTCTCGCCGCGGGCATTGGTATTGCGCCAGACGGGGGACGGCATCTTGTCGCTGACCAAATAGAACGGCTTCTGGCTTAAGCTAGGAGATTAATGATTCCCCTAGTATTCACCCTCGCAGCGATCCTCATCATCGCCGCAGTCGCGCTGTTCGTTGTCGACCGCCGCCGTCGCAGTACAAGTGAGACTGCTGTGGCGCTTCCGTCATCACCATCGCTTTACGACGAGCCCTCGGACTCCACCGGCGAAGTAACCGGTGTGGCGGCAGAAGATGTTGTGTCCGAACAGCCGGATTCTTTAGGGCAAGGCAGCTCTGAGACAGCTTCTGTGGTGAGACCGAATGTCGCAGCTGATGCTGACTCTGAGGTTGTCGCTGAGACTGGTTTTGCCGCTGATGCTGACTCTGGAACTGAGGTTTCGACGACCGAACTGGGGACTTCAGCTGTAGAAAAGATGCCGACGGAGCCTGAATCTGTCTCGGGAATCGAGCCGGGGGGCCCTGCTGAAATGCCCGAAGCAGCAGAAGACGCGGGAGCTTCCGAAACATCGGAAGCAGCAGCTGACCTGAATGCGGGAACGGACGTGACTCTCCGAAGCGGCGCGGCGTCCGGCGCGGAGTCCGGCACAGAACTTGGCGAAGGGCCTGGCGCAGAGCCAGCCGAGTCCGTGACTGCTGAAGATACCGATACTACGGATGAGTTCAAGACAGATTTAGTGGGCGACGCCGTTGCCACAGAGGCCAACAGCTCCAACGCTGCTGATGCTCGCACTGGAGCTGTTGCCGGTACAGAATTCCAGGCTGCGTCCGGCGATAATGCCGAGACTGGCGAAGTGCCGCAATCATCCGATTTTGCGGCGCACACCCAGGCCACCCAGGAAACCAATGCCGCCCAGCCCACTGAGCCCACCCAGCCCGCGCAACCGCAGCGCGCCCAGCAGCAGTCAGTGGCCCCTGTCCGTCGACGTATCAGCGGTCGCCGTGTGCGTCACTTGCGGAAGGCCTGGGCGCAGGAACGTAATTCTGTCTACAACCGTGTGGACCATGAGCTGCCGTCGTACTGGCAGCGCACGCCGGACGGCGATGCCAAGGCCGTAGTCTCCGGTTTCGCCTTTGGCCGGGAAATGCACCTCGCCGATGTCGGCGGCATCACCACCATCGCCATCCGCCGCTCTGTATCCAGCGATGAGGTTTTCGAGCTGCGCCGCAGCGGCGGCACGACGCTGCCTCACGTAGCCACCGAAGCCGGCCTGGTAGTCGCAGCTACTGACCCAGAGCTCATTCATCGCATCTTTGACGACCGTGCAACCCGCATGCTTGCCGACGTGCACCCTGCCATTACCCGCATGTGGTCCGAAAACTCCTGGTCCTTGGCTCAGCTGATTGATAATTCAGTGCCAGAAGACTGGGACGGTGCACTGGCATCGCTGTCGGACTTCTCCGACATTGCACGCAGGTTGCCACCGGCGGAAGGCGAAACCGTCGCTCCGGATACTAATCAGTGGGATCCCACTCGTTTGCAGCTCACCGAGCAGTCCGTTGACTCTGGTTCCTTGATTTCGGATGGAACCGGGCGTGGGCACTTGCACGCTGTACCAGACCAGCGTCGCAACGGTTCTGCTAACCATGAATCGCAGAATCACAGCTCACAGAACGGGCATGCCCAGAGTCACAGCGCGCACAATAGCAAGGGCGAAGAGCCGCTGGACGTTGAGGAAATTGTTTACGCAGATTCTCCTTCGTCCTCTTCCGCTGCCACCGCGGATGCAACCACGGATGATTCGCAGTGGTCGTCGCAAAGCAATGCACAACCCACGGTGGTGCAGGCGATTGACGGTTCGTCGTGGCGCCCTACGCGGGATACACCGCTGGATCCGACGGCGCTGCCTTCGCGGTCAACGGCACGAAAGATGGGTGCAAACGTTGGTGAGTCGGAGGACATTGGGGATTCTGGCCAGCAGATTCCTGCGCTCGGTGAGGACCCCGAACATAGCCGGTTGCGCTCGAACCAGGGGCGTGTGGTGCGATCAAATGTGAAGCCCGCCAGTATTTTTACCGACGCCGCCCCAGACCTCGACAGCAGCGACGACCCCAACGAAACTGTATCCGAGGACAAGGGCGCAACCCCTGATTCCGCGGACGAGTAGAACCAGACATATCCTTGAGCACACAGTCGTTTATTTAGGAGACAACTTCAGATGAGCACCCACACGAGCAATGTCAATCAGGAGAAGCTGCAGCGTTTGGCCGAGTTGGTCAAGGAGCTGGCGGTTGTTCATGGCAAGGTCACGCTGTCGTCTGGACGTGAGGCTGACTACTACGTTGACCTGCGCCGCGCCACCTTGCATCATGAGTCCTCGCGCCTGATTGGTTCCCTGCTACGGGAGCTCACTGCAGACTGGGACTACGCGCACGTCGGTGGTCTGACGCTTGGCGCGGACCCGGTGGCTACCTCTGTCATGCACGCCGAAGGACGTCCGATTGATGCCTTTGTGGTGCGTAAGGAAGCCAAGAAGCACGGCATGCAGCGCCGCGTTGAGGGGCCGGACATTGTGAGCAAGAAGGTCCTGGTTGTTGAGGACACCACCACGACGGGCAACTCGCCGCTGACCGCCGTAGCTGCCCTACGTGAGGCGGGTGCCGAGGTTGTCGGTGTAGCCACTGTGGTTGACCGCGCGACGGGCGCCGACGAGGTTATCAAGGCTGAAGGCCTGGAGTACCGTTATCTGCTCGGTTTGGATGACTTGGGTCTGGCCTAAGAATCTTAGCGCTAGAGCTTTCGCCGAGCCTCACCCCGCTCACCCAGCTCACCCCGCCCCAACGCAGTCCCACGAAAAAGGAACATCCCCATGACCACCAAGCGCGCAGGACTCCTGTCCAAGCTCACCACGACCAAACTTCCCGGCACCAAGGAAACCGTCGCTGACATGTTTGTGCGCCGCACGGGCGAGGGGCTCGGCGCACTCGTAGGTATCGCCAGCGCGAGCTCCGACACCCGCCGTGCCCCAGAACGAGCCGGCTACATCGCCGCCAGTGCAATCAACGTTGTCTCCAGTGCCTTCGGCTGGGAGACTCCACGTCGAGTTTCCAAGACTGTCCTCATGCCACTGTTGGCGGCCAATGTTTGGCGCCGTCGCCACGAGACGTCTCGCTTTACGACGACCACCCTGCTCATCGGCCTCGCCGGCGGTTGGCTGGGCGACTTGATTCTTATGCCGAACAAGCCGAACCTGAACCGCGGTTCTGTGCCGTTCGCGGTCAACCAGCTTGCCTACCACGTGCTGCTGTGGCGTGCCGGAGCTCGCATTAGCGCGCTGCGTGCTGCCATCCGCTTCCCACTGTGGGCTGGGTCGGTACCGCTGGTCGGTGCTGTAAAGCCCGAGGCGCTGCCCGCTGCTGTTGGCTACGGTCCGCTGCTGGCTGTGACCTCCACGCTGGCCGATGACCCGGCGCTGCTGAAGGGTGCCGGAGCTGTCGGCACTGATGAGCAGACCGGTCTGCCGATTGCCGATGCCGCCTACGGCCTAGGCCACGGTGGCAACTTGTTCCTCATCTCCGACACGCTACTGATGGCTCGAAAGATGTTTGCGGAGGAGGGCGTCGTCGGCAAGCTTCTGAATGCGGCAGTGATGGACACCTACACCGTGGCGCAGTTGTTCCTGGTCGAGGGGCTGTTGGCTCTTGACCGCGCCTGAGCCCGGAAAGGGGCCGACGGAGTGGTTTGAGGCTCGTGTCGGGGTAGGGCCGTGGGAGCAGGAGTACCCGAACGAACCCCGGCCGACCGGTCCAGAATACGATGAGCAGCTTCTGAATGAGGGCGACCGGCGCAATGTCGTCGATGCCTACCGCTACTGGACGATGGAGGCTATCGTCGCGGAGCTGGATAAGCGTCGTCATCCGTTGCACATCGCCATCGAGAATTTTGAGAATGACTCCAACATCGGCACCGTGGTACGCACCGCAAATGCCTTCCTGGTGGAGGCCGTGCACATCGTGGGGCGCAAGCGGTGGAATCGTCGCGGCGCGATGGTGACTGACCGCTACCAGCACTTGTTGCACCATGAGACGGTGTCGGAGGTCATTAGCTGGGCGCGCGAGCATGATCTGGCTGTGGTGGCCGTGGACAATGTGCCGGGCTCCGTACCCATCGAAACCGTTGAGTTGCCCGAGCGTTGTCTTTTGCTCTTCGGCCAGGAGGGGCCGGGAGTGACTGAAGAAGCACAGCGGGCGGCGGATCTGACGGTGTCGATTGCCCAATTTGGCTCGACGCGTTCGATAAATGCGGGGGTAGCGGCGGGTATTGCCATGCACTCTTGGATTCGTACTCATGCAGATATCACCGCGGCCTGGTAATTGTCTGCTTAGGTGTTTTATTTCGAAAGGCTGTTTTAGAGCTGTTTCACAGCCGTTTTAAGGAGAGCCAGTGGTTCTAAAAATGTCGCGTCCCGAGGCCGAAACGTGGGCCTATCGCGCGGACGTGGCTGAGCAGGCGATTCGCAACCGTCATGCGGCGAAGCTGTGGGGTCTTCCGGGTACGAATCTGGCAATGGCTTCCTGGCCCGCACCGCTGCGACATAAGGTCTTCATCAATTGGCATTACTGGTGGCAGGCGCAGTATCTCGACTGTCTGGTAGACGCAGCCAAGCGCGTGCCCTCTAAGGAGAAGTACCGCGCTA
Source organism: Corynebacterium amycolatum SK46 (assembly GCF_000173655.1). GTDB lineage: Bacteria > Actinomycetota > Actinomycetes > Mycobacteriales > Mycobacteriaceae > Corynebacterium > Corynebacterium amycolatum_A. The sequence continues at coordinate 152,819 of NZ_ABZU01000003.1, read as the reverse complement.
TTCGCCAGACCACTCGGGGTATCCGCATTCGCAACCTCACGCTGTTGACCAAGAACAAGTACTACGACGATCGCGCGTGGATGGCGCTGGCGCTCGGGCGTGCCGACGCTGTCCTCGGCGCGTCGGTGCCGAAGAAGACGACAGCACGGCTGATTTCATGCTTGGGCGATGGTCGGCAGGAGTCCACGGGTGTGCTGCCGTGGCGTGAGCAGGACCTCTTTTTCAACGTCCCCTCGAACGGTCCTGCAGCCATCGCTCTGGCTCGGGCCGGTCGTATCAAGGAGGCGGAGGAACTTATTGATTGGGTTTACGCCAACCTCCTGGCGGACTCAGGGCTGCTCTACGACGGCATTCGCTTGTCCATGGCAGGTGCCGTCGTACAGAAGGGCATGTTTACGTACAACCAGGGTGTCATGATTGGCGCTTGCCTCGAAGTGGGGCTTGCGCTTCGGGCACACGGCCAACGTGAACAGGCGACGAAGTATTTCACACGCGTGCAAAACCTCATCCACGCGGTGGCAAAGGATCTGGCGACCACCGACAATGTCATCGCCGGTGCCGGTGGCGGCGATGGTGGTCTGTTCAACGGCATCCTCGTGCGATACCTCGCCGATGCGGCGGTGCGTTTGCCCGGAGACAATCGCATGAATCGCGCGGCGGCCCGCATTGCTCGCCGACTGGTTCTGGCTTCGGGGGAGAAGTGCTGGTACCACCGCCTCGAGGTCGATGGCCTGCCGCTCTTCCCCGCAGATTGGAACGACAATGCTCAGTTCCCACAGGGCGGTTCGGTAGCGCAATCAGTCGGTGGCGCGGTTCGCGGTTCGGCGATTAAGGAGCGTGACCTCTCTGTCCAGCTGTCGGGTTGGATGCTGATGGAAGCGTGTGCCCGAGTGGCCGATTTTGTTGCGACCAAGCTGGAAAATGGCGAGTCGTTGGATTCGACGAAGCCGAGTTGCCCGGAGTAGTCGGGGAGCACTAGTTGGTCGTCATCTGGTGCTTGCCGACGATGTACCACCACGCTGCGCCGGCCCTTTTCAACAGAGAGTCACATACTGAGCTCCTGCCATCGCCACGTGATGCCTGGCACAATAGGACGCATGAAACTCAATGACATGATGGCTCCAGCTCCCGTGAAGCTCCCCGTTCTTGACGAGGCCGTTGCTGCCCGCGACGGTGGCGCAAGCCCGGAGGCCGTGGTTCGCGCATGCCCGCGCGATTCCCAGGCTTGGGCGGATTTGGCCGAAAGCGCCTTGTCCGAGGGGCAGGAGATTCAGGCCTACGCCTTCGCTCGCACTGGTTACCACCGCGGTCTGGACTTGCTGCGTGGAAACGGCTGGAAGGGGTTCGGAGCCATTCCGTGGGAGCACGAGCCGAATCGTGGTGTGCTCCGCGCCTTCGCAGCGTTGGCTAAGGCTGCTAAGGCTATCGGCGAGGATGATGAATTCGATCGCATGATGGCGTTGCTGCGTGACAGTGATGAATCCGCGTTGCCAGAACTGGGTCTTTAATCGCGCACAGAGATTCAGCGGGCACATAAGAGTGCACAACAGCACAACGGGTACATAAAAAGCGCACAGTTTTTTACATGAGGATGGTGACTTCGGCATGGCTGGCATAGCTGGTGGGGAAGATAAGGATGCCGCAGCTGCCAGGAATCTAGAGGACCTTGCTCCCGCGCATGTCGACGACCTCGTCGAAGCTAAGGAAACGCAATTCGTCGAGGATAATCCGCGCCCGGATTTCCAAGATTTTCGCAATACGTACCTACATCCGGCCTCCCGCGCAGCAAACAAGCTGCGTCAGAAAGTGAGGCCCCGCACGCGTTTCCTCCATGCGATTGACCGTGTGCGCTCCCGTTGGATGCTCATTGTCCAAGCCACGTTAGCCGCTGGGTTGGCCTACTGGTTCGCACTTGAGGTACTGGGGCACCCCAACCCGTTCTTCGCGCCGATGGCCGCTTTCATCAGCCTCAACGTGATGACCGCAGGTCCTCGCTTAAAGCACTCTGTGGAGTTGGTGCTCGGTGCCTCGTTGGGAGTCGGCATTGGTGATGTGATTATCTCCATCCTCGGCTCGGGTATCTGGCAGCTGACCGTCGGTGTGTTTGTCGCCATGGTCATCGGTGTGTTTGTCGGTCGAGGACCGCTTGTGGTCAACCAAGCGGCATCTTCAGCCGTGCTCATCGCCACCATTATTCCGCCGGGCACCGCTGGTTCTTATTACCGAATGATCGATGCTCTCGTCGGTGGTGTGGTGGGCATTATTGTGCTCATGATATTGCCGCGAAGCCCGCTGGCGGGTGCTCGCCGCAAGGTGGCCAAGGTCCTCGACATGGGTGCAGATGTACTTTATGACATCGGCATCGGCATGAAAGAGGGCGACACCGATCGCATCCGCACCGCACTGAGCGTGGTGCGCTCCATGCAGGCGCAAGTCTCGCTGATGGACCGCACTGTCGCCGACGCGGGCGAGCAGGTCCGTATCTCGCCGTTGCTCTGGCGCTCCCGGGATCGAATCCACTCGCTGTCACGTATGGTTCATCCCGTCGACAACGCCATGCGCAACATCCGTGTGCTCGCGCGTCGCGCTATCACAGCACGTGAGGACCACATCGACTTCTCGTCCGAACTGTGCGCACTTGTTCTCGGCGTGTCTGAAGGTACGCGTCTGGTCAGTCATGTGCTTGACGACGAAGCCGCCGTGCGCCGAATCCCAGAGTGGGGCGAGTTGCCTTTCGAGTCCGGCGACATCGCTATCGCTCAGCTTTCCGAGGGATCCGGAGAGGTCAAGCTTGAAGACGTGGTTCGGTACTTGCGTCGTCTAGCGGCGAAAATGCACCCGCGCGTGATCGAGGACGCAACGCTGTCGGAACAGGTTGTGTTTGCGCAGTCCCGCTCCTTGGTGGTGGACCTGTTGCAGGTGTGTGGCCTGTCCAGACGTTCAGCTGTGGCAACGCTGCCGCCGACGACGCCGTTCCCAGCAATGCCACCGGAGGTATGGGACGAGTAGCCGGTGAGGCGTGGGCGAGTAGTGGCTCGCTAGGCGCCAGGCGGTTACTGCCCACGTGCTCCGGCGCACATGCTACTGCCCACGTGCTACTGCAGCGTGCTCTAGTGCGGTACGCGCTTGACCTCGACGCCACCGAAAGCGACAAAGCCGCGCACAATAATCTTCGGAGCCTGTCCGGCGCCAGGAGCGGGTAGGTTGCGTCCCGGCTTTCCAGTAACATCCGTGCCGCCAAAGATGGGAAGCACGTCGACATCAACTTGGTAGTGATCGGGGACAATGACGTCGACTCCACCGAAGGCGCAGCCAATGTTGACGACAGTGGTTTCCGCGGTCAGGATGGCCTCGCGGAAATCCAAGCCAGTCCCGCCGAAGGTCGCCACCGTGGTGTGCGTGGGAGCGCACGTCCAAGGGCCTCTCTTGTCGGTGCCGCCGAAGATACCGATGGAGAGCTTCGAACCAGTTGCCGCGGCGGAGCTATCAATCCGGGCTGGCTGGTGATTGTTGGCTGCATTCGGTGCCACTGAATGATGCTCGTCCGGGACGCTGTGCAGGTTCGGGTACAGGTTAGGGTTTGGGTGCGCATGTGGAGTCGGCTCGGCCAGGTTCGCGGGCAGCGACAAGTCCTGTGTCAATGCGGGCAACTCATCAATGTACGTTGCCTTTTGAGCTTTCTCGGTGCGCTCCTGCAGTTCCGCAAAGTCAATCTGGCCATCGCGGAATGCCCATTCCAAGCGTTCCAGCGCAGTGTGGCGGGCTTGGTCGCCAGCGCGTAGCCGTGGGGTGTTGTCAGTCATGATGCTGTCCTAACGAGGCAGTGGCGGGCAGTGGCTTTAACACCCAAATGTTATCTGTACTAGAACTTTCGCGCAGGCCACTTTCGCGAAAGCCGCTTTCTCATGGGTAGGCCCTGGCTATTGCCCCCGCCCCAGTTAGCGCACAATCTGCAAGTCGCGCAGGTGGCGGTACAGAGTTGTTTTCTCGCGCGGCTTTCGCGACTCCACGCCATCGCGCACATATCGAAAGCCCAGGCCACCAACTTGAACTGCCCGACCCGTCATCGGGCGGTGCAGCTCGCGGGACGGGGCTTCTTTCGCTTTACGACGGCCACCGCGACCCAATCCGAGTCGGCTCAGCAGGCCTTTGTCGCTCTCACCCTCGTTACCGATTTCCGCTTCCGGCGCCGGAACTTCGGCCGCAACGATGCCCGGAGCGTCGGGGGTAGGGCGAATCTGCAGGCCGGTGGATGTGCCGGAGAACATCTGATGCTCGTCGACATAGACCTCGCCAGTAAACCCATTTGCCGAGGATACTCCGGTAATTCCCGGCTCTGTCAGTAGGGCGTAACCAACAATTGCGTGCCCGGTGTCATCGCGAATCAGCGGCACTGGCATCGTCGGGCGTGTGAGCGCGGCTGCCGCATCGAGCCCTTCTCCTCCTTCGATGCCCCAGTTTTTGGCCGCGGTCGAGGGCGCGGTGGGGACATGTGCCACTTCAATCCACAGGAGGTTCTTGCGCATCAGGTAGGTTGCCACGGCAGCCAGTGCCGCGTCGGTGCCAACGACCACAATTCGTAACGGCTCGCTCGGTTTTTGCGGAGCGGGTTGAGGAGCGCCTAAGTGGTCGACCTTTTTCTGCTTGGAGATTTCCTCCGGCGTCGGTGCTGTATCGACAGGCAGTACGTCCTTGGCCAGGTCGTCGATGAAAGCCAGCTCCTTACGGGTGGGGATCATCGCGACGTCGTGAAGCACATAGGCGGGTGGTGCCGGAGTGGCTGGTGCTGATGGTGCGGACGGTGCTGATGCGGGCCATGATTGGCGGAGCAATTGGGAAAACGCGGGTACATCGGGGCCACACTGCAGCACAACAATACGCATAGGACTACACTCTAATGCGTCGTCTGCAATCCCAGGAGTTGAAGTAGGACTATGGCCGCAATCATTATCGTCGGTGCCCAGTGGGGCGACGAGGGCAAGGGCAAAGCAACCGATATTCTCGGTGGCCGCGTCGACTACGTCGTCAAGCCCAACGGTGGCAATAACGCCGGCCACACCGTTGTCGTCGGCGGTGAGAAGTACGAGCTGAAGCTGCTTCCGGCGGGTGTGCTGTCGGAAAACGCTACTCCGATTATCGGTAATGGCTGTGTGGTCAACCTCGAGGCGCTTTTCGACGAGATTGATGGCCTCGAAGCTCGCGGTGCAAAGGCCTCCCGCCTGCGCGTTTCGGGCAATGCCCACATGGTTGCTCCGTACCACCAGACGCTGGACCGCGTGACCGAGCGCTTCCTGGGTAAGCGTGCTATCGGCACTACTGGCCGCGGTATCGGCCCGACGTACGCCGACAAGGTCGGCCGTACGGGCTTGCGTGTCCAGGACATTCTGGACGAGTCGATTCTGCGCCAGAAGATTGAGTCTTCGCTGGCTCAGAAGAACCAGATTCTGGTCAAGCTGTACAACCGCCGCGCCATCGATCCGGATAAGGTCTTTGATTACTTCATGGGCTTCGCTGATCGCCTGCGTCCGATGATTATCGACTCGGAGTTTGAGCTCAATCAGGCTTTGGATGCCGGCAAGCACGTCCTCATGGAGGGCGGCCAGGCTACCATGCTCGACGTCGACCACGGCACCTACCCGTTCGTGACTTCCTCCAACCCGACCGCTGGTGGTGCCTGCGTGGGCACTGGTATCGGCCCGACGAAGATCACTTCGGTGCTGGGCATCATGAAGGCCTACACCACCCGCGTCGGTGCTGGCCCGTTCCCGACGGAGCTGTTCGACAAGTGGGGCGAGTACCTGCAGACCACCGGCGGTGAGGTCGGGGTCAACACCGGCCGTAAGCGTCGCTGTGGTTGGTATGATTCGGTGCTGGCTCGCTACGCCGCGCGCGTCAACGGTTTCACGGATCTGTTCATCACCAAGTTGGACGTCCTGACCGGTATCGGCGAGATTCCGATTTGTGTCGCTTACGACGTTGATGGCGTGCGTCACGACGAAATGCCACTCACCCAGTCGGAGTTCCACCACGCTGTCCCGATTTACGAGACCATGCCTGCGTGGGACGAAGACATCACTGGCTGCCGCACCTTCGATGAGCTGCCGGACAAGGCCAAGGATTACCTGAACCGCCTGGAGGAGCTCTCCGGCGCTCGCATTTCCTACATCGGCGTTGGCCCGGGTCGTGACCAGACCATCGTTGTCCACGACGTGCTGGACAACTAGTGCTGGTCAACTAGCGCTGGACACTTAGTCTGGGGCAGTGGCGAACTAGCCGGAAAATAGTCCGGCTTTCGACCTAGCTTTATCGAACTGTTAGATAAAATATCTTCGGTGTCGAAACCGCTGGCTGCTGTAAAAAAGAACATTTGCTAACCACGAGAAGGCTCTGGGAATTGTCAGATGACACTGGCATCCCAGAGTCATTTTTGTATCGTAGGCCTCACCGCGTAGTCCAACGACAGAAGTCCAAACGACAGAAGGCGTGTGGTTTTCATGCAAAACACAGGACACCGAGTACAACGACTGGCAAGTTCCGCCGTACTTTCCGGCGCGATGGTTTTCTCCGCAGTAGGTGGAGCAGTTGCAGCTCCTACGGCTCAGGCGGAACCGGCCCCAGCACCAGCACCGGCTCCAGCTCCGGCGCAGGCGGATAGCTGTACCCCGAACCCGGCTGCACCTGAAATCCAGGCGGCCCTGGATAAGGTCAACAGGGAGCGCCCGAACAACCATGATGGGTGGAAGTACACTGGCACCTCCAACTTCAGCCCGTGTAGCGATTTGAGCTTTGCTCTCGCAGATCAGGCCAAGCAGGGCAACGCTCAGTCCTCCACTGTGCTGTTGATGTTCCACAAGGGTGAGTTCATTGGTACGGACTCTGACCGGCCTCAGCACATCAACAAAGTGACGCCGACCCCTGATGGTAAGAACATCTCGGTCATCTACCACGACTGGGAGGCCCAGGAGGCCGCAGGTGCGCCGAACGCTGATGCGGCCAAGTTCACCTCTAATGTTCACTTCTTCTGGAACGGCGATCACGTCGTCCACGAGGGCAAGATTCCCGGCGGGGCGAAGCCCGCTTCCTAAGGACTCCCGAGAATTTTCGAGAGCTTTCGAGAATTCTTGGACACTCTCGGGGTCTCTTGAGTTTTCCCAAGTAAACTCAATTCAGAGTCGGACATGAGAAAGTGATGCTCCGCCGTAGCTCAGTGCTTGAGAAAACTTGAGAGAAAAACTTGAGAGAACAGAAGAGGTTCCAGCCATGAGTGGTCATTCAGTTCGTCGCGGGTCGATGCTGGTTAGCGCGGCGGTCGCAGGTGTAGTGGCTTTGTCCGGTTGCTCCACCGATGAGACCGCAGCACCGACCTCTGCTTCTCAGGTAGATGAAGAAACGACCACCATCACTACGACCACCACTGTCGAGGATGACAGTGAAAGTGCAGATACCCCCAATCCGGATGTCGATGACAACGACACCGATGGGGGTTCTTCTGCGCCAACCCAGGAAGAGGCTTTCGAAGAAGCGGTTGCCGACCTGAACTCAATGGAAGGTGGTAATGGCAGCGGTTGGACAGTCACGGACAATACGAACTGGGATACCACCAGCGAGTTGACCTTTGCCTCAGCAGTGCAGAATGAAATTACGCATTCAACTACCTCTGGTGCAGTGCTGCTGTTTCATAAGGGCGAGTACGTGGGTACCGCCGGTGGTCCGCAGACAATCAACTCGGTCGAAGGCGATGGCAAAACTGTGACCGTCAATTTCTTCGATGTCAATAAAATGATCGAAGACGGTGGTGCCTTCGCCTTTAAAGACCAGTACAACGCTCCCGTTACGTACTCCTGGGATGGGTCAGAGGTTGCTCAAGAAGGCGAGATTCCAAAGGCAGAGGGAAATTAAACGCTCACCCCGCGCTCTCTCCAGATGCGAGTGCTGTCAGGCCGTTTTAAAGTAGTGGCGCGCCACACAGTCTTCACCCAGATTTCTGTGTTCCGTAAACCTCCGACGGTAGTTTGTCGACACTGTGTTGTCGGTACCATGCCGTCGCTATGAAGTCGCTAATACTACGCCCAAAGAGGAAAATCACCGGCCATGTCTTCTCGCAACTCATCTGACTCCATGTTTGACGAACGGACCAAGCAGAGCGAGCAGCCTCAGAATTCACGCGCCCACGGCACGCGCCGCGCAATCGCGGCCATCGCTATGGGTGCGTTTGCTATTTCTCCTATTGCAGCTTGCAGCAATGATGCGGACAACGACGCGGCATCGTCGTCAAGCAGTGCAAGCGCGGTTAGCACTACGTCGAGCGAAGAGAAGACCTTTGAAAAGCAGCAGGTCGCTGAGCTGAATGCGGCCGCGAACGTGCGTCCGGATGCGTTGGCGAAGCTGCCGGAGGGTTTTGATCTGCAGTCGCACCGTGGTGGTCGCGGTGAGTGGACGGAGGAGTCCAAGCAGGCGATGGCCAACTCGCTGGAGCTGGGTGTTACGACGTTGGAGCTGGACATCGTCCTGACGAAGGATGGCGTGCCTATGGTTTGGCACGATCCGGAGATTCAAGACGATAAGTGCTCGGACACTGAGCCAGTGACGGAGGGGGACCCGCAGTACCCGTACGTCGGCAAGCTCGTGCATGATCTCACCTATGAGCAGGTCCAAACCCTGGTCTGTGACAAGAAGCTCGAGGACTTCCCGGATGCGGAGCCAATCAAGGGCAATAGGATGATGACCCTGCCGGAGCTGTTCGAGCTGACTAAGGACAACCAGGACATCCACTTCAACATTGAGACCAAGATTGAGGGCGAAAAGCGCGCTGACTCGGCAGAACCGCAGGAGTTCGTCGATGTGATTCTCGACGAGATTGACCGCGCGGGTGTGGCTGATCGTGTGATGATTCAATCCTTTGATTGGCGCTCGCTGCCGCTGGTCGCGGAACGGAACCCGGAGATTCCGCTGGTCATGCTGTGGGACGAGACCACCTGGAAGAAGGATTCTCCTTGGATCGGCGATGTCAATTACGACAAGGTTGACGGCGACATCATCGAGGCCGCCAAGCAGCTTGGAGTGCAGGTGCTCTCACCGACGCACAGCATTCCTTACGGCAAGACCCCGTCGGATTCTGACTACCACCCGGTCGCCACGCCGGAGTTGATTTCCCGCGCGCACGAGGCCGGCATGAAGGTGGTGCCGTGGACGGTGAACGAAAAGGAGACCATGCGCGAGCAGATTGCCGCTGGTGTCGATGGCATCATCACCGACTACCCGACGCGACTGCGCGAGGTCTTGGCCGAGCTGAATATGCCGCTGCCGGAGCCTGCTCCGGTGGGTGATGCAGCGATGTCGACGAACTAGTAAATCCGGCTAGCACCAGCGAAAACTCGTCTGTATCCCCTATTTTGCCCGTGTTTAGCTCTGCGGGCTGAGCGTGTTTCGTGTCACACTTGACCTTATGACGCGTTTGAAAGTGCTTGCCGACGTTGACACGGGTATCGATGACAGTCTTGCTCTCGTCTACCTCGCGGGGTTGCATACCGCAGGCGAGATCGAGCTGGTGGGTGTGACCTGCGCAGGTGGTAACACCACTGCGGCATGGTCCGCTCGCAACACCAAGTACATGTTGAATCTCTGCGGTTGTCCGGAGGTCCCGGTTGTCAGCGGTTTCGAGGGGCCCGCTGACCGTGAGCTGACCACCACGCCTGAGACTCATGGCCCGTACGGGCTGGGCTACAACCTGGCGCCACCGGCCGTCATCTACGAACCGGGGCGCGCAGGAGCGGCGGATCCGCTGGCGCTGTGGCGCCAGGTCATCGAGCAGGCGCGGTCGGCGGGGGAGAAGGTGCACCTGCTGGTCACTGGCCCTATGACCACCTACGTGGCCGCTTTGAAGAAATACCCAGAACTCATGCGGGAGCTCGACGGCGTGACCATTATGGGCGGTGCTGTGGAGTACCACGGTAACGTCACCGAGTTTGCGGAATGGAACTTCTGGGTCGACCCCACCGCGGTCACCGAGGTCTTCGGCACCGCGGGCGCTGTGGCCGTCGAGCGCCCGGAGGATGCCGTGCGCAGCATCGCCACCGCCGCAGGCGCGCCGGTGCCGACGCTGGTTCCGCTCAATGTCACCGAGACCATCACTATCAGCGAGGTCGAAATTGAGTCCTGGCGCGATGCCGGTATGAACCCGGAGCTGCTGCGTGTTCTGCGCCGCTCGCTGAAGTTCTACTTTGAGTTCCACCAGGGTGTGGGGGTCGGTTACAAGGCGCAGGTCCATGACCTCTTTGCTGCAATGGTGGCCGTCGGTGCGGTGACCGGGGAAGTGGAGAAGATGCGTCTCGTGGGCGTCGATAAGCGAACCTTTGCAGATGAGCCAGCTCGTCGCGGTCAGGTGGTGGAGGATTCAGCCGGTGCGGTGGCGAATGTTGTCCTGGCCGCCGACCGTGAGGTGGCGCTGGCTGAGTTCCAGCGGGTGTTCCCGCGTTAGATTCCTGCCCGTGCCCGCCGCGGTGAATCCGCTCGCTGTCGTATGCTGGAGACAATCAATTTAACAGCTGCTGGTTGCGCAGCGTATGTGCCGTAGATGAAAGCGAGTTTATCTCGATGTTCACCCCTGAAGTCACCGGAACCCCGTACCAGCCGGGAGCAACGCGAGTTCTGCTGCTCGGCTCTGGCGAGCTCGGCAAGGAGGTGACCATTGCTTTCCAGCGTCTTGGCGTTGAGGTGCACGCTGCCGATCGCTACGAGCATGCACCGGCACACCAGGTAGCTCACCACGCCTATGTGTTGAATATGTCGGACCCCAGCGCGCTGCGGGACCTGATTCTCCAGGTCAAGCCCCACTTCATCGTCCCTGAGATTGAGGCCCTGGCAACCGAGGTGCTGGCAGAGGTGGAGGAAGACGAGACGCTGGACGTCACCGTTATTCCGACCGCACGGGCGACTCAGCTGACCATGAACCGAGAGGGTATTCGCCGCCTGGCTGCGGAAGAGGTCGGGCTGCCGACTTCCCGCTATCACTTCGCCTCCAGCTTTGATGAGTTCACCGCAGCTGTTGACGAGATTGGCTTCCCATGTGTGGTCAAGCCGGTCATGAGTTCCTCGGGCAAGGGTCAGTCCACGCTGCGTTCGCCGGAGGATGTCCAGGCCGCGTGGGATTACGCCATGAGTGGCGGTCGCGTTGAGTCCGGCCGCGTCATCGTGGAGGGCTTCGTCGATTTCGACTATGAGATCACGCTGCTGACCGTGCGCTCCGTCGATCCGGAGACCGGCGAAGCGGCAACGTGGTTCTGCGAGCCCATCGGCCACCGTCAGCAGGACGGCGACTATGTGGAGTCCTGGCAGCCGGCTGCCATGAGCGAAAACGCTCTGGACAATGCTCGCTCTGTGGCCGCGCGCATCACCAACGCGCTGGGCGGCCGCGGTATCTTCGGCGTCGAGCTGTTCGTCCGCGGCGATGAGGTGTGGTTCTCCGAGGTCAGCCCGCGCCCGCATGACACCGGCATGGTCACGATGGGTACGCAGCGTTTCTCCGAGTTCGAGCTGCACGCGCGCGCAGTGTTGGGTCTGCCTATCGACGTCACGTTGGTGTCCCCGGGAGCCTCCGCTGTCGTCTACGGCGGTGCTGACATCGAGCAGCCGGGCTACACCGGGCTGACGGAGGCCATGGCTATTCCGGAGACCGATATCCGCATCTTCGGTAAGCCGGTTGCCGGCCCGCGTCGCCGTATGGCAGTTGCTGTTTCGACCGCGGATTCTGTCGATGCTGCTCGTGAGCGCGCATCGGAGGCGGCATCAAAGATTAAGGTCGTCGAACTGGGCTAGTTCGACGACCAAATGTGCGCTGCTGGTGTTGCTTGGGAAAGGAACGCTGCAGCGCACCTTTTTTGTGCGCCTCCGGCAGCGCGTGAGCTACTTGGACTTCTGTACCGGCGGTTCAGCCGACCAGGGGAAGACGATCCAGTCATCGGTGTGCTTCCAGACGTAGTCCGGTGCAATCTCCGAGCGGGACTTGCCGTAGAGCACAGCGGAGCGCACTTCTGCACCGTAGTTCTTCAGCAGATCGAGCACGAGGTGTAGTGTGCGGCCGGAGTCTGCGACATCGTCGACGACCAGCAGACGGCGGTCAGAAATAGATTCGACATCCAGCAGTGGTTCCAGCAGGACCGGATCCGGCAGGGTCTCGGCCACGTCGGTGTAGAACTCGACATTGATGGCGTCAGAAAGCTTGACGCCCATGGTGTAGCTGAGTGCGCCTGCCGGCAGAAGACCACCGCGCGCCACGGCGATAATGATTTCGGGATCGAAGTCGGAATCGACAATCTGCTGCGCCAGCTCGCGGGAGGCGACACCAAAGCCCTCCCAGGTCAGAACTTCCTTGACGTCCAGGTCGGATGAGTCTGCATGATAAGCCATGTATTAACTCTAATCCGAAAACCAGCTGACGCGCAGAATCAACTGTCCGGTTAGACCCGATGGGTTAGCTTGCGACGGTCTCCACGACCGCTTCATGGACAGCTTCGGCCACATCATTGGCATCTGGCTGCTTTACGACGACCGTGGAGGCCGCAACCATGTCGGCCCATTCGACCAGCTTCTTGCGCTCGCGGCCTTCGGCTTCGCCCGCTGCGCGTTCGGCGGCATCGAGTGCGTGCCAGCCCTCCCAGGTGGTGACCTGGAGGCCCTTGTCGGCCAGGAACTCGTCGACGTCGTTATGCGTGGGCTTTGCAGGTGCGGCCAGGCGACCTGCCTCCCAGTCGGCGATGAGGTTGCCGACCGTTTCGTTGGCATCGCCCTTGGTGTTACCGATTAGGCCGACCGGGCCACGGCGAATCCAGCCAGTGGTGTAGAGGCCCTGGAGGTGGTTGCCGTCGACGTCGTCAAGCACGCGTCCGCCGGCATCTGGGATGGTGTGGGTGCCGGTGTCGAACGGTACGCCGGTGACTGCGTCGGAGCGGTAGCCGACTGCGCGGTAGACCGCACCGACTGGCCATTCGGTGAACTTGCCGGTGCCGCGGACGCCACCCTCGCCGTCGAGTTCGGTGCGTTCGGTGCGGATAGCGCTGACGTGCTGTACTCCATCTTCACCGGTCTCGCCGATGATTTCGACCGGGGACTCGAAGAAGTGGATGAAGAGCTTGTGCGGGGCGCCCTTGGGCTCGCGGATGGCGTATTTTTCGAGAATTGTACAGACCTGATCGGTGATCTTGGACTCGCGACGGGACGTTTCGGAGGCGGCATCGTACTGGATGTCCTCCGGATTCACGACAACCTCAATGGTGTCGGAGTGGTCCAGTTCCTTCAGCTCCAGCGGAGTGAACTTTGCCTGAGCCGGGCCGCGGCGGCCGAAGACGTGAATTTCGCGGGCGGCATTCTTTGCCAGGCCATCGTAGACGTTGTCGGCGATTTCGGTGACGTGCAGCTCATCGGCAGTCTTGGCGAGAATGCGGGCGACATCGAGGCCCACGTTACCGACGCCGACCACAGCGACGGACTCAGCGGAGAGCTCCCAATCGCGGGCGAACTCCGGGTGAGAGTCGTAGAAGCCTACGAACTCACCAGCGCCGTAGTGCTCCGGCAGGTCCGAGCCCGGGATGTTCAGATCGCGGTCGCCGGTCGCGCCAGTGGCGAAGATGATGGCGTCGTAGAACTGTCGCAGTTCATCGACGCTGACCTGCTTGCCGACGTCCACGTTGCCCAGCAGTCGGACCTGCGGCTTGTCCAGCACTCGGTGGAGGGACTTGATGATGCCCTTGATTCGCGGGTGGTCTGGCGCAACGCCGTAGCGGATGAGACCGAACGGCACTGGAAGGCGCTCGTAGAGGTCGATGGCGACGTCGCGGCCGGACTTCATCAACGCGTCGGAGGCGTAGATGCCGGCCGGACCCGAGCCAACCACGGCTACACGCAGTGGCGTGGTTGAGTTGGCGAGATCGGGCAGTGAGGAAGCGGCCGTGTTCTGGGCTGCAGTCTGGTCGTTGGTCATTGAGTGGAATCCTTTTTCTACGTTTTCTTTGTCGCGATTGCTTATCGTAGACCAATCGGTCTATGCTTGCTGAAACAGAATATAGACAAACTGGTCTACAAAAAGCAAACACAAAACACCGCAAGAATCACTGCTTTGACTTGAGAGGGTTTTGCTGCGCATCGCTTCTGCTGAATGAGCTCTGAAAGGGGCTCGTCGTGGGCGGTCGTGGCAACGGCAGGCTCTGGTTGGGTAAGCGGGGAAGGGCTTGTTATGGAAAAACTCATAGTCTTCGTGCTAATCGGCCTTGGCGCGCAATTAGTCGACGGCACTCTGGGGATGGCGTTCGGCGTCACCGCTACTTCGCTGTTTATTGTCGCTGGTAGTAGTGCTGCCACCGCATCGGCGGTGGTTCACGTAGCGGAGGTGGGCACGACACTGGCCTCTGGTATTTCGCACTGGCGATTCGGCAACGTCGACTGGCGACGCGTGCTGAGCCTTGGTGTTCCGGGTGCTATCGGTGCCTTTGTTGGTGCGACCTTTTTGGCCAATCTCGACGGTGATGCCGCGACGCCTGTGACCTCGACAATCTTGCTTTTTCTCGGTCTGTGGGTGATTATCCGCTTCGCCTTTTTGTCCAATGCTAAGCGCAAGAAAAAGGCCTGGGGAGCGAAGAAGCTCGCTCCGCTGGGGCTCTTTGGTGGCCTACTTGATTCCACTGGAGGCGGTGGTTGGGGGCCTGTTACCACCTCAACTTTGCTCGGCGCTGAGGCTGACCAGCCGCGCAAGATTATCGGTACGGTCTCTGCGGCGGAATTTCTCGTCTCGTTAGCTGCTGTGCTGGGCTTTTTGCCCAAGCTGCGAGAGGAATTTACCCAGCATGCCGCACCGGTAATTGGTTTGTTGTGCGGTGGCGTGATTGCGGCACCTTTGGCTGCGTACCTGGTGGGGCGCATTAATCCGCGCCTGCTTGGAATTGCCATCGGCGGCGTGTTGGTGGGGCTGAATATTCGCACTCTGTTTTCGCCGCTGGTTTCTGGTGGCGTGCTGGCAACGGTGCTGCTTGTGTGGACGTTTGTTGTCATCGCGCTGGTGCTGTGGGCGCGTTCGCACGACACTCTTCCGGGTCTGCGTCAGCGGGTCCAACTTGAGTCGACTTCTCAGTCTTCCTCGGCTGATGTGTCTAGTTCTGGATCTCCATCGCCCGCTTCGGTTGATGCTGGGGCTGAGGATGCTTCCGAGGGCGTGAAGGTGGGCGCGAAAAACGGTGTCCACGTGGGCGAAGCGGGGGTTAGCTAGGCGTCCGAGCGTGCCCCGGCTTGCACTAGCCAGACTGGTCGGTCTAATGTTGCCTGCAATGCAACGTAGACCAAACGGTCTATAAAAATTAGAAACTAATTCGGTCAACGAGAACAAAACGAAAGTGATTCGGTAGATTCCCCATGAGCTCTCCTACGAAAACCGCCGAGCGTCCGGCTTCCGCAGCGGCTACCCGACGTAAGAAGCGCGCACCGAAGCCACAGGGGCAGTGGCTTATCGACGGCCGCGAGCCACTTAACGACGACGAGCGCATTAAGAAAGAAGATGCCGGTTTTGCTGTTAAACAGCGCGTTATCGACACCTACTCCAAGCAGGGGTTTGACTCCATCCCCGCGGAGGACCTAGCTCCGCGCTTTAAGTGGATTGGTCTTTACACCCAGCGCAAGCAGGGTCTTAGTGGTGAGCACACCGGTGTGAAGACCAACGCCGAGTTGCAGGACAAGTACTTTATGCTCCGCGTTCGTCTCGATGGTGGCCAGACCACCACCGAGGGCATTCGCACCATCGGTGAGATTTCCCGCGACTTCGCCCGTGACACTGCGGACTTCTCCGACCGTCAGAACGTCCAGCTGCACTGGATTCGCGTTGAGGATATGCCGGAGATCTGGGACCGCCTTGAGCGGGTTGGTCTCGACACCAACTTCGGCTGCGGCGACGTTCCCCGCGTAATTCTAGGCAGCCCGGTTGCCGGTGTTGCAGCCGATGAAATTGTCGACGGCACCAACGCTATTCGCCGTATTAAGGAGGAGTACCTCTCCGGCGACGAGTTCTCCAACCTGCCGCGTAAGTTTAAGTCCGCAGTTTCCGGTTCCCCGCGTCTCGATGTCACCCATGAGGTCCAGGACGTTGCCTTCGTCGGTGTCAACCATCCAGAGCACGGCCCCGGCTTTGACGTTTGGGTCGGTGGCGGTCTTTCCACCAACCCGATGCTCGCCCAGCGTCTCGGCGCCTGGATTCCAGAGGACGAGGTTCCCGAGGTATGGGCGGGCGTGTGCCGCATCTTCCGTGACTACGGTTACCGTCGCCTGCGCAATCGCGCGCGTCTGAAGTTCCTTGTTGCCGAGTGGGGCGCGGAGAAGTTCCGCCAGGTACTCGAAGACGACTACCTCAACCGCAAGCTTATCGACGGCCCCGCGCCCGAGCCTTTCGAGGGCGACCGTGACCACATCGGCGTGCACAAGCAGGCCGATGGCCTCAACTACGTCGGTGTTAAGCCCGCTGTTGGCCGTGTTCCGGGGTCTGACCTGGTCAAGCTTGCCGACATCGCCGAGCGCCACGGTGTTTCTCGCGTCCGCACCACCGTTATGAAGGAGCTCATTCTCCTCGACGTCGCCGATGACCAGGTCGACTCCCTGCTCGCAGAACTCGACGAAATTGGCCTGTCTGCCAAGCCTTCTGCTTTCCGACGGGGCATCCTGGCCTGCACCGGCCTGGAGTTCTGCAAGCTCGCACTTGTCACCACGCGCCAGCGCGCAATTGATTTGGTGGGCGACTTGGAGGAACGTCTCGGTGATCTCGACGTCCCAATCACCATTGCGCTCAATGGCTGCCCGAATGCCTGCGCCCGCACACAGATTGCCGACATTGGCCTCAAGGGGCAGATTGTCACCGACGATGAGGGTAACCGTGTCGAGGGCTTCCAGGTTCACCTCGGTGGTTCGCTGGGGCTCGATGCCAACTTCGGCCGTAAGGTTCGCGGACACAAGGTCACCTCGGCAGAACTGGGTGACTACATCGAGCGAGTCGTCAATCACTACAAGGAGCAGCGCCACGAGGGTGAACAGTTCCGCGAGTGGATTGTCCGCGCTGATGAGGAGGACCTGAAGTGAGTGAATCTCCCAATGGGGTTCGGTCGCAGGGGTCGTCGGCAAGCGAAAAAGACGAGACACCAGCGCGACTGGGGATCGGTGGCCGAAGCGCACACCCCAATCCGAACCGGGGTGCGGTGATGCATTGCCCTTACTGCGGCGGTGAAGATCTGTGGCCCGATGTGGAAACCGATTACGCCTGGCAATGCCGCGAATGCTGCCGGGTATTCACAGTGAAACTGCACGGACATATCGATAGAAAGGTGGCGTCATGAGCACGGGACTGAAGACCGCTGAGGTCATTAAGACTCAGGAGGCGCTCGCGCGTGAGGACGTGCTGGACAACCCGGAAACCGCTCGCCGTCTGATTGAGCTCGCACTGGAGTGGGGCTCCAAGCTGGAGACCGCCACTGCTGGGGAAGTACTGGAATGGGGTGCGGAGCACCTGCACACGCCACTGGCTGTGACCCTGTCGATGCAGGACACGGTATTGGCGGAACTGGCTGCTCGGCACGCGCCGGAGGCAGATCTGATTTTCCTAGATACGGGTTACCACTTCCCGGAGACCCTCGACGTGGCAGAGCAGGTCGCACAGCGGTACAGCAACCGACTGCTGTCGATTGAGCCGAAGCGCACCCGCGCCGAGCAAGACGCCGAGGAGGGCGTTGATCTGTACAAGACCGACCCGACGCGATGCTGCGCACTGCGGAAGGTCGAGCCGCTGTCAGCCGTGAAGCGCCCCTACGAGGGCTGGGTCACAGGTCTGAAGCGCGTCGACGCGCCGACCCGCGCACACACGCCGGTACTGGAGATCGACAAGACTGGTCGCATCAAGCTCAACCCGCTGGCCACCTGGACGGATGAGGATGTTGCTCAGTACATCGAGGACAACGACCTCATTGTGCATCCGCTGACGCAACAGGGGTTCCCGTCAATTGGCTGCGCGACATGCACCGCGCGAGTGGCAGAGGGTGCGGATCCGCGCTCGGGCCGCTGGGCGGGCAGTGAGAAGACAGAGTGCGGATTGCACCTCTAGTTCGAGCGGCTAGCGGCTGGATGATGCCACCAGCTACCAGCCGCCAGCTACCAGCCGCCCGCCACTAGTCGCCCGCCGATAACCGATTTCAGCTAAAACAGCGCAGTTACAACAGCCAACACAGCCCCAACAGAAAGAACCCCCATGACTAGCTCAACCACCGTTTCCGTACAAAACCGCCTCGACCCGCGGCTTGCCGAGCTGGAAGCCGAGGCCATCGACATTATTCGCCAGACCGCCGGTCAGTTCGACCGTCCGGCACTACTTTTCTCCGGCGGAAAAGACTCCGTCGTCGTGCTCGAGCTGGTCAAGCGCGCCTTCGCACCGGCGGGTATCCCGCTGGAGCTGCTCCACGTTGACACCGGCCACAACTTCCCCGAAGTTATTGAATTCCGCGACAAGATTGCCGCTCAGCCGGGCATCAAGCTGCACGTAGCCAAGGTTCAGGATTGGATCGACAGCGGCGTGCTCACCGAGCGTGCCGACGGCACCCGCAACCCCCTGCAGACCGTGCCGCTGGTGGAGACCATTGCCAACCGCGGTTACGATGCCGTTCTCGGTGGCGCCCGCCGCGATGAGGAGAAGGCCCGCGCCAAGGAGCGCGTGTTCTCCGTCCGCGACTCCTTCGGCGGTTGGGATCCACGCCGTCAGCGCCCCGAGCTGTGGGGTCTCTACAACGGTCGCCACGCCGCCGGAGAGAACGTTCGCGTTTTCCCGATCTCGAACTGGACCGAGGCCGACGTCTGGGCCTACATCGAAGCCCGTGACATCGAACTGCCACCCATCTACTTTGCCCACGAGCGTGAGGTGTTTAACCGCGGCGGCATGTGGTTGGCACCGGGCGAGTGGGGTGGACCCCGCGACGGCGAGACCCTCGAGGTTCGCACTGTCCGCTACCGCACTGTCGGTGACATGAGCTGCACCGGCGCTGTCGAATCGACTGCCACCACTATTGCGGAGGTCATGGAGGAACTTCGCACATCCAAGCTCACCGAGCGCGGCGCTACCCGCGCAGATGACAAGTTGTCCGAATCCTCCATGGAAGACCGCAAGAAGGAAGGTTACTTCTGATGAGCCAGCCAAATTCCCCAGCTACCCTGATTACCGCCGACCGCGCCACTCGTGCTCGTCGCACTCTTCGCCTGTGCACTGCTGGCTCCGTCGACGACGGTAAGTCCACCTTCGTCGGTCGCCTGCTGCACGACACGAAGAACATCCTCGCTGACCAGTACGAGGCCGTTGTTGCCTCCTCGCAGGCGCGCGGTCAGGAAAATCCTGACCTGTCGCTGCTGGTCGATGGTCTGCGAGCCGAGCGCGAGCAGGGCATCACCATCGACGTCGCCTACCGCTACTTCGCCACCGACGTTCGCTCGTTCATCCTCGCTGACTGCCCTGGTCACGAGCAGTACACTCGAAATACCGTCACTGGTATGTCCACCGCCGAGGCCGTCGTTTTGCTTATCGACGCGCGCAACGGCGTCGTGACGCAGACCAAGCGTCACGCAACGGTGGCCGGTCTGCTGGGTGTTCGCCACGTAATCTTTGCCGTCAACAAGATTGACCTGCTGGACTACAGCGAAGAGGCCTTCCGCGCCATTGAGTCGGATGTGGCAGCGCTCGCAGAGCGTCTGGGTCTGCAGAACACCTTCGTTGTTCCGGTATCGGCGCTGGTCGGCGACAACATTGTCGATTCTTCTGAGCACACCCCGTGGTACGAGGGCCCGACCGTGCTGGAGCTGCTGGAAAACCTCAACATCGGTGCCGACCTGGAAACCGATGCCGAGGCTGACCTGCGCCTGCCCATCGACTACGTCATTCGCGATCACGCCACTGAATACCGCGGTTACGCCGGCCGTATCGCCGCAGGTAGCGTGCGTGTGGGCGATGTTGTCTCCGTAGACGCCAACCGTCAGGCTACGGTCACGAAGATCACCGTGGCAGCTGAGGACGTCACTGAGGCCGTAGCCGGTCAGTCGGTGGCCATCAGCCTGGATGCCGAGTTCGACCTCGCCCGCGGTGACCTCATCAGCGGCAGCCGCCCGGAAGACGTGCGCCGTTTCTCCGCCGTGGCCGTCCACCTTGCGGACAAGCCGTTGGCAGTCGGTCGCGTCGTAGAGGTGCGCTACGGTGCCGCGCTGGTGCGTGGTCGTATCGCCTCCGTCGATGCGCTCATCGACATCGAAACCGGTGAGCCCACCGGTGTGGCTGACCAGCTCGCAGTCAACGACGTCGCTGAGATCACCATCGAGGTCGCACAGCCGCTGCCGGTCGATGCCTACCGCGTCGGTGGTCGTGTCGGTGCGTTCCTGCTCATCGAGCCGGGCACCGGTGACACTCTCACCGCAGGCCTCGTGCGTGGCGCTGCCCAGTAGAGCTGCCAGGTAGAGAAACTAGAAAGCACAGCTACCGAGCCTGAGGAGACCATCGATGACCGCACTGATTCTGCTTGCGCACGGTTCGCGGCACCCCGAGACCAAACCGGTGCTCGAAGACGTGGTCGCGCTCGTGCGCGAGAAGATGCCGCTCACCCGCCTGGATGCGCCCTCTCAGATTCGCCTCGCCTGGCTGGACCTCGACGAGCCCTCGCTGGATACCGTCTGTGCCGAGCTCGCCGCTGCCGGCGAGACTCAGGCGCTGGCCGTACCGCTGCTGTTCACCGATGCGTTCCACTCGCGAGTCGACGTTCCCGAGCAGGTTCGACTCTGCGATCGTCACGGTATTGACATCACAGTGGCTGAAGGACTCGGGCTTGGCGACGGCACGAAGCGCGCCGTCGTAAAGCGAATCATCGAAGCGGCGGAAAATGCGTCTTTTTCCTGGCCGGTTGATGCGCTGGTGATGGGGGTCGGCTCCTCTGATGAGGGTGCCAATGCGGCGGTGCACCAGTTTGCGGCAAATCTCGACGGGATGCTGCCGGGACATGTGAGTGCGGCATTCGTGGTCGGTCCTGAGAAAATCAAGGGAGCCGATGCTGTGGCTGCGGCACAGGAGCGCGCGGCCAAGCGCGGTCGCGGACTCGTGGTGGTGCCGCTGTTTACCGCGCCGGGCCTACTGTGGGATCGAGTCATCGATGCTGGCGCTGCCGCCGGTGCCGGCCAGGTGGCTTTTGGTGAGCCATTGGCCGAGCTGTTGGCGCCGATTGTGTGCTGCCGCTGGGACTCGCGCGCCGCGTACGTGGACGTGCAGGTAGTGGCGTAGCCGGCGCTTTTTCCGCCCTAGTTACTGGCCGTTACTGGCCCTTGGAGTGGGTGACCATCTCATCCCACTCGACGTACTTCTTGCGTTCTCGTCCCTCGGCCTCGCCGGCGGCGCGTTCGGCAGCATCGAGCTTGTGCCAGCCGTCCCAGTCCAGGTAGTCGATGCCCTTGGACTCCAGCAGTTCGTTGACAGCGGACAGCTCCGGCTTCGACGGGGTGAATTTCTTTCCCTCTGCGGTATCGGCCAGCAGATTGGCTACGGCCTCGTTGGCATCGCCCTTGGTATTACCAATCAGGCCGACCGGTCCGCGGCGAACCCAACCGGTGGTGTAGAGGCCAGTGATGGCCTCGGCTGCTTCATCCTCGGTGTTGTCGGATTCGATGACTCGACCACCGAGGTTGGAAATGACATTCTTCACGTTGTCGAACGGGATGCCCGGCAGCGCATCGGAGCGGTAGCCCACGGCGGAGTAGACAGCGCCGACCTTCCAGTCGGCGGTTTCGCCGGTCGGCCGCAGCCCGCCAGCACCGTCGTATTCCATGCGCTGAGTGCGCAAGCCTGTCACATGCTGCTGGCCGTCGGCCCCCTCCTCGCTGAGGATTTCCACTGGCGACTCGAAGAAGTGAATGTAGAGCTTGTGCGGTGCGTTCTTCGGCTCACGGATGGCGTAGTTCTCCAGGATGGTGCAGACCTGGTCGGTGATCTTGGAGTTGCGACGCATAATCTCGGATGCGGAGTCGTAATCAATATCGCGCGGATCGACAACGACCTCGACGTTCGGTGAGTAGTCGAGTTCCTTGAGCTCCAGCGGAGTGAACTTTGCCTGTGCTGGGCCACGGCGGCCAAAGACGTGGACTTCCTTGGCCTTATTGGTCTTCAGAACCTCGTAGACATTGTCGGGTATCTCTGTGACGTGCAGTTCCTCGCCGGTCTTCGCCAGGATTCGGGAGACATCCAGCGCGACGTTGCCGACGCCGACGACGGCCACGGACTCCGCCGAGAGATCCCAGGTGCGCTCAAAGAGCGGGTTGCCGTCGTAGAAGCCTACGAATTCGCCTGCGCCGAAGTGCTCTGGCAGGTCCGCTCCCGGCGTTGGTAGTGCGCGGTCGCCGACGGCACCGGTGGCGAAGATGACGGCGTCGTAATGCTCCTTTAATTCGTCGAGCGTGATGTCCTTGCCGAACTCAACGTTGGAAAATAGGCGCAGCTCCGGCTTTTCCATCACGCGGTGCAAGGCCATAATGATGCCTTTGATGCGTGGGTGGTCGGGGGCGACGCCGTAGCGGATTAGACCGAATGGAGCCGGCATCTTTTCAAATAGATCGACTTCAACGTCAGTACTGGATTTCATCAGTGCATCGGAAGCATAAACACCGGCCGGGCCAGAGCCAATTACGGCAACGCGGAGCGGGCGATTCATGAAGTGGGTCCTTCTTTCTCTAATGCTTTACGACGGCCACGAGGCCGCAGCGTAAGTAGCTGCCAGCAGTGACCTCGTGGGGAAAGGAGTTATTGGTGAGCTATCGGTTTATTCGACATTCCCAATGGTAGCGCCCCCAATCGTAGCGATAACTTACGAAAAATCGAGAGGCGAGCATCACATCATCGGTGAGATGCTTTTGAAGGCATACAAAACTAAATGTGACCTTAGTCACGTCCAGTGTGGGAATTTGGGCTAGTTCACTAGAAAAACCGCATAAAAGCCGCGATTATGCGGGAAAATTGTTGGAATCTGTGGGGAAAAGTGTGGCTACCAGGGGTAACCAAAGAGGTTTGAGTCCGCCGTGAGATGTAAGGTGACTCACAATAAGATGAAAATAATGATTTGGGACTCAGCAGGATTAGACTCAGCGGGATTAGAAGCTCAGCATGATTTTGAGCCTCCGGCAGTCCAATGGCTCGATCCAAGTCAATGTTTAAATAAGTCAACGATTAAGCGCAGTGCGAGAAAGGAACGTCGGTGAGCGATAAGAACGCCCAAGCGTCCACCAACAACTCCGCAGTCCTGATTACTTCAGTGGACCGCGCAGACGATCTGCAAGATGTCATTACGGCATTGTCTGAGGCACTGGGTGGGGCACGTTGCCTCCACACTGTCGGTGGGGCGCACGGCGCCACCGTGGATCAGGTTGTTGTGGATCCGGAATCCGCGCTTGACACCATCGTCAGTGCTGTTGAGGCTGACCGCGCTGCTAACGAGGGGGCGGCTGTTCTGACCGGCTCCGGCAACCTCGATTTTGACTTCCGCATTGCCACTGTCGCCGGTGCCGGTGTCATCGTTGTCGCTGGTGGCGAGGGCTGCCACACAGAGGCCGCGAAGGCTCGCGTTCGTTTGGCGCTCAGCAGTGCAGCTCAGCGTCACAGCGAGGTACTCGCTGTTGTCCTCACAGGGGAGGAGGCAGCCGAGGTTGCTAGGACTCTCGAGCTCGACGTTCCCGTTGTTGCCGTTGACGATGCCGAGGAGCTGCGCAAGGTCGTAAGCCGCGAGGTCACCGCAGTGATGACTCCACAGCGTTTCCAGTGGTGGCTGTTGCAGCGCGCTAAGGCTGATAAGCGCCACATTGTGCTGCCGGAGGGGGACGATGACCGCATTCTTGAGGTCGCTGATTACCTCCTGCGCGAGGACATCTGTGAGCTCACTATCCTCGGCGCCCCGGATGCGATGAAGGCACGCGCCGCCGAACTGGGTTTTGACATCGACGCCGCCCATCTCTGGAACCCGCAGACCTCCGAATATGTTGAGCGGTTCGCGGAACAGTTCGCAGAGATGCGCAAGGCCAAGGGGGTCACGCTGGAGCAGGCCCGTGAGACGATGCAGGACATCTCCTACTTCGCGACGATGATGATTCACAACGGGCTTGTCGACGGCATGGTGTCCGGTGCAGCCCACACAACTGCGCACACCATTCGTCCGTCCTTGCAAATCATTAAGACCAAGCCGTCGGCTTCCACGGTGTCGTCACTGTTCCTCATGGTTATGGACAACTCGCTGTGGGGTTTTGCGGACTGTGCGGTGCTGCCGAAGCCGGCTCCGGAACAGCTGGGTGAAATCGCGGTAGTATCCGCCGAGACTGCAGCTTCCTTCGGTATCGACGCCCGCGTCGCCATGCTGAGCTACTCCACTGGAGCATCCGGCACAGGTGAGGATGTTGACCGTGTGAAGGCGGGTCTGGCCAAGGCCAAGGAGCTGGCTCCGGACCTCGCTGTCGATGGTCCGCTGCAGTTTGACGCCGCTATTGACCCGTCTGTGGCTGCGAAGAAGATGCCGGATTCCTCCGTTGCGGGTAAGGCAACTGTTTTCGTGTTCCCGGATCTGGACGCCGGTAACATCGGTTACAAGATTGCCCAGCGCTGTGGTGGTGCATTGGCAATCGGCCCGATTCTGCAGGGCTTGAACAAGCCGGTCAACGACCTTTCCCGTGGCGCCACGGTGCCGGACATCATCAACACGGTTGCAATTACCGCTATTCAGGCTGGAGGAAACTAATTATTATGTCCCGTCACGTACTTGTTTTGAACTCCGGTTCCTCCTCTATCAAGTTTCAGCTGGTAGATCCGGAGAAGGACTCAACGCAGCCGCCGTATGTCTCCGGTCTGGTGGAGCGCATTGGTGAAGAAGACGGCATTATTAATCTGAAGTTCTCCGGACAGAAGATTGAAATCACCGAGCCTATCGCTGACCACGCCAGTGGCCTTGACCGCGCGTTCGAGCTGATGGATGAGCACGGTGTTGGTCCGGAGTCGGTGGATATTGCCGCCGTCGGTCACCGCGTCGTTCACGGTGGTCGCCTGTTCTCTGGACCGGAGCTGATTACCGACGAGATCGTCGGCATGATCCGTGACCTTATTCCGCTGGCGCCGCTGCACAACCCGGCCAATATCGTAGGCATTGAAGAGTCTCGCAAGCTGCTTCCGGACGTGCCGCACGTCGCCGTCTTCGACACTGGTTTCTTCCACACCATGCCGCCAGCTGCTGCTCTGTACCCGCTCAATGCAGAGGTCGCATCGAAGTTTGATATCCGTCGTTACGGCTTCCACGGCACCTCGCATGAGTTTGTTTCCAAGCAGGTGCCGGAACTTCTGAATAAGCCGGCAGAGGAAATCAACCAGATTACGCTGCACCTGGGTAATGGTGCGTCGTGTGCGGCTATCCGAGGTGGCCAGGCGGTGGATACCTCGATGGGGCTGACCCCGCTGGCTGGTCTGATGATGGGTACCCGTACCGGTGACATTGACCCGGGCGTCATCTTCCACCTCTACCGCAACGGCATGAGCATCGACGAGATTGACAATCTGTGCAACCGCCAGTCCGGTCTGAAGGGTGTCTCCGGTGTCAATGACTTCCGAGTCCTGCAGGAGCGCATGGATGACCACGACCCGGATGCTTGGGCTGCATACCAGATGTACGTCCACCAGCTGCGTCGCTACATTGGCTCCTACATGCTGATTCTCGGTCGCCTCGATGCCATCACCTTCACCGCAGGTGTCGGTGAGAACCATGTCGGTATCCGCCGTGATTCTATGGCTGAGCTTGAGAACTTCGGTATCAAGATTGATGACGAGCTCAACTCCCAGCCGAATGACGGCCCGCGTCTGATTTCGGCGGAGGACTCGAAGGTCAAGGTCTTCGTGGTGCCGACCAACGAGGAACTGGCCATTGCCCGCTACGCAATGAGCTTCGTCGAGTAGGTTTTTGGACGGGGCCCTGGCGAGTAGGCAGGGCCCCGTAACCCCGTAATCGATGGCTGCCGGATATCTCACCTGTTGAATCCGCAGCTGTGACTCAACAAAAATGAGCTCGCTCCCACTGCCTTCCAAACTGGAAGAACCTAGTGGGGCGAGCTCATTTTTCACCGCCGGGGAGACTGCGCCTATGCCTCAACAGGCTCAGTCACCCGGTCATCGTTTCAACGCATCAGCGCAGCTAACTACCAGATGTAGACGCCGTCGCCGACCTGCAGGGTATCGAAGTACTTCACAGCATCATCGTGGTTCAGGTGGATGCAGCCGTGGGACATCTGATTAACAGAGCCCTCGTGGAAGGCCTCGCCGTCGTTGGTGAAGTACACAGAGAACGGCATCGGGCCGTTGTAAGGAACCGACCACTCATCGCGGACCTTGCGGGTAACGCTCAGGTGGCCACGGGTGGTTTCGTAACCCGGCATACCGGAGGACATTGGCACCGGACCGTAGGTGATGTTGCCATTTTCCTGCAGCCAGGTCTTCTGGTTAGCCAGGTCAACGCATGCGCGGGCGCTCGGCGGGCACGGGTTGTTTGGCTCTGGGCGTGGTTCAGGGCGTGGCTTCTGCTCTGGCTGTGGAGCGGGGGCAGGCGCCGGCTCAGGCTGCGACGGCTCGTCCTGGCCCCCCAGCAAACCGAAAACCTCGTTGACGACGCGGGTGGCTTCGGCCTTCTGCGCAGCTGGCAACGGCAGGCTGTCGATGGCGTTCAGCAGCTGAGTTTTGACCTTGTCCGCAACCTGCTTGTTGTTTTCAGCGAACTTGAAGTTTTCATTAATCAGAGCGACGACCGAATCCGGCAGCTTCACCGAAGAGGAATCCAGTACCTCAGAGAGCTCAGGAGCAAGGTCGGCCGAATTCAGAGTCGAGATCTCCGGCAGCTTGAGGTCCCGAACACTCTGGCTGAGCGACTGCAAATCTGGGGAAACCGGCAGGGCAACGGCAGTGCCGACCCCAATACCAAAGGCGGTGGTGAGGGCTGCAGCGCTGATAATGACGCGCTTAGCGCTGCGGAGAGAGGATTTCGAAGAGGCAAACATGAAGGATATCTTAAACCACGAAAGGCAATTCTCTCTTAATTCACCAATTCTGGGGTGGCGCTCACGTCCACAACAGCATGTTTGACCAGGTTCGGTAAGGAGCTGTTAGAGAGCTAACGCCAAGTCCGTGGCCGGATGAGATTTGCGATATCCACCAAGTTGTAGCGGTGTCGCGGAAACTGCGAAGAGCGTGCCAGCATCCGTAAGTCTTTTTCCAATCCTTCGCGCAGGCCGGCCACGGTAAAGGGTGCATCGAAAAGTCCATTGGAGCTAGCCGCATGGTCGAGGTTCGAGCTGCGTAACCAGTTCAGCGCGGACACCATCACGGCGATGCGCAGCTGTGGCATGCGGGGTTCATTCGTCGGTAGCTCCACCAGCCGACGCGCAGCACGGCGAATTCTCGATTCGGTCAGCTCGGAGGGCATCCCGGAGGTGAGCATTAAGATCGTCGTCAAACGTGCCATGCGATGGTGGCGGGAGTTACCAGGAACGCGGTCAAGCTGGGAGATAGCCATTTCGTGTTGGCGCTCGGAGGCCAGTTGACGAGCTAGCCCGAAGGCGGAGGATACCGTCGTCGGGTTTGCCGCCCACACGACGGCGTAGAGACGCAGGGTGTTGAAGCGAATCGTCTGAGGCGACAGAGACTCGCTGGCCCAGGCGGGGGAGAAGATTTCGGGCGTATCGGCAGCGACATTATCCAGCGCGCTGCTCAAGTTCGCGGCGGCGCGGGCGACAGCGGGCTCGAGGAGAGATGCGTTGGCGATGCCCAAGCGCTGTTGAATCAACTCGAGAGTCGCTGCCAGCGCCAACTTCGGGGCGGGCTCGCCGGGGAGCATTGTCAGCACGTGGTGGAACGAGGCGAGGGCATCGTTGAATTGGTCGAGAAGCAAATAAGTCACGCCTTCGTACCAGTGATAACGCCAATCGCGCTGCAAGCGTTCAGAGACATCGCAGAGGCTGTCGCGGGCCTCATCAATTAATCCGAGATCCAGTTTCGCACGCACGATGCCCAGCGGAATTTCCATCGAAGAGCCATACTCGGGTTCGGACAGGGCATTGGTCAGTGTTTCGATTAGCTCGTTGGGCTCCGTAAACGACGAGGCACTCAAGATGCGCGCACCCGGATCCGTCGGGTTAATCAGTGGCACAGGCAGCGCGAAGGTCACTTCTTGCGGAGTGATTTCCACGCCGCGGGTGATGCCGTCGACAAGCTGGTCGGTGCGGAACACCAGGTGCTTGGTGCCGTACGTGGAACGCTGCGGCGAGAAATTCGACACCGCCTGCGGGAACTGCACGCCGTCGCGCACCGCCAGAATTTCGCGCAATACGCCGATAAGCTGCACACTCATCTCTTCGGCAGAACCGAAGCGAGCCTCCGGGTTCTCGTGGCAAGCGCGCAGTAGAAAGCGGTAGAGCGAGTAGAAACGGCGGAATAGAGGCTCTTCGACAGGTGAGGGTAGCCCCGGATCGTAGACGCCGTTGGTCGCCGGCAACTTCAAAATCAGCGAGGCCAGCGTGCGGCCGACTGTGTAGATATCACTGGCAATCGTCGGTCCCGTTGTGGCAATCTCCGGTGCTTGAAAACCGGGCGTGCCGTAGATATGGCCGTAGGCGCCGATACCGGTGACCGCACCAACGTCGATAAGCGTGACGTGGTCTTCGCTGAGCAGCACGTTGTCCGGCTTCAAATCGTTGTAGACAACGCCGCGCGAGTGCAGGTAATCCAGCGCGGGGAGCAGCTCCAGGATGTAGCCAATCGCCAGGTCACAGGGCATGACGCCGTCTGGGTAGCTCCGTCGCTGCTTGCGTAATGACGGGCCGCCGACGTACTCCATCACAATGAAGCCGGTGGCGCTGTTGGCGTCCGTCTCATCGATGAAGTTGATGATCTTCACAATTCCCGGATGCGAGATTTCCGCGAGGAACTCGCGTTCCGCCTGGACTACGGCGAAATCCTTCTCGTTTTTCGCTGCCATCATGCCCTTGAGCACGACCCAGCGATCTGAGACGTTGTGGTCAATCGCCAGATAAATCCAGCCGAGACCGCCGTGGGCAATCGGCCCCACAATCTCGTACTGATCCGCCACGGTATCGCCGGCTTTCAGGCTCGGCGCCGGCTTATTCGTCGCCCGAATCTTCTCATCACTCATTACTGCATCGCGCGGATCCTGCGTTGTGATGTACGGCAGGTGCACCATGCCGTCGGCGACGGTGCGCCCGCGATGTGCATTCGATCGCCTCCGGCGGAAGTCCTCCAACGCTTTCCGGTGCGAGGCCATCGACGGATCTGGTGTCTGGGTGCCGGGGTGGGTCGTCACGCTTGACGACGAGCCCCCACGCCCCAACAATTCGGCGATATCGAACTCTTCGTCATCGTCATCATCGTCCGCAAAAGGGTCGAAGGCGACAGCGGCAGTGCCGGGCTCTTGTTCGTCGTCTTCATCGGCGAATGGGTCGAAGGCGACGGCCTGAGTGGCAGCTGCCTCGACCTCTGCCTCTGCGTGAGCATCCTCCTGGGGCTCTGGCGTGTACTGGAGATGCTGGGCTTGCTGGGCTTGCTCGGAGTACTGGTTTTCGTCGCTCATCGGTTATCCACCTCGCCTTCTGGAGCAGCTTCCGGTGTGGGGGAGATTCCAAGTATGTCTTCGTCGTCGCCGTACTGCGGCGATGGCTGTGCACCGCTTGGCAGGAAGGGACCGAACCAGGTGTCGTAGAGGGACTGCCAGGTGCCATCGCTCGCCATACGCTCCAGGGTCGCGTTGATTTGGCGGACTAGGCCTGGGTTCCCCTTGGAGACACCGGCCGCGTAGCTTTCCTCGTTCAAGCCCCGCTGGACAATAGCAGTGGCCGGATCTTGGTCGTTGATACCAGCGAGGATGGTGTCATCGGCAACGACGATCTCTGCCTGGCTGTTTTGAAGTGAAATGAGGCAATCCGACCAGTTACCGACTAACAGCAGCGTATTGTTCGGCGAGAGCCGTCTAATCAAATCCTCGGTAGTGGATCCCCGGGAAACGCAGATGCGACCGTCCTCGACGTCCTCGGGGGAAGCATCGCCACCCGGCGAAGAGACTAGAACTCCAGCTCGTGCTGTTAAATACGGTGCGGAGAACAGCACCCTTTCGCGCCGGGCATCGGTGACCGTCATAGTGCGCAAAACGACATCGACGGTGCCGTCTTCAAGTGCGGCGGTGCGTTCGTTGCTGTCGACGAACCGAAACTCGACAGCATCGGGATTGTCAAAGATGTCCCGGGCGATCTCCTGTGCCAGGGATACTTCAAACCCCGAGAGCTCTCCGGTGCTGAAGTCGCGGAAGCTGAGCAGGTTCAATGATTGGTCAACACCAACGATGATGCGACCGCGTTGGTAAATCTCCGGGATTCGCTCTTCCGGCGTTTTGTCATCGGGGGCGAGTGTGGACAAATCTGGCGTGTTGGCTTCTGCTGCAGGCTTCCTCGAGGAGGCTTTGTCGTAGAACGCGCCCGGTGGCAGGGGGAAGTCGCCGGTGGCCTCCAGGATTGTGCGAGAGTAGGGATCGTCGGCAAGCGAATCGGTCGCGCAGGCACTGACGGTGAGGCCGGCGACGGCGAGTGCACCGAGGACAGCCCTGCGCCGCCAACCGGCGAGACTGCGGAGCGATGGGGAGAACGGAACGATCATAGGTACTCCAGAAGCCGGTGTCGGAAGCCGAAAACGACCAGGACTGCCGCGATGACGGTCAGCGTAACCGTGGCCAGGGACAGTGCCGCGATAGCGCGACGGGATTGGTCGAGGTTCTCACGGGCGGTCAAGCGGGACTCGGCGATGGAATTCTGTAGCGACTCATCGACCTGGTTGAACGCGGTCGCTGACGAGCTAGCATTATCCACATCGGTCGCGATACGAACTGCACCGGCGTAGTCGCCTGAACCCAAGTGCTCCATCATCAGGTTGTGGCCGGACTCCCAGCTGTAGATACCGTGGATGGCGGCTCTGACATCGTCGTCCGGCGCGTTGGCGTCCACTCTTTCCAGCTCGCCGACCAGGGTGCGCACCGACTGCGAGAAAGACTCCGCATCCGCGGGTTGACGGCGCACTAAGCCGAGAGTTTCGCTGGCGCGTAGCTGCTGGGCATCAATGCGCACTTCGGTTAGGGCATGAACGTCCGGGCGCTGCTCTCCGAAGAGAGAGTTGGGCTGCCACGGTTGAGTGGTGGCAATTCCCACGCCGACAAGCGCGATGGCCATCAGCATGGTTGCACCAAACAGGCCGACGTTGAATAGTCGACCGGTGCGGCGAGTCAGCCACCACTGTGTGATTAGCAGCATCAAAATTGCCGCTGCCAGGCCTGACATCGGGAAAAGAGGTGGCTTCGATAGTTCGCGCTGCTCCTCATTAGTGGTGGTACTGGTGCGTTCGTAGAGCGATTTTGCAGCTGGCAGAATCTGGACCTGCATCAAGTTTGAGGCAGAGGCGAGGTACGCGACACTGACGGGATTGCCCTGACGCGCATTCGCGCGAGCTGTCTCGACCATGCCGGTGTAGACCGGCAACAGTCGCTGTACAGTCGCGATATCTTTCATCTCTGGATCATCGACGTTTTCAATGCCCGTAGCTGCGCGGGTAGCGGACATGGATGCTTGTGCGATGACATCGTCGAAGTTGCTGACCAAGTCCTGGCTGCTGTTGAGCGTGCCGCGGGAAAAAGCGGTGTTGGCCGACGCGTCGGCAATCGTCAGCGAGGCATAGAGATTCTGCGAGGCATTGGCCATCGGCTCGCTCAGCTGCGAAATGCGGGTGAGCTGCTGCTGGCGTTGCGAGGTCGTTTGCCACATGGATAGGCCGGCGGCCAGGATAGCGACGATGAGGATGAGGGCGACTATGGTCAATCGGCCCGGCGACGTTATCAAAAATGATGCTGACCGGCGCACATACGTGGCAGACGGGCCGAGCTTGTCATAGAGGCGCTCACCGAGAAAACGTGTCAATCTCCGGTTGCGCGGGCCAATTTCCAGGGCATCCACGCGCAAGTCTGTATCGCGCGGAGAGTCTGCTAGGGCTGTTGGGGTTGCGGCCGTTGCTGGGGCATTAGCCGAGGACTCTGTAGTTTCCAGAGCAGTTGATGGTGCCGCACTCTCGGGAGCCGGGGTGGCGGCGGGAGTATCTTTCGATTCCTTTGCCGCCTGAGCCGCAGTGTGCGTGTCTAAGCTTTCGCCACCGGGAGTGGTACGACCGCTGAAACGAGTTCGGCGTGGAGCGCGATTCTTGCGGTGGAATGGGTTTCGGCTTTTGTCGTGGGCGCGGGAATGAGGCGCACTTGAAGTGGTTTCACCCATGTGCACGTGTCCTTCCGACATGACCGAAGTCGCCTGCGACAATCTCTCCGCTCAGAGCAACGCTAGTTCCCTGCAAATCTTAGTCGCTCGGGCTTGTGACGGAAAACACAAGGGTATCTGGCGTAGGGTGGAGACATGCTTCAGGATGGAAATGGTTGGGCAGCCGGCCCCAACGGTACGCGCTGCTGGGGACGCTTCGGAGCTGCAGGGCTGCTGATTGTGAGCCCTCAGCGCACTGTGCTTATGCAGTATCGGGCTGACTGGACATCGTTCCCCCTAACGTGGGGTGTTCCTGGTGGGGCTTGTGATTCTCATGAGACTCCTGAGGCGACTGCGCTGCGTGAAACGGCTGAGGAAACTGGGCTGCTTGAGCATCAGCTTCGCATCCTCGACACGCAGGTCACCACCGGCCCCTTCCCGGCCGATCCAGACCGCCCCGAGCTCGCCGGCGGCTGGAAGTACCACACGGTCTACGCACTAGCTGCCGAAGAGCTGGAGACAAATCCGAACGACGAGTCCCTGGAGCTGCGCTGGATTCCGCTTGACGACGTCGACAGCCTCAATCTGCTGCCGCCTTTCGCGGAATCGTGGCCCCGGGTGCGCGCGCACCTCGAGAAACTGCTGGAGGCCCTTGACTAGGTGTCGACTTCGCACCTACCGGCGCACCCCCTGCGTTGACTACTTGGAGTCGGCAACTGCTGCTGCGCCAGCAGCCAGCGCGGTGACGGTCAGGACGGACGGCCATGCGCCAATCTTCTTAGCCAGCGGGTGTGAGAGGCCGAAAGCGCCGAGGTAGGCGGCAATCAGGCCAGTGGCTCCCAGGGCGCCGGTCTTTGCGTTCCAGGTGCGTGCCGCGTATGCGCCGGCGGCACCCAAGATGACGCCACCGAGCGGGCGAATGCCTGTTTCGCGAGCGGTGAGCCAGCCGCCAATGAGGCCGGTAGCCACCAATGGAGCGGTCTTTACGTCTTTTGCCTTCTTCAAAGTAATAGCCATGAGCATCATCGTACCTAGTAAGAAGGGCTTAGCGGCGTGCTTTTAGAACGGCTCCTGGCGACGCTGGTGCTCCTCAACATAGCTTTCCGAGTGCTCCGCCAGCTTCAGCAGCGAAGGCAGTGCCTTAATTAGCGCACGAACGTCCTTTTGCGACATCGTCCGCACAATTTCGTACACCAGCGCACCCCAGTGGTCGATAAGCTGCTCCAACAGGGTCTCGCCATCGCTGGAGACATAGAGGTTCTGTGCACGGCGATCTTTTGCATTGTTCTCGCGTTCAATCAGCCCGTTGTCGAGTAGACGGCGAACTGTTGCCGAAACGTTGGACGGGCGCAGGAAGCGCAGGCGCGCAATGTCGGATACGCCGCAGCCCGGGTGGGTCGAAATAAAGTGCAGTACTTCCATTTCCGACTGGGAAATGTCCATCCTGGCATTCGGGCGCTCACCGAGGCGGCGAGTCGACGCAAGGAAGTCATACAGGCCGATGGAAATCTTCTGCACGCTTTCGCGCAGGGATTCATCGGACTCAGTCGAGTCATCCGCGGTGAGGAAGCCGCTCGCTGGCTCCGGGGTGGTGGTGCGCTGAGGGGAGCGTGCAGAAGTCATGATCTTCCTTCCCGACGTAATGAATTGATGTTCTGAATAAACACCTTATATCGTCGAAATAACTTTCTGTGGTGAAAATTTGTAGATTGAACAAAAAGTTAGGCGCATAAGTCTTGTGCGGGTGCTTTATCGCCCATTTCTGCCCCTGATTTTAGGGGCTGGCAGCAAGGACTCCGCTTTACGACGGCCCCAGCGACACCCCCTGTAGGAGCTATGCTTACGCGCTTTTCTGCCGCGTTTATCTACACTTCGTAATCCACAATCACCGGAGCATGGTCGGATGCGCCTTTGCCCTGACGCTCTTCGATGTCGATGAATCCGGCGGACGCCTTTGTCGCGAGGGCGGGGGAGGCGAGCTGGAAGTCGATGCGCATGCCCTCATCCTTGAAAAAGCGGCCAGCTTTGTAATCCCAGTAGGTCCACTGGTTTGGGGTGAATTGGCGAGTCACTTCCTTCATGCCCGCCTGCTCCAGCGCATAGAAGGCTGCGCGTTCAGGTGGTGTGACATGTGTTTTCCCCGTGAAGGCCGCCATTGACCAGACATCGCCGTCGGTCGGGGCGATGTTGAAGTCGCCGCCCATCATGAAGGTGGCCTCTGGGTCGTCGTCAAGCGTGGCGATGATGTGCTGACGGAGCCGCTCCAAAAATTCGAGCTTGTACTCGAAGTGCGGGTCGGTGATGTCTCGGCCGTTCGGGATGTAGAGACTGTGGACGCGCACGCCACCGCAGGTAGCGGCGATATGGCGGGCTTCCAACGAGGGAGTTGCGTCGGGATCCTTGTTGAAACCGGGCTGACCGGGGAACCCTGCCTGGATGTCCTCAAGGCCGACGCGGGAGATGATGGCAACGCCATTCCACTGATTCAGGCCGTGGTGGGCGACTTGGTATCCCAGCTCTTCAAAAGTAGCGGTGGGGAATTGGTCGTCTTTGCACTTGGTTTCCTGGACGGCCAGGACATCAATGTCATTTCGGCGCAGCATTTCCACCATTCGGTCGAGGCGAGTTCGGGCCGAATTGACGTTCCAGACACAGATTCGCATATCAACGATTGTAAAAGGGGATCGTGAAAGGGGAACGAAATGGCAGTCTCATGCGTTGAACAAAGCAGTGACAATAGAGGGCGGACAATAAAGAGTGGACACTGGGCAGACGAAAATGTGTGAGGGCTCGGTAGGAAAGGGAGTTTCGAGGTTGACTAACTGGGACGATCGTCGTTACGGCGACGAGTACGGTCCGGCGGATTACCTGAATAATAGTGGCAGGAGCGCTTATCGGGAGCACGACCCATATGCGGCGTACGATGCGGCAATGCCGTATCAGGCAGTGCCACATCTGGAAGTGCCATATCTGGTAGCAAACATTCCGGTCGGCTATGAAAGCGGGTACCCCGCTAGCTATGGTGTGTCTTCCTTCGGTGAGCTCAGTGCTAATCCCAAAGTCGCGCCGCTGACCGCTCAAATGGCAGTACACCTGGGCTTTGACCCCAATCTGGCCAATGGCTCAGTGGCACGTCGTGGTGGTGCGCTGCTGGTGGATTCTGTCATCTATATTGCGTTGATTGCTGCTCTTGCAGTTCTTGGCAGCATTGTGGGTAGTTCGGACAGCGGTGTGATGGTGCTGCTGTTAAGCCTCTTCCTCGGTCCCGGTGGTTTTTACCTCTACCGCGTGGCGGGGGACTCCATCTTCGACGGGTCGCCGGGTAAGCACGCCATGGGCATGAAAATCGAAGGTGCACACGGGATGCCAGTTTCAGCCCGCGATGGTTTTGTGCGCAATGCCTGGATTCTGCCGTCGATGATTCCAGTCGCCGGTTGGTTTGTCTCTGCAGGCCTGGCTGGCTGGATTGCGATGGGTGCGTCCCGCGATCCGCTGGGGCGAGGCCGCCATGAGCTCTCGGTTCGCACGCGAGTGGTGGAAAAACCAGAGACGCGCGAGCTTCAGCGCGGGCAGCGCCACATGGACAATCGCATGGGCAGCAAAGAGCCGCAGTCGAAGCAGCTGAAGCGGACTAAACGGGTTAAGCGCGGGAAGTAGAGCGATCAGGGCGAGCGGGGCAGGGCCGAAACGTGAGCCCCGAGGCCTAAGCCCCTGTCAGCTCCGCGTAGCGGTGCCGGTGGTGCTCGGTAAAACCGAGCGTCCGGTACAGCGCAATGCCGGCCTCGTTTGAGCCCAGTACCTGTAAGTATGCCGAATCTGCGCCGTGCTGCGCACCCCAGTGCATCATATGGATTCCCAGAAGTGTGCCAAGCCCTCTGCGGCGCATATCGGCTGCGACTTCCACAGCGGAGAATCCGAGCCACACCCGGCCATCGTCCGATTCGGTCAACGTGCCGCGCGTAATTGCTACCGTGCGCATGCCTTCAGGCGCATTGTCGTCAGGTACTTGCAGTCGACCGAAGCACATGCGGCCATCGATTTCATTGCGCAGTAGCTGTAGCGCATGCTCGGGCAGCGTGGTGCCACGGAAATGGTAGAGCCCCAGCCAATCGTCGTCAGGTTGATCAGCGATGTCCACCTGCACGTTGGCCAGCTCGGCGCTGTGGCTGTCCAGCACCTGTTCAGCGCTGTGACTGTCCAGCACATGTTCAGCGCTGTGCTCATCAAGCACCTGTTCAGCGCTGTGCGAACCAGCCCCCAACTCAGCGGGCGGTAAATCCCCATCGAGCGAGCGCGTCATAACCACAATGTCCGGCCCGACCGTCCACTCTGGCCCCGCGACCAGTGCCTGTGCAGGCTTGGCAATCCGATCCGGAACCGCAATCCGTACCGGCAAATCGTGGGAATCGTAAAACGACTTAATCTTCTCCAGCGGCACCGGCTGAGTGCTGGCTCCGGGTTCGAGCGGCAGTGCGGAGTTGGAACGCTCCGTAATACCGTCACCCGCACGCAGTAGCCAGCCCGACTCCACCACATGCGCGATACCCGGGAAGGCCTTTGCGGTCGCAGTTTCCACGGCGCGAATATCCGAATTGCGCACCGGGTGATCCGGCAGGGCCTTCACAATCAAAATGTGCTTATCGCTAAAGTCCACTGCTGCCACGGACTCGTCGGCACGCACGCCAGCGCGAACCTGCGGACGTACGACGAACGGATCCATGCTGAGCACGTGCCCAATGACGTCCGTAGTCTTCTTTCCGCTGGCCAGCGCCTCTTCATCGGTCAGCGCGCGACGCACAATGACGCGACGTCCCACCGCCACTTCACCGACGCCCCAGCGGGAAATCGGTAGCTTCTGTGCTGCATTTTCGCTTGCCGACGACTCCAATTGCCTATCCGCCACGATCTAATCCTCGTGGCCGAACGGATTCGGATCCACGCCCGGCATCCAGGTCAGGCCGCCCTCGGTCCAACCGGCGCGCTTGATTTCCTTCTTGGCCATGCGCTTCCAACGGCCGGTCAGGCAGTCGGTGTAGAGGAACCCATCCAGGTGGCCGACCTCGTGCTGCATGCAGCGGGCGAAGAAACCGGTGGCCTCGATGCGGACCTCTTCACCGTTTTCATCCAGACCGGTGACGACGGCCTTCTCCGCGCGGTTGGTGGGGAAGGACAGGCCGGGCACAGAGAGACAGCCTTCGTCGTCGGAACCGTCGTCGTTAGGCATGGTCTTCGGGATTTCACTGGTGGTCAGCACCGGATTGATGACGCAGCCGCGGTGCCAGACGTCGTCGTCATCGGGGCAGTTGTAGACGAACAGGCGCTTGCCGACACCCACCTGGTTGGCAGCCAGCCCCACACCGTGGGCGCGGTCCATGGTTTCGTACATGTCCTCGATGAGCTCGCGCAGCTCGGAGACGTCCTCGGTTACCGGCTGGGTAGGAGTGTGGAGAACGGGGTCTCCGGCAATCACAATGGGGCGGATAGTCATGCCGCTGATTCTACTCGGCGTCCATGTTTTCTAAATCCCCTGGTGATGTCTGGAGGGTTCGGTGTTTGTAGACCGGGCTGGATTTTTGGGTGAGGCTGGGTGGCTGGATCTTACGATGTATCTTCACTAAGTATCTGCATAGGCAGTGTCGTGCAGAATAGAAAATCAGGCCGAGCGAGAAGGAAAGTGGGGTGCGGAAAATGGCGAGCAAGAAGCCCATAGGCGGCAGCCACGAACCTGAGACCGAGCTGCGGCCTGACTCAGCCGAGCATCTCGGACTCGCGGGGGATACCAGCGGTATTGAACCCGTTTTGGCACAGAAAATGCTGGATTTTGAGAAGGAATGGCTGAAAGTTGCCCGCCGTGGACCGCGTATGGCCGGTGCGCGGCAGGAGGCAATTCGACGTCGCTTTGCCGAGGACTTTGGCAACAACACAATCCGTTACCACCAGGTGCTTTCGCGACTTTTGGATTCGCCCGCAGCGGAAGCTGCCGAGCCCGTGCTGGTTCATCGGCTGCGCGCCGTGCGGGACAACCAAGACGCATAAGGTTCAAGTTTCACTTCACGGTTCGGCGGCGGAACATATAGGATGTGGGATGTGTCTGACCAATTAAACCCTCAGAATTCGCCGCGTCCGGGCCGTCATCGACTCGATGACGACTTCGACGACTTCGATGAGTACAGCGATTACGCAGAGGCTCCCGCCGCTGGCGGCGCTCATGCGTACTCCGAGCCGTCGGATGCTCAACGCGCAGCGCCCAGATCTGCGGCTCCGGCCGCTGGCGCAGCCGCTGCTGGTGCCACCACTGCTGCCACTACTGGTGCTGGCTCTCGGGCTGCTGCTAGCAATTCCGCAGCTGCTGATGGTGTTGATGACGGCGACATCGGCGACGGTGCCGGTGATGGCCGCTACATGCGCGTTCTCGCTATCGTGCTGCTTGCTATCGGCGTGTGCCTGGTCGCCTACGGTGCCTACGCCCTGAGCACGCGTGGCGACGATGCCGAGAACACCGGCCAGAATGACACCTCGGCATCCGCTCCGGCTGACTCTGGTGCGCCTGCTGACTCGGCCAACGGCAGTGATCCGGCAAAGGATGGTGCTGCTGGAGATGGTGACGGCGAGGTCCCGCCGCCGCCACCGGCAAATGAGCCGGGCAAACCGGTTCCTCCCGCTGAGAATCCGCCGGCACAGGGTGAGGCCAACGAAGCGCCACAGATTGACCGCAAGACTGTCAAAGTCAGTGTCCTGAACAACTCTGAGGTCGTGGGCCTTGCCGATGACCTGTCCAAGCAGATGGGCGAGCAGGGCTGGGGCGCCGGCGAGACCGGCAACGCTCCTGAAGAAAAGATGGGTGTGTGGGAGAAGACCACCGTCTACTTCGACC
Organism: Corynebacterium amycolatum SK46; assembly: GCF_000173655.1. GTDB lineage: Bacteria > Actinomycetota > Actinomycetes > Mycobacteriales > Mycobacteriaceae > Corynebacterium > Corynebacterium amycolatum_A. The sequence continues at coordinate 113,554 of NZ_ABZU01000003.1, read as the reverse complement.
CGAGGAACGAAGAGGAAAAGGCCGCCGCTGAGCAGATCGCGCACGACAACGGTTGGGAAGCCGCACCGCGCGATGACCGTCTCCGGGACGCTCCTGCGGGAATCGTCGTGGTCGCCACTGACCCGGCTCACTAGACTCCCAGCTCACTAGACTCCCGGCCCACCAGACTTCGGTCTCTCACTAAGGGGTACTAGTATTCTGCTAGTAGCCAGTGAGGTCTGTGAGGTTTTTATGTTCGCCGTAATGCGTCGTCGCGTTGCTGTCGCCACCGCGTTGGGTTGTGCTGCAACACTGTTGGTTTCCTGTTCGGGGGTTGAATCCAGCGGTGACAAGGACGGGAACGCAGACGCGTCGACAAGCACTGCGCCAGTGAGCGTAGATCCGGCTGCACCGAAGCTGACCGAGCGCGTCAGCGCCTATAACTTCATCCGCACAAACGACGACGGATCAATGAAAATGCTGGCAACTGTCCAGGTCATGAGCTCCAAGGGGTGGATGGGCCTTTCCGACGAAAAAGGTCAGTTCACTACTTTGGAGGAAGGCAAGTACACAGTGCAGGCGCGCGGTGCATCTGGCTGCAGTGGCATCGGAAGCCCCGCGGCTGAGGGGTTAGGCGTCATCGGCGAAGTGCACGTCGATAGCAAACAGAATGCAGATGTCTGGAACGTGCCGTCCAAGGTGGACGAGGACAGTTTCACCACAGTTGCGCTTGTCGATTCCAACGGTGACCTTGCCTCCTGCGCAAAAACCGTCACCTGGACGGAGCCAACTGAGGAAAACGATTCCTAGTGTGAAAAAATAACGGTATGACTGAGCAATTTTCCGGATCGGCGCAGCCATCTCTGGGCGTGGAATGGGAAGTGGCGTTCGTCGACCGACGAACGCGCGACACCGCCCCCGCTGCTGCCGAGGTGCTCGACATCATCGATGCGGAGCATCCCGGACATGGGCTCCAGCGCGAGTTCCTCGCCAACACCGTGGAGCTCGTCACCGGTGTGCACATGAACGTGCCCGATGCCGTAGCGGAGCTCCAAAGCCAGCTGGACATGGTTCTCGACGCCGCTGACCGCGTTGGGGTGGATGTGTGGTCATCGGGCTCGCATCCGTTCGCCCGCGGTACTGCTCAGCAGGTCAGCGCCAAGGGGCACTACTCCGAAATCATCAACCGCACTCAGTGGTGGGGTAACCAGATGATTATCTGGGGAGTCCACATCCACGTTGGCATTAAGGACTCCGAACGCGTTTGGCCGATTATTCAGGCCCTGGCAACGAAGCTGCCGCACATGTTGGCGCTGTCTGCCTCCTCACCGGCCTGGAATGGTGAGGACATGGGTTACGCTTCCAACCGAAGCCTGCTCTATCAGCAGCTGCCCACCGCGGGTCAGCCGCCGGCGATTTACACCTGGCCCGAGTGGGAGTCCTACATGCACGACCAGTCCCGCTCCGGCGTCATCAACCACACCGGCTCGATGCACTTGGACATCCGCCCGGCATCAAAGTACGGCACCATCGAGATTCGTGTCGCCGACGCTACCTCTAACCTGCAGGAACTCGCCGCTATCGTGGCATTGACGCACTGTCTGACGGTTTACTACGACCGCATGTGGGAGGCTGGCGAGGAACTACCGTCGCTGCAGGCCTGGCACATCGCCGAAAACAAGTGGCGCGCCGCCCGCTACGGCATGGACGCGCTGGTCATCGTCAATCGCGATACCGACGAGCGGTGGGTTCGCGATGAACTCCGTGAGCTTGTGGTTCAGCTCGCCCCGCTTGCCGACGAACTGGGCTGCCGAGCCGAACTGGAATTCGTCAACAACATCGTGGAAATTGGCGCGGCATACGAGCGTCAGCGCACTGTGGCGGATGCGGCCGGGGCGCTGCCTTCTATGGCTACCGAGGACGAGGTACGGGCGAACGAAGAGCGCATTGGCCATACCCCGTGGCGGGCCGCCGTGGATCTTGCGGTGCAGGAGCTGCGTGCCGGGCATCCGATAGCGCCTGCAGATTTCCGCGAGCAGGTAGACGACTAGCCGTCGTTAAGCGGTGTGTGCCTAGTCACTTTGTCATGAACCCAGTCAGTAACTTAAGGCCATTGTCCTCTCGTTATTCCCGGCTGTCATCGCGGGCCAGGCTGTCCTCGTCGACGAGCCTCTCCTTGAACGCCTCGTGGCCAACGCGGTTACTAACAATCGGCGATGTACCCAGAGCAAACAGGATAATCAGGGTCAACAGAGCCAAGTCACTGCTAGTAGTTGTGTGAGCTGACGCGTGCGTGGCGACGTGCACAAGCGAGCCCGACAGCGTCAGAATTAGCCCCAGCGTTTGTGGCTTGGAGGATGCGTGCATGCGACTGATGGTGTCGCGGAAGCGTATCAATCCCACGGACGCTGCAACGCACAGTAGCATTCCGGTGATTATGAGTGCGATGGCGATAATGTCAGCCACGAGAATCATTTGGACTCTCCCTTCACTGTTTTCGGAGCCGTCGTCGGTGTTGCCTTAGGCGCTGCTTTCTGAGCGGTTTTCTTTGGGATGACCTTACTTGTTGTTTTCGACACACCCTTCCGGGCGCTCTTCGCGGGCGTCTTTCCATCGTCCGGGACGCGGAACTTGGCCACTGCCAAGGAAGATAGGAATCCGAGTAGTGCAATGATGAGCATCGGGTAGACCACTGAGGTGTCCAAGCTCCATGCCATAAACGCAGCGAGCATGCCCTGCAGCATTGCGGTCATGGACTCCAGACTCACTAAGCGATCCAACGAATTTGGTCCAGCAATCATGTGCCCGAGAGTGATTAGTACCGCAATGAAATAGCCCGCGGCAGCCACTCCGAGCAGAGTGTTAAAAACTTCCGGGTTCATCGGCTACTCCTTACGCTGCCCTTTTCGCTCTTTTCGCCGCTTTTCGCATTGCTCGGCTGCTCCCCGCCGGAGGCCGGCTTAGCCGGATGCTCATGGACATCGCGGTTTTCAAACGCACGAATCACCCGTCGCTCAATTCGAGTTAGCTGGTTGATTTGCTCGGCTACCTTGCCCGTCGACGATGCGTCGAGAATGTGCATGGTCAGCGTCTTTTTCCGCTTATCGATGTCCACAATGATGCCGCCCGGCTGCAAGTTAATTAGTGCCATTGCAGTCGTGAGCGAAATATCGTCATTGGTGCGCATAGGGACTTTGATGATGGCCGTCGGCGGCGGATCATCTCGTCGGATGGCCAGCCAGGAGACACTAATAGAGGCCTTCACAAAGTCGATTGTCCAGGAACCGAACAGTCGCACCATGCCACCGAAGTTGATATCCAGCGCGCTGTTTGGCGGGATAGGCATGGCGAGGTTGAGCAACGTGGCTACCAGGATTCCCGAAAGCACATTGGCAAATGTCACCTCGCCCCACAGCATGACCCAAATAATCAGCGTGAACAGGAACAGCAGGATTGAAATACGCGGTGGTCGTTTTGCGGCCACCTTGGCGCGAGCTTTACTCATGAGCTTTCACCTGCCCCTTCCAATGTGCTGGTGGGACGTTCGGTCACCGGGGTCGACTCCCACGGGCTCTTGGTGCGGCCCGGGTTTTCCAGCTGTTCTAGGCCCTTATCATCGGCCGAGTCGATACCGAGAACTGCCGCGCGGTACTCATCAACATTTGCGACGTTGCTTGCCGCTTCGGTAGCCACATTAGACAGCGGCCCGGCCAGAACGGTCACGCCCACAGAGGCCATCACCAGCAGGGCCGTCGGCATCACCATGCCGAGTGGCATCCTGCCGACGTCGTCACGCTCTGCGATAGCGACCATTTGAGTCCTTTCCCGGAGTGCAGCTGGCTGCGCCAGCACGGTGTCACCCTCTGGGGCATCGGAACGGTCGCGCCAGAAGGCCTTCGACCAGACGAGAATCATGGTGTAGAGGGTCAGCAGGCTGGTGATAATCGAACCCGCAACCAGAATCCACGCGGTGGCGGATCCGTTCTGTGCGCCGGCCTCAATGAGCATGACCTTGCCTAAGAAGCCCGAGAACGGCGGGATACCACCGAGGTTGAGCGCGGGCACGAGGTATAGCAGCGCCAGCAATGGTGAGGATTTGGCCAGGCCGCCCAGGCTGCGCAGGGAGGAGGAGCCCGCCTGGCGTTCGATAAGCCCGACCACCAGGAACAACGCTGTCTGCACCAGAATGTGGTGGACGATGTAGAAAATCGCGCCGCCGAGTCCCAGCGTATTGCCGACGGCAATACCGAAGATCATGTATCCGATGTGGGACACCAGCGTAAATGACAAGAGACGTTTGATGTCATTTTGGGCCATGGCGCCGAGAATGCCCATGAGCATTGTCGCTAGGCCGGCCCACATCAGGACGTCGTCAAGCCTGCCGTCGGGGAAGACGACACTGCGCGTGCGGATGATCGCGTAGACACCCACCTTCGTCAGCAGACCCGCGAAGACCGCGGTGACCATTGACGGTGCGGTGGGGTAGGAGTCCGGCAACCACGCCGACAGCGGGAACACCGCCGCCTTCACCGCGAAGGCGACGAGCAGCACGGCGAAGATCGCGGTGCGGGTGCCATCGGGAATGTCCTCCATACGCAGGGAAATATGCGCGAAGTTCACCGTGCCGACTGCTTGATAAACCAGGCCAATCGCCAGCAGGAACACCATCGAGGACAGCATGTTGACCATCACATACGACACGCCTGCGCGAGTGCGTGACGACGATGCCCCCAGCGTGAGCAGCACGTAGGAGGCTACGAGCAGAACCTCGAAACCGACATACATGTTGAACAGGTCGCCAGCCAGGAAGGCCATCGAGACACCCATGTTGAGCAGCATGTACGTCGGAACGAAGACGGAGATCGGCTCATCTTCGTCACCATCGCTAATACCCTGGCCGATGCCGAACCACATCACGGCAAAGAGGACCAGCTGAGAGACGGTAATCATCAGCACTGCGAGGTTGTCGGCCACGAGCGTGATGCCGATTGGACCGTCCCAGCCGCCCACCTGGACCGTGTGGATGCCGTGGGCGTAGATGAGATACACCAGCGCGCTGGCGATTCCCAGCAGGCTGCCGAGTGAAATCAATGCGATAGCCTGCTGTGCTTTTGGGAAACGCGCCAGCAGCAGAGCAATTGCGGCGGTGGCGGCGGGGACGATGATTGGCAGCGGGATTAGCGCCAGGATTAATTGCTCAGTCGTCATCGTCGTCACCTCCTGGGGTGTTGGATGGTGGGGTCACAGGCTTTTCGAAACTGGCCGGACCGAAGTTATCGCCGGCCTCCGTGGGGCGACCGGTGGTGGGGTCATCGGACTTGTCGTGATCCGGCGCAGCTGACGGGTCGCTGGCGCGACGCTGTGCCAGGCTGCGGTCCTCGTGGTCATCCTGCACGTGATCGCCGATGCGGTAGCGGTGCTGGCGATAGAGCAGAGCCAACAGGAAGGCGGTCATGCCCATGGAAATAACAATTGCGGTGAGAATGAAGGCCTGGGGCAGTGAGTCTGCCTGAGCATCGCTGACAAGCGACTCCCTATCCCAAATCGGTGGCTGCCCCGGGGAACCGGAGCCAAGCAGGATGAGCAGGTTGATACCGTTGCCCATCAGCAACAGGCCCATGAGCATCCTGGTCAACGAACGATCGAGGAACAGGTACACCCCTGTGGCGATCAGCGTGCCGACAGTAGCTAGCAGAACAAAATTGAGAATCACTGGTGAGTGTCCTTTCCTTCGGTCCTAGCTGAGGATGTCGGTTCTGAGGCCTCCGAGGTGGCCGTGTTGGCAGTGCCTGAGGGGTTAGTGCCAGCAGGTTTAACGCCTGCGGGCTTAACACCTGCGGGGTTAGCACCTGCGGGCTTAACACCTGCGGGCTTAGCCGCCGCCAACTTGCTGCGCAGCTGGCGGGACTGGCCGAGTGCGGCTCGATTCACACGACGTGAACGATCACGCTCAGCGCGAAGGTTCATCTGAACATCGATGCCACCGCCCAAACTGCGCAGGATGTAGACGATTGTGCCGACCACGATCATGTACACGCCCAGGTCAAAGAGCATGGGGGAGACAACAGTGACATCGCCGAGCAGCGGAATCTCCCTCGAGCCGTACCAGGAAGTCAGCGGAGCCCAACCCACGAACAGTGGCCATACGGCGCTAAGAGCCGACACCAGCAGACCGCCGCCGAGAAGTACCTCGGTAGGAATTGGCAGAGTTGCTGCCAATTCACGATGCCCGCCGATGAGATAACGCATGGTCAGTGCCAGCGCAGCCACGAGGCCACCTGCGAAGCCACCACCGACATCGTTGTGGCCGGCGAAGAAGAGGTAGATGGAAACCACCATCATGGCGGGGAAGAGCACGCGCGATGCCACTAGAACCATGATTGGGTAGCGCAACCGCTCGGCTTCACCGGACTCATCGATGGTGTTCAACCAGCGGGTGGTGCGGCGAGCACGATTCCGCTGCGGCTTAATCTTTGAGCGCATGTGCATCGTGTGCGTGCGGAATACCAGCGAGGTAATCCCCAGTGCCACCATCACCAGCACGGTGATTTCACCGAAGGTATCCCATGCGCGGATGTCGACAAGAAGCACGTTGACCGCATTCTGGCCGTGTCCAATGTCGTGAGCAAGCGGCGGAATGTCGCCGGAGATCGGCTCAGTACGACGGGAGCCCATAGCGTAGGCGGCCAACACGGGGACAGTGACACCGACTGCGATGGCTAGCCATGCACGGTGTCGTATCCATCTCGGATTCGATGCCGGTGCCCGCGGCGAGAGCGTGCGCAGCACCAACACGAAAACAATCATTGAGACCGTCTCAACCAGCAGCTGTGTCAGAGCCAAATCAGGCGCGCCGTACATGGCGAAGATAATGGCCAAGCCATAGCCGGTCACACCTACCAGGATGACGCCGGAGAGCCTGTTTTTCTGTTGGGTAGCGGCCAGAGCCGCGATGATCATAATCAGTGCGACGGCGCCCTGCGGTGCGGAGTCCCACAGTTCCATCCGGAGCTCATCACGCTCACCGAGCAACAACGCGCCGATGGACAGCACGATGAGGGTCAGCAAAATGACCGCTTCATTCAACGGAAGGGAACCGCGCTGGGTCGCAGCAGTGGCACGGAGAGAAAGACGGCGGGCCAAGTCCAGGATGCCGTCGTAAAGCGCATCGGCACTACCGAGAGCCGGCTGCTCAAACTGTAGCTGACGCACCAGTTTGCGCTGCCAGTGCATGATGCCGCCTGTGACCAGAATTGTGGCTGTCAGCGCCAGAGGAAGGGTGAAACCGTGCCAGAGAGCCAGGTGCGATTCTGCTTCCGCATTCGGGAAGGCACTGGTGAGGTAGGGCGAGATAGTCGAGTCGAGGACCCGTGGAATCAGACCGAAAACCAGACCTGCCAGCGCCAGCAGCCATGCCGGGCCAATCTGGTCCCAGGTCGGGGAATCCATCTCGGCGACGGCGGGGGAAGTGCCACCGCCGCTGGCGTGCGTGCTGGACTTGGTCGCAAACGCGGCACGCAGCAGGTAAAGCGAGTACGCCACGGTAAGAATCGAGCCTACGACCAGGCCAATGGTGGTAAACACCGACGGCATACCGTGCAGTGGTTCAGCATTGAGCGTGGCCTCCAGAGCCGCTTCCTTTGCGACAAAGCCGAAGAACGGCGGCACACCCATCATCGAGGCGGCGGCGAGAATCGAAATCACCAGCAGCTGTGGCGACTTTTTGCCCAGGCCAGAGATCTTACGGATATCGCGCGTACCCGTCAGCCTGTCAATCGTTCCCGCGATCATAAACAGCGCGGCCTTGAACATGGCGTGTCCGAGAGTCAGCGCCAGGGCTGCCAGCATCGTCGCACGCGTGCCTATCGACGCTACCGTGATGATGAATCCCAACTGGCTGACAGTGCCATACGCTATGATCAGCTTGAGATCCATCTGGCGCAGAGCCATCCAGCCACCCATAATCATGGTCAACAGGCCGAGCGGGATGATGATTGGTTGCCACGCGTTGGTGGCATTGAAAGTTGGCGCAAGTCGAGCGACCAGGAACACACCGGCTTTGACCATCGCTGCCGAATGCAGGAAAGAAGAAACCGGGGTAGGGGCGGCCATTGCGCCGGGCAACCAGAAGTGGAAGGGCGCGATAGCGGACTTAGAAAGTGCGCCGATGACCAGCAGGATTGCGGCTGTGGAGACTGCTGCGGAGTTCAGCTGCGACGTGGTCAGCGCGCCAGGTGCTGTGAGATCGGAGAAGTTCCAGAAGCCGGTGGTCACTCCCATCAGGACGATACCGACCAGCATAATCAGTCCGCCCAGCGTTGTGACCAGGAGCGCCTGGCCCGCTGCGCGACGGGAGGAAGCTCGCTCGGCATAGTAGCCCACCAGGAGGAAGGAAAGAACCGAGGTAATTTCCCAGAAGACAAACATCAGCATGATGTTGTCACTGATGACCAGGCCGTACATAGCCGCGGCGAAGGCAACCATTTGAGCTGCGAAGGAGCCTATGCGACGACGTTTTCCGGACGGCGGGTTGACGAAGTATCCGGAGCAATACACCAGTACGAGAAAGCCAATGGTCAAAACCAGTGTGCCGAAGAGCGATTCAATAGGACCTAATCGCAGGTTTACATCCAAGTGGATAATGGGCATCCACGAAAAATGCGTGACGGCGGGTTGCGTGGTTGCGGAGGTTTCCCCGTTTGCATTCGCTAGAGCTAAGCGAACCAGATGGGCGCCGGTGTAGATAGCGCCACCTGCCAGAGGGAGGCTGAGAACGAGAAACCCGCGGGTTCCGAGCCACTTAATCGTCCATGGTGCAATCGCTGCCGTAAGGAACAGGATGCACAGGAGAGAAGTCACCATTCCATAATGAATGGAACACACCGGTTCCTGCAACCCCGTTTTAGGGACTTAAGTATTCAAAACGGGGTTAACCGAGTGTGGGAAAACGGGAAAAGTTTTCCGGTGTGGTGAAAATTCGGGGGTGGGAATTTAGGCATTTTTTGGGGCTTGGCAATCGACTGCCAAGCCCCACGATTGGCGCATTTGTTACTCGTGTGCTACTCGAATGTCACCTGTGCATTAGCCATGCAGGCGGTTAGCAGCACAGACCAAAGCGGAGAGCACGGAAGCCTCCGGAGTCTGGCCAAAGCCCATGGTCCACACATGGTCATTGTTGTGACCTGCGTAGACAAAGGTAGCCGTAGCCTCGAAAATCTCGAACTGGTGGAACTCCACGATTTCAACGCGGTAACCTGCATCAGCCAGCAAGTTGGTGCAAGCCGACACCGGCCCCATAGCGGTGATCTCCTGGTTGAAGGTGCGGGTGTGGCCGTCCTTGTCGGTCAGCGACAAATCAGCGTTAAAGTTCCAGCGGCCCAGGGTGCCACGGGTTGCCTCGAAATTCTTGATTTGGACTGGGCCGTTTGTGGGGGAGTAAGTGTCCTTGAACTTCTGCCAGTTCATGCCACGAGCTTCCTGCCTCAAGCCACGAGGCAGGCGATGTCCGAAGCGAGCCCTAAACGGATCGTCGGAATAAGTTCGCACATTGCCGTTGTCCTGGTGTTCCAACGAAGGGCGCTTGCCCGTGAAGGTCGTCGAAGTGGACATGTTCTTCTGGGTGCGAGTGGAAAACATTCTTTTCTGGTCCTTTGCTTAATTGCTTTGCTGTGAGTGGCGGACCAACCAAGTGCTTCGAGAAGTTGCGGCCAGAGACCCCGTGTGGAGGGGTCAGTCCTGTCGGCCTCCACCGGGGTTCGTAGCCTTCGCTACTCGAATAAGAATGTTCTGCTGCATGGGTCGAACCTTACTACAGAAAAAAGATGTGACACAAGTCATTCATCGAATAATCTGGCAGATATTTTTTATGTGCCCGTTAAATTCCGTTGACGGAAGCCAAGAAAACTGCCTCGCCAATAGCGATGTCGCGAATCTCGTTCGGGTCCACCGACTCGTCAGCCGAGTGAATGCGTGCCTGCGGCTCTTCCACGCCGTAGAGTGCGATGTCAGCACCTGGTACGGCCTCCAGCAAGGTGGCGCACAGCGGAATTGAGGCCCCCTCGCCCATGCTTGCGGTCTCCTTGCCGTAGGCGGCCGACAGGCTGTCGGCAACCAGCTGCACAACCTTGCCCTCAACATTGGCCCGGAATGGGTTCGCTAGCTCGTCGCGCTCAACCGTCACCTTCACACCCCACGGAGCATGCGCGTGCAGGTGATTCTCCAGTGCGTCCTGTGCTTCGGCCGGGTCGACGCCGCCTGGGATGCGGAAGTTGATGTGCGCCATAGCGGTCGATGGAATTGCATTGACAGCATTGGTTGCTGGTGGGCAGTCGATTCCGGTCACAATCACCGATGGGCGAGCCCAGGTCAGGTCAGAGACGGAAGCGTCCTCGTTGCTAATCAGGTCCACGCCGTCGAGCACTCCCGCATCGGCGCGGAAAGTTTCTGGCGCGTAGTCCAGGCCCTCCCAGCGCTGCGAGCAGTCCAGACCGTCAATAGAGGTAAAGCCATTTTCATCGCGCAGGCTGTCGAGCATACGAATCAGCGCCGCCAGGGCATCCGGAGCCGCGCCGCCGAACATGCCCGAGTGCACCGGCTGCTCCAGAGCATCGACGCGAACTTCCACATCGGCGGTGCCGCGCAGGGTGGTTACGAGTGTCGGCTGGCCAACCTCGGCATTGCCGACATCCGCGATGAGGATGACGTCGGCGTCGAAAAGCTCCGGCTGTGTGGCGATGAGGTTGTTCAGGCCCGCCGATCCGCGCTCCTCGGAACCTTCTACGATGAGCTTGATGTTTGGCATGTCGACGCGGCCCGCAAGCGCGTCGTCACGCAGCGCGCGTAGCGCAGCTAGGTGCATGACCACGTTGCCCTTGCAGTCGGCGGTGCCACGGCCGTACCAGCGACCGTCGCGCTCGTCGAGCGTCCACGAATCTGCGGTCCAAGCGGATTTGTCGCCCGCCGGCTGAACATCGTAATGAGAGTAGAGCAGTACGGTCTTCGCGCTTTCCGACGACCCGGGGACGAAACCCGACAGTGCAATCGAGCCGTCGACAGTGTGGTGCGCCTCCAGCTCGATTCCCAGCTCTGCGTACATGTCGGTAACCGCCTGGGCTGCGTCAATGCAAGCCTGCTTGGTTTCTTCGGTGCCGTGTACGGAGGGGAAAGCCACCAGCTCGGTCAGCTGGGTACGGATGGTCTCGCGTTGGCTGGAGATGTGGTCTCGCAGGGTCTCCGTGAGTTCCTTATTAATAATGCTCATGTGCGACAGTGTAGGCGCACAACCATGATGGCGTTGGAAGTGGCATAAGGAGTGACGCCAGGAGTGACAGTGCTTATCCTTGCACTCGATGGGGTTGAGTGCTAGAAAAGTGAATTAGCACTTGCTCTAATTGAGTGCTAATAAAAACAACTTCACACCTTGTGTATGCGTGTGCTGAAACAAGTGTTGAAAAGTCGTTAAAAAGTACAGTGTTGACTCCGGTGATGGAGAGGGCGGCGCTTCCCTCGAATCACATGCCGTCGCGGGCGCCTGGGTCAACTTCCAATGTAAGTGCCACATAAATAGACGGAGGATTCTTCAAACCTCATGGCTAAGATGATTGCATTTGACGAGGAGGCCCGCCGCGGTCTCGAAACGGGTCTGAACACCCTGGCAGACGCTGTCAAGGTCACGCTGGGCCCGAAGGGGCGCAACGTAGTCCTCGAGCGCAAGTGGGGCGCACCGCTGATCACCAACGACGGTGTCTCCATTGCACGTGAAATCGAACTTGAGGATCCTTACGAGAAGATCGGCGCTGAGCTGGTCAAGGAAGTTGCCAAGAAGACCGACGACGTCGCTGGTGACGGTACTACTACCGCTACCGTTCTGGCTCAGGCTCTGGTTTCCGAGGGTCTGCGCAACGTTGCTGCTGGCTCCAACCCGATGGGTATCAAGCGCGGCATCGAGAAGGCTGTCGCGGCCGTTACCGAGAAGCTGCTGGAGTCCGCTAAGGACATCGAGACCAAGGAGCAGATTGCTGCTACCGCTGGTATCTCCGCTGCTGACCCGGCTATCGGTGAGCTGATTGCCACCGCTATGGACAAGGTCGGCAAGGAAGGCGTCATTACCGTGGAAGAGGCCAACACCTTTGGTCTCGACCTGGAGCTGACCGAGGGTATGCGCTTCGACAAGGGCTACATCTCCGGTTACTTCGCCACCGACATGGAGCGCCAGGAGGCCGTTCTGGAGGATCCGTACATCCTCCTGGTTTCCGGCAAGATCTCCAACATCAAGGACCTGCTGCCGCTGCTGGAGAAGGTCATGCAGTCCGGCAAGCCGCTGCTGATCATTGCTGAGGACGTCGAGGGCGAGGCTCTGTCCACCCTGGTCGTTAACAAGATCCGCGGCACCTTCAAGTCTGTCGCTGTGAAGGCACCGGGCTTCGGTGACCGTCGTAAGGCAATGCTGCAGGACATGGCTATCCTGACCGATGGCCAGGTCATCTCTGAGGAGGTCGGCCTGTCGCTCGAGACCGCTGACCTGCCGCTGCTGGGTCGCGCTCGCAAGGTCGTCGTCACCAAGGACGAGACCACCATCGTCGAGGGCGCTGGCGACCAGTCCGCTATCGAGGGCCGCGTCAACCAGATTCGCGCTGAGATCGAGAACTCCGACTCCGACTACGACAAGGAGAAGCTGCAGGAGCGTCTGGCTAAGCTCGCCGGCGGTGTTGCAGTTATCAAGGCTGGTGCCGCAACCGAGGTCGAGCTCAAGGAGCGCAAGCACCGCATCGAGGATGCCGTCCGCAACGCAAAGGCTGCTGTGGAAGAGGGCATCGTCGCTGGTGGCGGTTCCGCACTGCTGCAGGTCTCGCACGTGCTTGACGACGAGCTGGGTCTGACCGGCGACGAGGCAACCGGTGTCCGCATCGTGCGTGCGGCTCTCGCAGCTCCGCTGCGCCAGATTGCTCTGAATGCTGGCCTCGAGGCCGGCGTCGTCACCGAGAAGGTTGCTTCCCTGCCGCAGGGCGAGGGCCTGAACGCTGCTACCGGTGAGTACATCGATCTGATGGAAGCCGGCATCAACGACCCGGTGAAGGTTACCCGCTCCGCACTGCAGAATGCTGCTTCCATTGCGGCTCTGTTCCTGACCACCGAGGCTGTTGTCGCCGACAAGCCGGAACCGGCTATGCCGGCAATGCCGGGTGGCGACGAGATGGGCGGCATGGGCTTCTAAAAGAGGTCCCAACTGCTTGAGTTAGCCTTAAAAAGCGCCGCTGAGGGTTTTCCCTCAGCGGCGCTTTTGCTCTGTAACTTGAGAAAAGTTTAAGTCCCCGGACCCACCCTCGTCGCATCAGATGCCTCAGCGCTTGGTAGTGAAAAATAACCGATGATCTGTACCCATGTACGCAATGCCGAGGACTGTCTGTTATTAATCCTGCTGCCTCAGTACAGAGGTGAGATCCTTGGAGTCCCTTTAAGGCCAGAGACAGGCCGTCGCGCTCGCCGACAATCTGGATGCAACTACCGACTTATCAAAGTGTGAAATTCTTCTGGTTTCGCTACCGAACCCTGCTTGCTATTCGGCCGGCTTATCCGCGGCCTCGATAAGCTCGGTTGACCAGTTCGCCTGCTGAATACGGGTATCCAAGTCCCGGTATTCCTTCGCTGCCTTGTCGGCTTTCTGGCGCAGCGACCGGATATCCACGGTGGCGACATAGCGAATTTCCGAAGCTGAGTATCGATCCCGCCGACCCGAGCCCTGATCGGCTACGGAGGTGTAGAACCGCCGCCGTGTTAGCAGGTGGTCGCGCTTCGCAAGTGCGTCGCTAAGCGTTCCGTCCTCGAAGGCAGTAGCGGAATTCGTTGCGTTAATCGAGCGCACCAGCCATTCGAAGCGCGCCATCAGACGCTCGGCTTCGGCAATAAGCGCTTGCGGATCTTCATCAGGCGTATCGCCTTCTTGGACCTGCGCTACCAGCGCGAGACGGCGATTAATCTCAGCCAGCCGGTCGGAAACTTCGGATCGTGCGGCAAGAGCTTCGGATAACAACATGGCATTTATTGTACGCCAGTGCTAATCGACGGTCGCAGCGTGCAGTCCCACCCCTCAGTTTCGGTAAGACGGAACGTTAACTGCTGGGAAATTGCAGGTAAGGGCACCCGCATGGGGGACGCGTGGCAGAGAAATTCAGTAGGATAAGGGGTATGGCTGACAAGAATGAAGAGGAATTCCACATCGTCGATTTGGCGAAGACCGAAGGTTACGTCGTCGATGATTCTGATGAGGACGATCCGGTACTGGTCACTCCAGACGGTGAGCGGGTTGATACCTGGCGCGATGGCTACCCGTACGAGGAGCGCATGACGCGCAAGGAATATGAGTCTATTAAGAGGAAGCTGCAGATTGAGCTTCTGAAGTGGCAGAACTGGACCAAGGAAACTGGTCAGAAGCACATCATCCTCTTCGAAGGCCGTGACGCCGCTGGTAAGGGCGGCACCATTAAGCGTTTTAACGAGCACCTGAATCCGCGTGGTGCTCGTACTGTCGCTCTGGAAAAGCCGTCGCCGCGTGAGTCCACCTCCTGGTACTTCCAGCGCTACATCGAGCACTTTCCATGCGCTGGCGAGATCGTCTTCTTCGACCGTTCCTGGTACAACCGTTCGGGCGTTGAGCGCGTGATGGGTTTCTGTACTGAGTCCCAGCACGCAGAGTTCCTGCGTGAGGTTCCGATGCTGGAGAACATGATTCTGGGCTCCGGTATTTCGCTGACCAAGCTGTGGTTCTCCGTGACTCAGAAGGAGCAGCGCACTCGCTTCGCTATCCGCCAGGTTGACCCGGTGCGTCAGTGGAAGCTCTCTCCGATGGACCTCGCGTCGCTGGATCGTTGGGGTGACTACACCCGTGCGAAGGAAGAGCAGTTCCGCTACACGGATACTGATGAGTCTCCGTGGATCACCATTAAGTCCAACGACAAGAAGCGTGCCCGCATCAACGCGATGCGCTACGTGTTGAGCAAGTTTGAGTACACGGAGAAGGACCACGAGCTGGTTGGTACTCCGGACCCGAAGATTGTTAAGCGTGGCCGCGACCAGATTGGTGACTAGTTCGGTGGTCCGTGACTGACAAAGTTCTTGTCTAGAAGTAACGCCCGCAGGAGTGCCAGGCACTCGGCGGGCGTTTTCTTATTGCTGGCGGGCGGTGGCGCTGGCAGGCGATGACGTGGTCACGGCTTGCGGCTACGAGCAGGCAGCCGGCGGCGGTGTAGGTGCCGTCGATGAAGATTTGGTCGTAGATTCGGTTGGGGGCTGGGGTATTGGGGACATCGATGAGCCGCAACGAGGTGAACCGGCGGTCGAGCGTGCGCCGGGAGACGTGCAAGGTGCCGGCGACCTCGGTTAAAGACGCAGTGCCGGTGGCGTAGGCGTGAAACGCTTTGAAATCCCGGGTCTGGGTCTGATCGAGGCGGCGGTGTGTGGTGGAGGTTCCAAAGTCAGGGTTTTTACACCGCCACCTGATTGTCCCTTTGGTTGGGGTGCCATTTTTCTTCATTTGCCCAGTACATATGGGGCATCGGGTTTTGTCACTTAACCCGTGGTTGGAGTGGGACTTGGGTTGAAGCAGGGGCAGGTTGTTGGCTTGTCCGGCACTTATGGCCAGGTTTCGGGGACTTATCGATGTATTTCTTGCACTTGTCGATAGATTCCCCTGACTTATCGATGGTTTTTCGGCACTTATGCGCACGCTGTGGGCCAGGTCCTCTCACTTGTCGATGCGCTATTCACTTGTGGCCACGCTGCAGCGCATCGATAGGTGAATAGCGTGGCCACAAGTCGTCGGATGCGTCGGCCCGCCAGCTTGCAGCCTCTACCCCTCAATCAGCTCCTGGCCCCAGTAAGAATCCGGGGTGGTGCCTGGGGCAATCCAGTACACAGCGGAGCCGATGTGGCGGTTCCATTCATTGAGGAGATCTCCGCGATCCAAGCGGGCCTGAATTGCGCTGAACTGGTTGTCCGGGTTCTTCTGGAATGCAACCCAGACCAGGCCAACGTTCGGTCCCTCGAATGGGAAGGCCGACTCACCGGGCTGGTCTTCGTAGGCATAGGCGCGGCGACGCAGGGCGTCGTCAGGCTGGCCATCCTGCTCACGGGAAAGCGCCAGGTGAGACTGGCGGTGGATGAGGTACTCGCCCTGGTCATCGACGGCGTCCATGTCCTCTTCGTCGAACTCGTTATCACCGCCAGAAAGCGGCGCACCGGTGTGGAAGTCACGGCCGATAACGATGGAGCGTTCGTCGGTGCTGAGTTCATCCCAGCTGTTCAGGTCGAGTGCGATACGGCGAACAACCATGACACAGGAGTTGTTGATTGCCTTGTCCTTGGAGTCAATCCACACCTGCTCGGACCATTCATCCGGAGTGGACGGGTTGACGGTGCCGTCGAGCTGACCCAGCGGGTTGCGCGGAGTGGCACCGTGTGGCTGCGAACCCCAGGCGTAGGAGAAGCCCTTCTGGAACCATTTCACGCTAGCCCACGGAGCTGCCTTCTTCTCCAGCAAACGAGACGCGGCAGTAACGGTGACGAGGTCGTCGCCGCACAGCTGCAGAGCGAAGTCAGACTGACCCCACTCGGGGCGGAGCATGTCATGCTGGAATGCGGGGATATCGTGCAGACCAGCCGGCTTACGCTCTGGTTTGCCCAAGATATCGAAGATGCGCTCGCCGAAACCGACGGTAATGGTCAGGTTTGCAGTGGCTGCAACCATTTCCGGTTCCAGATACCCCTCGATGTCCTGGCCTTGGGTGAGGCGGCGGGCAACGTCGGTAAGCGAGGAAAACAGTTCCTTCAGATCTGCTGCGTCGACGCCGTCCTTCAAATCGAATGCGACAAGGCGAAGATGCGCTTGGCCGGGCTGTTCAATGCCTGACTGAACCGGCCCATCGAACGGAATCTTGGCGCCCCTCAGGGAAGTTTCGGAAGCCTGTGTCACTCGAGGTCACTCCTTGAAAAGAGGTGGGATAAATAGCCTTTATGACTACGAGCTTAATCACATTGGCCCCAGCAGGAGAGCACTAAAGCGAAGACTCGGGGAGGGGCTAAGTGAATGGCATATTTGTATATTGCGATATACTTCACATCCACAGCCGCCTCGAAGGTGTTCATGAAGGAAAGTGCTGCATATCGCACGTTTTCCGCGCAAGGTGTGTTTTGAGCTTAGCGCGCATGAAGCCCTCGAGTTATGCAGGGGAATCCCGGTGCAAGTCCGGAACTGTCCCGCAACGGTAAGCATCACTGCCAGAACTTTGGTTTATTCGACGCTTTGATAACCAATCTTGCAGTGATGACAAGTCCGAATGCCTGCCGGTTGTGCAATTTCATATCCGATGCTGATCACGACTGACGAGGAAATCACGAGATCATGGCAATTCACGCAACCCTCGCGGGCATTCCGCGGATAGGGCGTAATCGTGAGCTCAAAAGAGCTCTGGAAAACTACTGGCGCGACCCGGCGACCGGCGGCCTGTTGGCTGCTACGGCGCGCAACACTGTCAATAGCTACATTGGCGCAGCGCTGAAGGCAGGAATCGACTCGGTTCCGACAATTGGGCGCTCGTTCTACGACTCCATGCTGGATACATCGGCGCTGCTCGGAGTGCTTCCAGCCCGCTTCCAGGATGTCCCGAAAACGGACGGTTCCAACCTGCCGGAATGGATCAACCACTACTTCGCCACCGCTCGCGGTACGAAGACGCAACCGGCATCCGCAATGACCAAGTGGTTCGACACTAATTACCACTACATCGTTCCGGAGCTGTCAGCCGATACTGAATTTACCTCTGACCTCATTGACTGGTTGGACGATTCCTGCAGCTTGAACAATGGCGCCACCACCATGCTGCGTCCTCATTTGATTGGTCCAGTGACCTACTTGAGCCTGTCGCGTACCGACGATGGTTCGAACCCACTTGGCCTTCTGGAACAGTTGGCCGATACGTACTCGGAAATCATCGCTCAACTGGGCGAGAAGGGCTTTGAGTGGGTTCAGCTCGATGAGCCGGTATTGGTCACTGACCTCGATGAAGTGACCCTTGCCAGGACCAGCCAGGTCTATGAGAAGTTGGCTAGCGTGGCGGAGTCCGCAAACACCAAGTTGTGGGTGCAGACCTACTTTGGTGATGGTGACCAGGCGCTGGAAACCCTTTCTGGCACAGGCGTGCAGGCCATCGGTTGCGATCTGGTAGCGGGTAGCTCCGAGTTGCCGCATTGGACTGGCAAGGAACTGCTGGTTGCGGGCATTGTCGATGGTCGTAATGTGTGGCGCACCGACTTGGATGCTGCACTGGCGACGCTGGAGAAACTGGCAGCCCGAGGCCCCATCGCGGTGTCGACCAGCTGTTCGCTGCTACACGTCCCGTACTCCCTGGCCGCAGAAAACCCCAGCGAAGAAGATGTCGAGGTGCTGCAGTGGCTGGCCTTCGGTGATGAGAAGATCGCCGAGGTGACCCTCCTGGCGAGGGCCCTCGATGCCAAGTTGAATGACCGCCAACTCGATGCCGAAGATTTGAAGGCGTTGAGGGAGTCCCGGGCCGCCCTGGCGTCGAGGGCAGAATCGAATCGGATTGTTAAACCTGAGGTTCGTGAAACCTTGGAGGCAATCGAAGAGAGCGACCGTACTCGCTCCCCATTCACACTTCGTCGGGCGGCTCAGGCCGAGGCCATCAACTTGCCTCCGCTACCGACCACTACAATCGGTTCCTTCCCGCAGACCAAGCGCATTCGACGTGCACGTGCACAACTGCGCGCGGGAGAGTTAACTCCAGCGGACTATGACTCAGCAATGCTCGCTGAAATTCGATGCGCCATTGAGCAACAGGAAGAACTGGGACTCGACGTGCTGGTTCACGGTGAAGCTGAGCGCAACGACATGGTGCAATACTTCTCGGAGCAGCTGGATGGCTACCTTGCGACCACCAATGGCTGGGTTCAAAGCTATGGTTCCCGCTGCGTGCGACCGCCAATTCTCTACGGTGATATCACCAGGCCAAAGCCGATGACGGTGCAGTGGTACGAAGCAGCGGCAAGCATGACTGACCTTCCCGTCAAGGGAATGCTCACAGGGCCAGTGACCATGTTGGCATGGTCGTTTGTTCGTGATGACCAGCCAATTGGGGACACTGCGGATAACGTGGCGCTGGTCTTGCGCGATGAAATTGCAGATCTCGTGGCTGCTGGAGCACAGATTGTGCAGGTCGATGAGCCAGCCATTCGCGAGCTGCTACCCCTGAACGAAGCGGACCAGCCCGCCTACCTGAAGTGGGCAGTGGGCTCCTTCCGCCTCGCTACCTCCGGTGTGGCTGACGATATTCAGATCCACACGCATATGTGTTACTCGGACTTTAATGAGCTGATCGACACCGTCGATGATCTCAACGCGGATGTCACGTCCATCGAAGCAGCGCGCAATGGCATGCATGTGCTCGCAGCGCTGAAGGACGATGGGTACTCGCGAGGGATTGGCCCAGGCGTCTGGGATATCCACTCTCCTCGTGTGCCGACGGAGGGAGAGATTAGCCAACTTGTGGAAGATGCGCTCGAAAGCGTTGATCCCAGCTTGTTGTGGATTAATCCAGATTGCGGTCTGAAGACCCGATGCTGGGAGGAAACTACCGCTTCTCTAAGAGTAATGGTTTCAGTTGCAAAACGCGCCCGTGTGAAGGTCTCGAGGTCAGCCATCATCCCTTAATGCGCGTCTTTTCGCTTGCCCAGGCTAGGTCGCGCAGCTCGTTCTTGCGCACCTTGCCCGTGGATGTTCGCGGCAACTCATCAATTACGACAACATCGCGTGGAATCTTGTAACCGGCGATGTGAGCGCGACAGTGGGCAATGACAACTTCGGCCACGTTCTTATTGTGCTCGGCAACTTCTTCCGCGGTGCCCTGGCAGCGAGCCTCCGGGCGCAATACAACGTAGGCGCGTGGACGCTCGCCCCATTTGTCATCCGGCACGCCGATGACAGCACAGTCGGATACATCTGGGTAGCTGACCACAGCCTGCTCGACTTCAATAGTGGAGATGTTCTCACCGCCGGAGACGATAACGTCTTTTGCGCGGTCGAGCAGCTGAATATAGCCATCCGGATGCATAACGCCAAGGTCACCGGTGTGGAACCAGCCGCCGCGGAACGCGTGTTCGGTGGCCTCGGGATCCTTGAAATAACCATTCATGACACCGTTGCCAGTCATAATAATTTCGCCGATGGTGGCACCGTCGTTAGGTACGTCAATCAGAGGTGCATCGAGTGCGTCGGATTGTTCGACGATGCGAACATCCTGGTTAGTTACGGTAGCGACACCCTGACGAGCCTTGAGGACGGCGCGGCGACGCACGGTCATGTCCTTCCAATCGGGTTGGGACTCGCAGACCGTGAAGGGGCCGTAAGATTCAGTGAGGCCATACACGTGCGTGATTTCGACGCCAATATTCTCACAGCGCGTGATGATTGTCGGACTCGGCGGTGCACCAGCAGTCATAATGCGCAGGTTGGTGACGCGGCGCTTGTTATCGTCATCGACGAGTGTGGTCAGCACAGCAGGCGCACCGCACATTGAGGTAACACCCTCCTCTACAATCAGGCGCCACATTTCCGGCCCGCGGACAGCGCGAATCGCAACCTGGCGAGCACTCGTCGACATCGCTGCCCACCCTGTACACCAGCCGGAACAGTGAAACATCGGCAGAGTCCACAGGTAGACGGTGTAGTGATTGAAATGCATAGTCTGTACCTGGCCAAGCGCATTCAGATATGCGCCGCGATGCGTGTACACCACACCTTTCGGTTTTCCCGTCGTGCCCGAGGTGTAATTGATCGCAATGGGGTCGTGCTCGTCATCGACGCTGTAGGGCAGGTTCGGACGATTCTTCCCACGCTTGACGACGTCGTCCCCAGCCAAGTACTGGCTAAAGGTAGCAGCGGCCGTATTCTCAGCCTGGTATGCCGAGGTGTCAGCGATCTCGGGTTCGTTGCCTTCGCCGTCTGCGATGTAGATGACCTGCTCAAGTAGGTGCCCGACTGTCGGAAGCGCTTGGTCAATCAAAGTTTGTTCACCGAGCAGCGTGGTGATTTCAGAATGCTCGAGGATGTATTCGATTTCCTTCGCAGCCAGGCGAGTATTAATAGCGACAACGACGCCACCTGCCAGTGGAATAGCGAACTGTGCGAGGAGTGCCTCGTAACTATTTGCCGCGAGTACACCGACCCGGTCGTTTTTCTGGAGGCCATCGTCGATAAGTGCATGTGCGAAGGCCTGCGCGTCGGCGGCCATTTCGGCGAAGGTGATGCGACGTGGGCCGTCGACGAAGCCAACTTTGTTCGGGTGGACGCGGGCACTGCGCTCTAGAAAACGCAGTGGGGTAATTGGCTGATCCAAACCATTTTTGTCAGGGAAAATAGTCATAGGAATTAGGGTAAATGGTTGGATTGCAATACGAAAAGGATTTCGCAAAATAGGGGGAAAGTTTTCGCGGGTGGCTGTCACTCCACCCGCGCAGCCCTACTTCGTCTTGGCCACCACCGGCTCAATTGGGTTGCCTCGCCAGGAAGTGTGCGCAGGAACATGGTCACCGCGCATGACGAGAGAACCGGGCTCGACGCGGCAGCCGTCGTCAAGCACAGATGCCGGCAGTGCGACTGAGTGCGGTCCCAGTACGGAGCCGCGTCCGATGCGGACGGTGTCGAGCGTCATCACGCGGTCGGTGAATAGGTGAGTCTGAACGACACAACCGCGGCCGACAGAAGCACCCCGATCGATGGTGACCAGGTCGGTCTCGGGCAGCCAGTACGTCTCCAGCCACACGCCGTGGCCAACGTTCGCGCCGAGCAGACGCATCGCGCGTGCGATACCGCCGGTGGCCATCGCCGGGTTCAGGTACCACGGCGCGGCAACCATCTCGACGAACGCATCCTGCAGCTCGTTGAGCCAGACGAACTTGCTCCACAATGGGTGGTCACCGGGCTCGTGCTTGCCGACGCACACCCACTTGGCCACGACCGTGACCAACAGCCCCAGCACACCAGCAATCAGCAGCACGGCAGGGGAGAGCAGCCACGTGACCACCAGGCCGAGCAGGGCGGCGCTAACGCCACCTGCGGTGACCAGCTCCGCGGTGAACAGACCAATTCCCTGCAGGCTCAACAGCGTGATCGTCGCCAGCATCAGAGAGACCATCGGCGCCAGGACGCGCAGCGTCTCCACAATGCCGCGGGCGACCTTCAACCCCGTAGTCGGACGGTAGGTCTGCGCTGACTCATCGCTGGAGACAGTGCCCACGCGGCGCATGCGCTCTGGCGGCGAACCCCACCAGTTGGAGCCGGACTTGGTCTTCTTCGGGGTAGAGGACAGCACGGCCACCAGGGAGTTCTTCGCCAGCTTGCGCCCTGGAAGCGTGATACCGGAGTTGCCCAGGAAGGCGCGCTTGCCGATGCGGGAGTCGCCCACCAGCAGCCACCCGCCGCCGAGCTCGTAGCTGCCGACCATTGTGTCGTCAGCCAAGAAGGACTCGTCCTTGACGTGCAAGAACTTCGGAATACCGATCGCGGTGGAGACTTCGCTGTCGTGGCCGATTTGGGCACCCAGCGCACGCAGCCACAGCGGGGTCAGCATGGAAGCGTAGATGAAGAACAGGTCGTGGCGAGCAGCGTCCATCAGGCGAATCGTCGCCCAGGACTGCCAACCCACGCGCGAACGCACCGGGAACACACCCGGCTTCAGGCCGATGCTGAACAGGCGCACGAGAATCAGCGTCAGCAGGGCATACACCGCAACACCGACGAAGGTCGCGGGAATAGCCCACAGCACGGCGCTGCCCAGCGTTGTCCAGAGATTCGAGGTGGTTAGCTCGGTGGTGCCGTCGATAAGCCCCGTGCCCCAACCGATGACAGCAGCCATCGCGACTGCAGCGGACAGCGGCACCAGTGTCAGCAAGACAGCGGTGAGACCGTAGATAGCCACCCAGTGGCGGCGCGCCGGCGGAACTTCCTCCGGGAAGCGGTGCTTGGACCGGCCGACCTTGCGAGCCGGGGAACCCGACCAGCGCGCGCCAGCTTTGACCTTCTTCTCACCGGTGACAGTGGAACCCGCCTCGATGTGAGCGTCATTGCCAATACGCGCGCCGGGCAGCAGCGTTGAACGGGCACCGATGCGGGCGTGCTTGCCAATAGTGACCTCGCCGACGTGGACGACATCGCCATCGACCCAGTAGCCAGACAGATCCACCTCAGGCTCGATCGAGCAGTAATTATCCAGTTTGACCAGGCCCGTCACCGGCGGCAGCGCGTGCAGATTCACGCCCTTACCAATGCGGGCACCCAGCATGCGGGCGTACCACAGCACGAACGGAGCACCCGCCACCGAGTGCACACCGGAGCTCTCTGCCAGGCGTTCGGCCGCCCAAAGGCGCAGATGTACCGAACCACCACGCGGGTAATCACCCGGGGTGATGTTGCGCGTGAGCAGGCGTGTCGTCGCCGCGTTGATGGGCATGACCCCCAGCGGGGTCAGGAACAACACAGCCAGTACGGCCACCAACCAGCCTGGTAGCGTCAGCGGCCCGCCGATGACCCAGTTGATAATCGCAAGCCACGTTACCCAGCGCATGCCGCGTGCCCACTGCAGCGGCACCATGAGGCCGACCTGCGCCCAGCGGGTCTTGCGAGACACAGGCGTCGGCTCGGGCACCTTTTCCAGGTGCGCGGTGGGGTCTGGCGCGTCGGCAAGCATGTCGTCGCTGATGAAACCGCGCGCGACCAGTTCCTCGGCGAGATTGCCCAGGCGCGGGTGGTCGTAGAGATCGCGCACGGCGACCTGCGGGGCGCGCTGGCGAATCCGCGCGATGACGCTCGCCGCCGCCAGGGACGTGCCGCCCAGGGCGAAGAAGTCCGAGGCCGCGCTGGGCGCAGGTACGGACAGCACGTCCGCCCAGATATCGGACAGCCATTTCTCTACAGGGCTCAGCTTGTCGACGTCGCCCTCACCCGCACGTGCAGGCAGTGGCCACGGCAACGCCGCCTTGTCGACCTTGCCGGAGGTGCGAACCGGCAGCTCATCCATGATGTGCAGGCGTGGCACCATCGCGGCTGGCATGGCATCGCGGAGAGTGTCCATGCACTTGTCGTAGTCCATGGCTGCGGCGTCGCCACCGGCGCCGACGTATCCGACCAGGATGGAGTCGCCAGCACCGGTCTTCTGTACCACGACAGTCGCTTGAGTAGCGCCGGGGAGGGCAGCCAGGTGCGCCTCGACCTCGCCGAGCTCAATTCGCCGACCGCCGATTTTCACCTGATCGTCGACCCGGCCGGTGAAGAACAGTCCGTCCTCATCCATGATGACGTGGTCGCCGGTGCGATACGCACGCTCCCAGCCGAGGGCCGGCAGCGGTGCGTACTTCTCGGCGTCTTTTTCCGGATCCAGGTAGCGTGCGAGTCCCACACCGCCGATGACCAGCTCGCCCTTGGTACCCGGTGGGACGGGGTTGCCCTCCTCATCGATGACTGTGAGGTTCCAGCCGTCCAGGGGGAAACCGATGGTCACGGGCTTGCCGGGCTTCAGCTCGATGCCGGAGGCCACGACGGTGGCCTCGGTGGGGCCGTAGGTGTTCCACATCTCGCGCTCTGGGGTGGACAG
Organism: Corynebacterium amycolatum SK46; assembly: GCF_000173655.1. Classification (GTDB taxonomy): domain Bacteria; phylum Actinomycetota; class Actinomycetes; order Mycobacteriales; family Mycobacteriaceae; genus Corynebacterium; species Corynebacterium amycolatum_A. The sequence goes on along the minus strand of NZ_ABZU01000003.1, from coordinate 88,919 downwards.
GCGATCGACCAGCTCTTGCGGGCAGGCCTCGCCGCCGACAATGAGCAGGCGCACACTGTCGAGCGCCTCGGCGGGCCACAGGCCGGCCAGCGTCGGAACTGTGGAAACAGCGGTGATGTGGCGGGAAATCAGCCATGGGCCCAGGTCCACGCCGGAGCGCACCAGCGAACGCGGGGCCGGCACCAGGCAGGCGCCATTTCGCCAGGCCAGCCACATTTCCTCACAGGAGGCGTCGAAGGCGACGGACAAGCCGGCGAGAACGCGGTCATCCGGGCCGAGCGGTCCTTCCGGGTGGTTGGCCAAGAACCAGCGGGCCTCCGCATCGACAAAAGCGGCGGCGCTGCGGTGGGTGACCGCCACGCCCTTCGGCTTGCCGGTGGAGCCAGAGGTGAAAATGATCCAGCAGTCATCGTCAGGAGTGGGCTCCTGTGAGATGACCTCGCGTGCGCTCGGTGGCGTCGGTTCTGCTTCCTCCGAGTCCTCGTCGGAGTCGGCATCGGAGTCCAGCGGACGGGGGCGATTACGTGCCGTGGAGCCGGCCAAATGCAGGCCTTCGGCATCGAAGTAACCGGCGATACCGGCCTCGCCGAAGACCATTTCTGCACGCTCGTCGGGGTCGTCCGCATCCACCGGAACGTAGGCGGCACCGGCAGCCATGATGGACAAGATTGCCACGTAGAGTTCGCGGCTTCCCGACGGCATCCGCACACCAATGCGGTCGCCGCGACGGATGCCCTGTTCATAGAGCCACGTAGCTGTGGAATCAATCTCGTTGATCAACTCCGCATACGTGACGACAACCTCGCCGTCATCAATGGCCTCAGCCTCGGGGAACCTTCGCGCGGTCGCCCGGACAATGTCAATGAGAGTGCGCTCAAGCGGCTGTTCGGTAGCGCGCAGGAACTTCGCTTCAGTGGTTGTCACTTAGAGGACCCCTTCTTATTCTTCTTCTTGCGCTTTTTCTTCTTCGACTTCTTCCGTTTAGGACGCTGGGCATCGCTTGACGACGTCGCCTGCGTCTTATTCTCCGCCATGCCCTTGGTATCTGTCTCAGTGGCCGTGGCCTCTGGAGTAGCGGTCTCAGGCTTCTTCGCGTCGGCATTGCCAGAAGGCGGAGTGCCGGAGTCGGTTTCGGGACTTGCAGCGGAGTCGTCGGCAAGCGATGCGAGCAACGCGCGTACCTCGGGTGCGCATTCGGCGACGGCGGCGCGTTCGGCTCTGCGGAGTGAGCGTCGCAGAGATGCGCGGGTGGTGTTGCCCGTTTCTGTCAGCGCGATGAGCTGGCGGCGACGGTCTTTGGCATCACGCGTGCGCTCAACCAGATTTGCCGACTCCAGAGAGTCGATTAGGCGAACCATGTCAGAGCGGTCCATGCCGAGCAGAGCACTGAGCTCGGTTTGAGCCATGTCGCCACCATCGGCGATGGCCTCCAGAACCCAATACCCGCGGATGGAAATCGACTCAATCTGAGTGCGGCCAAGAGCCGCGTTGACACTGGCGCGGACAGCCGCATCGAGCTGTGCCAGGCACCAGGACGCGGATTTGCGCAGTGCCGCCGGTGCGACGGCGGGGTCGCTTGCGGAGCCTGGCTTGCACTTGGACTTAGTGCTGGCCTTGGTTTTGGTTTTCGCCCCCTTGCGAGCCTTCTTCGCCTTGGTGCCGCCCTGTGTGCCGACAGCAGGCACCTGCGCGTCTACGTCGGCTGCCACACCACCGCTGGTGTTGGCTGAGTCCGCCGAGGAAAGTACGGATGAATCAGACATACTTCCCATACTAGACAATCTGGGGAACCATCAATAATGGGACATGGCCAACTAATAATGCCCCTGTTTGCCTGTGGATTGTTAGAAGGTCGGTGCTTTGGGGTGGGTAAATAAATGAAAAACTGCCCTGCAGGTAGGCAGGGCAGTGGTAGTTGATTTAGTTGGCCTTCTCCATCGGGCGGCCGAAGTGCTCCCAGTCGATCATGCCGCCGGTGATGACGATGGTGTCGATGCCGTTCTTCTCCAACCAAGAAGAAACCTGAGCGGCACGTCCACCGGAGCGGCACATCAGGTAAATGTCGGAATCCAAATCCAGCTCGCCGTAGCGGGACGGAATCTCTTCCATGGGGATGTGAACGGCGCCGGTGGCGTGGCCGTCATCCCACTCCATCTGTGAGCGGACATCAATAATCTGTGCGTCTTCGGGTACTTCAGATACGTTTACGGTTTCCATAGTGCGCACTATACGCAATCCGGCCTTATCGCCGGAAGCAGAAAGGCCGCCGGAGGAAAACTCCGACGGCCGTAGCGCTGAATCACAGGAACTGCGTCAAAGGTACGCGCCCTAGGAACGGGGATTGGTCAGCGCAATTCTTACTTGTGGCTCTTACTTGTGTCGCTCGATAGCCTCAGCCAGGATGCGCTCAGCCTCGGCCTTGTCGCCCCAACCAGAACCGGAAACTTCCTTGCCCGGCTCCAGGTCCTTGTAGTGGACGAAGAAGTGCTCAATCTCGTCCTTGGTGAACTGGGAAACATCGTCGATGTCCTGGTAGTGATCGAAGCGGACATCATCCAGGACGCACAGCAGCTTGTCGTCGCCGCCGGCCTCGTCAGTCATCTTGAAAACGCCGAGCGGACGAGCCTTGACAATAACGCCCGGGAAAACCGGCTCCGGCAAAATCACGAGAGCGTCCAACGGGTCGCCATCCTCGCCGAGGGTTTCATCGATGAAGCCGTAGTCGGCCGGGTAGGCCATTGGGGTGAACAGGTAGCGGTCGAGGTAGACCTTGCCGGTCTCGTGGTCGACTTCGTACTTGTTGCGCTGACCCTTCGGGATCTCAATAGTGACCTCAACGCTCACGGCGATGACTCCTTATAATCGGTGTACACTTCTCTGACGGCTATCTTATGCGAAACCCGCTCAAAACCGTTTATTTGTGCACCTTAAGTGAGGTTTTGTTTTCAGGAAGAAGGTGTTTGTGACCGTGGGTAGTACCGACTCTGACAGCTCCAAAACCGCCGCTAAGGGCACGCAAAAATCGCCCAGTTCCGTAAAATCCGGCACATCCAAGAAGTCGCACGGACTGAAAATCGGCGGTGCCATCGCCGGTGTTCTCGTTATCGCAGCGGGCGGCGGCGTAGCGGTTGTCGTCAATAACAATCGTCAGATTGTGGTCGATGCGCCGCCGGCCGTCAGTCATGTTTCTGCTCCCGTGACGGCTGCACAGTCTTCGCTTGACGACGGCACTCTGGCCCAAAAAGTCAGCGCCATCATGGACGCTGCTGCGGCCGATCCAGCCTTCGGTGAGCTGCATGGAATTGTCAGCGACGCTACGACCGGTCAGAAACTGTGGGGGATTAATGACACCGCGGTGGCCATGCCGGCGTCCAGCATGAAGATTCTCACCGCGTCTGCCGCACTGTTGGACTTAGGTGAAGATCATCGGGTTTCCACCCGCGTCTCCCGGGTCACGGGGACTAATGACATCGTTTTGCACGGCGGGGGCGACCCCACTTTAAGCAAGGACGGGGAAGGGTTCTTCCAGGACTCGGCTTCCATCGCTGAGTTGGCGAAAAAGATTTCCGTGGTCATTCCGGAGGGGGTCGGCAAGGTTTATCTCGACAACTCTCTATTCACTGAGAGTTTCCACGAGACCTGGGAGCGCGCGGGGCTGGAGGACGGCTACATCGCACCGGTGGAGTCGGTGATGATGGACGCCGGTCGTATCGATCCGACGAATGAAGAATCGCAGCGCAGCGCCACACCGGCTGCGGATGCCGCTGATGCACTGGCCAAGGCGCTTGGTGCGGAAAACGGAGGCAGCTTGAGGGATGCGGCCAAGGATGGTCAGTCACCGCCTCTGGATCCAGACCCCGTCGCGCTGGTGCAGTCGGCTCCGTTGGTTACCCGTGTGCACGAGATGATGAACTACAGCGACAACGTGCTTGCTGAGTCCATTGCCCGTGAGGTGGCTATCTCTCGCGGCCTGCCGCCGACCTTTGAGGGTGCCGCACGTGCCGTGCGGGACACTCTCGCGGAGCACGGTTTTCCTCTCGATGGCGCGGTGCTGTCGGACTCCAGCGGCCTGAGCACTGATAACCGTATTTCTCCGCAGCATCTCTCCGAGGTGCTCAATTCGGCCGCGGGTCCGGTGGAGTCGGCCGAGCAGGGGGGACTGGCGGAGTCGCAGGAGTCGTCGGAAAGCACTGCGTTGCGGTTGCGCCCACTGCTGGATAGCCTGCCGGTGGCGGCGGTGTCCGGCACTCTGGCGACGCGCTTTGCTGGTCAGTCCGGGGCGGGCATCGTCCGTGCGAAGACGGGCACGCTGAATAAAGCCTCGGCGTTGGCGGGATATGTGGTGACGAAGTCGGGACAGGTGCTGACGTTCGCACTGATCTCCAACGAGGCGAGCCTGTTGCCGGCAAGAGCTGCGGCCGATAAGGCAGCGAGCGCCCTTGCGGATATCTAAACTGAGATTCATTTGCCGCTGAAAATAATTTGAGGAGATGAATCCGCAATGGCCTCTCACACTTCCGCGATTAGGAACTTGCCAACCGTTCACGAGATTGCCGCACAGGTTCGCGAGGGAAAGCTAAGCCCGGTGGACAGCGTGCAGCGCAGTCTCGACGCTATCGCCAGACTGGATGGAGGGATTCATGCCTTCCGTGAAGTGTGGGCGGATAGGGCTTTGCAGGCTGCGCGGGAACTCGAGCAAAACGGGAAACTCTCGGAGTTGCCGCTCGCAGGTGTGCCATTCGCGCTGAAGGAAAACACCGCTCTAGAGAACCCGTTTGTCCAGCAGTTGACTAGCGCCGGTGCAATCGCGGTGGGAACTACGGTGAATCCGCAGTTCTGTACGTGGGGGACGACGACGCTGCCGGGGCTGGCCGTCGACAATCCGATTCTGCCGGGGCACACTCCGGGTGGGTCCTCCGGTGGTTCCGCAGCGGCTGTCGCCGCTGGGATAGTTCCGTTTGCGCAGGGCAACGACGGCATGGGGTCACTGCGTATCCCTGCAGCGTGCTGCGGGCTTTCGACCCTGAAGGCGACCCCGGGAACAATGCCGGGGCGCGTGGGAGGCAATGACTGGTACGGAATGTCTGTCCAAGGGGTGCTCACGGTCAACAACGAGGACTTGCGCCTGATTACCAAGATCCTCACAAATGGCATGGTGGATGCGGAGGATCCGGCGAAAACCCTTCCTGAAAACTTCGCCGTCAGCGTAGACACCACTGCACCCGTATTCGGTTTGAAGGCTGCGCCGGAGTACGTCGATGCGGCGCAACAGGCGGCGAGAGTATTCGCGGACAAGGGCTTTGCCGTCACGGAAAAGAACATGCCGTACCCGCTGAACCCGCTGCCGATGCTCGCACGCTGGACTGCGGGGGTGGCAGATCAACTTCGCGACGAGCCGCGCCCTGATCACCTGGAGTGGCGCAACCGAGTCCACGCCGGCATTGGTCGCTTGCTGCGTTTCACAATCAATGGTCGCCAGGTGGCACGCGATGGCGCCCGCATCGAGCGTGAGCTGCCGGGTGACACCATTTTGATTACCCCGGCTCTGGCCAAGAATCCCCCGCGGATCCGCGCATGGCATCGTATGCCCTGGATTGTGAACCTGCTGTCCAATCTGCGCTTCACTCCCTACGTCTCGACGTGGAATTACCTGGGATTCCCGGCTGGCATCGTTGTGGAACCGACCTCTGGGTTGCCGGTGCAACTGATTGCGCGCCCGACCCAGGAGCGAATTTTGCTTACCGCGATGGAAACCATCGCAAGTGGTGGGCACGTTGGCTAGACCTTTTTGGCCGGACCGCAGCCCTCATTTCCTCATCATTCGGCAAGCTGTCCGCGCGATAGTGCAGCAGGTGGGGCAGGAGCTAGGCAGTGGTGTCGTCATTGGGCTTTCCGGAGGTGCGGATTCACTCGCCCTGACCGCCGGAGCCTGTGCGGAGGCTCTCGGGCCCAAGGGTGCGCTGGCCGGCCGCAAAGTCCACGCCGTCGTTGTGGATCATCAGCTTCAGCAGGGCTCTGCAGAAGTCGCCGAGCGTGCCGCCCACATGGCTCGGGAGATGGGGGCTACGGCCGAGGTTATCGCGGTCGATATCAACAACAATTCCGACCGTGGTCCCGAATACGAGGCGCGTTTGGCACGACACACAGTGCTACGGGAGGTCGCCCAATCTCGAGGTGCGGCGCTGATGCTCGCCCACACCTTGGACGACCAGGCGGAAACAGTTGTGCTGCGGCTGGCCAGGGGAGGCGGTCCGCAGGCGCTGTCCGCCATCCGCGACAACCTCACGTGGTCGGACGGGACTCGGATTCTGCGCCCGCTGCTCGGCGTGCGACGCACCGACACGCAGCTCTGCTGCGAAGAGCTGGGCTTGAAGGTCTGGCACGACCCGCACAACCATGACGACCATTACGCCCGCGTCCGGGTTCGAAAGACGATTTTGCCGCTGCTGGAGAAGGAGCTGGGTCCGGGAGTTGCGGAAAATCTCGCTAAGACTGCGGCGATTGCAGCAGTCGACAATGACTTTTTGGACGCTCATGCCGACTCGGCTCTGCATGCGCTGCTGGGGGAGGAAGTGACGTCGGCAAGCGGGAGTCTGTCTGTGCGAGGGGTGGCCGAGCTTGACGACGCCATCGCGGTGCGCGTCCTCGCTCGTTGGTTGAGACAGGCGGGGGCGGAGCCCAGCAGTAAACAAATCGATATGGTTATGGCGCTTGTGCACCGCTATCACGGCCAGGGCGAAGTGCCGGTGACCCGCGGTCGCGATGGTGCTGACAGAAATGCCAGGTTGGTCGTTGAGCGAAAAGATGGCACTCTACAATTGGTAATGAATCGTCCCGCGGTGCCTTAAGAAGGGTGCCGCAATCCAACTTCCGGCGGCTGAGAACAATCAGTCGCCTTAACCCCGAACTTGCACTGGGGCAGTTACGCTCCATCGACACGCCGCCATAGAAGTGCGGAAAGGAAATGCGATGCATGATGTGAAGGATTTCAACGTCCCCGCAAACCCCTACGGCGATGAGGTAGAGGCAGTTCTCATTGGCGAAGAGGAGCTGCATGCTCGCATTGCCGAGATGGCGCATCGTGTGAATGAGAAGTACAAGGATGCCGATAGCGATCTGATTCTGGTCGCAGTGCTCAAGGGTGCGGTGTTCTTCCTGACTGACTTCGCTCGTCAGCTCAGCATTCCCAGCCAGATGGAGTTCATGGCGGTTTCCAGTTACGGAAACTCCACCTCGTCGTCAGGCGTGGTGCGTATTTTGAAGGACCTGGATCGCGATATTGAGGGACGCGATGTTGTGATCGTCGAGGACATCATTGACTCCGGCCTGACCCTGTCCTGGTTGATGAAGAACCTGCGCAACCGGAATCCGCGCTCCCTGGAGGTCATTACGCTGCTGCGTAAGCCGGAGGCTGTGCGCACCAGCCTGGATGTTGCGGATGTTGGCTTCGACATTCCGAACGAGTTCGTCATCGGTTACGGCCTGGATTACGCCGAGCGCTACCGCGATTTGCCGTACGTCGGCACGCTTCACCCGCGCGTTTACCAGGGCTAGGTCTGTCTTCGGCGTTTATTGCACAGTGCCGATGCTTTACGACGGGCATTGCGCGCGTACCCTCCCGCAGTTCTAGCTGGCTTCTAGCTATGAAAAGTAGGAGTTGGAAACTTTTTTCGGTTGCGATGCGTTATGCCTACTGTGGGGTCAGGTGCCATGAGCCCTGGCCCCACGTTGTGTCATTGATGTGTCTTCGAGAAGAACTCGTTGATGCGTACAATTAATAAAAGCAACTAATAGATGTAGAGAGCGAAAAGCGAACCCACTGTATGGACAAGAAAAAGGTGTTCCGGTTTGCCACCGTTGCCGGCATCATCCTGATCATCCTCTTTGCTATTACCCAGCTGGCGGATGATTCCCGGGAATACCGCGAGGTGGATACGTCCGTTGCCCTGACCCAGTTGGACAAGGGTAATGTCACGGAAGCTCAGATTGACGATCGCGAACAGCGAATTCGCCTCACCCTGAAGAAGGGCGTAGAGGTCGAGGGTACTGAGGACGTCACGAAGGTGATGACTAAGTACCCAGCGCGTGCGACCGACCAGGTCTTTGACAAGGTCGCTGCCGCCAAGGGCATGGAGAAGTTCGATACCAAGGTCACACAGGAATCCTTCCTGATGTCCACCTTGGGCTTCCTGCTGCCGATGGTGATCTTCTTCTTCGTCATCATGTATTTCTTCAGCCGCATGCAAGGCGGCAAGAACGGCATGTTCGGCTTCGGCGGAAACCGTGCCAAGCTGCTGAACAAGGAGACCCCGACCAATACGTTCGAGGATGTTGCTGGTGCCGATGAGGCCGTCCAGGAACTCGACGAGATTAGGGATTTCCTGCAGCACCCAGCTCGCTACGAGGAGCTCGGCGCGAAGATTCCGCGTGGTGTTCTGCTCTACGGTCCTCCCGGTACCGGTAAGACCTTGCTGGCCCGCGCCGTCGCTGGTGAGGCAGGAGTGCCTTTCTACACCATCTCGGGTTCGGACTTTGTCGAAATGTTCGTCGGTGTCGGTGCCTCTCGTGTCCGTGACCTGTTTAATCAGGCCAAGGAAAACAGCCCGTGCATTATCTTCATCGACGAGATTGATGCCGTCGGTCGCCAGCGTGGTGCCGGAATGGGCGGCGGCCATGATGAGCGTGAGCAAACCCTGAACCAGCTGCTGGTGGAGATGGATGGTTTTGGTGATCGCCAGGGTGTGATCATCATGGCTGCGACCAACCGTCCGGATATTCTCGACCCGGCGCTGCTGCGCCCGGGCCGTTTTGACCGACAGATTCCGGTGGGTGCACCAGACCTGAAGGGCCGCGAGGCAATTCTGAAGGTCCACGCTCGGAACAAGCCGCTGGGGCCGGATGCGGATCTGACATCGCTGGCCAAGCGCACCGCCGGTATGAGCGGTGCTGATCTGCAGAACGTGCTGAATGAAGCGGCGTTGCTGACCGCTCGCGTCAACGGCAACATCATTACTGCGGATGCGCTGGAAGAGGCAGTCGACCGAGTTATCGGTGGTCCGCGCCGTACCTCCAAGGTGATTTCCGAGCAGGAGAAGAAGGTCACCGCCTACCACGAGGGCGGCCACACCCTGGCCGCGTGGGCGCTGAAGGACATTGAGCGTGTTTACAAGGTCACCATCTTGGCTCGCGGTCGCACTGGTGGCCATGCGCTGACCGTCCCCGAGGACGACAAGGGCATGTATAACCTGCCAGAGCTCTTTGCTCGTCTGGTCTTCGCCATGGGCGGTCGCGCTGCCGAGGAGCTGGTCTTCGGACTGCCGACGACCGGTGCTTCTGCCGATATTGAGCAGGCCACCAAGATTGCTCGCGCCATGGTGACTGAGTACGGCATGTCGCCAGAGCTCGGCCCGGTGAAGTACGGAGAGGAGCAGGGCGACCCGTTCGTCGGCCGCGGTGGCAGCGGCTCTCTGGACTACTCGCCAGAGGTGGCAGCAACCATTGATCAGCAGGTTCGTTTGCTGATTAGTAAGGCTCACGACGAGGCCTACGCCATCTTGAAGGAAAACCGCGACACTCTCGATGTTCTGGCTGAGAAACTGCTGGAGAAGGAGACCCTGCGTCGTCCGGATCTGGAAGTTATCTTCACCGATGTCGTTCCGCGTGAGCGCCTGAACTTCTTCGACAGCGACACCAAGCACCCGGCCGATGGTCGCGAGCCGGTGAAGACGCCGGTGGAGTTGGCAATCGAGCGCGGCGAGGAACCGCCGAAGCGTGTCAACATCTTCGCGCCGGTGCGTCGCCGCGAACCGGAAAACCAGGACGCGGGCAACAACGGCAACGGTCAGGGGCCAGCAGGCTCCGCTGGTACCGGTAATGCTAGTACCCCGGGTCTGCCGGGCGCCCAGCAGGACCGACCGAATGTTCCGGTTTACGGTGGCACCCCACCGCCGGCTGGTTGGACCGCTCCAGGTTGGCCGCCGAAGGATACCGGCAGCCCGCACGGTTCGGCTCCCGCGCCGGCACCGGCACCGACACCGGCGCCGGCTCCTCGCCCGGAGGGACAGAGCCAGCCGGGTTCGCAGGAAGGTCAGGGCAACGGGCGTGGCCAGCACCCGGGCACTGCTAACTACCCGGCAGGCTCACCGGACTTCGGCTCGAAGGCAACCGGTACTGGTAGCAACGGTGGCAACGGCCCCGCGAATATCCCTGCCCCGCCGAAGATGCCGTGGGACAGGAAGAGTGGACGTCACCGCCAGGACAACTCTGGCAGCGATGCCACCCCGACTACCGTGATGCCGTCGGCGGGACAGCAGCAGGAGCTGCGCGGATTCCGCCTGCCGGATAACGAGCAGCCGGAATACACAGAACGTTCGGAAAACGCGAAGAGCGCCGACAACTCCGATGACAAGGGTGCACAGATGCACGATTCGGATAAGGACGGCGTCGTCAAGCGAAACGACGACAACAGCGCCTGGCAGGACAAGCCGGACACCAACGAGGAGCGATAAGTACACATCATGGAGCGCGAATTCGATCAGGAGCGGGCCGAGGCTGCGGTTCGTGAACTGTTGATTGCCGTCGGTGAGGATCCCGACAGGGAAGGTCTGAAAGAGACACCGGCGCGAGTGGCGCGAGCGTACCGTGAGGTTTTCGCGGGCCTGTTTGAAGATTCGTCTGAGGTGCTCGCGAAGACCTTCAACGAGGATCATCAGGAACTCGTTCTAGTCAAGGACATCCCGATTTACTCGACCTGTGAGCACCACTTGGTACCGTTCTTCGGCGTTGCTCACATTGGTTACATCCCGGGCAAGGACGGTCGTGTGACCGGGCTGTCCAAGCTCGCTCGTCTGGTCGATGGCTATGCGAAGCGCCCGCAGGTGCAGGAGCGGCTGACCAGTCAGGTTGCGGATGCCTTGGTGGAGCGGCTGGATCCGGCCTCGGCGATTGTCGTCATTGAAGCGGAGCATCTCTGCATGGCCATGCGCGGTATCCGCAAGCCGGGTGCTCGCACGGTGACGTCAGCCGTCCGCGGTGGTTTCAAGACGGATGCCCGTTCGCGTGCAGAGGCAATGGCGTTGATCCGCAAGAGCTAACGCAACAGTTAAATGGTCGATTGGAAAGGCTGGACAACAAGGTGATTGAATCCCCCTTGCAAGCGCAGGCAGGTCAGCAGGCGGAGATGGGTATCGCGAATCAGCTCTGCAAGGTGATGGGCATTGTCAACGTCACCGAAGACAGTTTTTCCGATGGCGGCCTGTACAAGACCTTCGACGCGGCGATTGCCCATGCGTACGAGCTGCTCGCTGAAGGCGCGCACATTCTCGACATTGGTGGTGAGTCCACTCGCCCGGGCGCACACCGTGTTTCCGAGGATGAGGAAATTGCCCGGGTCGTGCCGGTGGTCCGCGAGCTCGCGTCGGAGGGGCACCTGATTAGCGTCGATACTATGCGCGCAAGTGTCGCAGAGGCTGCAATCGCCGAGGGCGCGGTGTTCATCAACGATGTCTCCGGCGGTCTCGCAGACCCCAACATGTACGCAGTCTGCGCCGATGCCGATGTGTCCATCTGTCTGATGCACTGGAAGACCGACCGCTTCGGCTCCGCTTCTGGGCGCGCCGAAACTCACCCGGACGGCATTATCGCCGATGTCCGTGAGCACCTGCTTCAGCTTGTCGACGGTGCCATGGGCGCCGGCATCGTCGAGGAAAATATTGTCCTCGACCCAGGTCTGGGCTTTGCCAAGAACGCCGATGACAATTGGGCGCTCCTTCACGGCCTGCCGGAGCTAATTGACCTCGGTTTCCCCGTGTTGGTCGGTGCTTCCCGCAAGCGTTTCGCCGCCGCCGTTGGCGGTGAGGCACGCGCACCAAAGCAGGCTGATGCTGCGACTACCGCAATTTCCGCGCTGTCCGCAGCGGCGGGCGCATGGGCGGTTCGAGTTCACAATGTGGCCGACAACCTCGACGCAGTGCGGGTGGCGCAGGCATGGAACCTTGGCCGCTCACTGACCGGTTACACCGCGGCCGGAGACTATCCGGAAGGTGGCTCTAACCGCGCTGCGCAGCACGATGAGTCGCTTGCTGGATCGCCAGCCGAGTCGGCTCTGGAAGGAGATGAGTAAATCAGTGGCTGATCGCATTGAACTCAAAGGTCTGAAAGCCCACGGCTACCACGGCTGTCTCGACTTCGAGCGCCGCGATGGCCAGGACTTCATCTGTGACGTCACTCTGTGGCTGGATTTCTCCGGTGCCGCTGCCAGTGACGAGCTGGACGACACCGTCAACTACGCCGACATCGCAGCCACAGCGCACGGAATCTTGACCGGCACTCCGCGCAACCTCATCGAGACCGTCGCGACCGAGATTGCCGAAGCAGTGCTTGCCGACGACGATGCCCGCGCCGAACGCGGATTGTCCCCGCTGTTACATGCGGTGGAAGTGACCATTCACAAACCGCATGCGCCCATTCCGCTCGACTTTGATGACGCTGCGGTGACAGCCCGCCGTTCGCGGAAGAAGCGGTTGGCATGATTCGCGCAGTTCTTTCTATCGGCGCGAACATGGACCGCGCGAGAGAAAACCTAACTGGTGTGCAGGCCTTCTTCGCCGATGAATTGGTCGCAGCCTCAAAGATTTATGCCACCCCGCCTTGGGGTGGGGTAGAGCAGGGTGACTTCCTCAATGCCGTGCTCATTGTCGATACGTCCCGGACACCAGTGGAGCTACTGGAAGCTGGTTGGAAACTGGAAAATGACGCTGGTCGAGTGCGCGAAATTCACTGGGGGCCACGGGCGCTCGACGTGGACATCGTGCAGATCATCGACAAGGACTCCGGCGAGGAGATCATCTCGGCCGATTCGACTCTGACCCTGCCACATCCGTGGGCAACTGAGCGTGCTTTTGTGCTGGTGCCGTGGCTCGATGCCGACCCGGATGCCGAATTGGAGGGAGTTCGGGTCGCGGAACTCGTCGATAAGCTGGCACCTGAAGACGTAAACGCGGTGCGCCTAGCAGACAGCGCGGATGGAGAAGAGGCCTAGAGATGAAACCGACCTCACCGATTACGTTGGCAGCATCTGCGCTGGTTCTGGCGCTGGCGTCATGGATGATTCTGGCACAGTTTTTCGGTGCGCTCGGGCCACGAAGTTGGTGGGACCTTGGGTTTCCCTGGTTGCTCACAGCTGTCTGTGTGGCAGCAGCGCGGTGGATTAAGTCGGTACTGGAAGAAGGGAAGGTCGGGCAGGATCGCAGCCAGGTGCAGCCGTTAACGTTGTCGCGATGGCTGGTGGTCGGTACGGCATCCGCGTGGTTGGGTGCGATTCTCGGAGGTTTGTACGCCGGTGGCGTGCTGTGGGCCTTGCCGAAGTGGACGGAGCTTGCGGCCGCACAGGCCGACGGACCGATCATGATTGCCGGCACAGTATCCGGCATTTTGCTCGCTGCAGCGGGGCTGTGGCTGGAAAAAGTTTGCCAATTGCCAACTGATGGCGAAAATTCTTCGCCTCCTAACGGGGAAATGGGAACTAACTCGGTAGGGTGGGAGTTATGACTGACCTCTCCAACGCCGGTAATGACCCGAAGCGCTCGGGTGATGCCGCATATTTTCAGAGCGACGCGGCGCCTACTTCGTCGGATATGGCCGAGTCTCCGTCTCCGTCGCCTTCTTCAGCCTTCGAAAGCTACTCCGCCGGGGCTAACTCCGGGGCTGATGCGGCATATGCAGATGAGCAGAGCAATGATGTGACGAAATCCAGATCTACCGACGGTATGACGGAGAAAACCGCCGTCATTCTCATGGTTGTGCTGCTGGTGCTCGCGGTGATTGCCAGTATCGTTATGCTCTTTGCCGCCTCTGCCGGATGGATGAAGGTCGCCGTGCTGTTGGCGTTGTGGTCGGCAGTTATCGGGGCTGTGCTGGTGACTCGATACCGCAAGACCATTGCGCTGGAGCGCAAGCGGTTGGAGACAATCGAGGAGCTGCACAAGGTGGAGCTTGACCGCGAGCTGGCCACTCACCGTGAGCAGGAACTGATTCTCGAGCAGAACTACCTGGACTCGCTTGAGGGCAATAACGATGACAACATTGCGGCGCTGCGCGCTGAGGTCTTTGCACTGCGCGCCCAGCTTGCTGAGTTCATGGGGGAGGATTTCGACGACGAGCAGGTTGCCCTTCGCGCCCAGGCTGAGCGTCTGCGTGAGCTCGACTCGCCACAGCAGGCCTCACCGATGAAGGACCCGACCGGTCACGACCGGCCGACACCACGCGCAACTTCCCACCGCGCTGAGATGACCGCTAACGGCACTGTTGGCGCTCATACGCAGCACGGTGGCACGGGCTCCGCTTCCTCCGCTTCGCCGGTTGAAGATGCTGAGGCCACCGACATGCGCCGTACATTCTCGCCGTCTGGTCAGCCTGTTGACGTCCACGAAGTCGCCGATTCCAAGGATGACGAAACCGTTGCCAAGGAGAAGTTCTCCACTAACTCTTTCCGCGCCATCAACTGGATGGAAACCCCGGCCGAGGATGTCGCAGAAGATGATTCTCAGGGCGGCGCTCACGAGGCACACGGTGCATGGCACCCATTCGCTGCGCCGGAATCGGACGACGCCTCGGACTCTCCGACTCGCCAGCTGCAGGCCATTCGCGATGAGGACCTCGCAAAAGAGCCAGCTCAGGCTCCGGCGCAGGAGCTTGCAAGCCACGGTCGGCGTCGTGCTGAGGACAACAAGGGCAGCCTGACGGTTGCTGAGCTGATGGCGCAGATGCGCAAGAAGAGGGAGCAGCGCGAGGACGAAGAAGCCTAGTCGCTTACCGAGTGTGCGCGGCCTACTCACCGCACATAGCTGGTTTGGTCTAACCTAGTCAGTCATGACGCAAAGCCAGCATGATTCCCATCCCCATCGGACAACCGCTCCGCGGTTGACGGTGGGGATTATTTCTGCCGGAAAAGTCGGGGTCGCGCTCGGCCAGGCGTTAGAGCGCTGTGGGCATCGTGTCACTCACGTGGTCGCGCGCTCACCAGAATCTGTCACACGAGCGCATTTACGTCTCCCGAACGCACAGGTCAGTAGTATTGCCGACACAGCTTCCACCTGCGAGCTCATCGTCATTGCCGTGCCGGATCGCGTCATCGCAGAGGTCGCCGAGGAAGTCGCCCGCTACGTCGGCCCCGGGCGCATCGTCATGCATACTTCTGGTTCCCTCGGGCGTGCGGTGCTCGATCCGGTCGCACTCACCGGCGCGCTGACCATCGCCGCCCATCCTGCAATGACGTTCGCAGGGCTTGACGACGACTCCGAGCTCCTGACCGGTTGCCCATGGGGCATCACGGTCGGGGACGAGCTCGCGAAAACAGTCAGTGAACTGCTCATTAGCGAACTCGGCGGTCGTCCGGTGTTCATCAACGAACGGCACCGCGGCCTCTATCACGCGGCTATGGCCCACGGCTCAAACGGTCTGGGTGCAGTTGTGGTCGATGCAGTAGAAATGTTGGCAACCACTATCGGCGGAGATGCGGCAGCCGAAGACACCGACCTAGCTGAGCTGCGTCGAGGCCAGGCCGCCGAGCTGCTCCGCCCACTGCTGGAAGCTTCATTGGACAATGCCTTGAGGTGGGGTTCCCGGGGGCTGACTGGCCCGGTGACGCGGGACGACCTTGGGACCGTCGTCAAGCACGAACGTGAAATTGAAGCGGTGGCGCCGGAAATGGGAACCGCCTACCTGGCTCTTGCCGAGCGTATCGCCGAGCTGCGCGGCGCCAACGAGGTTTTGCGGTACCTACGCCGATGAGCTGAGCGGGCTGGCTGTTCTGGTCATCCGGGATGTGGCGTAAGGTATTGCCGTCGGGCGAAAAGTTTGGTCCGGTAGATCTGAACGCGGAGGAAACATGACGGGGTATACCGCCGGAGAGACAACTGTTCACAAGACTATTGCTGGAATCGCGCAGGTCACCCGTGCGTTGCGGAAGACTGGGCGGCCGGTGGTGCTCGTACCTACTATGGGTGCGCTACACCAGGGGCACCTTGAACTAGTACAGGCCGCGAAGACGCTGCCGCGCGCTGTTGTGGTGGTGTCGATTTTCGTCAATCCGCTGCAGTTCGGTGAGGGGGAGGACTTTGACGCCTACCCGCGCACTCTGGAGGAAGACGTTGAGAAGCTCCGCGCTGTCGGTGTTGAGCTGGTCTTTGCTCCGAACGCGAAGGAGATGTACCCCAACGGTTTCCGCACGACCGTGCAGCCAGGGCCGCTGGCTTCGGAGCTCGAAGGAGCTACTCGCCCGGGGCACTTTGCCGGTGCGTTGACGGTGGTCAACAAGCTTTTCAACATCACCAACTGCACTGATGCCGTTTTTGGTGAGAAGGACTACCAGCAGCTGTGCCTGATGCAGCAGATGGTCACTGACCTGAATATGCCGGTGCAGCTGCACGGTGTACCGGTGATTCGCGAGGCCGATGGGCTGGCTATGAGCTCCCGCAACCGCTACCTGTCCGAGGAGCAGCGCAATCTCGCAGTAACCCTGTCCGCTGCGCTGACTGCCGGTGCTTTTGTCGCGGACCGTGGTGCGGATGCTGTGCTGGAGACCGCGCGTGGTGTGCTCGCCAGCCAGCCTGAAGTCGAGTTGGATTACCTGGAGCTGCGTGACGCTGCGCTTGCCCCGCTTTCCGACGAGGCGTTGCGCGGCGACAGCCAGGAGACTGAAGCTCGCCTGCTGGTTGCTGCGAAGGTCGGCACTACTCGTCTCATTGATAATGTTGGCTTGATTCTGGGTGCGCCGCGCCCGGATTCAGCAAATGGTTTCGGGCAGCTCGATCAGAAGGACGCCGAAATTGCGTCGGCGGCTCTGTCGGCGGCGGGACTGGACGGCGAACTGACTGAGGAAGAGGCCGCTGAGTTGGCTGAGCTGCAGGAAAAGGTTCGTGCTGCTCGAGATGCGCGTCTGAAAGATGAGTCCAGCAGAGAAACTCTGAAGAACGCTGGCTTTGGCGTTGAGCAGGACAGCGAGTAGGACGGCTTTTAGAAGTAGTTTCTCGTGGCTGGGAAGTTGTCGTATTATAGTGTGCCGACTAATAACCTGCCACGCTAAGGGGTGCCGCGGTAGGCAAGCATCCAGGGGACAAATCCAGGAAGGGACCTACCTTTTTCATGTTTCGCACTATGTTGAAGTCCAAGATTCACCGTGCCACGGTGACTCAGGCTGATCTTCACTACGTTGGATCGTGCACGATTGACGCTGATCTGATGGAAGCGGCCGACCTGCTTGAAGGTGAAGCCGTCGACATTGTCGATATCAATAATGGCAACCGGCTTACCACTTACTGCATTACCGGAGAGCGCGGCTCGGGCATCATTTCCATCAATGGTGCCGCCGCTCGTCTGATTTCGCCGGGTGATCTGGTTATTATCATCGGCTACGGCATGATGGATGACGCTGAGGCGCGTGCTTACAAGCCGAATGTCATCTTCGTCGATGAGGACAACAAAATTCTGGAAAGTGGCAATGACCCGGCGGATGTGCCGGATGGTTCTGATTTGAAGAATCCGCGTAGCCCGGAGAACCAGGGCTAGTCCACGTAGCCCTCAGAGCTAGGGCTCGACTGTGTAGTGTGTGAGGTAGCTGGAGAGAAAAGTCGAGCGGGAAAACCACAACACCAGGGTGTTTACTTTGCGTTAAAGCGCAAGTCATTAGACCGTCAGCTAAAGCTCATTGGCGAGTTGATTTTTAGAAACCGAAAGGTAACGCAACGTCCTTAGCTTCTTAGAGGATCTAAAAGTTTTAGTTTTCCATTTCCTCACCTAGTCGAAGCTATACAAAGGCGGTCTCCCCGTGGTTCGTATTGGCAAGAATCTGCTGACAAATCCTTTTGCTACCTCTCGCAGCTCCCTGACCTGCACTTACAAGTGTGGTAATGCCTGTGCTGACGATGCCCCGAATGAGTTCTCTGACAACGAGTACTTCGGTGATGTCGCGAAGGAGGCATTCTCCCAGCGCGCATTCTCCCGTCGCGCTGCACTGAAGGTCACTGGTGCTAGTGCTCTTGCGGTCGGCGGTGGCGCCGTGTTGGCCGCTTGCTCCTCTGACGGTTCGGGCAGCGCCGCAGGTGGCTCCGATGCCTCCGGTACCGCCGCTGCCGGTGACGGTAGCAAGGGCGAATCGCCGGAGGGTATGCGTTTCGACGCCGTTAAGCCGAACACGGAAGACGCAGTCGTTATCCCGGACGGCTACGAGCAGAATGTTCTGATTCGCTGGGGCGACCCAATCCACGAGGGTGGCCCGGAGTTCGACTTTGACAAGCAGACTCCGGAAAACCAGAAGAAGCAGTTCGGATTCAACAATGACTTCGCTGGCCTGATTAAGGCTGAAGACGGCACACTGCTGTACGTCTGCTCGCACGAGTACACCACCGAGCCGATGATGTTCCGTGCTTACAAGAAAGAAGATGCTACTAAGGAGCAGGTCGACATCGGACTGGCTGCCCACGGCCAGACCATCCTTGCTGTGGAAGAGGATGACAAGGGATTCCTGAAGCCGATTCTGAGCGACAAGCGTAACCGTCGC
Organism: Corynebacterium amycolatum SK46; assembly: GCF_000173655.1. Taxonomy (GTDB): domain Bacteria; phylum Actinomycetota; class Actinomycetes; order Mycobacteriales; family Mycobacteriaceae; genus Corynebacterium; species Corynebacterium amycolatum_A. Next base: position 70,363 of record NZ_ABZU01000003.1, on the reverse strand, counting down.
ATTACTGGCTTCACCGAGTTCACAGTTGACGGCCCGGCTGCTGGTCACGATCTGCTGAAGACCAAGGCTGACCCGACCGGTATGAAGATTGAGGGCACCCTGAACAACTGCTCCGGTGGTGTTACTCCGTGGGGTACCTACCTGTCCGGTGAGGAAAACGTTGACCAGTACTTCGGAAACGTTGAGAAGCTCGAGGACAAGGAAGCTGTTAAGAAGCTCAAGCGCTACTCGGTCAAGAACAAGGAGCTGTCTGACCGCGCATGGGAGAAGTACTACGATCGCTTCGATGTCTCCAAGGAACCGAATGAGCCGAACCGATTCTTCTGGTGCGTAGAAATCGATCCGTCTGACCCAAACTCCACTCCGATTAAGCACACTGCTCTTGGGCGGTTCAAGCACGAGGCTGGTCAGATTCACGTTACCGATGACGGCACGGTCGTGTGCTACTCCGGCGACGATGAGCGCTTCGAGTACGTCTACAAATTTGTCTCCTCCCGCAAGGTCAAGGAGGGCGATCTCAAGCACAACATGGGCATTCTGTCTGAGGGCACGCTCTACGTCGGTAAGTTCAGCGGTAACTCCGAGTCCGAGATTGACGGCTCCGGTGAGCTGCCGAAGGACGGCCGTTTCGACGGTGACATTGAGTGGCTTCCGCTGATGACTGCAAAGGCCGACGGCAAGCACGAATCCCACGTCGACGGCATGAGTGCAGAAGAGGTCTGTATCTACACCCGCATCGCAGGTGACAAGGTCAGTGCCACCCGTATGGACCGTCCGGAGGACATCGAGCCATCGCCGAAGACCGGCAAGGTCTACGTGGCGCTGACTAACAACAAGTACCGCGGTAAGGCCGGTGAGAAGGATGACAAGGGCAAGGAACGCACTGATGGTGCGGGTCGTCCGCTTGCCGACGCCGTCGAGGTTGCACCCGTCACTGAGAACAAGAATGGCCTTGTTCTGGAGATGGAAGATGACCACGCTGGCACCAAGGGTAAGTGGAACCTCCTGCTGGTCTGTGGTGACCCGAACGAGGCTTACACCTACTTCGGTGGTTTCGATAAGGAATCGGTCTCGCCAATTTCCTGCCCGGACAATCTGGCATTCGACGAGTACGGCAACCTGTGGATTTCCACTGACGGTAACGCTCTGGACTCTAACGACGGCCTGTTCGCCGTTGCTGTTGAGGGGGAGCGTCGTGGTGAGACCAAGTGTTTCCTGACTGTTCCGGTTGCTGCTGAGACCTGTGGTCCGCAGATTTTCTCCAACCGCGTGATGGTCAACGTCCAGCACCCGGGCGAAATCGAGACGGATCAGGGGCATCCGGTCGGCGACAACCCGGACCCGACCACCAACCCGACCTCGCACTGGCCGGACGGTGGCAAGGAGCAGCCACGCCCGGCAGTCGTTCAGGTTGTCCGCACTGATGGTAAGAAGATTGGTGCGTAGGTTGCCCTTGGCAAGGAGCTAAGCAAATACGCGCGGATTAGCGCGTAGACCTATCGCGGCGCGTCTCGAACGAAAATATTGTTCGACGACGCGCCGCGACTGTGTTCGGTAGAAAGTTAGTAATCGGGCGTTTTTCTCAGCGCCACCGCACTATCGATGGGATTAATCCTAGTGAACAGCATTGTCATAATCGGCATCATCCTCGTTGTCATCGGTGTCATCGTCGTTGTTGTAGCGCGTCGGAATACTCAGGTTCCGGGTTCTGATCGGGAGCGCTTCGTCGATCCGCTGATGACTGATGAGTACCGCAAGTACGGCCCAACCTCCGTCGCGCCGGGCGCAATCCTGAACTACGGTGGTGCCTCCCATGTTGTGCGCGGATCACTTGAGCTCTCTCAGGGGCCGTTCCGCTGGTGGGAGCATCTCGTCGACGGTGGGGCAGATGGTTCTTGGTTCGGCGTTGAGGAAGATGAGGGTGAAGTCATCCTCACCTGGTGGCGCAAGCTTCCAGGTAGCTTCGAACCAGCTAATCCCATCGTTGTCGACGGTGTGGAGTACTGGGAGGAAGAACGCGGGACCGCCCGCTACACCGCGATCGGAACTACTGGGCTGCCGCCCGAGGGGGCTACGGACTTTGTCGACTACAAGTCCGGTGACGGTCGCTTGCTCGGACTGGAACGCTACGGTGACTCGATGTGGGAGGCGTCCACCGGTATTAGGATTCTCCCCGGTGAGATTGATGTTATGGCGGCGCCGGACCATAATCCGGACGCGGACAATCGCTAGTGGCGGTCGCTATGTCGCTGGCAATTCTAGATGTGCCGTTCAAAGACACAGCTGCGGAGCAACTCCGCATTGCTTTTGACGGCCAAGTCCCGGACACCCTCTGCGAGGCGGTTATCTCTCACCCCGACGGCACGACACCGCCGTTGACACTCGGAGTCCTCGGAGCGTCGCATGTGGTTTTCGTCGGTAAGCGGGAGAATCCGTCCTTTACCGAAGAGATCTCCTGTACCGCATCACACGGTGTGCCCCTGAGCGGGGCGGGAGTGATGGTGAAAGCTCGTGTGGAGAACCTCTCGCCAGAAGCTTTCGCTCAGCGCGCAAATGCTTTACGGCGTGAGTTCGGAGCGGGGCATCCCCATTCGGTCGTCGCAGAGTTTCCCGGTTCTCCCGGCGCGCTGACTGTGTTGTCCGCGGAGCCGATTGAGCAGGGGTATCGCTGGGATACGTGGCACGGCTACCCGCCGGGGCAGCTCGTGTGGACGTCGAATACTTGGACTGCCGTTGCTGGTATCCACGGGGCTGAGGCAGACCGCGTAAAGGGAGGTTCCTGAGTCTATGGGACGCGGAAGTATTGGTTACGCACTGATTGTTGTCGGCATTATGGTCACGCTGGCCGGTTTCTTCGTCGGCGGGAAATCTGCGGAAGAGAGGATTAGTGAGCGCTATCAGTCTGCGCCAGGCGCAGCATCTGCGACACAGGTCAGCAGCGGAATTGATCGACGTTGGACCTGTGGCGACCGCGACCCCATTGAGGTGGGGCGTGAGCTGAAAGAAGAGATCAAGCCACAGGCATACAACGAAGATGGCGGGGCGGCGTACCTGAGGACGAAGAAGCACCTGTTCATCGTTTCGCGTCAGACCCCTGAGACAGGGGCGAAGGACACGTGCCTGATAACCAGAGAATCACTTAGTGGCCGCTATTCGGGTGGGCACTTCATCTATCTCGGCCCCGGTTTCGGTCCATCCGCCCCCTCCAGCGGTTCGGGTGGATCGGCAGGATCATTCGGAGGAGCGAAATAAACATGGGACCAGTAACGTACATGGACACCACCGGGACGGCTATCCGCACGGCGCAGTCGGAGACATCAGAGACGGCGCAGTCGGTCGTGGCCTCAACAGTGGGTGAGCATCTGGCCGTCGGAGTGCCGGCCACCATCGGTTACTTCCTTGCGGGTGCCCTAGTGCTCGTAGTCGGCTTCATTGTCCTTGATCTGATTACGCCTGGGAAGCTGCGCGACCTGGTGTTTCTCGAAAATCGTGCGGGCGCCGCGATGATAGCGGGCTCACAGCAGATTGCGCTGGCCTGCATTGTCGTTTCGGTAATCCGCGCATCCGACGACGACCTGATGATGGGGCTGGGGGAGACCCTCGTCTACGGTGCCCTCGGCATTGTGCTGCAGGCAGCATCGTTACTGGTGCTGGAAGCCCTGATTCCGGGGCGCTTCCGCGATGTCGTGATGGACGCGAAGGTACGTCCCCGAGCGATGTTGGCCGCTACCACCTTCATCGTTATCGGTGTGATTAACGCGGTGGCGCTGTCATAGATGGAGACCACCACAACTTCCCGGCGCTGGCGGGCTCTCCTGCTGGGCTCTGTGGCGGCCTGTGCTGCCTGCGGCCTGGTCTATGAGCTGGCACTACTGGCGCTGTCGGCTTCTCTTGGCCGCGGCGACGTCGTTGCGAATTCTCTGATTGTGGCCGGTTATGTCGCAGCGCTGGGTTTTGGCGCCGTGGCGGCGAAGCCGTTTGTGTGCCGTGCCGCGGTGTCTTTCCTCGGCATCGAGTGCGCTTTGGGTTTGCTCGGCGGTGTTTCCGCAACCGCCCTGTACTGGGTGTTTTCGGTTACAGGTGAGAGCCTCGGAGCATTGGTCGCCGCCACTTTCATAATCGGAACGCTGGTTGGTGCCGAGGTGCCGTTACTCATGACACTTCTGCAGACCGGCCGGACGTCCTCCGCCGAGGACACCGGTCGCGTGCTGGCGAATCTCAACGCTGCGGACTACTTCGGAGCCTTGGTCGGCGGTTTAATCTGGCCGTTCGTGCTCCTGCCTACGGTGGGCATGCTGAAGGCCACTGCCATCGCTGGACTGATCAACGTCACCGCGGCATTGATAATCGCCGCGCTGCTACTGAAACAGATGTTGTCCCGCCGGGCACTTGTCGCATCTGTCGCCGCCCTCGTCGCAGCACTGGTTGGGTTGGTAGCGTTACTGGCCGGAATCCGGGACATCGAGGCGACCGCCCGGCAGTCGCTCTACGCGCAGCCCATTGTTTTTGCCAAGCACTCGAAGTACCAGGACATCGTCGTCACTCGATTTGGCGGGGACCGGCGGCTTTATCTCGACGGGGGATTGCAGTACTCCAGTCGTGACGAGTACCGCTACACCGAGTCGCTGGTCTACCCGGCGGTGGATAAAGACACGAAGTCGGCGTTAATCCTCGGCGGAGGCGATGGGTTGGCTGCCAGGGAGCTGCTGCGGATGCCCAACATCGAACGCATTGTTCAGGTCGATTTGGATCCGGATGTCATCGAGGTCGCCCGCACTGTGCTGCGGGAAGACAACCGCGGCAGCCTGGACAATCCCCGAGTGGAGAAGATTACTGCGGATGCTTTCACATGGCTTCACGAGCAGGCACGTGGTAAGTCGCAGGTGCAGAAGTTCGACGCCATTTATGCAGACCTTCCCGATCCCGACAACGCAGTGCTAGCCAAGCTTTACTCTCAGGAGTTCTACGGGCTGATCCGCACGGTGGCCGCGCCGGGCGCGAAGCTGGTGGTGCAGTCGGGTTCGCCGTTTTCGACGCCGCAGGCCTTCTGGCGCACCGACAGTTCGATTCGCGCCGCAGGGTGGTCGACCACTCCGTACCACGTGCATGTTCCCACCTTCGGGGACTGGGGGTTTGTACTCGCGCAGGCCGGACCTGAGCTTCCTACACTCGAGCTTTACGACGGCGCCCCGCCGCTGAAATTCCTCACTCCTGACGTGGCCCGGGCTGCGACCGTGTTCGGTGCCGATAATGGTCCACAACAATTGGAACCGTCGACACTTGCGCATCCTCGAATTGTGGAGGATATTCGTCGAGGTTGGCGGCAGGCAGGGGAGTAGTCCGCCGAGTATTTCGCAAAGGGGCGGGCGAGTAGCAGGTCGGCGGTGTAGTCGGCTAACCTTTATAGCCGTGACTGACGCGAAGAAGACCCCTGAAAACACCGCCACCGTTCCTGAGCAGCTGCGCATTCGCCGCGAGAAGCGTGACCGCCTGCTCGAGGCTGGAATTCAGCCGTACCCGGTTGAGGTTCCCCGTACTCACTCTCTCAAGGATGTCCGTGAAGAGTGGGGCCACCTCGAGGCCGGCGAGGAGACTCAGGATGTCGTGACCGTCATTGGTCGTGTCATGTTTATTCGTAACACTGGCAAGCTCTGCTTTGCCGCTCTGCAGGAGGGTGACGGCACGACCCTGCAGGCTATGCTTTCCAAGGCTGAGGTCGGCGAGGACGCCCTGGCTGCTTGGAAGGCGGACGTGGATATGGGCGACTTCGTCCTCATTACTGGCCGCGTAATTTCTTCGCGCCGCGGCGAGTTGTCCGTGATGGCTACCGAGTGGCAGATGGCCTCGAAGGCTCTGCGTCCGCTGCCGGTGTCGTTCGCTGATTTGTCCGAGGACAGCCGCGTGCGTCACCGCTACACGGACCTGATTATGCGTGAGCAGGCTCGTACTAACGCACTGACTCGCATCAAGGTCATCCGCGAGCTGCGCCACGCACTTGAGCGTCGCGGTTTCCTCGAGGTTGAGACTCCGATGCTGCAGACCCTGCACGGCGGTGCTGCTGCACGTCCATTCGTGACTCATTCCAACGCTTTGGACATCGATCTCTACTTGCGTATCGCGCCTGAGCTTTATCTGAAGCGCTGCGTTGTCGGCGGTATGGAGCGAGTCTTTGAGATTAACCGTAACTTCCGCAACGAGGGCATCGACTCCTCGCACAGCCCGGAGTTCGCGATGCTGGAGTACTACGAGGCTTTCGGCACCTACGATGACTCCGCTCGCACCGTCCGCGAGGTCATTCAGGAAATCTGCGTCGCGGTCTTCGGTTCGACGACTGTCACGCTTGCCGACGGCACGGAGTTCGACTTCGGCGGCGAGTGGAAGCAGATTGAGATGTACCCGTCGCTGAACGAGGCACTCGCTCGCAAGTTCCCTGGTCAGCCGGAAGTGACCATCGACTCCACCGTCGAGGAGCTCAAGGCAATCGCCGATGTGATTGGACTTGAGGTTCCGGAAAAGGGCGGCTGGGGCCACGGCAAGCTGGTCGAGGAAATCTGGGAGCTGCTCTGTGAAGACCAGCTCGACGGTCCTGTTTTCGTCCGCGACTTCCCGGTTGAGACCTCTCCGCTGACTCGTCAGCACCGCTCCAAGCCGGGCGTGACCGAGAAGTGGGATCTTTACGTCCGCGGCTTCGAGCTGGCTACCGGCTACTCCGAGCTGGTTGACCCGGTTGTCCAGCGTGAGCGCTTCGAGGATCAGGCGCGTTTGGCCGCCGGTGGCGACGACGAGGCCATGGTTCTGGATGAGGACTTCCTGCACGCAATGGAGCAGGGCATGCCGCCGACAACCGGTGTGGGCATGGGCATTGACCGCCTGCTGATGGCCCTGACCGGCCTTGGCATTCGCGAAACCGTGCTGTTCCCGATTGTGAAGCCGGAAGCGTAAGCGGCGCTAATGCTCGGTGAGTCACCCATGGCCCACGCCAGGGTGGCTCATTATCCTTTTCGAGGTAGTGTAATCCGAAATAAGGTGGCTAAACACTGTCACCTCAAGACGTTTTTAGTTGCGGAAAAAACCATAGTCGTCCTGATCCATGCCGGTTACGCACCAGCGTTCAGAATCAGGCGAGGGGTGCGCAAAGCTGACAGCAAGCGCCTTGTAGTCATCGTCAGGTTTAATGATTGCAATGACTTCCTTGCCCATTTCTTCTACTCCGACCTTCGAGACTTTAGGGTCCGACAGATCAATCTCAAATGGCTCCTTAGCTCCGTCTAGCTCGCCGGATTCCGCACGCTCATAGAGTCGAGAATCCGGGCACGCGAGTTCCATGACCTTATCGTTGTCTGGTTCGCCAAATGCATTGAGAAACTCCGCAGCCTTTTCATAAAAATGATCATTGGTGCTCGCTTCGAATCCTTCTTCGCCACAGGCTGTGAGAGCGGTAGCGACGGGAAGTAAAACTGCAATGATGGCAAGATTCTTTAATTTCACGTTGGTCCTTTCAGTAAAGGTTGGCTTCTGAAAACTCTTCAGTGCCGCTGTCTTGTTATGTTGCAGTTTTGACTTTATTTCGCCTTCAATACCTAGGACTAGGGGAGTTCTCCCGCCGTCGGGCTTATGGATGAAGTTGAGAGCGCCCCTTTGTTACCCCGTAAACACCACATTGCTGGATCCTATGAGCTGAAAACCTGAAAGTGTTCTGTTACTTGGCAATGTTTTTTCAATTCCTGTGACAACGGTCACGCGATTGATTTATTGTTATGCCAGTAATAGTTCTGACTCGAAAGGCCATGATCACATGAGCGAGAAGAAGAACCGCGAAGATTCGACTGTCGGCCGCAATAACCCTGGTCGCGACGCTATCGGAGCGGCAATGCGGTTCATCACGTCGATTACTGGTTCGGACTTCGCCCAGAAGTACGACCTTCAGCCAAAGATCGACCGTGTGGTGTACCAGTCCACCAAGTCCGGTTTCAAGACCCTTGGTGCCGCGAACCGTCAGTTTAAGAAGATTTCCGGTTCCGGTAAGCCGGAGCGTCCGGCTGAGGAAGCCCAGGCTGCACAGGAGGCCGCAGCCGAGGAGAAGGCAAAGAAGCTCTTCGACCTCACCCCGACCGAGGATCAGCAGATGATCGTCGAGACGGTTAAGGAGTTCGCTGAGTCTCGTCTGCGCGAGGCTGCTTACAAGTCCGACCACGAGGCAACTCCGCCGGAGAACCTCGTCTCTGAGGCTTCTGAGCTGGGCGTCACCATGATCAACGTCCCGGAGGCTTTCGAGGGCATCGCTACAGGTGAGGACGTCACCACCAACGCGCTGGTCGCTGAGGCTCTGTCCTACGGTGACATGGGTCTGGCTCTGGCAGTGCTGGCTCCGGCCGGTGTCGCTGCCACCCTGACCGCTCACGGCTCCGACTCGCAGCAGAAGACCTACCTGCCCGCATTCGCTGGTGAGAACGTCCCGGCTGCCGCTGTTGTACTCGCAGAGCCGCGCCCGCTTTTCGACGCACGCAAGCCTGAAACCACCGCAAAGCGCGAGGGCGATTCGCTGGTCCTCAACGGTGTTAAGTCCTTCGTTCCGAACGCCGGCGCAGCTGAGCTGTTCATCATCGGTGTTGAGCTCGAGGGTAAGCCGGCTCTGGTTATCGTTGAGTCCGACACTGAAGGTCTCCACGTTGAGGCTGACCCGTCCATGGGTCTGCGCGGTGCCGCAATGGGTCGCGTCATCCTGAAGGATGTCAAGGTTCCGGCCGAGAACATTCTCGGCGGCGCTAGCACCTCGGCTGCAGGCCGTGAAGAGGCATACCTCGACATTCTGCGTCGTTCCCGCCTTGGCTGGGCAGCTCTTGCAATGGGTACTTCTCAGGCAGTTCTCGACTACGTCATTCCTTACGTCAATGAGCGTCAGGCATTCGGCGAGCCGATTTCCCACCGCCAGGCAGTGGCCTTCATGGTCGCCGACATCAAGATTGAGCTCGATGGTCTCCGCATGATCACCCTCCGCGGTGCTTTCCGCGCTGACCAGGGTCGCGGCTTCGCTCGCGAGGCAGCTCTGGCTAAGACCTTCGCCGCGGAAAAGGGTATGAAGATTGGTTCCGACGGTGTGCAGCTGCTCGGTGGACACGGCTTCACCAAGGAGCACCCGGTTGAGCGTTGGTACCGTGACCTCCGCGCAATCGGTGTCGCCGAAGGCATCGTCGTTCTGTAAACCGCTAGATACTTCAGCCGAAAAGAATTAAGAGGAAAGAAAATGATTAACCTCGAACTGCCGAAGTTCCTCAAGGCGGGCGCGTCCCAGTCGCATCAGGCCGCCGCTGAGATCTTCCGACCGATTTCCCGTAAGTACGATCTCGCTGAGCACGAGTACCCGAAGGAACTCGACACCCTTGCCTCCATGATGGACGGCATGGCAGATGGTGGCCGTGGCTTCTCCGGTGCTTCCGGTGGACGTGGCGACGAAAAGAAAAAGAAGCGCACCGGTGTAAAGAACGGTGGCAACATGGCTTCGCTGCTCAACGTTATTGAGACCTGCTGGGGTGACGTGGGGCTGACCCTGTCCCTGCCGTACCAGGGTCTGGGCAACGCAGCCATCGCAGCTGTTGCTACTGATGAGCAGCTGGAGGCTTTCGGTAAGACCTGGGCTTCCATGGCAATTACCGAGCCGTCCTTCGGTTCTGACTCCTCCGCAGTTTCCACCACCGCCAAGCTCGATGGTGACGAGTACGTCATCAACGGTGAGAAGATCTTCGTTACCGCGGGTGAGCGTTCCGACTCCGTCGTTGTGTGGGCAACCCTGGACAAGTCCAAGGGCCGTGCTGCCATTAAGTCCTTCCTGGTGAAGAAGGGCACCCCGGGCTTCACCGTTGAGCGCCTGGAGGAAAAGCTGGGTATTCGTTCCTCGGATACCGCAGTGCTCCGCCTGGACAACGTCCGCGTTCCGAAGGAGAACCTGCTGGGTTCCCCGGAGATCGACGTTAAGAAGTCCTTCGCCGGCGCAATGGCAACCTTCGACAACACTCGTCCGCTGGTTGCTGGTATGGCCATCGGTGTCTCCCGCGCTTCGCTGGAAGAGCTGCGTCGCATCCTCGAAGAGGCTGGCATCGAGATTGACTACGATGCACCGGCACACACCCAGAGTGCTGCTGCAGCTGAGTACCTCAAGCTGGAGTCCGATTGGGAGGCTGCATACCTCCTGGCTCTGCGCGCTGCGTGGATGGCTGACAACAAGCAGCCGAACACTCTGGAAGCTTCCGAGTGTAAGGCCAAGGCCGGCCGTGCTGGCACCGAGATTTGCCTCCGTGCCGTTCAGCTGGCAGGTACCTTCGGTTACTCTGAGCGTAACCTGCTGGAGAAGTGGTCCCGCGACGTCAAGATCCTGGACATCTTCGAAGGTACCCAGCAGATTCAGCAGCTGGTCGTTGCTCGCCGCACCCTGGGGCTGTCCTCCAAGGAGCTCAAGTAATCGTTGCTCGCGTTAGCAATCGGTGTAATTCCTAGATTGCTGCGCTGGTAACTGTTCAACTACAGAAAGGCGCCCGCAGTACCGTAACGGTACTGCGGGCGCCTATTTTTGTAGATTAACTGATTCCTAATATTTGGAATGCGCAAATAAACACTGGGTTAAAAACGTTAAACTGTCGGGCTTCTTTCGCTTGGGAGTCTTTATAAAAATAGAATCAAAGCGGGGGGATTGTTCGAATTATCGTGTGGGTAATCCGCTCCCCGCGGTAAGGTAAACAAAGGATAAGAGCTCTGTGTGAAAGGAATTCAGCGGTGAATCAGCAGCCACGTCAGGGGGGAAGCTGGCAGCCACATGGCAATAGCGGTCAAAACGCAGGCTGGGGAAGTGCTCAGCCTAATTCGGGCTGGGGCGGATCTCGGCAATCTCCAGGTGGTGGCACCGCCACTCCTGGGAACAATGCTCAGTGGGGTGGTCAGGCCGGAGTGAATGCTGGCGTTCCTCATGCTGCTGCACCTCAGAGGGGACCTGCGACGGCAGAACCTGCAGCCACTAATTCGGTACCAGAGCCTGCGGTGAAGGACAAGAAGAAGACCCGTAAAGCGGGGCCGAAGAAGGCGCCGCTCGCCGGCTGGCCCAACTTCGCGCAGGTAGCGCTTGCTCTTGTTATTGCGGCGCTTTCTCTATTTGTCTTTTCCTATTTGCAAGACCTTGTCGCGGACTTCGATCGGTTCAGTTCTCTTCTGGTTTATATCCAGTTTGGTCTCTATCTCGGACTTGGTCTTGTATTTGTTTTTATTCGCTGGCTTTCTAGCGATACTCGGCCATTTCTGTGGGCATCGATGTTGGCAGTTGTGTGGCTGAGCGTTTTTTTCTTGCGCATGGATAACCGCCCCTGGATGCTGGGAATTCTGGTGCTCTTGGCGGGAATCGTTTTCCCAATCGCGCTTTTGTTTATGGGCATCATTGCGGATGCGCGAGGTGAGCGGCTGGGTACTGCCGGAGCTTACTTCCTCTCGTTGTTGTTCCCAATCGCAGTTTTTGGCTTGTTTGCATTTTTCTATCACATAGCCACAGGCGGGCAGTCAGGTGGTCAGGAAATCCGCGTTCCTTGGGTTGCGCCTTGGTATCTCACGACGAACCTTCATCTAGCTTTCATGCAAATACTGGGGAAGTTTCCTATTGGTCAATTCCTTGCATTCATCTTTGTAGTGTCTTGCTACCTTCCAATCGCGAGCCGACGGAGTGCTTCCAATGACTAATCAGAACCAGAATGTTGAGACAACATCAGCTTCGGTGGCCCCGAAGCCTGAAGTAATGCCAAGGCTTGTGCTTCTGTTTGTCGCACTCGTGATTGGTGCGATTGTTGCATTTTCCTTTGGCCATGCTGTCAATGTCTACGGCTATCGCATGGGGCAGAGCGCTATCAAGCTCGAGGGAAATCAGGAGCAGTTTGAAAAGACTGATGGGGGGAAGTTCAGTCAGACTTCTCGTCGAGAGGAACTCTCATATTCTTTGACCGACAACCTCGAAGACGAGGCTTCGAAGATGATAGAGAATTCAAAGCCTGAGTTCTATTACCGGTTCACGTTCACCGATAAAGAGTTGACGAAATCTCATTTTTATACAGAATCGCTATTGCCAACAGAAGACGGCAAGTGCGAGCGAATTCTTCTCGACGGAAACCCCATATCTCCAGTGGAAGACACTCCCAGCGCTGACCCGGCAGAAGAAATTGCTGCAAACAGGGAAAATAGAGAGCCTGTTGTGAAATGTAACTACCCGATTGACTTCGATGACTACTTCACATGGAAGATCACCAAGCCCGAAGAGCAAAAGGACTGGACCAACAAATAACCACCGCCGAGCGTAAACGGTAGTGAGCAAAAGGCGATTGGAATAAGGACACAGGTTTTCAGATATGACTAATGGATTTGGCTCAGGTGGATTTGGTTCCCAAGGGGATTCAGGTCAGAGTAACTCGGGCTTCGGAGCCCAAGGTGGCACTGGCGGATGGGGTGCCGGTCCCTCCGGAAATGACAACAGCGGGAGCGCTGGAGGATTTGGGTCTGGCGATAGCTCGTTCGGTCAGTCATCAGGATCGTTTGGACAGGCGCCGAACTCGTTTGGGCAAACTCCGAATTCCTTTGGTGGAGGCTCCGGCTTCGGCCAGAGCGGTTTTGGCCAGAATAGTTTTGATACCGATGCCCCGACCTCTGCGTTCGCGCCGCAGGGAGATTCGGCTAATGCTGGTCAAGTGGATACAGGTGCTGGCGCTAGCACCGGTCCGCTGAAATTCGGCACTGGCCCCTGGCACTGGGTGGCCACCGCGATCGGATGCGCAGCCGTTGGCCTGATTCTCGGCATTGTCGCCTACTTCACCGCTTCGTCGGCAAGCTCTTTCACCAGCACGACGTTTACAGCGATGGCCTTCGCCGGCTGGGTGATTGGTGGCATCCTGACCTTTATTTTCCTGGGTCTTCATGTCGTAGAGGACAACAAGCGGCGCGCGAGCGGACCGTATATCGAAAACTCCACGCAGGTGTTGCTCTACAGAGCAGCAGCGTGTGTCGGTCTTATCGCCATTGTCGTAACGGCAATTGAAATTGCCCTGGTCTTTGCAAAATAGGAACTCGTTGATGTCTAAAACTTTTTATAAAAAGGTCCTGGCCACTGGCGTTCTGGCATCTACGGCCATTGTGTCCTCGAGCCTCGGTACCTTTGCCAATGCCCAGGAGAACCCGGACACGAATCAGAACGCAGCTCAGCGTCTGGCCGCGTGTATCCAGGGTTCGAAAAGCGCTGACATTTTGCTTGTAATCGACGAGACTGGATCGCTTGTTGGTAAGGGGTCTAACCCTCAGGCGACTGACGCTGAAGGAAAACGTGTCGATGCAGCGATGAACTTTGCGCGTGAGATGGCTCGTTACGCCGATGACAACAAGGCCGCAATTAATATCAAACTCGGTGGCTTTGCTGACGACTATCTGCCTCACGGTGGTTGGCAGAAGCTTGCGATTGAAGGAAACGGCACGAACGTAGACCGTGATATCGAAGCGTTTAAGGACCGCACGGACGGCGAATACACCGACTACGCCAAGGGTTTGGATGGCGCCGCCGAAGCGGTGAGCGATGGCACATCAGACTGTAAGGCGATCCTGTTTTTCAGCGATGGTTTCCCTACACGTGAAGCCGGTGGCGCAGAGGCTGTAATGCAGGATGTCTGCCGACCAGAAGGCGCAGTTGGACGTCTCCGTGCAGCTGATACGTTGATTTTCACAGTCGGCTTGGCGCCGGAGAAGTCCGCAACGGACACCCCTGACTTGCGCCGCATTTCTGAGGGGGATTGCTCGAACAGCGCCCCGAGTGGTCAGCACTTGTTCGCCAACAACCCCGGTGAACTTTTGGCAGCCTTCCGTCAAATGGTTCCCAACGGTGGATCTGTTGAAGCTGAGCGCAGTTTGACCGAAAAGCAGGATTTTACGCTCGACAATTCGATTGACAATGTTCGCATCAGCGCGCAGCCAGATTCTGCAGTCGAGGGAGCTGACAAGCTGACTCCAGTTCTCACGGGCCCCGATGGGAAAGAGGTTGAACTCAAGTCCGGCGCCCAGACAGTCGCGGGCAACGAAGTCAACGTTGTCGAAAACGTCAACGTCCCGGGTGGCTATGACATCGATTTAGCCAAGGGTGCTGACGAGTGGGCTGGACAGTGGAACTTTGGGTACAAGCCACAAGAGTCGTCGGAAGGCAAGTACCACGTCAAAATGACGATTGAACCTGGCCTTTCCATCGCAGTTGATGGCAGCGATGATAGCTCGGCACTATCGCTGAAGTCCGATCAGCCGCTGGCCGTCAGCTTGTTGAACAAGGAAGGCCAGCAGCACGGCCTTGAAGGCACCGCGGATTTGACCGCTGAAATCGTTGGTGAAGACGGTACAACGGTTCCGTTGGGTAACCACGACATCCACACCGGCCGAGTTGAGATCCCACTTCAGGATATCGACGATGCCGTGCGGGGCACGCTGCGTCTTAACGCCATGATTGCTACTAAGCCCTCTGGTGATGGGTCTGGTACGCAGCTAAAGCCAATCGTCTATGAAAAGCCAATTTCCATCGTGCCGGCCAATGCACCAAACATTCCGGGCTCCGCGATCTTGAATATGAAGGGCACCGAAGGCAGCTTTGAGATTCCTGTCACGGGGCCGGGCGAGGTGTGGATTGAGCCCGGCGCAATCGACACCAACGGCACCCAGATTAACTACTCGGCAAATCATGATTCCGCGAGCCCGCTGAAGCTCGGCAAGGGTGAAACAGGAAAGATTCTGGTCACCACGAAGGTCGACAAGGCAGTCGATGCCCCAATTAATGGAGCACTCGTGCCGGTCGCGTTCAAGGATGCCGACGGCAAGGAAGGATCCCCAGCGCAGGTTACTGTTAACGGTTCTGTCAACGCGCCGGTTAACAAGGTCGTTTTCGGTGCCACGCTCGTTATTGTGCTGCTACTCGGCCTGCTTATCCCCATTGGTCTGCTCTACCTGATTCGCTTCCTGACCGGTAAGATTCCGACAAATCCGGGTCTTCACGTACTGCGTATTCCAGTGTCTGCGCGCGACTCGCAGTTGCTGCGACAGGACACCGGACGCGAGTTTGACGTTGATTACCAGAATGATTTCATCAACGCTGTGCGCACTAAGTCGACGGGCAAATCCCTTGATGCCGCAGGTCTGCCAATCAAGGTACGTACCGGATGGAACCCGCTGGCACCGGTGCAGGCAGTTGTCGATGCTGAAGCAAGTGTCAGCGATGACGGCAAACAGGTCGGCCGCCGAGCCTCCCTGCCACTGGCCGTCCACAACCGCTGGTTCGCATATGTGGATCAGAATAACCCGGCAGATCAGGCCATCATTCTGCTGTGTGATGAGAGCATGTCGCCCGAGCATCTCGCCACCGTGGTCGAAGAAATCCAGAGCAAGGGCGCGAGCCGTATTACCAAGCTCGCGCAACAGGTTGGCGAGCAAGGGGCGCCGTCGTCAAGCACTGGCGGTGCGCCGGGGGCTGCCGCGTCTGGCTTTGCGACGGCCCCTGGAGCGTCCGCCGCCCCGGAACAAAATAACGGCGGTTGGGGCCAGACCCCTGCACCTGAGACTCCGAGCCAGCAGGATTCCGGTTGGGGTATGCCTGCAAACGGAGCCAGCAACGGATCCGATACCGGGTTTGGTTGGGGACAGGCCGATGGACAGGTTTCCGATAACAGCGACGACACGTCCACACAGGCGTGGGGCGCAGTAGGTGATTCGGGGAATAACTCCGCGTCCGGTGGCTGGGACCAGAACGCCGGTGGTGGCTGGTCTGACTCCGGTTGGGGAACCGATCAGCAGGACAATAATGGCGGATTTAACCGCTAGACGTCGCAATCACGACTAATACAGATAGAACTGAAAGGCTCATTCTCATGAAGAAGTTTCTGATCGTCGGCTGTGGCGGATCTGGCGCCAAGACGCAGGCCTACATGATTGACCAGCTGAAGGCATACCTCCGCCGAGTCGACCCAGAAATCGACCGACTGCCGGCAGCGTGGCAGTTTGTTTCCATCGACTCTCCGCTGGAGGCGGAGAAGTACGACGTGCCAAATGTCAAGCAGAGCGGCGGCAGCTACATCTCGGTTGGTAATCGCCAGCACTATAACGAGTTCGACACAGGCCTGTCTCGCAAGCTCGGTCAAGCTGGTGCCTTGGGAGAGGTCGCTACGTGGGCCGACCGCAACCCACGTACTCGCAATACACCGATTTCCGATGGTGCTGGTCAGTACCGTGCCATTGGCCGTATGCTCGCCATTAATTCCTTCAAGGAAGTGCGCGATGGCCTTGAGGCTGCCGTGCAGACCTTAAACAAGGTTGAGACCAACTCTGAACTCAACGAGTTGAACACGAAGGTTACCGGTCAGTACCAGGACGCTACGAAGGAAACTCCACTTGTTTTCGTGATTAGCTCCATGGCCGGTGGCACCGGCGCTTCGATGGCATTCGATGTCTGCCGCCTCCTGAGCAGCATCGACGGTGTGCAATCCGGCAAGACTGCCGTGTTTATGTTCACCCCGGAGGTCTTTGAAGCTGTTAACGCGGACAAGATGACCGGTACTCGCGGCAATGCGCTTGCAATGTTTGGCGAGGCCTTTGCAGCGCAGGCTGGCACTGCGGTTGAGCACGACCAGCGGTTGCTGCAGGCGATGGGAATTTCCGGCCACTCGGATACCGCTACTTTCAACCGTCTGTTCCCGATTGGTGCCCGCGCGGGTGCGCAGAAGTCCCTGTTCGGTGATGGCAGCCCGGGGGATATTTACCGTGGTCTGGCACGATCGCTGGCAGCTTTGATGACCTCGGATGCAGCCTCAAACAGCTTCGTCCAGTATGACCTGGGTAATACCGGTGTGGAGGCGGGCGACCGTTCTCTGCTGGGTTGGGGTTCTAGCGATGAGACTAAGTGGGAGCTCATTCCGTGGGGTTCCATGGGCTTTGCAGAGCTCAGCATGGGCCGCGACCGTTTCGCTGAATACTCAGCGCAGCGTCTTTCTCGCACGGTGTTTGACCACCTTCTGGAGGGACACTTTGACAAGAGTGACCCCGCCACCGCATCGGAGCAGCTCGAACGCCGCGTCCACGAGCAGCAGGCACAGTTCTTCCATGAATGCTGGCTGCCGTCGGCGCCGAACAGCGGGGCAGTCCAGCAGTGGATTCCACAACTATTTGGTGTACCCACCCGCAATGTGACACAGCAGGCGAAGGGCCTGCTGCACTCCCGAATTCCGGCTGCGGACGGTATGAAGTCTGCGGAGTGGGCATCCCTGGTTCGTCAGCGTCTCGCGCAGTCTGCGGGCGAGGTTCATCACACGATTGATCGCGCTGCCTCGGTGGCCGTCTTTGAGTTCTCCAACCCATTTGCGGACAACCTCCTGCGCACTCTGGAAAAGGATCTGTCCAAATACGGTTTGGCCTATGCAGAAGCTCTGATTAAGAACGTCAACCTCCTGCTCAAGGACGGTTTGATTAACGCACTGCGACAGCTTGGACAAGCTGCTAACTCGCACAACCCGGTTGCTCCGACCCCACAGCTGGAGCAGCTCCTGGCACCGCTGAACGGTCGCGGTAGTGTGAATAACTCGGTCCAGATTTCCGACCAGATTATTCAGAGTTTCGAGCCGCTGCTTCAGCAGCACTTCTGGATGTGCGTCGCTGCACGTCTTGCCCCTGTGTTAGAGGACTTCCGCAACAACTTCCTGATGCCGCTGTCCCGTCAGCTGGAAAATGTGCACCAGGATCTCGAAGCCAAGGCCAAGGACAAGCCGACGTCCACCAAGCTTGCCGACGTCACCACCGATGAGCCCACACTTTGGCCTTCAGACGGTGACGAGTTGGTTGCTGACCGCTTCTTCGAATCGAAGAATGTCAAGCTAATTACCAAGGTCGAGGAGTTCCCACGCGACTACGAGGCACACCTGACCAAAACCATGTCGGATACTGACGGCCAGCAGCTCAACCTGCAGCAGGCAACTCAGGCAGCTATTCGCGAAATCATCCTCGGCATGTGGGAAACCACCGGTGGTCACAAGGCTCCGGAGGATACCTTGGCTGCAAGGCTTCCCGAGCGCTCGGACTTCATTGGTAACCGTGCGGGTTGGGTCGCTCGCGACCTGCTCGATGACCCACTGGGGCGCGTCGAAAAGCGTGACCCGCGCCCAGGCGCATTCGAAGTGAAACTGCGCCCGACAGACTTGCTGGAGCGCTCCCGTCAGTGGCTGGCACGCCCGGGTGAGCCGTTTGAGCAGTTCATCAGCATGGGCCTGCGTCACTACCTCAGTCGTGAACTGGCCCCGAATGACACCGTGTACAACGAGCGTCTGTCGCGCCTGCGCACGGCATTTTATGAGTGCCTGACGCTGGCTCTGCCGCTGGCGTCAATCAGCAAGGAAATGCTGGGACGCGTCTACGGCAACTCCAACGAGGTCTACAACTTCAAGTTCTCGGAAATTCCGTTCAACGGACTGGAAGCCAAGGATGCCCTGTTGGGTACACTCACGTCGTCATCGAGCATTAGCCAGACGTCTCAGGGGGAGTTCGAAAAGTCGCTCAACACTGCTGATCATCTGCAGTCCTTTACTGTTTTCGGCGCGTACCCGAACTACTCGCCGATTGTGTTCAGCTCGCTGTTTCCAGCGATTGGTAAGCAGATTAATAGTCTGCGCGGGCAACTCGACGAATTCTGGACACTGCGTCGTGCCCGCCCACTAGCAGCTGCATTGCCCATGTCCCGCGAGGAGCGTCGGGCAATGATCGGTGGCTGGTTTATCGGACAGATCACCGGAAAGATTTACATCCGCGGCGCAAACGAGCCTGACGGTCTCGCATACATCTACTCGGACAAGAAAAACACATGGCTTCCGTTTGTTAAGCACATGCTAACTCCGCGTACTAAGTTCAAGGCCGACTACGATTGGCTCCCAGCGGTTTTGGAGTCTATCTTCGTGGCCTATGCCAATGTGCAGGAAATCCCGATGGGCGGTCAGATTGGCGATTCGCTGCAGCCGTACATGCTCCTCCGTGGGCTTTACGACGACGGCGACCAAGGTCCGACGACTGGCGGCATCGCTATTTCCGGTGTGCGTGTGTTGCACGAGTGGCTAAAGGACGGCCAAGATCGGGTTCACGGCCAGTCACCATACGGTGGGACCAAGGAAGAGCGTAAACAGAACGCGGAAAACTACCTGAAGCAGTGGCAACAGCTGAGCTTGAACTTCATTGAGAAGAACCCAATGGGTGCGCTACCAGGTTCGATGCCAGAGGGACGACCATTTGCTCGAGTTACTGACCGCAACGTGGCATCCAGCATGCCGTTGTTCCGGGACATCGCTGAGGATGTCTACGAAATGTGTGATGACCTGATTCGTCGTCTGGATGAAGCTATCCAGTATGAACCAAAGAAGGTTCCGGGCAGTGCTGTACCAACGCAATCGTTTGACAGCACTCCCGAGGTTCCGACAATCCCGTCGTTCGGCGGAGCCCCGACTATGCCAGGGGCGACTGGATCACCAGAAACTCCGGTTACGCCAACGCAGCCGGTGCAGCCAAGCCAGCCAGCTAAACCTAGCCAGCCGAGTGAGCCGAATGAGCCGTTCGGGGGCAGTTTCGACGGTCCGGAGACCAGCGAGCCTACGTTTAACTGGGGTGAACAGGATAATTCCGGTGATAATCCGTTTGGAGGTCCATTCTGATGATGGAAAACAAGGTAATTCTCCTCGGTAGTGGCTCTGGTGCTAATGCCATTCGCTCGGCGCTGATTGACTTCACAGCACTCGGTCTCATTCCGGAATTGTTGTGGGTTAACCCCGACAGGGAAGGCGACAGTGTCGAGGTCTACGAGCACAGTGCGGCAGAGGGGCTTGTCGAAGAACCACGGTCCATCGCGGCTGTCGTACGAGACTGCAAGCAGGTATTGCTCGTCGCGCTCGATGACATCGAAGACGAGGGGTCGTACCTCAGCGAAACGGGAATTAATCGCTGGGCAGACATAATCCACTCATCGAAGGTCGATACGAAGCGACTTCACCTGATTCTGTCGCGTCTGCCGCTGATCAATCGGCCGATTGAGCCAATCGTGGGTTGGCCTCGGTTGGTTCTGGCAGCAGAGGACTCCGATACGCCATCCGCTCCGCAGACTGCCAAGTATCGCAGTGATGGCCCGGCAGAATTGGCACGCTATGCTGCACCAGCGATTGCAGGTTTGACCGGCCTGTGGGAGGGAATGAACGAGGTACCGGTTCTAGGTGACCTCAACGCAGGTCGCCTAGACACCGAATCGGGTAGCAGCACTCGACTTGTCCGTGTGTACCACCGCCGTATCGATGCCACCGAGATTGAATCACTCGTCCGCGAGGGTGCACTTAACGTACGTGATTCGATTCCGCAGCCGACGTCGTCACGCGGCACACCGGTAACCGTGGCCGTTGATTCCGATGAGGTCGTTTCCGGTATCACTAAGCGTTTCAGTGATGTGTCCCGAAAGTCGCTTTTCGAAGACTACGAGCCAGCCGCAAAACTGGAGTCTGTCCAGGTCAGCGCGTGGCAGACCTTTAAAGCATTTTTGAGCTTCTTCTTCCGTGCAGTAATCGGTTCCCCATCTGACTGGGGTAACGCAATGAAGTCCTCTGGCCAATCGGCATTCGCCAGCGGTATGCAGAATTTGCTGTACGGGCAGGAATCGCAGATTGAGGTAGTTTGCGGTAATCACTCTGGTAAGCAGCGCAACTTCACTGTTGAGCAGATGCACGATGTCAGTGCCAAGCTGCGTGAGCAGATTGCCAACCAGAACACGAACGAGTTCCGTGTGGGGCCGCCAGATCAGCTTGCAGCTATGTGGAGGACCTACCAGGAATGCGCTCTGACCTTGGTAGATGCTGAGCAGCGTAAGAACTCAAAGAACTTTGCGCCGGTGGGGTGGAGCGACCTGAACCCGACGGTGCTGTCGAACACACGGTTCTCCGTTGTTGACTCCAGCGAATCCTTTGATGGTGCGCATTCTGTACTGAATGCGCAGTTCGGCAAGAATTTGCCGAACACTACGGTCGCGCCATTCGATCCGTTCAGCGCCGAGATTTACCAGCGTCACATCGATCGGGCTGCCAAGCAGTCAACCGATCGCAGTCTCACTCAGAAGAAGGAAGACTTCCGGGTCTGGAAGCGCAACAATTCCCGCAGCTTCGGTTGGGCAGTTGGCAACGAGCTCATGGGGTTCATTTACAAGGCTAATGAAGATGTCGCCCGATTCCGTCAAGAATTTGACGATATTCAGCGTAAACTTCGCGAGCTGGGAGCGGGTGACGATGGCGTCGATAAGCGTTTGCTGCGTGCGATGCGGTCGATTACCTGGGGTTGGCTGTTCTTCGTCATTATGATGATTTACCTGGTGCTCGGCGGAATTAATCCGGATTGGAAGATTCACGGCAACCTTGCTGAGCTGAGCTGGCCGTGGGGCCTTACCGCGGTTATCGTTTCGACAATCATTGCGTTGGTGACCGAGTGGCTGCTTTACGCACGTGCGCGCCGCGGATTGTACGAGCGCAATCAGCAACGTCAGCTGTTGCGGAAGCAAGAGGAAATTGTGTCCCGGAACCTGGCGCGAGCGATTGCCGCAGTCGAGCGCACGACCAATGCGTATGCTCAGCACCAGGCATGGAGCCGAGTGCTCGGTCGCGCGATTAACTTCCCATTTGGCATGCAGGTGAATCAGACCGCGCCAGTGTCGATTCCCGAAGGTGGCTTGCCCCGAGCAACGGTCATCGGCCGCGCAGAGGCAAGCGACATGGCAATGAAAACTTCGATGCAGACGCTGCGCAATAAGCTATACCCAATTGGATGGGCAGAGCTGTCGCTGAACAGACTCATCGACGACGCAAACACGGCGATGAGCGCCACAGTTTCGACGCGGTATGGGATTGATGACTACTCCGGTATGCCGGGCTATGGTTCAGGTTCGCAGCTGGACAAGCTGGTTTACGTCGCTGAGAGCCCGGATTTACCACGTCGTGTCGATGCGAGCGCAGCCTGGAGCGATTGCCTGGCTAGTAATCAGGATGATGCCAATACAAAGGAACTGACTTCCCGTATGGAGATTTGGGAAGAGTCGGGTGCCCGCACTATCGAGACCGCGAATATTCTCGCGACCTTTGGCAAGAACAACGAGGGGCAGGAGCTTCTCGCATCATTTGCCGATGGTTCTGTGAACTTCTCGGCTGCGAACAGTGGAGCCACCGACATTGACCCAGAGATTTCTCGGGTGGTTGATAGTCAGGAGGGCACATCTTCACCCACCGTTGGGACGGGATCCGGAGAAAGCGGCGGCGCCGGCTTCTCGCGGACGTTGACTCTGATTCAATACGGGCGGTTGACCAATCTCGATTCGCTGCAAGCGATTCAATAATTAATGGAAGAGGCATTTAGATAAATGGTCGACCATAGTTTTGACAAGCAGCTTTCGGAGATTCCCGAAAACATTTTGCTTGCAATTGCATCAATGGACAATCCGACGGTTGAGGCAATCCGCCGCAAGCTACCCGGACCTAAGAAGCAGTACGCCGAGGAGCTGTGGCAGCGCTTCCAGGGCAGCGCTGTGCCCGAGGAGGCTGCAACTACTAGCGAAGCGGCGGCCGAATGGGCTGTAGAAGATACCGCTTCAGCCGGTGGGGAAACTGGGGGCCTAGACGAGTGGGCTTCGATCACTGCAGCGATGCCAATGGATGCTGGCGCAAGCGCTGCTACCACTGAGGCATCGGAGGGGGGCTCGGTGAAGGTGCCGTCGGAAAGCACCGTGCCGTCGATGATGGCAGAAAACCCGCACCTGTCTGACGATGCCACCGCCGATGCCGGGCAAGACGATTCAGCGGACGAGGAAGAGGAACAGCCGAAGAAGAGGCGCCTGTCCGACCTGGCTAAACAGGCCAAGGAGTTGCGCGAAAAGGGTAGGCGTGCACGTGTCGACGAAAACGACTTCGTCGACCTTTACGCGGAGGACTTCGCGGAATTCGCCTACGATGAGGAATCCCTGAAGCCGCAAGGACGGGTGAAGGCACGTATTTTCCAGGAAGAAGAGGCCTCGACTGTCGAAATTACATGGTCACCGGGCACTCTTCCTACGAAGGATGACATCTTCACGGTCTTCCGTGTCGTGGCCTCGGATCGGGTAGTGGAATGCTCGCCTGATCTCGGTCAGCAAATCATTGTCACCGAGGGCAAAGAGTATGTCGAGCAGGCAAATCCTGGTGTCGCCGTTCGCCACTACCAAGTGTGGGCGTATACGGGTGAAGATCTGAACGACATTCTGGACTCGCAACCGTACTTCATCGGTGAGGACCTGGTGGTTTTCCCGGTTGAAGGCGTTGAGGTGCAGTGCTCTGACGGCATCGTCGAAGGCAACTGGAACTTCGTCGAGCAGTATGACCAGGTGCAGGTTTTCGCTTCGCCGGAGAAGTCAGGCGACAGGGTCGATTCGCCGGAGTTTCGTCTTCCGGCGGGTGTGAGTAACCACAGCTTCAAACATGAGACCAATTCAACCGGTCAGACGATGCGTTATGCATTCAAGCCGTTTGTGAAGTTCCGTCAGAGCGAAGTCGCGGGCAAAGTTGTGGTCAAGACCGTCGAAGTCAAGGCTGTACTGCAGGCGCCGGAAATCGATGCGTTTCTCGATGACAGCAGCGGTCGTGGCGACAAGGTTATCCTCTCGTGGTACTCGCCACCGGCTGGAAACGTACGCATTTACTTCACTCCGAAGGCACCGAGCACCGATCTGACCATCACCACGGTCCCGGAGTCCGCCCTGGATTACGATCCCGCCATCGCCGAAGGGCACAAGGCAATCGAGGATCCGTGGACACAGGACGGCATTTCCAGGACTGAAACTGCATCGTGGCCATCGGGGTGGACCGAGCTGCACATTACGCCGATTACAGTGCTTAACGACGAGGCCGTCGTGGGCAAGTCCGTAGTATTGCAGCAGGTAGGCGAAGTTGCGGAGGCGACTATCGTCGAACGCACGTCCCAGCAGATTATTAACTTTGTGTGGCCACAGGGTGCGGACATTGTTCGGGTGGAAGTTGCTCCACGAGGTACCGGTGGTGATTCGTACCGCGAGACACGCGCTGAGCTCGATCGCGGCCGCTATATCCGAGATGGTGGGGTCCGACTGAACCTAAACCCAGACGGGGAGACGGTCTTTCTGACACCACTGAGCACATTTGCCGGCCGAGAGACTGCATCTACGCCTCTTCAGCTGGATTACCCGGGGCTTGCAAAGTACTTCTACAGCATGGAAATCATTCAGGGGATTGGATTCAAGGTCTTCATTTGGAAGGAAGACGGAGAGGACCTGAATCCTCCGAGCTTCGTCGGTGTCTATCACCCCGCCCGTCTACCGCTGGCAGAGACGGATGCCAATGACATGGGAGCTGCAAAACTTCAGATTTCGACGGTCAGGAATCTGGATGGCCAGTTGGTGTCGGAGCCAGGGGCAATTCTTTCCCCAGAGCGTTTGCCGGGTAGTGAAGCCGAAGCACGCGCTGCTGAGAACTGCTTCTTTGTGGGATTTCGCGACCAGGAATTCGACCCCACAACTGGCGGTCGACTGCGCCTGTTCATTCAGGACGAGGCCCAAGATGAGCACATGCCGCGGCGCATCTTGCTGGATACCTTCAACCAATTCGTCGCTGGGTGATGAGGGAAGAGCAAGAAACGATGGCACAAGAAATAATGGCGCAGGGTTTTTTGACTTTCGCCTCTTTCCAAAACAATCGTCGATCCGGTTGGGGAATCGGTCAGCAGGCGGGTCTCAACGACGCTGAGTCCAAGGCGTTGGTTGAGGTCGTCCCGACCGTCATTGATTCACCGATCGAGATTCCAAAGTATCCAAACCGAGATGAAATTGCGGCAATGGATCGGCGTACCGCGGTCTTGGACGCTCCTTGGCAGCAGTCAGGGCACCCCGAGGACAGGGTATTTATCTACTCAACGCCGGTCGGTGAAGATGCGACGGGACGCCGTGGAAATGTTTTCACCCAGGCATATGTTCTGCGCGGTGGGTTCGGCGGACAGCGAGCAACCGACTTCCTTGATTCGGACGGCCTGCTGACGCCTTTTGGGCCGCAGGAAGTAAACTCAATCCCCGCGTTGGACGGCCAGCTCCACAAGGGCCCTTGCGCCATTCCGGAAAATGTGTGGAATTGGATTTTTGACGATGGCTCGCCAGTCGATCGCGCCGCCGTGCACCGTGCAGTATTGAGCGCTGTCAATCATGTATTGAAGCTCTCTACACAACAGCGGGTAGTGGCAATCGCATGCCCCAACCAGGAAGCGAAGTTCTGGCTTTCAGCTCTGTTCCTGAGCGCGTCACCAGCCTCTCTCTCAGCTATGAACTGGTCGACTTTTGAGCGTGCCCGTAACCTTTCCCGAGCGGTGGAGGCCGGATATCAAGTTGTCTGTGTTCCTCTTGAGGATTATGACGCAGCTGCGGCGAACCACGATGTCATCTGTATTCGTACGGATACAGAACCCAATGTCCAAAACATTGACGGCGAGGGTGCTGTTCACATCTTGAACGGAACCAAGATTCCTGTCTCAGCCTGGGAAGTCCTCTTTGAATACCAGTGTTTTGATGCCGATTCGGCCAGTGCAAAAAGCCGTAATGCGGTCGAGACTAACGAGCAGGGACATCCTTCCTGGCATCTTGTGTCGGAAGCTGTCATGGATGACGGAATGCTTCGTTATCTACGAGAGCCTATCCGTCAGCAGATTGCGGCTGGCCCGTTGCCAGCAAATCTGAATGAGAGTGTTTTTGACAAGCTGCTGACGGAATTCGGTCCGAGCCATTTATGCTCGCGTCGCTTTCCGGAACTTCACAGGCAGCTGATGAAGTGGGAAACACTCGGGCTGCTTTCAGAGCAAGAGATTGAGCAAGCTATCCGTGGATCAGACTTCCTGGATCTCGTGTTCGAGGACTGCTATCAAGTTCGGGCGCTGCCTCGCTCCGGTGCCAAGATTGAAAAAATCCTACAGCAGTTGGTCAGCGAGGATGATCGCCTCTACCAGCACGTCGTCAATGCCAAGGCACTCGACCCTAACGTCTCTAAGTGGTTGGGGTTGGATGAGTTTTCACTCTCGCTGAGCTCAACAGTTCTGAGCGCAGCTGAGAATAGGAATCACCGTGCGGTTGACTTGGTGGATGCGCTCTTGGTCTCAGCATGGGCACTGGGAAAGGTGGCAGACAGCAATTCGCAGCCGAAGGGCCAGGATCCGTTCACCGGTGGTTTCTCTGATCCTTCCTTCACAGAACCGAGTTTTGGCAGCGATTTTTCCACCAGTATCGGTCCTGAAAATTCTGATTTTGGCGTGACGACGGCCCCTGCGCTGGGTGCTCATGAGTCACGAGCTATCGCTTTTGGGCTGAACTCAATTGAGACTGTCCTGGATAGCGAAGGCCCCGGTTGGCAGGAGAATATTTCCATTTTCACCCCTGCCATTCGTGATGCGAAGTCATTGCTCTCTGCAGAGGGCAAAGATGTGCTTGCGCTTGGAATGTGGCGAAATGTGCCCGAGGCCGCGCAGTCCGCGGCTGCACCGCCCGCGCCTGAAAAGATACCGACCACGTGGGAAACACCTAGCGGTTCGGTGTCACAAAACGGCAGCATTAATGTTAAGCAGGCTGAATTTGCGCAACCTGAGTCGGACTTCGCGCCGGTCAGTTCGAGCTCCCACAGTCCGGGGCGCCGCCCAGGTAGGACGGCAGCGGAAATTACGGGCAAGAAGACCGTGGACTTTGGGACGCGGTCGGCGTGGGGTCAGGGCGCTGTGGAACAAGAGTGTGAAACCGAGCGTTCAGACCATACGGTCACGCCTTTTACTGATCAAGAATTGGCTGTATTAGCGGGAGCAACACCCGCAGAAATAAGCTCCTGGATTAAAGAAGAACATCAATGCAGTCCGCTATTTCCTAAGAACTTGTACTCCGAGGTTCGACTGTCCAAGCTTTCTGGAATCTTCTTTGGACCCATCGAGAGTGATCCACTTCTCTACGGTGCGTTTGTGTCGTTAGCCTGCTGGGCTATCGAGGATGCGTACCAGTCGCTCAATAATCGGAAGCTAGCAAAGTCGTTGTACTTGCCATGGTGGCGAATCGACTTTATGGAAGAAAGTTTGTTTGACGACCTCGCACTATCTCTACCTGCTGCACAGCGTGACAAGAGCGTTTCGCGGATTGAACTAAAGAACAAGTACATTGCAAAGCTGGAAATCCCGGGAATCAGTCCTCTAACACGTCGTGCCAACGACGTTTCCCGTCAGTACTGAAAATTAGAATTGAAGGAGTACTAATGTCTTTTCGCCAATTAGTCCCAGGCACGACCACTCGGCTCCGTATGGAGGGCATGCTCGAGGTCCGGGTAGTCACCGCCGGTTCGAACGTTCCCGCTGAGCTCAATTTAGAGGGCGAAGGTCGCTATAACCGCATGTCGGGTTCGGCTTTTAAGCTGTTAGAATGTAACGGAGAGATTAGCGTTAGCATTCAGCCCGGTAGTGGTACGGACTTCTCCAATGCAGTCTCCGCCACGGTGCAGATTAGCAGTGGCCGTCGTGGTTCGAGTGCGGAGGAGATTATCGAATTCCCGCCAGCGACGTTGAGTGACAATTCACCACTTCGTATTGCCACTCTCACCCGGAATGACGGATGGTTAGAAGTTTCCACTGCCAATACTTCGGTTGGACAGAGCGTGGCCGGGTTGGGTGGTATCGTTCGTTCTAATCTTCGTCCGATGATTGATGCCTCTAACTCGTATTTGCCTGATGGTATGGGTGTTAGGGTCTTCCTCGATTGCGGTGCGGCTATGGCCACGCCGGCTCTTATTGGATTGATTCCGCAGGCAGTTAACGTAATCACCGGCTCCGTCGCCGCGTGCTCATCTCTAGATAGCGTGGAATTGTGTTGGGGGCACGATGGAACTGAGCGCGTAAGCTTAGAAAAGCTCGAATCCCGCGTCGTTGAGATTGTGAAGCAAGGCCATCGGTACGTCGGCGGGGCCGAGTACTCCGGTGACGGTATGAGCCACCTGACTTTCGTCATCTCCGACGTCGCGCCTGCTGTAGTCGAATTAGCGGAGTCCAATGCCGTTGCACTGGTACTGGGAGATAACCCTGTGGATATTCCAGTAGAAGGCAACAACAGTGCCATCGTCAACATCGGTTCCACTTTTGAAAGTCGACTGTCTGCTCCGGTGACTGCTGCTGACAGCGCTTCTGGTATGCAGCATCCGCTGAAGATTGTGAGCGAAGCAATCGCAACTGTTGTTCAGGGGACTCTACCGACGGCGCACAGTCGGCGAAAGCTGCGCGGCACAACTGACTTCGGTGACATCGAACCACCGGCTTTCCCAGTTCCAGGATTGGATAACAATCCCACTCCTGATGTCCCGGGTAGGGGATTCTCATCTGGTCCTAATATCGATGTGCCCAGTTTTGGTGGCTTCGATCCACAGCCATCTCAGCAGGGGGAGAGCCGTCCAAGTTTTCCGGACGCGCCGTTCGCCGGCAATGAGTTTCCTGGTGATTCGGAAACTCCCTTCCCCAATGACAGTCAGTTTCCAGGGAATTGGAGGTAGTGAAAGATGAACAACAATCCAACGCTTCTGACTAGCGCTGTCACGCGCTGTCCTTGGACTTTTAAACCATTGTCAGACCCAAACGCCGAGCGCAGTGAGTACGTTGACCGCGATCTTCCCCGAGGATGGCAAAACGCAGCGACTGTCTGTATTGCACTCGCCGGTGCTCGAGCATCGGGGAAGTCCCTTTACATCGGCGTGCTGGTGAAACTCCTGCAACAGATGGGCGAAGAATTTGGATTTGTAGTCGAACCTGCGGATGAAACTACGCAGGAGCGCTACGAAACCAATTACGAAACTCCGCTATTTGAAGAACGTGGCCTTATGCCACCGACCCCGTCGTATAGCAGTTCTGATGCCTATCAGCATGACCCGCTAATTTATCATCTTGGGGTTCATTTCGACCGCAGCACGAATGAGAATCGCAACTTCTTTATTGTTATTCGTGATGTCGCGGGCGAAGATTTGGAAAATCTGCCAGAGGACACTTCGCGCCTGGATTTCTTCAATTATGCCGATGAAATCCTTTTCCTCTTTGACCCGCTAAAGGTTCCGCAGATTAAGAACTACCTCAAGGGCTTTATTTCGGAATCTGCACTCGGCGGTGACCCGAGCAAGGTGTTGCAGAATCTTACACGCGTTCTCAACGTGGACAACCACTCTCGCTTTGGGATTGCACTGTCCAAATTCGATACTTTGCAGAGCCTTGAATCAGTTGAAAACAGTGAGTGGGCGCAGATTATGGGCAACTATGGCTCCGCTTACCGACGGGACAACGGTTTTAACTATGACGATCACGACTCTCAGCTCCTGCATTACGAGGTCGAGAGTTTGTTGATTAAATTGGACGCAAAAACTCTGGTCAACTCATTTAATAACTACTTTGGGCGGAATCTGCACCGGTGTCGGTACTTTGCGACATCGGCACTTGGTGCACCACCAAAGGGCTCACATATTCAGGAAACGGGGATTGCCCCGTACCGTTGCATGGACCCAATTAGTTGGGTTCTGTTCAACTACGGCTTCACCCCGTAGTTGTGCTGAGTTCTCGAGTGGTGCTGAGTTTTCGCTCAGCACCACTCGACCATTACTGGTATTGGAGGCACTGTTGGGCGCGTTCATTTTCTCCGAGAGACTCGAAGATTGAATGTGCCTTCAGTGCATAGGTGCGGGCAGTGGTTTGGAGATGTTGCGCCAAGTCCCGCTTAGAGTGCAGGAGCACGGCTAACCGCAGGTTCGCAAGAGCGAGAATCTGTTTGTCCGCGTTGGTGGTGTACTGTTCTTCCGGGAAAGTACTGATAGCACTTATGTAGGCACGGGCGGCATTAAATGCGCCTTTGTTGGGCTCGACTTTCCTCTCTTGGATAGCTCTGCCCCAAGAATCTCCGACGAGAAAACTAGCTCGTGTGAAGGTCGCAGGAACCTGTGCGTTGTATGACTGCTGTGCGGCATTTTGGAAAAATGTAAACGCATCAGCGAAGTTGTTCGTGCGCTGATGTTCCATGCCCAGTTCAATCTGGCAGGTCAATGATTGTGGTGTGTTTTGCGCTTCCTCATAGTGGCCTGATGCTGCCGAAAGTAAACGGAATCGTTGCGCAGACGCCTCGGGGATCGGAATAAGTGCCCGGTAGCAAAGCATGAGGGTCTCTCCGGCGGTGTCGTGATCGGAAGTGCTGAAGACGTTAATAGCCTCGTCCACGGCGGACTCTAGCTGTGGCGAAAAGCCACGCTGAGCCAGTGCGACCGACTTGGTGAAGACACAGTTTGAGAGTAGCTCTGGTGTGGGGTGAACAGATGAGTTCGCACCGGCAATGACGCGGTCTGCAATTTGAATCTGCCGATCGGCGTCGTTTTCCTTTGTCGCCTGAGTGAGCTGCGCTGACAGGGTGTCGTAGCAGTCTTTAATTAGCTGCGTGGCAGTGGGGTCATCAAGGCCTGCAAGCTCATTCATTGAGTGGCCGAATTCTTCAGGTTCGAGCTCGGTGAGCTCAGCAGCAGTAGCCCAAGTGCGCTGCTCACTATGGTCAGGAACTGCGTGTTTTGGGGCCGCTTCGTCGGCTTCTAGGTCTGTGGCTCCCTTGGCGACAGAGGCCGAGTCGACAATAGAGGCGGCATTCTCAGCAGCTTGAAGCGACTGCTCTCGTAGCTGAGCGTCCCCGATGAGAAGGCCATAAATAGCGGCTCGTCGGAAAGCTTCCTGTGCCTCTTCGACTTCGCCGCGCTTAGCGTGGGCGTCAGCCCGGGCGGCAAAGAGTGCGATGAGGCGTGCCCAGCTTTCGCGGTCTGGTTGAACCTGGGTGACGGCGTCAAGCTGCTCCAGCTGTGCGAGTATTTGGCCCTCTTGGTCGTCGATAGTGCCAGTTTGGTGAATCTCTTGGATTTCTTCCGAGGCTGGTGCATCGATGAGCCGTACTCGCTCGAGAATATTATTGAGGGACATATGATGAGCCTAGCCGGAGATCAACCGCTTGGGCAGCATGAGGGCCAAAAATGCATCCAATATGTGAAAATCACACGCCACTAACCCCATAATTGCCAAGGATTCGGTTGTTCATTTGTCTTTAACTTTTTCGTCTTACTCTTAGCGGTTATGAGCATTTCGCGCCGCGCATACCTTTCAGTCGCGACCCTCGCTGCTAGTTCAATGGCTTTGGCCAAGACCTCGGGAGCCTACGGCCTTGGGCTGGTAACTGCAGGTTTGGGGCTATCCGAGGACGACACTAAGTCAATGGCGGTACAGGCCAGTGATCTCGAGGTCGTTACGGTAACTGATACGTCGGTGGCTTTCACGTGGGCTACCTACGCGCCGGGTGTGAAGACGGCCTACGGCTTGGCTAGGCCAACGGTTGCAGCCGGACAACGGGTGCTTATGGCACCAGTGGGCGGTGGAGAGCTTAAAACGGTGCATGAGGGTTTCTCGGAGTCCGGGTATCACCATGTGGTGATTGAAGGACTGGAGCCCGATCGTGAATATCAGTTTGAATGCTGGTCAGACGATGCCAAGGCGGAGCCCACCCTTGCAGTAACAATGAGCAAGACGGCTCCTGAGCACCTCGGCGTTTTCAAAACACTGCCGACGCTGAGCGGTAAATTGCTGGCCACTATCGCCCTGACTAATGACACACATATTGGCAAGCCGAATCACGACGGTATTCGTTTCGGTAATTTCGGTCTCTCTTCGGAGCCTGGCGAGCAACCATTCCCTTCGATGCAGTTGGAGAGCCTGCTCAAGACAGTGAAGGAAGACGGCATTGACACCATTGTCGTCAACGGTGACTGCACGGATAGTAACCGTCCGGAGGAATACGATGAATTCCTCCGAGTGATGAATCAGTTCGGTGAAATGGGCAAACAGTGGTTTGTCACTCGAGGCAATCATGATATCCATCCTCCTGGGCTGCCAAATATCAATGGCCGACGTGGACGGGACATTCGAAAGGGGAAAACCTATATTCCCGATTACTTCAGTGGTCTGCTTGTCCCCACGCAGCAGCATTGGGTGACTCAAGTCGGGGAGGTCCGTCTCATTGGGCTGGATACCGCTGAATTCGGCTATGCCGGTGGCCGTATTAATGAGCGGCAGATGCGTGCCGTTCGTGCAGAGCTCGCTCAAGATCCGGAACGGCCGACAATTTTGTTTGCACACCATCCGATTACCGATGATGCCGTGCAATCGCACCTCGGAGGTCCGTCCTTTATGCTCGAACGAACTCAAGCGGCAGCACTTCAGAAAATTCTAGCTGCAACTCCAGGGGCAAAGGCGGTATTTGCAGGTCACACGCACCGCAACCGTCGGGGAGTTGCGGATGTTGGGGCGACGGACTTCTGTGAGCGCGGATCATCGCTCGGTTATCCCGGCGGCTACACCCGTATCCATATTCATACTGATGGGTCGCAAGTCACTTATCACAGGACCAGGACTCCGGAGTCTCTCGCGTGGTCAGTGAAAACTCGCTGGTCTTTGTTCGGGCTAGAACCTGAGTTGATGTTGGGACAGATATCCGATCGTAACTATGTACAGCACTACAAAATTGCGGTAAACACCTAAAACGACGATATGCTTAGACCTGGATAAGAAATCTTTCGGATAAGGACGAATTCAATGGCTAACCCACAGGACTCGCATGGGCCGAATGGTGGCAATGGCTTCGATGATTACTTTGGAAGCCCTAAGGATTTCGAGGACATGTGGTCGAGTTCTTCGAACGACCTCAATGAAACAACCGAGTTCAATCCTTTTAATTCCGACACCCAGCTCGGGTCTTCCACCCAGCAGCAGCCTGCTCAGCCCGCAGTACCGCAGAGTGGTTCAAAGTCAAATACGGTTCTCTATGCCGCAATTGGCGTCGTTAGTGTTCTCATTTTGGGGTTGGCGCTGGTGATTGGCATCATGGTCACGGGTTCGGATTCCGAGGACGCAGATCAGTCACCGCAGTCGCCCGATACGGTTGCGGCGGGGGATTCGTCGTCAAGCACTGCGGCCCCTGCTCCGACGGAGACGTATACGGAGACTCAAACTTACACTGAGACCGCGACGAGCGAGCCGGAGCCGGCGGCGCCCTCTACGACACGACAGAAGTCTTCATCAAAGCGTTCGGGCTTTGACATGAGCCGTAATACGTACGGCACTGACTTTGACGAGCGTGGTTGGATTGACAATAGTGCGCGCTGTTCGAGTGGGTATTACGCGCGAATTCTTGCTGAGACAACCGAGGGATGGATCGTAATCTGCGAGAACTCCAGTAATCGCCAGCAGCGCTACTATGTCGGCCACTTCGGTGATATTTCGGAGAACCCAGATCCGTACAGTGTGGTTAGTTACTCTACAAACGAAATCATCGCCAAGAACGGCGGCATTGAATATGTGCTGACGCCGAGCGAAATCAACGTCTACAACGCCGATGATGAGAACATCTTCCAGGACGATGTCATCGACTACGGTGTCCTGCAGGCTGGCTAGCTGCAACTTTTGACAGAACAGCGCCGACCACGAAAGTGCAGTTTTGCACTGTGGTCGGCGCTTTTTGCTTTACGACGGTCTCTGCGCCCTAAGCCGCCTTCTCCTCGGCGGCATTCTCCCACGGCTTCGGCAGGTGGCGAGGAACCACCTTGCCGACTGCGTTGCGTGGCAGTTCATCGAGGAACACGGTCTCGCGCGGAACAGCGAAGCGGCTGAGGTGCTGCTTGACGTATGTGCGAATCTGCTCATTGGTCAGGGCACGGCCCTCAGGGGAATCGTCGCGGACAACCCAGGCGACCAGAGCCTGACCGAAGCGCTCATCCGGAACACCTGCGACTGCACACTCGCGGATACCCTCGAGCTGGCTGAGTGCATCTTCGGTCTGACGTGGGAAGACGTTCTCGCCACCGGAGACAATCATGTCGTCCTCGCGACCGGAGATGTAGAGCAGACCATTTTCCATTCGACCCAAGTCACCGGTACAGACCATGCCGTCAATGACCTGCTTGTCCGCGCCGGGGCGGGTGTAGCCCTCGTACAACATGTTGTTGCCCACGAAGATTCGACCGGTCTCGCCGTCGGCAACGCGGTTGCCGTCTTCGTCGAGAATCTGGACACGAGTGCCCAGCGGTGCGCGACCTGCCGTGGTTGGATTTGCCTTGAGCTCATCCGGGGTAGCAATGGTTGCCCAGCTGACCTCGGTGGAGCCGTACTGGTTGTAGAGAACCGGTCCGAAGCGCTCGAGGGTCTTGGTGACAATTCCCTCGGGGATAGCCGAACCACAGGATGCGATGACTTTCAGCGATGTCGCGCCGATGTCGTAGTTGTCGGGGAGAATCTCAATCATGCGCTGCAGCATGGTCGGCACCAGGAAGATGGTGTGCGGAGAGTGCTGCTCGATAATGCGGAGGCTGTCGGCTGGATCGAACTTGCGGCGCATGATCATGGTGGAACGCAGTGCGATGCACAGCTGTGCAGTTGCGAAGCCCCAAGTGTGGAACAGCGGAGCCGCAAGGTAAGCCGGGCGACGCTGGCGCAGCGGAATGCGGCTCATGATGGACGATGCCGGCATCCAGCTGCGTGGCTCCGGACGCTTGGCTCCCTTTGGAGTGCCGGTGGTTCCGGAAGTCAGAATAATAACGCGACCACGGCGCGGGCGGCTTGGCAGCTCGGCGGTTGGCCACTTTGCTGGAGGTGCC
This sequence comes from Corynebacterium amycolatum SK46, assembly GCF_000173655.1. Taxonomy (GTDB): domain Bacteria; phylum Actinomycetota; class Actinomycetes; order Mycobacteriales; family Mycobacteriaceae; genus Corynebacterium; species Corynebacterium amycolatum_A. The sequence goes on along the minus strand of NZ_ABZU01000003.1, from coordinate 35,561 downwards.
GTCTTCAGCATCTCCTGCATGGAGGTCCAGCCCTCGCGAACGCAGGAGGTGTCACCGTAGTTTTCGAACCACGACACTGCGACCGGGCACTCATCGAAGCCCTCCGGCAACATGTGAGTGAATTCCTCATCAATAAACAGGAAGTCAATCTTCTGCTCACGAATCACGGCCAGAGTCTGCTCGGCAGAGGCGCCGGTGTTGAGCAGCACCAGGTCGGTGCCGAGGCGACCGTGGGCGCACAGAGCCATAATGAAACCGCGGTGGTTGCGAGCCAGCACACCGATGCGGTCGCGCTGCTGAATATCGCCGTGGCGGAGTGCTCGCGCCAGGGCAGTGGAGCGCTCATGCAGCTCCTCGTAGGTCAGCGAGCCGCCGTCATCAATAATTGCGGTGTGGTGCGGATCGCGGCCGGCTGCAATGCCGAGGAGACCAGCTGGCAGGAAGTCCCAGCGGTAGATGGAATTTAATGCCTTGCCAGCAGCGCCGGGTCCCATCGAGCCGAGGACACCAGCCTGCGTCACCGGTGCGAGTCCGAGAACGAGGTCCGAGGTAGCTCGCGAAGCTTTGCGCACCTTATTGAGAATCGAGGTCTGTGGATCAGATGTCATAGTCACTCATCTTCCGTGGTTCATGTCCTGTGGTCTTCGGAGAGGCCTAATCAGGCGAAACCTCATCGGTAGGACCGCCGATTTAGTTTCTTTTACAGTAAGAATAAGTGTCCTAGGTCACTTTTGTGTAGCTTTTGCAAAATTTTTTTATCAGAAACGAATATTTGTGAAGATATGCGCGGTGACCAGTGAAGATGGTCAAGTATCAGTTCTCTTTCGCAGCTCAATGGGTGCTGACCTTAGCCGGGGAAGGTTCTGGTTTGGAGCTGATTCCTTTGGGGAGGGCTCCTGAAACGTGTTCTAATCCAGCTGCGCCCTCGACTCGGTGGCGAAGGGCGAACCTATCCGATACGACATAGGAGAATCGATGAATTCCAATCTCAAGAACCGTGCATTCCTGAGAAACTCGGCAGCTCGAGTAGCCGTAGTTGGTGCAGTCGCAACCGGTGCCACTTTCGGTCTCGCAGCGTGTGGCGATAAAGATGACTCCGATACGACTCCAGTCCAGACCACTACGGTGACGTCGACTGAGGAGCTGGACGATGATCGCGATGACGTTGATGACGATGACCGTGTGAACAATTAGTCTTTGAATCGGTGCCGTAGATTTTGTGAATTATCGGCCCCACGTAACCCATGAACCCCAGCTCAGTAGTGAGCTGGGGTTCATGGGCGTTTATGGCAGGGACGCTATTTATTGTTCTTCAGTGTCCTGTTTCTTGTTGAGCTCAGCGGCATTGCTTACCTTTTCGGCAATATCTGTGGCCTTTTCCTCTGCGTCGGCCCATGGTCCAGAGTCAGATACCCATACATTGAGCTGCACGCGGTTAATTTGGAGTGATTCTAGATAACCAGTTTTATCGCCATTGCGGCGTTCACCACTGTTGTTTTCGTTAGTTTGTCCACCAACTAGAATGACTATTTCTCCGCCTGACTCTTCGAAATCGTAAAAGCAGCCAATGCCTAGGGATCCCCAACTAGTCGGTTCGGCCCCCGTCTCTGCAGGCATGTAGTCGCGCGCGTCGCAGACGTTCAGCCAGTCGAGCGCCCGTTTGTAGTTGTAGGCTGCTGCGGCGGCTTGGTCAGACTTGAGGCTCTCGCGATGAGTTTCCGAGTTTTTGTCCTTCAGCTCATCAATCTGTGTTTGCAGCTCGCTTTCCTGCTCCTCTAGCTGTTGTTGCAATGAGTAAATCTCTTCATTCGCGCTTGCGAGTTCGGACTCAGAATTCTTGCCGCCCATGGCAAAACCTGCCGCGCCGGCAACAACCACTGCGACCGCGCCGACGATGAGTGGCAATGTCAGCGATTTATTCTTTCCTGGCTTGGTACCAGAAGTTCTATTTGGCGTGTCCACTTTGGAGGTTGGCTGATCGTTGTTCCACGGATCGATGGGTTCGTGAGCGCTCATTTTTAACCGACTACCTTCACCTTCTGTGCGATTGTGATTGGTTCGAATCCCGGTTGCTGAGCTGTCACAGCAACGATGTATTCACCGGGTTCTGTAAAAGTTGCGTAAGCCTTCTCTCCAAACCGGCGAACGATTTGGCAAGGAGTATGTTGTCCAGTCACACCTGCGCTGGCACTTGCAGTCGGTTTGCCTTCGGCATCGTAGACATCCACCTTGTTTTCACAGGTTTCAGTTCCTCCGGTCTGGCTGAAATTCCACATCAACCTGACGTTTGCTTCGCCATCAACCAGGGGATAGGTCAACAGGCTATTGGACTCCTCGAAGGGAAATGTGATCCGAGCAGTGTCGAAGCCACCCAATTCTTTCTGGTGAGCAGTTGCGTCAATCTTGACGTTTTGGCGCTTGGCACTGCCAGGCTCCATGCCGCCAATTTTGGTCAGCTCCATCGAGCTGTTCAGCGTTACTGCACCAGAGTCATCGTCCGAGTCCGAAAGTTCGCTGTTTGGAGAATTCTTATCCTGCGAACTGTTGGCATATTCCTGCTCTGGCTCCTCCGACTCGGTCGAACTCTCAGTCGAGCTAGGGGTTTCGGATTGTGCATCAGAAGCAGGGTACGTTTCTGTAACTGTCACCACTGAGGGGGACTCCGGGGCAGCGTTGTTAGCGGGCATGCCTGAGCAGCCAAGCAGAGTCAGGGGAGTGGCGGCAGCTGCCACAGCTAGAACGTGCTTTGAATGAAAATGGGATGACATGGGCGTTGAAAACCTCCGAGTTAAGCACCGAATAAGTTTTTCTTCATCTGCTTGACGACGCTATAGCGGAAGCTGCAAGAAAGGTACGGGAGTTCTCCCGGTGATTTTCCCTATCCAGACAGGTTTAACTAAATCCTGTCAGGTTCGGCGAGTTAATCGTTGGACAAAAGATCGAGGGAAAGTACTGTTTAATGGACTTTCAACAGATGAAAGAGATAGCCAAAAGCTACTTTTCAAAAACCACAGAAATTGTGAAGGATGTTCCAGATCGCACTAAAGGTTGGCGCGGTGATTTGGAGGATCAAGGAATTATTCCGAACCGTGTTGGTGTAGATCAAGAAGGTCGTATCATTCCGCCATTTTTTGTCTGGTGGGCACCCTGGATGTTGCGAGTCGTACTCATTATCGCCGGATTCATAATTGGCGGAGTTTTGGAATCTATCAATAGTGGCCCATATCCAGATACTGCTATGTTGATTCCATTCGCCATGGGGTTTGCGATGTGGTTCTTGCGAAATCAGACTAGTTGGATTCCTGGCCTCATTATCACGGTGATGGGAGTCATTGCGGCATCGCTTATGGCTAAAAGCGTCCTGATTTCGCTCGAAGCATTAGTCCTCTTCACTCTCGTAGTCCTAGTGGAATACATCTACGCTCGCGCCGCATTCGACTACAACACTGCCGCGGCGTTTGAAGAGATGAAGCAGGCGCTTTCTACGTACGGCACTGCCTATGAGCTGGAAGAGCGAGACGACGCCAACGTCAACGGAGAGACTCTGACGACTGTCTCCGCGCTTGATTCGGGGCGTCCTGCTCGGGCAATGATTCGACTGTTGCCGGAGCATGTAGGTCCCGGATGGCTTATCGCAGTAGATCCTGCCAGAAGATTCATGACAGGCCTGTCCCCAGAACAACGTGTTCGCATCAGTGAGATTCAGGAGCAGATGTGAGTCTGAATCCCGCAGTTCGAGACAACCTAGCTGAAAATCTATTTTCACCAGGCGCGGTGCCAACGGGCGCCAAGTTAGCTCAGCTGATTGCCGACATTCCCCTGGGCGGAGACGCTTCTTCGTCCCAGTTTTGGGAAGCGCGTGTACGTCTAATTCGAGACTTGTTGTTCTTCGGTGGGCAGTCCCAGCGTGCACTGGACATCATCGATGAGCTGCACACCGAAGATTTTGTTGACGCGGTGCGAAAGAAGTTTGGTGTTTCCTTTCGACTTGTTCTCAAACGAGTACAGCGTCCTCAGTACTTTTTCACTGATGTGCAGATGAAGGCAGTTAAAGAGGGGTTCTTGAAGCCGTATGCAAAGGGCAGCGGAAAAGCGATTACCGAGCACGGGCTTGAAGAGTTCTTTGATCGGATATTGGTTCCAACGTCTAACCGCATGGAGCTCCGTGAATACGTCGACGTTGAAGATAGCCAGGAAATTGAGACTGGTCCGACGAACAACGCAGAGAAAAGAGTCTGGGCTGCCTTTGAAGAGGCCAGTAGTGCAAATACTGACATCCGGTCGATTGCAGATGTCATTGCGAGCGGCTTTCGCGAGCAGTCCGAAGGCGCTATCGACGGCAACCCCATCGATAGCGACATGCTGAAGAGTGCAACGAAATCTATCGGCGCAAATTTTCGCACCGGTTCACCAGAAGCCGAAACCCGGACCGGTCTTATTCGAAGGTTGCAAGCAGTCGATAATCCAGCGGATTTAGTGACTCGACATACTTTCGGTCTGCTTAACGACGAATCGTCGTTGGACTCAACGAGACTTCGTAAAGAATTGCAAATTGCTGAGGGAGCCTACTGTTCTAATTCCGATTCGACAGTTGAGAATCATGTACTTCAAAACGTCAATCGAACGGATGCGCTCGAGAAATCACCTCTAGAAAAAGGATCATGGGGTCAACAAGCACAAGAGAATGAAAAAGATTTAATTACAAGACGTTTGATGGTTTTACTAATACCTTTGACCGCTGTATCCATTATCTGGTCTCTAATTAACGACTTGAAATATTATCCCAATGACTATGCCCTTGTGCATAATGCTGGGTCGGCACTGACCTTAGGTCTATTTCTTGTGATTTTGCATAAATTGGTCAGAGCGCGGACAGCTAAAAGGTGGATAGGTGTGTTCGGCTTTGTATATGTATTCTTTGCAGCGGTAATTGGAGAAATCTTCTTCACATATTTCGATTGGGAGATGTCGTTAATAGTAATCATGGTTGGCATAACGCTTGTCTATCTATTCGCCAAGGGTAAGGAGTATAAAAATGGGGTTCTTTAATAACAAAAAGGATGAAAATAAAAGGTCGGCTAAACATTCAGACGGTCGTGCTGATGAGTATCAGGAACGAGATCCTAAGTATCCGGAGGTTGACTTCGGTGGAGCGCATAATTTCGCCCCGCTGCCGAATTTTGATGAGTCCTTCGGCCCCCGGGGCACGGTCGACAACGGTGATACCACAGGTCAGGAGCCGGTCGAGTATTCCGGAGACCCAAAACTAGACACCAACGAAGCTGCGTGGTCCAAGGTTGAGAGCGCCGATTCTGGCAGTGCTGATTCTGACGGTGCCGATTCTGGCGGTGTCGATTTTGGTGGTGTTGAGGATGCCGCGGAAGGAACACCAAACCAGGAAGACGTTCCTCCCGTGACAGTGGAAGAGCTCTCAGAAATGGATGTCGAAAGTACCGCAGGTGTTGTGGCCGAGAACGTCGTAAAGCAGTTGGATTTGATTCAAACTCGGCTGGACACAATGAACGCAGTACTGCGCTCTCAAAGTGAAGAGTTAGAAACGCTGACTGATCGTCGTTGGTACGCCCAGTTAATGCCGCTGGCGGAAAAGTTGGCGGCTATCCATGACGGAATCTGCGCTGATCTTTCGCGGCTCGAAGAAACCACCGAGACTGATGGTAGTGATCTGTATTCGACACTGGATTTCCTGCAGGATTCGATTGCAGATGCGCTTCAGTCCATGGGAGTGGCAATTACAGAGGCGAAAGTGGGCGATGCCTTTGATTCTTCAATTCATCGTCGCACCAAATTCGCGGATTCGGATAATCCCGCGCTGCACCGCACGCTAGCGCCCTCACGGCGAATCTCGCACTACTACACCTTCACTAGCTCTACCAGCCCAATTGTGGTGGCCAAGGCGCCGGTCACGGTGTACCGGCAGAGTGGCAACTAGAGCACAACTAGAGCACTGACACGGCAGAAGTATTCAAGCAATCAACAGATTGCAGAACAAGGAGAAATATCATGGCTGAGCGTATTTACGGCATCGATCTGGGTACATCCAATAGCGCAATTTCCTACGTGGACTCACTGGGTGTTCCTGTCATTCAAGAAAACCTCGACGGAGATCTGTCGACGCCAAGTGTGGTGTGGTTTGAGTCGAAGGCCAATACCGTTGTCGGAAAGCTGGCGCGTGAAGAGAAGCTCTTCAGCCCCAATGACGTCATCGAGCTGGTGAAGCGGAGCATCGGCACCGATAAGAAATGGAATTTCAGCGGGAAGGCGTACACCCCGGAGGAGATTTCCTCATTGATTTTGCGCTCGTTGATTCCAGACGAAGCAGCTGACGACGAAATTTCGGCAGTTATTACTGTGCCGGCATACTTTGGTGCAAAGGAGCGCGAGGCAACTCGCAACGCAGGACAGATTGCTAATTTCAATGTGTTGGAGCTGGTAGCAGAACCGGTTGCTGCGGCCCTCTACTACGACTCCAAGCAGCCTCTAAAGGACAAGACCCTGCTGGTGTATGACCTCGGAGGCGGCACATTCGATGCCACGATTGTGCAGGGGATTGACAACACCTTCCGAGTTATTGCCACCGATGGTGATGCTCGACTGGGCGGTGCCGACTGGGACAAGGCTCTTGGTGAATTTATCCTGGATAAATTCATTGAGCAGACTGGTGACGAGGAGGCGGAAAACGATGAGACCTTCGTCGCTAAGCTGCACGAGCAGACGGTGAACTGTAAAGAGGCGCTGAGTAATGCGGAAAGCGCCACTGTGCGACTTGCCAGTGACTCCGGTTCCCGCGCCAAGATTGCCGTTACCCGCGAAGACTTGGAGCGTGTCACTGCGCCGCTGCTCGAGCAGACGGAGATTCCTTTGACCCGGGTAATGGAGACAGCAAAGGAAAAGGAGCCGGGACTGACAATTGATGAGGTCATTCTGGTGGGAGGATCTTCGCGAATGACCGCCGTAACCAAACTGGTGGAGCGTCTGACGGGTAAGAAGCCACTGTTGGTTGAGCCTGATCTAGCCGTTGCTAAGGGCGCTGCCCTTGCCGCGATGATTAGCAAGCTTGGTGGCGTGGTCAATGCTGAGTCCAGCCCTGCAGCACAACAGCAGTCAATTGCGCAGATTGCGGCTGAGACGGGAATTGATGCTGGGCAGCTAGCCGCGCTGTCGGAGAAGAAGGTGGCAAATGTGTTGCCAAAGTCGATTGGCATTCGAGTTGTCGATCACCTGAATAACCCGTACATCGACTATCTGGTCAACCAGAATGACATGATTCCGCTGTCTGAACCGGTGGTCCGGGAGTATTCGACCGTAGTTGATGGCCAAGAGGAAGTAGATTTGACGCTGTATCAGCAGGCCAGCGACGTTCCATCCGAAGATGTCGCTCTCAATGACATCATTAGTGGTTCGGAATCTATGCTGACAGGAATCCCGCCGTTGCCCAAGGGCCAGCCAATTCAGGTTAAGTTCTTTGTAGCAGCAGACGGCATGATTACCGTGGAAGGTACTCACGTTCCATCGGGTCGCTCAATCGAATCACACGTGCGAATTGGTGTGATGAATGAGGAAGAGATTTCGGCTGCTCGCACGACGATGATGAAGGTTTCTGTCAGCCAAGGAGATAACTGATGACCGACGATCGCACTCTAATCCCGGGCGTCGATGACATTGACAGCGGTGCAAATTCCGATTCTGGCGGTCGAAATCGGAAAATCCTGCTGCTTGTTCTCGCCATTCTGATTGTTGTCATCCTGGCAATGGTGGTCTGGATCCTAAATTTCCGCTCTAACCAGCAGGACAACGCCGACGGGCTGTTTGAAACTACTGAAAGCACCGAAGTGGAAGTCTCGCCGTCCTACTATGCGGGCGACGACCAGGAACCAACCTCGACCACTATCGCACCGCCTGCCGACGATCGGTTCGTAGACCCAGAGGTCTTAGCGTCGACCGTTGATCCGGCGTGCCCGACGCTGCAGAGTGCCTGGTCAAACCAGGGCGATGATATGGACTGTGAAGCATATTACGAGGTAGTGCGGGCGCTCAGTAAACAGCGGCAAGAGCAAGGAACACTGCCAGAGCAGACGACAATCGAGATTGAGTATGACGGTCAGCCACTGACGATGGAATGCCAAGAAGTTTCGCCTAATTATGATTGCCGCTCTGAGTCGGGGATCCAGATTATGGTGGGTAATCTCGATGGGTCTGGGCAACGGAACCGATGACTGATCTTCCCCAGGTAGGCGATATTTTTGAGGGCTACGAGGTTGAAGCTCTCATCGGTGCCGGCAATATGGGGACGGTTTTTCGAGTACGGAATCCCAAACTGGGCCGAAACGAAGCACTGAAAATCGTCCCACTGCCGGAAGAGGCCAGTGCTTCTAAGCGCATGGAGGCACTGTTCCAGAACGAGGTTTCTATCGCAGCTACTGTTCACGTTCCCAACGTAGTGACCGTGTTCGATGGCGGGCGAGCAGGGAATCTGCTCTGGTTCACCATGACTCTTATCAGCGGTAATTCGTTGGGCACTGAGCTGGCCGAGTATCCGCCACGCAATTTCGATAAGAGCGAAGTCATGTCGATTGGTGTGGAGATTGCTACCGCGCTAGATCGGCTAGCAAAGCACGAACCAGCGGTGATTCATGGTGATGTAAAACCATCAAATATCGTCGTAGAGCGGGATTCGTCGGGGCTTGTGTTAAGTGCGACGCTTGTGGATTTCGGTGTATCAACCGCCACTGAAATCGACAGTGTTGGCGTGACAAATCGTGTTGCCGGCTCATTGCCCTATATGGCGCCAGAAATCTTCACTAAGGGTTACATTAGTGCAGCTAGTGACGAGTATGCGTTTGCGTGCACGATATTCGAGCTGCTGCAGGGATATAAGGCCTTTCCAGCTACTGACGCGGCCAGTGCGCGGCAATTGCATTGCGGTAAGCGACCGGTTACCAACCTCGGTGCGGTAGTCGATTCGGTATTCGCCAAGGCGTTGGCTATTGATGCCGATGAACGCTACGAATCCTGTAATGCGTTTATTAGCGATCTCATTGCTGCGCTAAATGGTGGTGCGGTCGAGGTTCGCAATCCGAAGAACCGGAAGAAAGCTCTTGCAGCGTTTTCCGTAGTGGCATGTCTAGGTCTTATTGGTGGAGGCATTGTTGTTGCCGAACGTAGTGGCATTGGAGATGGCGGTCTCTTTAGTGCCAAGCATTTGGCACAGCCAGTAGCTATCGGAGGTTCCGCGGAACCAATGCGACTTCGCGCTCCCGATTTGGCGAAGGGGCCTCGGATTCCGGTGGGCGACCGGTGGACCCTTACGTCGTTAAGCGACGTCCCCATCGGCGAGAAGAGCTGGCAGGGCATCCAGCGCATGGGAACATTCAACGGTGCTGCATATCACGCCACGCAGTTTGCTTCAGCGGATGAATTCTTGCTGCCATTTCGCCACGGTATTGATGAGAAGAAGCCGATTGCAGAGGCTGAAAATGACAAATGGCGTGGTGAAATTCTGGATGCCGTGAGCAAGAACCGTTCAGTGGCTGAACCGGCTGGCTCTGAAGTTGTGAAACTGCGAATGGAGCCCGATGGTCGCCGGTTGGATGTCCTACAGACGTCCGGTTCTTTTCACGCCGTGAACAGCGAAGGTTCCGAGGCAACACGGCCGATCAATTATTGCTTGGTTCAGCCGGCGGAAAGCTCTGCGCCATCCAGTCCCGAAGTGCTCCGTCCGGTATTTGTCGTTTTGACCGAAGGCGATCCTTGTCCTGCTGCCTATGACACGGTGGCGGCGTGGGCAATGCAAACCACGACGAATTAAGCGATAACGCCGAGATTATTTGTTATATTTCGGATAATTATCCTGAATGCCAGTCACTTCAGCCGCCGTTGGGCGATTTCTCAGGAGCATTGGGCAAGGTGCTTAATTCGCGGTTGGTGGCTGGTGGTGCGAGAGAAAGGTCTGGTCAACGTGACATCGCTCCCAACACTTGTGGTTGATAATTTGTGTGGGGATGCGATTGTTGCCAATCCGCGTGAGGGATTAACCATCGGGCGTGACGCCGATCTCAAGGTGGGCGAAGATAATCGCTACATGCACCGCGTAGCAATGTATGTGTACGCGGAATCCGGAATGTGGTTTTTGCTCAATAACTGCGAGCACGTGACTGCAATGGTGCACATTCCGGAGGTGTCGCGGTCATTCCGACTGGCTCCGCAACAGCGTTTTGATTTGAGCTACCCGGAGTATTTCATCCGCTTTTCCGTCAAAGATGACCAGTACGAAATTCAGATTAAACAGGATATTGAGCACGCCGATGCAAAGGTCGTGCTGCCAACTGACGGGACAGAAACTATCTCGGTTGGGGAGCTGCCGGAGCGCCAGCGTGCTCTGATCGCCGCATATGCGGAAGACTATCTGCGCGGCCGAATCGACACCATTATGGTTTCGTGCACCGATGCCGAGGCCGGCCGAAAGCTGGGAGGCAAGACCGCAAAGGCAGTCGAGCATTACCGCACCGCACTTTTTGAATCCGCTTTGAGCAAAGGGCTGGTCTCAAGCAAGGAGTGGCAACGGGTTAATCAAAAGAGCCGCCTGCAGCTGGTAGTCGTCGCTGCAATCGAAGCACGATTGGTCACGGCAGACGACTTGAAACTGCTCGCTTAACGACGGTACTTGCGATAAGTCAATCCCTTAATTGGCGTGTTCACAGTGGTGGTTCGGCCGCCACGGGCATTCTTCGTCCACCGAACGGGCCCCATGCGATAGGAATATCCGAGGCCAGAACGCGACAGCGTAACCCGGGAGTTGCGGGTGGGGCGAAAGGTTTTTCGGAAGCTGAATAGTTTGAAAGCCATTGATATGAGTTCCGTTCTCGGTGAGTCACAGGCGGTCATGCGCTCTGGCCTCATTGCGCTAGTTGCGTTGCCGGCTGACCGCATTGTTCCTGTGACAAAGGTGGGTAAATCATGGTGCGATTGATGGCACCACTATCTAGATTTGGGCAGGCCAGCATGGTTTGGCCAGGGGAGAACTCCCCGGGGAGAACTCCCGTTTCTTTTGTGGCCGAGAGTTTTTAATCTGAGGTCATGTTCACTAAGAAGATTTCCGTTGTAGCCGCCGCAATCACTGCCGCCGCTGCGCTTGTTGTTGTCAATCCATCCGTCGCCGATGCCGCTACGAACTACCCCAAGATCAACCGTGACTATGTCAGCTATTCCACAGAAGGAGAAACCGTAGTCTGTGGTGGGTCGGTAAATCAGGACATGTTCCGCTGCCAGACCACAGCTAAGTGGGGTAGCAAGGAGAACGCCCACAATTTGGTCACCTTTGATCTTGAGGATGCATCTGGAAGCTGGGACGCTGGAATGAGCGGCGGGAATTGGGATGCCTCGCGTCCGCCATTCCGCCTGAAGGAAGGGAAGAAGTACAGCTTCCACGGGATTGTGGTCCTGAATAAGAATGGCACCCTGTACTTCAGTTCTCCGTACCATGAGGTGCGCGGTGAAGTGACTCCATACGAGTGGGAGATTATGGAGACTGACTGATATCCCGTGCGAGTACTCCTTCTTGTTTGGCGTAGGGCTTAACGCGCAGGAGTAATTCATTCCAACATTCGTTTCCTCCCGGTGGCATTGCCACCGGGAGCTTTTGCTGTTGTGGGAGCAGTGATACCTCTCCTGACCAGACTGTTCGCTACTGGCGTACGGCTATAGGGATTAATCTGCGTCGCGTCGCGTTTAAGCTAGGTGAAACAACCTTTATTGAATTACGGCGAAAATAGACACTTGAAAGGGCAGTGATGTTCGAGAGGTTTACGGACCGAGCACGTCGCGTTGTCGTCCTAGCACAGGATGAGGCACGCGAGCTCAATCACAATTACATCGGCACGGAGCACATCCTGCTCGGCTTGATTAGTGAAGGCGACGGTGTGGCTGCCAAGGCGCTGGAGTCCATGGGTATTTCCCTGGACGCTGTGCGCTCGGAGGTAGTCGACATTATTGGTCGTGGCTCCCAGCCGCCGAGCGGTCACGTGCCGTTTACCCCGCGTGCAAAGAAGGTGCTGGAGTACTCTCTGCGCGAGGCTCTGCAGCTGGGTCACAAGTACATCGGTACTGAGCACCTGCTGCTCGGCCTGATTCGTGAGGGCGAAGGTGTTGCCGCTCAGGTCCTGGTTAAGCTCGGCGCTGACCTGCCGCGCGTACGTCAGCAGGTTATTCAGCTGCTCAGCGGTTTCCAGGGCGATGAGTCCGATGGTTCTCCGGAGCAGCGTCCGGTCGGTGCTACTTCCGGCGCTCGTGTGCAGGAGGGTAACCACCAGTCCGGTTCGCTGGTGCTCGATCAGTTTGGTCGTAACCTGACCGTGGCTGCGCGCGAGGGCAAGCTGGATCCGGTCATTGGCCGCGAGAAGGAAATCGAGCGCATTATGCAGGTCCTTTCTCGTCGTACCAAGAACAACCCTGTTCTGATTGGTGAGCCGGGCGTTGGTAAGACCGCCGTTGTGGAGGGGCTCGCGCTGGACATCGTCAACGGTCGTGTGCCGGAGACGCTGAAGGATAAGCAGCTTTACTCCCTCGACCTGGGCTCGCTGGTTGCGGGCTCCCGTTACCGAGGTGACTTCGAGGAGCGTCTGAAGAAGGTGCTCAAGGAGATTAACCAGCGCGGTGACATCATCCTGTTTATTGATGAGATTCACACGCTGGTCGGTGCCGGTGCCGCAGAGGGCGCAATTGACGCGGCCTCGATTCTGAAGCCGAAGCTGGCTCGCGGTGAGCTGCAGACCATCGGTGCTACCACTTTGGATGAGTACCGTAAGCACATCGAGAAGGACGCCGCTCTCGAGCGTCGTTTCCAGCCGGTGAACGTGCCGGAGCCGAGCGTGGATCTCACTATCGAGATTCTGCGTGGTGTCCGCGATAAGTACGAGGCTCACCACCGCGTATCCATCTCGGACAAGGCGCTGGTTGCCGCCGCTACTCTCTCGGATCGCTACATCAACGACCGCTTCCTGCCGGATAAGGCTGTTGACCTTATTGACGAGGCCGGTGCTCGTATGCGCATCAAGCGCATGACTGCCCCGGCTGACCTGCAGGAGATTGACTCCAAGATTGCCGATGTGCGTCGCCAGAAGGAAGCCGCCATCGACGAGCAGGACTTCGAGAAGGCAGCTGGTCTGCGCGATAAGGAGCGCAAGCTGGGTGAAGAGCGCCGCGAGCGCGAGAAGAAGTGGCGTGCGGGCGAGTCCGACACCATCGCTGAGATCGGTGAGGAGCAGATTGCGGAGGTCCTGGCTTCCTGGACTGGCATTCCGGTGTTCAAGCTCACCGAGGAAGAGTCCTCGCGTCTGCTGCGTATGGAGGACGAGCTGCACAAGCGCATCATCGGTCAGGAAGAGGCCGTTAGTGCTGTCTCCCGCGCTATTCGTCGTACCCGCGCTGGCCTGAAGGACCCGAAGCGTCCGTCCGGTTCGTTCATCTTCGCCGGCCCGTCCGGCGTTGGTAAGACCGAGCTGTCGAAGGCCCTTGCCGAGTTCCTCTTTGGTGAGGAAGACGCACTCATTCAGATTGATATGGGTGAGTTCCACGACCGCTTCACCGCTTCGCGTCTCTTCGGTGCCCCTCCCGGATACGTTGGCTACGAAGAAGGTGGCCAGCTCACCGAGAAGGTGCGCCGCAAGCCGTTCTCCGTCGTGCTTTTCGACGAGATTGAGAAGGCCCACAAGGAGATTTACAACACCTTGCTGCAGGTCCTGGAAGACGGTCGTCTGACCGACTCGCAGGGTCGAGTGGTGGACTTCAAGAATACGGTCCTGATCTTCACCTCGAACCTCGGTACCAGCGACATTTCCAAGGCCGTCGGCATGGGCTTCTCGGGTGTCGGTGAGGCCGATGAAGACGGTAAGTACGAGCGGATGAAGGACAAAGTTCACGATGAGCTGAAGAAGCACTTCCGTCCGGAGTTCCTGAACCGTATCGACGAGATTGTGGTCTTCAAGCAGCTGAGCCAGGCCGAGATTGTCCAGATGGTCGACCTGATGCTGACCCGCGTCAGCGACCAGCTCGGCGAGAAGCGCATCACCATGGAGATTTCCGACCGCGCCAAGAACCTGCTGGCCAAGCGTGGCTTTGATCCGGTGCTCGGCGCCCGTCCGCTGCGTCGCACCATCCAGCGCGAGATTGAGGATCAGCTCTCCGAGAAGATTCTCTACGGTGAGGTTGGTCTCGGCGAGACCGTCTTCATCGATGTCGAAGGCTGGGATGGCGAGTCCAAGGACGTCGACAAGGCGAAGTTCACCTTCACCAATAAGGGCAAGGCCGGTAACGTCGATGCCGACGGCGGTGCTCTGGATGACTCCGAGGAAGGCAAGGACGTTCTCGGCAGCGCTGGTACCAGCGAGCCCGATATCATCACCCCGGATGTACTGGGTGACGGCGGTTCCACCGCCGCTGGAACCGACCTAGAGTCCGGTTCGGACTCCGATGACGACGGCCACAACCCGCCACCGGCTGGTGCGGGTGCTGGCCAGCCGCTCTAAGAGGTTTAGCCGCTAGCAGTACCAACGAACACTGCCGCCCCAGTTCCGACTCCATTATGGGAGGAACTGGGGCGGCAGTGTGTCTATATGCGGTCTTTCCTAAAAGCGCGGAGAGTTGTAGTTCTACTTGGCCACGCCGAGGTCGACCAATGCTTTCTTTGCCACTTCGGGGTCATCATTCTTAATCATGTACTCAACGATTCCCTGGTCCTCTGGGAGGATTTCCGCAACTGTGATGAGGGACTCCACTCTCTGCGCCTTGAATGTGGAACCGCGCGTTGATTCTGCCGGAATCTCAACGGCATCCAAGACGGGCTTGCCGTCACGAACGGCGGCGGTGGCGGCAGGGTCATCGGTGAAGACTACGTAACCAACGGCGGGAGCCTTCGTAGTATCCACGGAACAGTTGGTACCCATTGCCTGTGGGGCAGGGGCGCTATCCGCACCATAGTAGCTAAACACCACTTCATAGTCTGTGCAGGCCCGCACGAAACTAGCAATCGGTTCGGGTGCGTGGTCGGCAGGGGTGAGGCCGCCAGCGGTATCCCCACCAGTAGCACCGGTAGCGCCACCGTTGGAAGCGCCGGGATCGGCAGGTGCTTCAGCGGCGGACTGTGCGGGAGCAGCGGACTCGTCTGACTTGTCACTAAAGAGCGCGTCTTTAGCTGCAACGTAGGCAATCGCTAGCACCACGATGCCCGCTATCACTAAGGGGAGGAGTAATAGCTGCTTCTTTACGCTGAGGCCTTTCGATGCGCCGCGGGTCTGGGCACCTGTCGTGCCCGCGCTGGCGTTCGACCTTGAGGCGGCAGTCGTATTTGCTGGAGACGCTCCAGTTTCTAGTAACGAGCCATGCTTGATGTAATGGCGATAGCCATTTTCCGCAATAGCCAGGTTTTGTTCGATGTGTGATGTGTCTTCTGCCCCATTTAAGCGGTCGGGCGAACCTGGGTATGCAAGTCGAATCATTTTTCAGTCCACCACCGTGAATCAATGTCGGAATACAGGGAGCGCATCGACTCTACAAACTCTTCCAAACTATTGCGATTGAGACGGTGCTTATTTTCTTTCCATCGCTCAAAAAGCTCTGTCGACGACACTGCACGAGAGGCCTCAGTTCGTGCCTCTCGGCCTGCGGTCAGAGCCCACTGGGCGGCAAATTGCACACGTTTCGCAGCCTTTTCTGTGAAACCGCTCCACACTTTATATGTGTTGTAGAGCTGGGCCACGACGGCCCAGCCGCCCTTGTAAGGCAGAACAATTACATTGGCGAGGTTGTCGAGTTCAAGGAACTCGAATTGAGACGGATCTTTCTTGTTGGCGGTCACGAGAATTCTTCGGTTGGTGACGAACGCTGCGCCATCTACTCCACTGGTTTTTGTAGCGGCGGCCTCGAGCACAATCTCGTCGACACCAAGGCCTTCTACAACAGCGACGGCGGCAGTGCGCACAATCCCGGAATTACCGGCACGTTCAAGTGCGGCACCGAGATCTGGCCGGTCGGTCAATGTAATCTGGGATCCTGTCATGCACACGAGACTAGCAACACAATAAAAACCGCGCCTGAGGTTCAGTGCTATGACATAAATCACCCCAGGGTTGGGGTGGTGTGTGAAGTAACACTGACTCAACCCCGAAACCTCGGTACTTTGTGAGGATATGAGCCCTACGTTCACGCCAGCAAAGTTTGATGATACTTGGATCTACCGCCTTACAAAGTTCCCATGGCCGGAACCGGCGCCGAGCAAAGATGAGGTGCGCCGCCACTCTTGGGGAATGGTGTACAAGAGCAATAAGGCGTTTGCGACCCCGCTAGGGGTTGAGGCCATCAACGCAAGGGCAGCCAAGTACTACAAAACATCTCTCGAGCAAAACTGGGGGGTCACTGGTGCACAGGAAGCGTATCAGGTTATTGATGCTCTGCTCGAAGGTGGCCAGCACGTGGAAGATGACCTGGTTTTACCCCTCGCATACGCCGTGAAGGACGTCCCCGAGCGCGAGCTAGATGCGGAAGTGGAGGAAAAGGTCGATTTCATCAAAGACTTCTTTACTGCCCAAGGCGCGGATCCGCGTCGTGGTGAACGTAAGTTCCGCTACCTCGTAAGGATGTTGCGCTCGGAGGGCTTTGCCAAAGCAGCGGCCCCGGCACTGCCCACCACTACGCGCGCATGGGACATAATCCGAATCCATAACGTTGGTGGCCCGGCAACGGAGCTGGGTTGGATTTCTCCAGAAGAGTTCCTTCAGATTTCAGACAAGGCCGTGGCGGCGCTGCAGCGCTACTTCGTGTCGTGGGCTGACGTAGCCGCTAGTTTCTGGTGGGGTCGAATGATTTGGGCGAGTGATGGTGAGCCCGACGTCACCGCTGCGATGAAGGATCAATCGCAACGGCTCACCGAGCTGCTCGCACACAGTGATTCGCCTTGGGTGCGCGTGCCCTTGCACGACATCCAGGCCGAGGAGCCATTCGCATCCCTGGGCGGTTTGCACTAACTACCTGTCGTCATTGTTCGGCGCGCTGTGGCGGTGGCCGGTTTCATGAGCTCACTAGGGGGCGGTCACAAATAACGGATTGAGGCATCTATGGTGCAGGGACGGCGAGTCCAAGGACGTCGACAAGGCGAAGTTCACCTTCACCAACAAGGGCAAGGCCGGTAACGTTGATGCCGATGGGCAGTGCCTTGGCCGGTTCTGAGGAAGATGACGGGCGTTCTCGGCAGTGCTGACGGTATCCTGAGCGTTTGCATCTGGCGACATCAAAGGTACTGCCGATCAGGACACTGCCGAGGCAGAGACCGAATCTGATAACTCCGAGGGAGAGAACTAAATGGGGATTCAATTTCGCAAGAAGCAGAACCTGGACAAGGACACGTGGCTGAACTACTCGGGTTCGGGAGTCTCTGGTTCTAAGCGTATCGGTCCAGTGACCATTAACAGCCGTGGCGGTTACACCGTCCGACTGGGCAAGGGGCTGACCTTCCGCGGCCGTTGGAAGAAGAAGTAATTAGCGGCTGGTGGTTGGCGGTGAGCATTCCACCGTCAGTACAGCTAGGGCGCTAGTGCGCTAGTACCCCATTTTCTGATTCACCCACGCAAGCATCTCGTCGTGGGTGAGCACGTAGGCAAGGCCGTGCGTACCATCACCGAGGTCAGTGTCGACCTCCACGTAGGTGATGTCGGCGCCGGCCTTTTGCCATTTCTGCACAAGTTCGCGTGCCGACGTCACGGGTAACACATCATCCAATGCGTTATGGGTAACGAACACGGGCATACTGGGAGTCTTTGTGCCCAGAGTCTGTTCGTCCACGTGGCGTCGAACGACGGCGGATAGCTCCGGTGAGCGCAGATTCTCCGCGATCCCCAAGTCGTTGGCCGTAAAAGCTTTGGTGTCATTGCGAGGCCAACGTTCGACAGTCGCGCCAATGCATTCATCGGCTGTGAGCTTCAGGAAGTCCTGCCCCAGCGGGCTCAGCATGCGCTCGAGTGGTTCTTTGGTCTCTGGGTACTCTGCAATCAAGCCGTTCATGAAGTATCCGACGAGCCCCGCCAGCGCCGAGCCGCGAATATGCAGCGCAGTGTCGGTGAGATCGGCCGGAATAGCCCCGGCGTAAACAGCGCGGATGTTCAGCTCCGAGGCGTACTCATCGGCTAGCTCGGCGGCTGCAGCGGTGGCACCTCCGCCTTGCGAGTAGCCGAACAGCGCAATCGGAGTATCTGCAGGTAGTTGTAAAGTTTCAATAGTCGCTCGTGCCATATCGAGCGTGTCATTCCCGGCAATCTCACGGTTGAGATACGGATGTACTCCAGGCGTGCCGAGCCCCTGGTAATCCACGATGGCAACATTCCATCCCTGTGCCAGCAGCTGAGGTGCCGGAGGCGTCGGAGGTGCTTCGTAGCGCAGCGCAACCGAGCTGGCACAGTTATCAGCCATCCCGAGAGTCCCCGGCGCAATCACCGCCAGAGGCCGTGGGGACTTCTCCGACCAGCGGGCATAGGGCTGCAATACGGTACCAGACACCGCTGTTTGGCGGTGGTCGCGTGCACCTGTGGAGGAAAACACGACCCGCTGTGCCCGTGCGGGCGCATTGACCGGAAATGGTGTCTGCGTAATTACCTGCCCCGGAGGCAATCGCTTCACCGCAGAAGAGTCAGAATCCGAGGAGCCGAAGTCAATTGCGCCTAGTCCATCGACCGCTGAGCAACCAGCGAGCACACCTGCGCTAGTGCCAAACAGCGAAATTCCGAGCACCATGCTCAGCGCAATTCTGCGTTTACTAGCCCCAAAGAGACAGCGTTGGCGCTGAGGTCGATGGAGCGAGGCATTCATGTTCCCAATTCTAGGCAACGCACTTGTTCGAATCTGGTCTTTACTGGAGCATTGGCTCGGCTTTAACGGGGTAACTGGAAGCGGCCATCGGGAGTTTGCTCCGCAAGTCCGTCGTTAAGCAGAGAGAACAGTGCGCGGGAACGCTGATGCGCATCATCCCAGACCGCATCGAGAGCGGCCTGTTCGACGGGGGAGTCGGCGGCGCGAAGCACGTCGAGAAGCAAGCCCCGGACTTGGCGGTCGGTGCCTTCGAACTTCTGCACACGCCGTTTAGCTGCGGCGATTTCGTGGTCTTCGGGTTCGGGGCGACCGGCGGCGATCCAGGCGCAACTGGTGGCGATGGGGCAGACCTCGCACTCGGGTGTGGTTCGGCAGACGGTAGCGCCGAGTTCCATGAGCGCGACAGAGGTTTCGGCCGCAGTCGTGGGGTCGAGTGGTAGGAACTCTTCGACGAGCGCCATGTCGGCGCGTTTGGCGGTGCCGGGTAGGTACGTGCCCTGGCGGTGTCGCCGAAGTACGCGGCGCACGTTGATGTCCACCACCGGCGTGCGCGCGCAAAAAGCAAACGCCGCAACCGCCCGAGCGGTGTAGTCTCCTACCCCCGGAAGAGCTAACAGTGTGTCCACGTCACTCGGCACTTCGCCGTCGTGCTTTTCGACGATTCTTTCTGCGCATTCACGCAGCCGGAGCGCACGTCGGGGATAGCCGAGTTTTCCCCACATGCGCAGGACTTCATCTTTGGGAGCGACTGCCAGATCGGCTGGGGTGGGCCATTTTTCCAGCCAGGCGCGCCACGAGGGGATTACCCGGGCGACGGGAGTCTGTTGACTCATCACTTCGCTGACGAGCACAGCCCATGGTGAAGTGCCTTCTTCGCGCCAGGGAAGTGGCCGCATATTGGCGCGATACCAATCACGTAAGGCGGCATCGACGTGTACGTCGAAGTCGTCGGATTGGTTAATTGCAGAGGTCAATCTACATTCTCGCTTTCCCATAAACAGCGGAGTCGTTGCACAATATAGCTATGAGCAATTCTGAGAGGACTCCTGAGAGTGTATGGCAATCGATGGTTCGCGGAAACCTCCGCTTCTGCGAGAGCAAGACTGCGCATCCTCGCCAGGACTTGGTTCGTCGTAAGCAGCTGACGCAGGGGCAGAAGCCGAAGGCCGTTGTGCTGGCGTGCTCGGATTCCCGTGCTCCGGTGGAGATTATCTTCGATCAGGGCCTGGGCGATGTATTTGTGATCCGTACTGCCGGTGAGATCACCGACCTGTCGGTGCTGGCTTCGCTGGAATTCGCAGTTGATGGTCTGGGAGTTTCGCTGGTGATTGTTCTCGGCCACGAGTCCTGCGGCGCAGTGGCTGCGGCGAAGACTGCACTGGACGGTGGCGAACTGCCGGGTGGTTTCCAGCGTGTGCTGATTGAGAAGGTCACCCCGTCGCTGTTGGCGGCTCGCAAGGATGGCGAGACTGAAATCGACGAATTTGAGCGTCGCCACGTGCGCGAGATTGTTAATCACATTATTGATCGCTCGCCAGAGATTTCATCGCGGTTGGCGACCGGCGAGGTGGGCGTTGTCGGTATGCGGTACCGCTTGGAGGACGGACGCGCTGAGACCGTCGTTACCCATGGAGTCAGTGAGAACCCGCTAACCTAAATGTGTGACCAATAAGCTGCCTCCAGAAATCTACCGGCGTCGGCGTATCGCCGCGGCGGTGTTGCTCGTTATCATCCTCGTTCTCCTGGGCTGGGGTATTTCCGCACTGGTAAACCGGGACAGCGAGGATTCTGAACCGGTGAATGTCACCAGGGATGACGGGAAAGAGGTGACCCCTCCGGAACAGCCCAAGGAACCTTACGCGCCTAAGCCTGACAAGGACTCGAAGAACGATAAGTCTGACAAGGGCGCCAAGAAGGGCGACAAGGAAGGCGAAGATTCCGCGAAGGATGACGCTCAGGCGGCGCTTGCGAACAAAAAGGACTGTAGCCTTGCAGATCTGCAGGTGACTGCCACCTCGGATCAGCCGAACTATGGCGATGAGCAGCCGACTCTGGCAATCACCGTCCACAATCCCACCGGCGGTGAATGCCGCGTGAACCTCGATGAGCAGCAGTTGCGCTTCGAGGTTTACGACCTGGCAACATACGAGCGTGTCTGGTCGGATGTGGACTGCAATGACTCCGAAGGCCACGGTGAACTGGTATTGGCACCGGGCGAGGAAGTCAACTATGCCGCCACTTGGTCGCGTCTGACCTCGGCGCCGAACAAGTGCTCCGAAGAAGACCGCGTCCCAGCGCCCTCCGGGTCGTACATCTTCTACGGCGTGATTGGTGACAACAACTCTGACGCCTACACGTTCAACATGCGCTAGCGCTTAGTTCCCAACCCAAGTTCAATGGCCTCGGCAACGGTGCCTGCTTCCAGCAGTCGCATCCCTGCCGGGCCTTTTGCGCCTCTGGGCACAATTGCCGTGTCGAAGCCCATTCGATGAGCTTCCTTAAGTCGCCACTCCAGATCGGTCACTCGGCGCACTTCTCCGGCCAACCCCAGTTCGCCGAGTGCAATGGTTTTGTCCTGGAAGGTCCGCTTAGTCATGGATGAGGCCAATGCCAGCGCAATCGCCAGGTCCGCGGCAGGCTCCGACAGCGTCATACCGCCGACGGTGGATACGTACATCTCCATGCGAGCCAACTGCTTGAAGTTGCCGTGTTCAGTCAGCACGGCCGCGACCATCGGCACGCGCCGAGGGTCGAGACCGGAGACATTGCGGCGCGGGTTGTGCGCCTCGGTATTGATAACCAGGCCCTGAACCTCCGCCAGCAGCGGCCTGCGGCCATCCATGGCCACGGTAATTGCAGTTCCCGAGGTCGGCGTTCGGTGATGCAAAAACAGCCCCGAGGGATCCTCAACTTCCGCAATACCGCCCGCGGTCTGCTCGAAGCAGCCCACCTCATCGGTGCTGCCGAAGCGGTTTTTCAGGCCGCGCAAGAAGCGTAGCCCCGAATGCCTATCGCCCTCGAAGTTGAGCACCACATCAACCAGGTGCTCCATCGTACGCGGGCCGGCCACATTGCCGTCCTTGGTCACGTGCCCTACCAGGAAGATTGCAGTCCCGGTTTCCTTCGCCAGTGCTGCCAGGGCAGAGGTTACGGCGCGAGCCTGGGCAACGCCACCGCGAGCACCTTCGACGTCGGCACGCATCGTCTGCACGGAGTCCACAATGAGCAGACCGGGGGAGAGCTCCAGCGTCAGATCGATGACATCCTCGATATTCGACACTGCCGACAGGTACAGCGAGTCCGACAGTGCACCAGTGCGCTCGGCACGCAGCCGCACCTGGCCGACCGATTCCTCACCGGTGACGTAAAGAGTCGGCCCCAAATCGCCGTTCGCGCAGCGGTAGGCCACTTCAAGTAGCAGCGTCGACTTACCAACCCCCGGCTCGCCCGCCAAGAGCACCAACGAACCCGGCACAATACCGGAACCGAGCACTCGATCCAGCTCACCGATGCCCGTGCGCACCGCGTGCGCAGCCTTGGCGGAAATCCCCGTAATCGCGGTCAACTCGGAAGATGAAGTGGGGATTCGATCTGTTGCGGATGTCTCGGCGAGGAAACGTTCCTCCGCCTCGTCGTCAAGCGCGCGCTGTACTAGACGCTGGCTTTCAGCCGCGACGGAAGTGGAAGATGCTTTTCGACGACCACCCCGCGCGCCGGGCTCCGTTGCGGCAGCGCTACGGCGACGTTGCTTGGCTGCCCGTGCAGCAATTTTGTCCTCCAGCGTGGAGATGGACTTCCCACTGCTGGAGCGAATAGTCACCTTCTCCAGCGTGCCCCACTCTTTGCAATTGGGACATTGGCCGACCCATTTCGACACCTGCCAGCCGCATGCTGAGCATTCGTAGGCTTCGTCTTTGGTCTTGGCCACGGTGCAACCACCTTTGCTTCAAGAGAGGCGACACGACAGACGCCACAACGCGTGTTGTGCGGTATGAGGTGAATGTCGCGAGAAAATTCACCCCAGATACGCGAGAGCGGGCCAGGGCAGTGTCAATGACTTGTGTCAAGGATGACTGTACTGCCGTGACCCGTATCAAGCGACCAATCGCCCATGCCCGCTCGATGAAGCTCCTCGCGTTATTTGCGGGGCAGGACTGCGCTGTACCAGCACCTAAAAGTGCGCTGCGCGCGAACAGCGCAGGAACACCACTGTGCCGCGCTTACTTGGATTCAAGCATGCCGTCAGCACCGCGGTTCGGTGCGCCAGCTTCGAGAATGTCAGCGGAGATGGTGATGTCAAGGTCGTAGGTGTTGGTCTGGCCCTGCGGGTCAGCGAACTCGAAGGTGGCCTCGCGGTTCTGGCCAGCAGCGCTGCTCTTGTCGCCAACCAGGGTGCTCGGGTCCAGCTCATTGGTGTAGTAACCGATGCAGCCGGTGTTGTCCTTTGCGGTCTTGGCCAGCGGATCGATGACGGACTTCGGGCCAGCGACGATCTGGCACTCACGCGGCAGGGACTTGTCACCCTTGGCAGCCTTAGCGAAGGAAGGAGTCTCAGCGACCTTCTTCAGCTCAACCTCGCCGATACCTTCAACGGTGACGGACTTCAGCGTGTAGACCGACTCGGTAGCGCGCTGCTGGTTGCTGGCGGAGAACTTCAGACCAGCGGTACCAGCCTCCGGGTCAACCAGGATGTGAGCGTCGCGGATGTTGACGAAGCCAAGAGCCGAGTTGGTGTTCTCAGCACCCTTACCGGCAGCATCTTCGCCGCCGTTCATCGCACCGTCTACAGCCGGGTGCTGATTTGCGGTCTGCGAAATCTGACCGGCGCCACAAGCAGCAAGCGCAACTGCGGATGCTGCGGAGACGGTGATGAGGGCGCTGCGGCGAAGTACGGACTTGAAGGCCATGACTAGATTTCCTCCAGTAGCTTGAGGATGGGCGATAGGATTTTCAGTATTTAAAGAACACCTTAGTGTCTTCCTAAGATGTTCTCATACTACCCGTAAAATCATGGGGGGACATGATAGGGTGGAAGGCCGTTGGAAAGGGCGTGTGCATTACATGGAATTCAGCATTGGCGATACCGTAGTTTATCCGCACCACGGAGCTGCGAAAATCGAAAACATCATTGAACGAGAGCTTAACGGTGAGACCGTTCAGTACCTCGTACTGCAGATTCTGCAGAGTGATTTGAATATCCAGGTGCCCGCCAAGAATGCCGAGCTGGTCGGTGTCCGCGATGTTGTCGGTGAAGAGGGGCTGCTGAAGGTCTTCTCCGTTCTGCGTGAGACCGACGTCGAAGAGGCCGGCAACTGGTCTCGTCGCTACAAGGCCAACCAGGAGCGCCTGGGTTCGGGCGACATTAACAAGGTCGCTGAGGTAGTTCGTGACCTGTGGCGCCGCGATCAGGACCGCGGTCTGTCCGCCGGTGAGAAGCGTATGTTGAGCAAGGCTCGCCAGGTTCTCGTCGGTGAGCTCGCGCTTGCCGACGGCGTTGATGAGGCCAAGGTCGAGGAAGTTTTTGCCCGCGTCGATGCCACTATCGAGCGTCACCGCGCGCTGGCGCAGGAAGGTGCCGCCGGTGAGAAGAAGGATGAGGCCGACGATAAGCCGGTGGACCTGGACGCTGACGCATAAGTCGTTCCCCCCTCCCCGGTTCCTTTCAGTAGGGATTTTCTGCACTTTTCCGGTTAACGGCTAGCGCACACACATTGCCCGTGTGCGCTAGCCGTTTTCTCTTTTTCACCCGTATCTATTTCCCCGCTATGCTCGGGGCTGTGACTTTTCAAATCTTCGATACCGCAACCCGCCAACTGAAGGATTTTGAGCCTCTCCGCGAGGGGCATGCCTCCATTTACCTGTGCGGTGCGACCCCGCAGGCTCAGCCGCACATTGGCCATGTTCGCTCCGGCGTGGCCTTTGATATCTTGCGCCGTTGGCTGATCGCCAAGGGGTATGACGTCGTCTTTGTGCGCAACGTTACCGATATCGATGACAAGATCTTGAACAAGGCCGCCGAGCACGGCCGCCCTTGGTGGGAGTGGGTCTCCCGCTTTGAGCGTGAATTTACCTGGGCTTACAACCAGCTCGGTGTCCTCCCACCGAGCGTTGAGCCGCGCGCTACCGGTCATGTCACTCAGATGGTGGAGTACATGCAGCGTCTGATGGATAACGGCTTCGCCTACGCTGTCGATGGCAGCGTCTATTTCGACGTGGATGCCTGGTCCAAGGCTGAAGGTAGTGACTACGGCAGTCTGTCCGGCAACCGCGTCGACGAGATGGAGCAGGGCGAGACCAACACTCCGGGCAAGCGCGGTGCGCACGATTTCGCGCTGTGGAAGGCTGCCAAGCCTGGCGAGCCTTCGTGGCCGACGCCGTGGGGCAATGGCCGTCCGGGCTGGCACCTGGAGTGCTCCGCCATGGCCACCTACTACTTGGGCTCCGAGTTCGACATCCACTGTGGTGGTCTCGACCTGCAGTTCCCGCACCATGAAAACGAGATTGCGCAGTCGCACGCAGCCGGCGACGGCTTTGCTCGCTACTGGATGCACAATCACTGGGTCACAATGGCCGGCGAAAAGATGTCGAAGTCGCTCGGCAACGTGTTGTCCGTGCCGCATATCCTGACCATGGTTCGTCCGGTTGAGCTGCGTTACTACCTCGGTAGTGCGCACTACCGCTCCGTGCTGGAGTACTCCGAGGAGGCTCTGCAGGAAGCGGCAGTGGGCTACCGTCGTATCGAGGCGTTTATGCACCGTGCCGTCGATAAGCTCGGCGATATCGAAATCGGTGAGTGGACGCCGGCGTTCGAAGCCGCGCTCGATGACGACCTCGCCGTCCCACGCGCGCTTGCGGAAATCCACAACGCTGTTCGTGGGGGCAACCAGGCGCTTGCCGACGGCGACGAGACCAAGGCCAAGGAGATTGCCGGTGCTGTCCGCGCGATGGCCGCAGTCCTTGGATTCGATCCGCTGAATGAGCAGTGGGCAACCTCCGATTCCGGTTCTGACGCGGCAATGCATGCGCTCGGTGTGCTGGTTGAGCACCAGTTGGAGGAGCGCACTCGGGCTCGTGCAGAGAAGGACTGGGCTACGGCTGATGCTGTGCGCGACCGTCTGAAGGAAGCGGGTATCGAGGTAACTGATACCGCTGATGGCCCGGCATGGTCTGTCGCTGACTAGGGCTGAAAAGCTGGCTTTAGGCTAGAGAAAACTATTAACAACAGGAAGCAGGTAGCTATGGCAGGCAACGGTCGTCGTGGTGCAGTGCGCAAGGCAAGCAAGAAGAACGTCGGCGGCTCCGGTGGCCAAAAGCGTGGCTTGCGTGGCAAGGGGCCGACCCCGAAGGCTGAGGACCGCGTTTATCACGCAGCTCATAAGCGGGCGAATGAGAAGCGCCGCCGTGACTCTGGGCGTCATGAGCGCAAGGGAGATGGTACTGAGCTGGTAGTCGGCCGTAACCCGGTCGTGGAGTGCCTGCATGCGAAGGTGCCAGCGGCAGCGCTGATCGTGGCGCTGGGCACCGACAATGACGAGCGCCTGCAGGAGTCAGTGCGTATTGCTAACTCCCGTGGTATTCCGATTCGCGAGGTGCCCCGCCACGAGCTGGACACCATGACCGGCAACACCATGCACCAGGGCATCGGTCTGCAGATTCCGTCGTACAAGTACTCGTCTGTCGAAGATCTGATTGATTCGGTGGCCAAGACCGGTGAGCCGGGGCTTATCGTCTGCCTGGATAACATCACCGACCCTCGTAACCTGGGTGCGGTCATTCGCTCGGTGGCGGCCTTCGGCGGTCACGGTGTGGTGATTCCGGAGCGACGCTCGGCCGCCATTACGGGCGTGGCCTGGCGTACCTCGGCTGGTACTGCTGCACGTCTGCCAGTTGCTCGGGCAACCAACATGGTCCGCTCGCTCAAGCAGTTCCAGAAGGCTGGCTACCAGATCGTTGGACTGGATGCTGGTGGCGACCACACTCTGGATACTTACGACGGCACCACCCCGGTGGTCGTGGTCGTCGGCTCCGAGGGTAAGGGCCTTTCGCGCCTGGTGCGCGATACCTGTGACACCATCATGTCCATTCCGATGACCGGCTGGGTGGAGTCGCTCAATGCTTCCGTTGCTGCGGGTGTGACCCTGAGTGAGTTTGCCCGCCAGCGCCGGGCAAAGAGTAGTCAGTAGCGCATTTGATACCCCCGTAGGTGTCATTATCAATTCGTTATAGTAATGGCGTTTACGTGGGGTATTTTGGGTTCTAAATTGCGGCCGGTACTTATGGCTACCCCCAGTAGTTCAGCGCTTTAAAGATAATTCTATTTCCGGCGTGCGCTGCAGAAATAACGGCGTTATTATCACTTCCAACAGAAAATTATCCGTCGTTTCTCGAAGGGGAGGGCGGGCAAATCATGCTCCTAGAAATAGGGGCGTAATTGGCCGTAGTTTGGGGATACGCACGGACCTAGCGGTGGCTTGTACAGCTAGCTTTGGGTCACTGAGCTGTCAGACCATGACATCCTCAGCGTTAGTTTTTCTGTCTGCCGGGTCACCCCATTTCGGCAGTCTCGCAGTCTTAAAAAGCTGGGGGTATTGGAGTCTGCTTTTAGAGAATCCAGCAAAAATACGGGCAGCCCCTCGGTGACGAGAGGGAAGGTGGACGCACCTTCTCCGTAATCGTCACTCGAGGGGCTGCCCGATGTTTTTCTTGTTTGAAAGCCGCTCCGAAAAGTGATGGAACTCCGAAAAGCGTATGCGTCTATTTGCTCCACTTGGCAGCCTGAACGTCGTCACGCGTTGCCTTGCGTGACTGCACCGCTCCAATGGCATAGCAGAACAGGTAGATGACAAACGCGATTGTTGTCACTAGAACGCTGACCGGGATGCCCGGTGCGAGCGAGAGAACGATGCCTCCGACAGCCGCGAACTCGGCGAAGATGGTCGACAGGATGATGGCTTTTACAGGCGAGGCGGTGACGAATGCGGCCGCGGCACCAGGGGTGATGATCAGGGCGATGACGAGCAGAGAGCCGACGATTTGCACGCCCTGGGCGGCGACGAGGCCGGTGAGAATTGCGAAGTAGATCGATAGCGCCTTGACGTTGACACCACTGGCGGCGGCCATGATGGGGTCGGCGGAGGCGAATAGCAGCGGCCGCCATTTCCAGGCAACGCCGCCGACGACAATGACCGCGACGATGGCCATCGTCCATAAAGAAGTGTCAGTCAGGCCGATAATTTGGCCGGTGAGAAGTGAAAACGCAGTACTTGTTCGGCCGGGGTAGAGGTGGATAAACAGCACCGATAGGCCCATCCCGAAGCTCAAGACCACGCCCACAACCGCATCTTGGCGCCCTCGAAGCGACAGCGCCGCCAGGACTATTGCGATGAGCACCGAGCCGATAATGGCACCGCTGCTGACACTGACACCAAGTAGTAGAGCCGCGGATGCGCCCATGAGGGCAAGTTCGCTGGTGCCGTGGACAGTGAAGCTCATCTGTCGCATGACAATCAGTGGCGAGATGATGCCGGAGATCAGCCCAAGCAGTGCCGCTGCAATGAGGGCATTGTGGACGAATCCGACCTGGAGTAGGGCAGCGGTGTCGGAGAGGTATTGAGTAATTAGGCCCATTAGGCGATAACCAACTTTCCCTCGACACGGGCAACCACAATTTCGGTTTGGTATAGCTCCGAGAGCGTCTCTGAGGTGATAATTTCCTCGACCGATCCGACCGCATGTCCATGCGGTGTCAGGTAGAGCACTCGGTCACAGACACCCAGGATGGGGTTGATGTCGTGGGTGACAAAGACGACTGCCGTGTCATTTTCCCGGCGATGCCGGTCCAGGCGCTCGACCGTGGTTCGTTGTGCCGCAGGGTCGAGGGAGAGCAGGGGCTCGTCGCAAAGCAAAAAATCCGGCGCCGAAACGAGCGCCTGCGCCTGACGGACAAGCTGTTGCTGACCGCCAGAGAGCGTGCCGACGCGACGATCCGCAATACCCGATGCGCCGACAAACTCCAGCATTTCTTCGGTGGCGGAGCGGTTCTTGCCGGCCGCCAACTCGACGAGGTCGCGAACCCGAATGGGCAGCGAGGGCTCGAACATCCGCTGCTGCGGAATGTAGCCCAGGTTCCCGTCGACTTTTACTGAACCGTGAGTCAGCCGCCGCATGCCAAGGGCAGTGGTCAGCAGCGTGGATTTGCCGACGCCGTTAGGGCCTAGGATGGCCAAGAACTCGCCGGGCTCGATATTCAAATTGAGACCGGACCACAGCGGCTCAACGGCTGCGTCAGTAAAAGTCAGTGAGGGCAAAGTTATGCGGACTCCATATCGGAAAGGGTTTGCTTGTAGAGGTCAAAGAACGACTGGTCAGCGCTCGGCGACTCAAAAACATCGACGATTTTAACGCCCTTTGCCTTGGCTGCCTCGACGAGGCGCTGCGAGACCTGGTCGTGGGTCTGCGGTGCGTCGATGAGGTAGTCCAGTTCACCGGACTCAATCAGCTTCAGCATTTCATTGACGTCGCTTGCCGACGGCTCGGACTCATTCAGCGTGGACTGACGGTAGCCCTTCGGGGTGATGTCCTCGACCTTCGTGTCCTTCAGGATGTCATCGGCCAGCGGGTGAACCTGAGCAACCTTAGCGGCTTTGAGCCTGCTCTTGGCCTCTTCGATGTCCTTGGTTTCCTTATCGACAGCCTTGGCGTCTGCCTTGGCGCCCAGCTTGGTCAAAGCATCGGCGAGCTGCTCTGCAGTTTCTTCAACCGCATCGGTGTCGTACCAGACGTGCTCGTTGGCTTCGCCGTCATGGTGGTGGTGCTCGTGGCCTTCGTGGCCTTCGTGGTCGTCGTGGCCCTCGTGGTCGTGGTCGTGCTCGTGGCCTTCGTGGTCGTCGTGGCCCTCGTGGTCGTCGTGGCCTTCGTGGTCGTGGTCGTGCTCGTGGCCCTCTTCCTGCGGCAGCGCAGAGATGATGACCTTGTCCTTTGCGTCGCGTAGGGAGGAGGTCAGCCATGCGTCGTAATGCCCGCCACCTGCGATGAGAATATCGGCGTCCTCTACCTTTGCCATGTCGGCTGCGGCCGGTTCGTAGGAGTGAGGATCGATGTCGTTGGACGCGATAATCGGGTCGATGGAGACCTTCTCATCGTCGGTGACTGCGTCGGCGACGTCTGCCCAGACCTTGGTGGAGGTGACCACCTTAATGGTGTCTTCGGACTTGCCTGCGGATGTAGCGCTGTCATCATTGCTGGAGCATGCGCCGAGACCTGCGACGAGGCCGGCGCTGGCGACTAGCGCCGCGATGCGCGTGGAAAAGCGTGCCTTCATATATGTATCCAATCCTGTTGCGGGCTGAATTATTTCCTTTATTCAGCTCCTGAGCATTAACCGCTATTGAAAACAGTTGTCCTTTAGTTCAAAGAACATAGTAGGGGCTGCGGAGACCCAGTCACAAGGCGGACCTCTGCCGGAGTGGCAGAAATGACAGTCGCGCACATTCGTTGGGTAAAGTTGTCCGCGATTAGATGTGTGTGATGCTCGTTGCAGTTCTTTTCCATAAAACTGAGGTTTTCTACCTGAGGTAGCTGGACGAAGATATCTGAGCGGGCAGTCGCTGTTGGTTTTTTCAAGAAGGGTCGGTATTCCGTGCAAAGTCGGCGTCGTCGTGGCACCTTGGCTTCCATCGCAGCAGAACTTGGGGTCTCGCGCACGACTGTGTCTAATGCTTACAACCGTCCTGACCAGCTCTCGGAGAAGTTGCGGGAGCACATCTTGGAAACTGCGGAGCGGCTTGGCTATCCGGGGCCGGACCCAATGGCTCGCGGTCTGCGCATGCGCCGGGTTGGCGCCATCGGCGTGCTGTTCACCGAGCACCTCCCGTTCGCTTTTGAAGACCCTGCATCGGTGGATTTTCTCGCCGGCCTCGCAGAGGAGCTCGGCGAAATGGGCGACTCCATGTTGGTCATTCCAGCTTCCTCCGAGGAGGGCGGGGACGTAGATCTCAATTTGATTCGGCAGGCGGTGGTCGACGGTTTTGTGGTCTACTCCGTCGCGGACAACGATCCGTTCCTCGCTGCGGTGCGCGCTCGCGGCTTGCCGACGGTCGTGTGCGACCAGCCTGCGGATGCGGCGGCTCTACCGTTTGTGGGCATCGACGACCGCGAGGCCATCAAGCCCGCGGTGCGGCACCTGACTGAGTTGGGACATCGCAAGGTGGGAATCCTTTCAGTGCGCTTGTCGCGTACCCCGAACTCGGGATATGTCACGGAGAAGCGGCTGGCAGAAGCTCATCACCAGGTGCAGAAGAACCGCGTCGAAGGTGCGCTGGAAGCACTTGCCGAGGTCGGTATTCAGCAGGCGGATGTGCCTATCATCGAGCGTCACCTCAATGACCGCGAGAACAACCGCGATGCGGCTCGCCAGCTGCTGACCGACAACCCGGATCTCACGGCGGTGGTCTGTACCACGGATACTCAGGCAATTGCGGTCTTGGAATATGCCAAGGAGAACGGAATTCGTGTTCCGGAGGACCTGTCCATCACCGGCTTTGACGGAATTGAGCGCGCGCTTTTCCACAATCTGACCACTGTGATTCAGCCGAATAGGCAGAAGGGCATTGCCGTCGGCCGCGCGCTGGCCGAGGAGCTTGAGGCCACACACGAGGACAGCGGTCGCGCTCCTCGTGTCTTGCTTGAGACTGAGTTTGTCGTTGGGACGACAACTGCAGCGCCGTCGGCACCGTCAGCCGGGTAGCGGGCTGACGAGGTAACAACATCGTGGCGCTATCGGAGGTTCCTGGGGTGGTAAACCCCACCTCGTCTTTACTGTGTTCGGATTCAGATTAAGGTCTATTACATGACAGATTCAACAAATTCGAGCACCGACCGATCAGCTGCGGCTCTCAATAGTCCGGAAGCTACCTGCGACGACCATGTCGAACTTGGTGGCCCCGTCGAATTGGATGAAATGTCTATCCGTGGCGCGATGAGTGAGTTCACCACTGGCGTGACCATTATTGCCACCGAGGATGAAGGCGAGGCGTACGGTTTCGCCTGCCAGTCTTTTTCCTCCCTGAGTCTCACTCCACCGATGGTTCTGTTTACGGTCATGAAGACCTCGCGGTCCTGGCCACATATACGGAACGCTGGACGTTTTTCCGTCAATGTGTTGGCTGAGGATCAGGAGGATATCTCGGCAGCCTTCGGTCGCAGTAATGGCGAAAAGTTCAAGATGGGGAAGTGGACCCGCTCTGAGTTGGGCAATCCATTACTGCACGGCTGCTCCGTGTGGATTGATTGCACCGTCGTCGATGTTTACGAAGGCGGCGATCACTGGATTGTGACGGCGGATATTGCGGCTATCGGCAAGCGTGAAGAAATCAATCCGCTCATTTACCACCGCGGTTCTTACGCACGGGTTTCTCACCCCGGCACCGATGCGCCTGTTGATCAGAAGTGGCGTCAGCGCCCCTCGGTGTAACCCGAGGTTGTCGCAGTCCAGCCACGGCGATCCTCGCCTGGCTTGGTGTCTTTCATCTCTCGCATGCGCAGACCATTGTTGTCCTGCGTGTAGACGAATTCGCCCGCAACAATCTTGTGGAAGCGCTCCGAATAGGTCTGCGCCTGGTCTGAGCAGTCCAAACTGCGAGTCTGCTCCGGGGTGCCGAATTCGACCGCCTCGCCCTTCCACTGCAGCGAACCAGAGCCGTTGCCACAGGAATCAGCGAAGGTATACGTTGTTTGCCCCAGCGTAATAGTCGGTGCTTGAGTTCCGTCCGGCACACCGTGGGGCAGGTTTGGGTCATCAAAAATCGCGGTAATCTGCCATTGCTTGCCGACGATCTCCGCTGCCGGCTTTGCCTGGCATGCGGTAGCCGTCATGGACACTGCCGCAACGACAGCTACTGCGGCAACCGCCTTTTTCCCGCTCAGACCCATGCTGCGTGACCCCGTTAGTTAGCTGCCTTCTTGGTGGTCTTCTTAGCAGCCTTCTTCGTCGTCTTCTTGGCGGCTTTTTTTGCAGCCTTCTTCGCCGTCTTACGAGTGGACTTCTTTGCGGACTTCTTGGTCGACTTCTTCGCAGTCTTCTTGGTGGACTTGCGTGTGCGCTTTGCGGTCTTCGGAGCGTTTTCCTTCTCGTACTCCTCGTGAACCTTCTTGAAGCTCAGGCCTTCCTTCTCCACTCCGAGCATGCACATCAGAGTGACGGCATCGTAGAAGTCCTCGGCGAAGGTAGCCACAATTCGCCGTGCGCCAGCAGCGGTCTTTTCTTCGACCTTGTGAAGAGCCTCGTTCTGAGCAGTGCGAGTGTCTGTGACCTTCGGTGGCACGAATCCTCCTGGCAAGCATGGCTTTAATTGCGCCCGTTATACCTACTTCTGCCAGTCATCTCGCCACATGCTCCCGTCACTGAGCTCAACCGAGTTCAGCGGAGAAGGAATGGGATTGTGATGACGCAGTTTCAGCTTTAAGCGCTACTTACAGTTCAAAAACCTTATTCTACCACGTTGATGATAGGTCGCGCGGTGTGGACAACCTGGTTCCGGAAGCGACCAGTTCACGCAGCGACTAGTTCACGCAGCGACTAGTCCACGCGCGGGTTCATACCGCCCTTGAAGCGGTAGTTGCGTGGGCGTCGAGGCTTGTTCCGCGGATTCACTGGACGGATGCGACGCATACCAGCCCGGATTGGGCGGGTCAGGCCACTGTCTTCGCGCAGTGCGCGAGGGCGACGGAGCCTGCGCGCCATCCATTCACCGAGGACAATGCCCGCAGCTAGTGCCGTCGCAATGCCTAGCGCTGAGGCCAGCGCTGTAAACCCCTTGGTCGGGTGGTCGTGCAGCAGTGCGTGCATACCGCGGTAGATCGTCATTCCCGGAAGCAGTGGGGTTACGCCTGCTACTGCCGTAATCAGCGGTGGGATGGACCAACGTCGTGCCAGCAGGCCACCGATGAGACCAATCAGCGTTGCTGCCGCGCCTGCGCTAGTCACCGGATGAACTCCCAGCGGAGTCAACACGTAGTAGTAGGTCATCGACCCCAGCAGGGCGACCGTGCCGGACACTGACAACGCGGTGAACCCAGCATTCGAGGCCAACGCAAATGCGATTGAGGCGGTAGTTCCCGCTATCACCCTCACTGTTGCCTGTGCCAGGTTGAGGTCGGAGCCCGCGATGACGTCGGGAAGCGGAATGCCCAGCATTCCGGAAAACTCGATGCCCATTGCGATGCCGGCGACAATGCCGCCGGTCAACAACATGGTGTCGAAGAAGCGCGCGGAGCCAGTCACAGGTGCGCCGGTGATGCCGTCTTGCAGTGCTTGCACGAGGGTTAGGCCGGCGAGCATCACGATAATTCCCGAGGCAATTAGCCTGGATGGCTGCATTTCAAAGGGGAGATACGCCTGCGCCGCATTGAGCACAGCAGCGGAGAGTGTGGCGATGAGACCGCCGACTGCGTTCTGGAAGAATGTGGGCAACTCGCGGGCGGCGAGTTCACCAATCACGATGACGATGGCCAGTGTGACCGCAGCCGCGATGAGGGCGACCTCGAAACCCGAGCCGAGCAGCACAGTCACAGATGAAGCCAGCAATGCCCAGCCAGCGTAGATGACGCGGAGACGATATTTTGCGGGCTCACGCTCGACCTTGTCGATAGCCTCAATAGCCTCCTCCAAGCTCAGGTGGCCTGCACGAATTCGGCGGATGACGCGGTCGGTGTGGCGCAGGCGCTCGAAGTCAGGAACCGGTGCGCTGACAACGCGCATAGCCGTAATAGGAGTGCGGCGGGCACCGATGAGGTGGTAGACCGTCACGGAGGTCAACGTGATGTCGACCTGGATCTGGGTGAGGCCATAGGCTGAGGTCACGGCCTTAATTTGCAGCTCGGTATCGCGGTTGCCCGAGCCACATGCCAGCAGCAGTCCGCCGATGCGGGCAGCGAGATCGAGTACGGCCGTGACCTGGCTGGGGTCGGAATAATCAATCGGTGCCAGCGGCAGTGGGGTAGTGGTCGAGTGCACTAGGTCAACAGTTGCCGTTGGGCCGGAAACGAAATCAATCATGCGCTGCTTGAAGGTGGACTGATCTTCGATGGCAGGAAACTGGGTCTGCGGAGTGTCGTCGTAAGAGACAGTGGTTTCAGCGTCGTAGAGATCATTCTTCGCAGCGGAGTTTTCTCCGGCGTTGGAATTGCTGTCACCAGCGAATGACATGTCGACACTTCCTTTCCCCGATACTGCCTGGGGTGTATTGCAGTGATGCTGCAAAGACGCGATGCGGAGACGTTGCAGAAACATAGCCCCAGTGATTTAGCGATAGTCACACTACTCCGTCAGCGACCTAGAATCTCAATTCGTTTTTGAGGCGGTGAATATGCCTATCTGAGCGGGGCTTTTAGCGTTTAGGAAAGTGTTCAAGAAGTGCCGTTGCAGTTTTCCTGTGGTGTCGTTTTTAACTTCTGCTTGCCAACCTGTACAATCGCCTGTCAGCGGCACAGCTGAGTTCGATTCTCAGGTTGACTCTGATTCTTTCGAGCCAGCGACGGCTAACGCCAAAAAGGGTCGCTTTAAAGTTGCCGGGATGGCGCAATTGGTAGCGCAACTGATTTGTAATCAGTAGGTTACGGGTTCGAGTCCCGTTTCCGGCTCCAAAACCCCAGGTCAGGAAGTTTTCTGGCCTGGGGTTCTTTGGTTTTAGGGGGGA
>NZ_ABZU01000004.1 GCF_000173655.1 Corynebacterium amycolatum SK46 | reverse complement strand
CCCGAGACTTTTTTGTTTGGACGAGTTGGGGATCCTAACTAGTGTTACCTCGCTGGTTAGGATCCTTAGTCCGTATGTGATTCCGCATCAAGCGAATTCGACGGGTTTCTGCCCCTTAGGCAGTTCGATGACCTCACCGTCAGTCACCTGCAGATGACGCGCTTCGAGCGAGTTGATCATGCGGTGATCGTGGGTAATCACAATAATTGTGCCCTCTGCAGATGCAATCGCGTCTTGGACCTGCTCGATCAGATCCACACTCAGATGGTTCGTAGGCTCGTCGAGCAGCAAGATCTCCGGCGGGGTGGCTACGACCAACGCTAACGCCACACGTCGTTGCTGGCCGATGGAGAGGCTTCCTACCGGTCGATTGGCATCCTCGGGGCTAAGCAATCCAAAGTCGTCGAGAGGCACGCGAGCATTGGGCACAAGGTCGTACAACTCACGGGCGGACTTCTTTGGGTTTTCCCAATCTTGTTCCTGGGCCAGCATGGCTACTCGACAGTTCTCGCCGATACGCACCTCGCCAGCCTGCGTCTCAACTTGCCCCATGATGGTCTTAAACAAAGTAGATTTGCCGGCCCCATTAGGGCCAGTGATAACGACCTTGTCTCCGGGACGAACAGTCAGTGAACCTACTCGAATTCGATCTGGGACAACCACACCGCGCATCTTGATGTGAAAATCCTCATCGCTCCCCGAAGCAGCGCGCTTCGTCGGTAGGGGTGCGGTCAACGGGGCATCAAAGCCCAGTAGCGCCGGTGGACGCTCCACACCTTCCTCAATGAGCTCATCCAGCCGCTGCTTAGCCGAACGCACGCGGCGCGCGATTTGCCGCTCTACACGACCGCCACGGCGGTCATAAGCCATCTTGTTGTTGTCAGTCATTGCCCGACCCGGTGAGACCTCACGGGCGCTATTCTCGATGGTGTCTTCCAACCGATTGCGTTCATGCTCCTCGGAGCGCCACTGGTGCTCCCATAGCTCACGCTGGTGGCGTCGGTGCTTCGCGTAGTCGGAGTAATTGCCACGGAACAGCCCGATACCAGGCCGCCCCGGCACCAAGTCTCCAATTACAGTACAAACGGCATCCAGGAAGTCGCGGTCATGTGTTGCCACCACAACCACTCCAGGGTGGTTCTGGATGGTGTCAATAACGAGCTGGCGACCGCGTTCATCGAGATGGTTGGTGGGCTCGTCGAGAAGCAAAATCTCTGGCTTTCGAATGAGCGTGATCGCAAGCCCAAGCCGCGCCCGCTGCCCGCCTGAAATCTCCGTAGTAAGTTGCTCTGTCAGGGGAGCGCCGTCCGGAGCAGTACCGGTCAGGCCGAGGTGGTCGAGCACAATCTCTGCGTTATGTTCGGCGTTCCAGTCATCGTGAGCCATGACGTCCGAGAAAACCTTCGAATACGCCTTCTCTGCCGCCTCAGATTCATCTGGGGTCTCTGCTAAGGCCATCGACTCGGCTGCCTCTTCCAACTCCGCTAGACGACGTTTCGAGGGGCCGAGGGCCTCATCGATAAGCATCTGGACCGTGGAGTCGAAAGGTGCTTCCAGCTCCTGAGAACCGAGCACACGCGTGCCAGTATGAGTCACCGTACCGCTCGTGGGCCGACGACGACCCGACAGCAGCCAAAGAAGAGTGGACTTACCGGCTCCGTTGTCTCCAACCAGACCGAGGACATCGCCGTCGGAAAGCGTGAGCGAAACATCGCGTAGAACAGGCGTGGCTTCGTAGTCGAAGTTGACACCGTTGGCGACAAGCTGTGTGGCGTCGCTCGAAAGATCGGTGGTGGGGGAGGGACTGGTAGACATATGCCCATTTTAGTACTGGTAAACAGCAGATTTGGTATCCGACATATGTGGGAGTCAAAGCAAGCTTGGAAGAATTTGGGGAACAAAAAAACCACCCCGGTCAACATCCGAAGTGGATGCGGACCGGGGTGGTCTTAATTGAGCGCAGTAGAAAACCTACCGCGGAGTTTTACTGCTCGAGCTGGCGACGCTCTTCAGCGTTCTGAGCTTCGAGGTCACGGAACATCTGAGCCTGCTGCTCGTGGTTCTCGTGGTCGATACGAGCTGCCTCTTCGGCAATCTCCGGGGAGTCCGGGCTGAAGAAGCTACCGCGACCCGGGTGACCAGCGGCGCCCAGTTCGTTCATGGTCTTCGGGACGTAAGCACCCTGGTACTCAAGCGGTACTGCGTGGCCGTGCTCATCGACCGGACCCAGTGGCTGGTGGACCTCGATGAAGGAACCATCAGGCAGCTGGTTGATGATGCCCGTCTCAATGCCGTGCTCCAGGACAGCGCGGTCAGAGCGCTGCAGGCCGATGCAGATTCGGTAAGTGACGAAGTAAGCGATCGGAGGCAGGATGATCAGACCGATACGGCCAACCCAGGTCATCACGTTCAGCGAGATCTGGAAGTGGTATGCGATCAGGTCGTTACCACCGGACAGGGTCAGCAGGGTGTAGAAGACCAGAGCCATGGCACCCAGGCCGGAGCGAACCGGCACGTCGCGCGGACGCTGCAGCAGGTTGTGGTGGGCGTTATCGCCGGTGATCTTAGCCTCGATGAACGGGTAAGCGAAGAGCAGGACGACCAGAACACCACAGAGCAGAGCGACCCAGAAGACTGCCGGGATCGTGTAAGAGCCCAAGTAGAGCTCCCACGGCGGCATGACACGGGCAGCACCGTCAGTCCACAGCATGTAGATATCCGGCTGGGAACCAGCGGAAACCTGGGCCGGGTTGTACGGGCCAAGGTTCCAAATTGCGTTGATCTGGAAGATACCAGCGAACAGCGCCAAGAAACCGAAGGTAATCAGACCGAAGGAAACGGACTTGACTGCGAAGATCGGGAGAATACGAACGCCGACGACGTTGTTCTCGGTACGACCTGCGCCAGGGAACTGGGTGTGCTTCTGGTACCAGACCAGAGCCAGGTGAGCGGCAATCAGACCCAGCAGCAGGGCCGGGAGAATCAGCACGTGTGCAATGTACAGGCGCGGGATGATCATGTCACCCGGGAAGTCGCCGTTGAACATCATCCAGTGCAACCAGGTGCCGATAATCGGCAGACCAATGATGATTGCGGACATAATACGCAGACCAACACCGGAAAGCAGGTCGTCCGGCAGGGAGTAACCCATGAAGCCCTCTGCCACAGACAGCAGCAGGAGGATGGAACCGATGACCCAGTTAGCCTCACGCGGCTTGCGGAATGCGCCGGTGAAGAAGATGCGGAACATGTGCGCCATGATGGACACGGCGAACAGAAGAGCACCCCAGTGGTGAACCTGGCGAATAAACAGACCACCGCGGACCTCAAAGGAAATCTGCAGCGCGGTCTCATAGGCGCGAGACATCTCGACGCCATTGAGCGGTGCGTATGCACCGTCATAAATGACCTTCGACATAGAAGGGTCGAAGAACAGTGTGAGGTAAACACCCGAAAGCACGAGCACTATGAACGAGTACAGTGCGATCTCACCCAGAAGGAACGACCAGTGGGTAGGGAATACCTTATTGAGCTGCTTACGCATGCCGCCAGACAGGGTGTAGCGGTCATCCATATTTTTAGCAGCGGTTGCTAGTTTTGTTGGATTACTCATGACTGACGCTCCCAGAATGCCGGACCGACGGGCTCAACAAAGTTGCCCTTTGCGTACATGTAGCCTTCCTCATCAACGCTGATCGGCAACTGCGGAAGAGCGCGAGCAGCGGGGCCGAAGACTGGCTTGCCGTAGTGCAGTGCATCGAACTGCGACTGGTGGCACGGGCACAGAATGCGGTTGGTCTGCTGCTCGTACAGAGAAGTAGGGCAACCGATGTGTGTACAAATCTTTGAGAAGGCGAAGTAGTCGCCGTAGTGGAAGTCTTCCTGGCCCTGGCGCAGGACAGCCTTTTCAGCATCCTGAGCACGCAGGCGAATCAGCATAACCGAATTGCGGGAGCCGTGAATCGAGTGCATGTGGTGCTCGTAAACATCGGCGTCCTTGGAGTACTTGTCGCCGTCGTTGACGTCTGCAGCCGGAAGCGGGAAGACGGTCTCCATAGCACCAGCCGACAAATCCTCCGGGCGCATTCGGACGAGGCGAGAAACACCCTTCGTGGTGTAACCGTGCTCGCCCTCTTCAGCGATAGCACCAGTGTCACGACCCAGGTAAACTCGTTCGCCCTTTTCGACGAGA
Source organism: Corynebacterium amycolatum SK46 (assembly GCF_000173655.1). Classification (GTDB taxonomy): domain Bacteria; phylum Actinomycetota; class Actinomycetes; order Mycobacteriales; family Mycobacteriaceae; genus Corynebacterium; species Corynebacterium amycolatum_A. Next base: position 143,230 of record NZ_ABZU01000004.1, on the reverse strand, counting down.
GTCCAACCGGTAGTCCACAGTGTGCCGTCACCGGTGACATCCACGTCGTGGCGAGGCTTCCACGGATTCTTAATCATGCCGCCGATGGGCAGAATCATGCCGATACCAGCCAGGACAGCGCCAGTACCAAGAAGACCCTTGATAGCGGAGCGACGACCCAGAGTGGATGTCTGCCAAGAGTCATTCAGCAGGGCAACGATGGTCTTCTGGTCGACCTCTTCGGACGGGCCATCATGACGTCGCTGAACCGAAATCTCTTCCGGAATGAATCGCTTAGTGAACTTAACTGCACCCACACCAAGGGTGACGATGCAGCCGCCGAGGGTGATACCCAGCAGCGGGGTGTACATGGTGTACAGCCACAGACCTTCTTCGCCGTGGCCCTTGTAGTGCCATGGGTAGAACAGGTAGATGGCGATGAATGCCAGTCCAAGAATGACCGAAAGTGCCAGCCAAATAGCGACACCTCGAGCCGCGCGCTTTTCAGCCGGGTCATTGGCAATCGGGAAGCGTTCCTTGCGGTAAGCAATGGTTACGTCATCGAGTTCAGCACCCAGACGAGCGAGATCCGCATTGCTCATCTTTGACAGCTCCTCAGAGCTGTACTTCTTGTTTTCGTGATTACTCATCGGCGGGATCCAATCCAAAGAGCGGCCGCTACGAGAGCGACGATGCCTACAATCCACATGGCAAGACCCTCAGTAACCGGGCCGATGCCACCGAGACCCCAACCGCCTTGGGTCGGAGTTTCCTTGGCGTTCTTGATGTAAGCGATGATGTCCTTCTTCTCGTCAGCGGACAGCTGGCGGTCAGAGAACTTCGGCATGTTCTGCGGGCCAGTCAGCATGGCCTGGTAAATCTCCTGCTCATTTGCAGGATCCAGAACCGGTGCATACTTGCCGCTGGACAGTGCGCCACCACGACCGGTGAAGTTGTGGCAGGATGCACAGTTCAGGCGGAACAGCTCGGAACCGCGAGCAACGTCTGCCTTATCAATCTCACCGTTCGGGCCGGCGTTCTTACCGCGCAGCGACTCCATAGCGATGGAGCCGTCCTCGTCGCGGACGATACCGGCGCCGCCACCATTAGCCTGGACGTAGGCTGCGATAGCCAGCGTCTGCTCTTCGGAGTAGCGCGGGGTCTTACGTGCTGCCTGAGCCTCGTTGCGGAGCATCGGCATACGACCGGAGTGAACCTGGAAGTAAACCGAGCCTTCGCCGACGCCAATCAGCGACTTGCCGCGGTCTTTAACGCCCTGAAGGTTGGCGCCGTGGCAAGTAATACAAGCAACGTCGTAAAGCTCCTTACCCTGCTGAATCATTGCGGCTTCATCCTGCTGAGCAGTAGCCGTCTGTGCATCAGGGGTCAGAGCATTAGCGAGGAAACCCGCGCCGGTGAGGGCGAGAGCCATAGCCATAATGCCGGAGGCAGTACGGCGCATCTTGCGGCGGCCCTTTGACTTCGGGGCCGCAGCCAAGGACGTGGTGTCCTTGGTTTCGGAGGTAGTGTTTTCCATCTTTTTCCCTTTAAGACTGTTCGTGGAAAGTGGATGGGCTGTAGGCCGTACTAAACAAAGGACGGCCAATACGGCCTACTGGATGAAGTAGATGGTGATGAACAGGCCAATCCACACGACGTCGACGAAGTGCCAGTAGTACGAGACCACAATGGCAGCAGTGGCCTGTGCCGGGGTGAACTTCGACTTGGAGGTACGGATAAGCACCACAACGAAAGCCAGCACACCCGCGAGGACGTGGGCTGCGTGGAATCCGGTGGTGATGAAGAAGACCGAACCGTAAATGGAGTTCTGAATGGTCAGACCGTGGCTAACCAGTGTGAAGTACTCGTAAGCCTGGCCGACGAGGAAGACTGCACCCAGGGCGGTAGACAGTGCGTACCACTTACGGAGTGCGAAAACGTCGCCACGCTCGGCCGCGAACACGCCCCACTGGGCAGTGAACGAAGACGACACCAGGATTACGGTAATCACTAGTGCGTACGGGACATTGAGGTGGCCGGTACCCCAATCCCACGAATCGCCCTGGCCGTTCGCGCGTGACACGAAGTACATCGCGAACAGACCGGCGAAGAACATTAATTCCTGAGACAGGAACACAATCGTGCCGACACTGACCATATTCGGTCGGTTCAGTGTCGCAGCACGACGTGGTGCTGTCATACCTTGATTTTCAACTGCGCTCGTCACATCTAACAGTATGTACTGTTCTTAAGGAGTAGTCACGTTGCAACCCCCGTTTTTGTATAAAAATTCCTAAAATCCCAGTTCGTGAGGAAAGGTTTCTGAGAATTTCACTAATTTTTCCCCCTGTTGGGAACTTTCCGGTGTCTTTATCCGACGCGGGTGAATTCGAGGGTTTTGTTGTGCCGAGGTGCGCGGTGTCCATCCCCCTGGACTGTCAGGTTCACCTCCGGCGAACTTGGGTTAGCGATACTGCGGCATCAGCTGTCGGTTAGTCTATCGCAGGTTCGGTTCTATTTAATATCGTATTTTTCCACTTGCCCTAATGGGGGTGAGATTTTCGGCGAACGCAAAAGGTGGGCCTGGTGATGCGCTGGATATATGGGGGAGGTATCTTGTCTTATTACGTACATCACGGCGGGATTTTCCAGAAAGCTCCGTGATGTGGTGTACCTGGTGGGCGGGATAACCAGCAGCACCTAGGTGCAGTTGTATTAATAAAGCACGAGTACAGACTTGACTATCTAGTGGAAGGGAGTGGCGATGAGCGAGATCGGCGATAAGAGGGCGGTCGAAAACTGGCGCCATGTTCTCTCCACTATTGGCGCTGGCCGCGAAGTTTCCGGTGAGGGCATTCGATTCGCCATGGATCAGATTATGTCCGGTGCTTCCGGGGACGTGCAGACCGCAACGTTTGCTTTCGGTCTCCTCGCCAAGGGGATTACGGCTGCCGAGCTCGATGCTGCGGCTGAGGGGATGCTTTCATTTGCCCGCCCAGTTCATGATTCGCAGCTCGCCGGTGTTATTGAGCGCGGAGCAGTCGATATCGTCGGAACCGGTGGTGATGGCGCAAATACCGTCAACATCTCCACGATGTCCATGATTGTCATCGCTGCCAGTGGTGTGCCGGTGCTCAAACACGGTAACCGCGCGGCTTCCTCGAAGTCGGGCGGCGCTGACATGCTGGAGGCCTTTGGTATCGACATTGAGGACGGTCTCGTTACTTCTCCGGAACATCCGGATTTCTACGTGCGCTTCCTCTTTGCCGCTCGCTTTCATCCGGCCATGCGCTTCGCTGGACCGGTGCGCAAGGAGCTAGCGGTTCCTACCGTCTTCAACCTGTTGGGGCCGCTGACGAATCCAGCACGCCCGCAGGCGAGCTTGATTGGCTGTGCCTTCGAAGATCAGATGGAGACGATGGCGAACACCTTCGCCCGCCGTGGTCAGCGCGCGTTGGTGGTTCGCGGAAGCGATGGTCTCGACGAGATTACCGTTACTGGCCCCACCAAGGTCTTTATTGTGGAAAACGGTGAAGTTGCCGAAGATGTCATCGATCCACATGACTATGGCATGGAGTACTCCGAAATTGACGCGCTGCGTGGCGGTGACCCTGCTTACAACGCTGATGTTGCACGTCGCATTTGGGCTGGCGAGCTCAAGGTCCGATTCGCGATGCAGTCATCCTTAACTCCGCAGCCGCAATCGCCATTTCGCGTGGTCTGGGTGGCCGTTCACTAAAGGAAGCTATGGCCGACTCCATTGAAGAGGTCAAGGAAACGCTCCAGTCGGGGCTGTGCCTGGACATCCTTACCGCGGCGATGAAGGGTTAAGGTTCGCGTCGCGCTTCACGACGTGCTTGCTGCGCGTCAATTGCCCACTGAAGGTATTTTCCTGCGCCTAACCTAGGGTAGGAAAACTCGCCTCCGGTGGGCTTTATTCGTACCTCCGGGCGCTGCAGCCATTTCCAGATAATACTGAGTTCATCAATCGATGCTCCTTTATATAAGGAATCATCTGGAGTGACTGTTTGGGCTGAACTCTCCATGAGCTCGATGATGTAGTTCATTTCGGCGCCACGTGGTGCGGTGCTGGCGCCGGCCAACCTGCCATAGCGAATTTCCGCTAGGTGCCAGCCTCCATTGCCATCGGGGAAAGCGGCTTGCAGAGATGGGATGGCTGCAAGCATGCTCAGGCGCTGCTGCTTGTCCAAGCTGATGATGAACTCCGCGGTGCGGTCACGTTGCACTGCCGCGCGTTGGAAGCGGTGTGCTTCGGCAAGTGCTGATATCTCTGCAATCATGTCTGCGATCTCGTCTGCGCCGGTGGTGGAGATCTGAGCGGTTGTTATCGCAAAGTCGTCGTTAAGCGCGGAGAACCTGTCGCGGATGGCAGTAGCGGTGTCGCGCGTGCGGAAAGGACCTAGGCTGCGGGCGTCGGTGACTGTCCGGCTAATCTTGGCAGGCCGACCGGGGCTAGTGGGGACGATGTACCAGCCGCGGGTTGGTTCGGTGCGTTGTCGGTTGTAGGGCGGACGGAGTGCAGAGATCAGACGAGCCTCGCGAATTTCTGCAGCGAAGCCGTGCGGGCACTCGATGATTTCGACGCGTTCGGCTTGAGAGACCATTTCCGTAATCTTGCGACGAGAATCAGTGCCGTTGAAATATTGCAGAAGTCTACGTCGCAAATCGAGAGCTGTACCTATATATAAAGGGTCGTCATTTCTTGACCGAAAAACATAGACACCAGGGGTGTGCGGAGCTCCATCGGCAAGGTGTCGTTTAGCGCGAACCTCCGGAGCAACGGTGGGCGAGTAATGCACTAGCTCGGATGCTGTTTGTACTTCATAGACAGCTAGTCTCTCCATGAGGTAGTGAAGGACGTCGACGGTTGCGATTGCGTCGTCAAGCGCCCGGTGGGCGGGGCGATTCGGAGAACCGACGTATCGTGCGAGCTGTGAGAGCTTGAAACTGCCAACTTGCGAGCGGTCAAGGACGCGACGCGCCAATGTGAGAGTGTCTACGACACTGGGGCTTGGCCAGTCTAGGCCCAAATCTGTGCAAGCCTGGCGGAGGAATCCAATATCGAACTTGGCGTTATGCGCAACCCAGACGCTTCCCCGGGCAAATTCGAGGAACTGAGTAATAACTGTGCCGAGCTGTGGGGCAGTTTCAACATCGGCGGTAGTGATGCCAGTGAGAGATGTAATGTGGTCCGGGATCTCCATACCAGGGTCGATGAAGCTGGAAAAGGTGCCAATTGTCTTACCGCCACGGGTTTTGATGGCCCCAATTTCAATGATGTGGTCGTTCTTGGCCTTCAGTCCAGTCGTTTCTAGGTCTACGACGACAAAGGTGGTGTTGAAAAGAGAATCATCGACGGTGCCTTCGAGAGGGAAGTGCTGTTGTCCTGAATCCACGTCAATAATCCTATTCTGAGCGCTCCTAGGGGTGTTAAAACTGTGAAACTTGAGCAAATTGAACCGTTACAAGCTGAAGTGTGACATAAAACACGTTTTGAGTCCGCGATAAAAATATGTCGACTTTAAGGCGTTAAGTGTAAAGTTCTCGGCAGATTTCAAAATGCCAGGTCGTGGCGTGTTTATCAAACTGTTATCATTCCGCTACAGGGGGAGTGTCTAGTTGTAACAGCTTGGTAACGGTTTAGTTCTATCGATGGTAACAGCCGGGCTTCGGGCGGTTTTCTGGGCAAACGGCTAGACAAAACTTGATGCCATTTCGTAACCTTATCGAGACATTGAAACGGGGCCACTGAGTTGGTGCCGGTCATTGATAAGAAAACACAGAGCCTTATCGAAGGTCCTGAGGGTCTAAGTAGTGAGAGCCTCAGGGGATTCGAGCCGGGGACCCACCTCGAACCATGGGGTGAATCCCAAAGGGAAATCCCGGAGGGTAGGAAGTCTTCCATTCTTCCGAACCCGTCAGCTAACCCGGTCGGCTAAACAGGAAGATTTTGGAGTTTCAAAACAATGGGCAAGCACCACCGCCGTTCTAACTTTGCACGCAACGCAGTCGCATTTGGCGCAACTGTCGCCGGCGTTACCGCTCTCGCAGTTCCGACCGCTAACGCTAACCCGCTGAACGATATCCAGGGCGCACTGAACGGCTTCGATACCCCGCAGGTTGCAGGTCTGCAGGATGTTGTCGGCAAGTTCAACGATGTCACAGGTCAGGTTACCTCCGGCAGCGTTGCAAACGTTGCAGCACCGTCCACTGGCTCGGCTATCGTCTCCGCTGCACGTTCCAAGATTGGTTCCCCGTACGTGTGGGGCGCTACCGGTCCGAACTCTTTCGACTGCTCCGGTCTGACCTCCTGGGCATACCAGCAGGTCGGTAAGTCGATCCCGCGTACTTCCCAGGCGCAGGCTTCCCAGGGCACCCCGGTCTCCAGCCCGGCACTGGGTGACATCGTTTCCTTCTACTCTGGCGCTACCCACGTTGGCATCTTCTCTGGCAATGGCAACGTGATTCACGCTCCGCAGTCCGGCGATGTCGTCAAGGAAGCTCCGATGAACTACATGCCGGTTCACAACTTCGTCCGCTTCTAATCTGTTTGAACGGATGACAACCTGCGGGGCCTAGGTGCCCTGTAGGGCCTTTGCTCTCTTTTTAGTGGGGGGCACTGAGGTGAGCGCCCGAGTGCTGACGCTTTGCGCGTCGTAAAGCACTTTGGGGCGCTCGCCTCATTTTTGTTTTAGTACTGCGGTTACGCAATGCGTGAAGCCAGAGGGCTATCCTGGTTGCTCCCTTTGGATACCCCTTTGTGCTGGCGGTTTGTCGGTGTGTTGTTCCGCGGCAAGGCTGCTACAATTTGCTCGAATGCGTCAAGTGGTTTGATGTTTTGTTTTTCGGGGAAGAAATTTGAATACACAACTTGAAAAGGGTTTGGATTTGTCGCGTCACCGTGCCTCTCGCCGTCGCCACAACTCTCGTCGCGGTGTAGTCGGGCTGACGGTCGTGACTGGGCTAACCTTTGGCTCCGTAGGTTTGGCGCCAATTGCGTCTGCGCAAGATGAACAGCCAGCCCCGGATCTGGCTACTGCAGACGGCATTATTGCAGAGCTGGAAAAGATTTCTCGGGATACCGAAGCGGTTTCTGAGGAAGTTACCGAGCTGGATTCCCAGGTTCAGGCTAAGGAAGAGGAACTCCGGCACGCCGAGGGGGAGCTGAAGCACTCTGAGGATCGGGTTCTCCGAGCACAGGATGACCTTAAGGCGCTCTCTGGTGAGATTTCGTACTTCGCGAAGAAGCGGATGCGTGGTGAAATCGTCGACCCGTTGTCGGCCGCCCTGGGATCTGCCAGTGCTCAGGACGCTATCGACCGTGCCGGTTACATCAATAAGATGTTCCGCGACAACGATGAAGTTGTCAGCCGTGCGGTGCAAGCCCGTAAGGATGCCGAGGATGGTAAGGCCAATGCGCTGCGTCTGCAGGGCGATATCCGCAAGCAGCTCGATGACCTGGCTAAGCGTCGCGATGATTTGGACAAGCGCAGCGCCGAATTTGATGAGCGCGCCGAGCATGTCAAGTCCATGGTTGATTCGCTGAGCCCAGAGCAGCGGGACATTTGGATTTCCAAGAACAATCCAATCACCGAAGGCCTGGATAAGCTGCTCGGATCTTCCGCCGCAGTTGATGCCGCGATGTCGAAGCTGGGTTCCCCGTACTCGTGGGGAGCTGCTGGTCCCTCTGAGTTCGATTGCTCCGGTCTGATGTACTGGGCGTACCAGCAGATTGGTAAGTCCATTCCGCGTACTTCGCAGGCTCAGCTCGCCGGTGGTACCCCGGTAAGCCGTGACCAGCTGCAGCCAGGTGACATCATCGGTTACTACCCGGGCATTACCCACGTAGGCATGTACATTGGCAACGGCCAGATTGTCCATGCTTCCGACTACGGCATTCCAGTCCAGGTCGTTTCCATTGACCAGGGTGGCCCGTACCAAGGCGCTGTCCGCTTTTAACTAGCGGCAGGTGGCTTCGCGTCTTTTTAGTCAAGGTAGATAAACTCGACCCCATGTCTGCGCGCGTACTGCTCATTACGAATGACTTCCCGCCTCGCGATGGTGGAATCGAGTCCTACCTGCGTGATTTCTGTGCTCGCTTGGATCCGGAGAACCTCGTAGTCCTCGCGTCCTCGCGAGCCCCCGAAGAAAAGCTCCGCGCCTACGACGAGTCGCTACCGTACCGTGTTTATCGCATGCGTGATTCCGTGCTGCTGCCACTGCCGCACGTAGCTCGTCGCGCCGCTCAGATTATTCGCACCGAACGCATTGACACCGTCTGGTTTGGTGCCGCCGCGCCACTTGGTTTGCTTGGCGACGCATGCCGTCACGCAGGTGCCACCCGTATCGTCGCTACCACTCACGGACATGAAGTGGGCTGGTCGATGCTGCCATTGGCCCGCCAGATGCTGGGGCGCATTGGTAAGAGCTCCGATGTTGTGACCTATATTTCCCGCTACACCCGTGGTCGTTTTGCGGCAGCCTTTGGCCCGCAAACAGCGTTTGAACGCCTGCCTTCTGGTGTCGATATCGAGAGGTTTTCCCCGGACCCCGAGGCGGGACAGAAGATCCGGCAGCACCACGGAATCGGTGAGTCCCAGCCGCTTATCGTCTGTATTTCCCGGCTAGTGCGCCGAAAAGGGCAAGATATGCTGATTCGCAGCATGCCTAAGGTTCTTGAGCAGCACCCAGGTGCAAGGTTGCTGATTGTGGGCGTTGGTCCGTTGAATCGGGGGTTGGAAAAGCTGGCAGCAAAGCTTGGGGTCTCCGAGCAGGTCATTTTTGCCGGCAAGGTCTCTTATGCTGATCTCCCCGCCTATTACAATGCGGCCAGCGTTTTCGCCATGCCCGCCCGAACCCGAGGTCGTGGCCTCGATGTAGAGGGCCTCGGCATTGTCTACTTGGAAGCACAGGCCTGCGGTGTCCCTGTCATAGCTGGCAAGTCTGGTGGCGCTCCGGAGACAGTTATCGATGGTGAAACTGGCATCGTTGTCGACGGGGCCTCGAAGCGCAGCATCGCCACCGGACTGGTTGAGATCTTGGATGATCCGGAGCGCGCGGCGGCGATGGGGGCCTGTGGTCGGGAGCATGTTGTGCAGTCGTGGACCTGGGAGGTCATGGCTGCTCGGGCTCGCCGAATTCTCCGAACCTGCGCAATCCCTTTATAATCAACTGTTATGTCCACCGATATTCCGATTCATCCGAGCTCAGACGAGTCCGCCGCCGCTGATTGCCCGGCTATCGGTTTTGATATTGGTGGAACAAATCTGCGCGCTGCAGTGGTCAGCGCTGATGGGCAGGTGTTGTATCGAGTTCAGACTAGTTCTGACGGCAGTGTGGATGCCATTGAACGTGGCATTGTCCAGACATCCGAGCGCTTGGTTGAACGTTTTCCAGATGTCAGCGCCATCGGTTTAGCTGTAGCTGGTTTTTTGGATTCTGACCGCCAGACGGTTCGGTTCGCCCCGCATCTGCCGTGGCGCGATGCGAACGTCGTCAAGCGTTTATCCTTGCTTCTCCCGTGCCCTCTGCAGCTTGAGCACGATGCCAACTCGGCCGCCTGGGGCGAGTATCGCTTTGGTGCGGCTCGCGGTGCGGATAATTGGGTGCTGTTTGCGCTGGGTACGGGAATCGGTGGCGCGATGATGCAGGGTGGTGAGATTTACCGTGGTGCGTACGGCACGGCGCCGGAATTCGGCCACCTCACCGTTGTGCCGGATGGTCGTCCCTGCTCCTGCGGAAAGCGTGGTTGCTTGGAGCGTTACTGCTCAGGTACGGCGTTGGTTACCACAGCTCAGGAGCTCTCTGAATCCGGCCGCTACTTCTCGCGGCTTACCGACGGGCTCGTGGCCGGCTCGGCAACTGGTACCGATGTCGTCTCGGCTGCTCGGCAGGGGGATGAATTGGCTCTGGCTGCGATTGATGACTTCGCTACCTGGCTCGGGCGTGGTCTGTCGATGGTGGGCGATGTCTTTGACCCGGAATTGATTGTCATCGGTGGCGGGGTTGCCTCGGCATCTGATTTATACCTGGACAAGGCCAAGGCCGAGTTTGCGCGCAATCTCACCGGTGCTGGCTATCGTCCGGTGGCGGATGTGCGGGTCGCTGAACTGGGTGCCGATGCCGGGTTGATTGGTGCGGCGGATATTGCGCGCAGCGTTGTGGCTGCCGAGAGTGCGGCATCGTCGTAAAGCGTCAATTGGGGATTGCAGGGGAATTCGCCCGCGAAAAGGTGGGGGAATGGCTGCGGAGATGGATCGCCGGACCAAGTGAACCTGTATAGTTTTAAACTGTGAATAATCGCTGGTACAAGTTCTTTAAGTACATCCTCATTGGCCCTTGGCTGCGGATCTATAATCGCCCGTACTACATCGGTGGTGAGAAGATTCCCCAGGAAGGTCCAGCGCTGATGGCGTCGAACCACCTTGCTGTGATGGATCACTTTTTCTTCCCACTGGTCTGCCGTCGTCAGCTGACGTTCCTGGCGAAGGCAGAGTACTTCACCACGCCGGGCTTTGTCGGCGGTATCCAGAAGTTCTTCTTCTCCTCGGTGGGGCAGGTGCCGATTGACCGTACCTCTGGTGATGCAGCTCGCGATGCGCTGATCGCCGGCTTGAAGGTGCTGTCACGCGGTGACCTGCTGGGCATTTCCCTGGAGGGCACCCGTAGTCCCGATGGTCGACTGTACCGCGGTAAAACCGGTGCGGCACGTGTAGCGCTGAAGGCCGGTGTGCCGGTGTTCCCAATGGCAATGATTGATACGGAAAAGGCCAACCCGATTGGCTCGTGGATTCCTCGTCCGGTGAAGGTCGGCACGATTATCGGCGATCCGATTGATCCGTCGGAGTACAAAGCCAAGTACAGCGATGAGTATGAAGCGGCCAGGGCACTGACGGATGACCTGATTAAGGAAATTCAGAAGCTTTCTGGTCAGGAATATGTCGATGCTTATGCGACTGATGTGAAGAAGTCCTTGGAGGCCGGCAACGGTTATCCAGCGGGAACCGAGCCGGGGGGAGAGCTGACCACTCCGGCTCCGGGGCCGAAGCCGACCCCTCGTCGCTGGTTCCGACGCGCTCGCTAGAATAATAAGGCGCAGATAGTTTTCGCGACAGTGGGGCTGCACACTTCCTAGGGCGATTCGGTGCATGGGGAAGATTTGCTCGGTAGGGCTCCACGGTCTTTTGGTCGCGAGGTAGCCGACGCGAGGCCGAGGCTGGAGAGGATTCCACACCGTGCGTTATTTTTATGACACCGAGTTTATTGAAGACGGCAAGACTATTGATCTTGTCTCCATCGGTGTCGTAGCTGAGGACGGCCGCGAGTACTACGCGGTGTCTACCGAGTTCAACGAGAGCAAGGCCGGGCCGTGGGTTCGGGCCAATGTGCTCAATCAGCTGCCCAACCCCTCATCTCCGCTGTGGAAGAACCGGGACACGATCCGCGAGGAACTGCTGGCATTTTTCACCGAACCCGGTACGGGCAGCCCAGAGCTGTGGGCCTGGGTAGGCGCTTACGACCACATTGCGTTGGTGCAGCTTTGGGGCGATATGACCAAGCTGCCGCAGTTCATGCCGCGCTATACCCGCGAACTCAAGCAGTACTGGGAGATGGCGGGCAAGCCACGATTGCCAAAACAGACTGCAGGTAAGCACGACGCGCTGGCAGATGCCCAGCACAATCTGCTGAAGTTTCAAAAGATTGAACAGAAGTTGCCGCTTGATTAAGCAGTGGAACTCGAATATTTGGTGACCTGACTAACACCCTTCTGGCAGGGGCACTACAATGAACTTCTGTGAGTTGGACTATTGATCTCCCTGTAGATGACCTGCCCGATCTGCCACCGCTTCCCGGAGACATGGCTGAGCGCTTTGCTGATGTCGTATCCCGCCAAGCCCTACAGCAGCCAAGCTGGGATGCCCGCGCCGCTGCAAACGTGCGTCGCATTCTCGAATCGGTGCCACCGATTGTGGTCGCGCCTGAGGTTCGTAAGCTTCGTCAGGAGCTTGCCGATGTCGCTAATGGTAAGGCCTTCCTGCTACAGGGCGGTGATTGTGCGGAAACCTTTGAGTCCAATACCGAGCCGCACATTCGCGCCAATGTGAAGACCTTGCTGCAGATGGCCGTTGTGCTGACCTACGGCGCATCCACTCCGGTCGTAAAGATGGCTCGTATTGCTGGTCAGTACGCCAAGCCGCGCTCGAAGGACATCGACGGCGACGGTTTGCTTAGCTACCGCGGCGACATGGTCAACGGCGTTGAGCCGACCGAAGAAGCTCGAGTTCACGACCCAGCTCGAATGGTGCGTGCTTACGCCAATGCCTCCGCGGCAATGAATCTGGTGCGTGCACTGACGGGCTCGGGCACCGCTGACCTGCACCGTCTGCACGAGTGGAACCGTGAGTTCGTCAGCAACTCGCCGGCTGGCGCCCGCTACGAGGACCTGGCACGCGAGATTGATCACGCACTGCAGTTCATGGCTGCCTGTGGTGTTGCGGACTCGAACCTGCAGACCGCGCAGATTTACTGCTCGCATGAGGCGCTGGTTGTTGACTACGAGCGCGCTATGCTGCGCCTGTCTGAAAACGATGGCAACCAGGAGCTGTTCAATCTCTCGGCGCACCAGCTGTGGATTGGTGAGCGCACCCGTGGCATTGAGGACTTCCACATCAACCTGGCTGCCATGATTGGCAACCCCGTCGGTGTGAAGATTGGCCCGACCACCACGCCGGAGGAAGCTGTCGCTTACGCCGACAAGCTCGACCCGTTCTTCCAGCCTGGTCGCCTGACTCTGACTTCGCGTCTGGGCAATGACAAGGTTCGCTCCGTGCTGCCTCCCATCGTTGAGGCTGTGGAAGCTTCTGGTCACAAGGTCATTTGGCAGTGCGATCCGATGCACGGCAACACTTACTCGGCCTCCAATGGTTACAAGACCCGCCACTTCGACCGCATTGTCGACGAGGTTCAGGGCTTCTTCGAGGTGCACCGCTCGATCGGTTCGCACCCGGGCGGTATCCACGTGGAGCTGACCGGCGAAGATGTCACTGAGTGCCTCGGTGGCGCGCAGGACATTTCCGATGTCGACCTGCCAGGCCGTTACGCATCCGCCTGCGACCCGCGTTTGAACACTCAGCAGTCGCTGGAGCTGGCCTTCCTGGTTGCCGAGATGCTGCGCAACTAGTTGCAACCTGCGCAGCTAGATAAAACTAGCCCAGCTAGTGCAGCGCCGCATTCAGTAGAGCGCTGCACTTTTTACAGAGTGCTGACCGAAATGCTGTCGCCCGCCGTGGCCTTGGCGCCCGGTCGGGGTGACTGCAATACGATGCGATCGTCATCGTTCGCAGAGCCGTCGATGTCGAGCTGAAGATGCTGTTTCTCCGCTTCACGACGTGCCTGCGCAACTGTTTTACCCAGCAGCTGCGGAACTTTCACTGCTCTGGACACGGTCAGCGTGACAGTCGCATCATTGGGGTTAACCAGACGACCTGCACTCGGTGAGACTGCGTCAACACGGCCGTAGTCACGCGAGGAGGAGGACGCGTCCTTTACTTCGCTTACCTCAATGCCCTCGCGCTGCAGAATCTGCCGAGCAGTATCCTCAGACTTGCCCACTACATTGGGCACTTCGATGCCGTTGTTGATGGTCAACGTCACAGAGCTACCGCGTTCGAGGCCAGTGCCTTCCTCAGGAGATACGGAAAGAACCTCTTCGGGTTCAGCAGAGGAGGAGAACTCCGCCGATACTTCTCGGACTTCCAGCCCGGCCTTGCTCAACAGCTCACGAGCTTCATCCTCTTGAAGTCCCAAGATTTTTGGCACCTTCACCGGTGCTGGCCCCTTGGAGTAATGCACAGTCACAACTGAGCCAACTTCGACTGTCTGTCCTGGAGCAGGAACAGCAAAGACCAAGCCGCCGGTGGAGACATCATCGGAAAAGACGGGGTCTCCGACCTCTTTTTTCAACGTCCGCTTAGCTAGGGCAGCGCTGAACACTTCCTTTGAGTGGTTCGCGGGATATGCGGGCACAGTCGGGCGGCCGAGGCTGACCAGTACGCGAACATCATCACCGCGGATAACCCGCGCTCCAGCCAGAGGGTCCGAGCCAATAATCTGAGACACTGCGACATCGTTGTCGTAGCGCTCATCAACCACCGGTTCAAAGCCCGCCTCACTGATTGCGGTCATCGCCTGTGGCTGCGACAGCCCAGTGATAGAGGGCACTTCGCCGTAACGGCCAGAGCCCAGCCACCATGCGCCAAGCCCCATGCCCAACGTGGCAACCAGGGCGATAATCAGCCACAATGCGCATCCGCGGCGCGTCCGCTGTCGGGTAGCTCGACGGCTCTTCGGCGTCTGAGCAGATCGAGGCTGCGGATGCTGTGGGTGCTGTGGGCTCTGTGTGTCCGGCGGCAGCGGATATTCCGGAGCTTTCGGGTCGTCGAAATCATCGAAAATATTCGGTGGTCCCGGTGGTCGGGAAGAAACGGGGCTACCGGGTGCGTCCGTCGAGAAGCCATAGCCGTCGTGACCGAAGCGCTCGGGTGCCGTCTCTGCGGTGCCGTGTCTGTCATCGAAATGGTCGTTGCCTGGTCGGCGGAAGTCCTCTGTGAGCCCCTCCATGGCGGCAGCGTTGGCGGCTGCTGAATTTACGGGCGACGGGACGCGGAATGGTGGCAGCGCGAGTTTGTCCGCAATGTCTTCGAGTGCGTCACCGAATTCCTCGGCAGTCTCAAACCGATCCTCCGGCCTGCGGGAACAAGCGCGGGCGACCAACTCGTCGAACTCCTCGGGAACGCCGTCGATGAGCTCCGAGGGTGGCGGGACATCTTCGTTCAATCGCTTCATGGCAACGCCCAGCGAAGAATCGGCGATGAATGGAGTGGTGCCGGTAAGCAGCTCAAAGAGCAAAACACCCGCCGCATACACATCGGAGGCAGGGGAGATGGATTCACCCGTGACCTGCTCCGGAGCCAGATAAGCGACGGTGCCGACGATGACCGAGTTAGAGGTCACCTTTGCATCAGCGGCCGCGCGCACTAGACCGAAGTCCGCCAGCTTCACTCGACCGTCCGAAGCAATCAGCACGTTTTCCGGCTTGATATCTCGGTGCACCATGCCGCGAGAATGCGCCACCGATAGGGCGCGCAGAACCGAGCGCATCACGGCGGCAGCTGCATGCGGGGGCATCGGACCGCGCTGACGGAGCAGCTCACGGAGGGTCCCACCGTCGACGAATTCCATAATGAGGAAAACATGCCCCGCCGGGTCCGTGCCTTGGTCGTAGACGTTGACGAGCGACTCGTCATTGAGGTGCGCGACCGCGCGGGCCTCACGTTCGAAGCGGATGCGGAAAGACTCGTCGTCGACAAAACGCGGATCCATGACCTTTGCGGCCACCCTGCGATCGAGCCGCAAATCGGTGGCGCAGTACACGGTGCTCATGCCACCGTGGGCGATGGTGGCTCCGATACGGTAGCGACCATCGAGAATCTGCCCCTCGACAAGCTGCGACATAAACCAGCCTTCCCTGTTTCAATCAGTTGCTTCTAATAAGTATATGGGGACGTACCTACTGCAAGGCCAACGCGCTAAAGTGACCAGTGTGAGAAAGATTCCAACTTGCCACGATGTCCTGAGCGCCGACGAACCCACTCTCGCGCTGCCCGATGCCGCTGACCTCATTGGCGTCACCGTCACCCGAATTCACGCGTTGCTGCAGGAGGGTCGCCTTATCGCAGTCCACCGCGACGGCATTGCACAAATTCCCGCCCGCTTCTTTGAAGATGATGAGGTCGCGCGTTTTGTACCTGGCGCACTCGCATTGCTTGCCGACGGCGGCTATACGCGAGAAGAAACGCTGGAGTGGCTATTCACCGAAGATGAATCTCTGCCTGGGCGTCCGGTGGACGCCCTGCACGGTCACCTCGCACGCGAAGTAATGCGCCGCGCACAGGCTATGGCGTTGTAAAGACCCGGGCGGCGTTCTACGCCCGCGTCCTACGCCTCCGATAGCTCCTGTCGTAATCGCCCGGCCACTGCTCTGAAAAGCAGCGGGAGGGCGATTTTTGCTTTTCGAGCGCGTCCCACTTGAGCGCGTTGCGCAAAGACGTTGTAGTTCATGCGCTCAATTTCGCCGAGAATATCAGAGTAGAGAATCTCCGCGGCACGGATAGCCTGACGGCCTGGCACCTCCAACATACCCACGCCGCTAGTGGCTTCGGCATAGAGCGCGCGATTGCGAGCGATGAAGTAGGCCAATGCCTGACGTACCGCCGGGGTCGTCTGTCCCATGGCGGCACAGTAGCCAATCTCCTCGGTACCCACTCCGAAGGCCTCCCACTCATTCAGTGGTAGGTAAATACGGCCACGGCGAAAATCCTCGGCGATGTCGCGGAGGAAATTTGTCACCTGAAAGGCTTTTCCCAGGCATTCTGCGTAGGGAGTGGCTTCCTCCCGGGAGACTCCTGTGCGGGTTCCTAGGATGGGCATCATCTCAAGACCGATGACTGCTGCGGAGCCCCACATATACGAGTCGAGCTGCTCCCATGTTTCAAAATGCGCAATGTGGCACGATGTGTCGGGCACGTCCATCAGCATGGAGTGAACAAAGTCTGCAGAGAGCTGTGGATCGATGTCGTAGTCGCGAAAAGTCTTTGCGGCCGCCGAGATGACGGCACGGTCGCGGTCGCGGTGGACGTCGTCAAGCGAACCGCTGACGACAGCTGAGTGGAAAAGCTCGCTTAATCGTGTGACCGTGGCTTCGATGTGTGTGGGCGAGCGGTCGGCATCGGCGGGGCAGTCGACGTAGTCATCGACAATGCGCGCCCAGGCGTAGAGAGACCACACTGCGCGCTGTTGGCGGGGTGCCAACAGTCGCGTGGCCAGGGAATACGTGCGACCGTGGGAGGTCATAATATCGCGGCAGAGCTCGTAGGACTGTGGCAGCGCGATGGTCGAGAGAGACTGTGGGGTGGGCATGGGCAACTATGCAACCTCGGGTGATCGCGACAGGGGCGCCACCGTGGAATCCGGGTTTGCGCCGCTATCGTCGCGCCACGGGTACTTCCAGCTGAATTCTCCAGTGGTCAGCCAGCCGACGGCCAACCAGCCGAGAACGGTGATGATAACCATCCAGGGCACGTCGTAGAAGCGGTGATTGCCGCCGCCGGCGAACGACAGCGACAGGATGAATGTGAACAACACGGTGCCTTGAATCACCCATCGTGGCGGGCGAATCGTTCCCATGGGAGTCAACAAGCTGGCGTAGTACCAGGGCAGTGCCACGGCATTAAATACGCAGGCCACCACATAGGCGGCAATCATGCCAGCGACATTGTCACGAGGGGTGGCCCGGAAGTAGAACCAGGAAATCACGAGCCCCACCAGCATGATGACAGAGGAGACCACGCGTGTGTGGCTGACGATGACGTTGAAACCGATGTCGTCGTTGAACCACGCCATGACGCCGGAGATTACACCAGCGACCGCCGACGGTGCTGCCAGTGGGTTAATCACCTTGGTGTTGCCACTGATCTCGGAGATCCAGCCCCAGCTCGAGCCGGTCAGCCACGTCACCACTGCAAGCGTGCCGACGCAGACCGCGACCAACACGATGCCCACACCGGCAATCGCCGGAATCTTGCGCAGCATCTCTTGAACCGTGGTGATGGGCTCGCGCCTGGTCAACACAATCCACACGACGAAGGGCAGCGCCAGGACAGCGGTGGCTTTCAGCGCGACGCCAATTCCGATGAGGACAGCAGCGACCAGGCCGCCCCGCATGTGCTCCATGCGCAGTGCGGCGACTAGCGCCAGGCTGACCAACCCGACCATCAGTGCCTCGTTGTGCATACCCGCAATCAGGTGCAGCAGCACCAGTGGATTGAGCACACCGAGCCACTGTGCGAAAGCCGGATTTGCTCCAAGCGCCCGGGCGATTCGCGGGATCGACCAGACAATGGCGGCGAAGCCAAGCAGGCACACAATGCGGTAGAGAATCACGCCGACGGTGATGTTGTCGCCGACAATCCGCGTGATGACCTCGCCAATTCCCAGATGCAGCGGGCCATACGGGGTGGTGGTGTTCCGCCAGTCTGCGGATACCTCCAGCAGCATCGGCCCAGGATTAGCTGCAGCTCCCTCGGTGTAGGGATCAAACCCATCGCGGACCATCGCGCCCTGCATGAGATACGAATACACATCGCGAGAGAACAGCGGTGCGGCCAGCGCGAGGGGAATTGCCCAGGCCAACAGGATTGAATTAAACCGACGCAACGTGGACTCATCGCCGCCAGCGTTCGCTGGCGCGAGAGCGTCTGCTGCGTCGCCAGAATGGGCAGAACCGGCCACAGTTTCCCGGATAGTCCTCTTCGAGAACAGCAGTTCCCGCCCGATGCGCAGCCACGAAATCAGCAGCAGGGCGATGCCTACCCAAATCACAATCTCACAGAAAATCTGACCGTGACCGTAGGTAATCCAGTCGAGTCCCAGAGCGTGGACGAGGCCGCCACGGTAGCGGTTCGCACCGGAACCGTAGGAGCCCAGAGCAATGAGGATGCCACCGTAGACACCCAGCTGAGCACTCCGCGATAAATTCATGTCAACCTAAACAATCGATACATTGCTGATGCATTAATCCTAGTTGGTCAGTGACCACCGGCAGACATCCGGGAGACATTCAGGAGCTAAGGCGTTTCAAACCGCTGTGCCGCAAGTCGTCCTGAAATCATGACCGTCGGCACGCCAACCCCCGGCACCGTCGTCGAGCCCGCCAGCGTCAGATTCTTTGGCATCTTCGGAGAGAAGTTGCGGGGACGGAACGGTCCCGTCTGTCGGAACAGATGTGCCAGCCCAAACGGGGAGCCAACGCCCATGTCGCGTTCTTGCCAGTGCTGAGGGGTATCAATCCGACCGACTCGCCACTTCGTAGAGATCCCGGTCAGTCCGCGCCGCTCCAGCTCAGCGGTTAGTTTCGTGACGTAGTTCCCACTGATTCGCGACCAAATCAGATTGGCCGACTGCAAGTTGGGGCACGGCGCGAGCACGCTGACGGGTTCCCACTGCACGCCGTTCGCATCTGTGACAATACGCTCCGGCGCGCTCATCGCAGGCCGGGTGATCAGCAATGACGGGTCCGACATTAGCTTTCCATGGCGCGGTGACGAGATCTCTTCAAAGGTCTCATTCCACTTTTCGCCAAACGAAATCAGGTGATGCCGCTTCGGCCACGTCGCAGTCTCCGAGACCGGAATCAGTCCGTGCGCCACCACCGCCGACGGGGAAAATCGAACTGGGAACAGCCGTCGCGCTCCCGTCCGCTTTACGACGCTCCGAAGGCTTCGCCGCTTCGATGAGCTACTGGCGGCAGAGGTAGTCGCGTCGTGAAGCCAGCTCTGCACCACAGGTAAATCGGTAGTAGCGATGACGGCATCGGTGGGACGCTCGCCAGTTGCCGTGGTGATGGCGGAGACAAAGCCTGCCTCGTCGAGCTTCAGCCCAGTGACATCAACACCGAAGTCGATGGTTCCGCCAGCTCGACGGACGGCCTCGGCGAGCAACTCGCTGACGGCGCCTATACCCGAACCAAATGCGGGGGAGTGCGGATAGTAAACCCCCATCGAGGTATCCATGTGAGAAATGCAGCCGTAGACCGCACGGGCCTTAGCAGGAGGTACACCTGCATAAAGCGCCTGGAAGCTGAAAACGCGAGCGAGATCAGTATCTCCGAGGAAGGCACGAATCTTAGGTTCGAGGGCGCCGAAGGCACCGAGTCGGAGGAGCGTAGTGAGGTCGCGAAGCGCGCCGGGCCCGGTGAATAGGTCCGTAACGCGGTCAAAGCTGCGGGACATGAAGTTGTCGAAGCAGGCATTGAAGAGACTTTGCAGCCACGTGCGGAGTTTTCGGTAACCGGCGACGGTGGAGTCAGAGGCACCGAAGCGGGCGAGCTCATCGGCCATCATGTCTTCGTTGGAGAACACGTCGAGTCCGCCGCGAGTGGCAAATTCCGCACGGTAGGTGGGCGTGATTGGGGAGGCCGAAAAACCCGGGTCGATATCGCGCGCGTAGAGGCCGACGGCGGCGAGGGCATCGTCGACAAGCGAGGGCATGGTCCATACAGTTGCGCCAGTGTCGAAGACTGCGGTGAGCGTTTGCCCGTCGATGTCGACTGTGACGGGTTCACTGGCGCAGCGTCCGCCGACGAAGCTTTCCCTCTCGACAACGGTGACATCGTAGCCATCGGCGATGGCGTAGAGCGCGGCGGTAAGTCCGGACAGGCCTGCGCCGATGATGGTCAGTCGTGGTTTGGCGCCCTTATGAGGACGAGTGACCGCACGTCGCAGACGCGGGGAATTACTGGGAGCACGAGTGGGGGAAGCAGTGGGCATGACTACGCAACACCTGGTCTAATGCTGACGAGCGGTGGCGCGAACGCCCATAGCAATGAGGTTCTCGCGCGAGGTTGCAGGTAGGTCGGCATTCTCGATAGTGGAGAAAGCGCGGCTGGTCAGACGGTCAATTTCACGTTCGACGGCATCGGCAGCGCCGGAATCAGCGATGAGATTGCGTAGCTCATCGATATCTGCAGCAGACGAGACCGCTCCCAGGCGTTCATCGATAAAGCGGGCCTTTTCAGGTGCGGATTCTCGGTAGAGGCTCAAAGCCTGGCCGACCAGGACGGTTCGCTTGCCTTCGCGGAGGTCATCGCCGGCGGGCTTGCCCGTGACCTCGGGATCGCCGAAAACGCCCAGCTGATCGTCGCGGAGCTGGAATGCCACACCGATGTCGCGGCCGAAGCTGCGGTAGGCCTCAACCAATTCCGCTGGGGCGCCGGCAATCGCGGCACCAATGTGGAGCGGCCGCTCGATGGTGTAGGCGGCGGTCTTGAACAGATTGATTTTCTCAGCGGTCTCGACGCGACTGTCCCGGCTGGCTTCGGCCGTGATA
The DNA here is from genome assembly GCF_000173655.1 of Corynebacterium amycolatum SK46. GTDB lineage: Bacteria > Actinomycetota > Actinomycetes > Mycobacteriales > Mycobacteriaceae > Corynebacterium > Corynebacterium amycolatum_A. The sequence goes on along the minus strand of NZ_ABZU01000004.1, from coordinate 122,287 downwards.
TCGAGCAGCTGGCCGCCAAGTACTTCAGTGCGCATAGCCCGCCAGGGGACAAGTGCTCGGGTTAGTGCCTCCGAGCTGAGGCCTGAAGAGTGCATCATGTCATCAGCCCAGGTCAGGGCGACATCGCCAATGAGAATCGCGGCGGAAATACCGAAGCGGTCGGCGGCTCCATTCCAGCTATTGGCCTCGTGCTTGGCCTCGAATACCTTGTGGATAGTCGGTGCGCCACGGCGCGTATCAGCGTCATCGATGATGTCGTCATGAATGAGTGCGCAGGCTTGAATGAGTTCCAGGGCACTCACCGCGTTCATCACAGCCGGGGAATCCTCGGCTGGGGAGAAACGGCCTTCCAGGCCGCCTGCTCCCAACCACCCCTGCCAGGCGAAGGCTGGACGCACGCGCTTGCCCCCATTGAGGACGAAGGAGTGGAGCGAGTCTATGGCCTCGGTGTACACCGCATCGACCGACGCGACATCGTCGCCACGGCTCTTGAGGTAATTCTCCAGCGTTTTGGTAACAGCAGCTGGTACTTCGCGGGGCTGCATCGCGGCCAAATCCAGTTCTTCGCTCATGTGAGCCTCTCGTCGATGACGGGTAATGCTGACTCAAGAATAGGACACCGCTTAGTATGAGTGACTATGTCCTCATCAATGCCACTGTCGCCAGGCCGTCAAGTGTCAATCCGCCAGGCGCTTTCAATGCCGAGCGCGGGCAGTATTCCCTTCTCGGTCGAGTTCATGCCCCCGCGTGACGACGCGGCCGAGGAACGTCTTCTCCGAGCAGCTGAGGCTTTCCATGATCTTGGCGCCTCCTTCGCATCGGTGACCTACGGCGCCGGTGGTTCTAGCCGCGACCGCACCCTGCGAATCGCCCAGCGCGTTTCGAAGCAGCCGCTGACAACGCTTGTGCATCTGACATTGGTAGAGCACACCGTTGACGAGCTGCGGGAAATCCTGCGTTCTTACCTCAGCGCGGGGCTGACAAATCTGCTTGTTCTGCGCGGTGATCCGCCGGGAGACCCGCTTGGCCCTTGGGTGGAGACCGAAGGGGGTCTGCACTACGCCAGCGAATTGATTGAGCTGATTAAGGCCGAGCCGGAGTTCGAAAAATTTGAAGTCGGCATTGCGTCGTTCCCGGAAGGACACTATCGTTCGCCGGATTTGGACCATGACACGCAGTACACGCTGGCCAAGCTGCGCGCGGGAGCTGAGTACTCGATTACGCAGATGTTCTTCGATATCGAGCACTACTTGCGCCTTCGAGACCGTCTGGTGGAAGCCGACCCAGTGCACGGCGCCAAGCCCATCATTCCGGGGCTGATGCCGATTACGTCGCTGCGCTCAGTGCGCAGGCAGGTTGAGCTCTCCGGGGCGCAGTTGCCATCCGATTTGGAGGAACGCCTGATTAAGGCAGCGGATGGTGACGAGCAGGCCAATAAGGATGAGATTCGCAAGATTGGTATCGAGTTTTCGACCAACATGGCAGAGCGTCTCATCGCCGAAGGCGTGCCGGGGCTGCACTTTATGACTATGAACTTCGCTCGCGCCTCCCAGGAGGTTTTGCACAACCTCGGCATGGCGCCCGCATGGGGCACCGGCCAAGATATGCTGCGCGGTGGTTTTTAATTGCTAAAAGTCCTGCATGTCGCGGATTCTTCGCGCCCACAGGACACCTAGCACTGAGGCCAGGACACCGGCGGTTGTGGTCACACCGGCAAATAGTAGGAATTGATTCCGCTTGGTGGATCCAGCCGGCGACGAAGCCCATACATTGTGGTTCTCGCCACTGGCGAGCTGCCATTCCACCTTGTTCGGTTCGGTCTGGCGGCCATTGGAGTCAGTAACCTGCTCCGGGAACGCGACGACGAAATCAACCTTCGCGCCGGGCAGGTGAGTCAAATCCATGTGGCCGTTCATCGAAATCTTGCCGCCACCGGTACGGTCTAGGTCGATGTCTATGCGATCGTCGGAAAGCTGTCGGAGCGTATCGGTGAGTTCGATGAAGTGCAGCTCGTTGAACGAGACTTCCATCTTTCCTGTGGAGGAGTCGATTACTCCCTGTGAGACGCGGCCGGAGAGATCGTCCGGTACTTGCCACTGCTCAAATTGGGAACGGACTTCCTCCGTGGGCGTTACGTGAATTGTGCCCGAGACCCTGTCGTCGCCGGAAATGGTAATGCCAGCCTGCGCGTCAAAGCAGCCGCTGAGCGGCAAGATAGCGGCAATTCCGGCTATTGCGGTGGCAATGCGCAGAGGCGAAAGCCGTCGACGTGGTGTGGAAGGTTCACTCGGTGATGATGTCACGGGGAAGATCTACTCCTAGAACTGCAAAGGGACGGGAGTCCCCTGTGAAATAAAAGTTCCTTAAAACATCCTTGAAACCAAATTGGCGGTAGAGCTGCCATGCCCTATTGGCCTCATTCGGGTATTCCGGGGTTGACAACAGTACTCGCGCCTCTGGGCGGGACTCGACCAACTCGCGGAGCAGCCGTTTACCGAGCCCCCGCCCCTGAAAGCTGGGGTGTATGTGAATCTCAGACAGTTCGGCGTAGTTACCCAAGAGCTTGACGACGTCCGGTAGCGAGCGCCCGTCCATGAGCAGTCCATCTCGTACCTGGCGATACCACCAGTGCGTGTCCAATCCTGTACGGCAGTAGCCGATGCCAACTAACCTGCAGCGCGGGTCACGGAGAGCTTGGGCAGGGGAGAGCTCTTCGGGGTGAGCTATGGCTGCAGCAGCCATGAAGCCGGGTTGAGAGGTTTGCTTCTGCCATTCGTGGAGACGACCGGGCAAGATCGCGGGGTTGTACTGCATCGCGGTGATGTAGAGAGCCACTGCTTCTTGCAAGCGGAGATTGAAGTCTCCTGCTGTCATCGGAACCACGCTGTATTTCACAGTGACCAGATTAGCGACTTAGACGAACTTAGTTGTGGGATTACTGCAATAACATCGAGTCGAACAGATGTGCGAAAGTATGCCTGGCGCAGTCCGGGGTTAGGGATAAATTGCAGTCAATCCCGCTAAGGGGAAACGGAAAATCTGTGCTCATGTGAATGCTGTGTGAAAGGAGGAGCAGGGTGGTGGCAAGGTCGAACGTGGTGGAGTTTAGGGCGATTTCGCAGTCGGGTTCGGTCGCCCCGGTCGGTGTCTCAAAGCAATCGCTGGAGCTGCTGGGGCGGGCAGAGGCTCTGCTAGTGAATGCTCGGAATGCCGACTCTGATGAGATGCTGGAGCTTTCCTACTGTGCAGCGCTTCGCTGCGCAGGCGCGCTCTTGAATCGCGACGATGCGTCGGTGGCTGGGGGCTCTGGCTCGGGCTCTCGTTCGGGCTCGGCGGTTAAGCGTCGTCGTTCGGCAACACAGAGTGCCTGGTTGCGGTTAAAGAAAGAGCAGCCCGAATTTGATAGCTGGGTCACCGAGTTTGAGCAGTTCACCGCGCTGCGTGAGGAAGTCCGGTTGGGTATTTCGCGTCGCATTGACTCGCAGCGGGCGCAGGAGTTGTGGGATTTAAGTTGTGCATTCTTGGGGGCTGTCCGTGCTGAGCTGGGTGTTCTGCCCGCGGCTGCGTAAGTCGGTGGGACGTGTTAGAGCGTTGCTTTCCTAAATAAATGGGGGATTGTTCGGATTCATGGAACAATAGAGGTGAGTCGCCCGTTGAAGGGGTAAGAATGAAGCTAACGGACGCCGCGTTAGCAGCAGGTGGCCTGTGATTAACTTTGTTGTATCGGCATTGTTAGTTGAGGGGTCAAGGCTCGCCAGTATTGCGGTGGGCAATGCTCAAGTAGGCGATGGAGGAATTGTGGGACTATCTGAGCACGAACAGCGGATGCTCGACGAAATCGAGTCTGCACTCTACGCTGAGGATCCTAAATTTAGTTCGACGATGGCCGGAAATGCGTTCAGCTTTCCGGAGGAAAACAGCGCACCTCGTGGGTTTTCCATCCAGGTTTTTGCGCTCATGCTTCTCGGTCTGCTGATGTTGATTGGCGGCGTCGCTCTTTTCTCTGTGAGCAATTGGTTTATTGCGTTGTCGGTTGCCGGCTTTGGTCTTATGTTCGGTTCTGGCGTTTGGGCTCTGACTGGTGCCGGTAAGCAGGAGAAGGCTAGTTCTGCTTCGGGGCTGAACTTTGGAAAGTCTAAGTCCGGGGCGGCAAAGAGTCGTCGAGGGGTGTCGGGTAGCCGTGGCTCCTCTGGTGATTCCACGTTGGAATCGCGTTTCCGTGGCCGCTTCGAGGGGCGTTAGGGGATAAGCCTCAAGAATTAAGAGTGAGGGCAAGCCAGCAATGGCTTGCCCTCACTTTTTTGTTTTTCTAGATGTGAATCGTCTCCAAAAGATTTCACCCACTTTGCCCCACCGCGAGTCCCCACTTTCCCCCACTTAGCTATTGGGGTGGGGGAATTCTTATCTGCAGTCGTTGCTGGCATTTCCGAAAGTTTGGCTCCGGTGACACAAAGGTGCAGTTCAACGCGCTAATTATGGCAACGAGGTTGAATCTGGATAGTTTTTAGCAGGTAAGTGGTGGGTAGTGGGATGTAAACTGCTTCCTGTTAACAATGTGGTTGGTGTGGCGTCGTTATCTGCGGGGGCGCGGGAGGGTGCCCCACTTTTTGTTTGCGCTTTAATTGTCGAGGGGATTCGGTAAAAGCCCATGTCAAGTGGGTTAAATCGAATGTCCTGACAGTGGGGTTGCGCTGATGTTACGGCTATTTTTCTCCTTCTTGTGTTGATAGTGGCAGATAGTGGGGTAAAGTGGGGCGTGATGTTGATTGAGGTTGTTCAGCATTGCAGAAGTGAATATCCGATTTGCGCTTAAAGTTTGGCGAGATTTTGGTACCGCGGGAAAGCACAGCCCTTCGGCTCTGCTTGAAGGCAACGCCTAAATCCCTGAATTCGGTAAGCGTTTGTGCGTTGACATTGAGGTTGACACGGGGATAGGAGGCCAGTGACGCATGTTTCTGGGCACCTATACGCCGAAGCTTGATGACAAAGGGCGCCTGACGTTGCCGGCGAAGTTCCGTGAGGATCTCGCAGGTGGCCTGATGGTCACTAAAGGACAGGATCATTCTCTGGCGGTGTATCCGAAAGAGGAGTTCGTCAAACTAGCTCAGCGGGCTACTAAAGCCTCTCGCACGAATGCCAAGGCGCGAGCTTTCATCCGAAATCTTGCGGCGAGCACCGATGAGCAGCGCCCCGATGGTTCTGGGCGAATCACGTTATCGATGGATCACCGTCGGTACGCGAATCTCTCTAAGGAGTGCGTGGTTATCGGCTCTATTGACTTTCTGGAGATCTGGGACAAAGAGTCCTGGGAGGCCTACCAGGCGGAGCATGAAGCTGATTTCTCCGAAGGTGAGGATGACTCGCTGTTCGGCGTTTTATAAACCGCTTGGAATAACCGAAAAGAGGGAATGTCCGCATGGACTCTGCCTGATAGCCCCTGGTGTACTTCCCCGATACCAGGTTCTGTCAGGCGGGGCCCTGTGAACATCCCCGCTTTTTGTTTTAAGCACCGATAGCAGCATTCCCAGTAGTGCTCATGAGGTGCGGTCTGGTTGCTGGCGCGGCACTCGTCGTTAAGCAAACCGGGAATACACTCGATAGATTCTCTGACCAGCGCAAACATACCCGGTGAGGAGGGGAAATGAACGGATCGGCACCTGCGGGTGATCGCAAGTCCGGTGAGTTTGGTCATGTCCCCGTTTTGCTTCATCGAGTAACTGATTTGTTGCGCCCGGGCATCGAGGCGCTGGGTGACGACGCAGTAGTTGTCGACGGCACTCTTGGTGCCGGTGGGCACACGGAATATCTGTTGGAGCAGTTCCCGAAGCTCTGCGTTGTTGGACTCGATCGCGATGACAATGCACTGCGAGGGGCAGAAGAACGTCTCGCGCGCTTCGGTAATCGCTTTGTAGCCTTCCGTGTGCGTTTCGATTCGCTCGCCGAGGTGCTCAGTGGTGAGATTCCTGCAGCCGCTGGTGGCAGTGGCGCGGAGAACATTCTTGCCCGCGCCGCTGGGAAGGGTATCGCAGGTGCGCTTTTCGACCTCGGTGTTTCCTCGATGCAGCTTGACCAGGTCAATCGTGGATTCGCCTACCGAGTCGACGCCCCGCTAGACATGCGCATGGATGCAAGCCAGGGGATTACCGCAGCGGATGTGCTCAATACCTATTCGCACGGTGATATCGCGCGCATCCTATCGACTTACGGCGACGAGCGCTTCGCCGGCAAGATTGCCTCGGCAATCCTGCGTGAGCGGGAAAAGGAACCGTTTACCAATTCCGGCCGTCTGGTTGAGCTGCTCTACGAAACCATTCCAGCGGCATCACGCCGCAAGGGCGGACATCCGGCCAAGCGTACGTTCCAGGCTCTTCGTATCGAGGTAAATCGCGAGCTTGAAGCTCTGGAAAATGTGCTGCCACAGGTCTGCGATGCACTCGCAGTCGACGGGCGTGCAGTGTTCATGAGCTACCAGAGTCTGGAAGACCGCATCGTTAAGAAGGACTTTGTGGAACGCGTGAAGTCGACAACCCCACCGGGGCTCCCGATGGAGCTTCCGGGGCATGAACCGCACTTTGCTCTCATCACGAGAGGCGCGGAGAAAGCGTCGGCAAGCGAAATCGAAGACAACCCCCGAGCCGCACCGGTGAGAGTTCGCTGTATCGAGCGGATTCGAGCCGATTGACCCAAACTCTTTCAACCGCACCAAACGCACCCTTCACAATCTAAGTACTGGGAGAACTTTCGAGCATGGCAACGACAATCACGGAGCACGCCCCCACCCGGCGCACCTCCCGCGGCGCATCTGCAACCGTCGCCGGTGCCAAGACGAAGACTCGTCAGCGCGGCCGTAGCGCCCGCACGAAACAGGATCTTTATCAGCGCCGGCGGTTTGGGCGCACAGGTTCTCAGCAGGTCATCTCGGTGCGTGGGCGTCGCGTTACGACGTCCTCGAGGGATAACCACAAGTTTGCCGGTGCGGCTCTAATGATTTTTCTCGTTGTCGCGGGCATCGTGATGGCTATGTTCCTGTCGGGTATTTCGACCTCGACATCCTTGCAGCTGGATGCTGCGCAGACCAAGGAAAAGGAGCTGCGTAACCAGCTTGAGGTACTCGAGCGGGATGTTGCTTACATGAAGTCAACCGGCGCTATCGCGCAGCGTGCTGTGGAAGAGGGCATGGTCAATCCGGAGCAGCCTGCCGTTTTGACGACTGATCCGGAAGGCAAGGTCGTGGAAGTGCGGCCGGGCGATGAGAAGCAGCAGAAGATTATCGACCTCAACAGTGAGTCGCCGAATAATCCGCATGCGCCGTCGTCGAACCCGAAGGACACCGAGAGTGTTCCGGGGATGCAGGCACCGGCTATTGAGGAAGCTCACCCACGTCCGAACGGGTTGCCGGCAACTGCTCCGTATGCGCCGCAGAATCACGCGCCCGCACCAGCACCTGCGCCAGTTCCGGCTCCAGCGCCTGAGGCTGAAGCGCCAGCGCCAGCCCCAGAAGCGCCAGCCCCGGCGCCGGAAGCACCGGAAGCACCGGAAGCACCGGCACCCGAGCCAGCTCCGGTGCCGTAGGAACTTAGAAATTAAGCACGGCCAAACTGGCCAACTGTCCGATATTCTGGCGGTTCCACTGTTTCTGGTCAGGCGACTGTAGACTAATTAATTCAGTACTCGCGATGGCAGGGAATACCGCCTAACGTTATCGCGCGCGGGAGAATCGACTTAGTAGAAAGCACTAGCGCATGATTCGATCTGAAGACGACTACCCCAACCGTGGAGGGGGGTATGACTTCGGCGAACGTGCTTACCGAATTACATCCCGTGAGCGCAGAAACCAAAGTCGCGTTCGGGATGGTCAGCGCAGCCGGGGGCTCGAAGCTAGTACCAACCGAAGCGTGCCCCCGCGCGAAAAAATGCGCATTAGTAATAAGGACTTCATCCGGCGTCGCAACTGGCTGCAGTTTATAGGCGCTATCGCAGTTGTAGTGCTGGTCTCCCGTTTGGCTTGGGTGCAGCTGGTCGCAGGTCCTGACCTGTCGGCGGCGGCGCAGAATCAGCGCACGGTGGAAGTTGTTGATGCAGCTCGACGCGGTGCGATTCTCGACCGTAATGGAGCTCAGCTTGCCTTCACGATGGAGGCGCGCAGTATCACCGTGCACCCAAACACTTTGCGCAAGTGGATTGGGGACGCCCATAAACAGCGCCCGGATGATGTCGCTACCTACGATGAACGCCTCGAGCAGATCGCCAAGGATTTGCCGAAGCTACTCGACGTGGCCGATATTGATGCGGAGAAGTCGGGAAGCAGTCGCCGTCGTCAAGCGGAACCCGAAACCGAGGAGAACTCGGTGATGAGCTCGCCGTCCCGGGTGAGCTCGAAGGACATTCTGGAGAAGCTGCGCAATGAGGACAGCACCTACGAGGTGCTTGTGCGTAATGTCGATCCGGACAAGGCCGCTGCCATCGTGGAAAAGTATCCGGAACTGGTGGCGGAGCGTCAGGATATTCGCCAGTACCCGAATGGGGCGACGGCGGCTAACGTCATCGGCAAGATTGGCATGGATGGCGTCGGCCAGTTCGGCTTTGAAGCCTCTCGTGATGCCACTTTGCAGGGTATTAACGGCGGCAAGACCATTGATATCGCCTCTAACGGTGTGGCAATCCCGGGATCCACGCGCGATGTTCACGCGGCTGTGGACGGTACGACATACGAGCTGACCCTGGACCTAGACATGCAGTACTTTGTCCAGCAGCAGGTCAACCAGGCGAAGGCCAATTCGGGAGCGAAGGATGCGTCGGCAGTCGTGCTCGACGCGAAGACCGGCGAAGTGCTAGCAATGGCGCAGGCGGATACGGCGAACCCGAATAAGGATATGGGGGCCGAGCTCGAAGAGGGCCGCACTATCGGAAACTCCGCCGTATCTAACCCATTTGAGCCGGGCTCTGTGGCAAAGATCATTACCGCCGCGGCCGCTATCGAAGATGGCAAGACCACACCGGACGAGGTTCTGCAGGTCCCAGGCTCTATTGATATGGCGGGTGTCACCGTGCGCGATGCATGGGACCACGGCACGGAAGCTTTCACGACGACCGGTGTATTCGGCAAGTCCTCCAACGTCGGCACCCTAATGCTGGCAGAGCGTTTGGGCCAGGACCGCTTCGCGGAGATGCTGCATCTCTTCGGGCTGGGGCAGTCCACGGGTATCGAGTTGCCCAGTGAATCGTCCGGCTTGGTGCCGCAGCGTCCGCAGTGGTCGGGCGGTACGTTTGCGAACTTGCCCATTGGTCAGGGTATGGCCATGACACTGCTGCAGATGACAGGAGTTTTCCAGGCAATCGCCAACGATGGCGAGCGCATCCCGCCGCGTATGATTCGCTCGACAATTTCCCCGGACGGCACGAAGACGGCAACGGAGCGCCCGGAAACAGTGCGTGTGGTTAGCCCGGAGACCGCCCAAACTGTGCGCGCCATGTTTGAAGGCGTTATGCAGTCTGATCCCACTGGGCAGCAGTCGGGTACCGCTGCCGGCAATAGTATTGAGGGATACTCGCTCACAGGCAAGACAGGTACGGCGCAGAAGGTCGACCCCGACACCGGCGCTTACTCGAATTCCAAGTACCACATCACGTTTGCAGGCATCGCGCCTGCTGACGATCCGCGCTTTGTCATTGGCATCATGCTTGACGAACCCCAGCGTGGTGTCCATGGTGAGGGCGGCCAGTCAGCAGCCCCACTGTTTAAGGACATCGCCGCTTGGGCGCTTAACCGCTACAACGTACCGCCGTCGCCACCCCGCGAGGGCAAGTTATTGCTGCAGCCGTAACGAGGTCACCACCACAATGAAGTTACCGCGACAGCACTAATACACAGACTTTTATTACTTTGGTTCCTGCAAAGGGAATCTCTTGAATTTTTCCAACCTGTTGTACACCAACGACTGACTTGAAAGAGGGAACAGCCAATGACCGCCACCCTTGCGAAATTGTGTAACCTCGCGCATGGCCGACTTGACGGCATTACCGAATCCGCTGCGGCAGGAGCGGATATCGCCGCATTCGAGCTCAACGCTGCCGACGTACCCGAGGGCGGAATGTTTGCTGCCGTCCCGGGTACTCGCACGCACGGTGCGCGCTACGCGCAGCAGTCGGCTGCTACAGCCGTCCTGACTGATGAGGAAGGTCTGAAAATCCTGCGGGAAGCAGGGGAGACTCGCCCAGTCCTGGTTGTCGACGATGTCCGGGCTGTCATGGGGCACGTTGCCGCAGAAATCTACGATCACCCCTCGGATTCACTGACCATCATCGGAGTTACCGGTACCTCTGGCAAGACCACCACGACCTACATGCTGGAGGGCGCGCTGCTGGCAGCTGGATGCTCGACAGGCATCATTGGTACTACCGGCACGCGCATCAATGGCCGTGCCGTTCCGTCGAGCTTGACTACCCCAGAGGCTCCGGCGCTCCAGCGTCTGTTCCACCAGATGCTCTCCGAAGGCGTGACGCACGTCGTCATGGAGGTTTCTTCTCACGCACTGTCGTTGGGGCGTGTAGACGGAGTCAGTTTCGACGTCGGATGTTTCCTCAACCTCTCGCAGGATCACCTGGACTTCCACAAGACCTTGGAAGAGTATTTCCAAGCCAAGGCCAAGCTCTTTGATCCCGCAGGTCCGACACACGCACCGAAGGCTGTCGTATGCATCGACGACGACTGGGGTGTCCGCATGGCGGATATCGCTGCCGGCGACCCGGATGTCCAAGTCACCACTGTCCATACTCAGCATCGCGTAACCGACAAGTCGCCAGCTGCCGAGGTCTTTGCAGAATGGCACGCCGCTGCAGCCACTGTCGCCACGAACGGTGTCCAGCATGTGGAGCTAACGCGAAATAACACTGACACAGTTGAGGTGGAAGTTCCTCTGCCGGGTGCTTTCAACGTTGCCAATGCCGCAGTCGCTTGGGCTGTGCTCGATGCGGTTGGGCATGCCAAAGACGCGGCCAAGAGCGGCCTGGCACAGGTACGTGTGCCAGGCCGCATGGAGCGCATCGATCGCGGACAGGACTTCTTGGCTGTGGTGGACTATGCCCACAAGCCAGCCGCAGTAGCTGAGGTGTTGGCCACGTTGCGTGCACAGACCGAAGGTCGCGTGCTGGTTGTCGTCGGTGCCGGTGGCGACCGCGATAGTGCCAAGCGTCCAATTATGGGAGCTGAGGCTGCATGCGGTGCCGATGTCGTCATCATCACCGATGACAATCCACGCTCCGAGGTGCCCTCTGAAATCCGTGCGGCCGTGGTCGCCGGTGCGAAGGAAGCCGTTGCCAGCGGCAAGGCCAGTTCTGACACGGTTGTTGAGGAAATCGGCGATCGCGGCCAGGCAATTCGCCGTGTCGTCGAGCTCGCCCACAGCGGCGACAGCATCGTGGTGGCGGGCAAGGGACACGAAACCGGCCAGGATATCGGTGGCGTGATTCACCCGTTCGATGACCGTGAACAGCTGGCTGAAGCACTCACACAGCGACTGGAAGAAGCCGCTGATTGAGATTGCTGAAATCGCTGAGGAAGCGCACCACCTGACATGCCTACCGCGAACCATTCGCGGTAGGCGAATAAAAACAAGAAATCATCCTTTACTAGGCGCCTGGAACTCTAACCAACAAGGACTATAGACATCATGATTGCCCTGACCGCCGCGGAAATCGCTCACATCGTGGGAGGTGAACTCGTCCACGTCGATGATGACGCCACAGTGACTCAGCCCGCAGAATTCGATTCCCGAAAGATCCGCGAAGGCTCACTCTTCCTCGCCCTGCCGGGCGCGCGTGTCGACGGCCATGACTTCATCGATCAGGCTGTGGCGGCTGGAGCGACGATGGCACTGGCGGCACGAGATGTTGGGCAACCTGCGGTCGTCGTCAAGCCCCTTGGTAAGCAGGACTCCAATGCCGACGCATTTGCACACGATCCGGATGGGTCCGGGGCGGCGGTGCTGGAAGCGCTTGGTAAGTTGGCGCGTTACGTCGTCGACGAGCTGAAGAAGGATCAGCTGCATGTCGTCGGTGTCACGGGTTCGGCGGGAAAGACGTCGACGAAGGACATGATGGCGACGCTGCTGCGTACCGACGGTCCGACGGTGGCGCCGAAGGGATCGTTTAATAACGAAATTGGGCATCCGTACACGGTGCTGCAGTGCACTCCGGAGACGAAGTACCTGGTTGCGGAGATGAGCGCGCGCGGAATTGGGCATGTGGCCCATCTGGCGCGCATCGCACCACCGACGATCGGTGCGGTACTCAATGTTGGCACGGCCCACCTTGGTGAGTTTGGCTCGCGCGAGGTAATCGCGCAGGCTAAGGGCGAGCTCGTAGAAGCGCTGCCGGCTGCGGAGCAGGGCGGTGTGGCCGTACTCAATGCCGACGATGACTACGTCACTGGCATGGCTCCGCGTACCCAGGCGAAGGTGGTTTTCTTCTCTGCCGATGAGAGCTCCGAACGCCACGCAACCGCGGATTACCGCGCCACGAATGTGCAGCTCGACGATTTTGCTCGTGCGTCCTTTGACCTGCATGTACCGGATGGGCGTACATTCCCAATCCAACTGCAGGTCTATGGTGCGCACCAAGTGGCCAATGCCCTGGCGGCGATTGCGGTGGCAGTGGAGTCCGGTATAGATGCTGAGCAGGTCGCAAAGGCGATGGCCGCGCATGTGGCAGCGTCAGAGCGGCGCATGGATGTCCAGCAGCTCACCGGCAATATCGTCGTTATTAACGACTCCTACAATGCCAACCCCGATTCGATGCGTGCGGGGATTGACGCTCTGGCACGTACAGCAGCTGGCCCAACGCACCAGGACGCCTCATCGTGGGCCGTACTGGGACAAATGGGTGAGCTTGGCGATTCCGCTGAAGATGAGCACTCGTCACTTGGCGAGTACCTTGTGGGCCGCGGCATCGATCGACTCATTGCAGTCGGAGAGAGTTCTAATGTGCATGCCCTGGCCGACAAAGCGGAAGAGTTGGGGTTAAATACTTCTAGGGTGCCGGATACATCCACTGCCGCGGATTTGGTGGCGGCCGAGGTGCGTCCGGACGATGTGGTGTTAGTCAAGGCCTCCTATGCGGACGGTATGTGGCGGGTCGCGGACTCGCTAGCTGCCAAGGTTGGAACTACGCCCGAAGGTGAAAGCGGAGAGGAAAAGTAAGTGATTCAACTTATTCTCAGTGGTGCGATTGCATTCCTGGTGAGTGTCTTTTTAACACCAGTGCTTATTCGCAAATTCTCTGCTGAAGGTCTTGGCCAGGAGATTCGTGAAGAAGGGCCGAAGAGCCACCTGCGCAAGCGGGGAACTCCGACCATGGGCGGCATCGCCATCATCGCCGCGATTGTCGCTGGCTATTTCCTCTCTCACCTCGTTACGTATATCCAGACTGGCGTGGGGCCGTCCGCCTCCGGCCTGTTGGTGATGTTCCTGGTTCTGGCGATGGGCGCATTGGGTTTTGCCGATGACTTCATCAAACTCTACAAAGGACGCAACCTGGGGCTGAACAAGACAGCGAAGCTGGTTGGGCAGCTGGCGGCAGCGCTGATTTTCGGTGTGCTGCTGCTGCAGTTCCCGGATGCGTCTGGCTTGACTCCGGGTTCGACTAGCTTGTCGCTGATTCGAGATATTCCGTTCCTGAATCTGGCACCGGGGCCGGTGTGGTTCGGCATGACTGTCTTCTTGGTATTTGTCTTCATCGTCATTGCCGCATGGTCGAATGCCGTCAATCTCACTGATGGCCTTGACGGCTTGGCCGCTGGCGCCACCGCGCTGCTGCTGGCCACCTACACGCTGATTTCCTTCTGGCAGTTCCGTAACTCCTGCGAGGCTTCTCTGGGTAGCGGTTGCTACGACGTCCGCGATCCACTGGATATCGCCGTTATTTCCGTCGCGGGTCTGGGGGCCTGTTTGGGCTTCCTGTGGTGGAATGCAGCGCCGGCAAAGATCTTCATGGGAGATACTGGCTCTTTGGCTCTTGGCGGTTTGGTAGCGGGTCTGTCATTTGTCACCAAGACTGAGCTGCTGATGGTTATCATTGGCTTCATCTTCGTGATGGAAGTTGCTTCCGTGGCAATCCAGATTGCGGTTTTCCAGACGACTGGCAAGCGCGTATTCCGCATGGCACCTCTCCATCACCACTTCGAAAACGGAGGTTGGGCGGAGACAACTGTTGTCGTTCGCTTCTGGCTACTCGCAGGCATTTTCAACATGATCGGCGCGGCCATCTTCTACAGTGACTGGCTCTCTCAGGTAGGCGTATTTCAATGATTAACTCACCAGACCCGACCAACCTCACCGATATCCGAAATCTCGACTTAGTCGCTACGGTGCGCTCCGGTCGAGTTCTGGTGGCAGGAGCCGGGGTTTCCGGTCGCGGTGCCATTGCGATGCTCAAGGACATCGGCTGTCCGGAAGTCGTCGTCGTGGACGACTCCGCTCTCGGCGCACTGGTTGCCGCTGACTTTTCGGTTCGGCATGTCACGACCGCAGACGCTCGCGACGAGCTTGCCGACGTAGTTGCGATTGTGACCTCCCCGGGGTGGCGTCCGACCAGTCCGCTGTTTGGCGCCGCCGCTGAGGCCGGTGTCCCGGTATTCGGCGATGTGGCGCTGGCTTTCGCTGGCGACTGTGCCCAGCTGTGGGGGCCGAAACGTACCTGGCTGGTAGTCACCGGCACTAACGGCAAGACCACAACCACCTCCATGCTGGCCGCCATGCTCGGGGAGCAGGGCGCAGCTGTGGGCAACATTGGTGTGGCTCTGTACGACGCACTGACTGCTGAGCCTCGTATCGAGGTGTTGGCCGCAGAGCTGTCCAGCTTCCAGCTGCACTGGGCGCCGAATATTCGCCCAGATGCCGGAGTACTGCTGAACCTGGCGGAAGACCACATCGACTGGCACGGTTCTTACGAAAACTACGGTATGGACAAGACCCGTGCGCTGCGCGGCGCTGTCGCAATCTACGGTGCGGATGACGCAGATGTGGTCGAGCACGTGGAAAAGATGCGGAAAAACGATGAGCTCGGCAACTCTGTCGTGGGCTTCACCGATGGTCCCCCGGAGGCACACCAGGTCGGAGTTCGTGACGGCATGATTGTCGACCGTGCTTTTGGCGGCGGCGATGCCGCAGCTGACGACTCTGAGCCGGGCATTGTCATCGCATCGATAGCGGGAATTTCTCCTCCCGGCCGGGCAGGAGTTCTCGACGCGGTGGCGGCCACTGCGATGGCGCGCAGTATCGGTACCTCACCGGAGCAAATTGCAGCGGCACTGGAGATTTTCGAAGTTCGCGCACACCGCGGTCAGATCGTCCATAAAGCAAATGATGTCGTGTGGATTGATGACTCCAAGGCCACGAACCCCCACGCTGCCGACGCTGCACTGTCCGGTCATGAGCGTGTCGTTTGGATTGTCGGTGGTCAGCTCAAGGGCGCGGAAATCTCGCCACTGGTGGCGAAGCATGCTCATCGCCTGCAGGCCGCCGTGGTTCTGGGCGTCGATAGGCAACTAGTCAGCGATGCGCTCTCTCGCATCGCACCTGCTGTGCCGGTCGTTGTCATTGATGACACCGACAAGGTCGATGCCATGGCGAAGGTCTGTATGGCAGCTAGTGAATATGCCAACCCCGGGGATGTGGTGCTGTTGGCACCAGCTGCCGCCAGCTTGGACATGTACTCCGGTATGGCTGAACGTGGCGACTTGTTCGCGCAATGGGCGCAGAAGGTGACGTCAACTGATGGATAACTCCCGCAAGGCTCGTAATTTAAGCGCTAGCGCCGCGACGGCACAAAAGGGGACGAAGGCTACCAATCCACAGCGGCCCTCGTCGTCAAGCTCTAGTGCTCGAGAGCGGCCGGCGTGGGTGGAGCGTTTTAACGACTGGAAGTCGCGCCCGCTGTTCGACTACCACCTACTGATGATCATCGTCGCGCTGCTGACATCGATAGGCCTGGTGATGGTGCTGTCGGCATCCATGGCCAGCGCGGGTAACGACTCGGGCAGCGTGTGGTCGGTGTTCATCCGTCAGCTGATCATGGTGGTGGCGGGTCTCGCCTCCATGTGGATTGTGCTGCGAATGCGAGTGGAGCTGATTCGCTCGCTGTCGACGGCAGCACTCATTTTGTCCTTTGTCCTGCTGATTTTGGTGATTATCCCTGGCATCGGCATTGGCCTGGAGGAAACCGGTGCGCGTTCGTGGCTGAGTATTGGTGGTATCACCATGCAGCCATCAGAAATCGCGAAGATCGCGCTGGCACTGTGGGGTTCGAAGCTGCTGGCCGAAAAGGTTCGCACTGCTGTGTCCTATACCGATTTGTTCGGACTGTTCGGTGCGGTCAGCTTCGTGATATTGGCACTGGTGATGCTGCAGCGTGACCTCGGCATGGTTGCTTCCATGGCGTTCGTCGTGGTGGCGTTGGCCTGGTTCGCTGGTCTTCCGCGCGTATTCATCACCGGGCTGCTTGCCGCCGCGGCTTTCGCCCTGGTGATTTTCACCGCCACCGCGGGTTTCCGTTCGGCGCGCATCAGGGTCTACTTGGACTCGCTGCTTGGTAACTTCAACGACGTGCAGGGCGATGCCTACCAGTCCTATCAGGGCTTTCTTTCGCTTGCCGACGGCTCTCTCACAGGTGTCGGTCTCGGTCAATCGAGCGCGAAGTGGGGATACCTACCGGAGGCGAAGAATGACTTCATTTTCGCCATTATCGGTGAGGAGACTGGTTTCCTCGGCGCGCTGATGGTTATTTTGCTCTACGCAGCGCTCGGCTGGGTGGGACTTCGTATCGCCGGTCGCCAGAACGATCCGTTTCTGCGTCTGCTCGCGGGCACGATTACTGCTGCAACCGTGGTGCAGGCTTTCATCAACATTGGCTACGTCGTCGGTGCGTTGCCAGTGACTGGTCTGCAGCTGCCGCTGATTTCCGCCGGTGGTACATCGGCGATGGTGACGTTGTTCTCGATGGGCCTGCTGGCCACATGTGCCCGCCACGAATCGGAAGCAGTCTCTGCAATGCAGACTTCGGGCCGTCCGGGGCTGGACAGGTTCCTGGGTATTCCGGAGCCAATCCCGTATGACGAATCGCGTCGCCACGCCCCGAAGGTGCGTGCCCATCGCGATCCGCAACGCTTTGGTCCGCCCGTGGTGACCAGTGGAGCGCGTACTCCACGCGGCGAGGGGACGCAGGTGCGGGAAACCTACAGTGGCCGACCTGACCGACCCAATCGGGCTGGCCGTAGCGGAGGCAGCCGCAGTGGTCGAGCTGCCGCCCCGCAGCGTGGCTTCCGAACCTCCGGCAGCTCCAGAAACTCGGGCAGCGTTCGTGGCCGCGAAGTGGATTATTCCCCTCGTAGTGACGACGGACGGACGCGGGGTTTTACAGCGAGGTTGCCGCGGACTGGACGGTCACAGGCCTCCTGGTCGTCGTCAAGCTCAGGCCGGGGCAGTAGGATTCGGGGCGAAGGCCGTGGCGGACAGTCGCGTTCGCGCCAGCGCCCGGGCCGAAACAATAGGAACGGCGGTTCAGCACCGCGGAGGAGGAATCGATAACACCATGGCAGACAAGAATCTGGGCGCAGCCGCTGGGGCGAAAGGCGCTTCGGAGTCTGAGCAGTTTCTCAAGGAAGACGGCTCTGCTCCGACCATTGTGGTGGCCGGCGGTGGTACGGCTGGCCATATCGAACCCGCGCTGGCAGTGGCGGATGCGATTTTGAACCTGCAGCCGGAAGCCCACGTCATTGCACTCGGTACGAATCGGGGGTTGGAGTCGACCCTCGTACCGGCGAGAGGCTATGACCTGGAGCTGATCCCGCCAGTGCCGGTGCCGCGCAAGCCGACTGCGGATTTGTTCAAGCTGCCTCTCAACGTCGCTCGTGCGGTGCGTGAGACCCGCAAAGTTTTCAAGCGTATTGACGCTGATGCGGTCATCGGTTTTGGTGGCTACGTATCGGCACCGGCCTACATGGCGTGCCGTGCGGGGAAGAAGATTCCGTTCCTGGTTCACGAGGCCAACGCCCGTGCGGGCCTGGCCAATAAGCTCGGTGTCGCACTCGGGGGCGTCGGTTTGGCCGCAGTGACTGGCTCTGGCCTGAAGGCCGAGGTCGTTGGCAATCCCGTGCGTGCCAGCCTCGCGGCGCTGGACCGTGACACCAAGCGTGCCGAAGCCCGCGAGTTCTTCGGTTTACCGCAGGAGGGACCGGTGCTCTTTGTCACGGGTGGTTCTCAGGGGGCACGTTCCATCAACGAAGCTGTTAGCGGTGCAGCTGCAGAGCTCGCCAACGCCGGTGTATCCGTACTGCATGCCTACGGCAAAAAGAATCACGTCGAGGTCGAGTCCATCCGCGAGGACGCCCCCTATGTCGCTGTGCCGTACATCGACCGGATGGATCTAGCGTACTCCGCCGCCGACCTGATTTTGTGCCGTTCCGGTGCGATGACGGTGGCTGAAGTCTCAGCTGTCGGCTTGCCTGCAGTGTATGTACCGCTGCCACACGGAAATGGAGAACAGGCGCTCAACGCCACCGATGTCATCGATGCTGGTGGCGGTATTCTCATCGCCGACGAGTCGCTGACTGCGGCATCAGTTTCGGATATCGTGATTCCGCTGGTCACGTCCCCAGAAAAGCTTGCCGACGGGCGCCGCGCCCTGGCCAATATTGGACATGGTAACGCTGCGGAGAACATCGCCCGTCGGGTGCTGTCTGCGGCTGTGAACTCTAAGAAGTAAAGCGAGCATAAACATGAACGTTAATTTCGATGACTTTCAGCCGGTAACGGGAGAGCTGCCCGCAAGTGTCCACATGATTGGCATTGGCGGTGCCGGTATGTCCGGTATCGCTCGCATCCTGTTGGCTCGTGGCATTCGTGTTACCGGTTCCGATGTCAAGGAGTCCCGCGCGGTGGTGGGACTGCGTGCGATGGGAGCCACCATCGCCATTGGCCATGACCGTGCGAATCTTGAGCTTGCTGGCGAGGGAGAGCTGCCAGAGGCAGTGGTCATTTCCTTCGCAGCTATTCCGAAGACGAATCCAGAGCTGGCCGGTGCACATGAGCTGGACATTCCGGTGCTCAAGCGTTCCGATGTGCTAGCACTGTTGATGCAGGACTCCAAGGCTCTTCTGATCGCCGGTACTCACGGCAAAACCTCGACTACGTCGATGACCGTCGCCGCTTTGCAGGCAGCTGGTTTGGATCCGTCTTTTGCCGTTGGTGGTCTGATGAGCAAGGCCGGTGTCAATGCTCACCAGGGCAGTGGCGATGTCTTTGTTGCTGAGGCCGATGAGTCGGATGCCTCATTGTTGACCTACCAGCCGGAAGTGGCCGTAATTACCAACATCGAGCCCGATCACCTTGACTTTTTCGGTGACGACGAAACCTACTACGCCGTCTTTGACGCTTTTGCAGAGCGCATTAAGGATGGCGGTCATCTGGTCGTCTGTGCTGAGGATCCGCATGCGGCCGCGTTGGGCGAGCGCGCGGTGGAACGCGGCATTAACGTGCTGGCTTATGGTGGGGAAGATGCCTTGGCTAAACACCCGACGCTGCCGGTCGGTGCCGTTTTGCACGGTTGGACTCCCGTCGGTGGTGGCGCCCGCGTGGAGGCCACCGTTGGCTCGACATCGGTGAGGTTTGAACTGCATCAGCCCGGCCGTCACATGGCGCTCAACGCGCTGGCCGCAATGGTTGGTGGCGACTGCGTCGGAGCAGATTTGGGACGTATGGCGCGAGGTCTCGGTGAATTCACCGGTGTGCGTCGTCGCTTCGACTATCACGGCAGTATCGGCGAGGGGCCATTTGTTGGCGCTCGTATCTACGACGACTACGCGCATCACCCGACCGAGGTCTCCGCAGTTCTCGGCGCAGCTCGGGAATTGGTCACCGAGGCCGGTCGTGGCAATGTCATCGCCGTTTTCCAGCCGCACTTGTACTCGCGTACTCGCAACTTTGCCGACGAGTTCGCTGCCGCCCTGTCGCTGGCGGACAAGGCCGTACTGCTCGATGTCTTCGGTGCCCGTGAGGAGCCACTGCCGGGCGTCGACGGCGCGCTCATCGCCAACAAAATGACCATCCCTGTGACGTATGAGCCGCATTTCACCAGCGTCCCGGCTCGCGTCCGCGAAATCGCCGAACCGCACGATGTCATCCTGACCATCGGCGCTGGCTCTGTGACGATGCTTGCCGACGAAATCGTTCGCGAGCTCAGCGGAGACAACGACGGACAGGTGGAGTCGTAGCACTGTGAAAACCAGCCGAAAGCAATCTCAGCAGACCGAAGGTGCAGACCAGGGCACAGCAGAGTCGCGGCGACAGCGTTCAGCGCGCGCCCCGCGACGCGGTTGGCTCATCGGCGGTGGCCTAATCGCGATTATCGCCATCGTTGCAGCGGTGGTGTGGTTTTCGCCGTGGCTGGTTGTGAAAAACATCCATGTTGAAGGCGTCGTCCACGGGGATAAAGACGCGATTGTCGAGGCCAGTGGTATCTCCGAGAATCAAAAGCTCATTCGCTTGGACACGGATGCCTCAGCGCGCTCCGTGGCGGGGCAGCCGTGGGTCGATAGCGTGACCGTCAGTCGTTCGTGGCCGCAGAGCGTGACTATTTCGGTACGGGAATTCACCCCGTTGGTGTTTGTCCGTGCCACTGACGGAGAGCACCTGTTTTCCGCAAATGGTCAGGAGTTCGTCACGGCAGCCCCGCCGCCGGGTGTCATCGAGGTTGTCGATGCACCTCGCGTGGATGAGCCAACAGACGGCAAAGTTGACCCCGAACCGCGCGTTATCAAGGCGGTTTTGAACGTCGTCAAGGCGTTGCCGGAGCCCGTCGCGCACCGTGTGGAGCGGATTAGTGCGCCTTCCGAGGCAGAGATCAAGCTATTTCTGACCGATGGATACGAGGTGTACTTCGGATCCTCGGATAATGCGGCAGAAAAGGCACGCGCGACGGAGATTGTGCTGAACCGTGGCGAGAAGATTTGGGATGTCTCCAACCCCCGACTACCCGCTGCTAAGGGAGAGTAGAGAATGGTGGTGCCTGGAGTGATTTCTGTGGCTAAACGCTATCCCTCAAGTGCAGGTTTAAGGTAGCGACACGCGCTAAAAGGTCGCTGAATTATTTGCAGTTTTCGACCACAATGGGGTCAACAGCTTTTCGGCCATGATGCACTTCTTCCGTGCGGTGTCATGGAGAGCTGTACTGCCCGGCGGTGCTAATGCTGTCGTGCGGCCCATGTGCAACGTGGCTAGATGAAATTATTTAGGACCTATAGGAAAGGGCGAGAAACGCGCAATGACCTCCCCGAATAACTACCTCGCCGTTATCAAAGTCGTCGGTGTCGGCGGCGGTGGCGTCAATGCTGTCAACCGCATGATCGAGGAGGGGCTGAAGGGTGTCGAATTTATCGCAGTCAACACCGACTCGCAGGCCCTGATGTTCTCCGACGCTGATGTCAAGCTTGACATCGGGCGTGAGGCAACTCGTGGTCTGGGAGCTGGCGCTAACCCCGAGGTTGGCCGCACTTCCGCGGAAGACCACAAGGATGAGATTGAAGAGACCCTCAAGGGCGCCGATATGGTCTTCGTCACCGCAGGTGAGGGTGGTGGAACCGGTACCGGTGCAGCTCCGGTTGTCGCGAGCATCGCCAAGAAGTCCGGTGCCCTGACCGTCGGCGTGGTAACCAAGCCGTTCGACTTTGAGGGCAAGCGCCGTGCGCGCCAGGCCGCAGAGGGCATTGAAACCCTCAAGGAGGTCTGTGACACGCTTATCACCATTCCGAACCAGCGTCTGCTGCAGATTGGTGAGCAGGATCTGTCCATGATGGACGCGTTCCGCTTTGCCGACGAGATTCTATACAACGGTGTCCAGGGTATTACTGACCTGATTACCATTCCGGGCATGATTAACGTCGACTTTGCCGACGTCCGCTCGGTGATGGCTGAGGCTGGCTCGGCTCTGATGGGTGTTGGCTCCGCACGCGGCGACGACCGTGTGATGAACGCCGCTACTCAGGCCATTAACTCCCCGCTGCTGGAGTCCACCATGGATGGTGCACAGGGTGTGCTTATTTCCGTCGCCGGTGGCTCCGACCTCGGCCTGATGGAGGTCAACGCCGCCGCGTCCATCGTGGAGGAAAAGGCTGACCCGGATGCCAACATCATCTTCGGTACCATCATCGACGACAACCTCGGTGACGAAGTTCGCGTCACTGTGATTGCTACCGGTTTTGAGCAGGGTAACGGCAACCCGCTGGACAAGCCAGCCGCAGGTGCCGCTGCACGTCCGGCTGCGCAGGATACCGAGGCGCGTCCGGTCGCTGAACAGGCGCCGCGACAGGGCAGCGCACTGCCGGGCGGTGACAACCTCGGCGCTCCGGCTCCGCGTGTAGAGGAAGAACGCCCGGTCGCACAGCCGCGCGAGCGCGAGGACCGTGACCGCTTTGTCCCGCGCACAAGCCCGAACAGCGGTGGTCTGTTCACCGACAACCCGACACCGCGTACGCAGGAAAACCGCAACTACCGGGGTGCTCACCGTGACGATGACCGCGATGATCGTCGTGGCGGCTACCAGGCTTCCAGCGACCTGCCGGAGTGGGGCTTCTAAGAAATCATGACTGAATCCCGCCGCAGCCGAAAAATTCTGACGAATCGGCGCGGCGGGTTTTCGCTGCCACCATATGATTCCTTCAATCTTGGAGATCATGTCGGCGATGACCCGTCCGCAGTCGAACGCAACCGCCAGCGCTTGGCCGATTCCCTGGGAATCGACCGCGCCCGCTTCGTCTATATGGAGCAGCTTCACACCAACACAGTCACTGTCGTTAACGAGCCACAAACCGAGCCTGTCCCGGCTACCGACGCCATCGTCACGACCACGCCGGGTCTCGCGCTGGTAGTGCTCGTTGCCGATTGCGTTCCCGTCTTGCTTTCCGACGATCATGCGGGTGTCGCCGCTGCGGTACACGCGGGGCGGACCGGTGCCCGCAACGGAATCGTTCGTAAATCTGTTGAGAAGATGATTGAGCTCGGTGCCATGCCCGAGAATATCCATGCACTTCTCGGTGCGGCGGCTTCTGGTCACAATTACGAGGTGCCTGAGCCGATGGCCGATGACGTCGATAAGCATTTGCCCGGAGCGAAGACGCGAACGAAACAGGGGACTGCCGGTGTCGACGTGCGTGCCGGCCTGATGCGTCAGCTCTATGACCTCGGTGTGCGGCATGTCAACGTCGAGCCCAGCTGCACTATTGACAATGAGCAGTACTTTTCCTACCGGCGAGAGGGAAAAACTGGCCGTCAGGCGGGCATCGTGATCCTGCCTGAGCAGGACTAAGTTTCAAAGTTGTAATTTTGGCTCGCCAAATTTGCGCGTGTCTATGCGATATTGCTGACCCAGCCGGTAGGTTGTGGGTAGCACAGACTTAAATTCGCACACTAAGAAGGACGTAGCAGAAGATGGCTGATTTCTTCCGTGGGGTTTCAAATTTCTTCGGTCTTACCCCGACTGATGACGCGGCTTATGATGAGCACTACGACGAGTTTGACCGCCGTGACGAGGAGCGTTTTGATGACTCCTATGCCGACTCGCGTCGTGCGGAGCGCCACCGCTACGAGCTGCGCGAAGAGGCTCCACGTGAGGCTGCAAGTGTGAACTCCCGCGAGGAGGACTACCGCTATGGCAAACTGCACTCCGTTGCTGAGACCAAGGAACCAGAGCAGGTCTTCATCAAGCCGGAAAGTGGTTTCCAGGACAAGTACTCCAAGGCTCCGGACATCGGTTCGCACTTCCGCGACGGTGACATCGTCACCTTCGATCTGAGTGAGCTCGACCCATCTGAGGCTAAGCGCTACGTCGACTTCGTTGCTGGACTGGTTTTCGGTCTGCGCGGCCGGATTAAGGCTGACGGCTCCGTGTTTACCCTGTACCCGCACGGCTGCGATGTCAACGAGAGTCAGTTCGACCGGATGTCCGGCTAGTTAGCCGGCGCGCATGGCTTGTTAGTGTTTCGTATCTCGATTAATTAGCTAGACTGTTTATTCGTGTCTTCACTACTGCTAGTTCTGCTAATCCTGCTGAAGCTTTTCACTTATCTGCTGTTGGCTCGCATTGTGATTGAAATGATTCAGTCATTTTCTCGCTCCTGGCGACCAGGTAGGGTGTTTTCGTCGATTGGCGAAGTTATTTTTGTCATCACCGACCCGCCGGTGAAGCTGTTGCGTCGACTCATCCCGCCTATGCCGATGGGCAACGTGATGGTGGACATGTCTGTGCTTGTCTTGTTCTTCATCCTTATGATTCTGCGAATGGTGCTGCAGGTAGCTCTAGGCGCGGTGGCGTAAATTATCGCTAACTGTTTGCTTGGGGTCCACAATGTGGATTTCGGTGGAGCTGTGTTGTTTTGGTTGTCCCGAATGTGATGTTCTCGGGCATTGAATTGCTGCCGGGGGTGTTAACCGGGGGCAATAATAGGAACCCGTTGGGGAATGCAATCCCCAACGGGTTTTTGTTGTGCCGGGGGTAAAGTGCTGTGGCTAAAGGTGCAGGGTAAGGGCGAGGTTTAACGTTTTACTAGAACTTTGCCACTGGGTAGAACGTGGGGGATAGAGTCCTGCCCAAAGTAAATGGGGTGAGGACTGTGACTAGAGCAGGTAGGATTGGCCGGGTAAACAGTACTACTGGAAATAATTCTCTTAAGATTTCTTAAGAACTGTCCGCTCAAAGTGTTAGGGGAACTCACCATGCCGTTGACTCCGGCTGATGTGCATAATGTGGCTTTCAGCAAGCCTCCGATTGGCAAGCGTGGTTACAACGAGGATGAGGTCGATCAGTTCCTCGACCTCGTGGAGGACGCACTGGGTGAGCTCCAGGATGAAAACGCTGAGCTGCGCCAGCGCGTTGAGGACCTTGAAGGGCAGCTTGAGCAGGGTGGCGGCGCAGACTACGCCGCTTCCGGTGCTGCCGCTGCGGCGCCGGCTGTCGATGAGGACAAGCTGCGCAAGGAAATTGAGCAGGAGCTGCGCGCTGAGTACAACGAGCGCCTGAGCGCTCAGCAGCAGGAGATTGAGGCTCACTACCAGGATCGTCTGGATGCTCTTGAGAAGCGTGCTTCTGAGGCAGAGGCTTCTGCGCAGCAGGCTTCCTCCGCATCTGCGGAGCAGCCGCAGGCAGTTGCAGCTAGCACCGGCACTGAGTCGCAGGAAGTTAGCCTCCGCGCTGCTCGTATCCTGCAGGCTGCTCAGGACACCGCTGATCGCGTCACCACTGACGCTGACGCTGAGGCCAACAAGCTTGTCACCGAGGCTCGTGAGAACGCTGACCGCACCGTGGCAGAGGCAAATGAAGAGGCCGAGCGCACTGTCACCAACGCTCGCAATGAGGCAAACGCAACTTTGGCTGATGCCAAGGAGCGCAGTGAGCAGCTGCTGGCTGATGCCCGCAATGAGTCTGAGTCGACCCTCACTGACGCTCGCCAGCGCAGCGAGCAGATGATCAGCGACGCAGACGCTCGCTCCAACGCCACCATCACCGCAGCGCAGCAGAAGGCAACCGCGCTGCAGGAGGATGCAGAGCGCAAGCACCACGAGATTATGACCACCGTCAAGGAGCAGCAGACCGCTCTGGAGGGCCGCATCGAGGAGCTGCACATCTTCGAGCGCGAGTACCGCACCCGCCTGAAGACCTTCCTGGAGTCCCAGCTGGACGACCTGAACTCTCGCGAGTCGGCTGCCCCGGCCGACGGCTACAACAACTAATTACGTAGCCAGCACGTAGAAAAACACCACGCTCGGCTCCCCAGGGAGGGGAGGCAGAGCGCGGTGGTTTTTGTTATCTTTCCCTGCGAACCAATCGCATTCTTTGTTCCGGTTAAGGTTGTAGTAGTTGCCTGCGAGACTGCTATACTGACTGCAATACGCGCAATGAGCCGGCCATCACCGGGGAGCGTTTCGGAAGAACAGTCCAGCAATAGATGGACCCAGTAGAACCGAACGGTTTGGCACCGTTATAAAGCCTTATTAAATAAGC
Organism: Corynebacterium amycolatum SK46; assembly: GCF_000173655.1. Taxonomy (GTDB): domain Bacteria; phylum Actinomycetota; class Actinomycetes; order Mycobacteriales; family Mycobacteriaceae; genus Corynebacterium; species Corynebacterium amycolatum_A. Next base: position 96,244 of record NZ_ABZU01000004.1, on the reverse strand, counting down.
GGGCTATCGCGTGAAACCGCATGGTTCTTGGTCGCAAGAACCGTCGTAAAGCGTGATGCCAAGCGGGGTGGTACCGCGCGAGACTCCTTTTCAGCGTCACCAGTAACAACGCTGAAGGGGCTAGGCACGCGTCCCCGTGGTGAGTATTAATGATGTTCGACCACGGAAGTGACGTAAAAACGGTGTCTAATTCGAACGATGTAAATGCCTCTGCTGAGGCCACTCCGGCAGGTGGCGCGTATCCGCGCACTGCTGACTTTGGTAAGTACACCTCGAGCCCGAAGTTCCCGGAGCTGGAGGAGAAGGTCCTGGACTACTGGGGTAAGGACAACACTTTCCAGGCATCTATTGATCAGCGTGATGGTGCTGACGAATACGTCTTTTATGATGGCCCGCCGTTCGCCAACGGTCTACCGCACTACGGTCACCTGCTGACCGGTTACGTCAAGGACATCGTTCCGCGTTACAAGACCATGCGTGGCTACCAGGTTGGTCGCGTCTTTGGCTGGGACTGCCATGGTCTGCCGGCTGAGCTGGAGGCAGAGAAGCAGCTCGGTATTAAGGACAAGGGCCAGATCGAGGAAATGGGTCTGGCTAACTTCAACAAGTACTGCGCAGAGTCGGTGCTGCGGTACGCGGGCGAGTGGAAGGAGTATGTCACTCGTCAAGCGCGCTGGGTTGATTTCGACGGCGGCTACAAGACCATGGACATGAGTTACATGGAGTCCGTGATCTGGGCCTTCAAGGAGCTCTACAAGAAGGGCCTGGTCTACCAGGGTTTCCGTGTGCTGCCGTACTCTTGGGCAGAGCACACCCCGTTGTCTAACCAGGAGACCCGCCTGGATGACTCCTACAAGATGCGCCAGGACCCGACCCTGACCGTCACCTTCCCGTTCACCGGCGCCAAGTCCGGCTCCGCCGCGGAGAAGACCCTGGCGGACAACCCGGTGCTCGCTGACACCTCGGCTATTGCCTGGACCACCACGCCATGGACGCTTCCGTCCAACCTCGGCCTGGCCGTGAACCCGAAGGTCACCTACGCAGTGGTCAAGGTCGGCGAGGACTCGTCGGTGCCGGAGTTTGCGGGCCAGAGCTTCCTGCTGGCAGAGGCTCTGATTGGTGCCTACGCCAAGGAGTTGGGCAAAGAGCACGAGGTCGTCGCTACCTTCGCCGGTGCTGAACTGGAGGGGCTGACTTACCAGCCGATCTTCGACTACTTCGCAGATCACCCGAACGCTTTCCAGATTCTGGTGGCCGACTATGTCACCACCGAGGACGGTACTGGTGTGGTCCACCAGGCACCGGCATTCGGTGAAGACGATATGAACACCTGTAATGAATACGGTATTGATGTCATCATTCCGGTGGACATGGACGGTAAGTTCACGTCGCAGGTGCCGGAGTACCAGGGCAAGTTGGTCTTCGACGCCAACAAGGACATCATCCGTGACCTGAAGGCCGCTGGCCGCGTCGTCCAGCACCGCACCATCGAGCACTCCTACCCGCATTCCTGGCGTTCGGGCGAGCCGCTGATCTACATGGCACTGCCGAGCTGGTTTGTGTCCGTTACCAAGATCCGCGAGCGCATGGTGGAGCTCAACCACAACGAGATTGAGTGGATGCCGGAGCACGTCCGCGACGGTCAGTTCGGCAAGTGGCTCGAGGGCGCACGCGACTGGAACATCTCCCGTACCCGCTACTGGGGTTCGCCTATTCCAGTGTGGGTTTCCGACAACGACGAGTACCCGCGTGTCGACGTCTACGGTTCCCTCGACGAACTGGAGGCGGACTTCGGCGTTCGCCCGACCACCCTGCACCGCCCGGAGATTGACGAGCTGGTGCGCCCGAACCCGGATGACCCGACCGGTAAGTCCATGATGCGCCGCGTCCCGGATGTCCTGGATGTCTGGTTCGACTCCGGTTCGATGCCGTTTGCGCAGTTCCACTACCCGTTCGAGAACAAGGAGTGGTTCGAGTCCCACGCACCGGCCGACTTCATTGTGGAGTACATCGGTCAGTCCCGCGGCTGGTTCTACCTGCTTCACGTCCTGTCGGTTGCACTGTTCGACCGCCCGGCGTTCAAGAAGGTCGTCGCCCACGGCATCGTGCTGGGCGATGACGGCAACAAGATGAGTAAGTCCAAGCGCAACTACCCGGACGTCAACGAGGTCTTCGACCGCGACGGCTCCGACGCCATGCGCTGGTTCCTCATGTCCAGCCCAATCCTGCGCGGCGGCAACCTGATCGTCACCGAGCAGGGTATTCGCGAGGGCGTGCGCCAGGCGCTGCTGCCGATGTGGAACGCATACTCGTTCCTGCAGCTCTACGCCTCCAAGCCGGCCGAGTGGTCGGTGGACTCCGACAACATCCTGGACAAGTACATCCTGGCCAAGCTTGCAGCAACTGTCCGTGCTGTCACTGAGTGCCTGGACAACACTGACATTGCTGCTGCCACCGATGAGGTCCGTCAGTTCTGTGACGCACTGACCAACTGGTACGTGCGCCGCTCCCGCGACCGCTTCTGGGCCGGCGATGTCAAGCACCCAGAGGCGTTCAACACCCTGTACACGGTGCTGGAGGTTCTCACCCGCGTGGCTGCTCCGCTGCTGCCGATGGCCACCGAGGTCATCTGGCGCTCGCTCACTGGCGGCCGCTCGGTGCACCTGGAGGATTGGCCGGACGTCGACAAGCTGCCGACCGATGACGAGCTCGTCGAGTCCATGGACATTGTCCGCAATGTCTGCTCGGCAACATCGCGCATCCGCAAGGCAAACCAGCTGCGTAACCGCTTGCCGCTGAAGAAGCTGACCCTGGCATTCCCGGATGCCGAGCGTCTGCGTGAGTACGCCGACATTGTCTCCTCTGAGGTCAACGTCGACGAGGTGGATTTCACTTCCGACGTGGACTCGGTGGGGCGTTTCGAGGTCTCCGTCAACGCTCGCGTGGCCGGTCCGCGCCTGGGTAAGGACGTCCAGAGGGTAATCAAGGCTGTGAAGTCTGGCAACTACGAGGTTGTCGACGGCGCGGTTGTCGCCGATGGCATTCCGTTGCAGGAGGGCGAGTACACCCGCAACCTGGTCGCGATCTCGCCGGATTCCACCGCTGAGGTCGACGGTGTCAATGGTCTGGTCGTGCTCGACACTGAGCTCGACGAGGACCTGGAGTCCCGTGGCTGGGCCGCTGACCGCATCCGCGGTCTGCAGGATGCCCGCAAGAACGCTGGTCTCGAGGTTACCGATCGTATCGCGGTGAAGCTGCAGGTTCCGGCCGAGCGTGAGGAGTGGGCTAACCGCCATGCTGACCTCATCGCCCGCGAGGTCCTCGCAACCGCTTTTGAGGTTGTCGTTGGTGGAGAATCCCTGAGCTACGACGTGGCGGACGGCTGCTCGGCGGATATTGCCAAGCAGTAGGGGAGAGCAATCTCAATGCCGACTTCCGGGCGGTGGGTCCTGCACATCGACATGGACGCGTTCTTCGCGTCCGTCGAGCAGCTCACTCGCCCGACTCTGCGCGGGCGACCAGTTCTCGTCGGCGGACTGGGCGGTCGAGGTGTCGTCGCCGGTGCTTCCTATGAGGCCCGCGCATACGGCGCGCATTCGGCCATGCCGATGGCCCGAGCGCGTCGGCTCATGCCGCCGACCGCTGTGACGGTCAGCGCGCGCAAGGGTATCTATGGGCCGGTGTCGCGCCGCGTGTTCTCTGTGGTTCGCGAGCGCGTGCCCGTAGTCGAGCAGCTTAGCGTCGACGAGGCCTTCATGGAACCCGAAGAGCTGCAGGGTGCCTCTATGGAGCAGGTTATAACCTGGGCGGAGCAACTGCGGACAGATATACGGCGGGAGACCGGTTTGGCCTCGTCGATAGGCGCGGGTGCGGGCAAGCAGTACGCGAAAATTGCGTCCGGCCTGGCGAAACCCGACGGCGTGTACGTGCTGGATCCCGCACGCAATCACGAGCTGCTGCACCCGCTGCCGGTGGAGAAGCTCTGGGGCATTGGCCCCGTCACGGCCGCGAAGCTACACACGATGGGTGTGGAGACGATTGGCGATTTCGCCTCCATGTCGCGACGCGATGTTGAGGTTTCGCTGACGTCCAAGACCGGTGTGATGCTGTGGCAGCTGGCGCAGGGGAGAGATGACCGGCCGGTCAAGGAGCGCGATGTCGCTAAGTCCGTGTCGGCGGAGTACACCTATCCCGAAGATCTGGATTCGCACGCACAGCTCCACGCCGCTGTCGATCGCGCAGGTGAGTCAGCTTTTCGACGGCTCAAAAAAGATGGCCGTGGTGCGCGCACCATCACCTGCAAGGTACGTCTGTCCGATCTGAGCATTCACACTCGCTCCGAGACGCTGGCGTACGCCACACAGGATTTCGATACCCTCATGGCCGTTGCGCACCGCATCGCTTTTACACCGGCTGAGGTCGGTCCGGTGCGACTAGTCGGCGTCGGTTTCTCCGGGCTGGATTCTCATCTACAAGAAGTCTTGTTCCCGGAGCTCGACCGCACCGTCACCGTCGAAGATCGAGTACCAGCACCTGCGCTTTCCGACGCTCCCGCCGGCCTGGTCGAGCTATCTGGAACCGGCGCGTTGCCGACCGTTCGGCTTTCCGACTCCAAGTGGGCACCTACCTCTGATGTGCACCACAGCGAGCATGGCCATGGTTGGGTACAGGGGTCGGGTCACGGGATTGTGACCGTCCGCTTTGAAAGCCGCACCAGCGGCCCCGGGCGCATGATCACGCTGAAGGAGGACGACCCGGAGCTGCGCCCGTGCTCTGCGGTGTGCAGTTTGGACTGGCCGGAGTGGCTGGCATCCGACGAAGCAGCAGCTCTCGACTTGCCGCAACCTGAGCGGGAAAGCGAAGACGATCTCGGCCCCGACGCGGATGCTTGATGTGGCTGACTGCCTCAGTGCCGTTCGCGGCTCTCTGTTTATGCGCTGTCCGTAAACTGGGGCACTATGACTACCGAATCCCGCATTGCAGAGCTCGAGGCAGCTCGCCGAGCCTCATTGCGCAACACCGATCGAGATCCGAATCCGTCGACCACACTTCCCGACGACGGTCTGGATAACCGCCAGCGCATGTTGAACGGTCAGTGGTATATCGCGGACCATCCGGAATCACAGGCTCTGAACGCGCGAATTGGCCAGGTGGCCGCTGAATTTGAAGTAGCCTTTCGCAAAGATCAACAGGCGGCACAGCGGGTGCTGGCACCCGCATTGGGGTCTTTCGGCAAGAACAGCACAGTGCGCCCGCCGGTCTACCTGGACTACGGTGACAACGTTCACATCGGAGACAACGTATTCATTAACTTCGGCCTCACCGCTCTTGACGTGGTGAAGGTGACCATTTGCGACCATGCGCAGCTCGGCCCCAACGTTCAGCTACTTCCACCGGTGCACCCACTGGGAGCTGAGGCCCGCGCCGCTTATCTAGAGTCTGGAGATGAAATCATCATCGGACGCAATGCCTGGATCGGTGGCGGAGCCATCATCCTGGGCGGTGTTCACGTCGGCGATAATTCTGTAGTCGCCGCGGGTGCCGTGGTGACTAAGGACGTTCCCGCGGGCGTAGTCGTGGCTGGAAACCCGGCGAAAATTATCCGCCTCATCGAGGCGTGAATTAGAACAACGTCTGCGGATGCACATTCGCAGCCAGCGCGGCGGCGAGAATGATGCGCGCCTGCGGTGCATGCACGCAACCAGCGCTAATCACACCGTGCCGAGCCAGCGTCGCACCGCCACCGGCACCGCCGTAGGCCGCGTGGACATCACCGCGCGGGACGCGCGTTGCCATCACGACGGTCACATCAGCGGAAATGGCCCGGTCAATGGCAGCGGCAAACTCATCGGAGACATTGCCCGACCCCAGGCCTTCTACGACAATGCCGCGTGCACCGGCGGCGACTGCCGAATCCAGAAGTGATCCATCTGCACCCAAGTAGGCGGGGATAATCTCTACCTTCGAGCCCGCCAAAGCCGCCAGCGGCAGCGGATCTGGACGAACCGGCTCCTCCGGGGCGTTAGTGGCAAAAGCCAAAGGATCGGTTGTGTGCCACTTCGTCGCACCTCGTACCGGCAAGACTGCGTGGCCAAAGACAATAAGAACGCCAATTCCCTGCGCAGAGGCATCGGAAGCAATGGTCACGGCCTCAAAGAGGTTCCCCGGCCCATCGGTTTCCGGATGATCGTAGGGAAGCTGTGCACCAGTAAAGACAACCGGACGCGAGTCAGCATGGAAAATATCGGCAGCCATGGCCGTTTCCTCCATCGTGTCCGTGCCATGAGTTACGACGACACCGTCCACGGAGTCGTCGTCAAGCACTTCGTGAATAGCAGCGAGAATACGGTCAACATCGGTGAACGCGAGATTCGACGAGTCCAACATGCCGAGTTCACGAACCTCCAGCTCTAACATGCCCTCTGGATAACGCTGCGAGACCGCTGCGACGAGCTCCGTGCCCGAGATGGTCGGGGTTAGCGCACCGCTGCGATCCGTGGTGCAGGCGATGGTGCCGCCGGTGGTGATGACAACGATTCGGCGAGGGGAGGCTGTGCTAGACGAGGTCGAGCTAGCCGGGGAATGATCCTGAGTCGACATGTCCACCATCATACCCAGGCGATGATTTGGCCTTGTGTAGGATTATGGAAGGCGTGAAGCCAGCGAATCTTCATGCAGATTTTATTGGAGTAGTGCACATATGAAAGTCCCCTGCAACCAGCGCGTTAGCGGAATGCGTTGGCGCACAACGCGTGGTGTGACAGTAGCGGCGATGGTCTCGGTCAGCGCACTTGGGCTCGCTGCCTGCGGTGGTGGCAATACTGCAGCGCCGACGACTGAATCGAAGACATCCAGCTCGGCGGAACCCGTCATCATGCTGCCGACGCGCGCAGAGCTTAACGACGTCCTCGCACGCCTTATCAACCCGGATTTACCTATCGAGGAAAAGGCGCTGACCATCGAGGACGGCGATACTGCCGGCGATTTCTTCGACATTGTTACCCATAGTGTCAATGAGCAGGAAATCAGCTTTGATGTCATTGATCCGGTCACGCCCGGCTTCACGACGAAGCAGGCCGTAGCCGGCGTCAATATCCTCCGCCCGGAGGAAGATCCGATGCTCGTGGATCAGGTGGACTTCATCTACAGGGATGGCCGTTGGATGCTGAGCAAGGAATGGGCCTGCAACCTGGCATCGACGCTTGATCCGGAGCACAAACCTGGGTTCTGCCTCGCGCCGGGCGAAACCCCTCCGCCGCCACCTGAGCCGGAGGAAGAAGCCCCAGTTGAGGAGGCTCCGGTCGAGGAGGCCCCAGCACCGGTCGAGGAGCCAGCACCGGCTCCGGCGCCTGAACCGCCCGCTGAGGAAGTTCCGCCTCCTGCACCTGAACCGCCGGCTGAGGAGGTCCCGCCACCACCGGCTCCGGCACCGGCTCCGGCACCGGCGGAGGACGCGCCTCCACCGCCTCCACCGGCTTAGGTGCCGTCGGGCCAGGCATCACAGCCTAGTCTGGTCGGGGGCGACTGGCCACACAAAAGAAAGTGTCTAGGCTTATGGCAGTTCCACCCATTTTTGGGCAGAAAAGTGTCCTAAACCAAGACACTTTCTGGTCTTCTAACCTTGCGCTGGCCAGAGCTATTTCTTCTGGGCTCTGGGCTACTTCTTCGACCCGCTGCCGTCCTTAAATTCGAGCCCGCGGTGCGTCTGCTGAGTGATGCGCACATCAGAGTTGCCGTCGCCGTAGGTCACGGAGGTCACAAAGTCGATGTTGCCCTTCATCGGAAGGGGCTTGGTCAGGTCGATGGTGACGCGGTCGGCAAGCATGTCGGTCGTGGCCTCGACAACCTTCAGTGCACCCTCGCCGCCAGTGTCCAACTCCGTGACGGTCGGCACCTGCTTGACATCGACCTTCAAATTAACAACGTCGCCCGCACGGCTGAGCAGGGTATAGGTCACCTTCTGCGTCATCTTGGTCTGGCCTTCGACCTCGCTTTCGACCGTCCAGGTCGCATCCTTTCCGATGTCCTCGGAAGGGAAGACGATAGGTACGGAATGCAGCTGCTGCAGCGCCATCTCCACACCAGCGCGAGCAGTGTCGGTCGCTTTCTCCGGCGCTCCCAGCTTGAGTTCCTTGACCTCACCTGTGGCCGTTGTTGACGAATCAGAGATAAAGCCCTGTGCGGTCGCGATATCCTCATTCAGCTCATCGTTGGAGCCGTGGGGTTTACCCACCTCTGACGTCACCACACGAGTATCGTTATCGCTGGTAACAGTGCTGGTCATGGGAATTTCCAGGCGGGTGTCCGGGAAAGTCTGGTCGTTATCGGCGTTTCCGCCACGCTGCGCGAAGCCCTGCGTCACCGCCACGGTCGACTCTTGCTCCGCGCCGTCGTCCTTCCAGCGCACGCTCGCCAGCTCGCCGCTACCAGCACTGGTCAATTCGACCTTGGGTTGTGCAACGTCCACGGGCTGCGTTTCCACCGAGCTTTCCGACGTGCACGCGGCCAGTGACACCACAGTGGTAGCGGCAACAACAGCGGTGCCGACCCTCGCCAGCAGGCCACGCTTGGTGTGACCAGGCTGGTCCCTACGGCTAGGTCGACGGAACCACGGGGAGGAGGTGTCTCCTGCACGTCGTAAAGCGGAGAAGGCCGGAACAAACTGAGATTGGAAACGTCGAGTCACACCGGTTAGCGTACCGGTTTCGTGGTGAATAGGAACCACCCGGGCGGTGTCAGTTGGCTGAATATGGGTTTGTTAGGCCATTATGGGACAGTGACTAAGAAGGAAACGAGGACATATTTCCCGCGGCGGGGGATTCTCGCTGCGGTCATTGTGTCAGTTGCGATTATCGATCAGCTGACCAAGATTATCGCTTTGAAGACTCTCGATGGCCGTCCTGCGGTGCAGGTGATTGGCGATCTCTTCGAGTTGCGGCTCGTTTTTAACCCCGGTGCAGCCTTTTCCTTTGGCACGAACGCCACCTGGGTTTTTACCACGTTGCAGCTGGTATACATCCTGGCTGTGATGTGCTTTTCCCATTGGCTGCGCAGTCCCATATCCGCGACTGCGGCGGGGCTTATTGCTGGTGGTGCGCTGGGCAACCTCATCGATAGGCTGTTTCGGGAACCCGGTTTCTACGTCGGCCACGTTGTCGATTTCCTGTCGGTGAAGGGTTTTGCCGTGTTTAATATCGCGGACTCCGCGATTACTGTGGGCGTTATTATCCTCGTTATCTGGATGGTTTTTTCCAAGGAGCCGGATCTCTTCGCTGATCAGATTGCAGCAGAGAAGAAATCTGCCCAGAAGGATCAGAAGCAGTCGGCGGAGGGAGGACAGCAGTGAACGACAATGCAGTAAATGGTGGTGCAGCACTCGGGGGAGCGCACCAGCCCGACCGAGAAACCCGGCAGATGCCCGTTCCACCGGGCTTGGCCGGTATGCGGGTAGACGCCGGTGTGGCTAAGTTGCTGGGACTCTCGCGCACAGCGGTGGCTGACCTGGCAGCAGCTGGGGACATCACAGTCGATGGCGTGAGCGTGGGCAAGTCCGACCGACTGGAAGAAAACGCTTTCCTCTCTGTGTTGTTGCCGCCGGTGGAAAAGCCACTGGTTCCCAAAGAGGAACTCGTCGAGGGCATGGACGTGCTCTACCACGACTCCGATCTGGTGGCTGTTCACAAGCCAGTCGGTGTGGCCGCACATCCGTCGGTCGGTTGGGAAGGTCCAACGGTTATCGGCGGACTGGCGGCTGCTGGTTTCCGCATTTCCACCTCCGGTCCGCCCGAGCGAAAAGGCATCGTGCATCGCCTGGATGTTGGCACCTCTGGCGTGATGGTTGTCGCCTGCTCCGAGCGGGGCTACTCCGTGCTCAAGCGGGCGTTTAAAAACCGCGAGGTGTCGAAAACCTACCACGCTCTGGTTCAGGGGCATCCGGATCCGCTGTCGGGGACAATTGATGCGCCGATTGGCCGTCATCCTTCGGCGGGTTGGCGCTTTGCCGTCCGCCAGGATGGCAAGCATGCTGTGACGCACTACGAAACGCTTGAGGCCTTCGCCCCAGCAACGCTGCTGAAGGTGAATTTAGAGACTGGGCGCACGCACCAGATTCGCGTGCACTTCTCTGCGCTGAATCACCCATGCTGTGGCGATCCCATGTACGGTTCCGATCCGGCATTGGCCAAGCGGCTGGGGCTCAACCGCCAGTGGCTTCACGCGGTCTCGCTTGGTTTCCACCATCCGGCAGATGGTCGCTGGATGGAAATCGAATGTCCATACCCAGATGATTTGAACCATGCATTGGAAGTTTTGAGGCAGGGCGCATGACGCAGACCCCATCGGGATCCAAGAACCCACCACGCCGTGAAACTCGTGCGAAAAGCACTGGTGACGGCAGTATTTCGCCTGCGATGGCACTGATCTCTGGTTTCTGTGTTGTCGTGTTAGTGATTGTTTTAGCAGTCGCTTCGACCTCCGATCGGGTAAGCAAGCCGCAGAATCTCAACGGCGATGCGCTCGGCCCGGATCCGTGGGAAGCAACCGAGCAGTACGTAGAGCGTGCCGACGAGTCCCTCGAGAATATGAAGAAAGAGGACTACCGGCTAAAGACAGGCCAGCCAGTCGTGGAGGACCCGAAGTTCTGGGCGATGGTGACTTTTGATCGGCTGCTCGATGCGCAAGAAGCGGCACAGGTCTATGAAAAAGAGCCCTCTCTGCGAGTATCGACGGCAATCATCGGCGGTGTGAGCACCCGGTATTTGCCGCAGCCGAGTAGAACAGCGAGCGAAGAAAAGCTGCTGCAAGATCAACTGGAGCTAGCGGCTGCCTACGCAGATGTCGCGATTGACGACGAACGGCTCGGCTTCAACGGTTTACTGGTCTATGGTGACGCTGAATCGTTGATGGATGTCAAGAAAATGCCCGATGTGAAAGCAGTCGAGGCGCTGCCATCAGATGCGGCGCGTGGCCGTTTTGGTATTCGCCCGGTGCTGAGTTCCGGTTTCACGGATAAAGATCCGCTCTTTGCGCCAGGGCTGAGCCAGAACTAATAGAAGCCAGAACTAAGTGCCCAAATCCAAACGACTAGGATGAAGCGCCTAGAACTCTGCCGACAGTACGCAGTCAGTTTCAACGAGAACGAGAAGGAGTAAGTCAACAGTGATTCAGGCATTCGGTGCGTACCTTTTGTGGGCGCTGTTTCCGCTCTATTTCCCCTTGCTGGAACCAGCAGGGGCCGTGGAGATTTTGGCGCACCGATTCGTCTGGACCCTTGTCTTTATGGTCATTGCCCTCAGCTTCATGCGCGCATGGCCAGAGCTGAAGGCCGCGAGTGCCAAGACCTGGGGCACTATTTTTATTGCTGCACTGTTGATCTCCGTCAACTGGGGTGTGTACGTCTACCTGGTCAACAATGGGCAGGTGGCGGAGGCTGCGCTCGGCTACTTCATTAACCCGCTGGTCAGCGTTTTGTTGGCGATGATTTTCTTCCGTGAAAGCATCTCGTGGTTGCAGCTCGGCAGCGTCATTCTGGCTACCATCGCGGTCATTGTTCTGACTATCGGTGTGGGACATCCGCCGTTGGGTGCGCTGGCGTTGGCGTTCAGTTTCGGTTTTTACGGGCTAATGAAGAAGCGGGTTTCGCTTTCCTCCGCAGCTTCGCTGACGGCCGAGTCCGCCGTGATCACACCGATTGCGCTGGCCTACATCCTCTGGTTGACCTACAACGGGCAGAGCACCTTTACCTCCGAAGGAACTGGTCACACGCTGCTCATGATGAGCGCCGGTGTTGCTACCGCCATTCCGTTGCTGCTCTTCGGCGAAGGTGCCAAACGCCTGCCGTTGGCCACCTTGGGCCTGATGCAGTACCTCACTCCAGTTCTCCAAATCACTTTGGCAGTCACCGTGCTCGGCGAGGAGCTCGAACCGGAGCGCTGGATCGGATTCTTCATCATCTGGGGTGCCGTCGCGCTGTTTATCTGCGACCTCATCCTGAAGATGCGCCGACAGCGTCGGGTGCGCCGGGAACTCCGCAAGGCCGGTGTTGAACCGACCGCGGGTTCCGACGATGCCGCCGACCAGACGGATGGGGCGGTTACCCGGGACGTCGTAAAGCCTTCGGAAAATTAGCAGAAAAGGTCGCGCAGGTGCTCGTTCAGGAAGATTCCCTGCGGGTCGACCTTTTCCCGTAGTGCCTGGACCTCGCCGAACAGTGGATAGCGTTCTGTGAAATCCTCCGCGCCGAGCGTGTGCAATTTGCCCCAGTGCGGGCGACCTTCGTGGGCCTTGAAAATCGGCTCGATGAGATTGAAGTATTCTCGGTAATTTTCCTTCCAGTAGCGGTGGATGGCGATGTAGGCACTGTCGCGACCGTACGCAGTGGACAGGGCCACATCATCGGCTTTCGCGGAGCGCACCTCGATGGGGAAGGAGACTTTCATCCTCTTGCGGGCAATTGCGTCGCGGATTTCTCCGAGGACATCGGAAGCGGCCTCGAGCGGGACGGAGTACTCCATCTCGGAAAAACGAACTCGGCGCGGCGAGACAAAGACCTTGTGCGCCTCGTTGGAGTAGCGGCGCTCAGGCACGGTGTTGGTGGCAATCCGGTTGATGGTGTCGGTCGTAGCGGGAATGGCCTTGGCAATCTCGCAGCACGCCAAGAGTCCCATATTGTTGACGACTTCGTCGTTAAGATACGTGCGCGCGCTGCCCAGGCGCTGCTTCAGGCTATTGCGGCTCGGGCGGCGGTGGCGCTGCGGTTCAATCCGAGTATTGTGCTTGACCAGCGTCTCGCGCTGTCCCGGGAACCAGAAAAACTCTAGGTGGTCAGCTTCTTTGCAGCGCTCGGCGAAACTCTTACGCAGGGAATCAAACTCTTCGCGGTGCTCGTCGGCGTGCAGATCAAACGCCGGCACGACGGACATCGTGACCTCCGTAAGCACGCCGAAGACACCCAGCCCCAGCCGTCCGAGGCGGTAGAGCTCGCCGTTGATTCCCTCAGCGTCCGGATGGCAGTGCCTGACGACGCCATCCGCGGTGACAATCTTGAATCCCTTCACGGTGCCTGCGAAGCCGGTGAACCCAAGCCCGGTACCGTGCGTGCCAGTAGAGATAGCGCCGGCCAGCGACTGCGGATCGACATCGCCCTGGTTGGGAAGTGCCCAACCGAGCGGGCGCAGAATACCTGGAGTGTCGCGCAGGCGAGTGCCAGCACGCAGCGTGGCGGTCTGGTTGGCGGCGTCGAGTTCGACGAGGCCGGAGCAGCGGTCGAGTTGAATGCGGTGCCCATCGGTGGTGGCCACGGACGTAAAGGAATGACCGGCCCCCAGCGGACGCACCGTAGTTCCTTCGGTCTTCGCCGCTTTAATTACCGAGATGACGCCCTCATCATCGTGTGGCTGATGAGTGTAGGACGGGGTGCACGATTGCGTGTGAGCCCAATTGTTCCAATGAGAGTTGGCGATGGCCTTCGCCTGCGCACGCCGACGTACGCGTGGTACGCGGGACTCAACTGTAGAGACTGTGAAGCGGGCGTTGTTGCGTGAATTGCTCATGTGAAGATCAATCCCTTTCCTCGGTACGTGGGCCAGTGGGCGACGATGGCGCCATCTCGAACTGCAATGACTTCTTGTGTGTGCTCGGCTGTTTCGCCGGCCTTGGCGTGACGGAACCACACGGGATCTCCCAGCGAAATTGCGTCGGCGGTTTTGCCGAGCAGCGGAGTCTGCACCTCACCGGGGCCTTCCTCTGCCGCGTAGCGCAGGCCAGTGGGGTACCAGGGGGTTGGCAGCCGGTCAGCCCCCGCCGTACCAGAGGCAATTCGACCACCGCCGGACACCGTGACCACGCCCTTCTTAGGGCGTCGCGTCGCCGGCAATACAAACCAGGACGCCGGGCGCAGATTAAATGCGCGATAGTTATCGAAGAGGGTTGGAGCCAGGAATCCCGACCCCGCCGCTGCCTCGGTTACTGCGGCTTCGGCGCACGTCGACTCCAATGACCCCGTGCCACCACCGTTGACAAACTCCAGCGGCCCCGCCACTTTCTCGACTGCAGCGACGACCTTCGCGCGGCGCTTCGCCAACTCCTTCTTTGAAACGGCCTGCATCGCCCGAATTGCTCGCGCACGCGGGGAGTTTCCGGCATCGCCTACTCCGGCTATGTGCCCCTCATACATCATGATTCCCGCCAGCTGCAGTTCCCGACGGGCAAGGATCTGCTTGGCAAACGCCGCTGCCTGCTTCGGCGAGAACAGGCTGGAGCGCAGCGTACCGATATGCACGCCGGGCAGGGGGCGAAAGGATGCGTCGACGTCCATACACACGCGGATTGGCGCATTTTCGCTTGCCGACGACGCCAGCGCCTCTAGATGCTCGGGACGGTCAACCATCACGCAGATGGCGGCACGCGCTGCATCATCGTCGGCAAGCTCTGAGATAGCGCGGGCGTCAAGTGTTGGGTAGGCGACGACGATGTCGTCGCTAATGCCTTCTCGGAATAGGTACAGCGCCTCTGCCAGCGAATATGCCAGCACGCCCTGGAAACCGGGGAAGGCCAGGACGTGCGAAATTAGTTGTGGAATGCGAATTGATTTCGAGGCAACGCGGATAGGCATCCCGTTTGCACGGCGGAGCATATCGCGGGCATTGGCTTCGACCGCCGCGAGGTCGACGACGACGGCAGGAAGGGAAGTGCAGTTAAGCAGCGTGTCGGTCGCCAATGGTGGGCGGGCTGGCTGGGGCGCCTGCGGCGGCAGCGCCTCAGGCAGGTGAGACATCGATGTCGGAGCCGGGCGGGATGTGCCCGAGGACTCCGGGGCAGAAGCTCGAGAAAGTTTCATGCCCTAAAACGTAATCATTGAAAACCTGTACTGTCTTTGATTTTGAAAAGAAAGTCAGAATTTTCCAGGTCTGCGCTTTTCTAGACCAGCCAGCTGTAGCGGGCGGCATCCATGTTGGAGGTGATGACATCGCCATCGACGAGGTAGCCGGCGGCAACAGGGCGGCGGTCGATAGTTGCGAGAACCTCGTCAAGCTCGGGCTTAGGGAAGTAGGTGAAGTGGCCATCGGAAAGTGGTGCGAACACTGTATTGCTCCTTTGGTTCTTTGCTTGAGGGCAGTGCGTTTCTCTATGGCCGCAAGGAAATATGAGGACTTCCTCACGAACCGTGGTGTCAAGTATTGCCAATTGCTTTTGGTAAGTAAAGGAAAAGTAAGAGTGATGTTGCACACGTCTTTAGCTATAACTGTGCAGGCATAAGGGGCTGCTTCATTTTGGGTGTTCGAAGGAATCTTGTTCAGTCCGGGGGATTGTCTACAATCTGGACTCATGGCTAACTCCTCCTTCGTGCACCTCCACAATCACACCGAGTACTCCATGCTCGACGGTATGGCGAAGATCGATTTGCTTGCCGACGAGGTTGCGCGTCAGGGGATGCCCGCGGTCGGTGTTACTGACCACGGCAATATGTTTGGCTCGAATGCGTTTTATCGGCAAATGAAGTCCAAGGGCATCAAGCCGATCATCGGCATTGAGGCCTATATGGCGCCGGAGAGCCGTTTTAATAAAAAGCGCATTCAGTGGGGTGAACCGCATCAGCGTCGAGATGACGTCTCGGGTCGCGGTTCCTACTTGCATCAGACCATGTTGGCTGCGAATGCGCAGGGTCTGCGGAACCTGTTCTACCTGTCGTCGATGGCATCGTATGAGGGGCAAATTAGTAAGTACCCGCGTATGGATGCCGAGTTGGTGGCGGAACGCGCCGAGGGCATTATCGCAACCACTGGGTGCCCGTCGGGTGATGTGCAGACGCGTTTGCGCCTGGGGCAGTTCGACGAGGCTCTGCAGGCCGCCGGTATGTGGCAGGACATCTACGGCAAGGAAAACTACTTCCTCGAGCTGATGGATCACGGGCTGGATATTGAGACCCGTGTGCGAAGTGAGCTACTGGAGATTGGCCGGAAGCTGAACCTGCCGCCGCTGGTTACGAATGACTGCCACTATGTCACCCGTGACCAGGCTAAGGCTCACGAGGCCATGCTCTGCGTGCAGACGGGTAAGACGCTCAATGATCCGGACCGTTTTAAATTCGACGGTGATGGCTACTTTATTAAGTCCGCCGAAGAAATGCGTGCGACCTGGGATCATCTAGTTCCGGGTGCCTGCGATAACACGCTGCTCATCGCGGAGCGCGTTGAGGACTACGACGAGCTGTGGGAAGAACATCCGCACGACCGCATGCCGAAGGCGGACGTTCCGGAAGGAGAGACGCCGACGACATGGCTGCATCACAACGTGATGGAGGGGCTGCGCAAGCGCTTTGAGGGCCGCGAGGTACCGGAGGAGTACATCCGGCGCGCGGAGTACGAAATTGAGGTTATTGACGGTAAGGGCTACCCGTCGTACTTCCTTATCGTGGCGGAGCTGATTCGGCATGCCCGTGAGGTAGGGATCAAGGTCGGTCCGGGGCGTGGTTCCGCTGCCGGTTCTCTGGTTGCATACGCGACGTGGATCACCAATATTGATCCAATCGAGCATGGTCTTCTCTTCGAGCGATTCCTGAACCCAGAGCGTCCGTCCGCGCCGGATATCGATATCGACTTCGACGACCGCCGCCGCGATGAAATGATTCGCTACGCGGCAGATCGCTGGGGCGAAGACAAGGTGGCGCAGGTGGTCACCTTCGGTACGGTGAAGACCAAGCAGGCTCTGAAAGACTCGGCGCGTGTGCAGTTCGGTCAGCCGGGTTATCAGATTGCAGACCGTATCACCAAGGCGCTGCCACCTGCGATTATGGCCAAGGATATTCCGCTGGGAGGTATTGTCGACCCGGAGCATCCACGCTACGGTGAAGCCGCCGAGGTTCGACAGCTCATCGAGACCGACCCGGATGTGGCGCGAATCTACGAGACGGCTCGTGGTCTCGAGGGCGTCGTTAGGCAGACTGGTGTGCACGCCTGTGCCGTGGTGATGGCGTCGGTGCCGCTCATGGATCACATTCCGATGTGGAAGCGACAGGCTGACGGCGCGATCATCACTGGCTGGGACTATCCGGCGTGTGAGGCTATCGGTCTGTTGAAGATGGACTTCCTGGGTCTTCGAAACCTGACGGTTATCGGTGACTGTATTGAGCACATCAAGTCCAACCGAGGAGAGACAGTTCTGCTCGATGACCTTCAGACCGATGATCCGAAGGTCTATGAGCTGCTGTCGCGCGGTGACACCCTCGGTGTGTTCCAGCTCGATGGTGGCGGAATGCGTGAGCTGCTCAAACGCATGCAACCAACGGGCTTCGACGACATCGTGGCATCGCTGGCGCTGTACCGTCCGGGACCGATGGGTGTGAACGCGCACTTTGACTACGCGGATATTAAGAATGGTCGCAAGCCTTATAACGCCATCCATGCGGAACTGGATGAGCAGTTGAAGGAAATCCTGGAAGAAACACACGGCCTGATCGTGTACCAGGAGCAGATCATGAAGATCTCGCAAAAGCTGGCTAACTACACTGCAGGTCAAGCAGATGGTTTCCGTAAAGCCATGGGTAAGAAGAAACCCGAGGTGCTGGCTAAGGAGTTCGTGAACTTCGAAGGCGGCATGCTGGAAAACGGCTACTCCAAGGACGCTGTCCAGAAGCTGTGGGATATTATTCTGCCCTTCGCCTCGTACGCGTTTAACAAGTCTCACGCGGCGGGCTACGGCCTGGTGTCCTACTGGACCGCGTATCTGAAGGCCAACTACACCGCTGAGTACATGGCGGCGCTGCTCACCTCGGTGGCGGATGATAAGAACAAGCTGGCTATTTATCTGTCGGACTGTCGCCACCTTGGCATTAAGGTGCTGCCGCCGGATGTCAATGAGTCGGGTATGGACTTCGAGCCGGTCGGTGAGGATATTCGCTTCGGTCTCGGCGCTATCCGTAACGTCGGCCATGATGTGGTCGCGTCGATTGTGAAGACGCGTGAGGAGAAGGGCAAGTTCACGTCCTTCTCGGACTATTTGGACAAGATTGAGACGCTGCCGTGTAACAAGCGCATCACTGAGTCGCTGATTAAGGCCGGCGCTTTCGACTCGCTGGGGCACCCACGAAAGGGCCTTGCGCTCATTCATGAAGAAGCCATTGACTCGGTGCTGTCGACCAAGAAGGCTGCAGATAAGGGACAGTTCGACCTGTTTGCCGGCTTCGGTGGAGATGAGGACACTGGTTCGGAGAGCATTTTTGAAATCCGTGTCCCGGATGAGAAGTGGGATCGCAAGCACGAGCTGACCCTGGAACGAGAAATGCTGGGGCTCTATGTCTCCGGCCATCCGCTCGATGGATTCGAGGAATCGCTGGCCGCGCAGACCGATACCGCTTTGACCACGGTCGTCGGTGGGGAAGTCGCTAACAACACCGAAATCACTATTGGTGGCATTGTCTCCAGCGTTGACCGCCGCGTGAATAAGAACGGTCAGCCCTGGGCGATTATCGGTATTGAGGACCACAACGGCGCGCGCGTGGAAGTTATGGCTTTTGCGAGAACCTACGCAATGATTGCCACCAGCATTGCTGAAGACGCCATCGTGCTTATTCGTGCTCGCGTTCAGTACCGCGATGACCGCATGAGTGTGGTCTGTGATGACCTGAAGCTGCCGGATCTTGGCCGCAATGGTTCCACTTCGGCGCCGCTGCGTCTGACCATGCGCACTGATCAGTGCACTCCGGAGATGATTGCCAAGCTGAAGTCAGTACTGCTGGACAACCCTGGCGACTCCGACGTCTATCTCAAGCTTGTCGACGGCGATTCTCACACCACTTTGGTTCTCGGCGAGCACTTGCGGGTCGACCGGGACGCCAGCTTGATTGGCGATCTGAAGGCGACGATTGGGGCCAGTATTCTGGGGTAGCTTATCGTGGCCCTGATTGTCGCAACCGGTTGTATGACCGAGTAGAGTCATAGCTCATGAGTGAGAATTCCGTGCCTGCTTCCCAGACCGAACGCCGACTTGTCCATGCGGCCGATATTCAGATTGCGCAGGCACGAATTTCTTCGGTTATTGCGGCCACTCCGCTGCAGTTCAGCCCACGTCTTTCCGAAATCACCGGCGCTAAGGTATTCCTCAAGCGGGAAGACCTCCAGGACGTGCGCTCGTACAAGATTCGCGGTGCCTACAACGCCATGGTTCAGCTCACCGACGAAGAGCGGGCAGCAGGTGTCGTTGCGGCATCTGCAGGAAATCACGCTCAAGGTGTGGCGTACGCCTGCCGTCAGCTGGGTATTAAGGGACGCATCTATGTACCCAATGCCACGCCGAAGCAGAAGCGCGACCGTATCGCTTACCACGGCCGCGATGCCGTTGAGATCGTCGTTGTCGGAGACTCCTTCGATGAGGCCGCCGCTGCTGCGCGTGCTGACGCACAGCGCACTGGTGCCACCATGGTGGAGCCATTCGACTCCTTCAACACCATCGTCGGCCAGGGCACCGTCGCAGCTGAAATTATTGCGCAGCTCTCCGGTCAGGGGTTGACTCTGGATACCATCTGCGTACCGGTCGGTGGCGGTGGTCTGCTCAGCGGTGTCACCTCTTACCTGTCGGACATGTCACCGAACACCCAGGTCATGGGTGTGGAACCTGCGGGCGCGGCCTGCATGCGCGCAGCTTTGGAGAACAACGGCCCGATCACGCTGGGGCACACCGACCCGTTCGTCGATGGCGCCGCGGTGGCACGCTTTGGTGACCTGCCATGGCACATTCTGGAGGCCAACCGCAACCGCGTTCATCCGATGATTGCGCCAGAGGGCGCGGTCTGTGAGGCGCAGCTGGATCTCTATCAGAACGAGGGTATCATCGCGGAGCCCGCGGGTGCGTTGTCTGTCGCTGCGTTGGAGCAGATGCAGTTTGAACCGGGCGAGGTTGTTGTCTGCATCATCTCGGGCGGTAATAACGATGTGCTGCGCTATGCCGAGATCATGGAGCGCTCGCTGGTCTACCGCGGCCTCAAGCACTACTTCCTAGTGAACTTCCCGCAGAAGCCTGGCCAGCTGCGTATGTTCCTCAGCGATGTTCTCGGCCCGGATGACGACATCTCGCAGTTCGAATACCTCAAGCGCAACAACCGCGAAACTGGTGCGGCTCTGGTCGGTATTGAGCTACGTCGTGCCTCTGACCTCGATGAATTGCTCGCACGCATGGATGCCTCGCCGCTGAAGTGCCGCCGACTGGTGCCAGGCACGCCAGAGTATGACTTTTTGACCTAGACTTGCTAGGTCAATCTGGGAAACCTCCGAGACAGACCTCCGAGGGCCATCAACTCAACCAATTAATTGAATCTTTTCGAGCAAGCTTTGTAGCGAAGGGGAGCGTCCACCCACTATGACTGGGGCAAGCAGTGTCGACCAGGGTGTCCGAGTGGAAAATACCGTGATTGTCGAAATGTGGCTGGCTGCCGCAGAGCAGGACCTGGCCACCCGGATTCCAGGGCTGCTGGAATCTGCCACACAGGCCAAAGTTGAGCCACTGTTTGTCTGGTCAGGGCTGTCGATGGACGAGGTTGAGCGTATCGACCGCTTCCTGGGAACGCTCCTGGCCCATCATCTGGAGGGCGGTACTGCTGCCGATATTGAAGCTGCGAAGAGTGTCGTTGACAATCACCCGCTGGTCACCCTTGCCTCGTTGGTAGGACGCGCCGCGCGTGTTGCGTCGGCAAGCGAAATGTGGCTGGACTGGCCGGCGGCTCTGCAGCTGAATCCAGACGCTGACACTACCGGCGCGCTCATCGAGCACCTCGCCGCCGCAGTGCCGACAATGCTGGCCAATGCTGGTTTGCCTAACGACGTCGACAGCGACCAGGCCGATTCGGATGAGCTGCAGCAAGCGGCACAGGTGCTTCTGCTGCACGCGGGTGTGCAGCTATCGGTGATGCCACTGTTTATCGAGCGCTGCGAGGAACTTGCCGGGGTAGCGGAGCTGACCAATCCTTCGGCCAATGACCTGGTACAGGCGTTGTCGAAGGTACATCCGCTGCTCGAAGGGCTGCTGACCGAAATAGCAGAGGCCGAAGATGGTGTCTACCCGCTGGCGCTGCGTCAGTTGGCCAGGACGGCACCTCGTCAGGCGCACAAGTTGTTTAAGGCAACCCTCGGCTACGCCATTGCCACCGCCGCTGATCCGGCCAACTGGGAGGCTCGGGAAGAACTCGGTCAGCTTGACGCGGGCCTTCCGCCCATTCTGGTGGCCGCTGCGCGTGAAGAGCTGCGTATGCGTCCGGCGGGTACTGCGAATCGTCGTGAAGCCGTGGGCGTGGTGGCAACGACCGGCCGCCCGCAGCTGTACTTCGATGAGCTGACGCAGACCGTTGGCGTACAGCTACCGACGCCGCTGGATCCGGCGGGACGGACCTGGCGTGTCACCTTCGGCGGCACGGTAGCAACGACACCGGTGGTGGGCCTGCAGGATTCGCTGCCGCGTCCAGTGGTGACCATCGATGAGCCGGTGCGCGATGTGCTGGTGGAAATCGGCGATGAGAAGCACTGGCGAGTCCCGGCGATTAGCACTGAGGACCCGATTCTCATTTTCGGTGCCGACGGTCAGTCGGTCACAGACAAGGTCTCGCTGCACTCGACGTCCGCTACGGTGGTCTACCCGGTTGATGCCACACTCGTTGACCCCGTCACGGGTGCCGAGGTGCCATTGCTATCGGACCCGCGCCCATTTGACTGGGAGCTGTGGCAAGTCGCTGAGATTGATCTTCGCGATGTTCATGCAGTTCAGGTTCGTCGGTCCGGGGCGGCGGGCGAGGTTAGGTCAGCGTCACCGCAGCGTCAACCGCGAATGACCATGCCCCACGCGCGTCTCGACGGCACGGTGTCTGCCTACGGCACCCCGGTTTACGCTGGTGGTCCGGTCGCTGTGTTTCCGCCGACGCTGTCCGGTAAGGACGAGTCCTGGCGTGCTATCGTCACCGATTTTGGCGGTTACGGTGCGTTTACCACGGATTCCGTCATGGTCTATGACCTCGAGGTACCCGCCGCAGGTGGCGAGGTTGAGATCCTTACCGATGACGATTACCCGTGGGTCGGCGAGTTCGTGGTTCGCCTGGTCAATCCGCGTGGCCGCAGCTTCCAGAAGCACTTCGCCATTGCGGAGCAGGCAGACCTCACGATTACTTACAGCGGTGGTGGCGACGGCTTCCGCATCCCGACTATCGACGGTCTGAGCCCCGCCGACATTCGCGTTGTCTCCGGTGACAAGCCGCTTGACGCCGAGCCCGCTATCGTGCGCCTCGGGGCGGACGAAGTGACAGGTACCGTCGAGCTTTCCACCGAAGAAGGCGCATGGCTGCAGTTGCAGGTCACGCCAGGCACGCTGCAGTTTGAGGTTCCGCTTGCCGATGAATCCGTCGCCCGCCGCACCACTACATTGGTCACCCGCCCGAAGCGTGTCGATGCCTTCGGCAAGATTGTCGTCAATGCCCCGGGCGAGTTGCGCCATGCGCATGTTGCAGTTTCCAGCGGTGAGCGCGACATCTGTCGCGTCCCCATCAAGCGTTTCGGCGATACTGGCTACGCGGAGTTCGGCAAATTTGCAGACCGTATCTCCCTGCTGAAGGCCCTGCGCATCAGTTTGGACTGGACACGTGTGACGGGACGTAAGCGCCTGTCTGTACCGCTGGTGGAGGCTTCCTCCCGCGATGCCATCCGCCAGATTGCCTTCAACGATGAAGCCACTGACATCATCGAGGTTGATGTCGCTGACGATGTTTCGCACTTGCCGATGACCCTGTGGCTCTGGGCCGCAGGTCAGCCGTGGCGCGAACCCGTCGCCCTGGAAGTCGTGGAGGGTGAATGCGAGCTTCCCGACGAACTCCGCGGCCTTGGCCCATTTGTCGCGCAGGTGACTCTCGGTGTGGAGAAGGAACGCCACCCACAGTGGCCGGCGGCCGGGTCTACCATTCTGCATCATGTCGATGATGCCGAGGCTGTTGACCTCGATGGCGAGGACACCGATCCCGTTGCTCGCGCGCAGGAACTGTGGGGCGAGCTAAATCAGGATCAGCTCGCACGTTTGTGGACGCTACTGGCGACCTTGCGGGCTGGTCGTGCAACCGACATGGCGCAGGCGAATCCGCTGCTGGCCGCACCTAGGTTGGGTGCGATCTTGTGTGCTGAACCACGCGCCGGTCTGGCTGCGTTGAACCGCTCAGTCATCGCGCTCGACGATCAGCCGGGTATGTTTATCGCCTCCGGACTCGTGCTGGGAGACTTCAGCGCTACTAAGCCAGTGCCGGGGCGTCGCCGTGTGCCGTGGCTCGGTGCATTGGCAGCGTTGGCGGATCTCACTGATGAGAGCGTGGACCGTTCTCGTCAGCTGGATTATCTGCGCACAACTGGTGGCCAGGGACTGCTGGACATTGCTGCCAGCGGCCAGGACACCACTCTGGAGTCCGCCACTATCGACCAGAGCTCGGTGCAGATTACCTCGCTGCCGGAAGCACAGGCCAGCGCTATTTTGTCGCAGGTCTTTGATCCTTACCGCATGGTCCCGGGGCCGCTGACCGACGATGACGCTCGCTTCACGGCAATCTACGAAGTGGTACGCAATCGTGCTGAGATTGTGGAATCCGGTGTGATGACCCAGCTTGCCGCCGCCTCTCGGGTGTTGTTTAAGACGGTGTCGAAGGCGTCTCCGCGACTGCGCAAGGCGGTCAATGTGCGCTTCCACAAGCTCGATGGCATCGATGCGGATGATCCTTCGCTGCACTGGACTCTGGTGCCGGGAACGTCACTGCTTATTGCAGTGGCTGCCCGCGTATTGGCCCGTACTCAGGCTGAGAACTCTGATGCCAGTGTCGCCGCTGTCCGTGAGCTGATTCCGATGTGGGCTCAGCTGGCGGACCTGGTTCCGACGTTGGTGATGAGCGATATTCTCATCGCAGACGCGTTGGTGGCTCATGTCCTCCACGGTGATGTCACCGAGTTGCCGTGGCCAGCACCCGAGTCGGGTGCGGCGGATGAGCAAGAGCCCGGAACCGAGGCTGAAAGTTCGGCTGACTAGCTGAGCGAGACGACAGCGTAGCCCCACGCTGGAAGCGAGATTTCGGGACCAGCAGCTTCGTCATTGACGATGCTGGCTGCTGCGTCTTCAAAAGTGTGCAGCAGATGGGCGGAACCGAACTCGGAATCCAGGCTGACGCTGGTTTCGGCGTCGGAGAAATTCGCAACCAAAGCGACAGTTTCAAAGGCATCCGAGTTTCGGGCACCCATTTCGCGCTCATCCTGGCTGCGCACAACGACAAGGCAACGATTGTCCTCGTCATACTCGGTCACCACAGATGCCGACCACGGAGTGCGAAGCGACGGGTGAGACTTCCGCAGCGCGAAGAGATCGCGGTAGGCCGCCAGAATAGTGGCGTGCGAGCCCTCCGAGACCTCCTGCCAATTGAGCTTCGAGCGGTGGAAGGTCTCTGGATCCGATGGGTCGGATACATCCTTCGGATCCCACCCGGCACGGGCAAACTCACGAAGGCGTCCCTCGCGCGTGAGCCGCTGCAGCTCCGGATCTTCATGGGAACAGAAGAAAGCAAACGGGGTAGAGGCTCCCCATTCCTCACCTTGGAAGAGCATCGGGGTGAAAGGACTGCAGGCGATAACTGCTGCCTTTAAAACCTGCTGCGCCGGAGTGAGGTTCATCGACGGACGGTCGCCGACAGCGCGGTTTCCCGTTTGATCATGTGTGGTCGTGTACGTTACGAAAGCATGCATGGGCTGGACAGACAGGTCGAAGAGGCGGCCGTGAGTACGACCACGGAACGTCGACATTGTGCCCGTATGCCAGAAGCCAGTTTCCAAAGCACTAGCTAGCGCTTCCACCGACCCAAAGTCTGAGTAGTAGGCGTGGTCCTCGCCAGAGACCAGCGTGTGCAGTGCATGGTGGACGTCATCATCCCACTGGGCGTTGAGGCCAAATCCACCGGCAGCGCGCGGGCGGACCAAACGCGGATCATTCTGGTCGGACTCTGCTATCAAAGAACGCGGAATACCAGTCTCGGCTGCGACAGTGTCTGCAACAACCTGCATCTGCTCCAGAATGTGGAATGCCCCCTCGTCATGCAGGGCATGGACTGCATCCAGACGAAGGCCATCGGCGTGGTAATCCACCAACCATTGGCGCACTGCATCCAAAATATACGCACGCACCTCATCAGAGTTGTCGCCAGTGAGATTGACAACCTCACCCCAACCCGTCGTACCACCAGCGGTGTAGGGGCCGAAAAATCCCACATAGTTGCCGTCTGGGCCAAAGTGGTTAAAGACCACATCCAAAATGACAGCCAAACCCTTTCGGTGGCACGTATCAATCAGCTGCTGTAGACCCCGCGGGCCACCGTAGCCCTCGTGCACGCTGTGCCAGGACACACCGTCATAGCCCCAATTACGGTCACCGCCGAAAGGCTGCACTGGCATCAGCTCAATGTGCGTTATCCCCAGCTCAATCAGGTGGTCTAGATGTTCCACCAAACCTTCGAAATCACCAGAATCGCTGAAGGTGCCCACATGCAGCTCATAAATCAGACCGCCTGGCAGAATTCGGCCCGACCAGGCCGAGTCCTTCCACTTATAGGCACCTAGGTCAACGACCTCGGAGAAACCATGCGGACCATCCGGCTGGGACTGGGAACGCGGATCTGGCAGCGGTATTGTCCAGTCACCGACAGCGGGGGAGGAGCCGTCCCCCGATTCGCCGTCAGGCGCGCCGTATCCCGCATGTGCCCGCAGCGAAAATGCGTAGCGATCCCCCGGTGTGCGAGCCACATCAGCTTCAAACCAACCAGAGTTGGCGCCGTAGCCATCGGTGGCGTCAGCGATGGGATGCATATCAAAAATCGCTGGCGCGTCAGGATTGCCCAACAGCAGACGGACTTCGGAAGCGTACGGGGCCCAGACTCGGTAGTTGCTCATGGGCACCATGGTAGGTCAGTCAGCGGATTGGCACAGGGGAAACGTTTTCGAACACCGCGGATTCAAGGGGAGCTCAAGGTGAGGTCGAGAAAGTACCGAGCGGCGGTGATTGGGTGTGCACTAAGCCCATACGCAACAATGGACACTATGACCACCGAGCCATCCACTTCGACCGAAGCGACGCAGAATCAGCGTGACATCGAGCTGATTGTCCCCGCCGACGGTGACATCGTCACGAATGAAATCGAGATTAAGAAATCTCGCTTCATTACGTGGATCGCGCGTGCCGACGACGAAGGCAGCGCCCGAGAGGTCATCAATTTGGCCAAGGCGGAGTACCCGGATGCTCGCCACCACTGCAGCGCATACATTCATGAGGTCGTCGGAGGGAATCGGGTGGAGCGATCCTCAGATGACGGTGAACCTGGTGGCACGGCAGGGCGCCCGATGCTCGATGTGCTCCAGGGCTCTGGAATGACGAATGTCACCGCCGTAGTGATCCGCTATTTTGGTGGCATCAAATTGGGCACGGGTGGGCTTGTGAGAGCCTATTCGGATTCGGTCTCAGAGTGTCTAGAAAAAGTCACGCGCATGCGGCGCGTGCAAAGAGCCTTGAGGGTAGTGAGTATCTCCGCCGCAGATGCCGGTCGCATCGAAGCGGAATTGCGTGCTCGTGGTTATGAGATCGTGGAAACGCGGTGGGGCCAGAACGTGGAGTTTTCCATCGCGGTGACTGCCGATGGGATTGCCCAGCTGGACGGCGAAATGCAGGCGCTGACTAAGGGAGCTAGCGAGCCGTCTACGGACGGTGGCAAAATCTGGTGGGAGCTGCGCGCCTAACAGCCATTAACCCTGGTTCGGGGATTCCTCGCCGTTATGTGCACCGCGATGGCGCTTGAGAATTTCCACCAGTTCGTCCTTATTTTCTGCAATCTTTTCCGGCCGACCGAAGACGCAGACTGCCGCGACAGTAGCACCGTCTTCCTCCACTGCGATAGAGACACCGTCAACGCCACCGCCTTCGGCAATACCCGGGGCAGCACAGACGCCGGTCTCTGCGATTTCCCCGGCCTGGCGGAGGAAATCATCCACATAGACCTGGTCTTCCGGCCGCGCGGAGTTCAGGTAGGACCACAGTTCGCGCTTTTCAAACCGACTCATCAAAACCCAACCTGCAGAGGTGCGCAGCAGTGAGCGCGGCAGGAAGTTCTCCGTCAGGTACTGGTAGCGCATGGATTCACCGACGGTTTTGAGGTAGAAAAGCTTGCCACCAACCGGCAGTGCCAGCACGGTAATCAACCCAGTTTCGTTGTGAATCGCCTCGAGCTCAGCCGTCGGAACGTTGACCATGCGACGACCGGCCATGACATTGAGCAGAAACGGCGCCATGCCGAGCGTATAACGCTTGTGGGACTCGTCAAGGTAACCTGTCACAGTCAGACCGTTGACAAGGCCCTGCGTGGTACTGAGCGGATAGTTCAGCGTGTGGGCGATGTCAGTGAGGGTTAGACCTTCGTTAGAGCGCGCAACGAGTTCGAGGATTGCCGCAACGCGGTCGACCATGCGGTGGCGGGGGCGGACAGTTTCTGTCATAGGACTAACTCTAGCAATCAACCTACGCCATTGTGTTAATTACCTACCCAAATAGGAATATCTAGCAGGTTTGCTATGGCTGTAGAAATTTTTCCCGAATTGTACGCCCTATCGACCTATGCGATGCGTCAGGGAGACCAGAACGCTCTAATATGTACTCCATGAGCTATCTTCAGCCCCAACCTCAGAACCCCATTGAGCTCCGCAAGAACGCGGTGCGAAAGTACTCCCGCAATGCCGTTGTATGGGCAGGCAGCGGTGTCGTCGGCGGTGCAGTGCTCGGACTTCTAGCCGGAAGCATGTCTCTATTCCTCATCCTGGCAGTAGTCGGCCTGGTCGGTGGTTTTCTCAATTGGCAAAAGGTTCAGCGGATTGTGAACTACAAGGATCCGCAGTAAATGCCTGCTCAGCAGCAATTGTCTACCGAACCAGTGCGTATCGATGCCTGGATTTGGGCGGTCAGGTTGCTGAAAACTCGCTCATTGGCCGCAGATGCGTGCCGTGGTGGCCACGTCAAAGTCAACGGCGAAGCCGTGAAACCCTCAGTTCTAGTCGTCCCAGGGGACAGAGTGCGACTGTGGGCAAACCACCGCGAACACGTTGTTGAGGTCACCAAGACGGTGAAGAAACGGGTCGGAGCTCCGGTGGCCAGGCAGTGCTATATCGACCACTCTCCGCCACCGCCTCCGAGGGAGATTCTCGCATCGATGCCGATGCGCGACCGCGGTGCCGGGCGGCCTACGAAGCGCGATCGCCGTCAGCTCGATCGTCTTCGGGGACGTCGCTCATAGGCATCCCGGCCTCCGCTAGTTGCTGCAACCGTGCGCGCAAACGGGCTGGTCGACGCTTCGGGTTATGGCTGGTATCCGCAGTGGCCTTAATATGCTTTTCACCGCGAGCCGCCAGTAGTAGGTCATCGATAACACGCACATGGCCGGGGTTAAAGCGGTACTTCATGGCCTTACTTACCGCGCTGAGGCGCTGCGGATTAAGTAGCTCTCGCAGCTGCCCGACAGTGCGAATGCCATTGCGCTCCAGCAGTTCTTCTGCCCAGCCGTAATGCTCTGATTTTGAGCGGGGTGCATCGGGAAGCAGCATCGTCAGCACGCCGGGTAGGGTTTCCTCAGTCACCACAATGTCATCGGCTGTGGTCTTTGCCGGAACCGAGGGCTTTTCACCCTCTCCCTGCGCGGAATCGTCCGGCGTAGACTCCTCCAGCACGGCAACGACCTGGTCGAACTGCTGATCTGCGAGCTCAATAAGGCCAGCGGCCAGCGCAAAAGCTCGATCAATCCGCGGGTCTGTCGCTCCCTCAGGGGCCTTGTAGCGAATATCGTGCTCAAACTCCGCCCACGCATGCTGCAGCACAGTGCGCAGTTGCACCTCAAACTGCATATCCGCATATGGAGCTAGCTCTGACGGCGCCGCCGTCGACACCTTGCAGATCAAGTGCTGGGAGCCGTATCCCAACCGGCCGCTGATTCGTGTCTCCGCAGTTTTGTCAATCGTGCGCAGCACAGTCAGCGAATCTCCCAGCGCATCCATAATCGCGGGAATCTCCGTCGAATGGTACGTGGTTACACGCACACCGATGATGTCGTGGATATCGTGCCACGGGTCAGGGTAGACGTAGCTGCCGTCCGCTTCACGACGCAGGGCCTTCTGCCGCAATGAGCGGAAAGACTTCACCCGCGCCGTGACATTGTCAAAGGCCAAACCGGCATCGGAGAGAATCTCTTTAATCGCATCGACAAAGTCCTGCGCGGCAGTGGGGTGCCGAGTTGCCCACGAGTCGTACTTCGACTGCAGCGCACGGGTAACCTCTCGATCCTCCGCCAACTGAGCCTTGCGGGTCTGCTCGCGGGAATCGTCGGCAAGCGAATCCTTCATTCGATTAGTCGTCATCGTCCTCGCGTACCAGCAGTGCTACTGGGAAGGAGCTGAACAGAGAAGCCACGGTGATGGTGCCGGACCAAGTATGGCCGGTGAAACGGTCGGTCCAGAATCCCTTGGGAAGTGTCACTGTAGTGTCGCCCCAACCGCCTTCGCGCTGCAGCCCCAGCGGGCGGCGCGTCACCAGCGCGATAACATCTTCCGGCTCGCCCTTCGGTCCACGTGCTGCACCGACCAGATGACGCTCGCCCACACCGACGGCGAATACTGGCTGGTAGGTACCGCCGACGAAGGACTCCGGGCGCTCCGCACGCAGTTTTACTCCGTGGTGAGTCACCATCAGCTTTGCGACGTCCGCATCGGCATCCGTAAAGTCCTCCGGCAGCTCGGCTGGGTGCTCTTGACTTTTAGTCACCGACGTGACCTCATCGCGGGCAACCTTATCCAGCGCCGCGACGCGCGCATCATAGTCGACGAAGCGGCGGTTGTCGGGATCAACCAGGGAGTCCTCTGTGAACTCCGTCCCCTGGTAGGTATCGGGGATACCGGGGCCGACAAGTTGGAGGAGCTTGCGCGACAGAGAGGTGGTCAGGGCAGCTGGCGCAATGGAGCGGACGAATTCTGTGATGGAGTCGGTCAGAGGGCCGTCGAGAAGCGCGTCGATCCAGCTGCGGATGCCGAGTTCGAACTCCTCGACCGGCTCCGTCCAGGAGGTGTGAACATCTGCCTCGCGGATGGCCTTAATGGCGTAATTGTGGAGGCGTTCGCGCAGTTCATCGGTAATTACGCCGTCAGTCGGCCAGACTCCGATGATGTTCTGCAGCAGGAAGTAGCCGGTGGCATCGTCCGGGGCGGGGGTGATGGCCATCCAGTTGCGGACATTTTCAGCCCAGTCGCCGGAGACATCGGAGAGCTGGAGAATGCGGGCTCGGACATCTTCGCCGCGCTTGGTGTCGTGCGTGGACAGCGTGGTCATGGTCCGTGGCCAGAGGCGAGCACGTTCCGACTGCAACAGGTGGAACTCCGCCGCTGACATACCGTAGCGACCGAGATCACCGCCGACTTCGTTCAGACTGATTAGGCGACAGGCACGGTAGAAGGTGGTGTCTTCGACCCCCTTTGCCATGACCGCACCACAGACCTGCGCAAACCGCGTGGCGGCCTCACCACCGGCTACCAAACCTGCCGAAATGAGGTCGAGAGCAAAGACACGCGAGGGGAAACGCGCTGCCATTTCACCAATGACCGTGGAAGCCACTCGTGACAGGGAGACATAGTCCGAACGGTAGACAGGCATGGCAGCGACCAGCTTGCAGATGGTGTCGATAAGTACCTCGTCGCTTACGCTGGTGCCGCTGATAGACCAGTTATCGCGGCGCAGGGCACGCGCTAGACGACGGACCTCTGCAGCCAACTCGTGCGCTGCGACATCGTGCTTGAGGGCCTGCGCAGTTGCCTGCACGGCAGTCTTGTCCCAGGTTGAGCCGGACTGCTGCAGAGCCAACATGCTCATGGCGTCTCGGGAGTCGCGGTTGACGAAGACATTGTCGAACTCACGCAGGGCATCGTACCCCGTGGTGCCGTCAACCTGGAGTCTCGGATCCAGTGGCTCTTCGGCACCCAGAATCTTCTCGATAACCAGCCATTTGTCATCGCCGAGTAGACGGCGCAGCTCACTGAGGTATCCGAATGGGTCGCTGAGGCCATCTGGGTGGTCAATGCGGACACCGTCAATGATGTCCGCAGCCAGCAGCTCGCGGATGATGCGGTGTGTGTGCTCGAATACCACCGGGTTTTCCTGGCGGATGCCGGCCAGACCGTTGACGCTGAAGAATCGACGGTAGCCAATGACCCCGTCCTTCCAGTACATCAGGCGATAGGCCTGGCGATCATGTACTTCCTGCGGGGTGCCGTCCTCGGTGCCCGGGCGCACCGGGAATGCATTGTCGTAGTAGCGCAGAAGTGGCTCGTCGCCAGAGGTGTCGAGCTCCAGCTTGTCGATATCCTCCGGGGAGCCCAGAATCGGCAACCCCATCTTGCCGTTGGCCCCGTTGTCCTCGTGCCAGTCGATATCGAAGTATGGCTCGAATTGAGAATCCTTGCCATAGGTCAGAACGTCCCACCACCAGACATTGAGCTTGGGCTCCTCAACACCGAGGTGGTTCGGTACCAGGTCGATAATGATGCCCAGACCGGCCTTGTGCGCCACCTGCGCGAGCTTCTGCAGCTCTTCCATGCCGCCGAGCTCCGGGTTCACCGTCGTCGGATCGATGACATCGTAGCCATGGTTCGACTCCGGTACAGAAGTGAGGATAGGCGACAGATACAGGTGTGAAATTCCGAGGTCTGCCAAGTAGCCGACCTGTTCAGCCGCGTCAGCGAACGTGAAAGCGCGCCCGTTTGGGTCGGCCTTGGGGCCACGGAGTTGGAGACGGTAGGTGGACGTAATTGGTCGGCGACTCATGTTCCCCTTTATACCGCCCACCAGGAAAAGCTGCTGCCTGACCGCTGTGGCAGCAGCTAGCCCCGGAGCCTGGGCCCGCCGCCCGAATGCGAATTTCTTCTCGTGAACGTGGCCTAGAAAGGCGGCATTCCGTCATCGCCGGGCAGGGAAGTGGAACCAAACAACGGAACCGACTCACTGGAGTTGTTCCCGGCGCTGGCGCTAGGCGTCCCTTCCGCAGTGTCTCCGGCTTCGGACGCGCCATCCTCTTCTGGATTCAGCCCGAGTGCGGTGAAGAGCTCCTTCTCAGTCCAAATCTGGATTTCCTGGCCTTCGGCCTGCAGCTGTCGAGCCCTCTTCTCCTTCGAGGTCACCGAATCCCACGGACCGGCGACCAAAATGGTCGTTTTCTTCGTGACTCCCTTATTGATATTCGCACCTGCAAAGGCAATCTTGTCCCACAGAAAGCCCTTGTCATACGGTGCAAAATCACCGGTCAGTGTCACCCGCTGCTGGTACAGGAGGCCGCTTGGATCCGCGTCCGGATTTGGGTCTGGAATGGTGTCCGGTGTCTTGGCTGCATCCCATTTCGCATTGCGACGCGGCCGACGTGACGGCGCGGAACTGCCGGACTGCGCACCAGCACCAGTTCCCGCGTTGGTCCCGGCACCAGTGCTGGCGACACCAGACGGGTCATAGCGCACCATCCGCACTCGTCCACTGCCAATCTGGCCCAAGCTCAGCGAGACCTTCTGGCTCAAATCAGCCACCGATGTCGCGCGCTGCTGCTCCATCAACCACAGCGCTACCTCAGCACATGCGACCGCATCCGCCGTCGCATCATGATGATTCTCCAGCGACGCCCCTGCGGCCTCCGCCAACGTAGGCAGCTTCAAATTGGGCAGCCCCAACTGCATCTGCCGAGCCCACATATAAGTACACGCAAAATTCAGCTTCGGTGCTGGAATGCCTTCCGCCCGGCACGCCCGCGACAGGGCTGTGAAATCAAACCGCGCATTGTGAGCAACTACGTCCAAATCCCCGACGACGTCAACAAACTTCGCCAGCTGCTCCGGAAATGACGGCTCACCGGCCACATCCGCCGCCGTGATGCCATGAATCGCGACATTGGCTTCATCAAAATACTCCAGCCCCTTTGGCGGACGGCACATCCAGGAATAACGCTCCGTCACCTTCCCGCCACGCACGACCGCAACGCCAAGCTGAATAATCGAGCCGGTGTCTTCGTTCGCTGTCTCTACATCGAACGCTGCAAACGGTGCGATGTCCGATGCCGCAACCTCATCCCCAGTAGGAAGCGGTGCAAAGGGCACAGACTGCTTAACGACGTCGCCCGCGCCCCCAACCACACTCACGCCTTCGGTGACCGCCGCGCGCTGTGCCACCCACGGCATCAACGTGGAAGTAAAAGCATCTGCTGAATTGTAGAACTCCGGATGCTTGGCCATCTCCGCCATGAGGTCAGCCAGCAACTGCGCTGCTGCTTGGCGATGAGACATCACACGGGCCTTTGGCAAAGCTACCCCGAGGTCCACCGTGCCGGGGAAGAAGCGGTTGGCCGGAGTATAGACACCGTTTTTACTTGCCGATGCGACCTCGGCAACGTCGGCAAGCGGGAGGGGCTTTGCGGGGGCGGTGCTAGCCGTGTTGATGGTGTGGGTAAGGCGGAGCCCATCTGCGGTAATAGTCACCGTGTCGCCGGTGAGCTCGAAGACGACGGCGGGCTCGGAGGATGGCGTGGTCGTAATCATGCACTAGATGGTAGCGCCGATGGCGGATTGAGCCCCATAGAGGCTGCGGTACCTGCGATTCTCGCCGGGTATATGTGGCTTTCGACAGTGTGGAAATGTCCACAGAAATAGGAATATTTATGGAGCGTTCGGGCAGTGGGGGTGCCTGTACCCCTGAAAACCACATGTTTTGGGGGATTAAATGTCCGGATGCATTTTGAGCGGGCGCTCCTTATACTTTTCGACGAACGGCGGTAACTGGTCGTTCGAGCTTTCGGGCTCAAGCGAAGGGCAAAGCGGAAACAACGTATGCCAGTGAAGCGATGAAATAAGGAGTAAACATTTTGAGCACGCATCCTGTGCACCCTGGTTCTATCTTGAACGATAATTTCCTCGAGCCGCGACACCTCTCTATTTACCGACTGGCTCTTGCCATCGGCGTGCCAAGCTCAACTCTGGAGCGCTTTCGCACCGGCCGCACTGCGGTCACCACTGACCTCGCAAATCGACTGTCCGACTACTTTGACACCGAGCCGGAGTACTGGTTGAACTCTCAGGCGGAGTTCAATATGCGCGCATCTGCGTAAGAAGACTTCACGCCAGCTCGGCTCCCGCAGTGCTGTGTTGACCCAATCCCTGTTTTGAGTTGAACTCAGAGCCGAAAATCCCCTGTCAGTGGAAGAAAACTTCCGCCGACAGGGGATTTTTGTGTAGGGCCCAACCCCAGGCCCAGGCCCCTACACCCAATGCGGACGCGGCTAGTGTCGCTCGATCAGCACGATGGTAGAACGGGCTGGCACGCGGAGCTCGCCTTCTGGCTCAACGATGCGCTCGCGGGTCGGGCGACCCGTGATCTCTGTGGTGTCGATGATGACTTCCCAGCTGTGTGCGTATTCGGTGCCCGGAATTTGGAACATGATGTCCTCGTGGTGGGCGTTGAAGCACAGCAGGAAGGAGTCATCCTCAATCCTGTGACCTCGGCGATCAGGCTCGGTGATGGCATCGCCGTTGAGCCAGACCATCAACGACTTGCCGAAGTCGAAGTTCCAGTCATCGGTAGTCATGACACGACCCTCATAGGTCAGCCAGGCAATGTCACGATCGTCGGTTTCCGCACCGAGCGGGCCACCGCGCAGGAAGCGGCGGCGCCGGAAGACTGGGTGCTCCGCACGCAGCTCAGTCAGGAACTGGGTGTATTCGACCAGTTCAGAGTTGGTACGAGTCTGATTCCAGTCGACCCAGGACAAACGGTTGTCCTGACAGTAGACGTTGTTGTTGCCCTTCTGTCCACGTCCCATCTCATCACCGTGGCTAATCATCGGAGTGCCCTGGGACAGCAGGAGAGTGGTCAGGAAGTTACGACGCTGGCGAGCGCGCAGCGAAATGATGCGCTCGTCGTCGGTCGGGCCTTCCACACCGCAGTTCCACGAACGGTTGTGGGACTCGCCATCGCGGTTGTCCTCGCCGTTGGCCATATTGTGCTTCTCGTTGTAGCTGACCAAGTCGTTGAGGGTGAAACCGTCATGCGCGGTCACGAAGTTAATTGACGCAGTTGGGCGGCGGTCATTGTTTGCATAGAGGTCCGAGGAACCGGTGATACGTGAAGCGAACTCGCCGAGCGTGGATGGCTCACCTCGCCAGAAGTCGCGGATGGTGTCGCGGTACTTACCGTTCCATTCAGTCCACTGCGGTGGGAAGTTGCCGACCTGGTAGCCGCCTTCGCCGACATCCCACGGCTCTGCGATGAGCT
The DNA here is from genome assembly GCF_000173655.1 of Corynebacterium amycolatum SK46. GTDB lineage: Bacteria > Actinomycetota > Actinomycetes > Mycobacteriales > Mycobacteriaceae > Corynebacterium > Corynebacterium amycolatum_A. The sequence goes on along the minus strand of NZ_ABZU01000004.1, from coordinate 60,880 downwards.
TGACCTGGCTGACAATCGGATCCTGCTGCACTAAGTCAAAGAAGGCGGAGAGGCGATCCACATCGTGGAATTCTCGAGCCAGGGTGGAGGCCAAATCGAAACGGAAGCCGTCGACATGCATCTCGGAGACCCAGTAGCGCAGCGAATCCATAATCAGCTGCAGGGAGTGAGGGTGGCGCACATTCAGGGAGTTACCGGTTCCGGTGTAGTCCATGTAGTGCTGTCGGTCACCCTCGACCAAGCGGTAGTAGGCCTCGTTGTCGATGCCTCGGAAGCAGATGGTTGGGCCCATGTGGTTGCCCTCGGCGGTGTGGTTGTAGACCACGTCGAGGATGACCTCAATGCCGGCATCGTGAAATGCGCGCACCATGCCCTTGAACTCACTGACTGCGCCACCTGGCTTTTGGGAAGCTGAGTAGTCCTGGTGAGGTGCCAGGAAACCGAACGTGTTGTAGCCCCAGTAGTTGCGCAGTCCCTTTTCGCGCAGGTGGTCGTCCTGGAGGAACTGGTGGACCGGCATCAGTTCGATAGCCGTGACACCAAGGTCCTTGAGGTAGTCAATAATCGCTGGATGAGCGAGCGCTGCATAAGTGCCACGCATCTCCTCCGGGATATCCGGGTGAGTCATGGTCATGCCCTTGACGTGGGCCTCGTAAATCACGGTCTCGTTGTACGGCGTGCGAGGTGCGCGGTCAGCGCCCCAGTCGAAGAACGGGTTGATGACCACGGACGTCATGGTGTGTCCCAGGCTGTCCTCGGTGTTGCGCTTCGAGTGGTCATGAATGTCATAGTTGAACAGGGAGGAGTGACCGTCGAATTCGCCGTCGAAAGCCTTGGCGTATGGGTCGACCAGCAGCTTGTTGGGGTCACAACGCTTACCGTTGGCCGGATCGAATGGGCCGTGTACGCGGTAGGCGTAGCGCTGGCCCGGCATGATGGACGGGATGTAGCAGTGCCAGATATGCGCATCGACTTCTTCCAGCTCAATGCGTGTTTCTTCGCCTTCGGCGCTAATCAGACAAAGCTCTACCTTTTCCGCAACGTCGGAAAAGAGCGCAAAGTTGGTGCCAGCGCCGTCGTAGGTAGATCCGAGCGGGTAAGGCTCACCCGGCCACACTTGATAATCGCCGACTGTGTTTGCTTGGTTCATGTGACTACCTTAACCGTTTTGTAAAAAACATGAGCCTTTTCGGTCCCGTGTGGGCGCGCCATTCGTCCCATCTGTCGAGCGCACTTCGCAAAAACGACCCCCAAGAAAAAATCGAGTCGAACGGTTAAGTGCATAAACTTCGCGCGAAAATAAGTATTTAACCCTGCAAGTGGGCAATTTGACGTTCCAAACGCACCTTGGTGGGCACCGAATCCCCAATATTCGCGGTCACCAACGCGCGAAGATTCCCAAAGGCCTTTACTTTTGGAATTATGAGTCCACGAAGCATTGGTGTAACGGAAGTAGCGTTCCGAGACGCTCATCAGAGCCTCATGGCAACGCGAATGGCTATGGAAGACATGGTCGATGTCTGTGAAGAAATGGACAAGGCCGGTTTTTGGAGTGTGGAGTGCTGGGGTGGCGCAACCTTCGACGCCTGCATCCGCTTCCTTAACGAAGACCCCTGGGAGCGCCTGCGAACATTCCGCAAGTTGATGCCCAACAGTCGCCTGCAGATGCTGCTGCGCGGCCAGAACTTGCTCGGCTACCGCCACTACGAAGACATGGTGGTCGACAAATTCGTCGAAAAGTCCGCAGAAAACGGCATGGACGTATTCCGCGTTTTCGACGCCCTCAACGACCCACGCAATCTCGAGCACGCCATGCGCGCGGTCAAGAACGTCGACAAGCATGCGCAGGGCACGATCTGCTACACGACGTCTCCGCTTCACGACGTCGACGGGTACGTAAAGCTCGCTGGTCGTCTACTGGATATGGGTGCAGATTCCATTGCGTTGAAGGACATGGCAGCACTGCTGAAACCCCAGCCGGCTTACGACATCATCCGCGGTATCAAGGAAACTTACGGCGAGGACACCCAGATTAACGTCCACTGTCACTCGACCACCGGTGTGACGATGGTGACTTTGATGAAGGCCATCGAAGCTGGTGCGGATGTTGTGGACACGGCAATTTCGTCGATGTCGCTTGGTCCGGGGCATAACCCGACCGAGTCACTGGTGGAGATGCTGGAGGGGACCGGCTACACCACCGACCTGAACATGGACAATCTGATTACGATTCGTGACCACTTCCGCAAGGTACGTCCGAAGTACGCAGAGTTCGAGTCCAAGACCCTGGTCAACACCGACATCTTCATGTCGCAGATTCCAGGTGGCATGTTGTCGAACATGGAAAACCAGCTCAAGGCCCAGGGCGCGGGCGACCGCGTCGATGAGGTTATGCGAGAGGTGCCAATCGTTCGCAAGGACGCAGGTTACCCACCGCTGGTGACGCCGAGCTCGCAGATCGTCGGTACGCAGGCTGTGTTCAATGTGCTGATGGGGCGTTACAAGGTCATGACCGCCGAGTTCGCCGACCTCATGCTCGGTTACTACGGCCAGTGCCCGGGTGAGCGCAACCCAGAGCTGATCAAGCAGGCAGCGGAGCAGACCAAGAAGGAAGAAATCACTGTCCGTCCGGCTGATCTGCTCGAGCCAGAGTGGGATGACCTGGTCGAGGAGGCCAAGGAGCTCGACGGCTACAACGGCACTGCGGAAGACGTCTTGACCAACGCTCTGTTCCCATCCGTCGCGCCGGGATTCTTCACCACTCGCGGCGAGGGGCCGAAGAACGTCGGCAAGACCGCCGAGCAGCTTAAGCGCGAGGCAGAGCAGGCCTCTGGCGCTGCCAATGCCATTCGCGAGCCAATCCGCTACAAGGTCACCGTCGGCGGTCGCTCGCAGACCGTCCAGGTGGAACCCGCCTAAGAACATCGGGAGAAGAGATAGCAATGTCGCAAAGTTCAGCAAACCAGCCGAATTCGGCGGATGCCGTCGCGCCGGGCGTCGATGCCTCGATGGCGGAGCGCCTGGATTATTTGGATGCGCAGCGCCAGCGTGTGGAGGCCGGTGGCGGTGAAGCCCGCCAGGCCAAGCAGCACGAACGTGGGAAGATGACTGCCCGCGAGCGTATCGACAACTTCGTCGACGAGGGCACGTTCCGTGAAACCGGCATGTTCATGACTCACCGCACCACCGACTTCGGCATGGACACCGCCGACGCGCCTGCTGACGGCGTGGTCACCGGCACTGCCGCGGTTCTCGGCCGCGCAGTGCACGTCGCCTCCCAGGACTTCACTGTCATGGGTGGCTCCGCCGGTGAAACACAGTCCCGCAAGGTTGCGGCCACCATGCGTGCCGCTGCCGACAATGGCACTCCGTTCGTGTTCATCAACGACTCCGGCGGTGCCCGGATTCAAGAGGGTATTGACTCTCTGTCGGGCTATGGTCAGGTCTTCTACAACAACGTGTGGCTGTCTGGTCTGGTGCCGCAGGTGTCCATCATTGCGGGCCCGTGCGCCGGTGGTGCTGCCTACTCGCCGGCGTTGACCGACTTCATCATTCAGACCCGCAACGCGCAAATGTTTATCACCGGACCGGGCGTTATCAAGTCGGTCACAGGTGAGGAAGTCACCCCTGAGCAGCTGGGTGGTGCTGATGCGCACATGGGCAAGGCCGGCAATATCGACTTCGTCGCCGATGATGACGAGCAGGCCATCCTGATTGCGCAGAAGCTCTTAAGCTTCCTGCCACAGAACAACACAGAAGAGCCACCGGTTGTCGATCCGGTATTCGACGCCGAGCCGGATCCAGAGCTCCGCGACATCGTCCCCGTCGATGGCAAGAAGGGCTACGACGTCCGCGAGGTCATCATCCGTATTGCGGACAATGGCGACTTCCTCGAGTGCCAGGCGGGTTTTGCCACCAACCTGGTTGTCGGCTTTGGTCGAGTTTTGGGCCGTACCGTGGGCTTTGTCGCCAACCAGCCGAACGTGATGTCCGGTGTGCTGGACATCAATTCCTCGGACAAGGGTGCCAAGTTCATCCGCTTCTGCAATGCCTTTAATATCCCGCTGGTCACCCTGGTTGACGTTCCTGGCTTCATGCCGGGCGTCACCCAGGAACACGGCGGCATCATCCGCCACGGCGCAAAGATGCTCTACGCATACTCCGCAGCGTCTGTGCCCAAGGTGACCGTCGTCATGCGTAAGGCCTACGGCGGTGCGTACCTGGCGATGTGCTCGAAGGACCTCGGCGCGGACTACGTATTCGCATGGCCGACCGCGGAAATTGCAGTGATGGGCGCAGAGGGCGCGGTCAACGTGGTCTTCCGAAAGGAAATTGCCGCCGCGGGCGACGAGGAAGAGCAGGCGCGCGTGCGCGACGAGCGTATCGCCGAATACAAGACACGCTTCTCGACGCCGTATGTCGCCGCCTCGCGAGGACTGGTCGACGACGTGATTGACCCGGCGGAAACCCGCCTGCGTGTGGCTGACGCACTGTCGGTTCTGCGTAACAAGCGCGAGGTTCGCCCGGCCAAGAAGCACGGATTGGGGCCACAGTAATGTCTGACGGCATCGGTGAGATTAAGGAGCTGCGAGCGCTCGTCGCTGAACTGGCCGACCGGTTGGATGCGACCTCGACAAGCTTGCAGAAGGCCACGGCACGCCTGCATCAGGCAGAAAGCGAGTTGGCTGAACTGCGCAAACGCGTGGACGCAGATATCCCCGAGGACACTGTCATCGCCATTTCGGCAGCGGTGTCTGCGTACCTAGGCAATCGCGGCAAGGTGAAGGCAATTCGATACAACCGCCACAAGACGTGGGCTGCGCAGGGACGTCAGATCCAGCAGCAGCGCAACCTGCGTTAGTTGGAAATTTTCGATAACCGACTTATTTGAGTCCGATTCATTGACTTTTGCTACGTGAGGATTGTTGAGCCATGAAATTGAAAGTGACTGTCGGCGGCATTGCCTACGATGTCGACGTCGAAGTAGTTGAGGAGCCCAAGCGCCTTTCGCCCATCGTGTTGGGTGGACAGTCGAGCGCTTCCGTTGAGCCGGCCACTGCTAGTGTCTCGGGTGTCTCCGCCAATTCGGTGGTGGCGCCACTGGCAGGTTCGGTCAGTAAGATTCTGGTCGAGGAAGGCCAGAAGATTGAGGCTGGGGAGGTGCTGCTCATTCTCGAGGCAATGAAGATGGAAACCGAGATTACGGCCCCGGCTGCAGGCACCGTCGGCTCTATTCATGTTGAAGTCGGCGACGCAGTGCAGGGCGGCCAGGGACTTGTCTCGATTGATTAGCCGCATTAGCCGGGGTGTAAAGATTTTGGGGTGAAATCTTTCTAGCCCCGGTTGCTGGAAATACTTAAGGTTGCCTTAATATTTTCCTTATGAATGCCGTTCTTCTCGCCGTTTTGGTGATGCTAATCCTGGCGGTCTGCCGGGTACACGTTGTGCTAGCGCTGTTTATTGGCGCCTTGGTTGGTGGTCTTTCCGCCGGTATGGGGCTCGATGCCACAATGGTTGCCTTCCAGGAAGGCCTCTCTGGTGGTGCGAAGATTGCCCTGAGCTATGCCATGCTGGGCGCCTTTGCCATGGCGGTGGCATCCTCCGGGCTGCCCAAATTGCTGGCCGATTGGCTGATTGCCAAGATCGGTACGGAGGATGAAGGCGCTAAATCTAAGGCAGAGGCATGGACCAAGTGGGGTATGGTCGCCGGCATTTTGGCCATGGCGATTATGTCGCAGAACCTCATCCCGGTTCACATTGCGTTTATCCCGCTGATTATTCCGCCGCTGTTGCCGGTATTTAACCGTCTCAACATCGACCGCCGAATGATTACCAGTGTGATGACCTTCGGTTTGATCACCACCTACATGTGGGTTCCGGTTGGATTCGGTTCTATCTTCCTGAACGACATTCTGCTGGGGAACATCGAGAATGCTGGTCTTGATGTTTCCAATATCAACATCATGATGACGATGGGCATTCCGGCTCTCGGTATGTTGGCCGGTCTGGCCATTGCCGTATTTTTCTCCTACCGGAAGCCACGGCATTACGAAGATCGGCCGATTGTCCAGTCCTCACACGCGGAATCCCAGTCTGACGAACCGGTGTCGAAATACCGAGTTATCGTTGCTCTCGTTGCAATTGTGGTGACCTTCGTCGTCCAGATTGTAATGAACTCTATGGAGACCGATGCCGATCCATTGCTGATTGGTGCACTCACCGGTCTGGCAATCTTCATGCTCACCGGTGCCGTGCGCTGGCGTGAGGCGGACGACGTGTTCACCGCCGGTATGAAGATGATGGCCCTGATTGGTTTCATCATGATTTCCGCACAGGGCTTCGCCTCGGTGATGTCGGAGTCCGGTCAGGTCGAACCGCTGGTGACCGCCACCGCAGAGCTGTTTGCGGGCAACAAGCCTGCTGCTGCATTCGCCATGCTGGTCGTTGGTCTGGTGGTCACGATGGGTATTGGTTCGTCCTTCTCGACACTGCCGATTATCTCCATCATCTACGTGCCGCTGTGTCTGTCGCTGGGCTTTTCGCCGATGGCTACCGTCGCCATCATTGGTACTGCAGGTGCTCTGGGCGATGCTGGTTCGCCGGCATCGGACTCAACGCTCGGCCCGACGATGGGTCTCAATGCCGATGGGCAGCACGACCACATTCGCGATTCGGTTATTCCGACCTTCCTGCATTTCAACCTGCCGCTGCTCGCAGCTGGTTGGGTAGCGGCTCTGGTGCTTTAGCGCCGGGGGCTTGACCGTGAGCGTGATTGCTTCAGCGGGGCTTAGTGACCTGCGATTCCCGTAGGTCCCGCGACCCCTGAAATTCCGGCGATAAAGAGCTCGGTTCCCAGTGCAATGCGCTGGCGGCCGAGCTCTTTTGCCTGTGCAGCCGCATCTTCAGAGGAAGTCTCGACCTTAACATCCTTATCAGCGGCGTTCTCGGCACTGGTGTCGCCCTTGCTGGAAACGCCCTTGGCGCGGTTTAGATTAAGCGCGATGGCAGTCTGCTGGTCGACCGTCGCACCGAGGATGAAGTACACGAGGACGGACGCGGTATCAGCCGCTGATGTGGTGCTGATGGAGGTTTCGGGTGCATTCTCCAGGACGTCGGCAAGCAGTTGTTCGGGGCGAATCGTGGCGGTGCCCGTAGCGAGTGCGGCCGAGACGACCTCGGCGCCATCCCGGTGGGCGGTGAGGCAGGAGTAGAGCAGCTCGGCGACGGCTTCGATGTCGGCACGCCAATCGCCGGTGGCGGAAAACTCTGTGCAGGGAGCCAAGATGCGGTCAGCGACGGCGCCGAGCAGTGCCTGCTTAGAAGGGTAGTGCCAGTACATTGCGCCAGCGGCGGTACCCAAGTGGCGAGTCAGGCGGCGGATCGTGAGATCGCCGAGTCCGTACTCGTTGAGAATGGTAAGAGCTGCGTCGACAATGATGTCCTTGGTCAATTGCACACTGCCTACCGTAGACGAAAGAAGAATCATCTGGAAGATGTCCCAAGACTGAAATGGGGAGCGTAAATCCGCGACACGACGGTAATTGAACCCTGTTCGACATTCTGGAGACGCGGTATTAAGTTTGATAATTGAACAACTTTCAAAACACTGTTCAAGTTTTATTCCCAGCCTCAAGGAGCGTCGCCCCCATGACTCAACAGCAGCAGGACATTTTGGAACTCGCCCGAGAAAAGGTGCTCGTCTGCGGTGAGGGGCTGAACTATGAGGAGACCCTGGCAGTTCTCAACCTCGACGATGACAGCATCGAGGATTTGCTGGCGCTGGCTCACGAGGTGCGCTTGAAGTGGTGCGGCGAGGAGGTCGAGGTTGAAGGCATTATTTCGCTGAAGACCGGTGGCTGCCCAGAGGACTGCCACTTCTGTTCGCAGTCGGGTCTGTTCGAGTCGCCGGTGCGTTCGGCATGGCTGGATATTCCGGCGCTGGTGGACGCCGCCAAGCAGACCGCAAAGTCGGGTGCGACTGAGTTCTGCATCGTTGCTGCAGTAAAGGGGCCGGACGAGCGACTGCTTAGCCAGATGGAACAGGCCGTCGCCGCCATTCAGGCAGAGGTCGACATTAATGTGGCTGCCTCGATGGGCATTCTGACGCAGGAGCAGGTGGATCGCCTGGCCAAGGCCGGTATTCACCGCTACAACCACAACCTTGAGACCGCTAAGAGCTACTTCCCGCAGGTCGTGACCACCCACACTTGGGAAGAGCGTCATGACACCCTGCGCATGGTCGGCGAAGCCGGTATGGAGGTCTGCTGTGGCGGCATCCTGGGTATGGGGGAGACCCTTGAGCAGCGTGCTGAATTCGCTCAGGATCTGGCAGCCCTCAACCCGACCGAGGTGCCGATGAACTTCCTCGACCCGCGCCCGGGCACTCCGTTCGCCGGCCGCGAGCCGATGCCGGCCAAGGACGCACTGCGCGCCATCGGTGCTTTCCGTTTGGCACTGCCGAAGACCATCCTGCGTTTTGCTGGTGGTCGTGAGCTCACCCTGGGCGACCTGGGCGCAGAAAAGGGACTGCTTGGCGGTATCAACGCTGTCATTGTCGGTAATTACCTGACCACGCTGGGCCGTCCGGCGGAGCAGGATCTGGACATGCTTGGCAAGGTACGACTTCCAATTAAGGCCCTCAATGCAACTGTCTAAGCCTCGGACATCCAGCCCGCGCGCGACGCGGAATAAGAAAGTCGACTCCACAGAGCTGCTCCAGGCCATGGTGCTGGGAGACGAGCCCAAGTTCGATCCTTTTACCGGCGCCGACCTTGAAGCTGGTGAAGTGCGCGAACGCTCCTATGGTGCAAAAGCTGGACTGGAGGCGCCTCGATTCTGCCAGCTCTGTGGGCGCCGGATGGTGGTGCAGGTGCGTCCGGACGGCTGGACTGCAAAGTGCTCGCGCCACGGCGAAGTGGACTCCGTAATGTTGGAGCAGCGATAAAAGGCGCTGATTGTGCTAGTGCGCCGGTCAGGCACGCTAGTACTGGACGTGCGCCGTGAGGTAAGTTAGTCAACTATGACTATGAAAAATACCCGAGTTCCACACGTTGAAAAGCAGAGCGTGGCAATGGCCTCGGGTATTGTTCTCTTCTCCGTTGTAACGGGAACGATAGCCGGAGTGGCCTGGGCATTCCTGCGCCCCAAGCAGCAAGTGCAAATGCTCCCAGATAACCAACTAGCGATTATTCAGGAAACCGTTGACGCTGGTTTTATCGGGCTGCTCTGGTTTGTTGCTGTCACTGCCATCAGTGGCCTGGTGCTGGGAATTACTACGTTCCGAAACCGTGCCATCACGACCCCTGTGCAGATGCTCACAGCAATTGGCTGGGCAGGTTTCTCCGCGTTGATGAGCGCAGCAGTGACGTACCTCGTCGGTCAGTCGGTTGCGGCATTGCTCCAGCCGGATCTGGCGGGAATGCAGCCGGGCGATGAGCTCTCGGTGATTCCGGACTTTAAAACCTATGTAGCACTGCTGGTCGCGCCACTGGTTGCCATGCTCGCACTGTGGTCCCGGGTGCTGTTCCGAACGGACTTCACGGAAGGCAGCGAGAGCGCTGCGGACAGTGTTACGGACGCAGATTCGGTCACTAAGTGAGACAGCGAGGTTCTGCGCGGGGCCGTCGTAAAGCACTATTTCCTACTGAACAGGGGTAGTTATTGGGAAATAGGCTTATACAAGCCTTACAATTTTGGGAAATAGGTTCGTTCTCGATGTCAGTATTCGCCCCGATTTAGGGGCTTTTTCGATATTGTGTGGCGAGCTTAGGTCTCTTGCACTTGCCCGTTTGAGTCCGCTGCGAATGCCTCCGGGGATCGTTGCCGGTAACGGTGACGGCGTTTTCTCCGGTCGTAGCCACTGCCCATTGAAGTAAGGACGTAGTTTTCCGTGAATACCAGCCTTGCGGCCAATGCTTCCAGCCTGCCGCGCCTTGAATCGGATCTGTACGAATCGGTAGTCGATAAAGATGGCCGCTACGGTGGCGTAACTGCAGATGAGCGCTGGGCCCAGGAGATTAAGCGTCTCGCCCGCGAACGCAATGCCGTGATTCTTGCGCACAACTACCAGCTGCCGGAGATTCAGGATATTGCCGACTACACCGGCGATTCCCTCGGGCTTTCCCGCATCGCTGCGGAAACCGATGCCGACGTCATCGTCTTCTGTGGTGTCCACTTCATGGCGGAAACTGCCAAAATTCTGAGCCCTGAGAAGACCGTCCTTATTCCGGACGAGCGCGCCGGCTGCTCTCTGGCGGACTCCATCACTGCGGACGAGCTGGCCGAGTGGAAGGCAGAGAATCCCGGCGCACTGGTGGTCAGCTACGTTAACACCACGGCAGACGTGAAGGCCCTGACCGACATCTGCTGTACTTCCTCCAACGCCGTTGACGTGGTCAAGTCCATCCCGGAAGACCAGGAGATCCTGTTCAACCCGGATCAGTTCCTCGGCGCACACGTCCGCCGTGAGACCGGCCGCGACAACATCAAGGTATGGGCTGGTGAGTGCCACGTCCACGCCAATATCAACGGTGAGGAACTCGCACACCGCGCGGAGGAGAACGCCGATTCGCAGTTGTTCATTCACCCGGAGTGCGGTTGCGCGAACTCTGCGATTTACCTCGCGGGTGAAGGCACCATTGAGCCGGAGCGCGTGCAGATGCTCTCCACCGGCGAGATGCTGACCGAGGCGCAGAAGCTGAAGGAGAACAAGCCCAACGGCAAGGTGCTCGTGGCCACTGAGGTGGGCATGCTCCACCAGCTGCGCAAGGCCGCGCCGGATGTCGACTTTGAGCCGGTCAACGACCGCGCTTCCTGCTCGTACATGAAGCTCATCACTCCGGCGGCTCTGCTGCGCTGCCTCGTTGAAGGCGCCGATGAAGTCGATGTCGAGCCGGATGTCGCCGACAGGGCGCGCGCTTCGGTCGAGCGTATGATTGCCATCGGTAACCCAGGCGGGGGCGAGTAACACGTTTGGTCTGCGCCCATCATTCGACAGTTGGACACTGACGTGTGACTTCCTCGTCATCGGCGGGGGAGTCGCAGGTCTCAGTGCTGCGCGTCGGGCCCTTGAGCTCGGCCTCGACGTGCTGGTCATTGACAGCGTTGAGTGGCGCGTCGGCGCCCGTAAACAGCTTCGTTTCGCCGATGCCGCCACGAATCTCGCCCAGGGCGGGCTCGCGGTCGTCGGGCTTGACGACGACCCCAGCGGCCATGTGGCCAATGGGTTCGACGACACCACCGATTCCCACATCGCGGACACCCTCGATGCCGGTGCCGGGCACTGCGATGAAGGGGCCGTTGCTTCCATCATCCGTGCCGGCGCTGCGGCGACCGAGTGGCTGATTGGGCTAGGCGCGACATTCGACCCGGCGCCGGATAACCCGGCCGTATATTCCCGCACTAAAGAGGGCGGACACCACGCGCGGCGCATTATCCATGCCGGTGGTGACGCTACTGGTGCTGAAATCGAACGTGCCCTAGAAGCTTCAGTTACCGGTGTGCGAGTACTGCAGAACGCCACAGCGCGCCAGCTCATCGTTGGCAAAGACGGCCGCGTGCTTGGGGCGCTGGTAGCGGATCCCCGTGGTGGCGGCGCTATTCGCGCTAGCGCAACTCTGCTGGCTACCGGTGGCGTGGGGCATATTTACCGCGCGACTACGGCCCCCTCGGGTGCCCGCGGCGAGGCTATCGGTATGGCCTCCGATGCTGGCGCGGAGATTCGGGACATGGAGTTTATCCAGTTCCACCCGACGGTGCTCTATGACGAGCGCTCGGCATCAGACGGCACCGGCCGACGCCATCTCATCAGCGAAGCTGTCCGTGGTGAAGGAGCCATTCTCGTCGACTCTCGGGGCAACAGTGTGACCGCCGGCGTTGACCCTCGCGGGGACCTGGCTCCGCGCGATATCGTCTCGCGCGCCATCGCGACTCGCATGCGCGAGCTCGGCGAGGACCACGTCTTCCTCGACGCACGTCACATCGACAACTTCGCCGCCCGCTTTCCGACGATTACAGCGGGCCTGACCGCAGCGGAGATTAATCCGACCAAGGACCTCATTCCCGTGGCCCCGGCGGTCCACTACACCTGTGGTGGTATTGCCGTCGACCCATTCGGTGCAACTAGCGTGCCGGGTCTCTTTGCGGCCGGCGAATGCTCCGCGACGGGACTCCACGGTGCCAACAGGTTGGCCTCCAATTCGTTGCTGGAGGGACTGGTCGTCGGCAAGCGGGTGGCCGAAAAAGTCGCTGAAACACACGCTGTGCCGGTCGGGGACGAGGAATTCTCAGCGGCGGTTGAAGGCCTGCCGCAGCCACGGCCAGAACTGGAACCGCGCCAGCTTTTCCAATTGCAGACGGCGATGCAGGAAGGTGCTGGTGTAACGCGTAATGAGCAGAGTTTGCGGCAGGCGTTGGCGGTTATCGATCGGCTCCCGCAATCGGTTCAGGTAGTGGCCGCAAGGAAAGTCGTCGAAGCGGCATTGGCACGACCATATACTTTGGGGTGCCACACTTGGTTTGAAAAGGACGGGGATTAGCTAGCCATGACTCTTGAGAAGGACACTCTGCACGGGGTGCTGAACGAAAACATCACCCGTGGCCTCATTCGGACGGCACTGCAGGAAGACATGAGCTTCGGGCCGGATGTGACCTCGCTGTCGACAGTCTCGGCATCTGCGCAGGCACGCGCCCGCCTGGTGGCCAGGCAAGAGGGCGTTATCGCGGCTATCGATGCGGTGGAGTGGACGCTGCAGGAGGTCATCTCGGGCGAGTTCACCGTCGAAAAGCACGTTGAAGATGGCACCCTGGTGCGTCCTGGCACAGTGCTGGCAACGATTTCTGCGCCGACTCGGGGGTTGCTGACTGCTGAGCGGACAATGCTGAATATCCTCACGCACGCCAGTGGTGTAGCTACTGCGACGCGCCAGTGGGCTGACGCGATTATTGGCACCGGTGCGCGGGTGCGCGATTCCCGAAAGACGCTGCCGGGTCTGCGCAACCTGGAAAAGTATGCGGTGACCTGCGGTGGCGGAATTAACCACCGCTACGCTTTGGGCGATGAGGCACTGATTAAGGACAACCACGTGGTGGCTGTCGGTTCCGTGTCCGGTGCGTTGAAGAGGGTGCGGGCTCAGTATCCGGAGCTGCCGTGCGAGGTGGAAGTCGATACCCTCGCACAGCTCGATGAAATCCTGCCGATGAAGCCGGACATCGTCATGCTGGACAACTTCGAGGTCTGGGAGACCCAGATCGCGGTGCAGCGCCGCTCGCAGATTTCTCCGGCCACGCAGCTTGAGTCCTCTGGTGGACTGACCATCGATGTGGCTCGTGAGTTCGCGTCCTGTGGTGTCGATTACCTGGCTGTGGGCGCGCTAACCCACTCGGCCAAGGTGTTCGATGTCGGACTCGACTTCGACAAACAGTAGCTGAATCAGGCCCCCCGGTATCGCTTCGCAGCTTCGCCTACAGGCGACGGGCGATCTCTGCCCCAATCTCGCTTAGTGCCGACCCCCAGCGCTCCCGCGATTGCTCATCACAGGTTTCCTGTGCGCGGTAAAGCGCCTTCTCCGCAGCAGCGACATCGCCCAAATGCAGGTGGCACTGTGCAATTTGTGCAAGCAGAGGCACGGCCTGGATATTGAGGTTATCGGACTGGAAAAGTCCCGCCGCCAACTCCAGGTGATCAATGGCGCGCCCCTGATGTCCTCGACGAATCTCTGCCTGGCCGTTCAAGGTGTGCCACATCGCCCAGCGCAGGTGGCGCGGTGGGGTGTCCGCGGTCGGCTTGAAGCCGTCTTTCTCCAGGTTATCCAACAGATCCAACCAGTCCGCGGCCTTGTCCATCAGCTTTGGTGCAGAGCCACGGATGGGGCGCCCCAGACTGTCGGTCTGCGGGGCATCAGCCTTGTCGCCGAGCTCCTCGAACCCCTGCATCAGAGTCAGGGCTGCTTCCCAGAGGTTGTTTTCCTCAGCCAATGCCGTGGCGGCGTCGAAAAGCTGCTGCGGGCTAGAAGTCGCGGAATCACCAGAAGTAGTCATGACCTAACACTCTACTTTGTGCCACCGCCAGCACCGAAGTGGGCGGGGCACTAGTACTCGTCGTCAAGCGACTGAATGATGATGACGTCAAGGGCATCGAGAACAGGATGGCCTTCCCACACGTCGCGGGGCAGAAGCTCTTCGACGCGCCGAGCATAGGCGGCGGCACCGTCGGAATCACCCGCGTCGAGACGGTAGCGAACCCCCGCCAGCAGCGCGCGGGCGGCTTCCTCGCCATCGCCGGACTGCAGGTAGCCCTTCGCGGCGGCTTCCACATGGTTGATGGCCAAAGTGTCGCGGCCAGCGGAGTAGAAGACGTAGGCCGCATCGTCGTGCCAGTCGGCGAGTGACCAGTCGTCGGAGATGAGCTTCTGAGAACGCAGCAGAAGGTCCTCAGCCTCGTTGAGTGTGTGGTCGATGGCGGCGGAAGCGTCCTCGGAGGCGATCTCGGCGGTGAATTCGGAGCCCTCTTCGGAAATGACCAGATCAATGACATGAATGATGGAACGCGCAGCCTGGCGGTAGGCCTTGGCAGCACCCTTGGTATCGCCGTTGCGTTCAAGGTGCTCGCCGTGTTCGATGAGCAGCTTTGCCGCCTGGCGGGGATTATTGCCGAGACCCGCGGCTGTGGAGGCAATAGAAAATGCCGCGTCGGTGCGTTCTTCATCGGCGGTAAATGCTGACCAGTGCGCAACTGGTTCGGCAAAGCGCAGCGCCTCGTCAACCTCGTCGGCATCGAGGAGACTGCGGGCCAAAACGAGCTGGATATCCATGGTGATGGGGTTGACCGGCATGCCCTCGGCGCTGGCGAGCGCGCGGCGGGCAATGTCGGCGGATTCCGCGAAATCGCCGTGGGCGTTGAGAAGCGCACAGAGCAGACGCACGCTGCGAAGCACCGCGACTGTGAGTCCTGCATCGAGACCAGCCTGCACGATTGGGCGTAGCTGGCGGATTGCCTCCGCTTCCTCACCAGCTTCCAGAGAGAGGAAAGCCAGGAATTGGCGTGCTTCAATCGTCGTGGTGACGGGTTCCGACTGAGGGGCTGCCGCGACGCTGGCTGCGATGCGGGCGGCCCTGCGCAGCTCACCACGGCTGTGTGCGAGCTGCGCCTCCAACAGCTTGCGGTCGTCGAAACTGCTTCGCTTTGGTGCCCAGCGTGCGGACCATTCAGAGAGTTGACCGGCGATTTCCGCCCGGCGCGCCAGCGATGCTGCGGCGCCGGCAACAGCCGCGCTGACCAGGTAGTAATAGGCCTCGCCGGGCTGTGGAGTGGTGGCGACGATGTCCTTAGTAAGACTGATCAGCTCGGGGATTTCGGAGTCCTCGGGGCGCCGGCCGGTGATGGCATCACCTGGGTTGGCGTCGATGAAGGCCTCTGCCTCGGCGAATGCTCCGTAGGAGCGTGCGTGCAAGATCGCGGGGCGGATGTTGGCCTCAGTTGCCCAGCGCAGCCACTCGGCGCGTGCAGCAGCGGCTTCTTCTACTAATTCCAGTTGGTCGGCGACTGCGTGCCTGAGTGCGTGGAATTCGCCAACGACATCGGGGGAGTTGGTAGGCGCGTCGGCTAACCAGTGCGTGTGGGCGAACTTGGTGACAGCGCGCCAACTGGTGACGTGGTCGAGCGTGGCACCGGCCCTGCGGGAAATAACCAGCAGCTCCGGAAGTGAGTCCGGTAATGCCTTTAGCGGATTGGGCAGGGGAGGAAAGTCCAGGGGTTCGGACGAGTTCTCCGTTGCTGATGCGTTTTCTGAATTCCCTGACGCGTAGTCGGCCGCGATGCCGGTATCCCAATCGCCAACTTGAATTCCAGACTCAGAGTTTTCTTCTTCCCACCAGACCATTGGACTATCTTCGCCCGTGGCATCGGGAAGATGCAAAAACTGCTTTGTTTTTCAGACCTGTGCAGTCGGGTGCGCTGTTAATCCGGGTTTGAAAAGCTACGCATTAGTCCACGAACTTCATCGCGCACTGGGTGATCCGGGCCGACTAGGTCGCCGATACGAACCGCGAACCGGCGGGCGCGATCCTCATTGTTATCACTAGCAGCAGCACGCACCGCGATGGTCAGCGTGCGGGCGGCGTCGGCAGGGGCGTGGGCTTCTAAGAAAAGCTCGGCAGCTTCGTCGGCGTACTTGTACACGCCGTCGTTGTCCCACACAGACCAGCACAACAGCGCCTGTGCTTCGTGCCACTTGGCCGATTCCCAGGACCCAACCACGTAGCCACGTGAGCGTTCCATCAGGTGGTCGGTCAGCTCACTTGTGGCGCCCACGTTACTGAGTGATAGTGCGGCATCCATCAGAGTTTCCGCAGGCGAAATCGGGGACGAGTATCCGGCACGAATATCGGCCAGTGCGTCGAAGAGTACTGCGGCATGCTCAGTATTTCCCTCTTGGACTGCCGATTCCGCCGCAATGGCACAGGAAAAATCAGTACGTGCGGCATCCTGGGTAGGCTCAGACCACTTTGCAACCGACTCTGCTTCCTGGCCGGCATGACGGAAATCTCCGAGTTCGTACAGTGCCGTTGCCTTCAGCAGCGCGATTTCCATGGTGACTTCACAGTTGGGGTAGTCTGCCGACACATCCTGGGCGCGCTGAGTTAGCTTCAGCATCTCCGCGGCATCGGGCTTGTCATGTGCCACCTCGAAGTTGATGTCTGCCATCTCACGAACCGCGAGAATATAGTCAGTGTCCAGTCTGTGCTGGTCCGCGACTGCCACGTTGTTTGACAGCATTCGGAACGCGGTATCGCTATTACCGGTCTCTATCGAGTACCGTGCCAAATTCTGCCTCAGCTCAAGGCCCGCGATTACGGAGCGGTTACCGATTGCATTGAGCTGTGAGGCGCAAAGTCGCGCTGCGTCGACGACTTTCCCGGCTCGGTGCAGCAGTGATGCCTCCGTCAGAGTCTTCGCCAGCGCAATCGACTCAAACTTATCCTCATTTGGCAGTGCACGAATCATCTCGTGCAGCTCCCGTGCCAAGTCCTCGCGGTTGACCTTTCGCAGGGCGCTTGCAATCCGAATCAGCGCGTCAGTCAGTGCCGCCCGCTTCTTCCACTGGCGTGGGCTAAAGGGCTCCTCCGCTTCTTCGCTTGCCGACGATTCCTGCGGCCGCGGCCCATCCGAATCCGTGGTCACCGCGCTGTGACTGCTGGTTGGGGCATCCAGATCGTCGGCAAGCACGAGTGCCCGGTACGAGGTGATCTCCCTGCTCATGCGTGCGATGAGTGGGATTTCGGTCTCTGCGGCAGCAGAGGTGGGGCCATCGGCGATAAAGGTGGTGTAGCGGCGGGCTTCATCCGCCGCTAGCCGTGCCCGGGCGCGCCAGTACTCCGGGACGTTGTCGTTATCGGATGCCCATACCATCCAGTTCAGGGCGGCATCGTGCGCAGCCGTCATCATGCCGAGCGATTCGGTGACCTCGCGGACTATGCGGTAAAACGCGCCGACGTGTTCGGTAACGCCGTGGGCTTCCGGGTCAGAAAAGAGCTGTGGGTTGTAGAAATGATGCGCGAAAACTGATTCCAGTTGGCGCGTGGCCAGGGAATTGTCGGCTGCGGTCGCGTCTGCATAGGCTGCGACGAGCTCCGGCAAATCCGGGCTGTTTCCTTCCTGGTTCAACAGCTGACCTTTCTACGACTGGTTACTACTTTCCTTAACACTGTAATGGGTCACTGTGGCGGAGCTAACTTGCGCCACAGTATGAGGGGTTAAATGGGGCAATCGGTATGAACCTAACGTGAGAAAGATATGCTTAGTTCATACTCAAGGGTGCCTTTAAGGGCGAATAGTAGCGAAAACCGTGGATAAAGTCTTTGGCTTTGACCCAGATTTTCAATACTTTGTTGTCATTTCTTTGTCACTCTGAAGTGCTCACGTATGAATCCATCGTGCGAATAGGCGGTTACTAATTAATTATGTTGTCCACTATTGATCTTCGCGGTCAGACTCCCACCACCGCCACTCTGCGTCGAGTGTTGCCGCGTGGTGCGGCAGACGTTGATTCGATGATTCCCACGGTCAAGCCCGTTGTCGATGACGTGGCAGCCCGTGGTGTGGAAGCGGCGATGGAGTACTCCGAGAAGTTCGACCGTATTCGTCCGGTATCCATGCGCGTTCCAGCTGAGGTTATCGATGCCGCGGAAGCTGCGCTGGAAGACGATGTCCGCTCTGCTCTGCAGGAGTCCATCGGGCGCGTGCGCGCGTTCCACGCTGCTCAGAAGCCGAATGATAAGACTGTTGAACTTCTGCCCGGCGGCATTGTCCGCGAGAAGTGGATTCCGGTTTCGCGCGTCGGTCTTTACGTCCCCGGGGGCAACGCCGTCTACCCGTCGTCCGTATTGATGAACGTCATCCCAGCTCAGGAAGCTGGTGTGGAGTCCCTCGTCGTCGCCTCTCCGCCGCAGGCCGACAACGACGGCTGGCCGCACCCGACCATCCTGGCTGCCTGCAAGCTGCTTGGCGTGACCGAGGTGTGGGCCGTCGGTGGTGCACAGGCTGTCGCACTGCTCGCATACGGCGATGAAAACGAGAGCCTCGAGCCGGTCGACATGGTCACCGGTCCGGGCAACATCTTCGTTACCGCCGCCAAACGCCTGTGCCGCTCGGTCGTCGGTATCGACGCCGAAGCTGGCCCGACCGAAATTGCCATTCTCGCAGATAACACCGCTGATCCTGTCTCCGTCGCCTACGACCTGATTTCCCAGGCTGAGCACGACGTCATGGCCGCCAGCGTGCTTATCACTGACGACGCCGATTTCGCCGCCACCGTCGACCGCGAGGTCGAAAACCGCTACGAGGTCACCATGAACGCCGACCGCGTTCGCGAGGCGCTCACCGGCGATCAGTCTGGCATCGTGCTTGTCGACGACATGAATATCGGCATCCAGGTTGCAGATGCCTACGCCGCTGAGCACCTGGAGATCCACACCGAAAACGCGCAGGCCGATGCCGAA
Organism: Corynebacterium amycolatum SK46; assembly: GCF_000173655.1. Taxonomy (GTDB): domain Bacteria; phylum Actinomycetota; class Actinomycetes; order Mycobacteriales; family Mycobacteriaceae; genus Corynebacterium; species Corynebacterium amycolatum_A. The sequence continues at coordinate 41,884 of NZ_ABZU01000004.1, read as the reverse complement.
CGTATTACGAACGCTGGCGCAATCTTCATCGGTCGCTTCTCGCCGGTGCCACTGGGCGATTACTCGGCCGGCTCTAACCACGTGTTGCCGACCTCCGGCACCGCCCGCCACGCCTCGGGCCTGTCAACGCACACCTTCCTCAAGTCGGTCCACATGATTGACTACAACGAGGCCGCGTTGAAGGAAGTTGCCGACAGCGTGGTAGTCCTGGCCAACGAAGAACGACTGCCAGCGCACGGCGAGGCCATCCGTGCCCGCTTTGAGACGCTTCTCGGCTCTGAGATCAATGGCGCAGAAAAGGGGAACAACTAATGAGCAACCAGCCTGAGAATCAGCCACAGCCGTCGGTGGCCAAGTTGGCGCTGGCAGATTTGCCACTGCGCGACGAACTGCGCGGCGAGGAAGCCTACGGTGCTCCGCAGCTCGACGTCGATGTTCGCCTGAACACCAACGAAAACCCGTACCCGCCATCCGATGACCTCATCGCCGACCTGGTGGCGCAAGTGGAGAAGGTCGCCTCTGACCTCAACCGCTACCCGGACCGTGACGCAGTAGCACTGCGCAGCGCACTCGCCGACTATGTCACCCGCCAGACCGGCGTGGACATCACCGTCGACCAGGTATGGGCCGCCAACGGCTCCAATGAGATTCTCCAGCAGCTGCTGCAGGCATTTGGCGGGCCGGGGCGCAGCGCAATGGGCTTTGTGCCCAGCTACTCGATGCACCCGATCCTCTCGTCCGGCACGCAGACGGAGTTCATCGGCATCGACCGCGACCCGGAGACCTTCGACATCGACATGGATAGTGCGCTCGCGGCCATTGCCGAGCACCGTCCTGACGTCATCTTCATCACGACTCCGAACAACCCGACTGGCAACCTGACCACGCTCGCTGACCTGCGCCGCATTATTGAAGCCGCGCCGGGCATCGTCATTGTCGATGAGGCCTACGCCGAGTTCACTGAGGAGCCGTCGGCGACAACGCTGCTGGCTGAGTTCCCGTCGAAGCTGGTTGTCTCCCGTACGATGAGCAAGGCTTTCGACTTCGCCGGAGGCCGCCTCGGCTACTTCGTTGCTAACCCAGCATTTATTGATGCTGTGATGCTCGTGCGTCTGCCATACCACCTGTCGACGTTGACGCAGGCCGCAGCCACGGTTGCACTCCGCCACTCGGATGCGACGCTGTCGACCGTCGCAAAGCTTGCCGACGAGCGTGACCGCGTCGTAGCCGCCCTGAACAGCTATGGCTACGACGTGATTGACTCGTACTCCAACTTCGTCTTCTTCGGTCGTTTCGCCGATGCCGCGACGGCATGGCAGAGCTTCTTGGATGAGGGAGTACTCATCCGCGATGTTGGCGTGCCCGGTCGTCTCCGTGCCACTATTGGTCTGCCCAGAGAAAATGATGCGCTGCTGGCGGCGGCCAAGAAATTGGCAGCGACCGCGCTGGCTTAAGCGAAATGCTGCCGGTACATCCCACTACAAGGAGAGATCTGACTTATGCACTTCAGTGATAAGGACCATCTGGAGGCAGAGCGCACTGAGCGCGTTGGCCGTGTCGAGCGCGCCACCCGCGAATCGAGCATCGTCTGCTCGGTGAATCTCGATGGCACCGGCAAGACCGATATTTCGACCGGTCTGCCGTTCTTCGACCACATGTTGACCGCTTTCGGCTCCCACGGCAGCTTCGACCTGACTGTGCACGCCAACGGCGACACCGAGGTCGATGCGCACCACACGGTGGAGGATACCGGCATTGTGATGGGGCAGGCCTTCGCCCAGGCGTTGGGGGACAAGTCTGGTATTCGTCGCTTTGGTGACTGCTATATCCCGATGGATGAAACGCTGGCACACGCAGTGGTTGATGTGTCTGGTCGCCCGTACTTCGTTGGCACTGGCGAACCAGAGCAGATGTTGACTGCCGTCATTGGTGGTCACTACGCAACGGTTATCAACGAGCATTTCTTTGAGTCCTTCGCCCTAAATGCCCGTATTGCGCTGCATGTTCGCTGTCTCTACGGGCGCGATCCGCACCACATCACCGAGGCTGAGTACAAGGCTGTGGCCCGTGCCCTGCGTGCTGCCGTCGAGGACGACCCGCGCGTCCACGGTGTGCCGTCGACCAAGGGCACTCTGTAGGTCGCAGCTGAAGTAGACGGCCACTGTAGGAAACCGGAAAATCTGCCTTAGCTGGCATTTTAGGGGAATCGATGGTAACAACGTCTGTAGACGTGCTTTTAGCGCAGGTGTCTACCGCATCGACGCTGAGCACTTATTTTTTGTTCATTGTCGCTGGTCTGCTGGTGGGCGGAACATGGTCACTCTATAAATCCGGATCGAGGGTCGGAACAATTGTCCTTGGTCTCTTATCTGTGATCGCGCTCGCCGGCGCAATTTTGTGGTTGATAGGAGTGATGGAGTAAATGGCGTCCCGGGTGATGGACCGCAGGCAGTTGGACGAACTGGACAGCATGTGGAAAGCGCCCGGACTAGTACCTACGCTAGTCGCCGTGATGGCCGCCTTCGGTGGCTGGTCACTCCTCATGCCTGTCATTCCGCAGGCAATTCTTGACGATGGCGGTGGAACCTCGCTCGCCGGTGCCTACACCGGTGTTTTTATGGCCGCTACCGTTCTCACACAGACGCAGACTCCACGTATGTGTCGCCGTCTTGGCTACGGCATGACCATGCTGATTTCAGGTCTGTTTCTGGGCTTGCCGACGATTCTGCACATCTTTGGCACCGATGCTGCTTTGGTGCTCATCATTGCGGTTCTCCGCGGTATGGGCTTCGGTGCGTTGACTGTCGCCGAGTCCGCATTGATTGCCGAGCTAGTGCCAATGAAATTTCTGGGTAAGGCCTCTGGCGTTCTCGGTGTGGCAGTTGGTTTATCTGAGCTCATTTTCTTGCCACTAGGACTAATCATTGCGGACAAGACGGGTTCTTACACCCCTGTTTATGTCTTGGGCGCCGTCATCTCGCTTGTCGGTTCGTTGATGGCACTCTTTATCCCGAAGATTAAGCCAGCGCCGAAGGAAGGCAAGGGCGGCAAGGAAGACGTCGGCGATCCTGTGCCCGGATCTGCAGCAACGCAGCCGAGCCCAGTTGAGCATGTTGCTACCTGGAAGCTGGTGGCCATTCCTGCCCTTGCAATCAGCACAATCGCCATGGGGTTCGGTGGCATTTCCTCGTTCCTCGCTCCGGCGGCTCGTGAGGTTGATGCGGTCTCCGGTGCGGTTGTGGCCGGCCTGTCGCTGTCGGTTCTCGGTGGCGCGCAGATGGTGTTCCGTTACTTCGCAGGAATCTACGCCGACCGTAAGTCTGAGGCTGGAATTCTGCTGATTCCGGCGTTGGTCAGTGGTTTTATTGGCCTGCTGATGATGTCCGGTGTGGTTCTCTTTGATTTGTCGGCCTGGCTGCTGCTGGTTGCGGCCATTTTCTACGGCGCGGGCTTCGGCATTGTGCAAAATGAGGCTCTACTGTTGATGTTTGCCCGCCTGCCGCGTGACCGTACTGCTGAGGCCAGTGCCTTCTGGAACATGTCCTTTGACTCGGGCACAGGTATTGGCTCGTTCGTTCTGGGAGCCGTAGCTGCGGCCGCACTCCGTCCGTACCCGGCTGTCTTTGCCTTTGCGGCAGCTCTGCTGGCAGTTGGCCTCATTGGTGCGGTGCTCGACCGAATCATCGGGAAGCACCGCGTTGCCGAGTACCAGAACACCCGCGCAACGCTGCGTCGTCTGGGTGACGCGGTCAAGCGCCATACGCCGGAGGCGGCCGTGCGTGTAGCCCGTCCGGCTAAGAATGCGGTGACGCGATTGACGGTTCGGGACCGCAAGAAGAAGTAGGTTTACGCGACGGCGACGTCCATCTCGGTGAAGAGAGCCCGCAGGCGGGTTTCGATATCGTCGATAAGCGACTGGAGCTCGTCGTCTGCGAGATTGTCCGGATCCGCGACATTCCATTCCACGTAGCGGTCGCCGGGGACTGATGGTGTCTCGTCGATGCCCATGAGTACGACAACGTCGGCGCGGTGGGAAACGCGGGGAGTAATCGCCTTTTGGGTGAGGCGTGAGGTGTCCACGCCACGGTCGTGAAGAGCCGCGACGATGCGCGGATTCAGGCCATCCTCTGGGTTGAGGCCGATAGTGCGGATAAAGACTTCGTCACCAACCAGGTGGTAGGCCAGGGCAGTGGCAATCTGGCTACGGCCGGAACCGCGGCTATCGGCAAAGAGAATCTCTTGGCGCGGGGCGCAGTCCTTGCATCCGCTCGCGGCCTTGATACGCTCGGTGGCCTCGCGTTCGGCGAGGACGGGGAGGAAGTTAGTCACCTTCGCAGAGCTGGACAGCTCTGCAATGACATCGTCGAGGATGGAATCGATAGTCGCAGCATCGCAGGCTGCACCGTAGAGCCGGTGAAGGTCCTCGCGGACAATGGCAAATGATTTACTAAGAACGGATGCGGTAGTCATAGCGTCGGAGCCTCTCTGTGAAAAGTAATCAGGGGTATTAGGGATAAATCAATAACTTAGTTAACCTGTTGTTAACCTTGAGTTTACCAAAGTGGCCGGTAGTTGTATACCAGCGTTTTTGCCTGTCCAGGCAGTTTTCTTGGGGTAAGTGGCAAACATCGATTCCCAGCGCCTTAAAATGTCCAACTATGGAACAAGTCTCACCTTCGACGAAGACCTCAACCGTTGCCATCCTTGATTACGGCTCCGGTAATTTGCGCTCAGCTGAGCGCGCTGTGGCCACCACGGGCGCCGAGGTTATTGTGACCGCCGATCCGAAGACCGTGATGGAGGCCGATGGTCTGCTCGTTCCCGGCGTCGGTGCCTATGCCGCATGCATGGAGGGTTTGCATCGAGTGCAAGGACCGCGCCTGATTGGCTCTCGACTCGCAGGTGGTCGACCCGTGATGGGAATTTGCGTTGGTATGCAGGTGCTCTTTGACCGCGGCGTCGAGTACGCCGACGGCATCCATGCAGCGGAGACCGACGCATCTGCAGCTGTCACCGGCACCCCGGGTTGTGGGGAATGGCCCGGTACTGTCGAGCGTCTCGAGGCGTCGATTCTGCCGCACATGGGCTGGAACACGGTTGAAGTTCCGGAAGGCTCAAAGATGTTTAAGGGGCTGGAAGATCAGCGTTTTTACTTCGTCCACTCCTACGGTGTGCGCAAGTGGGACCTTGACGCTGATTCTCGCATCGCTCCGCCGCTGGTGACGTGGTCTGCCCACGAATCCGATCGGTTTATCGCCGCCGTGGAAAACGGTCCGTTGTGGGCCACACAGTTCCACCCTGAGAAGTCTGGCGAAGCAGGGTTGAAGCTGCTGCAGAACTGGGTGGACACGCTGTAGTTGCCCAATCGGTAGTATCTGCCCTAACTGCACTACCTGGTAGGTGACGGAATTCCGCCACCTAGACCACCTATACTGAGATAACTAGCAACAAGCGTCGTGGCGACAACCGCCACCACGCCCAAAAGTCGAAGAGAGTAGAGCCCCCATGAGTTTGACCCTGCTGCCCGCTGTAGACGTAGCCGATGGCCAGGCTGTGCGCCTTGTTCAGGGTGCTGCTGGAACCGAGACTTCCTACGGTGCACCGCTGGAAGCTGCCATGAATTGGCAGAACGCAGGCGCTGAGTGGATCCACCTGGTCGACCTCGACGCCGCGTTCGGTCGCGGTTCGAACTACGACCTGCTTGCCGACGTTGTGGGCAAGCTCGACGTGAAGGTAGAGCTCTCCGGCGGTATCCGTGACAACGCTTCGCTCGAAGCTGCGCTGGCCACCGGTTGTGCCCGCGTCAATATTGGCACCGCCGCACTGGAGAACCCGGAGTGGTGTCGCGAGGTTATCGCCAACTACGGCGATCGTGTGGCCATTGGACTGGACGTTCTTAACGACGAGGGGCAGTGGCGCCTGCGCGGCCGTGGCTGGGTCTCCGACGGTGGCGACCTCTGGGAGGTGCTGGAGCGCCTGGATGCTCAGGGTGCATCCCGTTTCGTGGTGACTGACGTCTCCAAGGACGGCACCCTGCAGGGGCCGAATGTGGAACTGCTGCGCGAGGTCGCTGCTGCTACCGATGCTCCGATCGTCGCATCCGGCGGTGTCAGCAGTCTGGACGACATTGCAGCTATTGCCACACTGGTCGATGAGGGCGTTGACTCCGCAATTGTGGGTAAGGCGCTCTACGCAGGGCGTTTCACTTTGGAAGAGGCCCTGGCAATAGCTCGCGGCTAAAGAGAACACTTTCGTGGCCGGGCCGGGGAGACGTCGTCAAGCGAAAGCGTTAACGAGCGAACGGCACCCCGGCTGAGACGGCGGATGAAGGACTTAGAAAGTATGGATGCCCTGGAACCGCGGGCGATGCTCGCTATCGCTGAGGCGGCGCTCGATGAGGTTGAAGGCCTGTTCACACAGCAGGTGGGCGCGGACCCGGTTGTCATGAAGCCGCGCGGAGATTTCGCGACGGAGACCGACCTGGAAATTGAGCGTCGTCTGCGCCAGCTCCTCACGCAGTATTCTGGCCTGCCCGTCTACGGCGAGGAATTCGGTGGCAAAGTCCCTGAGGAACATACCGCCTGGGTCATCGATCCGATTGACGGCACCACGAACTATTCCAACGGCTTTCCACTGTGTGCCATGCTGCTCACGCTCATGCATGAGGGGGAGCCGGTGGTTGGCATTACCTCCATGCCTCTGCTGCGCCGTCGTATTACCGCAGCTAAAGGTGGCGGCACATTTGTCAACGGCCGTCGCGTCAACATCGACGCCGAGGCCGGCCGCCCGGTTTCGATTGCCTTCGGGTCCGTCATCGCGAGTACCGACGGCACACTCCCACGAAAGTGGCGCCAACTGCTGCTGTCAAAGGTGGGCGAACGCTATCCGACGATTCGAATTACTGGCTCTGTCGGCGTGGACTTGGGCTCCACCGCTATGGGGGCATTCGGTGGCACCGTGACTTTCTCACCGCATGTGTGGGATAACGCAGCCGGTGTACTGCAGATTTCCGAAGCTGGTGGCGTGGTCACAGACTTGGCGGGCAATCCCTGGCGGCATGATTCCGTAGGCGTGCTGGCGGGAACTCGAGATGTTCATGCCACGCTGCGGTCGATTATTGACCAATTGGGTCGTCCGGAGACTTTCCGGAGCTAAAACGTGGGCGACGCCCCGAGCTGGGTGGTTGCGCAAATCGTCGAGCCACAACTTTGAGCTAACACGAGGAGAACTTAAAAACTATGTCTCTGGCAGTACGCGTGATTCCCTGCCTGGATGTCAACAATGGGCGGGTCGTCAAGGGGGTTAACTTTGAGAATCTCCGCGATGCCGGCGATCCGGTGGAGCTGGCTCGCCGCTATGGCGAGGAGGGCGCTGATGAGCTGACCTTCTTGGATGTCACCGCTTCCAAGGATGGCCGTGGCACCATGCTCGACGTGGTGCGCCGCACCGCAAGTGAGGTCTTCATTCCGCTGACGGTCGGCGGTGGCGTGCGCAGCGTCGAGGATGTCGATCAGCTGCTCCGTGCCGGAGCCGACAAGGTCAGTGTCAATACCGCTGCGATCGCACGCCCGGAACTGCTCAGCGAGCTGTCGCGTCGTTTCGGCGCGCAGTGTGTCGTCCTGTCGGTGGATGCGCGTCGCGTTCCCGAGGGGGGCACGCCGCAGCCATCGGGCTTTGAGGTGACGACGCACGGTGGTTCACGCTCGGCTGGGATCGATGCCGTCGAGTGGGCACGCCGCGGCGAAGAGCTCGGGGTCGGCGAGATCCTGCTGAACTCCATGGACGGCGACGGCACCAAGGACGGATTCGACCTGGAGCTGCTGGAGAAAGTCCGCGCTGCCGTCGACGTCCCGGTGATCGCCTCTGGCGGTGCGGGTAAAGCGGAGCACTTCCCGCCGGCAGTGCGCGCCGGTGCCAACGCGGTGTTGGCCGCATCCATTTTCCACTTTGGCGAGGTCAGCATTGCTGAGGTTAAGGAAGAGATGGCTCGCGAGGGAATTGAGGTGCGCCAGTGACTGGTCTAGCCCCGGGCGCTGCAGCTCACGGCGCCGGAGACGATCCGCGTGAGTACACGCTCCCAGCAGATATCGCGAACATCGCCAAGTTCAACGCTGACGGCTTGATTCCGGCCATTGTGCAGGAGGAATCCACTGGCCGCGTGCTCATGATGGCGTGGATGGATTCCCACGCACTGGCATACACCATCGCTACCAAGCGCGGCACCTACTGGTCACGGTCCCGGTCGGAGTACTGGATTAAGGGGCTGACCAGTGGCCATTTCCAGACCGTGACATCGCTGGCGTTGGACTGTGATGGCGATACCGTGCTGATGCAGGTAGTGCAGGACGGCGCGGCATGCCACACTGGCTCGCACAGCTGCTTTGACGTGCATCCCGTGTTCGAGGACTAGGCAGTCAACCCCGGCTGCCGAGGTGGGGATTTCGTCGTCAAGCGCGCCCACCTACGGTGAAGCCCGGGGTTAAGTGATGTGCAATCCGGGGTGCGTGGCACAATAGCGGCTATGACTCGTATCACCATGACCACGCGCGAGCGCTTTCGTGAACTGGCTGCACACCATCGGGTAGTGCCCGTCGTTCGTAAGGTGTTGGCGGACGGCGAGACGGCGCTGTCGGCATACCGCAAGCTCGCGGCTGATCGTCCCGGCACTTTTTTGCTGGAGTCCTCCGATGTGGGGCAGTCGTGGTCGCGCTGGTCGTTTATCGGTTGTGGTAGTCGCGCTGCGCTGACGGTGGATGATGCAGGGGAAGCGACCTGGATTGGCAATGCGCCGTCGGGTGCGCCAGAGGGCGGAAATCCCTTAGACGCTCTGCGACGCACGCTGGAGCTGCTGCACACGGAACTCCCGCTTGCCGACGATGCCTCGGTGCCCAAGCTCACCTCTGGTCTCGTCGGCTACTTCGGGCATGACATTGTCCGCTACATCGAGCCACACCTGCCGGATACCACTGACAATGATTTGCAGATTCCTGAGCTCATGCAGCTGCTGGTGGAGGATCTGGCTGCTTTTGACCATCACGAGGGTGTGCTGTGGCTGATTTCCAATGCTGTCAACTGGGACGGCTCGGATGAGCGGATTGACCAGGCGTATGACACCGCCTGTGACCGTGTCAATGCGATGGTGGAGCGGTTGTCGGAGCCCTCTGATTTGCGTCCGGCGGAAGTTAGCTTCCCAGAGCCGGTGATTCGGCGCCAGCGCGCCGCCGAGGACCACATGGATCGTATTGAGCGTTGCAAGGATCACATCCGCGCTGGCGATGCGTTCCAGATTGTGCTCTCGCAGCGGTTCGAGATGGACACGCAGGCCTCCGCTTTTGATATCTACCGCATCCTGCGGGTTTCCAATCCATCGCCATACATGTTCCTGGTCAACGTGCCAACCAAGGACTTCTCCGATACCGCTTTCCAAATTGTCGGTTCCTCCCCGGAATCACTCGTGGCAGTTCAGGGCAGTGAGGTCATCACCAACCCCATCGCGGGCACACGTCCGCGCGGTGCCACGGTGGAGCAGGACAATGCGCTGGAAGCTGATTTGCTGGCAGACGAGAAGGAAAATAGTGAGCATCTGATGCTCGTCGACCTTGGCCGCAATGATCTCGGACGTGTCTGCCGCCCAGGCAGTGTTGTTGTGCACGACTTCCGTCATATTGAGCGCTACAGTCACGTAATGCATCTGGTCTCTACGGTCACTGGCGAGCTTTCCAGCGATGCCACGGCCGTCGACGCTTTCGCGGCAACCTTCCCAGCGGGAACGCTGTCGGGTGCGCCGAAGCCATCTGCGCTGAGCATTATCGACAAGTTCGAAGACACGCGTCGAGGTGTTTATGGCGGCACTGTTGGATACTTTGACTTCCGGGGCAATACAGATCAGGCAATTGCCATCCGCACGGGCGTGAAGAAGGGCGATACGGTCTATGTTCAGGCCGGCGGCGGAATTGTCAGTGATTCTGACCCAGTTGCCGAGGATGAAGAGACCCGCAACAAGGCCGCGGCTGTGCTGCGAGCTGTCGCGGCAGCTGAGACACTAGTCCCAGCGGAAAGGAGCTAGGTTTTCGATGAAGTCGACAACGATGCTCTCCGGTGGCCTCATTGGTGTGGCCGCAGCGGGAATGTGGTTGTGCAGCCGAAGTGCGTGGCTGACGGTCGATACTGTTGATGACAAGTCCGGTCCGGCGACCACAGATCTGGTGGGCGCAGTCTGGGCTCCAGAGTTGACGTCGATTGCGCTGGCAATGGTGGCTGCACTGTTTGCCACCACCATTTTGGGGTCAATGGGGCGCCGGATTGTCGGTGGTCTCGCGGCGCTGCTCGCAATTGCGGCGTCGTGGACTCCGATGACTCTGCTTGCCAGGGGAGAAGAGGGCGTGGATTCCCAGCGGGCACTGGATTTGTTGACGTCGGGAAGCGCCACACAGCGCGCCAGTGATGCGGTGACTGTGGCAGACTGGGCGCAGATCTCAGCGATTGAAGTGCACGCGATGGGGCCAGCCCTGGCCTTGCTGTGCTGCGCATTGGCGCTGGTCGGGGCGGTATTGTTGGTGCGTCGACCGGGTACTGTGAAGAAGCAGAAGTCCAGCGCGTATGAGACCCCGGAGGTACGCCGTCAGCGTATCGCTGAGGATCTGGAGGAAGACCCGCAGTCGGGTCGAGTTCTGTGGGATGCTTTGGATGCGGGTGTAGATCCTACGGATCTGGATAAGGAGTAAGGCTGTGGCCAACGTTCTGGACAAGATTATTGAGGGCGTGCGGGAAGATCTCGCTGTTCGGGAAGCCAAGATTTCCTACGGTGAGATTAAGGAACTCTCGCTGAAGGCGCCTTCGCCAATTGATGCCGTGGCGGCACTGGCTAAGCCCGGGGTGCAGGTGATTGCAGAGGTCAAGCGTGCCTCTCCGTCGAAGGGAGAGCTGGCTGACATCCCTTCACCGGACGTTTTGGCGGCAGAGTACGAGCAGGGTGGCGCGGCTGTCATTTCCTGTCTGACTGAGGAGCGCCGCTTCCGCGGTTCGCTCGCCGACCTCGATGCCGTGCGCCGCGCGGTGAACATTCCGGTGCTGCGCAAGGACTTCATCGTCACTCCGTACCAGGTCCATGAGGCCCGCGCACACGGTGCCGACCTGGTGCTGCTGATGTGCTCCGCTTTGGATCAGCCGACGCTGGAATCCCTGCTGGATCGCACCGAGTCGCTCGGCATGAACGCTCTGGTTGAGGCGCACACCGCAGAAGAGGTTGAGCGTGCTGAGGCCGCTGGTGCCAAGATCCTCGGCATCAACGCCCGCAATCTAAAGACGCTCGACGTGGACCTCTCCGTGTACGAACGCCTTGCGCCGATGTTGCCGGATCATGTTGTGAAGGTGGCAGAGTCCGGTGTCAAGGGGCCGGAGGAACTGCGCTACTACGCCTCCCACGGCGCCGACGCGGTGCTGGTGGGCGAGGGCCTGGTTACCGCGGGCAAGCCGGGTGAGGCTTGCCGACGTCTCGTTGCCGCCGGTGTCCACCCGACACTCCGCAGCGAGTAGTGATAGCCCGCGGTTGCGATGTAGCAGCTTTCTCGCACCGTGAATTTCGCCTCTTTTGGTTTCCAGCCACATCTGTTGTGCTGGCACGCCACAGTTTCTTAGGCCTTATGTCCCCGCAACGCGTGGGGATAGTCCACAATAGATAACTGTGAGTGACCAAGATTTCAAGAATCATGATGCCCGCGGTGACCGCCTGCCCACGATGGGTGAGGTTATCGCGGAGACAACGAACCACGAGTCAGATGCCATTGGGCACTGGGGTAAGTGGGGCGGCCAGTTTGTGCCGGAGGCGCTGATGGCCGTTATCGGTGAGGTCACCGATGGCTACGCGAAGGCTCGCGTTGATCAGGATTTTCTCGATGAGCTCGACCGGCTTCAGCGTACTTATGTCGGACGTCCCTCCCCGCTGTACTACGCGGAGAAGTTCTCTGCTGATATCGGCGCTGACGTCTGGCTCAAGCGCGAGGATTTGAACCACACCGGTAGCCACAAGATTAATAACGTCTTGGGTCAGGTTCTGCTTGCTAAGCGCATGGGCAAAAAGAACATCATTGCCGAGACCGGGGCCGGCCAGCACGGTGTCGCAACCGCGACTGCCTGTGCGCTGCTCGGCCTTAACTGCCGTATTTACATGGGCAAGGTCGACGCAATCCGCCAGCGCCTCAATATCGCCCGCATGCGACTGCTTGGTGCCGAGGTTATTGAGGTCGAGATTGGCTCGAAGACTCTCAAGGACGCGATCAATGAGGCCATGCGTTTTTGGGTTTCACACGCCGATGACACCTACTACTGCTTCGGCACTGCAGCCGGCCCGCACCCGTTCCCAACAATGGTGCGCGACTTCCAGCGCATCATCAGCGCCGAGGCACGCCAGCAGATTCTCGCGGAGACCGGCTCGCTTCCCGACGCTGTCGTGGCCTGTGTTGGCGGCGGTTCTAATGCAATCGGCGCGTTCCACCACTTCATCGATGATGAATCGGTTCGCCTGATTGGCGCTGAAGCTGGCGGTGATGGTGTTGAGACCGGTCGCCATGCAGCACCGATTTCGGCCGCCGGTAATCCGGGTGTGTTCCAGGGCTCCTTCGCCGCCCTGATGCAGAACGAGGATGGCCAGATTACGGAGTCCCACTCGATTTCCGCCGGTCTGGATTACCCGGGCGTGGGTCCGGAGCACTCTTACCTGGCTGATATTGATCGCGCGTCCTACCTGCCGGTGACCGATACCCAGGCGATGCAGGCATTCCAGGATCTGACTCGGATGGAGGGCATCTTGCCCGCTATCGAGTCCGCACACGCGGTGGCTGCCGCCCGACTCATCAGCGGTGATCTGAATGAAGAGCTGGGCCGTAAGCCGCTGATTATTGTCAATGTTTCCGGTCGCGGTGACAAGGATGTCGACACCGCTGCTAAGTGGTTTGATCTGATGGAGGAGTCCTAAATGAGTCTGAGTGACGTCTTTGACAAGGTCCGTGAGGACAACCGCGCAGCATTTATCGGCTATTACCCAGCGGGTTTCCCGACCACCGATAAGTCGATTGAGAACATCAAGGCGATTGTCGACGCTGGCGCCGACATCATCGAGGTTGGCCTGCCTTTCTCCGACCCGATGATGGATGGCCCAACCATTCAGGATGCCGCCAACGTGGCTCTGGATGCGGGCTTCCGCACCCGTGAGATTATGCGTGTGGTCCGCGAAGTCACCGAGCACGGCGGTACCTGTGTGGTCATGAGCTACTGGAATCCGATTCTCCAGTATGGACCGGAGCGTTTCGCCGAGGACTTGGCCGCCGCTGGTGGTCGTGGCACCATTATCCCGGATCTCATCCCGGAGGAGGCCGGCCAATGGCAGCGTGCAGCTGAGGCCAATGGTCTGTCCAACATCATGCTGGTGGCCCCGTCATCGACCAACGAGCGTCTGCAGCTAACTGCCACTGCGTCGACCGGCTTCGTCTACGCCACCAGCCACATGGGTGTCACAGGTGCCCAGGCCAGCGTCGACTCGGCCGCAGGCAAGTTGGTTGCCCGCACGCGCGAGGTCACCGATACACCGGTGTGCGTCGGTTTGGGTGTCTCCAATGGAGAACAGGCCGCGGAGATTGCCGAGTTTGCAGATGGCGTAATCGTTGGCTCGGCACTGATCAAGGCCGCGATGAAGAGCACCGATGACCTGGTAACGCTCGCCCGTGAACTCGCCGCGGGCGTACGAGGAGAGAGCTAGCGCATTTATGAGTTCCACCCTTGTTCTCGCTGAGACTGCAACCACGTATCTGGCCAACATTCCCTCTCCGCCGCAGGGGGTGTGGCAGTTAGGGCCGCTACCACTGCGCGGTTACGCGATTTCCATCTTGGTTGGCGTACTCGTCGGCATTTACTGGATGCAGCGCCGCTACGCGGCCAGGGGTGGAGACCCGGAGCTGGTCCTCGACATTGCTATTGCGGTTATTCCTGCGGGCATTATCGGCGGCCGTCTCTACCACGTCGCCACCGACTGGGAAAAGTACTTCGGCCCCGGCGCCAATCCCGTCGATGCACTGAAAATCACCAATGGTGGCCTCGGCATCTGGGGAGCGGTGGCGCTGGGGGTGCTGGCCGCGTGGGCGGTCGCTAAGTGGCGGAAGGTGCCGTTTGCGCCAGTTCTTGACGCGGCTGCACCCGCAATCATCCTTGGACAGGCCATTGGGCGTCTGGGCAATTGGTTCAACCAGGAACTCTACGGTGGCCCAACGTCACTTCCGTGGGGCCTGGAAATTTACCAACGAGTTGATGAGTTTGGCCGGGTTGCCCCTGTTACCGGAACGTCGACAGGCGAAGTGCTGGCCGTGGTGCATCCAACGTTTCTCTACGAGATGGTGTGGAACGTCCTCGCCTGTTTGGTCATTGTCTGGGCGGACCGAAAGTTCAAGATGGGCGGCGGACGCGTCTTTGCGCTCTATGTCGCGGCCTACACTTTGGGGCGTTTCTTCATTGAACTCATGCGCGTCGATGACGCAACGCTGATATTCGGTGTGCGTATTAATAACATCACGTCGCTCGTGGTCTTTTCCTGCGCTGTAATTGCTTTGTGGATTCTACGGGCTAAGAGCCGTGAAACCGCAGCTGAAGTCAGGGGAGAGCGCGAGGCGGCTGAAGCGCACAGTGTTTCCAACTGACGCACAGCCCGTTAAGGGACTAGGCTGGAGGCCGTGCTTAGACGAACGAAGATTGTATGTACCCTCGGTCCAGCAGTTGCTTCGCTGGAGGGGATTACCGGGTTGGTCAACGCCGGCATGGATGTTGCCCGTCTGAATTTCTCTCACGGTGAGCATGAGGACCACGCTCAGAACTACCGCTGGGTGCGTGAAGCATCCGACGCTACGGGACATGCCGTCGGTATTCTCGCCGATTTGCAGGGACCAAAGATTCGCCTCGGTCGTTTTAAGGAAGGCTCGACGTATTGGGCTGACGGCGAGATTGTGCGCATCACCGTCGACGATGTCGAAGGCACGCACGACCGAGTCTCCACCACATACAAGAATCTCGCTGACGATGCCCGTCCGGGAGATCGCCTGCTTGTCGACGATGGCAAGGTGGGCCTGGAGTGCATCGAGGTAGATGGCAATGATGTGGTGTGCCGCGTCATCGAGGGCGGTCCGGTCTCGAACAACAAGGGTGTTTCCCTGCCGGGGATGAACATCTCGGTACCGGCTCTGTCGGAGAAGGATATCGCCGACCTGCGCTTCGCTCTGAAGCTGGGAGTCGACTTCATTGCGCTGTCCTTCGTCCGTTCGCCTTCCGACGTCGAACTGGTCCATGCGGTCATGGATGAGGTTGGCCGTCGTGTCCCGATTATCGCCAAGCTGGAGAAGCCAGAGGCAGTCGAGTCTCTCGAGGCCATCATCCTGGCCTTCGATGCCGTGATGGTTGCCCGTGGTGATCTCGGTGTTGAGGTGCCGCTGGAAGATGTTCCGCTGGTTCAGAAGCGCGCTATTCAGATTGCCCGAGAGAACGCCAAGCCGGTCATCGTGGCCACCCAGATGCTCGACTCCATGATTTCGAACTCGCGCCCGACTCGTGCGGAGGCCTCCGACGTGGCCAACGCTGTGCTCGATGGCGCAGATGCCGTGATGCTCTCGGGTGAGACCTCGATTGGTAAGTACCCGCAGGCCACGGTTAAGACCATGGCTCGCATCGTCACCGCCGCTGAGCGCGAGGGCGAAGTTCCTGCGCTGACCCACATGCCTCGCACGAAGCGTGGTGTGATTTCCTACGCAGCTCGCGATATCGGTGAGCGCTTGAATGCCCGCGCTATGGTTGCTTTCACCACCTCGGGTGATACCGCTCGCCGTGTGGCACGTTTGCACTCTCGCCTGCCGCTGCTGGTATTCACTCCGAATCAGCAGGTTCGTTCGCAGCTTGCGCTGACCTGGGGTGCGGAGACCTTCTTGGTGCGCGAAGTTAACAGCACCGATGAGATCATGCAGGTCATCGATGAGCAGCTCTTAACCATGGAAAACTACAACGCTGGTGACACCCTGGTCGTTGTCGCTGGTACCCCTCCAGGAAATGAGGGCAATACCAACATGATTCACGTCCACGTCATTGGCGAGGACGCTCGCTAGCTCTCTGGCACGTTTGAAAAAGCCGGTAAACCCTTTTAGGGCTTACCGGCTTTTTGCTTGGGGTTTCCAGCCTGGGCTTTTTGGTGGGGCTTGGAGAGGGGCAATGCCGGCAAGCGGCCGGCAAACAATCCTTACTTTGCCAAGTAGGACAGCACGGCGGCAGCGGCGGCGGACGTAGCGGACTTCGCCGTCGGCTCGAAGTCCGGCAGGAATGTCGGCATGTGGTTCGACGGCACGTCTTCGACCACGCGGTCGGCAGCAACGGCGTCTGCCCACGTATCCCGAGGTGTGGCGCCAACTGTCCAGTAGACATATGGGCAGTTCAGGCCACGCGGCAGGTCTGAGAAGTCCTCCGATGCGGTCCACAGCACAGCGTCGGTGGAATCGTCGCCGAGCACAGCGTCCATGACCGGGCGAATCGTGGCAAACGCCTCCGGATCATTGTCAGTGACTTCGCCGTGATCGGAGTACTCAATCACGGGCTCAACCTCAGTGCCGGAAGCAAGGCACTCGCCACGAACAACGCGCTCAATGCCTGCAATGAGCTTTGCGCGCACATCGTTGGAGTAGTAGCGAATGTTCAGCACAATCTTGGCCTGGCCGGGGATTGTGTTATTCGAATTGCCGGACTGCAGCGTGCCGACGGACAAAACACCAAACTCGTGGGGAGGAATCTCGCGCCCCACAATTCCTTGCAAGCGCAGAACGATTGCGGCAGCCAAGTACGTCGGGTCAATGGCGTTGTGAGGCATAGATCCATGTGCGGAGCGACCTGTCAGCGTGATGCTGATGGTGTCACAGCCAGCAAGTGCCGGGCCGGGCATGGTCATTACCTGACCTGCGGGGCCGGGAACAATGTGCTGGCCGAAGCACACGTCGGGGGTGGGGATGAGGTCTGCCAGGCCGTCGTCAATCATGGCCTGTGCACCACAGGCCAGTTCCTCGGCGGGCTGAAACAGGGCAATGAAAGTACCCGACCATTCAGACTTAGTTGCTGCCATCAGGCTAGCCAGACCAAGACCGGCCGTCATGTGCATGTCATGGCCGCAGGCGTGCATGACGGCGGTGGCAGAACCATCGCGGGCGGTACCGGTGGCAGAGGAAGCGAAGTCCACACCTGTTTCCTCGAAAACCGGAAGCGCATCGATATCAGCGCGGAATAGCACGGTAGGGCCGGGGCCGTTTTCCATGACACCAACGAGGCCGTGACCACCGATTCCCTCATGCACTGTGTAAGTGCCCATGTCGCGAAGAGCACCGGCCAGATACGCGGCAGTTTTCTCCTCCGCCTGAGATAGCTCCGGATGCTGGTGCAGGTAGCGGTAGATTTCCCACTGCCTGTCCAATGGCACTCGATGGGTGGCGATGAGGTCGCGAATGCGGCTCAGTCGTGCTTCATTGTTGCTCACCTGGATTAAGACTCCTAACTTCTATCTCTACTCTGTGCCAGAGAACTACAGCCGCGACCTGTCTTCGACGAGCGGGTTGTACTTCAGCGAGTTTGGCTGGCACTGGCACTCGGTCGCAATGTGAATGCTGTCCGAGATTTTTCCAGTCTCCCGTAAACGGTACATCTCCGGGACAACGCGGTCGCGCAGATCCCATGGGGAGATGGTGTTCAGGTAAATCTTGGTGCCACCTTCAAAGCCGGCCAAGTTTGAGGTGCGCCACTTAATCATTACGCGCCACGGCATGCGGGCATCCAAGTCGACAGGGCGGTGGTGCCATTCCTCGTTACACGGAATGGTGGGGCCGGCAGCGGCATGACAGGCGTGAATCAGGTCCGACATTGCGTCGATCTCAGCCCGGGTTTGCAGCCACGGTTCACAGACATCCGACTTCGAGAAGATCTCCAGCGTCGGGTAGCGGTGTCCGAATCCTGCGAAAGCCACCGCGTGCTCGTTTTCCGCGATAACCAGGTTGTGGCGGGCCGCATAGTCCACTGCATATTCGTTGTAGATATTCGGGTTCTTGCGCACCGCCTGTACTTCGCGCTTGAGCTGCTCGCCGTGCTCATCTATGGCCACAAGCTGCTTGTGCAAGTGATCGAAGCTTGCGCCTGCGGGCTTCAGCCAGTTTTGGAAAGCGGCCACATAGCGCACGTAGCGGTTACGTCGGTACAGGTCAGCAATCGACTCGACGGTAAACGCGATAAGTGCGCGGTGCTCGGCAACGCTCAATGTGCCAGAAGAAGCCAGCTGGTTATCGTGAGTAGCGCCGTCGACAAAGTGGCGACGGGCAACAATCACATCGTGGCCGCCGGCGAAATAGCTTGGGGCGCGGCGCAGCAATTCCTCGTCGGAAAGCGCGCTGATTTCTTCTTCGCTGCGTCCAGCGGCGCGGTAGCGCGTGCGAATGATGTTGAGAACGTGCTCGCGGCCCTTCGGGTCGTCGAGGTAGGCCTCCATGCGTTGCTGGGTTTCGCGGTCGGGCTCGAAGCCGTAGTTTTCCGACCAATAGTCATAGGAGACGATCTCGAACAGGTTGGGCACGCGGCGGAACTCCGCAGTGGTGTCGAAGAGCTGGTCGGGCAGTACTCCGGTCACCGTGCTATATCCGCCGAATACCGATTCGTCGAGGACAACACGGGCCTTCTCCGGTGGGGTTTGCAGCAGGTTGTTCCAGCCGAAGGAGTCGCGGGATCCAAAATCCTCCTCGCTCAGAGGCTGCGGATCCGTGTGCTTAATTCCCAATGGCCGATTGCCACGACCTGGGACTGTCCACACCTGGGTGCCGGAAAAAGGATTGACTTGCTTCACCGTGCCGTCGGCAAGCGTGATGAGAGGATTGCTGAAAGCCTGCATAAGTCCAACACTACGTCTTTGCTGGCGGTCGGCGCGCGGCAGTGCAGGGGACAGGCGCTTGACGACGGGGTGCTATTGTCTGGCCGTCTCGCGTGGCTTAGCCTGTGAAGTTATGTCGAAGATTGTTTTTCACTGCCTGGTGAAGCCGACCGAATCGGAGGCGCTGGCCGAGGCATTTCATACCAAGTTGAGTGAGTTTGACCGCGCCGGGCGAATTAGTGATGTGGATGTTTCGGTGGCGTCGGCGGATACTGACGCGCAGTTGGTGGAGCAGTGGGAGCGTGAGAACCCGAAGGAGCCGTTGGGGGAGAGGAAGGTATTCCGTTATCTCTTGAGCTTCGATCAGCACGGTGGTTCTCTCAATGAACTCGCTATGGACCTCTCTGAGCTACTGACTCCGCGTGCAGAATTGCCCCCGGACCCGGTGCTGCGTGAGTTCGACGAAATGCTCGAATCTGTTGCGACATATCCCTGGAATGTTGCCGTATTTAGGTAATTTCCTACCTAATCGGTGAAAAGTGTAACCGGTCACAGTGGCGGTGCTTGGCTCGGAGAGCGGGTGTAGTGCGAAACACTACGAGTTTTCCCAGCAATATGCCGTTGTATAATTATGTCCGCTTCAATATCAACAGTTGCCCAGTCCTTGTGCACATAACCTGTGCCACCGAGATACGGCAATCGGGAAGTGGTTTACAACCGCGGACTGGTTGTTCTTCGTGGGCGCCATAATGGTTACGCAGAGAGGTTTATTTTGAATATCGAGCAGAAGGTTTCGGGACTCTATGACCAGATTCTTACCCGAAACGCCGGTGAACCGGAGTTCCACCAGGCAGTGGCAGAAGTTCTGGAGTCGCTGAAGGTCGTTCTGGAAAAGGACCCACACTACGGTGACTACGGCTTGGTTCAGCGTCTGTGTGAACCGGAGCGTCAGATTATTTTCCGCGTGCCGTGGGTCGACGACCAGGGGAAGGTCCAGGTCAACCGTGGCTTCCGTGTTCAGTTCAACTCTGTGCTGGGCCCGTACAAGGGCGGTCTGCGCTTCCACCCGAGCGTGAACCTTGGCATCATTAAGTTCCTGGGCTTCGAGCAGATCTTCAAGAACTCCCTGACCGGCCTGCCAATCGGTGGCGGCAAGGGCGGCTCCGACTTTGACCCGAAGGGCAAGTCCGAGCTGGAAATCATGCGCTTCTGCCAGTCGTTCATGACCGAGCTGCACCGCCACATCGGTGAGTACCGTGACGTCCCGGCCGGTGATATCGGCGTCGGTGGCCGAGAGATCGGCTACCTGTTCGGTCAGTACCGCCGTATGGCGAACCAGCACGAGTCCGGCGTTCTCACCGGTAAGGGCCTGACCTGGGGCGGTTCCCTGGTTCGTACCGAGGCCACCGGTTACGGCTGTGTCTACTTCACTGAAGAGATGATGAAGGCCAACGGTGCTGACATCAACGGTGCCAAGGTCATCGTTTCCGGTTCCGGTAACGTCGCCATCTACGCCATTAAGAAGGCTCAGGAGCTCGGCGCTACCGTCGTCGGTTTCTCTGACTCCTCCGGTTACGTCTCCACTCCGAACGGCGTCGACGTCGAGCTGCTGAAGGAAATCAAGGAAGTTCGTCGTGCTCGCGTCTCCGAGTACGTCGCTGAGACTGAGGGCGCTGAGTTCCACGAGGGTGGCAACATCTGGGAGCTCAAGGCCGATGTCGCACTTCCGTGTGCAACTCAGAACGAGCTGAGTGGCGAGTCCGCCAAGCTGCTGGTCGAAAACGGCTGTCGCTTCGTTGCCGAGGGCGCAAACATGCCGTCCACTCCGGAGGCTATCGAGGTCTTCAAGGCCAACGGTGTCCACTTCGCACCGGGCAAGGCTGCCAACGCTGGCGGTGTTGCTACCTCCGCTCTGGAGATGCAGCAGAACGCTACCCGCGATTCCTGGTCCTTCTCCTACACCGATGAGCGCCTGAAGCGCATCATGACCAACATCTTCAAGAACTGCGAGACCACCGCCGCTGAGTACGATCACGAGGGCGACTACGTGCTCGGTGCCAACATCGCAGGCTTCAAGAAGGTCGCTAACGCAATGCTGGCTCAGGGCGTCATCTAGTCTGCTAACGTTTCCGCTTTACGACGGATTCCCCCGGCGACCCCGCCCGTCGAATAGCCCAAAAGCCCACGCTGTAAACTCCCTCCCATGGAGTTATCAGTGTGGGCTTTTGTCTTTATCGTGGCAACGATTTTCATCGGGGCCCTGATGCAGCGAATAGCCGGTATGGGACTCGGACTGCTGGGAGGGCCGGTCCTCTCACTGATTGCAGGCCCCGTAGCAGGAATTTTGATTATCAACGTGCTTGCCACCGTCAATGCGGTCATGCAGACCATTTCGGTGCGAGAAAACGTCGATTGGAAGAAGTTCTGGCTGATTGGTCCGGTGATGGCCTTAGGAGCGCTCCCCGGCGCTTGGGTGGTTCACAACACGCCCAGCGGGCCGCTCCAGGTGTTGGTCGGCGGGCTCGTGCTACTCGCGCTGCTGGTGACATCGTTTATGCCACAGCGCATGCGTGTCGACGGTCCACAGTACGCCGTTGCCTCAGGCGTGGCCGGCGGTTTTATGAATACCCTGGCCGGCATCGCGGGACCTGCCATTACCGTTTACGCACAGGCTTCCCGTTGGCCAGCGCAGACATTTGCGGCCACCCTGCAACCGCTCTTCTTTGTTTCCGGCGCGCTATCTCTACTGTTCAAGGAGCTCAGCGCTGACGTCTCGGTCTTCGCCACCACACCGGTTATCCTCTGGCCGCTGTGCTTGGCCGCCCTGGTTGTAGGTATATTTTTGGGCACTCGCATTTCTCGACGAGTGCCCATTGTGCAAGCCCGAAAGCTCGCGGTCATCCTGGCTACCACCGGTGCGGCAGTAACCCTGATTCGCGGTATCTCCGCAACTTTTAGCGCGTAGGCTTGCTGTTCCGCCTGTCAGCCTCTCCTTGCTGTTACTTCAGTAGCTATTACTTCAACAGCGAAGACAGGAAGTTGCGGGTGCGCTCGTGCTTCGGGTTGCCCAGTACCTCATCTGGGGTGCCCTTTTCCACGACCACGCCGTCGGCCATGAACACAACCTGGTCGGCAACTTCGCGGGCAAAGCCCATCTCGTGCGTCACGACGACCATGGTCATGCCCTTATCGGCCAGACCACGCATGACGTTGAGAACCTCACCGACGAGCTCCGGGTCAAGAGCGGAAGTCGGCTCATCGAAGAGCATTAGCTTCGGCTCCATGGCCAGTGCTCGCGCAATGGCAACACGCTGCTGCTGGCCGCCCGAGAGCTGAACAGGGTAGGCATCGGCCTTGTGCGCCAGACCAACAGTCTCCAGCAGCTCCATGGCACGTTTTTCAGCCTGCTCCTGAGAGACACCCTTTACCAGCACTGGTGCCTCAGTGATATTTCCCAGCACCGTGCGGTGCGGGAACAGGTTGAAGTTCTGGAACACCATGCCGATATCGCGACGCTGACGCGCCGCTTCTGCGGCGGAGATTTCGTAGAGGCTGCCGTTCTTTTCGCGGTAGCCAATCAGGGAACCGTCGACGTAGAGACGGCCTGCATTGACCTTCTCCAGGTGGTTGATGCAGCGCAGCAGCGTGGACTTACCGGAGCCCGAAGGACCAATGAGGCAGGTAACTGTACCGCGTGGAACCTCCATGTCGATGCCCTTGAGGACCTCGAGACGGCCGAAGTTCTTCCGAACCTTTTGCGCCTCAACCATCAAATCTTTGGTAGTCATTTACTGCGGATCCTCTCGGTAGAAGTGCTCTTCGTCCTTATCGACAACACGAGCATTTGCAAGCGGCACACCTTCGGCGTCGGCAAGCGCGGCCAGCTGGCGGGCGGTGAGCTGACGGGTAGCGCCGCGGGCGAAGTAGCGCTCAAGGTAGAACTGTCCGACCATCAGAATCGATGTGATCACCAAGTACCAGGTGGCGGCGACAAGCAGCATCGGCACCGGCAGGAACAGCGCATTGGCGATGTCCGTGGAGCGGCCGTAGAGCTCCAGCGAAAACGGCACTGCGATGACCAGCGAAGTGGTCTTCAGCAGGGAGATGAACTCGTTGCCCGTCGGCGGGATGATGATGCGCATAGCCTGCGGCAAGATGGTGCGGCGGACAGTCTGCCACCAGCTCATACCCAGTGCCTTCGACGCTTCGGTCTGGCCCTCCGGGACAGCCTGGATACCGGCACGGACAATTTCAGCCATGTATGCGGATTCGTTCAGGCCGAGACCGACGAACGCCAACACAAAGGTATTGGACAGGACAGTGCTGAGATCAACCTCGGTCACGCCCAGGTTAATTGTTGAATAAATGGTGCCGAGTAGACCCCAGAAGACCAACTGCACGTAGACCGGGGTTCCTCGGAAGACCCACAGATAGAACCAAGAAACCGTGGACAGCACAGGGTTTTCCGACATGCGGAGCACGGCGACGATGGCACCACCGACGATACCGATGATCATGGCCAAGACCGTCAGTGCAATGGTCCAGCCAGCGGCAGCGGCGATTCGGGTGTCGAACAGGTACTGGAAATAAACATCCCAGTGGTAGGCCTCGTTGCGGGCGGCGCCGATAACGAACCACAGGAAGAGCAGCAGCAGGATGGCTGCGGTAATCCAGCGACCCGGGTGCGGCAGTGGTTTGGCCTTAATTTCTTCGTTGAGTTCCGCCTGTGTGGCCTCGTAGCGGGCGCCAGACGCAGATGAGTCGCTCACTTAAAGTTCCTCTCCGTTAATAGTGGCGCGTTCCAAAGCACCGTCTTCCAAACCCCATGTGGTCAGGATTTGCTTGTACTGGCCGTTGTCGATGAGGTACTGCAGCGCCTGCTGCAGTACTGGGCCGAGTTCTGAATCCTTCGGAATAGCGAAGCCGAACGGGGCACCATCGTAGATATCTCCGGCAAGTTCGAGTTTGCCCTCAGAGCGGTTGACCGCGTAGGCGCTGACTGGTGAGTCAGCTGCCAGCGCGTCAGCACGCCCCAGCACCACGGTGGTAGCTGCGGTACCAGCATCCTGGTAGGCCAACTTGTTAATTGGTGGCAAACCGCGATCCAGACAATCCTGATTCTTTACCGGCAGGTCCTCCATGTCAGCGACGGTATTGCGCTGAACGGCGACTGTTTTGCCACAGTAGTTGTCGGAGCTGGCGTCGCTGCCGGGGCGACGTGCCCACTGCAGACCGGTATCCAGGTAGTCGACGAAGTCGTAGGTTTTGCGGCGCTCCTCGTTTGAGGTGAAGCCGGAGGCGCCAACATCAACTGCGCCGGCCGACAGGGCCGGCAGAATCAGTGCGAAATCCTGTTCTTGGATTTCCAGCCGCAAATCCAAGACGCTGGCCATGGCCCGCATGAGGTCAATGTCGAAACCGATGATGGAACCGGCGGAATCCTTAAACTCTGCCGGGGCGAATGTTGGGTTGGTGCCGATGCGCAATACTTCGCGCTTACGAAGATCTGCTGGGACCTGCTTCGCCAGTTCGGGGACCGCTGCTGGCTTAATCTCCGACCAGCCCTCGGGGTTACCGCTTTCGTCATTGGTGACGCAGCCTGTAAGCCCTAAGAACAAGGTCGCAGTCAGCGTGGCAGCCGCCAATGCGATGGGTCTTTTCATATCTGAATATGTTACCCAGGCACAGGAATACCTTAAATTCGGTACCCCTATTCAGCTGCGTCTTAGGCTGGCGCAGGAAAACCTCACACTTGTCAGGCTTCCCGAGGGATAGTCAGCGCCGGTTATTTAGTTTGCTTCAGCTGCGGCAAAGCCATTGCCAGTGACGTCCTGCGCCCCGACCGCGCCGGAAGCCGGGTCGCTCAACGCAGCATCGCGGACAGCCTTCGCCACGGCCGGCATGACGCGCGGGTCCAGCGCCGACGGAATAATGCGGTCGGCACTCAGGTCTTCTACGCCAACATTTGCAATGGCCTGAGTAGCAGCCAGCTTCATGGCCTCGGTGATGCGCTTGGCGCCCGCCTCAAGCGCGCCACGGAACAGGCCTGGGAAGGCCAGCACATTATTAATCTGGTTCGGGTGATCCGAGCGGCCGGTGGCTACCACTGCGCCGTACTTGCGAGCGATTTCCATGGGGATTTCCGGAATCGGGTTGGCCAGCGAGAACAGAATCGGGTCGGCGGCCATCTGGCTAATCGCATCCTCGCCGATACGGCCGGCAGAGACGCCGATGAACACGTTAGCGTCGACAAGCGCATCGTTGATTGAGCCGGTGATGCCGCGCGGATTAGTCATGCCTGCAACCCACTGCTTGATGTCGCTCAGTGGTTCGCGGTCTGGGTGGATGATGCCGCGCGAATCGACGACGACGATGTCGGACACGCCAGCGGACAGCAGCATCTTCGTCGCAGCGACACCAGCAGCACCAGCGCCGGAGATGACTACGCGGAGATCCTGGAAGCTGCGGCCTGTCAGCTTGCAGGCGTTGATTAGGCCGGCGGCGATGACGATGGCGGTGCCGTGCTGGTCGTCGTGGAAGATGGGGATGTCGAGCTCTTGGTCGAGACGCTGCTCAATCTCGAAGCAGCGAGGCGCGGAGATGTCTTCGAGATTCACGCCGCCAAACGACGGTGCCAGCGCCTTGACCGTCTTGATGATTTCCTCCGTGTCGAGGGTATCCAGGACGATTGGCACAGCGGAGATACCGGCGAACTGCTCGAAGAGCTGGGCCTTTCCTTCCATCACCGGCAGTGCGGCCTTGGGGCCGATGTCGCCAAGGCCAAGCACTGCGGTGCCGTCGGAGATTACTGCGACGTTCTGGCCGGTCCAGGTGTAGGTGCGAGCCAGAGCCGGATCCTCGTGGATTGCCTCACAGACGCGGGCAACACCTGGGGTGTAGCCGATGGAGAGGTCGCGAATCGTCTCGAGCTTCATGGTCGAGTGGGAGCGGAGCTTGCCGCCTCGGTGCGCCTCGAAGATTTCCCCATCGGTGATGGTCGACGGATCTGTGGGGGCGGTGTCCTCCGGTACTGCGTGAAGCGGCGTCTTAGCGGAGTTCGCGTTCGCAGTGTGGTCGGAGGAGCTAGAAGAAGAATTCGCAGCAGGCATGATGACAGTCCAAAACGTGTTGAGTACTGAGTACCGTGTTGAGTACTGAGTACTTTGTACTTTGAGAAAACTCGACCGCGGCGAGAGCTGCTGGTGGGCAGTGCGCAAAGCCGGGAGCAAAGGCTGGCAGATGATACGTAGTGGTGTGCGTAGAAACTAAACCAGTCTTGCTATACGGGATTGGTATCTCATTATATGGACGGTGGGGTGGAAAATAAAATCTTTGTGGGGGTCTGCGGGGATTGAGGCTGGTAATCGAAAATATTTGTGTAGTGCGGACAATCGAATCCGGGGTTGCTGAGATAGTTCCAACTGACGACAGAGAGCTGTTGGTTCATTGCAACTTCTACACAGGAGGCTTCTTACGATGTCCGATTCCACTTTCCCCCAGAACCCGCAGAGCCCACAGAACCCGTATGGCCCCGAGGGGGCGTATGTCTCCGAGGGGTCGTATGGGTCCCAGAATTCGCAGGACTCGCTGGGGCAGCAGTCTTACCAACACAACCCGCAGGATCCGCTCGGTCAACAGTCCTACCCGCAGGGTCAGTCGGCAACTGGGCAGGTGCCTCCGGCGCCGAAAGAAAAGAAGAAGGGTGGCTGCTTCAAATGGGGCGGTATCGCCGCGGGTGCTGTTGTGGTCCTCGCTGTGGCGGCCAGCTTGACCGGTGGAGGCGATGCCGATTCGGGCGGCGATTCTGAAGCTGCATCTCTCTTTGGTTCGGATACTGCAGTTGTGGCTGATTCTGGCTCTGTTGAGAATGCCGATTTCGCTGAGGACCCTGGGGTAGCTGTCGATGAGCGGGACGGTACAGAGAAGCAGGAAAAGCAGGATGAGAAAGTTCCGACCGAGCACAAGAATGCTCTCCGCAAGGCAGAGATTTACGCAAATCGTATGCACATGTCGAAGGCCGGTATCTATGACCAGCTGACCTCGGAGTATGGCGAGAAGTTCTCACCGGAGGCTGCCCAGTATGCAATGGAAAACCTCGAAGCGGACTGGAATAAGAACGCACTGGAAAAGGCGCGAATCTACCAGAACTCGATGGCAATGTCCCCGGATGCGATTTACGAGCAGCTGACGTCGGAATACGGCGAGCAGTTCACTCCGGAGGAAGCTCAGTACGCGGTGGATAACCTGTAGCAGCGGGCTTCGTTTGTTGATGATGCCAATTGGCCAGAGCCCAGTTGGACGCATGCTGCAAAAGGACGGCTTCCGCTTCACCAGAATGCATTTGCTGCACACTGAACGGCTGCTGGTGAAGCGGAAACTGACTTGGCTGTTTTAAGCGTGACCTGGCAGTTGAGCGACTGTTGGCAGCACAACTTCGGCACGGTGCAGATCGTGCCGGGAAAAATGTGGATCAGATTGCTGATTACGCATATTTCTCTAATGACTCGTGGATGATTGGTGCTGCTGAAGGCGAGCCAGAGGGTAGCCCTACGTACTTTGTGGCAATAGATGAAAGGATTATCGAAAAGTCACATCGCGAATTAAAAGAGATAATTCGGTTTGCATCCAATGCTGTAGAGATTGCTTTGTAGGTTAGTTCCTGCATATTGATCCAAAGAATCAATACCATCGGCAAATGGGTATCACGATAATTGTGAGGGTGTCGCCACCAATCTTTGTGAGGGACGAAGTCGTCTTGCCCGTACCACCAGCACATCCTGAAGAAATTAAGCAGGCGGTGATGACCACGTTCCGTTTGGTGAAGGTTACGTGCACAAATGATATCAACGTGCCGACCATGTCAGATTCGGCCGGACCTGCTGACGACTGGGCAGGCTGCAAATAATAGGGTAGCCATCCGGCTACCCCGGCAGTCGAATGGCTGGAAACATAGTGTTTTAATGCGTTAACTTAATTGTGTACCTGGATTGTCTATAGGTTGTCCAAAGGGGTTCTTTATGCAGAAGAAGATTCAAAGTCTTGTCAACAGGTTGTTGGCCGGGATTGGGGTAGCATCTCTATGTCTGGTGCAGTTACCCTCACCTGCACATGCTGAAAGTATTGAAGAACTCGCTAAGCAAGGGGTTCTCGAATGGCGAATTAAGCCAGATATTCCCAACGAGAATCCGTTGAACTCTGTACCCATGTCGTGGAACCCCGATTCGGGGCTTCCTCCATTTGCAGCGTGTGGTCCAGCAACCGACACATTCAAAACGGTAGCAAGCTGGAAGTATGTTGATTTAGGAACGCCGCAAGACTTCATGCACGCAAATGAAATCACGTTGCGCTGTGGAGATGCTCATCACGGATTAAAGCACATTCGACAGAATCATCCTGAATGGTCAACGCTCGCAGACATTGAAGGAAAGGACGGGGATTCACTAATCCGGATTGCGATTGATGCTGCACTGGAGAACACTACGTGGTCAAAGAGAGTTGAACCTTCAAGTCAGAATCGTGATGGTAAGTTTTGCGCGTCCGCTCAAATTTACTTAGTTGATAAGATCCGAGGGATAATTGTAAAGACACTTGAACCATCAATCTTTGTCGCCGAACATGGCCACCACGTTATTACTGCCTACCCCACCAATACGTCGAGGTGTAAATAGTATGGGGTTTGCACAAAAATTTATCGGTGCTCTTGAGGCAGATCCCCATGTCGATGCTGACCATGCTGCTTTTATCGGATCTGACGGCGATGCTGTTTTGATTCGATACCGGGGCCGGGATTTGCAGTGGCAGATTCCTGTGCGAATCAATGAACCTGGTTGGCAAAAAATGGACTATATTACAAGTAGCTTTGATGGTGTAGATTTTGGTCTCTTCTTAGATGAGGAGCTTTATAAACTGAACGAAAAGGAGTGGATTAAACCGGAGTTGCACCTTAGTGATGACACAGGGAAGTGGCATTTGGTAGAAACAGCTAAGACCTTTACCTAGTCTGGGCAGTCTTCACCGCAGTAATCACTAACTCCAATCATCAACCCCGTCACATTTGGTGAACTGCTCCCCATTAGTTGGACTGAGAAATCAGTTACCGACTAGTGGGGAGTAGTTTTCTTTGAGAGCACGAAGTTCGCTAAGTGAGCAGCAGCGTGAACAGTTAGTGGAGTGTTTCGAGCAGGGCATGGGGTGCAAACAGCTGCCAATTCCCTCGGGGTCTCCAGACACGCCGTGCAGAGTCTCTACCGTCGGTTTGTGCTGCGTGGCAGGCTATGTCCCCTGGAGAAACCGACAAAGCAGCAGTACTCGTTCGAGATCAAAAAGGAAGTTGTCGAGCGTCACCTTGCTGGCGAGACAGCGATGGATTGGGAGATTCGCAGGCGCTACCGACAGCCCGGAATCCACCGACCGAGACATAAATCAAGAATCTTTGCCCCGCTGGTTTGAGCTGTTCGGAAATTCCGAACAGCTCGCTGGCGGGGCGTCTTTCATTCCTACAAGGAGGGCTGGGCAACGATACTGTTTTCGAAAAGTGTGATTCCACAGCCGAACTCTTGGGATTGGAAATCCTGCTCCTTTACGGTGCAATTGCGTGGTGCGTTCGTGGCTCATTTTTGGTGCAAAATACCCGTGAAAGTGCGTGAAAAAGAGTGAAAGATAGTGAATACTCAGACAACCAAAAACCCGCCCCCACCAGGCTAAAAGCCAGGTGAAAGCGGGTTTTCAAATCGTGCCCCCGGTGAGACTCGAACTCACACTGGACGGGTTTTGAATCCGTTGCCTCTGCCAATTGGGCTACAGGGGCGCAAAGCCGTCGATAAGCGAAAACGCTCTATCGAAGCGACTTTGACTAGTTTAGTCCATCGACCCCAAAATAGAAAAACGGCGCTGCGCATAAGCGACGACGCTGACGATTGCGGCGCCGAGAATGAACAGTCCGAGGGCGAGTCCCCAGTCGGAGCCAATGCCCTGGAGCTCGTTGTTTTCGGTCTGCCACGGCCAGAGAGCGCGCAGCGAACCGAGCATGAGGCCGGACATGGCGACCAACGTGAGCGCCTGGTGCGTACTCAGCAGCCATTCGAGGAGGCGGATGAACAGGACGATGCCGATCAGTGCGCCGACGAAGAAGGTGCCGATGTAGGCGAAGTCGCGGTCGTGAATTGCGCCCATGGTCGGTGCGTAGAGGCCAATGACCAGTAGGAAGAAGGAACCGGAAACGCCCGGCAGAACCAGCGCGCACACGGCAATCGAGGCGGCGATGAGTACGAGCCAGAGAGGCGGCTGCGTCGGCGCGGCCTGTGGCAGGGAAGTGAGCGCGAACAGGGCGATGCTGAAAAACAGGAAGACAGCGATGGCCTTGCCGCGCATGCCCGGCTGACGCAGAGCGCCTGGCTGTAGCTCGTTCAGCGGCATGGTAATCGAGGCGGCGATCATGCCCATGAACAGTGCTCGGGAAGCGACTGGCTGGTTGGTGACGAAGCTCTCCATGACGCCTGCCATGGAGAAGACCACGGCCACCATGCCGATAGCCGCCGGAATGAGCAGCCACCAGTCGATTCTGCGCAGATCCTCCTTGAAGGTGCCCTTCGACATTGCCCGCGGCAGGTCAGTGATGCGCTTTGCCGATTCAATCAGGCGTCCGTAGATGCCCGTGATTAGCGCAAGCGTGCCGCCGGAGACCCCCGGAATCGTCTCGGCGAGACCAATGAGGCCACCGCGAACTGCGTTGGCGATGACACCCAGCGGGGTCGGCTTCGGGATTTCAGAGTAGGGGCTCGTGGTCGGCAGCGTGGTCGACTCTGCGCCAGGAGCGCTCGTATTTTCAGTAGACATCGCAGGCCATTGTATGTCTTCCACCTGAGAAGAAGCGTATTTCCGTGTGTGTATTAGTGGCTTCGGGGTGCGATTAAGGACACAAAATAAAAAAGCAGCGCCTGGGGCGGCGCTGCTGATTCAGTGAGTTACATAGGAGATGGCGGTGGCAGTGGGCGGTGGGCAGTGGAGCTGGTTCCTTAGCCGTGCTCGGTCATTAGCCGTGTTCGATAATCTGCTGCAGGCAACTGCCCAGGGCCTCCACCGAAATCCTCGGCGCGTTCGCCTCATCGATCAGGCCAGTATCAGAAAGAACTAGGTATCCGACGCAGAGGGAAATAGCCATCTGGCTGCGGTGCACAGCAGCATCGTGGCTAACGTCTTCCGGTCCGTCCTCTTCGGCGCGGCGAATCAAATCATCTGCAACAGCTTCATTGAAACGCTCGGCGATGACTTTTGCAGTTTCCTCGGAGTCGAGGGATCCGACAATCAGCGGGATCATGGACTGTCCGGCCATTCCTTGACCAGTCAAAATAGCGCTGGCCATCCGCTGGCCAAGTTCATTGAAGGGAGCTCGGCTGAACGTGCCTTTGAACTGGCTGAAGTCAATCAGTTCAGCCAGGAGGCCTTCTTTGGAGCCGAAGTACTTGATGATGAGCGGCGCGCTAACGCCCGCATCGCTGGCAATTTCCTTCAGCGGCACGCTTCGCAAAGGCTTGCGCGCGAAGTGCCGAGCTGCAGCCGCGATGATGCGCTCGCGGGTGGACTGGGCACTCCGTTGGAAATCGGTCGAATCGAACTCACTCATGCTGAAGAGTCTAAAGCCATGAAAGCGTAACTACGCCAATTGATTTCAGGCGCATGCGCAGGACGTGGCGATATGTTTTCGCGGCCACCTCAAAGAGGGGGTAATTCCTAGGTGCCTCATTTGAGGTGGGTTCCGTGCATGTTGTTGAACAATCGCTGGAAAACAGGGAAAAACTCCAGGAAAATAAGGCGAATATTAAAGTTGGATTACAGCATTTCGGAAACTGCAACCAAGTGCCAAGCGATGCTCGGGAGGTTCAATCTTGCGAATCACTGTTCAGGTGGACTAAGGGGCTGCTGAACCCGTTTCAAAATACAGCCTGATTACCGTAATTATTGTTCACTGAAGCTGACCGGCCAACAGCTCATCCTCCGCAGCTCGCGATTCCTCAGCGCGTATCTCAGTTTTCCTACGCTGCTCAATATTTTCCTACACTGGGATGTCATGAAGAAGACCCTCATGCTTATCGACGGTCATTCCATGGCCTTCCGCGCGTTCTTTGCCCTTCCGGTGGATAATTTCTCAACCACCGGTGGTCAGACAACGAACGCGGTGTACGGCTTCCTTTCTATGCTGTCCAATATCCTCAGCGAGGAAAAGCCCACGCACGTGGCGGTCGCCTTCGACGTCGCCCGCGAGACCTTCCGCAACGAGATCTTCCCGGAGTATAAGGCCCAGCGTGAGAAGACTCCTGAGGAATTCCGTGGTCAGGTGCCGCTTATTCAGCAGGTGCTGAAAGAGATGGGCATCGTCACGCTGGAGAAGGACAACTACGAGGCCGACGACATTATCGCGACGTTGGCTACCCAGGCCAAGCCTGAGGGCTTCGAAACGCTCATCGTCACCGGTGACCGTGACTCGTTTCAGTTGGTCAATGACACCACGACGGTGCTTTATCCAATGCGCGGTGTCACCACGCTGCATCGCTTCACGCCTGCTGCTATCGAGAAGAAGTACGGTCTGACGCCGACTCAGTACCCGGACTTCGCGGCTCTTCGCGGCGACCCCTCCGACAATCTCCCGGGCATTCCGGGTGTCGGGGAGAAGACCGCGACGAAGTGGATTGTTCAGTACGGCACACTGGCAAACCTCATCGACCACGCTGACGAAATCCGCGGCAAAGTCGGCGATAACTTCCGCGAGCGCGTCGCAAACGTCCAGCTGAATCGTGACATCACCGAAATGGTCAAGGACCTGCCCTTGCCGTATGGTCCGAACGAGCTCGAGCTCCGTCCCGCCGACGCCCAGGGAATCATCGATTTCTTCGACCGCCTCGAATTCGGCGATAATCTCCGCGAACGCGTGTTCCGCATCCTTTCCATCGAAGGCGCGGGCGTCACCGCTTCCACCAGCGAAAGCGCGACAGAGCTCGAGGCTGTTTCGCTTGACGACGGCGCCCTGGCTGCCTGGCTCGGTGAACTGCACGAGCCGGCCGCGTTGCAGGTCGGGGAGCACACCCTGATGATTGGCTCCGCCGATGAGAAGGGCAAGACCTCCGGTCAGGCCGTTTCTCTCGACTTGGGCGAGCTTTCCGCCGAAGATGCCGACGCACTGCGTGAGTGGCTCGCTGGCGACCACCCGAAGTTGGTGCATGACTCTAAATCGGCCATGCATGTGCTCTGGAACTACGACTTCGAGCTGGTAGGGGTCATCCACGACACCTTCTTGGCCGCGTATCTGCTGCGCCCAAGCCAGCGCAGCTACAGCTTGGACAACGTTGTCCAGCGGCACCTGGGCCAGACTCTCTCGCAGGCCGATGGCCAGATGACCCTGCTCGACGGCCCGGCCGAAGACGCTTCCCATGTCGCCGCCGTCATCGACCTGGCTGAGCGATTGGCTGTCGAACTCGACGAAGCCGGGCTCTATAGTGTGTATGCCGACCTGGAAGTTCCGCTCGCTCCAGTGCTTGGCCGGATGGAACGTGCCGGTATTGCTGTGGATGTCGATGCTCTCGAGGAGCTCCGCAAGCAGGCGCAGGCGGCTACCGATGACGCGGAGAGTGCGGCTCGCAACCTCGTCGATAAGCCTGAGCTGAATCTCGGATCGCCGAAGCAGTTGCAAGAAGTGCTGTTTGACCAGCTGGGAATGCCCAAGACGAAGAAGACGAAGACGGGCTATTCCACGGCGGCGAAGGAAATTGAGGGACTGGCAAAGGTCAACCCGCATCCGTTCCTGGATTACCTGCTGAAATTCCGTGAGTCGCAGAAGATGAAGTCGACCGTGGAGGGGCTGATTAAGGCCGTCGCCGATGATGGCCGTATTCATACGACTTTTAATCAGACGGTCGCGGCGACGGGGCGTCTGTCGTCGACGGAGCCGAATCTGCAGAACATCCCGGTGCGCACGGAGTTCGGCCGACGGATTCGTGAGGCGTTCGTGGTCGGCGAGGGCTATGCGCAGCTAATTACCGCCGACTACTCGCAGATTGAGATGCGCGTGATGGCGCACCTGTCGCAAGATCCGGGGCTGATTGAGGCCTACCGGCAGGGCGAGGACCTGCACAACTACGTCGGTTCGAAGGTATTCGGCGTCGGCATTGATGAGGTTACGCCTGAGCTTCGTCGTCGTGTCAAAGCGATGAGCTACGGACTGGCTTATGGTCTGAGTGCCTTTGGTCTGGCTCAGCAGCTCGACATTCCGCAGCGCGAGGCGAAGAAGCTAATGGAGGACTACTTCGAGCGATTCGGCGGCGTGCGCGATTACCTGCACAAGGTTGTTGAGCAGGCGCGCAAGGATGGCTTTACCGCCACGATGTTCGATCGTCGTCGCTACTTGCCGGAGCTCAATGCCGACAACCGCATCGCTCGCGATAACGCGGAACGCGCGGCATTGAACTCGCCGATCCAAGGGTCGGCGGCAGACATTATTAAGATTGCGATGCTCCGGGTCGACGATGCTTTACGACGGGGCGGGTTGCGCTCACGTGTCCTCCTGCAGGTTCATGACGAACTGGTTGTTGAAGTTGCAGATGGGGAAGAGGCGGCCATTAAGGAGCTGCTGCATCGTGAGATGGACTCGGCGGCTGAATTGTTGGTGCCTTTGGATGTTTCCATCGGTGCTGGTGTGAACTGGGATACTGCTGCGCATTAGTGGTGCGAAGGCTGGGTAGTGGTCGCGGCCGGCGGACTTTTTGCGGACTCGCCGAGGGTGTGTTGCGAACTTGAATGCCGCAGCTCAAATCGGTATTGTTCGCTAAGTATGCATTAGCGTGCCGACTTTGCCGCCTCGAGCTTCATGGACATCGGGTTAACTAATTGCCAATGGCGAGATTCGCCGAAAGCGGATTTGGCCCGGTTCACCAGGAGTTTCTTTGGGGGGGCAAGGCCGAAATTGTCCGTTTTTCGATTTCTATCCGCTTCGGAGCACATCTTATATGTCCACTTCTAACGTCCCTCAGGTTGCCATCAACGACATTGGCACCGCTGAGGATTTCCTGGCCGCTGTCGACTCGACGATGAAGTACTTCAACGATGGTGACATCGTTGAGGGCACCGTCGTTAAGGTTGACCGCGACGAGGTTCTTCTCGACATCGGCTACAAGACTGAAGGTGTCATTCCTTCCCGCGAACTGTCCATCAAGCACGATGTCGACCCTGACGAAGTGGTCGAAGTTGGCGATGAGATCGACGCGCTGGTCCTGACCAAGGAAGACAAGGAAGGCCGCCTCATCCTGTCCAAGAAGCGCGCTCAGTACGAGCGTGCTTGGGGCACCATCGAGCAGCTCAAGGAGAACGACGAGCCGGTTACCGGTACCGTCATCGAGGTCGTCAAGGGTGGCCTGATTCTCGACATCGGCCTGCGCGGCTTCCTGCCGGCTTCCCTCGTCGAGATGCGTCGTGTCCGCGACCTCCAGCCGTACATCGGCCAGGAGATCGAGGCCAAGATCATCGAGCTCGACAAGAACCGCAACAACGTCGTTCTGTCCCGCCGTGCATGGCTCGAGCAGACCCAGTCTGAGGTCCGCTCTGAGTTCCTGCACCAGCTGCAGAAGGGCCAGGTCCGCAAGGGTGTCGTTTCCTCCATCGTCAACTTCGGCGCATTCGTCGATCTCGGCGGTGTTGACGGCCTGGTTCACGTTTCCGAGCTGTCCTGGAAGCACATCGACCACCCGTCTGAGGTTGTCCAGGTTGGCGACGAGGTCACCGTCGAGGTTCTCGAGGTCGACCTGAACCGCGAGCGCGTTTCCCTGTCCCTGAAGGCTACCCAGGAAGACCCGTGGCGCGTCTTCGCCCGCACTCACGCAATCGGCCAGATTGTTCCGGGCAAGGTCACCAAGCTGGTTCCGTTCGGTGCGTTCGTTCGCGTCGAAGAGGGCATCGAGGGCCTGGTTCACATCTCCGAGCTGGCTTCCCGCCACATCGACGTTCCGGACCAGATTGTCTCGGTCGACGAGCAGGTCATGGTCAAGGTCATCGACATCGACCTCGAGCGTCGTCGCATCTCCCTGTCCCTCAAGCAGGCTGACGAGGACTTCACCGAAGAGTTCGACCCGACCAAGTACGGCATGGGCGACTCCTACGACGAGCAGGGCAACTACATCTTCCCGGAGGGCTTCGACCCGGAGACCAACGAGTGGATGGAGGGCTTCGAGACCCAGCGCGCAGAGTGGGAGGCTCGCTACGCAGAGGCAGAGCGTCACCACCAGCTGCACGCTGCCCAGATCGAGCGTCACCGCGCTGCAGCTGCCGAGGCTGCAGAGACCGCTTCGAACTACTCCTCCGAGTCCGGCG
This sequence comes from Corynebacterium amycolatum SK46, assembly GCF_000173655.1. Classification (GTDB taxonomy): domain Bacteria; phylum Actinomycetota; class Actinomycetes; order Mycobacteriales; family Mycobacteriaceae; genus Corynebacterium; species Corynebacterium amycolatum_A. Next base: position 5,616 of record NZ_ABZU01000004.1, on the reverse strand, counting down.
AGGCAGCTCCGGCTGCTCCGGCCGCACCGGCTGCAGACAACGCTGGCGGCACCCTGGCTTCCGACGAGCAGCTCGCTGCTCTGCGCGAGAAGCTGGCTGGCAACTAAGCTAGACCGCTAAGGGCTTATACTCCCTTTCAGAAATGGCCCCGGCGAGGTTTTCCGCGCCGGGGTTTTTCGTGCCTTCTTTGCGTTACGACGGGCACCTGCTCGGCCTTGTTTTTATGGCGGCGGCTTGGGTGCTTGCTGCATCTTTGGTCCTGGTGCTGGGGCCTCGGACTATGAAGGCGGCACCGCTGCAGCCTAAGGCGGGCTTGCGCTTCACCAGAAGTGGCTTGCTGCACATTAACCGGCAGCTGGCGAAGCGCAAGCCGTCCTAATGGTCCTAATGGCCCTGGTGTCCCTGGCCCTGTCGATTTTGGTGGCTCTGGTTGTCCTGACCGCCGTTGGCAGCTTGTCTCTCTACCCATATGATTGGTGGCATGACAACAAATAATGAAGCTAACCAGGTAGAGGACTCCGCACACTCCGCCGGTGGGGTGTACTCCCAGGAGGGTAAGGACTTTAATCGCGACACCCGCTATATCAACGACCGCATTGTTAAGACCGGTCGCGACGTAGGCGAGGGGATTAAGACGTGGCCAGTCGAAGCTGGTCGCTACCGCCTCATCGCAGCTCGCGCCTGCCCGTGGGCGCATCGCACACTTATCGTTCGCAGGTTGCTCGGCTTGGAAGATGCAATTTCAGTCGGAATTCCAGGGCCAGTGCACGATGCCCGCTCCTGGACATTCGACAAAGGGCCAGGTGGTCGCGACGAAGTACTCGGCTACGAGCGCCTGCAGGAGGCATTCCTCAAGCGTTTCCCGGACTACCAGCGCGGTATTACTGTTCCGGCCATCGTCGAGATCGACTCGGGCGAGGTTGTGACCAATGACTTCCCCCGAATCACCTTGGACTTCATTACCGAGTGGACCGAGTTTCACCGTGACGGCGCCCCGGATCTCTACCCGGAGGAGCTGCGTGCGGAAATGGATGAGCTTATGCAGTTCATCTACACCGAGATCAATAACGGTGTCTACCGCTGCGGCTTCGCGGGTTCGCAGGACTCTTACGACAAGGCTTACGACCGGCTGTTCAGTGCCCTAGACAAGGTTTCTGAGCGCTTGGAGACCCGCCGTTACCTCATGGGCGACCACATCACCGAGGCCGACATTCGCCTTTACACAACCCTCATCCGCTTCGATGCCGTCTACCACGGCCACTTCAAGTGCAACCGGAGCAAGGTTTCCGAGATGCCGGTTCTATACAACTACCTGCGTGATCTCTTCCAGACTCCGGGCTTTGGTGACACCACTGACTTCGTCGATATCAAGCGCCACTACTACGAGGTTCACCGCGATCTCAATCCTTTAGGTATTGTCCCGAGGGGCCCGGAGCTCTCCGACCTGCTCCAGCCGCACGGCCGTGAGGCCCTTGACGGCAGCCCATTCGGTGCCGGCACCGCCCCGGCCCCAGTAAACCCAGATCCCGTTGAAGAGAGCCACCGCATTGAGAATCTCGTCGTAAAGCACTAACGTGCGGGAGCGTGTCCACGTACCCTTAGAGACATGCTCAAAGTAGGACTAACCGGTGGCATGGGCAGTGGGAAATCTACGGTCGCCCGTAGGTTTGCCGAGCTCGGTGCCGTCATCATCGACGCTGATCAGATTGCTCGCGACGTCGTCGAGCCCGGGGAACCGGCACTAGCAGAACTCGCCGAAGCCTTCGGCGAGGGCATTTTGCTTGACGACGGCTCCCTCAACCGCGGCGAACTTGCGAAGCGGGCCTTCGTATCCGCGGAGAAGACGGAGCTGCTGAACTCCATCACCCACCCGTGTATTGAGCAGCGCACCGAAGAGCAGTTCAACGCGGCAGGTGACGCCATCATCGTGTTTGACTCTCCGCTGTTGATTGAAATGGGGCAGTCTGAAGCACAGGACCTCGTCGTGGTTGTGCATACCCCGGTGGAGGTCCGTCTCGACCGTCTGGTGGAAAGCCGCGGTGTAGACCGAGAGGATGCGAAGCAGCGCATCGCTAAGCAAATCAGCGATGACAAGCGCCTGCAGTTCGCCGACGTGGTTCTGGAAAACTCAGGTACCGAGGAGGACCTCGTGCACCAGGTCGACCGGATTTGGGAGCGGATTATTCAGCCGCTGAATCAGATTCGTCAGCTGCAGGCCGATCAGCAAGATAATCCCGCAGTCGCGCGATAGCCTCCTCAATCACCTCGGCGCGCTTGCAGAAAGCGAATCGCACCAGGTAGCGGTATTTTTCTGACTTCGGATCATCGACAAAAGCGGTGACGGGGATGGCTGCGACGCGGCATTCCTTGACCAGCCGGGTGCAGGTCTCCAGGGCGTCGCCAAGCCCCCAGCTCGAGACATCGGCGACGACGAAATACCCTGCCTGCGGCGTGAAGACGTCGGCGCCAAGGCCCTCCAACCCATCGGCGAGGAGCCGCATGTAGCCCTCGAGCTGACCCGCCAGCTCGTCCACCCATGGGGCACATTCCTGCAGGCCACGGGCGACTGCGGGCTGAAGGGGAGTGGCGCCGACATAGCTCAAGAACTGCTTGGCCTTGACCACGCCATCGAGTAGGTTAGCCGGAGCGAGCGCCCAGCCAATCTTCCAGCCGGTGACGTTAAAGGTTTTTGCGGCGCTGGACACGACAATGGTGCGCTCACGCATGCCAGGCAGAGCGCTGATGGAAGAGTGTGACAATCCGGTGAAGTACAGGCGTTCGTAGACTTCGTCGGCAAGCACGAGTAGATCGTTTGCGATGGCGACATCGGCGATGGCCTGCAAGTCCTCGTCCGTGAGGACGGTGCCGGTGGGGTTGTGCGGCGAATTGATGATGATCATGGCCGTTTTAGCGGTGACGGCATCGGCAAGCGCGCTGCGGTCGAACGACCAGGAGCGCGCCGTGCCGAAGGCTGCGGGGATGAGCGACACCGCGGTATATGTGCAGTTAGCCAGTGCGATGGCGGCTTTGTACGAGTCGTAGTACGGCTCGATGACGATGACGTGACTGCCGGGTTCGAGATGCCCCACGGCGGTGGCGGCAATCGCCTCCGTGGCACCGACCGTGACGAGGCATTCGGCGTCGGCATCGTAGACCTGCCCCGTGCGGCGGGCGCGATCGGCGACGATGGCATCGCGGAGCACCTTCATGCCGCGACCGGGGCCGTACTGGTTATTTCCGCTGGCAATCTGATGCTGCGCCTCAGCGAGCACCTCCTCCGGCCCATCCCAATCGGGAAAGCCCTGCCCAAGATTGATTGCCTCGTGCTCAGTGGCGAGGCGGGACATGGTGGCGAAGATGGTCTCGCCGAAGGGGCGCAAGCGGGAAACGGTCATGGTTTTACTGTAGGCGGAATCTCATGAGTTCGAAGCATGAAGCTGCAGGATGTGATGGTCGTCAGTCCGCGAAGCTGTGTACACCAGCTTTGGCGTGCCATCTCTGAGCGCTACAAATCGAAGCGACAATTCTAGATAAGAGCTTCAGATATTCTGTGCATTCTCTTCCTTTTAAAAAATAGTCTTTACCGCATGCAAGATTGGTCGTGGTACGCCCTTGAGGCTGCCAAATTGGTACAGCTGCGTGGCAGAGTTCCAGAAATTATCGCAGTTATACTAATGCTGCTGACTCTCGGGTTTCTCCTTTGGCTGGTTGCAAAGGGGAACAGCTCTAGAAAATCGGGACTAATTCAAGTTTGCGCGATTGTAGCGGCTGTCTCTGTGGTGAGCACCATCGGCTGGTATGTGCTTAATAAGGTGTGGCGACCGATCCCGGACTACATCGGTATTGAAGTTTTCGGACCATTCGCATCTGGCTTGTCCGGCATCGTTGCTCTAGTTGTAATTGCGTTTTCCAAGAAGCCTAGGCGCATCATTGCGGGTCTTCTCGTCTGCTCATTATCAGTACTCGGCGCCTATGCCGTTCCCAATATTCACTATGGCACGTATGCAAACTTGGCCCAGGTGCTACGCGGACCAGGCAAAGTGCAGGCTTTTGGCGAGGTAGATGGGCTCGCGCCGGTCGCGGATGTTTATCGTCCCGGTGACAGTGAGTCGGCAAAACAAACATCCTTGGAACAACGGTGGCGGCCACGTCAAGCCGAAAATATAGGTACTGATAGTAGCGTTCTCGTTCAAGCCGATATCCCTGCTACTAATTTCTCTCCGCGACCCTCCATCGTCTACCTTCCTCCGGCATATTTTACTCGACCGCGTCCGCTGCTGCCTGTGCTTGTGCTAATGCCAGGACAGCCGGGTACGCCTAAGGATTGGTTGGTAAACGGTGACCTAAAAAACACTATGGACCGCTTTGCTGAGCAACACAATGGATTGGCGCCGATTGTGGCGATTGCTGATCAGCTTTCTTCGAGCTTCAAGAACCCGCTCTGCTCCGATACTGAAAATGGGGCGGTCGCAACCTATCTGGAACATGACGTACCGGCGTGGCTAGAGGAACACTTCCAAGTAGACACTCGACCGCAATCGTGGGCTGTTGGCGGATTGTCCAATGGAGGTACCTGCGCAATGCAGGTTCTCAGCCGTAAAGGTGGGCCGTACCGCACCGTTTTGGACATGTCGGGTGAGGAGTTTCCAAATCTGCACAACCTTGAGACGACTATCGACAAGGGATTTGGCGGTGACAAGGCCGCATTTGAGGAAAACAATCCACTTTCGATTTTTTCCTCGGGAGAGGATTTCACCGGGTATTCCGCATTTTGTTCCATTGGCGATAAGGAACCTAGAGACGTCATCGAAGGGCTCTGGAAAGTCTGCCGAGCCGGGCATAGCCAGGGAATGGACGTACAGGAGCGCACCTATTCTGGAACGCACGAATGGAAGGTGTGGGAGAAGTCGCTTGACGACGAGCTTCCCTGGCTCGCGGCGAAAATGAATCTTATTCGGACGCCGAGCCACTAAGTCGCAAGACTACTAAATATGTTTCCCAATACGCCATTAAAAGTGGGCTGTCTGTTTAGATCAACTTCGAGATAAAAGATTGGATTTCAAGGATATGGCGCTACAATCGTTATTTCAGTGGCTTAGGGCGCACGGAAAAATCTTGAAGATTGTTTTCTATATTGCGATAATCTCCATTATCGTGCTTGTCGCTCGTGACCAGTTTGCCGCTATTTCAGGAAGCCAACTTCGAGAAATATTTGTTGATACGTCGATGCACGTAAATGCAATCATCATGGCATTGGGACTGATTGCGTTCAGCGCGACGGGGCTCTACGATTTGGTCGCTTCCAAATACGCCGGTGTGGAGGTGTCACCGCGCGAAGCGTTGAAAATCGGTTGGATTGCGCAGGCCTTTAATAATTTTGCCGGATTTGGCGGTCTCACCGGAGGTACAATTCGCGCAAAATACTATACCTGGGCGAGTGCGGACCGAGATAAGTCCATTGGAGTTTCGGCCAGTGTGTGGGCTGCCAACCTACTTGGATTATTCGTACTGTTGGCAATAACTTTGCCGTACGCAGTGCATTTCGATGGCTGGTTAATTATCGTCGCGATAATCTCATGTATGTATCTACCGCTGTTTTTCTTGGCGGACAGATTG
>NZ_ABZU01000005.1 GCF_000173655.1 Corynebacterium amycolatum SK46 | reverse complement strand
CTCAGCTGTATCTTGTAATTCATGCGAGTGGGAATTGTGACTGGAGCATCTCGAGGCATAGGCGCCGTCTTAGCCGATAGACTTGGGCAGCTACGTCCGGACCTAGATGAAATTTGGTGTATCTCTCGTAGCTACAACGATGATTCTTCCAGCGAGGATGCTGAGTGCTCTCGGAGCCAGGGTCCGCGACTTCGGTATCTTTGTCTAGACCAGTCCGATGATGATTTTGGGGATGAACTTCGGAATCATGTTGAGCGCCATCATGCGACGATAGTTTATTTAATCCTCAATGCCGCGTATGCGAATTATGGCGATGTTAATACCCAGGAATTTTCGCAGGCTGATCAAATGATACGGACGAATATCCGCGGAACGGTCGCAGCAGTTTACTCTCTAAACAATCTATTCGAAAAGAATGGTCACATCATTTTGGTTTCGTCGATCTCTGCTGTAGCACCAACTCCAGGGCTAGCAGTGTACACAGCATCGAAAGCGTTTATTCGGCATTGGGGCATCAGCCTTAGGGAGGAATTAAAACCTAATGGTGTAACCGTCACTATTTGTTACCCGGGAAAGGTTAAGACCAAGGCGCTCCGGAACGTCGTGAAGCAGGCGAAATCGGTGAAGTTGCGTCTTATGCCGGAGCAGAACCTCAATTATCTAGTGGAGCGTACGTTACGTGCAGCGGAGAGGGGGCGGGCGGAGGTAGCGCCCGGCCTATATGGCCTGGTGATAATCTTGTTCAAGGTTTTGCCGAAACGTGTGGTGGCTCGATTCGCGCGGTTAGTTTGAGGCCCTCTAGTTTCGCGGTATCAAACTTTCGTTTAACCCCCTGGGTTTAGTCCATTTAGAAGTCAGTGTTATCTGAGTAGGCTACGAAGTATGCGTAAGTTATTCACAGCCGCTTCGGTCTATCTCGGTTTTGGTCTGTTTTCTGGCGTTTTCTATCGTGAATTTACCCGTGCGATGGATTTCGGGGACAAAACGCAGCTCAATACGCTGCACACGCATTTCCTTGTCCTTGGCACGATCTTCTTCTTGGTTGCGCTGGCATTGGATGGGCAATTCAATATTTCAGCTGTCAAGGGCTTTGATCGCTGGTTCATCGTTCAGAATGTCGGCATTGTTTGGACGGTCGGCATGATGGTGGCAAATGGTATCGTCCACGTTGTTTCAGGCCCGGAGGCCTGGGGTGCGATGTACTCGGGAATTGCAGGACTCGGCCACATCATCCTGACGGTTGGCTTTGTGTGGTTCTTTATGCTTCTCAATAAGGCGCTGAAGAATCGTGAACGTGAGGTTCGCAAGGCCAACGCGGCCGTATAAATTGCCAGCGGAAATGCGTAAGCCGGTTAGCTGGTTCGGCCTAGGTGACAAGGCGAAATAAAACCCCGTGCAGAAACAATATCTGCACGGGGCGCTTTCATATAGCGGCGACTATTCGTCTGCGATAGCGGCCAGAGGTGGTGTCTTCGCGGCCTTCTGACCAGGTCCGAGAGCAGCAATAATGCCCACAAGTGCAGACCCAAGCAGCATGAGAACAATCTGCAGCCACGGGACCGCGATAGTATTCAGGCCCTCATCCTTCAGCACGGTCAGCAGTGACCAGCCGAGGAACAAGCCGAGGACAATACCTACAACCGCGCCGAAAATGGAGATTTCCACAGATTCCAGGCGAATCATCCGGCGAATCCCCGAGCGCTGCAGGCCGACGGCCCGAAGCATGCCAATCTCCTGGCGGCGCTCGACAACCGAGAGTGCAACGGTATTGATAATGCCGAGAATCGAAATGATGACCGCCAGCGCCAGCAACGCGTAGACGATTCCCAGCATGACATCGATAGAGGCATTAGCCAGACCCGCAAACTCCTTAGCAGTCATCACTTGTACCACGAGATAGTCCGCAACCGCGTCGCTAAGCTTTTGCTTCATCTCATCCATGGAAGCGCCGTCAGCAGCAATGGAATCAGAGACATCGACGTAGGTCTGGAATGGCAGGATAAGCCTGCTGTTGAAGTGCTCATGGATGGCAGCATCGGAGATAATCATGGCCTGGGCTGGATCAGCAGTATCGGCAAAGATTCCGGTGACGGGTAACTGAGCTACACCACTCTTAGCGACTACTGCGAGTTCAGTACCAATCTGCCAGCGGTTCTTCTGCGCCGTGGATTCGCTGATGACAATGCCTGCTTCTGGCTTCGCTAGGTCAAGGGATCCCCGGATGGCGTGAGTACCGTACCACTTGGCGACGTCTCCATTGAAAACACCGGCGCCACCGGTTCCCGGGCCACTTTCGAGCTGCTCGGGCATGGATTCCGCCATCGTAGCGGCTTCTGCAGGCGGGACAACCAGCAGCGCACCAAGCGACAATGTCGCAGTGTCCTCAACGCCATCGATGTCCTTCACCGCATCCTCGACACCAAGAGGCAAGGCCGAATGCGCGGTCAGAGGTGGCGAGAGCACAAAGTCCGCCGTCAGATTGGTCTCTGACCACTCATTGACCGCCTCCTTCATGGACACGCCAAACATGCCTATCACGGTCACCAATGCAAGTCCGAGTGTCAGTGCAAAGGACGTAGTTCCCGTTCTGCGCGGATTGCGGTGGGAGTTCGTTGCCGCAAGCTTGCCGACGGTCCCAAAAGGCGCACCTACGACGCGCCCCAGTCCTCCGATCAGAGGCATTGACAGAGCGGGTCCGGCAAGCCAGACGGAGGCTACGGCCATCACTGCACCGACACCAACGAAGATGGCGCGAATCTTGGTTTCCGCGTCGTTCCACTGCAATGCCCAGGCAATGATTGCGATAGCGGCGGACGCCAGCACAGCACCGGTCCAGGTCCGAGCACCAAGACCGTTGTTGGTTGTTTGATCCCCAGAGCGCATGGCCTCCACTGGTGGGACTGCTCCAGCTCGGGCGGCTGGGGCCCAGGCGGCAAGCATGGTAATTACCACGCCGACAGCGAGAGGCACGCTGACTGCCACCGGCTCAAATGTCAGTCCGTCGCCGGGCATGGCGATATTCATTGCATCGAGAAGCATGAATAGTCCCTGGCTTAACCCGAAACCCGTGAGTACACCTACTGCGGAACCGATGAGGCCGACGATGAATGCTTCCAATAGGACAGACGCAGTGAGCTGTCGTCGTGAAGCGCCGAGTGCGCGGAGGAGGGCGAATTCCTTCATGCGCTGAGTGACCAGCATGGTGAAAGTATTGGAGATGATGAAGATACCGACCAGGAGGCCGATGAGTCCGAATGAGATGAGGAAGTAGTTGACAAAGCTTAAGGCGGAGGAGATTTGTTTGGAGGCCTCGTCGGCAAGCGTGGAGCCGGCTTCCACCTTGAGATCCGGAAATGCGGCCGCAAGGTCGTGGGTGAGCTTGTCGGCGTCGGTGGAAGAATCGGCGGAGAGGGTGAACATGTCCACATGGCCGTCCTCTCCGTAGAGCTCGCGCCACTGATCCTGGGTGAAAAAGACTGCGAGATAGCCGGTTTCGTCGATGGAGGTATCGGCTATGCCGACGACCTTTACCGTTGCCCGTTCGAGGCGCGTGGCCACCTTGATTTCAGTACCGACGTCGAGGTTTCCGTACTCGGCGGTGGTGGAGTTAATGACCACCTCACCTGGTGCTTCCGGCGCGTGCCCATCGGTGACTGTGACCTTGTTACCCACTGCTTCGGCAGACGGATAGTAGGGAAGACCCATCGAGGGCGAGCCATTGGTCTGAATCGGCTTGCCGTTCGAACCTGTCGCCGTGATGCTATTGCTGGGATTGCCAATGTTGAGAGCACGCACCCCGGGGAAGTCTTCGACTTCCCGCTCGATTGCTGGGGTGAGCGCGCCCGGATTGTTGGCTGGAGCGGTCACCACCACATCGACGCCGTCATAAGCGGTACTCATCGCGCCCTTAAAGGCCTTGTCCAGCGATGATGTGAACACAAATGCGCCGGTGATGAAGGCCGTGCCCAGCACGACCGAAATAATTGTGAGCACGAGGCGCAACTTGTGCGAGGTGATATTACGACAGGCGACGCGACTCAGCGTGGAAGACGATGATGCCATGGGGAGAGATGACCTGCCTTCCTAAAGATTCTCAATATCTGCCATGCGCGCCAAAATATCGGCGGGCGTGGGGTTGCGAAGCTCGTCAACCACACGGCCATCCGCAAGGAACACAACACGGTCTGCGTAGGACGCGGCGGTGGCATCATGCGTCACAATGACAACGGTCTGACCGATGTCATTAACCGCATCGCGGAGAATCGTCAACACCTCACGAGATGAGTTTGAGTCCAAGTTGCCCGTCGGCTCATCGCCAAAGATGATCTCCGGCCGGCTGACGATGGCACGCGCACAGGCGACACGCTGCTGCTGGCCACCGGACAGTTCCGAGGGGCGGTGCGTAAGCCGTTCCTTAAGCCCGAGGCGCGTGGTGATTTCCTCGAACCACTGCTTATCCACCTTTCGGTCAGCGATATTGATAGGCAGGGTGATGTTTTCCGCCGCCGTCAACGTCGGCACCAAATTGAAGGACTGGAACACAAAGCCCAGGCGGTCACGCCGCAGCGCCGTAATCTCCTTGTCCGACAGCTTCGACAGCTCTGTCGTGCCGATGTACGCGCTTCCCGACGTCGCGGAGTCCAAGCCGGCCATGCAGTGCATCAATGTCGACTTACCCGACCCGGACGGCCCCATAATCGCGGTGAACTCACCAGCGGCGAAAGAGATATCGACATGGTCCAGTGCAGTAACAGCGGCATTGCCGACGCCGTACTTTTTAGTCAGTCCCTCGGCGTAAGCAGCTGCTTGTGGAGCAGGGTGCGAGGAAGATACATCAGCGGAAGACTTCGCTGTTGGCTTTGCATGTTGTGCAGGCATGGGAAAGGGCTCTCTTCTAACTACTTCTCATTAACGTCTAATTAATATCGGAAATATCGGGCATATCCGGCAGCGAAAGCGGATTGAACACGCTGCGACGGGAATGGAACGTTCGTTGTTCACCAGTCACGGGGTCAGCGAAACTCATTTCAACACAGACCAGGTGCAGGGGCTCCGAGGTATTCTCGGCCTCCAGCGGCAGAATCTCCGGGTAGTACTGGTCACCCAGGATGGGAAAGCCCAGCTCACTCAAGTGTAGCCGCAGCTGATGAGTGCGTCCGGTGATGGGTTTCAATTGCCACAGCGCAACGCGACCGCTGTCGGCAGCTAGGCCGTCAGCGTCCGAAGGCACGTCGACAAGCGAAATGTGCTCGATGATGGTGTGGGCGTTTGGCTCGCCCTCGAGAGTATAAGCCTGCATCTGACCAGCAATTTTGTGCTGCCGCGTGCGCAACTCCAGCGGGGTCTCGGGCAGGGCTTCGCTCGCCCCGCCAGCGATGGGTGTGGGCGACGTCAGCGCGTGATAGCGCTTAGTGACTTCCCCCGATGCGAAAAGCCCCTGGTAGGCGCCGCGAACTTCGCGTCGGGCGGTAAAGATGAGCAACCCCGACGTCAGCCTGTCGAGACGATGCGCGGGAACTAACTCTGGATTCCCCAGCTCCCGCCGCAGGCGTACCACAGCGGTTTCCGTAATGTGTCGGCCGCGCGGCATCGTTGCCAAAAACGACGGCTTGTCGACGACCACGAGGTTGTCATCTTGAAAGACAATCGGCATCGGCCCCGCGATTGTGTGCTCCGGTGCCGGGGTGCGGTAAAACCACATTTCCGCGCCGGGCTTCACCATGTCATCCGGACTGTAGGGCACTGAGTTGGCGCGAACGACGAGCCCATCCGCAAAACGCTTGGCCACAGCCGCTTCATCATCGTCCGGGTGGCGGTGGGTTTGACCTGCGATAGCGGCTGCGAGCACATCCCACGCACGGGTGGGGGCATCGCCACGACGCCCGGGAGCGGCGATGCGGGATGGGTTGAGCCCATCGCGAATGGGCAGTGGCATGCGACGCATACGGCTGACTTTAACAGGTGCCCCGGATTCATCCGGCGGGCAAGTGGAGCTGCTGTGGCAGGGCGGTGTTGGTATCGCCCCTAATGGCGTAGGTGGACAACATTCTGCCCTGTCGGTCGCAACATAATGGGGGTAGGGTGGAGGTGAAAGTAATAAAAGGGTTGGCTCGGAAGAGTTGACTAAATAGCAAAGCTTGTCCATAAAAATGGCGTCCAAGCAGGTGCGATAGGTGTAGCTGCGTTGCGGTCGGGCCGCGGAGAGCCAATTTTTATGGATCACATAATAAGGAGGCAATCAATGCCAAGGCAGAACATCATTGTGTGCGCGGTCGATGGCTCGGAGGCATCCAAGACCGCCGTCAAGTGGGCCGCTAACACCGCAGTGAAGCGCGGTGAGCCTCTCCGTCTGGTCAGCAGCTACTCCATGCCGCAGTTCCTCTACGCAGAGGGCATGGTTCCACCGCAGGAGCTTTACGACGATCTTGAGGCCGAAACCCTGGAGAAGATTAACGAGGCCAAGAAGATTGCCCTCGACTTCGCACCGTCGGTAGATGTCAGCCACCAGATTGAAGAGGGCAGCCCGATTGACATGCTGCTCGACCTGTCTGAGCAGGCAACCATGGTGGTTATGGGCTCTCGCGGTCTGGGCGGGCTCTCTGGCATGGTCATGGGTTCGGTTTCCGCCGCTGTTGTTTCCCACGCATCGTGCCCGGTTGTCGTTGTCCGCGAGGACAACCTGGTAACCGATGAGACCAAGTACGGCCCTGTCGTTGTCGGCGTCGATGGCTCCGATATTTCCGAAAAGGCAACGGAGTACGCATTCCGTGAGGCCGATGCCCGTGGTGCCGAGCTGATTGCAGTTCACACCTGGATGGACATGCAGGTACAGGCTTCCCTGGCTGGCCTTTCTGCAGCTCAGAGCCAGTGGCAGGTTGTGGAAGAGGAGCAGAAGGCTCTGCTCGGCCACCGCCTGGAGAAGTACGCTAAGAAGTACCCGGAAGTGGCCATCAAGAAGGTTGTTACCCGTGACCGCCCGGTTCGTGCTCTGGCTGATGCCTCGGAAGGCTCGCAGCTGCTGGTCGTCGGCAGCCACGGCCGCGGAGGCTTCAAGGGTATGCTGCTCGGCTCCACTTCGCGTGCACTCCTGCAGGCGGCTGCTTGCCCGATGATGGTCGTCCGCCCGGAGACTGACGCCTAAAGCGCCCTTCGAGGGGACTGAGAAAAGACGCCGGCGGCGGTCGTCGAGGCGCGTTTAGCGCCGAGAGTAGAAACCGTTACCGAATATTTATAAGTAGAACCTAGCCGGTTTCCGACAGGTGTCGGGGGCCGGCTTCGGTTTTATCCAAATGAGGCCTCTCGTCTGCATAAACCCTGTTTTCATGCAGAAAGTGCAGATTTTATAAGAGTTTTCCTGTGGTTATCCGACTGTTATCTCTCTAGTTTCCCAGTGGCCGAAATGGCCTGATAGCGCTTGCAGTGTATGCAAGAGTTTTCGGAAAGACTTATAGTTGAGTCAGAACGATTTCGGGAAAGGAATATCTATCATGAACGAGATTCTTCTTGCTGCCTCCTTTAGTCCTACTCTGGGCTTCGTTGGTTGGATTATCATCGGTGGTCTTGCCGGCTGGATTGGCTCTAAAATCATGAACACTGATGAGCAGATGGGCATCGTCCTGAATATCGTCGTTGGTATCGTCGGTGGTTTCTTGGGCGGTTGGCTGCTCACCCTGTTCGGCATTGATGTCGCGAGCGGTGGAATGTTCTTCAGCTTCCTTACATGTCTGCTCGGCGCCGTGATCCTGCTGTGGATTGTCGGCCTGGTTCAAAAGCGCAAGTAAGCCAAGAAAAACAGCGCGACTATGCACGAAGCGTCGTAACGCTGCTATCTACTGGATAGTGAGCTAGAGCGCAGGGCATCTCATCAACATTGAGATGCCCTTTTTGTTGTGCGGTTGTCGTGAAGTTGGCGTTCTGCGATTGTCGCGACATCTGTTGGGGGCAGCAATCATCGCACGCTAAAGTAGGACTAGAGGCTGAAAGACTGACTAGTTTGTTCTTTTACAAAAGCACAGTCGCAGATACGCCTACAATGGAATATCACAGACTATGAACGCCCTGTTCAGGGTTGTGAAAGCAATGACGCTTATGCCGGTATTTGCGAGTAAGCAGCTGTTAGAACGGGGTGTGACTTTGGAAGGACGAGAGGTACTGCCGTGGCAGAAGCGACAACGGGCAAGGGCGCAAAAGGCGGCCGCGCTTCCTCTCGCCGTCGTAACCGCCCCAGTCCGCGGGAGCGCCTCCTGGCATCAGCGACAACTCTGTTTACAACGGAGGGCATCCGAGTCGTCGGCATTGACCGTATCCTGCGAGAAGCTGATGTGGCTAAAGCCAGCCTGTACTCGTTGTTTGGATCCAAGGACAAGCTGGTCATCGCATATCTGCAAGACCTCGACGCCAAATGGCGGGAGGCTTGGGAGCAGCGAGTGGCCTCGTTGGATACCCCGGCGGAGAAGATTCTCGCTTTCTTTGATCAGTGTATTGCGGAGCAGCCAACAATCGACTTCCGTGGTTCACACTTCCAGAATGCGGCTAGTGAATATCCACGGCCGGAAACGGAGTCGGAGCAGGACATCCGTCAGGCCGCAGCCGATCACCGTTCCTGGGTTTGGCAACAGCTACACACGCTGCTGACTGAAAACGAATCTAGTATGCCGTCTGCTCACGCAAATATGCTGTTGCTCTACCTCGACGGCGGCCTCGCGGGTGCCAAGATGTCCAAGGACCTGAACCCGCTGCAGATGGCGCGTGACCTGGCTCGTGACCTGGTCACGTAAATACTTATTTCCCTTTTTTTAACGCGCCCTAGTTCTCGCCTTTTACTCACGGGCTAATCCCGGAAGCGTTTCCAGTCCGACTCCTTTGAGCCGGTGGCTCTCTTAACCATATTCTTCGTATTCTGGCCGAGCAGCATTCCCAGGTTCTTTGCAATCAGAATTGGCTTCGGCCGTTTCTGTGCTTTTTGAGCCTTCTCGGCTTGTCGTTTCATGTCGTCCCGCACTTTAGCCAGGCCGGGAAGCGGCGGAACTATACCCGAGGAAATCTTCATATCCTGCGTCAGGGACGGCAAATTGTCCTGAGCGCCAGGCCGCATCTGGGTCACTATGTAGCGAACCTTCGCAATTTTCAAAGCCTGGGCATATTCTTCGTCCTGCTTTGCTTTACGACGGTCCCGCGATTCCTTCTCAATAGCGGCATATTCGCTCTTGTACTGCTTTATCTTCCACGGAGCGAATGCGGACTTGATATAAAATCGACGCTTGGCCTGCTTTAACTTCTTCTTTTCCTCCCGCTCCGATTCGTATTCACCCTTTTGGTGGTTTTGCAGAGTTCGGAAATCGTCCGTCAGCGGGTAGGTCTTTTCCACATAGCGGGTGAGAATAATATTTTGGGTCAGTGTCCAGAAGTTATTGGTGACCCAGTAGACAATTAGAGCCACAGGTGTTGGGCCAAAGAACCCCGCGAAGAGGATCATCAGCGGTGCGTAGATAAGCATTACGCGCATGAATTTGCTGAGGAATACACTGACGCTATTGGAATAGTCGAGAGTGCGCTGCAACCGGCGGTAGGAAATGACCAAGTTAAAACCGGTGAAAATGGCCGCTGCCACGATGCCGATAATGCAGAAAGTTAACAGCGAATCATGATTGCCCCCGAAGATTTGCAGTTGCTCCGGGTCCATGCGCAGATATGCGGGTAGAGGCTGTCCCAAGAATGTCGCACTCAGAAAGTCGGAGATCTCATCCTTAGAGATGAATCCGACATTATGAGACGCAGGCAGCCCAGGCCCCTCAGACGCGCGCAGCATGTGCCTCAGCATGCGAACAAGGCCCATAATCACGGGAATCTGGACGAAGAGGGGCGCCAGCATTACGGAGGTCTTAATACCTTCGGCTTTGCGCATTTCCTTGCTGGCAAAGTTTGCGTATTGTGGCGAGTTCGGCTCGATGCTCCTGCGGTAGCGCTCCTTGAGCATAAAAAGCTGCGGCCGTAGGTTGGCTGTCTTGCGCGCCGAGATAAATTGCTGGAACGCGAGAAACGCCAGGGCGCCACGCACCGTAAACACCAGCAGGAAGAGAGAAAGCGTCCAGGACAGAGAAGACGGCAGGTGAAACACTGAGGCCAATAACAGGTGCCACGCCTTAAGGACAAACGAGACCAGCCAAACAAATGGTTCCAAAATAACCACGGGCCGACTCCTCCATGTCAAGGATAAGAAAAGTAAGACAACCGGATGAGGCCGGTGTGTCAATTCCAGCCGCTATCCTAGCGACTCGAATCACCTGCCCCAACTTTAAAACAGGGCCCCGCTGTGGCGGGACCCTGTCTTTAAGATAGTGAAGCTGGATGAAATCCAGTGGAAGGTAAACGAACCTGGGTGAGAACTAGTTAGCGCTCTCGTACTTTTCAATAATGTGCTTTGGCAGCGCACCACGGTCTGCAACATCCATGCCATTCTCTCGTGCCCACTGGCGAATCTTGCGATTGCGATCACGAGCCTCAGCGGCATTGGGATTAGCGGAAGAGCGCTTACGCGGGGCTACAACCGTGCTGTGATCAATAGAAGCGTTCGCAATATACGGTTCTAATACCTGCTCGAACTTCTCAGCATTTTCCTGAGAGAGGTCGAGAATGTAGTTCTTACCGCGGAAAGAGAAACGAACGACTTGGTGATCTGTGGAATCAAGCGGAGTCCCATCGAGGTCGTCGATGTACTGAATTAGTTCGCGGCGTGCCATAGAATCCCTGCCTTAGCTTGGTGTTGAACTTGTAATAATGAAGAAGGCTTACGGTGAAACTCCAATACGGTGAAATTTCAAATTAATATCAAGCCCTATATTCGTTCCCCCACAGTATAAGTGCAAAGAAATTTAATGTCTATTGACGATAATTGAGCTAGATTGTGCAACTTATATTGAATATATGGTTTGTTAATAATTCGATTAATTGTGCACAAGAACTTGGGGTAATAAAAATACGGCCCTGCATGTTGTGCAGGGCCGTCGTGAACAGCAACTACGCCACTGAGGGCGCAATGCGGGGTGCGCTCTCAGTGGTCGTCGGCAAGCGAAAGGATGAGAAGGCGCTTAAGCCTGGGTCATGCCCTGACCAGGCTTGCCTCGGTAGGTAGCGGCGACGAAAAGTGGCTGGTTCGGTTCCTCCTTGACCTCGACCAGACGGTACTCAGCGGTAACGTCCTCGCGGCCGAAGTAGACAGCGGCGTAGCCGTGGCGGTCGAACTCGAGGTAGTTGACGTACGGGTTCGCAGCCTTGAGTCCAGCGGTAGCAGCCAGGGAAATCGGGTTGTCCTGCGGCAGCTTCACAATGTCATCGATGTTCGGGGCGCTGACGGAAGTACAGACAATCTCAATGGCGGCGATACCGGCACTCGGGTACTGGCCCGGGACCTTCGGTACGTTGCAGTTCCAGGAAGAGTGGATGTCGCCGGTGAGGAAGACAACGTTGTCGTAGCCTTCTTTATCCATGATGTCGATGAGCTTACGACGTTCAGCAGCGTAGCCATCCCACTGATCCAGGTTGTACGGCAGGCCGTCCTGCGGCAGGCTCAGCAGCTCGGTGACAGCGCGGGTGGCCTCCGGATCCAGCGGCGGAACCAGGCACTGGGTGAACATGACCGAGTTACCTACGACACGCCACTTTGCGCTCGAGGAACGCCACTGGCCGAGCAGGTAATTGAACTGCTCAGAGCCGAGCATGGAACGACTCTCATCATCGGTCTCGCCAGCGCGGATGAACTTCAGCTGCTGGTCACGGTAGGTGCGCAGGTCCAGCATGGTCAGGTCGGCGAGATCGCCGAAACGGAAGCTGCGGTAGAGCTTACCGCCCTGTGAGAACGGGACAGCGCGAACCGGCAGCCACTCCAGGTAAGCCTGGATAGCAGCGTCGCGGCGGGCTACGTAGTCGCCTTCGGTCTCCGGGTCGTGGTTCTCAGCGCCACTGTGCCAATCATCGTTGGCGACCTCGTGGTCATCCCAGGTCACAATCCACGGCTTTGCGCGGTGAGCTTCCTGCAGGTCCGCATCGGTGCGGTAGGTGGCGTAGCGCAGGCGGTAGTCAGCGAGAGAAATAATCTCGTGAGCCGGCTTGTGGTCACGAACCGGGCCCTTGCCGGAGTAGCCACCGGCCTCGTACTCGTAGATGTAGTCACCGACACACATGATGATGTCGATGCGGTCATTTTCCGCCATATCGCGGTAAGCGGAGAAGAAGCCACTTTCCCAGTTAGCGCAGGAGGTCAGCGCGATGCCCAGGTGATCTGGCGAGGAGTTCACCGGCGGCGCAGTGCGAGTCTGGCCAATCGGGGAAACCTGACCAGCGTAGTCACCAGCGGTGACGGTAAAGCGGTAGAAGTAGTAGGAATCAGCGGAGAGACCCTTGACATCAATTTTGACGGTGTTGTCAGCATCCGGGTCGGTGTTCAGGGCACCAGAGGCAATGATGTTGCCGAAGCCCTCGTCGGAAGCGACTTCCCACTTCAGGGCAACAGGGCGGCCCTGGTTCGCACCTGCGGTATCACCTGGATGCGAGGTTACGCGGGTCCAGATAAGTACGGAGTCCGGCAGCGGATCGCCGGAGGCCACGCTGTGCTGGAAGACCTGGAAACCACTGGAACCGCCAGCATTAGCTGGGGACTGTGGCTCAGGATTGGCTCCCGCACTAGTAGCGGTTGCCAGGCCGATGGCGCCAGCAGCAGCACCGGTAGCGCCGGCACGCAGTACGGCACGACGAGAAGGGGTAAAAGGCTTTTGGGCTCTTGCGTCACTGTTCGAGACCGCGCCGTTCGGGTTCGAGGCTGCAGTCTGAGATTTATCTGAAGATGGCATAGCCCTCATTACAGTGGCTCTCAGTCCGTAGCGCCATCGGAGGGAGAAAATAGCCCGATACGGGGGTACTAAGAGCGAAAGCGCGACTATTGCTGCTCAACAACAGTCGCGCTTAATTCGACGCGTCTAGGCTTACGGCCTCAATCCGAACCGGTCAGGGTTACGCGCCCAGCTCCGAAATAATCTGGCGATCCAGCGAATCCAGCTCTGCAGTAATGGAGTGGTGCGCGCGGCGACGCTGCTCCGGAGTCATCTTCTCGGCTGCGCTAATGGCATCAGCCATGACATCCAGACGCGAGTTAGCATCCTTGATAAAGCCGTCGGTGCCCTTGGCGCCCGACTTACGCAGCTCTGTCAGTGAACCGCGAGTGGCCTCAATGCGGGCGAGCAGCGGTGCACCGTGCCCCTGGTAGCGAGCGGCATCGTCAGCGGAAACGCCGAACTTTTGCGCTGCCGCGGAGTGCTCACGGCGCTGAACGGCAGTGATGGCGCGGTAAGCCAGCGGAACCAGAACCGGCACCAGCAGGCGTGCGCCACCAATCCACGACTTTGCCTTGTCCTTGGTGAATCCCTGGTTGCGCTGCTGTTCCAGAATCTTCTCGGCCATCTTGGTCTGGTGACGCTGCTTAGCGGCCAGTGCCTTCTTCTCGTCCTTGGCACTTGCCTTGCGCATCTTCTCCGCGCGCTTCAGAGCACGGTTTTCCAGTTTGAGTTCCTTCTTACCGAGCTTTTTCTCAGAACGAACGCGGCCAGCGGCCTCCTTCAGCTCCAGCTTGTGCTGGTGCTTCTGGTCGCGCTTAGCGGCCTTGACCTCAGCCTTGTGTGCCTTGCGATTAAGTCGAGCTGCGTGGCGAGCCTCTTCCTTAGCCTTCGCCTTGGCAGCCTTCACCTGCTTGGCGGTTTCGCGCCGACGCTCACGGATGTCACCCAAGAAGCTCATTTTTTCCTTCGCCTAGTTGCTCGCAGATAGTCCCTCCGGAAAAGCGGGGCGGAAAACCCGTAAACCCCACCGCGCCGGAGTGCGCTTGCCAGATGCAGTGGCTGCATCACGATTCTTGCTATCCAAGCTTAACGTGAAACTTCCTACCGAGTGGCGATACGCTAATTCTCATTGTGACTGATTCATCCGTTTCGCGCCCGCTTCTCCATGCGAGCGACCTCATCGGCTGCCGCTACCGGCTGAGCCTCGACCTGCGCGAGGGGCGGCTAGTCGAACCTGCTTCTCACCACGAGCACCGCTTGCCGACGTCCATCGCGTCCATCCCCGGCCTGTACACAGTGGTCTCGGGGCCGGACGCTCACCTGGATACCCTTGAGGCCATCGCCCGCGGAGAAAGCGTCATCGCCGGTGCCGTGCTCATGCATGAGCGCCCGATTCCCGGTGGGGTGTACTCGGGAATCGACGAGATTTGCCACCCCGATCTGCTGGTCAAGGTCGATGATTCACCACAGACGACCTCTCCGACATACATGCCGGTCCTGGTTGTCACACGGCACCTGCTCTCTGCGCGCAAACAGGGTCGGCGGCGTAAGCCGTCGTCAAGCAATGCGGCGCGTGCGGCGTCGATGCAGGTGCGACTGCTGGGCGTTGACCGGCTCGGGCGTGATGGCGTGATGGGGAGGACCCTGCGTCAGGCGATGGTTATCACGGACGAGTGGAAGCTGCGGCATTACGGACCCGATGCTGTGAAGCTTGGGCAGGCGGCGGCGATACTCCACCGGCTGGGCGTGTCCTGTGGCCTGGTGGGAGCGATTAGTGCCACCGGAATGAACCTGGATACACGGCATATTGTCATTGCCGATGAGGGCTCGCGCGTCGCCTCGTACCGGATGGCGTTGCGAGACGCGCGTGATGCCGTCGCTGCCACTCAGGGGCGACCGTCACGGTTTACGCCGGGGACCTGGCCGCTGGCGCCGCGGCGCATCCGGGAGTGCCGAACCTGCCGTCACCACGACCGTTGCTTGGATGAGCTGACCGCAAGTGACGACATTTCCCTCCTCCTACCTGGGGATAAGTCCATGCGGTTGCGCAGTGTGGGCATCGACACGGTCACGGCACTGGCGCAGGCGAGCACCAATACTCCGCACGTCAGCAAGGAGCAGGTGTGGATGGCGAGGGCGCGGCTTGCCGACGTCGACGCGCTCCGGGTAACCGCCAAGACATCGGCCCCACGTGGCGATGTCGAGATGGACATCGATATGGAGGCGTACCCCAACGATGGCGCCTACCTGTGGGGAACATGGGTGCCCGGGGAGGACTACCGCGGGTTCATCACCTGGGAGCCACCGGGGCCAGAGGGGCTCGGCGGCACGGCGGAGGCCAGGAACTTTGCGATTTTCTGGGATTACCTGATGCGACGTCGAAATGCGGCGCATGAACAAGGCAAGACCTTCCGCGCCTATTGCTGGGCAGCAGAGGGCGAGAACTATTGGCTACGTCAGAGCGCTACCCGGTTCGGCGGCCAGGAATTTGTGGTGCCCGCAGATTCGGCGGATCTGGCCGCAGGCGATGGGGCTGGTTCCGGTTCCGAGGCAGCTGGCCCGACAAAGATTGTGCGGGTGCCGACCCGCGAAGAAGTGGACAAGTTCATTGCCTCGGAGGACTGGGTGGACATGCTGAAGGTCGCCCGTCGCCAGATTCTCTCCACCGTCGGCATGGGGCTGAAAATCGTGGCCCCGTGGTCGGGCTTCCACTGGCGCGACGCCGACGTTGACGGCGAGGCATCGCTGGATCTGTATCGCATTGCGACGGCCACTGACCTCGACTTTGTCGCGGAACAGTCCTTTGAAAAACTCACGCAAGCCGAGGCGCGCGCCATGCTACTGCGCTACAACGGCGATGACTGCCGGTCGGTAGCCCACGTCCGCGACTGGCTGGATTCACAGCGCGCGGCCGCGGACCTGCCGCATGGGGATGACCTGCCGGTTCCGTAGCGCGCTAACCACGCGTCCACGTGCCGCGCCGGGCGAACTTAGGCGAGGCCTTCTTCATCGCAGCATTGCGAATGATGGCCGTGTTCTTGCGGGCTAACAGCAACAACTGTTGTGTGCGCTCGGCACGGAATGTTGAGCGAGGGGAGCGGTGCACATCGCGGAAAAGCCGCTTCGTCGCCGCCAGCTGATCTGGCGAGCGCGTCGCCAGCTGTGCCAACTTCTCCTTGGCTAGCTCAAGTGCAGCGTTCTCCGTGTCAACGGTCCATGTCGCCAGACCAATCTCAGTTGCTTCCTTGCCGTTGAGTTCTTCGCCAGACATGGTCAGCCAACGTGCAGTATCGGCGCTGACCTCGTCGAGAATGGTTCGCATACCGGACATATCCGGAATCAGTCCCCACTTCGCTTCGAGGATTGACCACTTGGCATCACCCGTCGTAATGCGGAAATCAGCACCCAGCGCAATCTGTAGACCACCGCCGTAACAGTGCCCATGCACCGCCGCAATGACCGGCACCGGCAGGCGTCGCCAGTCCC
Source organism: Corynebacterium amycolatum SK46 (assembly GCF_000173655.1). Lineage (GTDB taxonomy): Bacteria > Actinomycetota > Actinomycetes > Mycobacteriales > Mycobacteriaceae > Corynebacterium > Corynebacterium amycolatum_A. The sequence goes on along the minus strand of NZ_ABZU01000005.1, from coordinate 124,754 downwards.
AGCAGGCGCGCTGGAATAGGTTCGTGCCGTGGATATCGGGGACGAATGAGCGCAGAATGCGCGAGGGCTTCTTAAATGCCGATGCGAAATCGAGTCCAGCGCAAAACGATTTGCCCTCGCCACGTAGGATTACGCCGCGCAGATCGCGGTCAGCTGCCAGTTTCCGGGCGACGGCGGACAGCTCGGTCAGCATCTCAAGTGTTAGACCGTTGAGTTTGTCTCCGCGGTCCAAACTGACGACAGCGATTTTCGCCGCCTCTGAATCAGCTACGGCGAGGTGTTCATAGGTGACGTTGACATTGTTGCTGGTGCTCATGGGCACTAACGCTAAACGACGGCTACGTGTGCTGCCCGGGAAATACCAAAAGTGGTCTCAAACAAGACATAAAAAACCGACCCGCTGAGGGTAAGCCCCGTCAGCGAGCCGGTAAGCCATCTTTAGCGCGCGGCAGGGACGCGTAAAAAGCCGCGCGCTGTTAGCCGAGATTACTTGGCAGCTGCGAACAGCTCTGCAGCGTAATCCCAGTTGAAGACGTTCCAGACAGCCTTGACGTAGTCAGCCTTGACGTTCTTGTACTGCAGGTAGAAAGCGTGCTCCCACATATCCAGCAGCAGAACCGGCTTCAGGTTGATGGACAGGTTGCCCTGCTGGTCAGTCATCTGCTCAATAACCAGGCGCTCTGCAATGGTGTCGTAACCCAGAACAGCCCAGCCGGAGCCCTGCAGGCCCAGAGCAGCAGCGTTGAAGTGAGCCTGGAACTTCTCGAAAGAGCCGAAGTCGCGCTCGATAGCCTCAGCCAGCTCACCAGTCGGCTGGCCGCCACCGTTCGGGGACAGCAGCTTCCAGAACAGGGAGTGGTTGGTGTGGCCACCCAGGTTAAAGGCCAGGTCCTTGGACAGGCCGGTAACAGCTGCGAAGTCGCCGGACTCGCGAGCAGCAGCGAGCTTCTCCAGTGCAGCGTTGGCGCCGTTGACGTAATTAGCGTGGTGCTTGCTGTGGTGCAGCTCCATAATCTCGCCGGAGATGTGCGGCTCCAGAGCGTCGTAAGCGTAATCCAGCTCAGGAAGTTCGTACTTAGTCATTAGGAAAATTCCTCCTCAACACGTTTTTAGGTTGTGCCGTCGATGGTACTCAAGATGAGCGGATGCGCAACCATTTAAGCAATACAATTAGTGCGAAATTCGTAAAAAGTACTGGTCAAAGGTATCTGTCGCAAGTTTATGAACGTGGCGGCTGAGTGCGGCGAATCCACTTACTCACACGCTTGAAGCGCATTCCGGCTGCGCCACCCAGGTCGTCGTCAAGCGGAATGTCGAGGATGGAAGCCCACGTTGGCAGCATTTCTTCCTCGTACCGGTGGCCGTGACCGCCGGGGACGGTGACGGAAGCGAGGCCGTCGATAAGCACCTGCCAGAAGGTGACGAACGGGTGCCAGCGCATGGAGGGGAGGACATCGCGGCCGACGCGCTCTGCAAGCCAGTCGGGGCGGCGCCAGGCCAGCGGGTAATCCCACCAGACGATGGGGTCAGAGGCATGCTGCAGGAATGCGACGCGCGGGAATTCCCACGGCCCGAACTTGGTGCCATAGAAGGAGTGGTACAGCTCGTCGGGGCGCGTAGCGAAGCGGATGTTTCGCCCCTCGTCGATGACCGGAGCGATTTCCGGGGATCCCTTTGTCCGACGGTGTGTCAGCTCTTTCCACATTGCGGAGAACTGCGGCGTGCCAGTCCAGACAGCACCGTCGACGCGTGCGAGCATGTCGGCGGAATTCTCGAACGCGCCGAGACCGCCAAAACCGCCGAGGGATTCACCGGCGACGTAGACCTTTGGCCGGTCGTTTTCCGGCATCTTGTCGACTTCCTGCAACACCCGATGGATAAGGGTGTGGCCAGCTGCGATTGGGGTTTCGTGGTCCGTTAGCCACGCCACTGGGGAGGGGAGGTCGGAGTACTGCAGAGCGACAGTGGCGCAATTGCCAAGGGTCAAGAACTCTGCAGCCTGCGCCGACCACGGTGGCACCCAACCGGTGCCAGTGGTGGTGAAGACAACCAGATGATCGCGCCGGAACGCGCCGGTGCGGTGCATCTCGCGGATGATGAGCTCCGCCTGCTCCCGCAGGGAACGGCCTTGTACCTTGCCCGCATAAATGCGGATGGGTTCCTGCAGTTCGGAGAGCGGCTTGCCAGTAACCACTGCCAAATCTCGGGCACGGGGGCCTTCGGCGACGAAGACGCGTCCCTCGGCGCCGAGTGCGTACCACGGCTCCAAAGACCATGGGCTTCCGGAACGTTCCGGCTCCCACGGCTGCATGCGGCCTGGAACTACCAGGGTATTCAGGTAGCGGTACTTCTTGGCGATGGACTCCAAAGTCCGACGGATAAGCAGTCGGTCAATGCTGGCGGCCACGGCACCACCGACGATGGCACCGCTGAGAACCGGGGCGAGACCGCGCGGCAGCCAGGGGCGGAGGTTGTCCCGCAGTAGGTCATAGCCGCGGTTGGCCAGCGCGGAGAGCCCCCGAGTGGTCAGGTAGAGACCACTGGCAATCATTGTGGAGGCGAACTGGCTGCGTGCGGATTCCTGCTCATCCTTGCCCACCAGTCGACCAATTTCGCGCTGCTGGGAAATGGAGCGCAGCCACAGCGCCGCGGTGGTGGCCGTGGTGGCCACGTGCCAGGTCACGGCCAGTGCGCGCTCGTGTCGAGGTGCCAGCGCAAAGCGGCTGAGCGGAGTGCTGGCCAGACGTCGCATCGTCGTGTTGTAGCCATAGCCGATGGCCACCCCGGTGACATGACCCGCCAGCTGTGCCAGGAAGGTCACAGTAACGGTGGCGGTCCTAGTGCGCGGCATCAGCGAGGGACTAAAGGCAGCCCATGACACAATCTCTGCACCAATTAGACCGGGGTTGGAGGGGATGCCCGCCCGCAGTGCACTGCGGATAGTGCCAGGGCCGGTACCTAGGAGGCGTTCGCGAAAGACTTTGGTGGCCATCAGACTGCCGGTGCCGACTGCGCCCAGCGCTTTGGCCATGCCAGCTGTGCCAGCGACTCCTGTAATTCCCGTTCGAGTTGCTCGTGCAGCTCGCACCGTCCTGGTGATTTCGATTGGCTGAGCTACAGGTGTGTTGCCCGTAGACGCAATCGAGGGCGCAATCGAAGTAAATGCGCGACGCAGGAATCCCATGGCTCCCATCATGGCAAAGTTTTTTCCACGGGGTAATTCATCCCGCGCCAGTTTTCGGCACAAAGCGTAGCCTGTGGGGGTGTCGCAACTTTTCCGAATCGGTTGAGAAGGATCCGAGGGCTATGAAGCTATCCACAGGAAATAAGGTCGTGCTGATCGGTGCTGGCGACGTCGGCGTGGCATACGCGTACTCGCTGGTCAACCAGGGCACTGTCGACCACTTGGCAATCATTGACATCGACGAGAAGAAGACGATGGGTAACGTCATGGACTTAAACCATGGCGTGGTGTGGGCGTCGTCGCGCACCAAAGTCACCCAGGGCACGTACGCCGACTGTGATGATGCCGCGCTGGTGGTCATCTGTGCAGGTGCGGCACAAAAGCCGGGCGAGACTCGCCTACAGCTGGTGGACAAGAACATGAAAATCATGAAGTCCATCGTCGATTCCGTTATGGCCAGCGGTTTTGATGGGCTCCTACTGATCGCCGCCAACCCCGTCGACGTACTCACGTACGCGGCGTGGAAGTACTCCGGGCTGCCGCATAACCGTGTTTTCGGCTCCGGCACCATCCTGGACACGGCACGTTTCCGCTACATGCTGGGTGAATACTACGATGTTTCCCCGATGAGCGTGCACGCATACATCATTGGTGAACACGGCGACTCCGAGCTGCCGGTGTTGTCCAGCGCCAACGTTGCAGGCGTCAGCCTGTCCAAGCGTCTCGCCGCCGACCCCACGCTTCACGACGAGCTGGAGGACATCTTCATCCGAACCCGTGATGCCGCCTACGAGATTATCGATGCCAAGGGCTCCACTTCCTACGGAATCGGTATGGGGCTGGCCCGCATCACGCGCGCCATTTTCCAAAACCAAGAGGTAGCTCTGCCGGTCTCCGCATACCTGCAAGGTGAATACGGCCATGAGGACGTGTTCATCGGAACACCAGCCATTGTGAACCGCCGAGGAATTCGCCGCGTTATCGAGCTTGAGTTGGATGAATACGAAACGAAGCAGCTGGACAAGTCCGTCCAGACGCTTCGAGATGTGCAGGATCCATTCTGGAAGTAACTGCTGGTAGTGAGAGCGCATGTCTTCTCGACATGCGCTTTCGGCCGTCTCATTTGAGAATGAGAATGCCCACCTTCTATTGGCCCGCGTGGCCGACTCTGGCCAACGCCTCGTCTTAAACACAGGAGTGCCTTCTCTATGGCAGCGCAGAGCCCTCAAGACACAGCAACTGACAACACTGAAAGCGGCGCGGCCGTACCGCGTCTGGATGACCTCATCAGCAAGGTCACTGATCTGATTACAGAGTTGGACGATGTCTCAGTGGAGGCATCTGCACTGCTCGCAGAGGTGCCGGAAGAGCGTCGTCGGCACGCGGAAAATCTGCTGCACTACGCACACCTGCGCACAATTGACATCCGTGAGCTGCAGAACAGCTTGCACGACCTTGGCGTGACCAGTCTGACCACGGTGGAGACGTTCACCCGGGGGCGCCTTGAGTTGGCCCTCAACGCGCTGTTGGCGCTGGCGGGGCGCACCTCAGATATCGATGTCGCCCGCATTATTGCCGACGATGAGCGCGCGGATGTTGCTCTGGATAGCAACGCCACCGAGCTGTTCGGTCAGGAGCGCGCGGATGTCACTTCGCACATTATGGTGACCCTGCCCGCCGAGGCCGCCGACGACGCAAAGTTGGTGGAGAGCTTCGCTGCTGCCGGCATGGATCTTGCTCGCATCAACTGCGCCCACGACGGTCCTGAGCAGTGGAGCCGCATGATTGACAACGTCAATGCTGCAGCTGAGAAGGTCGGCCGCCGCATCTTCGTGTCCATGGATCTGGCTGGCCCGAAGCTGCGCACAGGCGATATCGAACCGGGGCCGCGCGTAGGTCGCGCCCGTGTTGTGCGTGACGACGCCGGCACGGTCATCTCCAAGTCCAAGATTTGGCTGACCCCACGTCTGGATGAGCACCCAAAGCCAGCTCCGAACGATCTGCCGGGGCGTCCTGCTCTGCCGCTGCAAGCAGATCAGGGATGGTTGGAGCAGTTGCAGCTTGACGATGTCATTACGCTGCATGACTCCCGCTCGGCGAAGCGTCACTTCACCGTTGTGCGCATCGACACCGATGCCGACGGCGAGGTCGAGGCCGTGCTCGCCGAGGGGGAGAAGAACGCCTGGATCGCCGAGGGCACACACCTGCGCAGCAACTACGAGGTCACACGTGCTGGCGGCGTGCCGCCGACCGTGCAAAAGCTGCGTTTCCACACTGGGGATGAGTTCATTCTCACCAGCCGCGAGGAAATCACCACCATTCCACGCGCCGACGATGAAATTCCACGCGTCTCCTGCTCGCTGCCGTCTGCCGTGGCGGCTCTGAAGCCGGGTGATCCGGTGCTTTTCGACGACGGTGCACTCGGTGCTGAGGTGGTTGAGGTCTCCGAGACGTCGTCAAGCGAAGATAGCCACGTCGATGCCCGCTTGCGTGTTCAGCGCACCAAGCCGAACGGACAGCCGTTGGCGGCGCATAAGGGAATCAACCTGCCGAACACCGACCTGCCGCTCAATTCGCTTACCGACGAAGACATTGAGCATCTGCGCTTTGTGGTGGAGCACGCGGACATTGCTGCGGTGAGCTTTATTCGCACGCAGGAGGATGCTGAGTACGTCTACAAGGTGCTCGATGAGATTGCGGCAGAACATGAGGCTGCGGGCCGCGAGGATCTGGCATCGAGGGCTCGGGACCTGGGTGTTGTGCTGAAGATTGAGACTATTCCGGCATTCCAGAATTTGCCGGGAATCATCATTGCCAGCATGAAGCGTGCCAAGTCCGGTCTGATGATTGCCCGCGGTGACCTGGCTGTGGAACTGGGCTTCGATCGCATGGGCGAGGTTCCGGGCCAGATTCTGACGCTGGCGCAGGCAGCCGGAGTGCCGACCATTCTGGGTACTCAGGTGCTGGAGAACATGGCCAAGGCCGGGCTGCCGTCCCGCGCGGAGATTACCGACGCGGCCTTCGCCCTGCGTGCCGAGTGCGTGATGCTGAACAAGGGGCCGCACATCACCGAGGCCATCGCGATTTTGAACAACCTGGCTCGGAAGATGGGTCGTTCGCAGCGTAAGAGCCGCATCATGCTGCGGAAGATTCGCAGCTGGTCGGACTAGTGGCGGGGTTAGTGGCTGGACTGATAGCCGGGCTAATTTAGGTAGGTTAGGAAAGCGCACCTAAAAACACCGTGGGAGAAAAGACTGCGGAAGAAGCCGACCGCGCGTAAGAGAGGAGCCCTGCGGAAAATGTCTAATGAACAGGCAGAAAACGCGGGGTGGGCTGTGCCGCCGCAGTCTCCAAAGCAACAGCCGCCGCAGTCCCCACCTCAGGTGGTGCTGCCACCGCAGCAGAGCTGGCAGCCGACTGTCTCGGATTCGACCATCACGGGTGCGACGCCGCGCTGGAAGGCCGATGAGATTGTTCGCAAACGCGCGGACAGCGTCTTTCGATGGGCAATGAGCGGCGCCGGAGTATTCGCCGCATTTACCGTGTTCGTCTGGATGAGCATCCTGAGCCCCGGTCAGGACCTGGTGGTTTCCCTCCTCGGCGAATTAGGAGCATGGGCTTTCGGTCTCTGCGGAATGGTTTCCCTCATTGGGCTGGGTTTTTCGGTCTACAAGACCCTCCAGGTGCTGCGTGACCGCGCAACGTATGCTCGCCCACTGCTGTCGCGCACGGCAACGGATGTGCGCACGATGCACATGTGGCCAGTGCGCAACATCACGGGGCCAGTGGTCGCGTTGGCTGAAACAGGAGTCACTGCCGTAATGGGGCCAGGTCGTTTTATCTGGTATCTGGCCTGCGTTTTGTGGCCTCTAGCAGTGGGGTGGTTTATCGCAGCCGACGTGTCCCGGACGTACTTCCAGGCCGGAATCATCACCGTTTTAGCTTGTGTGACGACTGCGCTTACAGCGCGGCTACTCGGCTACGTATTGGCGCCTGAGGAAGTGCATCGCAATATTCCCGTTGGGTCCGGTCGCGAGCGCACTCAGCCCGGTTTCTGGTCCAAGGGCTTCATCCCCAGCGAAGCTACCGATGAACAAGGGGAGGCGGGCGCAATGGCCGTCGACAAGCATCTTTTTAAAGGAACGGCGAGCGAATTCGTCGATGATCTTTATAAGTAGCCCAGGCAGTCGCGAATTACGGACTGCGAATAGGTATTCTGTGGCCTTGTGGGAAAGAAATCTCGTAAGAAGAATAATCAGGCCCCGGAGGGCATGAGCCGCCGTCAGGCGAAGCTGGCAGCTCGCGCTGCTGAGCGTGCAGCGCTGCTGGGCAATCCGCGTCCGTTCAAGGACTTCGACGAAGAGGCTGACATCGTGGCTGTCCGCGAGTTCGCTCCGGCTGTGGTCATTCCGGTCACGGTTGCCGGTGCCGAGCGTGACATCAAGCTGTGCACCGTGCTGCCAGGTGGCGTTGCGGCCCTGACGCGTGCCGCTGACCAGGGCAATGAGGCTTTCGTCGCGCTGCAGACGCAGGCTCGCACCAATGACGGCGCTGCGGATCTCTCCCGTGCGCTGGCATGGGCCTGTGACGCAGAGCCGGGTCAGCAGCTCTCCGCCGCCACTGACGGCGAGGCCGCACCGCTTACCGACGTCCTGACCGCCGTGGATCTCGACAACCTGGAGGTCCACCAGGACTTCGAGTGGTGGATTCCCAAGGGCATTGAACGTACCCCGATGATTGAGCAGAACCTGGCCGTGGCTAACGACGCGATTCTCCCGTCATACCGCCTGGATGCGAAGGTCGCTGGTGCTGTGTGGTGGATTGATCCGGGCGAGCGCGCCCACATCCGCTGGGTGCGCCGTGAAGATGAGAAGCCACTGCTGGATGCCTTGGCACGCGTGCACGCTGCGGACAACCTTTCGCTGGGAGAGGGCACTAAGTTCGCTGGTGTCTTCCGCACCGATGGCCTGCTGGTGCCGGTCTGGGACCTGGATAACGCCAAGCCGCACGACCACTGGATTGCTGCTGTGGAAGAGGCCGACAAGCGTATCGCTGAGGCGCTGGCCAGCGAAGAGCCGCTGACCGCCGAGGAGCGCAAGTCCCGTGAGACCATCGTGTCCCGTCAGGTGACCATTCGGAACTAGGTACCTAGACAGCCTGGCGCAGCTGGTTTAAAAACTAACGCGTGTGGCCCAGCAAAAAGCTAAGTCACACGCGTTAGTTGTCTAGAAAGCTATCTGAAACTGTTTTAGCTACCCTCTTGGTTATCTCAGCTCCGCAAAAAGTGCTGGCGCTTCGATTTCGTCCCAGAGCAGCACATTGCCCGCATAACCGGTATCCATGGCGCCTGAGGTTGGCACGGTAAGAGAATCGGAACCGAAGAGCATGCGCAACATCAGCCAGGTCAGATGCCAGACATGGTCACCATCGCCGACGAACACGGCCTTAGTGCCAGCATTGGCCAGGCGAATCCAGCGGTAAGGGTTGAGCCATACCGCAGGTGATTTCAGCCGTCCCATCAGCGCACCCATGAATTCACGCTGCCGCTCTACGCGGTCCAAGTCTCCCTGGGCGGTGGCACGGGTGCGCACGTAACCCAGGGCGCCCGCGCCGTCGAATTTCTGGCAACCTGCCTGAATATTCAGGCCTGCCAGCGGATCGTCGATGGCTTCTTCAGGGCACATCTCGATGCCACCGACAGCGTCGACGACACCGGCGAAACCGCCAAAGCCAATTTCGGCGTAGTGGTCGATGTGAATTCCAGTGTTTTTCTCTACGGTGTCGATGAGCAGCTGGGGGCCACCAAATGCGAATGCCGCATTGATCTTGTTCTTGTCATTGCCCGGGATATCCACGAAGGAGTCACGCGGGATACTGACCAACTTCGGCTCACCGAACGCCGGAATGTGGGCAATCATGATGGTGTCGGTGCGCTGGCCGAAATCACCACTGCCCGTCGACAGCTTTGCAGCATCTTCCTCTGACAGGCCCGTACGAGAGTCCGAACCGACGAGCAACCAGTTGGAGGACAGCGTATTGGCAGGGCGATTTTCCAGACCTGAGAACGCATCGACCCTGGTCAGGCGGATGTCGACAAGTGCCATCGTGACGACAAGGAAGATGACGAGAAGCAGGATGATGGATTTAAAGCGCAAGCGTGGCAGCCGCATGCGTGGCATGCGGAACCCAGACCTGACGCCGCCACGACTGCCACGGCGTCCACCACGGCCAGAACTCACTGCTTGTGGGGCACTGTAGTAGTCCTGTGACGAACCCTGCGAGGAAGATTGGAAATCCGCATCCGGGTTATATCCGGGTGGAGGAAACCGCGGATCGCTGCCAGCGCGGCCGCTACCGACCCGGTTCATCGGTGGACGGGACTCAATGCGGGTTTCGTTCAGTGGCGCCTGCCGACGTTCCGGTTGCGGCCTAGACCTGCGCGGAGGCATAGGCGCTGGGCGGGCTGCCCCTGCCCTAGATGGGCGGTCGGAACGGGGCGGGATGGGGCGTCGTGAAGCGCCACGCGAATCGGCCTCACGGGGGCGGGTATGCTTCGGCGACGCCTCGTCCACACGGCGGTAGATGGGGCGGCCATAGCGATCTTTAAGCGGCCTACCGTATCGGTCGCGGGCAATGCGCGAGTCGTCGAAGTTGCCTTCCATACCAATAAAGAATAGGCAACGACAGTGCACTAAGAGAACCGAGACAGCAATACAAGTCTTGGTAGCGCTGGCGTTACCCTGCATGCGACGTGCTGAAAGGGGTCGGGAACGAAGAAGAATATGCTGGAAATATGTCCGCAATGAACCAGAACAACGAACGTGCAGTCAACGAGTCGGATGTTTATGTCAAGAGCCGACATGGTGTCCCGCGGGATTTCTTCGCCTGTGAGGCAGCGGGGCTGGGTTGGCTGCGCGAGGGCGAAGCTGACGGCGGTGCGCGCGTAGTGGATGTGCTGGGCGTGAGCGGGCATGCGCTGGAATTGCGTCGAATCGAGTCGACGGCGCCGAATCCACAGGCGGCGTACGAGTTCGGAAAATCGTTGGCCATTACCCACAATCTGGGCGCTGCTGGCTGGGGTGCCGGCCCCGATGGGTGGGAAGGGCACGGCTACTTCGGTCCACTGGATCAGCCACTGCAGATGGACCTGACTCCACGGGAGACCTTCGGTGAATACTGGGCGAAAGGGCGTCTACTGCCCGCGCTGGGAAAGTTGGAAAGCTCCTACAATAACCGTCAGCTAGATATCTTTGACCAGCTCATTGACCGGCTCTTGGCTGGAGATTTCGACAATGAGCCAGACGCTGCGCGTGTCCACGGTGACCTGTGGTGGGGAAACCTCATGTGGGATGCAGACGGCGCGATTTTGATTGACCCCGCGGCGCACGGCGGAACCCGCGAGGAGGATTTGGCACTGCTGGCGCTATTCGGGGCAACCCACTTCGACGAGATCTTGCGTGGTTACGAGTCCGTACATCCCCTGCCGGATTTCGCCGAGAGCTGCGAACTCCATCAGCTCTACGCCGTGCTCATGCACGCGGTGCTATTTGGTGGCGGATACGCCGGACAGGCGGCGGCAATGGCGGCGAAGTACGTGCGCTAGCTGGCGTTAGAAGCCTCCAGCACGCTAGCCATCTCCAGTAGCTCTGCCTCGCCGCAGCGCACCGCACCGATGTTGACACTGGTGGCGGGGAGCTTCGCATTGGGCGTACTGCCGCTAGTGTCCAGCACAGCAATTGGCACGGACACGCTTGCCCACCCAGTCAGATTCCACAGCGACAACCACGGTGTCCACCGGGTTTGCTCGTCAAAGTCCTCCCACGGCGCCAACGCAGAGAAGTGCCCAATACGCGGCGGATCAAATGCCAGCGTTGGCGTAATCACCGCATCGACTTCCCAACGCGACCGAATCGCGCCGGGCAGAGCCATCCGCTGCTGATGCGTCGCCGCCGCCTCCGCTGTAGAAATCTCCTGGCCACAGGCGCGAATCCACTCCACGATCTCGGAGTAGTCCGCGCGCGGCAATTTCGTGGCCATTCGCGTGATGGTCCGTCGAAAAATCTCGAACACGTCCGGACCTGCCGGATCGTAGGGGCTGGGCACTTCCACCACGTCGTACCCGGCGTCGGCAAGACGGTCAGCCGCCGCCCACGCACCGTTTGCCCATCGCTTATCGACGTCCACCTCAGCATGAAAAGGGCTGACAGTGACACCGATGCGAAGGGGACGCTGGGACCGTCGGAAAGCATGCGGAGTTGCGGAAAGTGGCACCCCGGCCAGCAGTGCTGCGTCATCGACTGTGCGAGTGAGGAAGGCGGGCGTGGAGAGATTTCCACCCGCAATATCATGCGCTGGCTTCAACCCAACGAGGCCACAGCAGGCGGCGGGCACACGGATGGAACCGCCACCGTCAGAGCCCAGAGCTGCGGGAACGACACCAGTTGCGACAGCCACCGCGCTGCCGCCCGAGGAACCACCGGGAGTGCGTGGCGTGGTATCCGGCTGATTGGACAGCTGATTGGGCGCGGCGAAATAGGGGTTTTCCGGAGCCGGGTAGCCAATCGGCTCGGTGTAGGCCGTCATCCCAACCTCGGAGGTGTGTGTAGTCGACGTGAGGATGGCGCCGCGAGCCAGAAGTTTCGCCACGGGTTCCGAGGTTTCGGTGGCGGTGAAAGCCAAGTTGGCGGAGCCCATCGTGCATTTGACACCGGTGATGGTGAATAGATCCTTGATTGCCACTGGCAGTCCCAGGAGGTCACGCGGGAGGCCGTGGCTAGCGCGCCGGGAGATCTCTGATTGAGCAGTGAGGCTGCGTGCGCGGTCGACAGCGTGCTCGGCCAAGGACGTGGCAATACCGAAACGGGCGGGATTGGTCGCGGCGTCGTCGGCAAGCGTGGCGAATTCCGAAACGATTTCCGATACCGAGATTGCGCCACTGCGCACGGCTTCAGTGAGGGCGCGGGCGGGCATCTCGGAAGAAGAGGTCATGCAATAAGTGTAGAAGCCCTCTAGTCTGAGCTTATGACGACGGTTACTTATTTGGGTCCTGCGGGCACATTCACCGAGCAGGCGCTGTGGGACATGGCGCGTGCTGGCGAGATTGATCCGGCAGGGGAATCCGCGGTCAATGCGGTGCCGGTGGATAGCCCTGCGGCCGCGCTTGGAGCCGTGCGCCGAGGGGAAGCGGACTTTGCCTGCGTGGCTATCGAAAGCAGCGTGGACGGTCCCGTCACACCAACTTTTGATGCCCTCGCTGCTGGGCCGGAGCTGCAGGTTTTCCGTGAAACCGAGGTCGGGGTGGTCTTCTCTATCCTGGTCCGTCCCGGTACGACGGCGGAACAGGTGCGTACTTTTACAACACATCCCGTGGCGTATCCGCAGGTCAAACAGTGGGTGGACGCCAACCTTCCGGGCGTGGAAGTTCATCAGGCCAGCTCCAATGCAGCGGCGGCCCACCAGGTCGCCGAGGGTACCCATGACGCTTGCGCTGCCCCGGCCCGCGCGGGTGAGCTGCTCGGACTTGAGGCGCTGGCCACCGAGGTCGCCGACGTGCGCGGTGCCCGGACCCGTTTCCTGCTGGTGGGGCGCCCCGGCGTGCCGACGCCGCGCACCGGTGCCGACCGCACCTCGGTCTCCTTCACGCTGCCGAACCAGCCCGGCACACTGATGCGCGCCATGAATGAGTTCGCAGTGCGACAGGTCAACCTCACCCGCATCGAGTCGCGGCCGACTCGAGAGCTCTTCGGCCTCTATCGCTTCTACATTGACTGCAACGGTCACGTTGATGATGCACAGGTTGCGGCGGCTCTCGCGGCACTGCACGAATACGCCGAAGATCTGCGCTATCTGGGATCTTGGCCGGTCGCTGAGGGCGGTCGCCGCAGCATTATGACCCCGCCTCCGGATATCTCCCAGTCAATTGAGTGGGTCGACGCGCTCAAGGAAGGACGAAGGTAAAACATGACACCCGCCGCGCCCGAAAATCCAGTTGGACAGCTGCCTTTCCTCGATGACCGCCCAGACCGCCCTGAATCTGTCATGCCGGTTGATTCCCAGCGCATCATTTTCATCCGCCACGGGCAGACCACCGGCAACATCAACCGCCGCCTGGATACCGCATTGCCGGGCGCACCGCTCACCGACCTCGGCGTGAGGCAGGCGCGCAGTCTGGGACGTCTTTTGCTTCCCGACGTCCACAGAATCGGTGACATTGTCACATCCCATGCCCTGCGTGCGCGCCAAACTGGTGCAGGCGCGGTCGCAAGTCTGCACCACCTGGGAGAGACTTCCGTTCGCATCCGCCATGAGGGTGGTCTCCACGAGATTCAGGCCGGCGACCTCGAGGGGCGCAATGATCGCGATGCGCACATGGAGTACATGCGCGCCTTCTACCAGTGGCTCAATGGGGAACTGGAGTACCGACTTCCCGGCGGTGAATCCGGTGCTGACGTGCTGAATCGTTACCTGTCGACGCTACAGCAGCTGCTGGAGCAGGTAGGGGCGACAGGTAGTGAATCCAGGGAGTCCAGGGAGGGCGGCAGCAAGGATGTCGTCATTGTCAGCCACGGCGCGGCTATTCGTCTGATTGGGCAGTATCTGACCGGGGTGGATCCGGAATACGCACTGCGACACCGCATTGCCAATACCGAGCGAATTGAGCTGGTTCCGAACGCAGCGGCCGTCGGCAAGTGTGCCGGCATTGAGCCGGGAATGTGGGATGTGCGTCGCTGGGGCGACAGCGAGTTGCCTTAGACAGGCAGCTGGGCGGCGACTGTCACCGCTGGCCGTTATTGCTGGCCTTCCTGAATCTCGCGGCGCTTCTGCGCTGCCAGGCGTAGGCGTTCCGTGCGACGCTTGGATTCCTCTTCGTTGATTTCGTTGAGGAGTTCTTCTTCGTCATTGTTGATGTTCAAGGCGGCGCGTCCAATGAGGGCAACGGCCGCAGCGGCGACGAAGCCGAACCACGCGTTGTCGATATCGGTGAATAGCATCAGAACGATAGAGACACAAACGATGACGCCTGCAGCAGAGTCAACAATGTTGAGCTGACGGCCCTTTTTCATCAGAGTCTGCAGCTCTTGATCGACACTTTGGTGCTGCAGTTTAGCCTGGGTGCCCTGTGAACTCTCGGGGGATGTCTCAGCGGGCAGATCTGCGAAGAGTGTTTGCAGCTGGGCGCGGGTTTTAGCGACTGCGGCAGCTTCGGTGCGCTTGGAAAACTCATTGATATCCAAGTAGCCGTCAGCGAAATGATTGCCGAGACGCTCCATGGCAGCGTTGCGCTCCCTATCGCCGACCCTGATTTCTGGCTTCTCGCTCGAGTTGTCGCTCATGGTTATTAAGGCTACAGGGAAGAAATCTGCTGTGAAGAAGCCGAGAGGAACGAGACCGTGCACGGCGGGACAAACTTATCCGTAGCCGAGACGGTCCAGATCTTCCTCCTCGAGGCCGAAATAATGCCCGATCTCATGCAGGAGAGTGACCCGAATCTGCTCCACCAGCTCCTCTTCGGTGCGGCTGATGCGGCAGAGCATGTCGCGATACAGGCTGATTTGGTCAGGCGGACCCCAGTGGTTGTTAGAACGCTCGGTCAGAGGAATGCCCTCGTAGAGTCCCAGCAGTGTGGGCTCGTCGAGGTTATACGGGTGGACCTGGATGATGACCTGATCGAGCTGGTCGAGAAACTGCGTGGGGATGCGGTCGATGGCCTCATCGACAAGTGCATCGAACCGATCCGGGCTAACGTCAACCATTTATGGTGCTGCCTTGCAATGTCCTGTTGTTCTACTGTCCTGCGGGAGCGACTGCGTTATCCACAGCGCCTGCTTCTGCACCAGTACCGTCGGCACCGACCTCACCGACGTCGCCTGTGCCAGCGCCAGCGGCAGCGCCAGAGTCACCCTGCTCCTCCCGCAGCGGATTGCGCGGTGGCGGAGCCACGGGCGGCTGGCCGTCGATAGTGAAGGACTCGTTAGCGTGGCCGTTGAGAGTGGAGAACCCGCCCTGGCCATTGTCCTTAATCAACCAGCAGTTCACACTGCGCGAGCCAGCATTGAGCGACTCCTGCGACAGTGACGTCCAAAATGGCAACAGCGTTGAGTTATACAGCGGGTCGTCACCACCGAGGTAATTCTGCGCGAGAGTCACACACTGTTCCGCGAGCACATCATTTTGCTCCTGGTCAGTGGGGATGTTGTCACCGAAATGGTCGCGGAGATTGACAATTCCCGTCGACTCCATCAGGTGATCCTCCACGCACGGCACCTGGCGGATGGCGCCGTTTTCGTCCAATGTCACACAGCGACCACCCTCGAACACGCGGGACTGGTCCTGCCCGGCCGCAGGGCCGGACATGTGCGCCGTGTTGCCGTCTTCATCGACAACCTGGATACCGCACAGGAAGGTTCGGTCACCCTTTTCCCACTGGCTAGGCGAAGGAATGATCGGCGCCGTGATAAATCGACCGTCTGGATCGTACTGGCCGCCCAGGTATTCAGTCACAGTGTTACGGCATACGCCATTTTGCAGAGCCACCAAATTGTCCGCTGTCGGGTAGTTGGCAGTTTTTGCGTATTGCCCCGGATGTTCCTCGTAATCGGCGAGGTTCAGTTTCTTGGCGACCTCATAAGCGTGCGGCTGCTCACAGGGCACGACGCGGAAGTCAGAAACATTCAAATCTTCTGCCAGATTCCAGTCCAGACAGTTGCCCGCGGTTGCGCTGGTGAACGCCGTTGTCTCCTTGTCGACGATGGTCGTCGTTGTCGACGATGACGCGCTTGCCGACGAGTCCTTGCCCCCAAGTGGCCCACTCGGTGGCTCGATGACCCCCGCTTGTAGAGCGAATGCCATGCCCGCGGCGCCAACCAGCATTGCCGTCGACAAAGCACGCATTCCCCAGCTTCCACGCGAGTTACGGGAAGCGTTGGCATCGTTGCTGGCTGCGGAGGATGCACCAGCGCTGGCATCTGCGCCAGTACCTGCACCGGAGTCAGTGTTTGTGGCGGCAGCGTGCTCGCGATCCTGGTTCATATTGTCATCAGCCATAGTGACCCCATTGTGCACCGCCAATGAGCCTGTGGACAAGGTAACGCTCTGCCCGAGTTTGCGCTCCGAGTTTGCTCAATAACTTCAAGCACTACAATAGTCCGGTATTTGTTCGCTACCCGAGGACACGAGTCTTGACCTGGACTGCACTACTCAGCCTGCTGGGCGTCCACATTCTAGGAATGGCCTCACCAGGGCCGGATCTTTTCCTTATTCTGCGTCTTGCCACTAAATCCCGTAAGCACGCCATCGCGGCAGTAGCGGGTATTAGCACTGGAGCCGCTATCTGGATCACGCTTACAGTATTTGGATTCGCAGCTGTCATCACAGCAAATCCCCTGCTGATGGGGGCAATTCAGCTTGTCGGTGGTTGTTATCTCATTTACATGGGCATCAGTATGGCCAAGGCAGGCATCAATACCCTCCGTGAACTGCGTGCCGGTGCCGCACCAGCGCTGGGAAGCGAGGCGCTCCGGTCGCCGAAGGCGACGTTCCGCCAGGGCTTTTTCACCAACATGTCGAACCCGAAGATTGTTCTCTTCCTCACGGCAGTGCTTTCACAGTTCATTCCCGCGGGCGCATCTGTGGGGACGCTCGTGCTTTGTACGTTGGTGCTAATCGTCTCCCAAATCGCTTTCTTCCTATTTATCGCAATCGTGGTGTCGACGGATGCCGTCGTCAAGCGAATGGTGCTGGCAGGACCGTGGATTGACACTGTCGCCGGCGCAATCTTCCTCGTCCTCGGCGCGCTGCTGGTCGCCTCAGGAGCGGAAGCGGCGCTCTAACCCGCGCGTACCTGCTTATCGACGTAAACCAGGTACTCTAGGGGACGTGATTGATCTCAAATTTCTCCGCGAAAACCCTGAAGTAGCCCGCGAGTCCCAGCGCACCCGTGGTGAGGACCCGGCATTGGTCGATCAGCTGCTGGAAGCTGACGCTAAGCGCCGTGAGGTTATTGCCTCCACCGACGCGCTGCGTTCGGAGCAGAAGGGCTTCGGTAAGAAGATTGGTCAGGCGTCGAAGGAAGAGCGCCCGGCCATGCTGGAGAAGGCCAAGGAGCTTTCCGACGCCGTGAAGGCAGCCGAAGCGGAGCAGAAGGAAGCCGAGGCTGAGGTCGAGCGCCTGCAGTACCTGATTGGCAACATCGTTACGGGTGCGCCCGCCGGCGGCGAAGATGACTTTGTCGTGCTGGAGGAAATCGGTGAGATTCCACAGTTCGACTTTGAGCCCAAGGACCACCTGGACCTCGGTGAGTCGCTGGGTCTTATTGATATGGAGCGCGGCGTCAAGGTCTCCGGTTCCCGCTTCTACTTTCTGACCGGCTACGGTGCCATGCTGCAGCTGGCCATGATGAACCTGGCTGCTCAGAAGGCAATTCAGAATGGCTTCCAGCTGATGGTGCCTCCTGTACTGGTTCGTCCGGAGACCATGGCGGGTACTGGCTTCCTTGGCGCGCACTCCGATGAAATCTACTACCTGCAGGAAGATGACCTATACCTGGTCGGTACCTCGGAAGTCGCGCTGGCCGGCTACCACTCCAACGAGATTATTGACCTGTCGGAGGGGCCGCGTCGCTACGCGGGTTGGTCTTCCTGTTTCCGTCGTGAAGCGGGCTCTTATGGCAAGGACACTCGCGGTATCCTGCGCGTGCACCAGTTCGACAAGCTGGAGATGTTCTCCTACTGCCCGCCGGAGCAGGCGGAGGCAGAGCACCAGAAGTTGCTGAACATGGAGCGCGAGATGCTAGCCGCGGTCGAGGTGCCGTACCGCATCATCGATGTCGCTGGTGGTGACTTGGGTGCATCGGCTGCCCGCAAGTTCGATACTGAGGCTTGGGTGCCGACGCAGAACACCTACCGTGAGTTGACCTCGACTTCTAACTGCACGACTTTCCAGGCTCGTCGTTTGAAGACCCGCTACCGCGATGCCGACGGCAAGTCGCAGTACTGCGCCACCCTAAATGGCACGCTGGCCACGACGCGTTGGCTGGTCGCCATTTTGGAAAACCACCAGCAGGCCGATGGTTCTGTGGTGATTCCGGAAGCCCTGCGTCCGTTCATGATGGGCAAGGAAGTTCTCGAGCCGGTTAAGCGAGCCGGTTAAGCAGGTGCGGCCCCGCCCCAGCTCATCCGCGACTTCACGACACCTATGTCACCTCATGCCACCTCCACAGCTGGCACGAGGTGACATAGGTGTCGTGAAGTGGCTTTTTCGGGCGTGAGTCGTGTAATTGCGCTAAAAAATTAATTGGGGGATTGAGAAGGTAAAAACACCGGGAAGGTTGAGTGTAGAAACACAACCGAAAACACAACCGAAAACACACCTGAACCAGGGGGATAGCCTCACTCGAGGTGGTAGAGGTTGTTTACAACATTCGGATTACAACAATCTTTCTGATGAGTCTTTCACCTGCTGATGTCTCCTGCACCATGATTTAGGCCACCCCAGCTTTCTTCCACGTAGCCTTCAGTCCAGCGAAGAGAGGAAGGACAAGGCATGCGGCCGAAGCCGCGACCGATGCCACGGCAACGCCAGCTCGCACAAGTGCTGGATTGAGCTTGGAGTTTTCCTCCGTGAGAACGCCAATCAGCTGCGATGATGTAATTGTGCTTGCGAGCGCGCCTAGAGACGCAACGCGCAGAGTATCTTCGCGGTCATCTGCCTTGAGCAGCGAAGCAGCTGAAAGTCCAGCCCCGGCCGTAGAAACCACGAAGGGAAGAAGCAGAGTTTCCTTCGGTGCTGTCTTCTGAACTGCCTCGCCGTTTAGCTTCCATTTTGTGTGGACTTCTGCAGGCAACTGCTTCCAGGACATAGCCAGTGCGACGCCGTGCGCAACCGTCACGGCCGCGGGGAGGAAAGCGGTCGCCTGCATTGCGCGAGCTGGAATTTCAGAGATAACCTCACCGTCAATATCGTCCGGTCGGACAATCCCCAGCTTGGTCGCTACTGCGGCCCAGTTGATAGACCAGCCAAAACCCAACAGGTGAGGTTGGAGGATCCGCGGGTCGTCCATGTTCCACAGGGAAGCGCGACCGCTTTTGGTAAATACCCGAAGCGGTTTGGAGAGGTACCTGCGCAAGGTGCTTGGTTCACCAACCTGTTCGGCTACGCAATTTGCGTAGTCGGTCGCCGTTCCCAGCTCTTCGGTCAGGTCCGCGTGGACGTCGTTAAGCTCTTGCAGAAGACTCTTCTGCTCGGCGATGATCGCCTTGCGTTGTGCGTGCGATATGCCGATTTCGCGCAGTTTGTGGTCAATGGCGGTGAGGTAGGTGTTCATTGGGGCTCCTCGGAAAATAGTGCGGTCATGTCGGCGGATAGATCGATGAAGTCCTGATGTAGCTGCGTGAGTGTTTGCTTTCCTTTATCAGTCAGCGAGTAGTACTTGCGAGGCGGTCCCTTGGGGGATTCCTCCCAGCGATTGCTGATCAAGCCGTTGGTGGTCAGCCGCGAGAGCAGGGGGTAGACGGTTCCCGCGGGTGCGCTGAGGTGGGGGTAGGCGTTGAGCTTTGCGACGAGTGCCGCGCCATAGAGTTCTTCGCGAGAAATCAGCTTGAGAATGGCGAGCTCAAGTACCCCTTTCTTCAGTTGTGTTTGTGGACGTTTGGCCATTGCGTTGTGCTTTCTTTCCGGCGGTATGGAGGAATCTGCCCGGGCAGAATATTTCCTATACCAAGTACCTTGTAATGCCAACTATACGCGCAGTAGTTTGTATTGCCAAGTACTACACGTCTATATAGTGGGTAGAGAACAGGGCAAAGAAAAAGAGGGGCAATTGTCAGAAGACAATCGCCCCTCATTCCACCGGGTTAGCTCTATGAAGAACTCGTAACTGCTGGGAAGTGGTTCTGTTCCTATTTAGCGTTCAATTAGATGCGCGCATCAAGCCAGGCAATAGCCGTCGCAATGGCCTGGTGCTGTGCTGGCTCGTTGAAGGTCTCGTGGAACTGGCCTTCGAACTCAATCAGCTGCTTATCGGTGGACGAGATGCCGTTGTACCAGTCGCGTGAGAAGAACGGCGGCACAATCTCATCCTGGCCACCCATCATGACCAGAGTTGGCTCAACAAAGTCGACGGAGTTGGTGCCGTTGTAGGTGGCGGCAAAAGCCATCTGCTGAGCCATGCCGAGCGAGAGCTTGGAGTTGTTGTACGGATCGGTTTCGTACTCGTCGCGCACTGTCTGGGAAGAAGACGTCTTCGCGCCCAGCGGGTTGCCAACCTGAATCAAGTCGCTGCCGGGTAGCGACGGCACGCGCATCTCAGTGCGGTTCGGCACTTCCTTGAGCATGCGAGCGTTGAATGTGGTCATGTCCTGGAACGGCAGGCGCTGGTAAATCGTCGGCTGCGCCTCGCGCTGGACATCGGTCATGGCTTCTGGAGTGATGGTTTCGCCCTTCTCCGTGCCGCCGTAGGGGTTGAAAAGAGCACCGCCACCATTGGCGATAATGCCATCGACAGAGCCTGGGTACTTGATGCCGTGGAAGTCCACAGCCAATCCACCCATGGAGTGGCCGAGCAGGAAGGTCTTCGTGCTCGGGTTCTCCGCCTTGGCCTTTTCGACGAGCATGTGCAGGTCATCGACAAGCGAGTGGAAATCATCAATATGGCCACGGGCAACTGGGGTGCCTTCGACCTGGCCCGAGTGGCCGTGCCCGCGGTGGTCAATGCGGTAGACGTTGTAGCCGGCATTCAGCAGCTTGCCGGTTACCCACTCGTAGCGACCCAGGTGTTCTGCAGCGCCATGCACGACGACGACAGTGGCTTTGGCATTCGGGATGGTGTTGGACTTCCAGTAGATCTGGGTGCCCTTACCATCCTGTGAGGTCATGTAGCCGTCGGTGACCGTAACGTGGCGTCCGTCAACAGTGGTGGTCGGTGCTGGGGTGGTTGGCAGCTCGACCATTGCAGTGGACTGCGGGTCAGGAGTTGGTTCCAGCGGGTTCTTGATGAAATCCGTTGGGGCTGCTGATGCTGCCGGGGTGGCCAGGGCCAAAGTCAGGGCGGTGGTCACACTCGCAGTGAAAATCGATGCGCGACGCATGATTGCTCTTTTCTGTTTTCAATTGAGGAGTGGATGGTAGTTATAATAATTTTATTATAACAAACAAGCACTGAATTTATAATAAAAATGGCTCGGAAAACCGGATAGGTTTTCCGAACCATTTTTAGGCTCTTACGAGGACTTATTCAGGCTTCGGCGCCTCCTCAGCATCGGTATCCTCGACCCAGCCGTAGGTGCGTTCAACGGCACGGTTCCACTGGTGGAACAGGCGATCGCGCTCTTCGGCCTCCATCTTCGGACGCCACTTCTTGTCAATTGTGATGTGGGCCTTAACCTCATCCAGGCTGGACCAGAATCCAACACCAAGACCGGCAGCGTAGGCGGCGCCAAGCGCTGTGGTCTCGATATTGTTCGGACGCGTGACTGCTACGTCCAGGATGTCAGACTGGAACTGCATGAGGAACTCGTTCATGGTCATGCCACCATCAACGCTCAACGTCGTGATGTCCGTGCCGGATTCTGCAACCATGGCATCGAGAACCTCACGGGTCTGGTAAGCAGCAGCCTCCAACACAGCGCGGGCGATATGGTTGCGGTTGACAAAGCGGGTCAGACCGACGATGACGCCACGGGCGTCTGGCTGCCAGCGGGGAGCGAAGAGACCGGAGAAGGCCGGCACGATGTACACGCCACCGTTGTCCTTGACGCTCTTTGCCTTGTTCTCGATGGAAGCGGCATTTGGAATCATCTGCAGCTCGTCACGAAGCCACTGGACAAGTGCCCCGCCCATGGAGACAGAACCCTCGAGAGCGTAGACAGGCTTCTCATCCTTGACCTGGTAGCAGACAGTGGAGATGAGACCATGCTCGGACCACTTCGGGTTCTCGCCGGTGTTCATAAGCATGAATAGGCCGGTGCCGTAGGTGTTCTTGGTGTCGCCTTCGTTGAAGCATCCCTGACCGAACATGGCGGCCTGCTGGTCGCCGAGGATGCCAGTAATCGGCCGCCCAGCAAGGGAACCGCGGGCACGGACGCGTCCAAAGTCGCCTACCGACGGTCGAATCTCCGGCAGCATCGACATCGGAATACCGATCTCTCGGCAAATGTCCTCGTCCCACTCCAGAGTCTTGAGATCCATCAAGAGAGTGCGAGAAGCGTTGGTGACATCGGTTGCGTGGATTGCAGCTTCGCCGTTGTCGCCCTCTGCGCCACCGGTAAGGTTCCACAGCAGCCAGGTGTCAATCGTACCGAAGAGCAGGTCACCAGCTTCGGCCTTTTCGCGGGCACCTTCTACGTTGTCAAGAATCCAACGTACCTTCGGTGCGGCTGGATAAGAGTTGATACGCAGGCCCGTGGTCTCACGCCAGCGATCCGGCCCCTCATCTCCCATGAGTTCCTTGCAGATTGTATTGGTGCGGGTGTCCTGCCAGACGATGGCATTGTAAATGGGTTCACCAGTGTTCTTATCCCAGACGACAGTGGTTTCGCGCTGGTTGGTGATGCCAATTGCTTCAACATCCTCAGAAGGCAGGTCGAGGTCTGCGAGAGCCTCGCTGACTACGCGCCTAGTGTTCGTCCAAATCTCTTGAGCGTCGTGCTCGACCCAGCCCTCTTCTGGGAAAATCTGCTTGTGCTCCATCTGAGAAACAGTGACGATTTCTGCTTCATGGTTGAAGATGATGCAGCGGGTGGAAGTAGTTCCCTGGTCAATGGCGAGGACGTATTTGCTGTGCATCATGGGGGATACTCCTAGCGAAATTGTGTGTAGATGTGAGTTTTCAGTCGTGCGCTATTCTATTGTGCGTTTGCTCTCATGCTCCCGTTATCAGATGGCAAGAGCAAGGGCGCCTGTGGCAACGGCAGCCAACATTGGAGCAACAATCGGAACCCAGGCGTAAGACCAGTTTGCATCGCCCTTGCCCTTAATCGGAAGGACGAAAGCGTAGGCCAGGCGGGGGCCGAGGTCACGAACGGGGTTGATGGCGTATCCGGTCGGGGAACCCAGGGATAGGCCAATCGACACAATGATGAACGAGACACCGAAGTACTTCAGTGGACCAAGTTCGCCCCCGGTGGGGCCGAACAGGATGAATGAGAGCAGAACGAACGTCGCAAGGAACTCGGTGACGGCATTCCAGAAGTTGTTTGGATGAAGCGGTGCAGTGAAAAAGTTGCCACCAGTTTCAGCATTAGCGTTGGTCGGATTGCCGTTGTCATCGACACCATTGGCATCGAAAAGCTGTTTAAATGCAGCCCATGCGAGGATAGCGCCGACAAATGCGCCGAGCAGCTGACCAGTGACGTAATACGGGACCAGATTCCATCCCACAGTGCCATCGAATGCCAAAGCGACTGTTACCGCTGGGTTTAGGTGGCCACCGGATACGTCAGCGATTGAGGCGCCAGCGAAAACGGCCAGACCCCATCCGAAAGCAATGCCTAACCAACCTGCATTTGCGGCGCGGGTTGTCCGCAGGTTGATAGCGGCACAAACTCCGTTACCTAGAAGGATCAGAATTGCAGTTCCGAAAAATTCCCAGAGGAATGCCTGGGATCCTGTGATTGTCTCCATGAGATGTAAAACTCTCTGTGAGTCGTAACCGTGCCGGGTCACGATGATTCTTGCAACGTCGAATTCTTCGGGTAGAAGAAATGCCGGCGAGAACTGACATTTCGCCGGCACTATTTATTTCGGCCCATCAACCCCCATGAAGTGCGAGACCGCGTTTTGCGCGAAGCAACAAATTACGTCTTAGTTACTGCGCTGGTGGCCATTCAAGAACAACCTAGTATGGCCACCTGGGGAGATGGGGAATGAGTTAGCGGTCGAGGCTGACGTCGACGTCCGCGCGAGTCTCCACTGCGTGAGAGGCAATCTCGTTAGCGGCCTTGTCAGTCAGCTCATGCTCAGCTGCCAGAGTTGCTTCGACGCGCTCGATGAAGACCTTGATTTCCTTCTCCATCGTTTCCTTGTCCCAGCCCAGAGCAGGAGCAACCAGCTCTGCTGCAGCACGGGCGCTGTCTACGCCGCGGTGTGCGTACTCCATGGAGACACGCAGGCGACGCTCCAGAATGTCGTCAAGGTGCATAGCGCCCTCGTGGGTAACTGCGTAGAGAACCTCAGCGCGCATGTACTGTTCGGCAGCCTCTAGTGGCTCGAGCAGAGACTTATCCTCGGCTGCGGGAGCCAGCACTTCGTAGATGAGGGAGCCATAGCGGTTAAGAAGGTGATCGACCTGCTTCTCGGTGATGCCGAACTGCTTGGCCAACTCTGGCTTCTGGTTGTTCAGTGCGTGATAGCCGTCAGCACCGAGCAGCGGAACATCTGCAGTGACGGACTCCGGTACCTTGCGCGGGATGTCCTGGACAGCAGCGTCAACCGTGTCAGCGCCGATGACTCGGTAGGTGGTGTACTTACCGCCTGCGACGGAGACCATGCCCGGGGCCACGTGGGCGACAGCGTGGTTGCGGGAGAGGTTAGTGGTGGAGTCGGAATCACCTTCCACCAGTGGACGCAGACCAGAGTAGACACCGACGATGTCGTCGTAAGTAATTGGACGGCGAACCTTGGCGTTGACGTGATCGAGGATGTAGTCGATGTCAGCGCGGGTAGCTGCCGGGTTGGCCAGGTTCATGGTCCAGTCGGTGTCGGTGGTGCCGATAATCCAGTACTCACCCCACGGGATGACGAACAGGACGGACTTCTCGGTCACGAAGGTCATTGCCACAGAGCCCTCGAGAGCGGACTTCGGAATAACAATGTGGACGCCCTTGGAGGTGTGGACGCGGAACTTGCCCGTAACACCGGCCAGCTTCTCAATCTCATCGGACCAAATGCCGGTGGCGTTGACGAAAACGCTGCCGCGGATGGTGGTGGTAGCGCCGGTGTCGGTGTCGAGGAGCTTCGCGCCAACGATGCGCTCGCCTTCCTTCACGAAGTCGACAACCTGAGTGGAGGTGCGGACGTCAGCGCCGAAGTGAGCGGCGGTGCGCAGGACAGTCATGGTGTGACGGGCGTCGTCAACCAGAGTGTCGTAGTAGCGAACGCCGCCGACCACAGCATCTTCCTTCAGGCCCGGAGCCTGCTTCAGAGTTCCCTTGCGGGAGTAGTGCTTCTGCATCGGAACCTGCTTGGCGCCACCCATGACGTCGTAAAGGAAGAAGCCCGATGCCATGAATGGGCGCTCCCATACGCGGTGAGTCAGAGGGAAGACGAAGCGCAGTGGCTTAACCAGGTGCGGTGCCAGATGCGACATGGACAGTTCGCGCTCGCGCAGGGATTCAGCTACCAAGCGGAAGTCCAACATCTGCAGGTAGCGCAGACCGCCGTGGAACATCTTGGAGGAGCGGCTGGAGGTGCCGCCCGCGAAGTCACGAGTTTCAATGACCGCAGTCTTCAAACCACGGGTAGCAGCATCGAGCGCGGCACCAGCGCCTACAGAACCGCCGCCGATAATTACGACGTCGTACTGCTCAGTACCGAATTTTTCCCAGGTCTTTTCATGCTGTTCTTTGTTCAGAACTGCAGATGGGGCGAGAGATGAAGAGGACACAATTTCCAATCCTTCCCGGTGGAGGGTGTTGATTTTTCGTCGAAGAGAATTTCTCGGCTCACGGCTCACGCTACCAAAAAAGCATCAATTTGTAAGCGCCAACCTACGGTTACGTAGATATAAATAACGGGCTAAGAAGCCAAGAGGGTGCTAACTAAAATGTTGTCTAAGTTCCTGCAGGTAGAAGGTTATTTTAATGGCGATTCACTGCTTTTATGGCAAAAGTAATCAGGTGTCCATACTCCCCGGAATGGGGGTGGTAAAAATGGCTAGCAGGCACTTACCAGGTAAGCGGTGTGCGCACTGCCGGGCAATTGAGGGACATACTCGGATTTACACATGACTAATGGCCTGTAACGGCCAATTTGTCCGAGTATCAGATACCGGTGCTTATTGCCCCGCTAAGGGGTGCGAAAGATTGTAGAGTAAAAGTCATGTTCAAGGATCCTGTGTATTTCGCCATAATCGGATTGGCGCGCACCGTCTTCTTTGCCCAAGGTTTGAAGTTCACCGTTAAGGGTTGGGAAAACGTGCCAAAGAAGTCTGGCGCCGTTCTGGTTACTAACCACACCGGATATATGGACTTCACCTATGTCGGTCTTCCATTCCGTAAGTACCGCCGTTATGTGCGCTTTATGGCGAAGAAGGAGGTCTTTGACCATCCAGTCGCGGGGCCAATCATGCGTGCCTGTAGGCACATTCCGGTTGACCGCACCGACGGCTCCAAGTCCTTCGAGGAGGCGTGCAAGAAGCTGGAAAATGACGAGCTGGTAGGTATCTTCCCGGAGTCGACGATCTCGCGCAGCTTCGAGGTCAAGAATTTGAAGTCTGGCGCAGTGCGTATGGCACAGCGCACCGGAAAACCGATTATCCCTGTGTTAATTGTGGGATCTCAGCGGGTATGGACCAAGGGGCATCCCAAGCACCTTGGCCGCAGCAATACCCCAATTCATATGGTGGTTTTGCCGCCGTGGCACCCGGAGGGGGATCCGGTGGAAGCCACTGAAAAACTGCACGAAATTATGGATCAGGGGGTTCGTCAGCTCTGGGACGAGTACGCAGCTGAAGAAGGCCCACTGCCCAAGGGTGCCTACTGGGTACCGGCTCGGCTCGGTGGTGGCGCACCGACGTTCGAAGATGCTCAGTCCGAAGACCTCAAGGTCGAAGAAGAGCGTCAGCGCATCCGTCATTTGCGCGGTGATCTGGCAGCATTCAAGGAAAAGCTAGCCGAGTCGGCGCGTGAATTCGGCGATCAGACCAGGCAGCAGTTCCTCGATGCCTCGCAAACGATGAGCGCGGAGTCTGCTCGCCGAAGGGAACAGACGGCCGCCTTGTTGGCGCAGTTCCGTCAGTCTGTGGAACAGATGGCTGATGATGTTGTCGCCGGTGCCAAGGAGAGCAAGGAGTCCGTGCGCACCGCCACGGATTCGATGCGCGTGACGTTCCGCGAAGCGTACGTGCAGCTAGAGAAGGCCTCCGCCTCCGGAGTCGAACAGACGCAGCAGACCGTTTACCGTCTTATCGGCCAGTCGATGATGATTCGCGACAAGCTTCCACAGCGCTTGAACAGGCTCATCACCGCTCAGCCGGAGACGTTTATCTTCGATTACCCCGCATCGCTTGCCGACGACGCGGGCAATATCAGCGAAGAAACCATGAAGGCCTTGCAGCAGCTCGGCGATGCCGGAGTCACAATCGTTGTTCTGCACGAACCGGGAGATAAGCCGAATCTATCGGCTTTGGAGTCGGTTGACCTGCAGGTCGTGGAGCTTCCGGAGGGCGCCAGCAAGCTGGACGTCACAAATGCGGTGGTAAGCACGCTGCGCAAGCAGGCTCGCAAGGAAGAAACTGCGATTCTTTTTGCCGGTCGCTCGAACTTTGAG
Organism: Corynebacterium amycolatum SK46; assembly: GCF_000173655.1. GTDB lineage: Bacteria > Actinomycetota > Actinomycetes > Mycobacteriales > Mycobacteriaceae > Corynebacterium > Corynebacterium amycolatum_A. The sequence goes on along the minus strand of NZ_ABZU01000005.1, from coordinate 97,090 downwards.
GAAGCCACACAGCGTGTCGGCATGCCGGTAGTTATGGCTGATGCGGACTGGTCCCTGCTGAAGAACGCGGATTGGGTAATCGACACTGTCGAACATGGGGGAGTAGCCGCAACGCTGCAGTTGTTGCACGACCGGTTCTGCGATGACGGTGAAGATGACAACAGCGAGGACGGCAAGTAGTTCGCCGTGACCGAGAGACTACATCCTCTTCTCGTAGCTTCGGATATTGACGGGACGTTCATTGACTCGCGGGAGCGGGTAACTCCCCGCCTGCGACAGGCCGTCACGCGAATGCTACGCCGCGGAACCCCGTTGGTGCTGGCTACGGGAAGGCCGGCTCGGTGGTTGCAACCAGTGCTCGAGCAGCTGCCGGTTCAGCCACTGTGTGTATGCGCCAATGGTGCGGTGGTCTATGACTCCGGCCGTGATGAAGTGGTTGCCGCCAACACACTGAAGCCGGAGACGCTGCGATACGTCGTCAAGCATGCGCGTGAAGCGGCGCGATCCATCGGTGGAATCGGCATTGCGGCAGAGCGCGCTGGGACGTCGGCGAATGATGCCATCGATGAGCTTTTTGTGGTGGCGCCGTCCTATGACCATGCGTGGGAATCGGATGAGCACGGTGAGCTTGCTGAAGAGGCCGTGTTGTCGGAACCCGCGACGAAACTCTTGCTGCGAAACTCAGATGTGGACAGTGCGCAGCTATATGAGCTGGTCGCCCCCGCAATTGACGCGAGCTTGGCGCACGTGACCTACTCCATGCCGGACGGGCTGTTGGAGGTGTCCGCGCCGGGCGTGACTAAGCGCGCCGGGCTGGAATACGTGTCTGAACTGGTCGGAGCGACCGCGAAAGATGTGGTCTGCTTCGGTGACATGCCGAACGATATCGAGATGCTGTCGTGGGCGGGCACGGGTGTGGCCATGGGCAATGCGGCTGACAACGTCAAGGAGATTGCAGACGAAATCACCGCCACCAATGATGATGACGGTGTTGCTCGCGTGCTGGAGCGCTGGTTCTAGCTAGCCTCGAGGTTTTCCCCGCGCCAGCTAGCTCACCCAGCGCTCGACAGCGTCTGCTTCAGGGTTACTGCAGCGTTTACTTCAGCTCGGTCTTGACTTCGCCGGTGGTGCGGTCGAAGGTGATTGAACCGTTCTGGAACTCAGCGCGCTCGATGTTTCCATCGACCACCTGGGTCTTCGTCGGAGCACCCAGCTTGCCGACCTCGAAGCCCTGGCGGGCCCACTCATCAGCAATCTTGCCCCAGATAGCGTGAGCACCGGTGGTGTCGGAGTCGGTGATTACGCCGTTGGAGAACTTCACGTAGCGCAGGGCATCGGCCTGGCCAGCATTGTTCGCCACGGTAGAACCACTCTGGATACCGGACATTGCGTAACCGAGAACGGAGCCCATTTCCTCGGAAACTTGGCGCCATTCGGCAGCCAGGTCGTTCTGCTCATTGATAGTGATGATCTGGTCAATCAGGACCGGCAGGTCAGCAATCGACGGGCCGTTTTCAATCGAGCGTCCAACGGCCCCCAGAATCGCATCGGCGGTCTGTCCCAGGCCCGGTGCACCGAGCATGCCCAGCGCCGAGGCCAGCATCGAACGTGCACCCGAGACTGTCTCCAGAGCCTGTGCCTTCTGCTGCTCGTCGGATGCGCTCGGCGAGGAGGAGTTGCTCTGCTCGCTTGCCGACGGTGCGGAGGAGTCAGCCGTAGCAGTGTCACTGGTGTTCGTGGCGTCGGTTGGCTCCGAGGTATTCGAAGTACCCGAGGTGGTCGAGTCGGAGCTCGACGTTGTCGACGAAGTGGTGCTCGATGCGCTCGAGGACTTCTCGGAGGACGAGGTCGTGGACGTGCCCGTGGATGCCGAGGTGGTCGAGGTAGTAGAGCTCGACGTGGTCGATTCGGTCGACTGCGAGTCTGTGTCCTCTGCGGTCTTATCGTCCTTTTCATCCTGCGGAACGAGGAGATCGATTAAGCCGTCGGGGCCCTCATTATCAATCTTTCCGCTGGTGAGGGTGTTGTACTTCTTCTCGGCAATCGAGCGGATCTTGCTCATCTGGGCGTAGCCAGCATCACCTGGGCAGGTGGTGTTACCAACGTCGCGGTGCGCGAAGATTGTCGGCAGAGTGACCTGCTTACCGTATCCATACTTGGAGTAGCTGGTGCCACCCGAAGTCATCTGAATCTGGCCGGTCGGCTTGATGCCGGCGACCTTCAGGCGCCAACCAATCATATTGCCCACCGAGTTCAGCGCAGCCTCACTGGGAGCAACCGAAGAGTAGTTACCCATCATGGAGATGCCGAAAGTACCGGTGTTGAAGCCACCTGCGTGTGCGCCCTGGACATTCTTATCCAGCCCACCGTAGCGGCCCTCGTAGATGTTGCCGTACTTGTCGACAAGTGCGTTGTATCCGATGTCGCACCAGCCCAGAGTCTGTGCATGGTACTGGTAAATGCCGCGGACGATACCAGCGGACTGGCTCTCGGTGTAGTTGTTTGAACCAGCGGTGTGGTGCACGGTGGCACCGACAAGCTTGCTGTCGTAGTCTGCGCCCTTACAGCGGTTATTTTCGTTGGCGCCCCAGCCGGCACGGGTAATGACCTTCGGCATGCCCGTGACATTCTTGGCATCCACAATTGGGTCGATGCCGGATGCAGCAGCTTGGCCGTCGATTAGCACCGCATCGACCTGGTCGATCGGCAGTTCATCGGCGACCGGCTCGATGTCCGTCCACTTCACTGGGAGGTTCGGCGAGTCCAGATTTGCAGCGTCGTTAGCGCTCGGAGCAGTCGGGTCATCGAGTGCGTCCCCAGGAGCTGCATCCGGAGTTTGTTGGTAGTCGGAAGCGGCCTCGGCGACATCCTTGGCCGCATCCGTAGCGGAATCCTTTGCATCCTCCACGGCCTTCTTTGCGCCCTCAGCATTAATCTCGTCGAGGTTGAGCTTGGACAGATCCAACTTCTCAGCGCCCTTGATGTCCTTCAGATCCACGCCGGAACCCGGGCCGAAGATATTGAGTCCGTGGGTGGAAACCTGAACACGCTTGGTTGGCTCGATGTAGATGAGCTCCGTTCCGTTCAGGCCGTTGCCATTGCCTTCAGCGGGGTAGTCCGGGTCAACGCTGAACCAGTCGGACCAGGAGCCGTCGGCGCGCTCGGCGCGGACGAAGCTGGCGATATCAGGGTCACCGGCCCACGTCAGCGCAAACTGGGAAAACTCCGTATCGGAGGTAATTTCCTTGACGACACCACGGTTGGGGTGAGCCTCGTCGACAAGCGACTGCGTTGCGATTGCTGCGTCTTCAACGAGAACGGAGACGCTGTCTGCAAGCGACTTGCTCTGGACGATTGGGTCGATGGGACCGGCGCCGTTTTCCTCGATGAGGTCATAAGCGGCACCTGCACCGACAACGGCAACGGGTGTCAGGGCAAGGGTCGCCACGGCAGCGAGTACCAAGGATTGCTTGGCACCTGCGCGGCGATTGATGCGGCGGCGACTAAACACGGTAATAACTCCTGGGTGATTACGAAAATCTGGTGCTACACCACAAATGCGATGTGGTCATGCCTGGATTGGATAAGCGGGGGACTTAGTTCTGGGGTGCGAACCAGGCCTGCGTAGCTTCGGCAGGGTTGGTTGGCAGGGAATCAGTTAGAAACTCACCAACAACCTCGCCTGGCGTGGGCGTTTCCACGTTTCCGAGGGAACCGCCGTTGTCGCCCGACTCGCCGGTGCCCGGAATCGGCGGAATGCTGGCGGCCTCTCCGTCCTGGTTGTTCGGATCCGTCGAGCGGCCAGCGATATCTGCTCCACCGGCACCATCAAACTTGGCTTTGGCTGCAGCGCGGATGGCATCCATCTGCTGGTAGCCGAAGTTGCCCGGGCACGAGGTGTAGCCGGTGTCGCGGTGACCGAAGATAGCCGGGAGGTTCACGGTCTGGCCGGAGCTGTAGCGTGCCTTCGAGTAGCCGGCGCTGGTCAGCGCGGCGGTGGACATCGGATCGACGCCGCCGACCTTCATACGCCAGCCGACCATCTCGCCGAGTGCAGTGACAGCCGCATCCGGAATCTCCAGCTGATCGTGGTTGCCCATCACCGAGATGCCGAAGGTGCCGTTGTTGAAGCCACCTGCGTGTGCGCCCTCGATGTTCTTGTCCAGGCCGCCGTAGCGGCCCTCGTAGATGTTGCCGTACTTATCGACCAACGCGTTGTAGCCAATATCGCCCCAGCCCAGCGTCTTTGCGTGGTAGGCGTAAATGCCGCGGACAATGGCTGGCCCCTGGGACTCTGAGTAGTTATTGGAACCCGCGGTGTGGTGGATGCACGTGCCCTTGAAGGTGCTGTAGGAGCTCGAACCGCTGCGGATGGACTCATCTGCGCCCCATGCTGCACGGCTAATTACATTTGGCGCACCGGCAATCGACGACTCGTACGCAACTGGCTGAATAACCTCGCCGACCTGCTCTACGCCGTCGATGAAAACTGCCTGGACAGCGTTGAGGGACAACGCGGCCGTAGCGCTGACGAGGTCCTGCAGGGAACCGCCGATAGTGGCGGGGTCAAGGTTGTCGATACCAATGATGTTGCGGGGATCCAGGCCTTCGAGGAGGTTCAGGCCGACAGTCGACACCTGCACGCGACGGGTGGGCTCAACAAACAGCAGCTCGGTACCCGACTGTCCGGAGTTATTCATCGGGCCGTGCGAATCAGCGTGGAACCACGGGCCAAAGCTGCCGTCTTCGCGCTCGGCGCGAACGTAGAGCTGCAGATTGTCGTCGCCCGGCCAGGTCAGAGCGAACTGGGAGAACGGTTCGTCGCGGGTGATGTCCTTCACGAATCCGCGAAGCGGGTGCAGGGCATCGGTAATGGCATGCGTGCCGACGGCCGCGTCGTCAATCATCATCGTGACAGCGTCAACCAGCGGCGATGTTGAAATCTTGGCCGCGATGGGGCCTACGCCAGGGCTTTCAACCAGGGTAGGGGCCTGGCGAATGCCCCATGTTGCTAGCGGAGCTGCGGCAGCAGTAGCTGCCAGTCCATAGAGGAAGGTGCGACGGCCCATCGACGGGGCATTGATGCGACGGCGAGTTGGCACGGTAAAAGCTCCAAAAAAATGGGGTACAGGGTTATCGACCCGGGGTCGAAGGGAAAGAAAATTGCAAAGCAACAGAAAATTCTGAGGAGGATGTTACCAGTGTGACTAAAAAAATCTAGTGAGGCATCTGTGTTTCCCCGTTAATTTTGGGAAAATTATCAAATAATGTGACCAAATGAACGTTGGGCTGGGCTCACGTGGACGTCGTAAAGCCCGCGTGTACACCCGCAAACCGGATGGAAATGCAATAGGTTTTAAGGCGTGAGTAGCGAAAAGAACACCACTGCCAATGAATTTGCTCCGAAGTCCCTACAGGACATCAAGGACAACACCTACGACCTCATCGTGGTCGGCTCGGGTTTCTTCGGTTTGACCGTTGCTGAGCGGACCGCCAATGAGCTGGGTAAGCGCGTGCTCGTTGTCGAACGCCGCAACCACATCGGTGGCAACGCCTACTCGGAGGCAGAGCCGGAGACTGGCATCGAGGTGCACAAGTACGGTGCGCACCTCTTCCATACTTCTAATAAGAGGGTGTGGGACTACGTCAATCAGTTCACTGACTTCACCGACTACCAGCACCGCGTGTTCGCTATGTACAAGGGCACCGCATACCAGTTCCCGATGGGGCTGGGGCTGATCAACCAGTTCTTCGGCAAGTACTACAGCCCGGACGAGGCTCGCCAGTTGATTAAGGACCAGACTGACGGACTGGATCCGAGCGAGGCAAAGAATCTTGAGGAAAAGGCCATCTCCCTGATCGGCCGTCCGCTGTACGAGGCCTTTGTCAAGCACTACACCGCCAAGCAGTGGCAGACCGACCCGAAGAACCTGCCGGCCGGAAACATCACCCGTCTGCCAGTTCGCTACACCTTTAATAACCGCTACTTCAACGACACCTACGAAGGTCTGCCTGTCGACGGCTACACCGCCTGGCTGGAAAACATGGTGACTTCCGACAAGATTGACGTCGTTGTCGATGCCGACTGGTTCGAGGTGCGCGACGAACTGCGCGCTGCCTCCCCGGATGCTCCGGTCGTCTACACCGGCCCGCTGGACCGCTACTTCGACTACGCAGAGGGCAAGCTGGGTTGGCGCACCCTGGACTTCGAGATGGAGGTCCTTAACACTGGCGACTTCCAGGGCACTCCAGTGATGAACTACAACGACGCGGATGTGCCGTACACCCGTATCCACGAGTTCCGCCACTTCCACCCGGAGCGCGATTACGTCAAGGACAAGACGGTAATTGTTAAGGAGTACTCCCGTTTCGCCGACGATGGCGACGAGGTCTACTACCCGATCAACACCCCGGAAGACCGCGAGATGCTGGAGGCCTACCGCAAGCTCGCTGCAGCAGAAGCGCAGGAGAACAAGGTCCTCTTCGGCGGTCGCCTGGGTACGTACCAGTACCTGGACATGCACATGGCCATCGGCTCCGCACTGTCGATGTTCGACAACAAGATTGCTCCGTTCTTCAACGACGGCGAAGCAATCGAGCAGGAGCGCGGGCACTAATTTGCCGCTTGCGGCTCCCGCGCTAGTATTGCGCGAGTGTCGCGCGAGAAAATCCAAACCGTAGTTCCCCAGCAGGGGGCTGGGCAGGTGCCCCAGCAGGGGCCATTGCTGCAGCGTGTGAACAAGTTTCTCACCCTGCCGGTGGCACCTGTCATTCTGGTTCTCATCGGTTCTCTTGGTACCCAGGCCGCGGCTGTGCTGGTCACTGGGATGCTTTCCACGGTCGGCGCGCCGGGCATATCGGGCCTGCGCATGACCGCTGCTGCCATCATCATGGTGGTTCTGTTCCGACCAAAGCTGTCCGGGATGACCCGCGCCCGCGCCATCAACATCGTGGTCTACGGCATCGCCATGGGCATGATGAGCATGATGATTTACGCCGCCATCGCCCGCCTCCCGCAGGGCGTCGCCGTCACCATCGACTTCCTCGGCCCCTGCGTCGTGTCCTTCCTGGGACTGAAAATGTGGCGCTCCCGCCTGTGGGCCATCGTCGCTTTCATCGGCGTTGCCCTAATCGCCCAGCCCTCCAATGACCTTGACATTATCGGCATTGGTTACGCCGCAATCGGCGCAATCTTCTTCGGCGCTTACACTCTCTTCTCCGCCCGAATGGGCAGTTCCGAAGGCGGCGGCATGCCGGATCTGGCGCTATCAGTGGTCGTCGCAGCAATTGTGCTCGCGCCGTTTTCTGTTCCCGCTGCACCGCTTGTCGACGGTTCGATGTGGGCCACCATCGTTATTTCCGGGTTCATTGGCGCTGTCATTCCCTACGTGATGGACACCATCGCTGCGGGGATTGTCTCAGCGGCGGTCGTCGGCACGCTCTTCGCGCTGGACCCGGTCATCGGTGCAATTCTGGGCTGGGCGTTTTCCGGTGACAGAGTGACCTGGTCTATGGCGCTGGGCATCGTGCTGATTGCGGTGGCTGGCGCAATTATTACCTGGCGCGGGGCGCGGGAGTCGCGCGAGCTGCGGGAGCTTGCGCAGTAAAAATGCGGATACCAGAACCCGCCGAAAAGTGGAGTTTCGACGTGTTCTGCTGGAAAACAACAGTGAATGCGGGTAAGTTTGTCGAAGATTTACTGTTTCTTAAGGTAATTCCTTGAAGAGGAAGCACGCCTGATAATTCCCACCGGCTGTGGGGAGTCGCACATTGTGAGGAGAATACACACGTGAAAATCACCTCTACTTTCCGTGGTTGGCGCCGAAAGGTTGCAGCCGTTGCGTCCGCAGTAGCTGTGGCTGCGTCTGCATTGACCATGGCGCCGGCAGCGAGCGCGGCGGGTGACCGAGGCTCGCTGCGCCCGGGTTGTGAGTGGGATTCGTACCAGTACTTCACCCAGAAGTGCCAGGTTTATTCGCCGGCCATGGATCGTAATATTCCGGTTCAGATTGTGGCCTCTGCCAATGGCGGTAACAAGGCTCTCTACCTGCTAGATGGCCTGCGTAGCCCGGCTGATGCCTCTGACTGGGTGGAGCACGGTAACGCCCCACGTACTTTTGAGGGATCCAACGTCAACCTGGTTATTCCAGGTGGTGGCGGCGGTAGCTTCTACACCGACTGGAAGCGTCCGTCGGTTAGTGTGCACGGTCCGTTTGTAAACATGTGGGAGACTTTCCTGACCCAGGAACTGCCGGTTTACCTTGAGCGTGAGTTCGGCATTTCTCGCACTGGTAACTCCATTGCAGGTCTGTCCATGGGTGCATCTGCTGCACTGTCGCTGGCATACAACCACCGAGACCAGTTCGGTCAGGCTCTTGCCTTCTCCGGTTACCTGCACACCACTGCGCCGGGTATGACCACTGCAATTGAGGCTGCTCAGCTGTCGGCTGGTTACAGCTCTTTCGACATGTGGGGTGCGCCTATGTCAGCGGAGCGTGTCCGCAATGATCCGTACCTGAATGTCGAGAAGATGAAGGGGCTGGATCTGGTTATTACCTCGGCAAATGGTGTTCCGGATGAGGTTCGTGACCCGAAGAACCTCTACCGTGTCGTCCCCAAGGTCGGCGGTGTTGCGCTGGAGTCGCTGTCCCGCTTGTCCACCCGCGAGTTTGAGTTGCGTGCTCGTACCTCCGGTCTGGATGCCACGTTTGAATACGAGCAGACCGGTATCCACGATTGGCCGACCTGGGATCGCAACCTCCAGAACTCCAAGGCCCGCATCGAAGGTTTCCTCGGAGCTTAAAACTAGAACCTGAACGAAAAAGCCCCTATGCGCAGCAGATAGTCTGCAGCGCGTAGGGGCTTTCACATTCTGGGCTGTCGCTAGCGTGGCAACAAGAGGCAATCCGCCACGGGCACTAGGATGCTATGAGATAGAAACGTCGGTAACTTATCGGCGGCAACATCCCCGGTAGACCTTTCGGAAAGTGGTTGATACGTCTCATGGCATCACAGCCTGAACAAAAGCGGACACATACCCCGACAACGTCGTCAAGCCTTGCCGTTGAACGCCTGCAGCGGATTTTGCTGCCAAAGTTGGGTGAGCCCCGTGATGTCCGCTCGCTCTACTTGGTTGAGCCGGAGACCAATGCCGGTCGCGTGCAAGCGCATTCGCGCACGTCAGCCACCATTCCGGCGGGTGATGAAGTTAGTTTTGAAACCTACTTCAATGCTTTTCCGGCCAGCTACTGGCGCCGGTGGACGAATCTGGACAATGTTGTCCTGCGCCTAGAGCTGTCTGGTACTGCGCGCGTGGACATTTACCGTTCGAAGATTGACGGTGCGCGTATCGCCGTGACCGGCGAAGTTGTCGGTGATCTGGGTGCGGCGGCCGAAGGTGCAGAAGCCAAGGTGGACGGCAAGGATATGCATGTCTGCGAAATCCCAGTACCGCTGACGCAATTTGAAGACGGCGGCTGGATTTGGTTCGACCTCACCTGTGAGACGGACGTGGTAATCCACTCCGCAGGTTGGTACTCCGATATCGAGGCGCCGAGCCAAACGTACCCGGACGGCACGGAGCATCCGGCGCCGGAGGGGCGCGTCACTATCGGTATCCCGACGTTCAATCGTCCGACCGACGCAGTTGCTGCTCTTGAGGCGCTGTCCTCGGATCCTGAAGTCGATGCCATCATAGATGCTGTTTTGATGCCTGACCAGGGCACTAAGCACCCGGCAGATGAGCCGGGCTTCGATACTGTCGCCGAGCACTTTGGTGATCGCCTGCGTATCTTCCCGCAGGGAAATCTCGGTGGTTCCGGCGGTTACTCCCGCATTATGTATGAGGCCCTGGGCGGTCCGGATTCGGATTCGAAGCGTGCGACCGATAGCCCGTTCATTCTCTACATGGATGACGACATCGCCATCGAACCGGATTCCATTCTGCGCGCGGTCGCTGTCGGCCGATTCGCGAAGTCCCCGATGCTGGTCGGCGGTCAGATGCTGAACCTTCAGGAGCGCAGCCACTTGCACTCGATGGGTGAAGTCATCGGCCGCCATGACTTCATGTGGACTTCCGCTCCGCACGTCCACTATGACCACGACTTTTATGCACACCCGCTGCGCGATCGCGGGGAGCACGGCACTAACGCAACCGGTGAGGTTGTTGATTCGAAGGATCTTCACCGTCGCATCGATGTTGAGTTCAACGGCTGGTGGATGTGCCTGATTCCGCGCGTCGCTGCCGAGGCGATCGGTCAGCCACTGCCACTGTTTATTAAGTGGGACGATGCCGAATACGGTTTGCGCGCAGGCAAGGCAGGCTTTCCGACGGCCACGTGGCCGGGCGTCGCAATTTGGCATATGGCCTGGTCGGACAAGGACGATGCCATTGACTGGCAGGCGTACTTCCACCTGCGCAACCGCTTGATTGTCGCGGCTCTCCAGCACGAGGGTGATGCTGCCGGTATCGTGCGTTCCATGCGCAAGGCCACTTTCAAGCACCTCCTGTGCCTGGAGTACTCCACGGTTGCCATCCAGAACGAAGCCATGAAGGACTTCCTGGCAGGCCCCGAGCGTCTATTCGACATTCTCGAGTCCTCGCTGCCGCGCATCAATGCCCTGCGCAAGAAGTTCCCCGACGCGGTTGTGCTGCCGAGTGCAGGTGATTTGCCAAAGCCCTCCGGTATTCCGGGGGTCCCGACAAAGGATGTCGGTGGACGCCTGGGCAAGCTGAAGAAGGTCGGTTGGCTGGCCAAGGGTTTGCTTCACAGCGTGCGCCCGGAAAACTCCGAGCACCATGCGGTGCCGCAGGCAAACCTGGCGCCGCTGGAGGCCCGCTGGTTCTCCCTGTCGCGTCTGGATGGCGCAACGGTCACCACCGCTGATGGCCGTGGCGTGGTGTATCGCCAGCGTGACCGCGACAAGGCCAAGGCTCTGCTGGAAGAATCCTGGGAGCTGCAAAAGCAGGTTGAGGAGCGGTTTGAGCAAATGCAGGCACGCTACCGCGCAGCCTATGACGATCTGACCAGTAGGAAGGCCTGGGCGAATGTCTTCGAAAATTAAAGGCGATCCGTTCGGCGAGTCCGACGTTCTCGTTAATATTCAGCACACGCTTAACGACGTCCCGGGGGTGCTGCCCACCGCGCGTGCCATGAGCTATTTCGGTGAGCACGCCCTTGGGTGGATGGGGCTCGCTGCCCTCGGGGCGGCGGTGGATAAGGAGCGACGCATTGGCTGGGCAAAGGTCGGTGTGGCCGCCTTTACCTCGCATGCGGCATCGGTGGTGCTTAAGCGCATTGTCCGTCGCCCGCGTCCCCATGACCGTCGTATAGCAATCGGCGTTGGTACGCCGAGCAAGCTGAGCTTTCCGTCTTCGCACGCGACGTCGACGACAGCGGCGTTGGTGGGGATAGCAAAGTTGGGTTACCCGGCAGCACCGGCCGTGGGGGTGCCGGCGATTATGCTCTCCCGCCTGGTGCTGGGAGTGCATTACCCAACCGATGTCGCTCTCGGAGCAGCGCTGGGTACAGCCACTGCTCTTGTGGTGGACAAGATAGGTGATAAGGTCATCGAGCCGAAAAAGGCGCAGCATAACCAGGGTGGACAGCCCTCCATTGCGGAAAGGAATGCACTGTGACACAGGCGGAGAACGACAACTTGGCCAATGTGTCGGCTAACCAGCGATCAGCTCCTCATTCAAGGATTGGATCCGAGCCGCACACTTCCGGTATCGATGAGCCTGCGCACCCGCAGGGGCATCCGCCGAAGAATCTGCTGGACGGCATGATCAAGGCGCTTCGCCCGAAGCAGTGGGTGAAGAATGTCCTGGTCATTGCGGCTCCACTGGCAGCCGGCAACGAGATTATGGACTCGGGACGTTCGATCGGCACACTGACCGTCGACATCCTGGTGGCGTTTGTGGCCTTCTGTATGGCAGCGTCGTCGATTTACCTGATTAATGATGCCCGCGATGTCGAGGCCGACCGCGCGCACCCCACCAAGCGCTTCCGCCCAATTGCTGCTGGCGTACTGCCGGTGAGTATGGCGTACATTATGGCGGTCGCACTGATTATTGGTTCGATTGCGGTGTCCTGGTTTGCCTCTGAGGGGCCGGGGCTAGCAATTGTTGTGGCTGTATACATTGCACTGCAGCTCGGCTACTGCTTTGGCCTGAAGCACCAGCCGGTGATTGATATTGCGCTGGTGTCCTCGGGTTTCATGCTGCGTGCAATGGCCGGTGGTGTTGCTGCCAACATCAACCTGTCCCAGTGGTTCTTGCTGGTTGCCGCCTTTGGTTCGCTGTTCATGGCGGCCGGTAAGCGTTACGCTGAGCTGCTGTTGGCGGAGCGCACTGGTAAGAAGATTCGTAAGTCGTTGCAGGGTTACACCGCGACTTACCTGCGCTTTGTGTGGACCCTCGCTGCGACCGCCGTGGTACTGAGCTACGCGCTGTGGGGCTTTGAGATGGGCCGTACGCCGGGTACTTCGTCGACTTCGGCTATTTGGTACGAGATCTCGATGGTTCCATTCACTGTTGCTATCCTGCGCTTCGCAGCCGACGTTGACCGTGGTGATGCGGGAAGCCCGGATGAGATTGCGCTCAAGGATCGTCCGCTGCAGGCACTGGCCGTCCTGTGGCTGCTGTCCATTGCCATCGCTGTCTATGCTGTTCCAGTTCTGGGGTAGTTCTCTGTTCTTTTCCCTTTAAGCGAACTGCGGTTTCCGTCGGTTTCTCGTCGGTTTCGCGGCGGGTTCGGTTGGTAGCTGAAAGCCCATGCACCGAGGGGTGCATGGGCTTTTCTGTACCTCGTTAGTACTTAGATTGTGTTTGGGGTTCTTGTAGGCGTGTTTTAGGTTTCTCAGTCAGTCCTACGCGGCAGCCGGGGCAGAATTACAATTTTGTAATTTCTCCCTGGTAAACAGTGTTTCTCCTTGTGGTAGATAGTTTTGCCGGAAAATGTGAGAAATATTACGGAATGGTTACGATTTTAACTTGGCTGTAGGGAAACGATTGAGTATCGTTACATACTCGAGATTCTTTTGAGGAGTCTCCAGTTGTCGCGTCACAACTGGAAGCAGAAAAGCGAAAGCTCGCGTAAGCGACTGCCTCCGAGAAGTCTGGCGCGGAGGTAAGTCCGAAAGTAAAGAGGAGAACGATGAGCTTTACTGCAGTGAGTCGTAACTTCACTGTGAAGGTCGTAGCTGCCCTCGTGGCAGTTGCGATGGTGTTTGGTGGCATCATGCTCGCATCCGCGAAGGATGCGAGTGCTGATCCAAACCGTGATCGACTGCGCCCAGGCTGTGAGTGGGATCCATACAACTGGTGGGTTCAGTACTGCCAGGTCTTCTCGCCGGCTATGAACCGCAATATTCCGGTTCAGATTAAGGCGGCTACTGGTGGCGGCGATGCGTCCCTGTACATGCTCGATGGTCTGTGGGGCTTTAATAAGGGTGCGTCCGGTTGGATTTGGTCGGGCCATATTGCTCAGACCTTTGCTAACGACAACATCACCCTTGTCGCTCCAGCTGCTGGCGATGGTTCTTTCTACACCGACTGGAATGATCCGGCGCTGACCACTGAAGGTCTGAAGATTCAGAAGTGGGAAACCTTCCTAACTCAGGAGCTGCCGGTCTACCTTCAGCGTGAGTTCGGTGTTAACCCGAACCGCAACGCAATCGCAGGTCTGTCCATGGGCGCGGCCGCGGCAGTGGCTCTAGCAGCTCGCCACCGCGATCAGTTCAAGCAGGTTACTTCACTGTCGGGTTACTACCAGATGTCCAACCCAGTTGTTGCTACCGGCACCACTGCAATGGTGGCTGGTGTTGGTGTTGTAAATCCGACCGGCATGTGGGGACTGCCGGTCCCGGCTTCGCCGGAGCGTAAGGCTCATGACCCGTCGATGCTGCTTGACCAGCTGCAGGGATTGCCGATGTATATTTCCTCCGCTCAGGGTGTCCAGAGCCTGTGGAGCGACCCGGAGGTTTTGAACCGCCCGGTACCGCAGCTGCCTGACACTGTGTGGCGTGCCGTAATGGAGTCTGTCTCCCGCGCTTCGACGCAGCGCTTTGAGCAGGATGCTCGCGCTGCCGGCCTAAATGCGCAGTTTGTCTACAGCCCGAACGGTATCCATTCGTGGGAGCTGTGGGGCCGTGATGCCGCGCTTGCTCGCCCGCACATTCTTGGGGCGCTGGGCCTCTAGGTCGGTAGTTATTTCAGGGCGCGCTGGCGCTCTGGCGCGCTGACCTAGCTCTGTTGCTGGATGACTTCTTAAAGGGGCTAGCTTCTTAAGAAGTCTCAATTTTGAAAAAAGACCAATCCTTTTGTTGGGGTTGGTCTTTTTTCTGTGTCGAGTCCGGGTTTGGATGCTGAGCGGAAGGTGTGAGTAACGGCTTAGAGAGGGGCGCAAAGAGTTGCGCTGTCAAAGCTTGAATTCAGTTCCTTTTGCGTGTGTCTCCACGGTTTTTACCCGTAAGAGGGTAAACATGAGAGTCGAACCTTAAAGTAAAGGGTGAAGCTATTCAGGTAGCTATACCGTATGTTTCGCAGAACGTGTGTGAGATTCTTCTTGCAGCGGCACGCCGGAGGAGGGGAACCTTCGGATACGTTGCTGGTCACCACGTAATTCTGCGAAGTCGAACGGTAAATGCATAGCTCTAACGCCGCGTGATGCTATCTGCAGGTGCCTAATTGGCGCCGGTGCAACACTCAACGTCTCAAATAATTTCAACCAGCGACTTTGTAAAGGGAAGCCCTCTTATGCGCGTAACCGCTAGATTCCTCCGTGGTGGCCTCGGCAACAGCCGGAAGTCATCGCGGGCGTTGACCGCACTTTTGGCACTACCGTTGACTCTCGCTCTCGGTGCCCCTGCTGCAGTGGCGGCTCCCGAGCCAGCTCAGCCAGGTCTGCCTAGCTACGAGGAACTTCAGGCCGTTCAGGGGCGGTTGGCTCAATCTGGAGACCTGGGAGACCTTGCTAAGGCTGCTGAAGCAGCGCAAGCTGCTGGTGCGCAACTACCTGGCCTGGGTATGCCGAAGCCGATGCCGGGGCCGGAACGCACGCCATTTAAAGTCGATACTCCCGCAGTGGCAAACCTGCCCAGCGGAGTCAGCGTAGAAAAGGTCGAGTGGTACACAGATCACCACGTCATTGCGCACATTCGCTCGGCTGCCATGCCGGAGAAGCCAATTCAGGTTGAGATTTTGCTGCCGCGCGATTGGTACCGCGACAAGGAGCGCACATTCCCGAGCGTCTACCACCTTGACGGTATGGCATCGTTTGATGACTACTCCGGTTGGATTCGCGCTACTAATATCGAACGCTTCTATGAGGACAAGAATGTCCTGGTGGTTATGCCCGCCGGCGGTACATCGTCCTTCTACTCTGACTGGGATCAGCCGGATAACGGTCAGAACTACAAGTGGGAGAGCTTCATTACTAAGGAGCTCGTGCCGGTTATCACCAACGGCTTCCGCGGCAACGATGAACGCGGCATCATCGGTATCTCCATGGGAGCCACCGGTGCTTACAACGTCGCAGCACACTCCCCGGAACTGTGGAAGTTTGCCGGTAGCCTCTCTGGTTACCTGGACATGACTTCGCCGGGCATGCCGCAGGCAATCGCTCTGGCGATGAAGAACACCGGTGGCTACGACGCGACGAAGATGTGGGGCCCGCTCGGTTCGCAGCGTTGGAAGGACAATGATCCGAAGCTGAACATCGACAAGCTCAAGGGCATGTCGCTGTACATCTCGGCGGGTAACGGCAACACCGGTGAGTGGGACGTGCCGTCGCAGATCGATCCGACGAAGCCGGACAATCCTACCGGTTACGCATTGGAAGTGCTTTCCCGCATGACCAGTGAGACCTTCATCCGAAATGCTCGCGAAAAGGGCGTCGAGCCGGTTGTGAACTTCCGGAGCTCGGGTACTCACACCTGGCCGTACTGGCAATTCGAGGTCAGTCAGGCCTGGCCAACGCTGGCCGATGCACTGCAGTTGCCAGAGTCCGATCGTGGCGCTGTCTGCCGCGTAGGTGGCGAAATTGAAAAGGCAGTCGCGTCGTTGCCGGGAATCGGCACTTGCCTGTCGGATGAGTACGGCGCTGCCAAGAATGGCGTGGCCCAGGACTTCACCGGAGGTACTGCCTACTGGCACCCAGATTCAGGAGCACACGTGGTCTGGGGTCGCATCGGCTCACGATACAACGAGCTCGGAGGCCCGTCCTCGCCACTTGGCTACCCGTTGACCAATGAAATGGCCACTCCAGATGGCACGGGACGATTCGTCCACTTCGAAAAGGGCTCGATTTACTGGACTCCAGAAGGCGGTGCCCACGAAATCCTCGGCGACATTATGAACGTCTGGGGCAAGTCCGGCTTCGAGACCGGTCCGCTGGGCTACCCAGTCGCCAACCACCGCGACATTCCGGGAGGTGTCGCTCAGGACTTCCAGGGTGGCACCATCGTCAAGATTGGCGGCGAAGAACCTCGCATCGTGCGTGGTGAAATCGGTCGTGTCTACAAGGAGCTCGGTGGCGCTGAATCTGATTTGGGTCTGCCTGTCGACGGCGACGAGGTCAAGCTCGCCCGCGGCGCTTTCCAGCGCTTCGAACACGGCGCCATTTACTGGACTCCGGAAACTGGTGCCCAGCCGGTGCGCTCCAACGACATCACTGACCACTGGGGCAGCACTGGCTACGAAAATGGCCCGTTCGGTTACCCGGTCGGCCCACTGCAGCCAGTCAAGGCCGGAGGTCTTGAGCAGCAGTTCGAGGGTGGCTGGATCCGTCAGCTCAACGGCAAGATTGTCGAAGAGCGCAATAAGCCAGAAGCACCGGCCCCAGCCGCCGAGAACGGTGATGACAAGTAAGCCAACCAAAGCAGGGCACTGAGTAAGGGATAGACAAATGTCCATGAACAAGTCCTTCCGGACACTGGCTACAACCACAGCTGTTGCGCTGCTGACCTTCGGAGTGGCCGCCTGTGGCAGTTCCACAGTGGAGTCTTCGGAGGTCACCTCGTCGACGACTACGAAGACCTCCACGACGTCGTCAAGCACGAAGACTTCTGCTCCGAAGTCGAGCGAAAAGTCTGCGCCGGAGATTACAGATCCCCAAGCCAAGCGCGTGGACGAAGCGCCCGATGGACAAATGAAGCTCAGCGAGGCGGACGATTCATACCTCGGAGCGCTGGAAAAAGCGGGAATCGATGTTGATGGGGTGGAGGATCAGCTCATCGGCACAGGTCGCGCGGCATGCGCGGACGCGCCGGAGGAGGAGCGTCAGGTCATCGCGCTGGCGATTGCCGGCCAGCTGGTCGCACAGGATCGCTCACAGGACAGCGCCGAGGAAGTGGCGAAGATCATTGCAAGCTCCGCTGAAAAAGCGTATTGCTAGCACTCATGCGTAAAGTGCTGACAATTCTGGCGGTTATCGTGCTGGTGGCCGCGATTGGGTTCGGCGTTGTGCAATGGCTTAACGACGACCAAGGTGGTCAAACCCCACCGACCCCCGGCGACGATGGTGGGGTTCTGGCCGAACAACCCGAGTGGTGCCCGGCGGTAGAAGTTATCGCGGTGCCCGGGACCGCGGAATCGCGTGCTGACGATGATCCGATGGCCCCGACCGCGAACCCGCATTCGCTGCTGCTTGGCCTGACGAGCTCGATTTCGGAGTCCTACTCGGAGGGCGATGTCAAGGTCTGGACTACGCCGTACCCGGCACAGATTAAGACGCATCAGCTGCCCGACCAACTCACCTACGATGATTCGCAGGCAGTCGGGCGCGATGTCACCGCTAAGGAAATGGCTGACTTGCACGGGCAGTGTCCGCTGACGGACTTCGTCCTGATGGGCTTCTCCCAGGGGGCCGCTATTGCAGGTGATTTGGCCTCTGACATCGGCAATGGCCGCGGTGTCGTTCCGGCCGAGCGCATTGCGGGCGTGGCTCTGTTGGGGGACCCGCGGCGTGACCCCAATCAGGGCGTGAACCAAGGCGTTCCGCTGGCTGGTGTGGGCGTCGAGCTGTCATTGCAGCCGCTTGGCGGCATTGTGCAGGCTGTGGTGCCGGGCGCAACGATGCGCGGTCCGCGAGACGGCTTTGGGCCTCTTAATGACAAGGTCCAGAATGTCTGCGTGCCATCGGACTCCTTCTGTGATGTGCCTCCGGGCGTGGCCGATGCGATTGCACGAGCGCAGGAGATGATTGCCGGTGCGGGTGCGCACGCAACCTACGCCACCAATGATGTCGCAATTCCGGGGACGACTCCGCTGGCCTGGACTGAGGGCTGGACTCGCGAACTGATTGAACAATCGCTGGCGCGGTAAATACTGTTATCACAGCTGGTCTTGGGTAGGAATGGTGTGTAATGGTTTGTTTTGGTATAGAGTATGAAATATCTCCAGGCTCTAATTAGATTCCAACGCATCTCGAAGCGGGAAGGCATAAAATCGATGACCAATTCTTACGGCAACTTTGACAAAGACGGCATGCCTATCCCAGGCAACAACCCCTGGGATACCCCTTCAGCGCCACAGCCTTACGGTGCCCCGCAGGGGAATCAGCCAGCCTACCAGCAGCCGCAGGGATTCCAGCAGGGATTCCAGCAGCCGCAGCCCTACGGCCAGCCTGGAATGTCGACCGGCTACAACTCCACCATCAACATCGTGAATGGTGGCGCCCCGGCGCGGACCGAGTCGCCAAAGTCCAAGGTAGCAGCTATCTTGTTGGCCTTTTTCCTGGGCTTCCTAGGAGTGCACAATTTCTACTTGGGCAGGACTGGTCGTGGTCTGGCGCAGCTCTTCATCTGGAGCGGTAGTTCCTTCGCAGCGTTGATTTGTGTAGCCACCATCATTCTGGCGCCACTTTCCATCATTTTTGTGATGGTTTCTGCAGCGGTTGGTTTCTGGGCATTTGTCGAGTTCATCATGCTCATTGCTGGCAGCGGTTCGTACAAGTACGACTCTGAGGGGCGAGTACTGAGCTAGTAACTGGGAATTCCCGCGGGGCGTTTCCGATTGGTAAGAGGCTCAATGAGCTCCTGGGGCTGCATTGGCCCTCTTACTGTTTTCATATTGGCTTAGTGCCTTTCAGTTATGGCCTTGCAGCGGTGCGGATTAGCGCAGTGGCAAAAATCGCTGCCGGCGTGTCAGTCGGTGACTAGAAAAGTTACAACCGCGCAATGGCCGATTGCTGTTAGGATTTGTGCAAGAACTAATACATTCCCTTTTGAGGACAAAACTGGAGTCAAAGTTCTGAGAGCATTAGTTCTTTTACCACTTCAACGAACTGCCGGGCTTTGCGCGGTAGGGAAATCTAGTCGAAAAGGTAGGGTGCAATGACGAATCCGACAAACCCATATGGAGATTTCGACGAAGACGGTATGCCGAGATCCAAGGGAAAGCTCGCTAACAGCTCGGGTGCTTATAGCTCCGGTATGCCGTACTCGGATCCGTACCCACCGCAGCAGCCGAACATGGGGCAGGGCTATCAGGACCCGAGCCAGCACAATTTCCACAACGGGTACTCGAACCCGTATCAGAGTGGTTACCCAAACCAGCAGGCGCCGGCGTATTCCGCTGGCTTCGGCGGCCCGAACCCGCACCGGGCTTATGGGAGCGCCGGTGCTCCTGTCTCGGATAAGTCCAAGATTGCAGCGGCTCTGCTTGCCTTCTTCCTGGGCACCCTCGGCGTTCACAATTTCTACCTGGGGCACAACTCGCGTGGTGCTATTCAGCTAGCACTGACGGTATTCGGCTGGATTACGGCTATCCTTCTGGTCGGATTCTTCCTAATCATTGGCGTCAGCATTTGGGCATTTATCGAGTTCATTTTGATTCTCGTCGGTAGCGGTTCCTACGCGTATGACGCAAATGGGCGCCGGCTGCAGTCATAGCAGCCGGCCCAGCCGCTAGTTCCTGAAGCCGTGCACCGGCGCGGGGATGTAGCCGCCGCGGGCAATGAACTCGGCATTGCCCTTGGCATTGACATCAATGACCGGCGCGTAGCCGAGCAAGCCACCGAAGTTCACCTCATCGCCAGGCTTAGTGCCCGGCACTGGAATGAGGCGGGCGGCGGTGGTCTTGTGGTTCATCACACCGATGGCCGCCTCGTCGGCAATCATGCCGGAAATCGTGGTCGCAGGTGTGTCCCCCGGAATCGCAATCATGTCGAAGCCCACCGAGCAAATAGAGGTCATCGCCTCCAGCTTGTCCATGCTGATCGATCCCGCCCGGACAGCATCAATCATGCCCTTGTCCTCAGAGACCGGGATGAAGGAGCCGGACAGTCCACCGACGCGGGAACAAGCCATCAGGCCGCCTTTCTTGACGGCGTCGTTAAGCAGCGCCAGCGCGGCAGTGGTGCCATGCGTGCCGACCTGCTCCAACCCCATGTGCTCAAGGATGTGAGCGACGGAGTCACCCATCTCAGCGGTCGGCGCGAGCGAGAGATCCACGATGCCAAAAGGCACGCCCAGGCGCTCCGACGCCATCGTGCCGACCAGCTGACCCGTACGTGTGATCTTGAACGCCGCCTTCTTGATCTCCTCGGCGACTTCGTTGAAGCTGGCGCCCTCCAGATCGCCGAGCGCGCGATCGACCACACCCGGACCCGAAACGCCGACGGACACGACACAATCGGGCTCCCCGACGCCGTGGAACGCGCCGGCCATGAACGGATTGTCGCCCACCGCATTGGCGAAAACCACCAGCTTGGCGCAGGCAATCGAGCTGCGGTCAGCGGTTTGCGCCGCGGCTTCCTTCACCACCTCACCCATGCGACGCACTGCATCCATGTTGATGCCCGCGCGTGACGACGCTACGTTGACCGAGCTGCACACCAATTCGGTCTCGCTCAGAGCGTGGGGAATGGAGTCGATGAGCCGCTTCTCGCTGGTCGTGGCACCCTTTTCGACGAGCGCCGAGTAGCCGCCGAGGAAGTTCACGCCAGAATCGCGGGCGGCGCGGTCGAGCGCCTTGGCCACCACGGTGGGATCGCCTTCGCAACCGGCCGTGATGAGGGAAACTGGTGTGACGGAGATGCGCTTATTGACAATCGGAATGCCCAGCTCCGCCTCGATGCCCTCGCAGACCTCCACGAGGCGAGCGGCCTGCCTGGTTACGCGGTCGTACACCGCCTGTGCGGTGGCGTCCATTTCAGAGCGAGAGCACTCGAGCAGGGAAATCCCCATGGTGACCGTCCGGATATCCAGACGGTACTTCTCGATCATGTCAATTGTGTCGAGGAACTTAGATTGCGCGAAGTTGAAATCCATCCTGGTCGCGCCCTTTAAATCTCGTTGACGGCGTTGAACAGCGCCTCGGATTGGATTCGAATGACAAGCCCCTCCCGCTTGCCGACGGAATCCATGTAACCCTGCAGCGTGCTGATAGGGGTGGTCTTCTCGTTGAACTCCACCCGCAGAATCATGGTGAACCATTTATCCATGAGGGTCTGGGAAACATCGACGATGTTGACGTCCTGCTCCGCCAGAGCAGTGGTGACGGCGGCGATGATGCCGGTGTGATCCTCGCCGGTGACGGTAATGATGGCAAACATGGCCTCAATTTTAGCCGGTGGGGAGGCGGGGGAAATCTGTGGATGGCGATTGTGCTGGTGGCAAGTTTGTGGCGAAGCATGTTCAGGGCCACCCAAAACACTTCACGACACCTATGTCACCTCGTGCCATCTGTGGAGGCGGCATGAGGTGACATAGGTGTCGTGAAGTGGGGAGGAGGGGAGGGGGCGTGGGCTGTGCCAGAGCGAGGGCCGGCCTTACGGCTCCGGCCCTACGGAGCCAGCCATACTGCCCCAGCTCTACAGCCTTCCAGCCCAGCTTTACAGCCCCAGCCCTACAGCTCTACCGGACGTCGACGAACTCCTTGACAATCCACTTGCGCAGTGCGAGCAGAACCAGACCCAAGACAATCGAGGCGATACCCAGGGTGATGAAGAAGGTGTTCTCAGCAGCGGCATCTTCGTAGTTGTAGAAGCCGGCCAGGGTGCCTGCCAGCGAAGTACCCATAGCGACTGCCATCAGCCAGACGGCCATCATGCGCGATGGGAAGGCCGCCGGAGCGACCTTGGTAGCGAGGGCGTTGCCGACCGGGCTCAGCATGAGCTCACCCATGGTGAACAGGAAGAGAATCCAGATAATCGCATACAGCGGAGTGGAGTTCTCACCGCCACCGGAGAATGGAATGAAGAAGAACAGCGAGATACCGATGATGATGTTGGCGACGCCGAACTTCACTGGGGTGGACCACTGGCGGTCACCAAGCTTGGACCAGGCGGCTGCAAAGACCATCGAGAAGGCGATGATGAAGATCGGGTTGATCGAGTTAATCCAGGCCGGGGACATTTCCCAACCGAAAATCTCGCGGTCGAGGCGGATGTCCGAGTAGATGGCCAGCACCGTGAACTGCTGCTGGAAGATACCGAAGAACAGCACGCCTGAGACGAACATCGGGATGAAGCCGACCAGGCGAGTCTTCTCCGATTTCGTCGTAAGTGGCGAGGAGTACATCTGCCACCACAGAACCACAGCGGCAATCAGTGCAATCACTGTGACCACAGTGGAAAGAGTAGTGACCGGAACAATTCCGGTGGACACCAGTGTAACCGAGACAACAGTGATAACTACTGCGATGCCAATCCATACCGGGTACTGCTTCTTTGGCAGCGGGTTCGGAATATCATGGCCGGCCTCGGCGATGGTGGACTTGCGCATCAGGATGTACTGAACCAGACCGGCAGCCATACCGATAGCGGCCAGGCCGAAGCCCCAGTGGAAGCCCTTCATTCCCCAGATCCAGCCGGTGAGCAGTGGGCCGAACAGGGCACCGACATTGACGCCCATGTAGAAGATGGAGAAGCCGGCGTCACGACGCGGGTCGTCCTTGGCGTAGAGCTGACCCAGCACGACCTGTGCGTTGGTCTTCACGCCGCCGGAGCCGATTGCGATGGAGACAAGGCCAATGGCCAGGCCAGTCACGCCGGGGATGAATGCCAAGGAGATGTGGCCAATCATGACCAGGACGGCGGAGTAGAACAGTGTCCGCTCCGAGCCAAGGATACGGTCGGCAACCAGAGAAGCAACGAGTGCGGCCATGTAGACAAGACCGCCGTAAGCACCGACGATGGAGGTAGCAGCACCCTTGTCCAGGCCGAGACCGCCCTGAGTGGTCTCGTAGTACATGTAGAAAGCCAGGATGGCCTGCATGCCGTAGAAGCTGAAGCGCTCCCACATTTCGATGCCGAAGAGGTTGGCGAGACCCCACGGTTGGCCCATGAACGTGCGTTCTTCGCTGGACCCTGCGGGGTTATGATTTCGTTGGGTCTCAGCAGTTGGTTGATTGCCGAGAGCCTCGTCAGAAGATTTGTCCATTCTTCAATTATCGAGGCGTAGCGCAAAAATTAAAAACCAGATTTAGTCAGTGAACTAAACCGAAGGGTTAGGAACGGGTCCGAAGGGTTAGTCCAGAGACTTACGAGCAACCGCATTCGACGCTGCTCGCCAACCCAGCAGCAGCAAGGCGCTCATGACTGAGGCGACCAGAATGAAGGACCAGTGCGGGACTGCCGAATTGCGGGTGGCCCACACAGCTAGGCCGACGACTACAGTACCGAGCCATACAATTGCGCCTGCACTCACTGCACGCGGGTTCGGCTCATTCTTAATCAGCGCGGTGCCCAGGAGGACACCGAATGCGAACGGCCACCAGGTATCGAGGATATTGATGAAGGTAAAAGGATCCTCGGGAGTGTTGTGAGCCAGGCGCGCTAACACGGCGAAAATAAAGATGGCGAGGATGTCAATCAAGAACGTCGATACGCGTGTGTTCATGCTTCTTAGTCTAGCGACCCCTCAGATCGGTGGGTGACCAGCGACCAGCGGGGAGGACGCCATTAGCGGTCAGCGACTGGCTGATGCCCGGGCTGATCCTTGTGGTCGAAGCCGAGGGCGTAGATAATCCAGCCCACAATTGCCACCAGGACGAAGGAAACGATGCGGTAGACCAGCACCGCTGCAAAAGCCTCGGCGCCGGTGGTGCCGCCTGCGATGAGAGCCGCAGTCAAAGCGGCCTCGACAGTGCCGATGCCGCCCGGTGTGGCCTGGATGAAACCCGCGAGCTTGCCGGTTACGAAGGCCAGCAGCACCTTCGTAGCGGAGATGTCATCGACACCAACGGCCCGAATGGCAGCGTAGAGACAGACAATTTCCGCGACCCAGTTGGTAAAGGACCAGGTGAAGGAAAGAGCTAAAGTTTGCACGGGCAACTTCACGCTGGTCAGCTGTTTGATGGACTCTTCAAGTCGGTCGACATCGGTGTCCGCGGGCTTCTTTCGAATTTTGTTAAAGACACGTAGACACCATGCACCCGCCTTGTTGAGGAAAGCTGGGTTCTGCGAAATCCGCCACAGCAAAATGGTGGCTAGTAACACCACAATTGCCATAGCGATGAGCACTGCGGTCGTGCCGCCCTGTCCTACGAAGAAGAGGCTGCCAAGCCCCAGAAATGCCAGACCTAAAAACGACAACGCACCCGAAAAAAGCACGAACCAGCTGACAAGGACCGCGGATGCGCCCCACTGCATCATGCGCTTAATCTGCAGCGCCGTGGAAAATGCAGCACCACCGGGAACGGTGACCGCCCACGCGTTGGATGCGAGGGTTAACGCATTGGTGCTACGGCGAGTGGCTGCTTTTACGCCTCCAGCTCGCAACAGCAGACGCATCACTTCCGCCATCGCGTAGAGCGAAAAAGCCACGGAAAAAATGGAGATGAGCAGCCATTTAGCGTCAACATCCGCAAGGATTTGCAGCCCTTGGACGACACTGTCCCAGTTTCTTACCGTCAGGACGATACCGGCAATCACGAGGGCTACGAGAATTATCGATCGTAGCCAGCTCGAATTGTCGGTTTTGAGGACATTTTTAAGTCGTGACATAAATAAGAAGCCTGTTCGTCTTCCTGTTCGGCGCCGCGGTGGTCTCCCTAGTCGTCGTTCTTGCCGTCGCGCTCCTTGAGCAACGAAGTGAGCGGACGGAACGGCTGCAGCCACGCACCGCCATCTGGCAGGCGGTCGAGATCGATACGCGGTAGCGGCTCGCGGAAGACGCCCTTGATTTCCTCCAGATCAACAAAGCGAATCGCATCGGAGGCCAGTGCCCAGGAAGCGTGCTCGTGAAAACCGATGACGGTTACCCGAATCCCCTCGGATGCGAGCTTTTCCAGCAGCTCCTGGAAATTCTGGCCATCGGCGGACGCAACGACGACACTGCGCAACACGCCTTCGTCGTAACGCCTTTGGATGTGCGCAATCATGTCCGGGTCAACGT
The DNA here is from genome assembly GCF_000173655.1 of Corynebacterium amycolatum SK46. Taxonomy (GTDB): domain Bacteria; phylum Actinomycetota; class Actinomycetes; order Mycobacteriales; family Mycobacteriaceae; genus Corynebacterium; species Corynebacterium amycolatum_A. The sequence continues at coordinate 71,749 of NZ_ABZU01000005.1, read as the reverse complement.
CGGTGTCCTCTTCGATCTTCGGCTTTGCGAACACCGCGAAACCGACATTGCGCAGAGCCTCGACCCAGGGGCGGACAATCTCCGCAGAACCGGGGTTGACGTTGGTGAATACCGTGGCCTCGGGGAGGACATCGGAACCGATTTTGTGGGATACGCGCTCGGCTTCGTCGATAAGCCATTTGCCCACGGCGTCGAAGCGCGGGCGGTGTGCGGCGGTCGGGCGGGATCCAAGGATAGCGCCGAGCCCCATGTCCAAGTTCGGGGCGTCCCACACGAGCAGTGCGGTGGGGTGCGTCTCGGTGGTGTTGTAGCTGGCAGAGGTGTTCTGGGTAGTGCTCATGTTCCTATGCCTCTTTCTTGCGCCAGATGAACTCGTGGATGTCGTGGTCGAGGTTCAGGCCGCGGGCTTCGAACTTGGTCGTCGGTCGGTCGAGAAGCATGGGGGATTCCGGCCGGGGCCAGGCGATGGGCTCGAGCGTCGGCTCAACCTCGCGGAGTTCCTCGATCCACTCTGCGTAGTCCGCATGGTCGGTGGCGGCGTGGAAAATGCCGCCGGGCTTCAGACGCGAAGAAATCAGGCGCAACGTGCCGGACTGCACAATGCGGCGCTTGTGGTGGCGTGCCTTCGGCCACGGGTCCGGGAAGAACAGGCGCACGCCGGCCAGCGACTCCGGCTCGATCATGCGCTGCAGGACCTCAACGCCGTCGCCGCGAACCATGCGGATGTTCGACACCTCATTGCGCACGGTGGCGGAGAGCAGTTTCGCCAGGCCAGGGCGGTAGAGCTCAACGGCGATGATGTTGTGGTCCGGTTCTTGCGGAGCCATAGCCACGGTGGACGTGCCGGTGCCGCAGCCAATCTCGACGATGGTCGGTCCCTTGCGGCCGAACCATTCCTCCACGTCAATGACCTCGTCGGAGAGGACCTTGCCGTAAGTGTCCCAGTTATCTTCCCAGATCTTTTCCTGGTTGGGAGTCAAAGTGCCTCGGCGGAAGGACAGATTGCCGATGCGCGGGTAGTCAAGACCATCGTCGAATTGGGTCTTTTCCGGACGACCTGCAGGCAATTCGCCCTTCTTCGGCTGGCGCTCATGCGATTGTTCCGTCTGCTTGTCGCCCTGTGTCGGCAATGGTTCAGATTCCCGCGAAACCGCAGGCTGTTCGATATTTTCAGAAAAATCAGAAGTAGTCACGTTCCCTATTGTCCACGACATCGGCCAACTATCCAATCATTGCCCCTAGGATTTTTGTTGTTGTCCTGGCGGTTTCACGCCGGTAGGCGATGCCACGTCGTCCTGAATTGGCGGCACGGTGGAGCAAGTTGTTTTGTCGACTTGCCGAATCCGCGGTCCGCTGTAGGCTGAACGCGAAGCCGCGCTTATTCGTTGGTTGAAGCGGTGCTTGGGGGCTGCCTAGCGCAGCGTTTCAGGGCGCGGAATCTGGCCCACGGGCCGTATGGGGGTTACGCAGGTTTTAACTAAACCAAGCAGGGGATTTATGGGAGGGGACTAGGTCGGATGGATCTTATTTCCGCAACTGATGTCACGGAAACAACACAGTCGTCAACAGGATCTACATCGTCGTCGTTGCGCGCCGCTGTGGTGGACTGGCTGTCATCACGGCAGGCTGCGCACTCGGGCATCGCCAACACGAGCGGCGCGGAGGTGTGCGTCGCCAAGGCGCTTGAGCGCGAGAAACGGCCACCGATAATCTGCGCGCGATTGCGCAGGGGCGTGCGCGAAACCGCTGTGCGCGAGGCATTTTCGCAATGTCACGCGGAGCAGGCCGACAAGCTGTCCGTACCCGTCGCGCTGGTCATCGAGCAACAACCGATTCGCCATTCGCTTGCCGACGAGTATTGCGACATCACCACAAACGATGCAGCTGAACACACCTTTTTGTTCAGCTCCGCGTTGCGGAAGATTGCTGAACGCCGCGGTGCGGAAGGCGAATCACGCAATGATGACGGGCTACTCGTAGTGCAGTTGACTGAGATTGCGGCAGCCTTTCCCGCGGCTAGAGAGAGCCTGGAGGAGTTGCTATGGCAGCACCGGACGTAGTTGAACCACGCCCGGTCTCGGCCGAGGTTTCGGAGCAGCCACCGCTTCTTGTCACCAAAGCTGGGGACGCAGCGGACCGCGCGGACTTCTCTCAGATTGTTGACATTGCGACGCCGTCACGTCGTCTGGAGTTTGTGGATAAACGCAGCGCCGTCGTCCTCTATGTTGCAGACAGCGAGGTGCAGCCCACGCGGGAGTGCGTCAGCACGGTTGCAGCAATTAGCCAGGCCACCGGCCGCGTTGCAGTTGGTCTGATTGGCAATGGTGAGTATGCGGAGGCCTGGCGTCAGGAAATCGACGGCACAATCCCGATGGGTGCACTGGACGAGAGGATGGCCAGAACCCTGGCTCTGCTGGCAGAAGGCCCGCCCAGAAACTCGGGGGAAACACTGAGTGCGCGCCGGGCTCGAAATGTGCGAGCTCAGCTGGCGCAGGAGCGATCGCGCGGAGCCGGGGCGGCGGCGCGATTGCAGCGGAAGATGCAGTTGGCAGCTGAGAGTGCAGTGCGGGATGCGCTCCAGGAAGTGGCTGACGGCCCCGCAGGTGACCAAGCGGAACTTCAGGGCCGTGCCGAGGTCGCAGCGACGCGGCTGCAGCAGCGGTGTTGTGGCGAATTGGGTCTTCGTGTGGAGATCTCAGTGCCCGCTCCAGAAAGCCCAGCTCGTCCCAGTTATGCCATGGACGCGCTGGTGGCGGTGGCATCGCTTGGCGTGGCGGTCGGCGCAGCGCGGATCGTCCACGGGTTGCTGATGTGGGTTGGGGTGCCGACGCTTGTGGCGCAGCTGGTCGCACTTGCAATAGGCCTCGGCGTTGCGGTGGTGGCGGTGGGCGCGACGATTCGTCGTAACGCACGCCAACGCACTGCGCAGTGGCGGGCAAATTACCTTGCCCACCTGCGGCGAAGATGGACACAGTCCGTGGAGATGACGGTGCGCGAAGCCATTGGTGCGCGGGGTCAGGGATGGCGAATAGAGCAGCTGGCGGAGTACACCGGAACGCCTGCCCGATAGCTGTGACAGCCAGGAGAAATAGGGAGATATCACGATGGATGAGTTTTCTTTACTGCAGTATTTTTCCGATCAACCCGCGTCCGATGGCGGCGTGGAGGCGCGTACGTCCGCTATGCCGTGTGGTTTGGAGACGGCGACGCCGATTGATGGGCAGTCGGCGGACGTTGGTGGCACCGGTCTGGTCGTGGAGGTCGATGGGCAGCTCTACGACCTCGGCGACGACGAGGGGTCAATTACGCTTGCCGACGATTCCGGGTTGTCAATCTATTCGGATTTGGACGGTGACGGCACGGTGGATCACGTTACGACGGTCCGTTTTGACGGCACCTGGGAGTCTTGGAGCAGTGATGATGTGAGGGCTGCTGACGTAATGGGCGGAGCGGCAGTGGAATCGGCATCAGCAGCGGGGAAGTGGGATGCGTACTCATGGGAGCAGTCTGCGCGGGGCAGCTGGGACTAACGACTTTGGAACCGCTGCGCGTGGGGGTACCCGTGTCTCGGTTGCTTACAAATGGGGGTAACTGCATCCAAAGGGTTAATGGTTGTAAATTTATGTGGTGAGGCTGGCCTTATTTGCTGGTTATGGCCGTAAATTAACAGGTCGCAAGAATGGGGGCGAGGAAAATTATTTGTTGTAAAGCTGTGATGTAACGGCTTGCAAATGCGGGAACGAGCCGATTGTCGATGTGGGGCCCGGCAACTTTCGGTATCCCCCGGTAGCCTTAAATCAAGACGCGAATCAATGAGTCAGGAGAACTGATGTCCGCACCTTCTATTCCTGGTCTCGAGGGCCAGGCCCCGACCGAGAACGCCGAACTGCTGCGCTGGATTGCTGAGGTCGTAGAACTGACCCAGCCAGACAAGGTTGTCTTTGCTGATGGCTCGGAAGAAGAGTGGAACCGCCTTACCCAGGACCTGGTTGATAAGGGAACTCTTATCAAGCTGAATGAGGAGAAGCGCCCGAACTCTTTCCTTGCCCGCTCTAACCCGAAGGACGTTGCTCGTGTGGAGTCCCGCACGTTCATCGCTTCTGAAAAGGAAGAGGATGCTGGCCCGACCAACAACTGGGCGGATCCGGTCGAGCTGAAGAAGGAAATGACCGAGCACTACCGCGGTTCCATGAAGGGCCGCACCATGTTCGTCGTTCCGTTCTGCATGGGTCCGATCACCGACCCGGAGCCGAAGCTGGGTGTTCAGCTGACCGACTCGGAGTACGTGGTTCTCTCCATGCGAATCATGACCCGCATGGGTCAGGATGCCCTGGACAAGATTGGTCCGGACGGAGACTTTGTCCACGCTCTGCACTCCGTTGGCGCTCCGCTGGAGGAAGGCCAGGAGGACGTTGCATGGCCGTGCAACGATGAGAAGTACATCACCCAGTTCCCGGAGACCAAGGAGATTTGGTCTTACGGTTCCGGCTACGGCGGAAACGCCATCCTGGCCAAGAAGTGCTACGCACTGCGTATCGCTTCGGTCATGGCCAAGGAAGAGGGCTGGATGGCTGAGCACATGCTCATCCTGAAGCTCACCAACCCGGAGGGCAAGGCCTACCACATCGCCGCTGCATTCCCGTCTGCATGTGGTAAGACCAACCTGGCCATGCTGACTCCGACCATCGAGGGCTGGAAGGCCGAGGTCGTCGGCGACGACATCGCATGGCTGAAGTTCGGTGAGGACGGCCGCCTGTACGCTGTCAACCCGGAGAACGGCTTCTTCGGTGTTGCACCGGGCACCAACTACTCCTCCAACCCGAACGCCATGAAGACCATGGATGCCGGTAACACCCTGTTCACCAACGTCGCACTGACCGACGATGGCGACGTCTGGTGGGAAGGCATGGAAGGCAAGCCAGAGCACCTCATTGACTGGAAGGGCAATGACTGGACTCCGGATTCCGACGAGCTGTCTTCGCACCCGAACTCCCGTTACTGCACTCCGATTGCGCAGTGCCCGGTCGCTGCACCGGAGTATGACGACCCGCAGGGTGTCCCGATTGACGCCATCCTGTTCGGTGGCCGTCGTCCGGACACTGTGCCGCTGGTGACCCAGGCTCTGTCCTGGAACCACGCAACCTTCATCGGTGCAACCCTGGCTTCCGGCCAGACCGCTGCTTCCGCTGAGGCCAAGGTCGGCTCTCTACGCCACGACCCGATGGCAATGCTGCCGTTCATTGGCTACAACGTCGGTGACTACCTGCAGCACTGGATTGACATGGGTGTCAAGGGCGGCGACAAGATGCCAGAGGTCTTCCTGGTCAACTGGTTCCGCCGCGGCGAAGACGGCCGCTTCCTGTGGCCGGGCTTCGGCGACAACTCCCGTGTTCTCAAGTGGATCATCGACCGCATTGAGGGCCGTGTTGGCGCCAAGGAGACCGTTGTCGGTCACACCGCTAAGGCAGAGGACCTTGATCTGACTGGTCTGGACATCGACTTCGCCGATGTCAAGGAATCCCTGAAGGCACCGGCTGCTAAGTGGCAGGGTGACCTGCCGGACAACGAGGAGTGGCTGAAGTTCCTCGGTGACCGCGTTCCGCAGGAAGTCTGGGACGAGTTCGAGGCTCTTAAGGCTCGTATTGAGAAGAGCCTGCAGGACTAAAATCTTGCTAACTAGCCTTGCTGAAAGCTAGAACCTAGAACCACCCCCTTGTTGCCCGAAGTGGCTGGCAAGGGGGTGGTTTGTGCAGTACAACGATGAAGGGTGGCACGCAATGCAACTAACGCTTTTCTCTGATTTGAGCCTTCGTGTCATCACTTTGATGGCGATGGGGGAGCCGGGGCGCAAATACACCGCTGCCGAGGTGGCGGAGTCTCTCAATGCGTCTCGCGCGCATGTTTCCAAGGTTGTCTCGCGACTTGTGGAGCTCGGCTTCTTGGACGCGGTCAAGGGGCGCAATGGTGGCATTTATCTGCGGGATTCGGCTACGGATAAATCCGTCGGCAAGCTGCTGCGCACTCTGGAAAACAACGAGGTCGTCGATTGCGTCGGCACTGACTGCCCATTGCTGCCGACGTGCCTGTTGCGTGGCAAGTTAGCGGCTGCACAGGAGGCGTTCTTCGCTGCACTCGATCCGGTGTTGATTGCGGATCTCATTCCCGTCAAGCCGGTTGATGGTGCGGATGGTGATACTCCCGAGGGGGATAGCGTGCCTAAGGGTTCGATGCTCAGTATTCGCCCGGTTTAGGTGCAGAGCTGAAGGCCTGACCGCGGGTTAAAAAAACTAAAAATGGTGCTGTCGAAGTTTTCTGGTGAAGTTTTCGACATTGCCATTTGTGCAGTTCAAGGCGGGTAAAACTCAACCGCATAGAGTAGTTGGGGACACCATTGGGCAATAATACGCAAACAGAATGCGCAATATAGTGTTATTGTGAAGTCATGCCAAACCTGAATGTCAACAAGAACGGCCTGACCCCAGAGCAGGCTGAAGTCATCACCCAAACCCTGCCCGTCGTCGGTGCCAACATCGAGAAAATCACGCCGAATTTCTATAACCGGATGTTCGCTGCTCACCCCGAGCTCATTGCCGATACCTTCAACCGCGGCAACCAGAAGCAGGGTGCTCAGCAGAAGGCGCTGGCGGCATCCGTCGCTACCTTCGCAGCTACCCTGGTCGACCCAGATGCTCCCGCCCCGGAAGAACTGCTTTCCCGCATCGGCCACAAGCACATCTCCGTTGGCATCAAGCCGGAGCAGTACCCAATCGTACACAAGCACCTCTTCGATGCCATCGAGGAAATCCTCACCCCAGAGGTCTTTCAGGGAGCTGTCCGCGACGCGTGGGATGCTGTCTACCTGGAGATGCAGCGTGTTCTCATCAACTTCGAGAAGGGGCTCTATGACGACCTCGGTGTCGAAGCAGGTGATGTCTTCCGCGCCGCTCATGTCGTTTCTCGTGAAGAGCGCGGTGATGATGTCGCAGTGTTCTCCGTCAAGCTTGACTACGAATCCCCCGTTTCCTACCTCCCGGGACAGTACATCTCTGTGCGTCAGACCATGCCGGACGGCGCCCGCCAGCTACGTCAATACTCTCTGGTCGGCGGCAAGGAAGGTGTTCTGACCTTCGCGGTTCGTCGTGTCGATGCCTCCGAGGACCTGCCGGCTGGCGAAGTTTCCACACAGCTGTGGGAAAAGGTGCAGCCGGGCGATGCCATCGAAATTTCTCTGCCTGCAGGCGACCTGGTGCTGGATATGAAATCCGACGACCCGGTGGTACTTATTTCCGCAGGTATTGGCGCCACACCCATGATTGGCATGCTGGATGCCCTGGTGGCAGCCGACTCCAAGCGTGATGTCGTCGTCCTCCACGCGGACCGCGCAGAAGCCGCAGATGCCCTGCGCGCAGAGCGTGACAATGCTGTCGCCGCGCTAGCCAATGCCCGCCAGCAGGTGTGGTACGAGCCGGATTTGATGGATTTGACCGATGTTGACCTGCCAGAAGGGGCGCAGTACTACCTCTGCGGAGGAAACGGCTTCCTACAGGCAGTACGCAAGCAACTTGCGGATCGCGGGGTCGATCGCAGCAACGTCCACTTCGAGCTGTTCAGCCCGAACGACTGGCTGCTAGACGCTTAACACTCCAACTGCACCGTCGTCATAAAAGACGTCGTCACAGATAAAGCCCAATGACCAGCCACGATGTATGCCCGTGGCTGGTCATTGTGTTGTTTGTAGCTTCGGTGGCTTCGTATTACTCGGCTGAGCCGGAAAGCTCCGCAACGACATCGCCCGCATATTGATCCTCGCACTGAGAAAAAGCAATACCGGCCCATAAGTTGAGATATTCAGGATCGCCGGTCTTATTCGCTGCGCCGCGAATCGGCGTGGTCAAGTAGTGCAGTTGTGGGTAAAGCTCCGGAGCGACCGCAGAAAGCTCCCGGGTAAACGTGTTCTCAATTGCACGCGCGGGCTTACCGGAAAAGGCGTGAGTCAAAACGGTACCGCGCTCCGTGAGCTCACGCAATGCCCGTCGGTGGGTCTCCTTCGTACCCGCCTCCGCGGTGGTGAGGAACCGCGTGCCAACTTGCACAGCCGTCGCGCCAGCTCCCACAAGCTTGACGACGTCCTCTCGGTTACCCACCCCACCAGCGGCGATGATGGGAACATCGGTAACTGCACTCGCCTCGGTGACTGCTTGGGCGAGCTCTTCTACAGAGGCCCCAATGCTATCGGACGAATCCTTGCCCTTCACGAATGCGCGGTGCCCACCCGCAGCTAATCCCTGCAGAACAATGCGATCAGCGCCAGCTGCAGCCGCCGCCCGCACGCCTTCAATTGAGGTCGCATTCAAAATCACTTTGCGGCCAGATTCCTTTACCCGAGCAATGACCTCTTTATCTGGATAGCCAAAGGTGAAGGAGACGAACTCCAGCGCATTCGGATTGGGCAGAAAATTATCGGCCAGAATTGCCTCGACTTTTGCCGGGAAATAGTCATCTGACCAGGTTGGAGTGTCGGGCAAATCGGCCTCGAAGTGGGCAGCAACCGGCGCCAGACGATTACGAAAAGCGGTCCACTGAGCGAGCTCACCCTCGGAGGTTCCGCCACGGGCGCCAGCCGTGTTGGGGCAGAAGAGGTTGATGCCGAAACCTTTGCCGTCGTCAAGCAGCGCGCACGTCTGCCGTGCCTGTTCGGTGAGCTTTTCGACAGTGAGATATCCAGCGGCAAGGGTACCAACCCCGCCAGCATTAGAAACTGCTGCGACCAGTTCTGGCGTGGATGGTCCTCCAGCCATCGGTGCCAAGATGATTGATGAGCGTCGTAGGTTTTCGGGTGATTGCGAGGTTGTGCTGCTCATAGGGCGAGAGTAACACTAAGGCCGGATTCCCCCGTGTGGGAGAATCCGGCCGGTGCCGACGAACGGCGTTGCGCAATAGACGCTCCGCTGCCGCCTCAAGAATTCAAGAACTACTTATTGTTCTCCGGCGGATCTAGCGGCATGCCCTGGCCGGCGCGGTAGAACGGAATGTCCTGCGGTGCCAGCGGGGTCTTGCCGGCGATGAGGTCAGCGGCCTTTTCGGCAATCATCATGGTCGGTGCGTAGATATTGCCGTTGGTGATGCCCGGCATGACCGAAGCGTCAACCACGTAGAGGCCCTCGGTGCCGTGGACCTGCATGGTTTCCGGATCGACCACGGCCATCTCGTCGGAGGCCGGACCCATCTTGCAGGTGCAGGATGGGTGCAGTGCGGTCTCGGCATCCCTGCGGACCCACTCGAGGATTTCCTCGTCGGTCTGCACGTCTGCGCCCGGAGAAATCTCGCCGTCGGTGTACTCCTTCATTGCTGGAGTGTCCAGCAGCTTACGGGAGACCTTGACAGCCTCGACCCATTCACGACGGTCCTGATCAGTGGACAGGTAGTTGAACAGAATCGACGGCTTGACCTTGATGTCCGAGGAGGTGATGTGAACATGGCCACGGGCGTCCGAGTACATCGGACCAACGTGGAACTGGAAACCGTGCGGGCTATCGATCTTTGTGCCGTCGTAACGCATGGCCAGCGGCAGGAAGTGGAACATCAGGTTCGGGTAGGGCTCGTTGTCGTTGGAGCGGGCGAAACCGCCGCCCTCGAAGTGCGACGTCGCCACCGGGCCCTTGTGGGTGAGCATCCACCACAGGCCAATGAACGGCCAACGCCACTTCTCCAGGTACGGCTGTGAAGACACCGGCTGGGTGGCGTTGTACTGAATGTAGACCTCCAGGTGGTCCTGCAGGTTCTCGCCGACGCCAGGCAGGTGCTTGACGACGTTCACTCCGGCGGCATTCAAGATTTTCTCATCGCCAATGCCGGAGACCTCGAGCAGCTGGGGAGAGTTGAAAGCGCCACCGCAGAGGATAACCTTGTCTGCTCGCACCTGGCGCGTGTGACCCTTCCAGGTGTACTCCACGCCGACGGCCTTGGTGCCCTCGAAGAGGATGCGGGTGGCTTCCGCGCGGGTGCGGAGCTCCAGATTCGGGCGCTGCAGGGCTGGGTGCAGGTATGCGCGAGCTGCGGAGAGACGACGGCCCTTGTCGATGTTCGCGTCGAAGGGGCCGAAGCCCTCCTGGCGGTAGCCATTGACGTCCGGGGTGTAGTTGTAGCCGGCCTGCTGTACAGACTTAAAGAAAGCCTTGAACAGCGGAGAATCGGCCGGTCCGCGCTTCATACGCAGCGGGCCGTCGTGGCCACGGCGCGGGTCGTCCTTGTCGGAGCCCAGCGCATTTTCCATGCGCTTGAAGTACGGCAGGACATGGTTCCAACCCCAGTTTTCCAGCCCCTTGGTGTCGCCCCACTTGTCGTAGTCCATCGGGTTGCCGCGCTGGTAGATCTGGCCGTTGATGGAGGAGGAACCGCCGACGACCTTGCCGCGGGCGTGGTAGATGCGACGACCGTTCATCTCCGGTTCCGGCTCGGATTCGTACTTCCAGTCGTAGTACTTGTTGCCGATTGGGAAGGAGAACGCCGAAGGCATGTGAATGTAGAGATCCCAGAGGGAGTCCATGCGGCCGGCTTCGAGTACGAGCACCTGCTGAGTGTGGTCTGCGGACAGCCGGTTAGCCAGCACAGAGCCGGCAGAGCCCGCGCCAACGATGACGACGTCGCGGTGTTCGACTGTGGTGTTGCCATTCTTTTTACCGAAGTTGAAGACAGCCGGGAAAGCTCCCATGTTCTGGTGTACCTCCGTAGGTTGTGTACCGATGTGTATCGGAATGGTTTTCAAGGACTGCGATAAGCCTCAAGTGATATTTAAAGGCGTGCCCTATATATCGATATTGAAATAAGTGGCCGGAGGCGTATCTCAAATCCCCTTCACAGATATAGAATGGCATACAATTGACATTCAATTCCAGTTGGAATGATTTTCAACGCCGTGAAAACTAGGTAAAGATGCAGGTAATGGTGTTGATATTGGGGTTAAGGAATTCTTCTGAATCGATTCTAAGACTTGAGGGATTATTCAAACTAGGTATGCTGGATTAGTTCCCGAATCTGAAGGATTTTCCTATGTCTGATACTCCGCCAACTGAGAAGGTAACGGAGGAAAAATCTGGATCGTCGCAAGAAATGCAGCGATCGCAGTCGGTCCCTCCACAACAAGCGCAAGCGAGTGCGACCTCTGAGCCTGAGGTCAACTGGCCTGTATTTATTATTTCAGGCGTTGGTATTCTCGCCATTGCCCTGTGGGCTATTTTTGCCCCGGACAATGCAGCGGACACCCTAGCTGGCATTGTCGCCTGGGTATCGAAGAACTTCGGTTGGTTCTATATCGTGACCGCGACGGTGGCAGTGCTCTTCATGCTCTACATCGCCATCTCGCGAACGGGGCAGATTAAGCTCGGTCCCGATCACGCCAAACCTCAGTTCGGCCTGTTTTCTTGGGCCTCTATGCTCTTTGCCGCAGGTATCGGCATTGACTTGCTCTTCTTCTCGGTAGCAGAGCCGGTGGCACAGTACTATGGCCCGCCGACCGGAGATGCGGAGACCATCGAAGCCGCGCGTCAGGCAGTCGTCTTTACGCTCTTCCACTACGGCGTGACCGGTTGGGCGCTCTACGCACTGATGGGCATGGCATTCGGCTACTTCGCTTACCGCTTGAACATGCCACTGACCATTCGCTCGGCGCTCTACCCAATCATTGGCAAGCGCATCCACGGCCCCGCTGGTGAAGCGGTCGAAATCGCAGCGATGCTCGGTACCGTTTTCGGTGTCGCAACTTCGCTGGGTATCGGCGTCGTCCAGCTGAATTACGGCCTGCGCGTGCTGTTCGGGGTGGAGGAGAGTACGTCCTGGCAGATTGCGCTAATCGTGGTGGCTGTATCAGTGGCCATCGCATCTGCCGTCTCGGGCGTTGACAAGGGAATTCGTCGTCTCTCGGAACTCAACGTTGGCCTGGCCATTTGCCTGATGCTCTACATCCTGGTCACTGGTCGCACGGCGTTCCTGTTTGACGCCCTGGTGATGAACGTCGGCGAGTACGTCTCCAAGTTCCCGTCCATGACTATGGATACCTACGCCTTCTCGGGCGCACAGGAATGGCTGAACGCCTGGACTCTGTTCTTCTGGGCTTGGTGGGTGGCCTGGGCTCCATTCGTCGGTTTGTTCCTGGCCCGTATTTCCCGTGGCCGTAGCCTGCGCCAGTTTGTCGTCGGCACGCTGACCATTCCATTCCTCTTCGTCCTGATGTGGGTGTCGGTGTTCGGTAACTCGGCGCTGGACCTGGTTATCAATGGCGATTCGGAGTTTGGCCAGACGGCACTGGATTACCCGGAGCGTGCCTTCTACCTGCTGCTGGAGCAGTACCCGGCGCCGATGATGGTGGCTGCAGTCGCATCTCTGATTGGCCTGTTGCTCTACATCACCTCGGCGGACTCGGCGGCACTGGTGATGAGTAACTTCACGTCGAAGATCACTGACACACAGCAGGACGGCAAGAAGTGGACCCGGATTTTCTGGGCTGTCGTGGTCGGTGTGCTGACCATCTCGATGCTCTATGTCGGCGGTATTCCGACACTGCAGTCGGCAACAATTGTGATGGGTCTGCCGTTTGCCTTTGTCATCTATCTGGTGATGTATGGCCTGTTCAAGTCGCTGCGACTGGAGCTGTTGCAACAGGATTCGACACGTCGAGCCCTCCACGGGGCGATGTCGGGCCGCGCTGTGGACGGCCAGCAGGGGGATTGGCAGAAGCGCCTTGCCCGCTCCATGTCCTTCCCGGGCAAGAAGCCGGTCACGCGCTATCTCGACCGAGTGGTGCAGCCCGCGCTCGAGCAGGTCGCGGGAGCCATCAAGGAACGTGGCGGTGAGGTGGCGCTGCACCGAGAACCAGTTGAAGAAGTCGGCATCGACCAGATTGACCTGCAGGTCGGCTTCGGCGAGGAGATGAGCTTCCGCTACCAGGTCTATCCGGTTGAACACTTGACGCCGTCCTTTGCCGGCCTGGTACACCTGGACAGTGATGCCGATATTTACTACTACCGTCTCGAGGTCTTCACGCTTACCGGCTCGCTCGGCTACGACATTTATGGCTACACCCAAGAGCAGCTGATTTCCGACGTCCTCGACCTCTACGAACGGCACCTGGAGTTCCTGCACATGCAGTCTGATCTCCCGGGCACCTCAGATCTGTCCGATAATGCCGACCCCGTCCGCGAATGGTCTGATGACTACGCCAAGGAGGATTCCTAAATGACCTTTAAGCCTTCCACTACCGATAAGGCCCTCGCACCCGAGACCGCCAAATCGCACGAAAGCGCGGCCACGCTGTTTATCAACGGCACCTGGTCCGCTGCGGCCGCTGGCACCACTCGCACCATCGAGTGCCCAGCCGACGGTTCTTTCATCGCAGAGGTCGCGGAAGCCGATGCCGCCGACACCGAGCGAGCCATCGCCGCCGCCGACGCTGCTTTCCGACGTACCGGAGAAGGTTCCTGGGCATCCTGGAGCACAGCTGAGCGCAGCAAGTTGGTACTCGATATTGGAGCTGCCATCAAGGAGCGCAAGGACGAATTTGCCTGGGCGGAGGCCATGGATACCGGCAAGCGCCTGCCTGAGGCAGCAGCCGATATGGATGACATCATCGCCTGCTTCGAGTACTTCGGAAAGCTGGCGGGCAATGATGCTGGTCGTCTCGTGGATGCTGATGACCCGACCGTCGTTGCGCGCATTGTGCGTGAACCCGTCGGTGTCTGTGGTCTGATTACGCCGTGGAACTACCCGCTGCTGCAGACCGCATGGAAGGTCGCACCGTGCCTGGCCACGGGCAATACCTTTGTGTTGAAGCCGGCGGAGCTGACTCCGCACACGGCTATCCTGCTCATGCACGTTATCGATGACCTGGGCGTTCCGGCAGGCGTTGCCAACCTCATTACCGGCGCTGGCGCCGAAGCGGGCGCACCGTTGTCCTCGCATCCGAAGGTGGACATGGTCTCCTTCACTGGCGGTCTTGTCACTGGCAAGATTATTGCTGGTGAAGCAGCCAAGTCCGTGAAGAAGGTTGCGCTTGAGCTCGGCGGCAAGAACCCGAACATCATCTTCGCCGACGCTGACTACGAAGCCGCTTTGGACAATGCCCTCAATGCTGCGTTCCTGCACTCCGGTCAGGTCTGCTCGGCGGGTGCTCGTCTGGTGGTGGAGGAGTCCATCGCTGAGAAGTTTGTCGGCGATCTGGTCGAGCGCGCCGGGCACATCCAGCTCGGCGGTCCACTCGATGAGAAGGCCGAGACCGGTGCGCTGATTTCCAAGCAGCACCTGGATAAGGTCGCGGCATACGTCGATCGGGCTCGTGAGCAGGGCGCTCGCGTGCGCGTGGGCGGCGAGATTGCCACCGGCGCCACCGCTGACGGTTCCGCCTCGCTTGCCGACGGCTACTTCTACCTCCCAACCGTGATTGACCAGGTCACTCGCGAGATGGACTGCGTTCACGACGAAGCCTTTGGCCCGGTGGTGACGGTGGAGACCTTCACCACGGTTGATGAGGCCATCGAGATTGGCAACGACACCGAATACGGCCTGGCCGGTGCGGTGTGGACATCCAACCGCGAGGTTTCTGAGCGCGTTTCCCGCGGGCTGCGCCACGGCACCGTCTGGATCAACGACTTTGGCCCCTACCTGCCACAGGCCGAGTGGGGCGGCTTTGGTCAGTCCGGTATTGGCCGCGAGCTGGGTCCGACCGGCCTGGAGGAGTACACCGAAGCCAAGCTGGTCTACGAGAACACAGCACCGGCTGTTACCGGTTGGTTCGAGGATCGTCGCTAGGTCGCATTTTCAACGCAATCGCAGCTGGAAGGTGTCGGCTGGGAGCGCTTCATAATCAATGACCGGATTGCTTTTCACTAGGTCGATTAGTGCATCGAGGCGTTGTGGGGTACAGATATCCACGCCGAAGAGAATGACCTGCTGTGTTCCGATTCTGAGAATTACATTGAACGCCTCTCGAGCCCGAACCATCGGATTCCGGTTATCTCTGGCAGGTTCTTTCAAATTGAAGCTAAAAACCGGAATCCGTTGATCCGGGCTCCTTGACAAGCGCCTGCGGCTTCTGCCGGAGGGCTTGCTCCCGGCGATCTAGGCCAATATCACGGCTGCGTTGGCCAGAGCCAATACGCAGAAGAGGACTCGTGTCACCTTTCAGAACCCGATCACAGTTTGCATGAGCAAGCATTCGGGTTAGGAACATGTCGAATACAAATTGGTGCTGAACATCTCTACCATCACCGATTGGCGTCGCGCTCCATTACGAAGCTTCGCCAGGAGTTGGATCCGCTTGCGGGTAATACTAGCGACTGGCGACGCGGAGCTCATGACACGCTGTCCTCCCGACCAGGCGATTCATAAACTGGGTCAACGCTAGTCTTAGGTTTGTTCCTCATGTGGTGGAACTGATTTCATCGCACTTTGCATCAACGCTGTAATCTGGGCAGTAGTAATTTGCTATTTGACAACCATTTTCCTGGCATCTGCTGAGTCAGCGCTGACAATGCAGCGCTTCCCATAGCATTGCCCCAATCATCATAGATAATCTTCATGCTGTAGAGTTCGGCTTCTGTTGCGCCGTCATGTTTCCATTTTTCGGAAAATGTCGCAGCGATTCTGTCACTATGCCATCACCTGAGTCACTGCCATATTAGTAGGCATAGGAATCAATCACCTTGGCAGTCTCTGAAGGGCGGAGGCGTTGGTTATGAATTCTGTCCGCGCTCACATGGTGGAGGTGATCTTCATCAAGGTTGTCTCTCGCCAGATCGCGGATTGGCCGTGCCACGGTCGTCACCGGAAGACCATGGATAGTTTCCCAATCGACGTCCGGCAGGTTAGTGGTGTGATGGGAAATATCAGCCGCCGATGATTGTTTCCACTTTGAAGAAGTAAAAATATGCGTCGATGGAGTGATAACTCCCAACATGAAGAGGCTCACGGCCGAGAATGAGAGATAACGATTGGTTTGTTTTTCCTGAAAGTGCTCCTCGCTAAGGCCCCCCTGAGTCTGTCGAAAAGCCACGTCGCCCGGAGTTCCGTGAGCGAATCTTCCACGACACGAGAAAGGATGTACACACCTCGGCGGATTCGGCTATGTATTCCTTCGTCAGAAACGTCATTGTCGTGGTGTTGATTCCTTTTTTGGCGCGTGCGCCGACGTGATTAAACCATGTTGCAGGTAAAAGGTATGCGGCCAAAATGGCTTGAGTCTCAGAAACCTTCATGTAGTGGACGTAACGTAGGTGAAGACCTGTCGTTATGAAAGATATATTTGCTTCATTTCTAGCCAGCCAGCACTGTCGCTCCTATGGCGCCTCCATGAGTGCTATGTGACATCTTTCATCTGTGCCGTTTTGCTTCGTGCCGCAAAGTGCACGTATAAACACTTTTGGTCATCCAATATGGGATGAACACGAAGGAATCATTCTCCAAAGTCCCACAGATCGAAGTCGCCTGCGATACCCATTTCATAGCGATGTATTGCCCCGGCAAGGATCATCAGACAACTCGGCACTGATTTCGCTCCCGGGTTCCCCAGTCATTATCGACAGAAGTCTCCTCGAATTATCGGTGAAATCATTCAAGAAATTAGCTGTGCTCCGCCCCGAGAAGTTGAACTGTAAGCATTCCTAGCGCAGGAGTATTGAGGCCGGTATATGCAATGACGAGTGCGCCCCGTCTATGGGAAGAATAAGTGTCTGTCTGGCCAAAGAGCTGGATAGACATATGGTCATATGGCCACTAAGGAAATTATAGCCTATCTGCAGATTAGATGATATGGACAGCATCAAGGAACGGGGTCTGCGCGAGGGCCTCGAAGGTCTGTGTTGAGTACACACTGCCGATGATGGTAATCGTTTCACGATTAAGACAGAATTTCTAGAGTTGGAAAATCGCAAAAAGCACAAATCCGTGACAAGGGTTTCGGTACCGTTTCTATATTGGCCTTGCAGTCGATTTTCAAGGAGTATTCAATGCCATGGTCTGTGGAAGCTGAGTTTCGGTTCACGGAAGAGGAGCGCGATGAAATTCGTTCGCTATTTGAAAAAATCTGGCAATCGCCGTATCGGCAGTACGAAGCACATGTACATGCAGTGAGACAGTGTGTGTCCTCCGAAAATGTTTTCAGAAGATTTGCAGAGTTTTGCAGTATTCTTCAAGGACGCGACAGAGATCGTCAGCCTGTTGTCTGGATTGCCGGGGCACCTATTGACTCTGAAATTCCCGAATTAGGCAACGATGACCCGATTGGGCAGAAGTACGTGCAAAAACGCACGTGGGTGGCTGAATGTATGTTGACAGCACTCGCGGAGCTCTGTGGAACACCTTCAATCGGCTACCGCAATGTTAATGATGGAGATGTTCATCAAGATATTCACCCTAAACGAGGGATGTTTTCGACGCAATCACAGAAGGCTCGCGGGGCAATTGGATTCCATAAGGATTTAGCGAATCACTATGTTCGCCCCGATGCTGTGCACATGATCAGTATGCGGAATGATTCGCGAAATGAGGTTTATACCTCGTTCGTGAGGAATGCTGATTTGATTGAAAGGTGCAGTCCAACTCTTAGGGAGCTGCTGCGCCAGCCACGATTCCACACCCCCTTTGACGATTTAAGCGTTGTCGGTGATAAAGAGCTTGGTGAGGCCTCACTTCACCCGATTTTGGACAGACTCCAAAATCTGCGGTTCTTTGAAGGGCGCACCACTGGTATCGACCCTGAGGCAGAGGCTGCGGTTGCTGAAGTTTCCAACATGCTTCATGACTTGAAACTGCCAATCTTCTTACCTGTCGGCGACATGTTAATTACTTTTAATAATCACTGCATTCATGCGAAGGATGTAGGCGAACTAAAGGCTCCCGATGAGCTCTCGCGTAGGTGGATTATGAAGACAGTAAATGTGGACTCCATTGTCCCTCACCTAGCTCACGTGGTTCCTGGCACCAATCATCTTATCGATGGTTAGGGGCTTCAAGGCGCGGGTACCGCTCTTCTCGAGAGCTATTGGGCACCAGCTCGGGGCCGTACTCATCATCATTGCGTTGTCCACTGATAACGGAGTTTCGCCACTGGTCGGCTCCGTCCTCGAGACCATGGGGCTAACAGGACTACTGGGAACTCCTATCTACCTCTTAGGACTGGCACTCGGGCTTGTCGTCACATTCTATTCTCGGATCTTGACTGTCCGAGGCTTGAATATGATTATGCCTCTTGTTTTACTTTTTTCCTGGGGTACCGTTAGCGCCGAATCAGTCTGGGGTATGGGAGTTTGCAGACTGCTTTTCGGAATGTGTGCAGGCATCATTCTTGGTGGATTTCTTCCGCTGGCGAAATCTACATCTGATCCCAGCACATTCCACCGTATCGTTGCACTGTGGCCATTCGCAGGGGGTATTGCATCTCTCGTAGTTCCGCTATACGCGCACCTACCACTGTTTTCCTCACACGTGCGTATGATGTGGCTTATTGCTCCGGTGATTCTTCTCTTAGGTGTGGGTCTCTTTGCAGTAACTTCACATCAAGGGGAAGGTGGAGTCAGACAGTCAGTGGCCTCCGCTACGTCAGATTCTGAACAGGCGAAAGGGCAGTGGCAGTATTTTGTGCTGACTCCTGCAATGTTCGCTGGTGTCTTCGCGTCACTCGTTGCGGCCAGTTCCGTTTTGGTAGCCTCCGGGGCTGCACTGTCAACGTCTGCCTTACCGCCGAGTTTTCTTGCCGCAGGAATGATTGTGACATCAATCATAGTTTCGGGTCTCCGCATCAACCTTTCTTTGATTCCCCTTATAAGGGGCGTGGCGGTATGCGGACTAGTCATCATTGCATGTGTAGCAGTTGCCATTCCATCTTCATCAGTCCCAGTCATTCTGGCAGCTTTACTCGCCCTCGGCATTGTATTCGGATTCGCTGTAATGATTCCAGGGCTGTATATTGGCACAATTTCGAATCCCGGCTGTGCAAAAAAGGTTTCGTCCAGTTTAATGCTTGGTCAGCAAATTGCTGCGGCAGCAGGGTCAGCGCTTGCAGTTGCAGCGGGCACTAAAGCTGTACTCGGATTCGTCGTCGTCATTGCTCTCATCGCAATAACGCTGCTGGGTAGTAGAAAGCGAAATCATAACCGTCTAGAGCTCTCAGCGGCGACGACGGAATCTATCTAGATACTATAAGGAGAACAATGTATGCATCAGATATCGCTTTGGATGACCGTTCAGTAGCGAGCAACGGGGACGATTCAAATATGCAAGAGGCATGCCGTAACGCCCTTTCCACTCTGCTGGATAACTCGGCCCTTCCCCCCGGGAGTGTGGTTGCAATACGTGATCTCGTTCCTCAGGCGCATGCGGCGACCCTAGCCGAACTGTGGGCACGTGGCCTCGTCCCTGCCATACTTGATCCTCACCTACCTGAAATGCTGCAGCCAGTTCTGCTCAGCGAACTTTTTCCAGCAGCTGTTCTCGCATGGACGATTTCACAGTCAGAGCAAGGCGAATCCTTTCAGCCCTGTCCAATGTTGGACTTAGCGTCTCCAGATTCCCAACCTCGGAGATTCGGACTGACATCGCAGTTTGCATCAGCAAGTAACAACGACATCCCGGCATATATCGCCTACACGTCCGGCTCAACCGGGACACCGAAAGGCGTTGTTATCGGACGGCGTGCATTCAAATCTTTTGTCCAATCGACTTGCGATTTATACGAATTGACCTCCGAAGATCGTCGATTGCTGCTGTCCAATCCGGCCTTTGACCTGGCCATGGAGCAGGTGGGCACTTCTCTACATGCTGGGTGCCCAGTCATACCAGCTTCTCCAGGACTTATCGCAACAGATCCATTTGCTCTTGCTGCCGAAGTTTGTGCCCGTGGAATCACCGTACTTAGCCTCCCCACTGGTGTCTTCAATGCTGTCGGTACTGCTATGGATGCCGACACTTCTGCAGCATCAGCATTTCATCAGTCTTCTGTGCGCCTTGTGATGGCCGGTGGTGAAGCCCCTGACCCCGTCGCCATCCGTGGTTGGGCCGCAGCACTGCCGGAAGCACGGCTGCTCAATGGTTACGGGCCGACCGAATGCACAGTTGTGACTTCGTATGGCAATCTTGCGCCGGATGAACCCATTACCGTTGGTACTCCACTTCCTGGTGTTACCTATTCCCTGCGAGATGGCGAGCTCATCATTGGTGGAGTGCAAGTAGGGCTTGGGTACTTAGAGAAGCGTGTAGGTGGCTTCGAATCGCATAACGGAGATACCTATGCCACTGGAGATGCCGCTCAAGTACTTGCAGACGGAAGGTGGGTTATCGAAGGGCGTCGTGACCGAATGCTGAAGGTATCCGGGTACCGTGTCGACCCGGCCACGGTGGAAGGGATTGTTACCTCTGTGGATGGGGTGAGCGCAGCCCATGTTGTACGCGTCGATGGTGCGTTGGGGTGCCTTATTGTCCCTGACACCGTACGCAGCTCCGAGTCTTGGAACAGCCAAGATTCTGCAGTTGAAGAAGTCAGCAGCGGCGAGGATATGATCAAACGTGCGGTCAGTCGTCGTTGCAAGACCGAACTTCCCTGGTATGCGGTGCCTCGGCTACTAGGTATGGCCAGCGAGATTCCGCTGACGGCGCGAGGTAAGCGCAATCCAGAAGCGACTGCGAGTCTATTACGATGTCTTGCTCGTAGCGCAGATAGGGACTCC
The DNA here is from genome assembly GCF_000173655.1 of Corynebacterium amycolatum SK46. Taxonomy (GTDB): domain Bacteria; phylum Actinomycetota; class Actinomycetes; order Mycobacteriales; family Mycobacteriaceae; genus Corynebacterium; species Corynebacterium amycolatum_A. The sequence goes on along the minus strand of NZ_ABZU01000005.1, from coordinate 51,041 downwards.
GCCCGCGCCGGTTTGGATCTCGACTTCGCAATTTCGGAGATTTGGAGGCGGTATGTAGGTGATCCGGAAGATCTTCGTAGCTTTGCTGAGACTGGAGCGGATTCACTAACCGCTGTTTCGGTGCGTGGGGCTCTTCTCGGCGAGCTAGATGTAGATGTGCCCTTACCGGTCATCGTCGGTGGGAATGTGAGAGATCTCATCGATGCTTCTCACCGGGCTCGTGCTGGGGTGCATGCAGGACATTTGTCGTCAGGTCAAGGGCTCGTGCGGCTGCGCGGGACAGCACAGAGCGACAGCACAGGTGACCATTCTGTTAAGGAAGTGCACTGGGTGTTTCTGCCTCCGATGTCGGGTGCCGTTACCCGGTATTTACGTTTGTCTCGTTTGCTGCCGGATTCTCACCAGGTCAGTGCATGTGAGAATGCGCGGGAGGATCTCGAAGGCGGATTCGCCACGGCGGTCTCCGCTATGTCTGACGCGATTGCTGCAGAAATTCCAATTGATGCAGACTTGCGTCTCTCTGGGTTCTCCCTCGGCGGAGTCTATGCGCGTGCAGTAGCAGTCGAGCTCGCTTCCCGTGGGTTCACCTGCTGTTCGGCTCACCTTATCGATCCGCCAGACCCCAGTGGACATGCCACTCCGGAAAGGACGGCATTCCTCGTATTTGCTCAGGTAGGATTGGCTATACCTGGTGACGGTGCGCGATTTCTTCGTGGCCCCGTAGCCACTGGTGAGGTAGCCGAAGTTCGCGAAGACGACATTGCCTGGGACGAACTTCTCAATGCCGCAGTAGCTACAGGAATGGCCACGATGAATGAAGGAACCCAAGCTCTGCGTAACGCATGGGAGATTTATCGTCTCAATGCTTCTATTCTCAGATCCTGCGACGTAGATGAGATTGCTGGGCAACTGCCCCAAACGCGAATCCTTGTAGGCGCGACTGGGGAAGATATTGCTTATGACGGGGCAGTCGCAGACAGAGGAGAAACCGCACATGCGCAGATAGAGCGCGTGGCGCCGAGCGGAGCATGGTCAAAAATCTGTCCGTCAGCAACTTTTGATCGACTTGGTATTGATCACTTTGCTCTACTCGATCCTCCGCACGATATCGCTGTAGCTCAATGGCTCACTACTAGTGAGGCAGCATCGAACGCGGGATAAATTGAATAAACAAAGGCCGGTTAACAATGTACTGGACCAAGATTCTTTGGTGATTATCGAGCTGTAATCAGACGAAGACTTTTTGGAGCACAGCGGATAAAAGCACAGTGTGTACTTGGATAGAATCCTAGTAGGTACATCCGGAGGCGCGGCAAATAATGAAGAGAACGCATCTCGGGTTAACGTATCTAAAAGCACACAGGAGCCAAAGTACGCAGCCTCATCGCGAGCTGCAGTATCTGAGCTGATCCATAAGACGCGAAGACTATCGACAAGTTCGAGGCGTATCGATTCATGTCTGGACCAATCTCATTTTGAATTTCATCAGCTAAGGATTTAAACCGTTGGTTTCCTAGTGTCGTACTTTTACGTATTGGTGATTCTACGACCGCTGGTGAGTTGTTCCAGATCCTGTTATCTCCAATGTGACCATGGTGCCTATTCCGCCGGTAGCAAGGTGGCTGTTTATTGCATTCCGCGTTTGTGATTGTCCATTGTTAGAAGGAATCTCCCCGTAGATACGGGAAAACAGTGAGTAGTCATTATACTCTGCTGCAGAATTATTCGAGTGGCGTACAGCCGTGATTGGTATTCGCGGTTGTACGTTTTTCTTTTGACCGTACTCTCCGACCAATTCGCCGATGAAGGATCCTAGCCATGCCCATTTCTGCTTCAACTGCCGATGCTGAAGGCATGATGATGTCCTCTCATCTGGAAAGCTCGCAAACCCAGACCTTCACCCGGCGTCAGCATGTCATCGCTTGGGCGGTGCATGCCTTCACACTGACAGGTTTGGTGTGGGCGACGCTGGCTGTGGTCGCACTGCTGGAGGGTCGCCCGCACTGGATGTGGCTCTGGTTGGGCATTGCCCTTGTCGTCGATGGTGTCGACGGCAATATGGCGCGTAAACATCGCATCAAGGAAGTCGTCCCGTGGTTTAACGGCGCAGTGGTGGACAACATCGTCGACTATCTCACCTGGACAGCCATACCCGCCGCTTTTATGGTCATGTATCTGCCGCTGGGGCCACGTCCGTTGGCGATCGCCCTGATGATTCTGGTCCTGGTGTCGTCGATGTTCTGCTATGCCAACGAAGCCGCCAAGTCCGGCGACTACTACTTCGTTGGTTTCCCTGCCGCGTGGAACATCGTGGCGGTCTTGCTGTGGGTATGGAACGCGCCCATGGCGGTGTGCATCGCTGCCATTTTCATCTTCAGCGCAATGACGTTGGTGCCGCTGCACTACACGCATCCATTCCGCGTGGAACGCGGCCGGATTGCCAACATTGCCGCAACGTTCATCTGGATTCTCTCGACCGGCATGCTCATCGCAAGTGAGACGATGGCAGCGTCGTTAAGCAAGACGTCTATCCACGAGCTTGTGGCTGTCAATGTCGCCGCCGGTGCCTGGCTGATTGTCGGGGGCGTGCGGCGCTCGCTCAGCGGTCGCTAGCGGCAGATGGTGGGTGGTTGGCGCAGGATTGCGGAGATGGCGCGGTCGCGCAGCCAGCGGACGTATTCGACGGCGCAGGCTGCGACAATTAACGCGATGACAAAGATGGTGACCCACATCGGATAATCGCGTCCGTTGGCCCAGAAGTAGACATAGGGCGAGACGAAAGTCACTAGGGTGATCAGGAGCCCCAGCATTCTTCGGCCGAATGAGCGGCCAGTAATCATCTCGACAATTCCCCAGGTGTAGGGGATAGCGGTAATGATGTCGATGCTCCACAGAACCCAGACATTGCCGTGGAATCCGGGGACGAAAACCACAGGTAGCGCGCGGAGCGAAGAGTAGACCATCACCGCCAGATAGGCGAGCACCTTCGGGTTGTAGAGCAGTCGCCAGACGGGGTTGCGCTCGATGAGTTTGGTCCCGACTTTGCGCAGCGCATGCAGGTCCTTTTGCTGCATGACCAGCGTATTCGTGCCCTCCAGCAGGTAAGCGAGCAGTTTTTGCTGCTCGAGGCTGCCGTGTGCCCAGGCCTGCACCAGCTCGCTTGGCGAGATAGCGATGGGCACCAGTGGTTCTCCGCGCTGCTTCAGGTGATCGGGAAGCTCGAGGGTGCTTCCATCGAGCTTATCGACGGCCAGTTCCGGGCCCACCACATGAACGATGTCGCCGCCGAGGATGTTTTGCACCTTGTCGACATCACTGTGGGGTAGTGAGCTGAACCAGAGTAGCTGCCGGGAGGAAATCGCCATTCGCAAGGCGGTACCCAAAGCTTCTGCCGCGTCATCGATGGCGTAAAAGTCCTGCGTGTTGGTGTGGGCGAGTGAACGCAAGCTGTCGATTATTACGGCATTTTTGGCATTGAGCTCGCTGAGGCGGGCCACGCCGGAAATATCGATGACCGCCTGGGGATCAAGGGCGAAAGCATGGGTAAAAGGAAGGTCGAGTATCGAGCGCATTGCAAGGAGTCGCTGGTGCCCAGCCAGGGCTGAATTCTGTGCGCTCATAGTGTTTTAGCTTGCCACAACTTGTGCTTATCGCCAGCAGCTATACGGTTCGGTCTGTCTATTGGTGAGTGTCCTGCCCTGTGGAAATGCCATTAAGTTGGACTTTTTTCGCTGTGTAGAGTAGCTTCTAATCCACTAATAGACAGGTCTGTTCATTATGGCTTTGATGGCGGACTGGCTCATATATTTAGGAGAAACACTCTCATGCTCATCTCAGGACTAGCGCTGGGCGCCGTGCTCGGCTTTGTTATGCAGCGAGGACGCTTCTGCGTCACCGGCTTCTTGCGCGATATCTTCACTCAGCGCAGCTGGCGCGGCTTCGTCGCCCTGCTGATTGTTATTTCCGTCCACGCCATCGGCCTGGCCGCCCTGACCAGCGCCGGCGTGATTACTCCCGAATACAAGGAATTGGCACCACTGGCCGTTATCGTCGGTGGCGTTATCTTCGGACTGGGTATCGTCCTGGCCGGTGGCTGCGCCTCGGGCACCTGGTACCGCTCCGGTGAGGGCCTGATCGGCTCCTGGATTGCACTGGTCTTTTATACTCTGTCCGCTGCTGCCATGAAGACTGGCTTCCTGGGCGGCCTGCAGGATGCCCTGAAGGACCGCACAGTCGGACTGACCAGTATCCATGCCTCGCTCGGCATTAGCATCTGGCCACTGGTCATCGCTCTCAGCGCACTGACGGCTTACCTCGCCGTCCGTTACCTGCGCGAAGAATTCTCCGGACCGCGTCCGGTGACTCTGGCGCCGCGCAAGACCGGCCTGGCACACATCCTGGCTGAAAAGGCCTGGCATGTGTACGCCACCGCCGCCATCGTCGGTGTACTTGGCGTTATCGCATGGCCGCTGTCCGCTGCCACCGGCCGCAACGACGGCCTCGGCATCACGACCCCGTCCTCCAACCTTGCCAACTATGTTGTCACTGGTGACACCGAGCGTTTCGACTGGGGCGTCCTCCTCGTCCTCGGCATCCTCGTCGGCTCTTTCATCGCGGCTAAGGCCTCTGGCGAGTTCCGCCTCCGCGTCCCGGACGCAACCCAGGGCGCACGCTCGGTCGTCGGCGGCATCTGCATGGGCGTCGGCGCTGCCTGGGCCGGCGGCTGCACCGTCGGCAACGGCATGGTTCAGACCTCGCTGTTCAGCTACCAGGGTTGGCTTGCGCTGGCGTCCATCGCCGCAGGTGTCGCTATCGCCGCAAAGCTTTGGCTGAAGCCGTCCGCACCTTCGCTTAACGACGTCCCGAGCACCCCTTCCACCACCAACGACACGGCCACCAACGACACGGCGGTATCGGCAACGGCTCCGGTCACTTCGGCTGCTACTTCGCCTGTGTCCCTGCCGGGTAGCGAAGGTGCCGGTGCCGCTGGCACCGAGGCCTCCCCGCTGGCGGGTGCCTTTGCTGTCGCGCCGGTGGCGTTGCTCGACCGGAGCGTCGTAAAGCAGGAAGACGGCAAGCTCAAGCCACTGGGCGGCGGGCGTTACGAGCTCGACACCGTCGGCGCGGTGTGCCCATTCCCGCTGATCGAGGCCAAGGACGCGATTGGCAAGATTGAGATCGGCGAGGAGCTGGTGATTCCATTCGACTGCACCCAGGCCACGGATGCGATTCCGCGCTGGGCTGCGAAGGATGGCCACGAGGTCACCAACTTCGAGCAGACCGGCGAGGCTGGTTGGACGATTTCCGTCCGCCGCGGGCGATAAGCCCTGGTGGCGTTAGAGGAGCGTTGTTAGGGTGAGGGCATAGATTGATTGACATCAACAACAAAGGAGCTCAATCATGGCAAAGAATATTCGACCACTAGATGCTCTCGTAGCCGCGGGTGCCGCCAGCGTCCTTGTGCTGGCCGGTTGCTCCTCCGATGATTCGGCTAATACTGAGGAAAGCAGCACTGTTAGCGAAACTAGCTCTTCCGTGTCGGCCACCAGCTCTGAGGACCATGACGACATGGATGATATGGACGATGCCGATGAGCATGGCGACCACGGCAATCATGGAGACGATAGCGACGACGCGATGGCAGACCATCATCATCCGGCCGATGGCGGTCCGGCTCCAGAGGGAATGATTCCGGCGGACAATGCGAAGTTCCCGGTCGGCAGTGAGGTGCAGGTTCTCGCCGATCACATGCCGGGCATGAAGGGTGCAGAAGGCAAGGTTGTTGGAGTTTTCAACACTACTACCTACTCCGTTTCCTACACCCCGACCGATGGCAGTGAACCGGTGAAGGATCACCGTTGGGTCGTTCATGAGGAGCTGGAGAACCCAGGCGAGGCTCCGCTTGCCGACGGCTCCGAGATCACCATCAATGCCGAGCATATGGCGGGCATGAAGGGTGCCAAGGGCACTGTTGATTACTCCACCCAGGAGCCGGTCTACATGGTTGATATCGACGAAGATGGCATGACCATGAAGAACCACAAGTGGGTTACTGAAAGCGAGCTCGCACCGGAGGACTAACTAGTCAGGCTTAGTCAGCCACTTCTAGGTTGGTTGCTTCGGGCCGGTTGCTTCGGCCTAACTCAATCCATTAAAACCGGGTATCACGCAGGAAGTGTGGTGCCCGGTTTTTTTATGCTTCGCGCCTATGCTCCGTGTCCAAAAACCTTCGGGTAGCGCGTGGTCCGGCTGGGGCGGAGACGGCGGGGACGGGGCCGGCGAGGGCAGGGGCGGCGAGGGGCAGGGGCGGTCGGCCACTTGTCGATGAGCTATTCACCTGTCGATGCGCTATAGCGTGGCCATCAGTGAATAACGCATCGACAAGTGCTCAGGTAGACCCCACAGCGTGCGCATAAGTGGTGGAAAACCATCGATAAGACAAGGGAAGTCATCGACAGGTCACGGAAAACCATCGATAAGTCGGCGACACCAGCGCGCCTGCCCAGCTCTCCCTCCCCACTCGGTCCCAGAAGTGGCTATTAATTCGCTGCATACCTGCATTGGCACTTTCTTAATCAGAGGCGCATTCGAGCACCTCACAGCGCATAACACCAGTTCAGGAGGTGTTAAAAAAGCGTTAATAGGTGCCCGCGACGGTACGTATGAGTGTTTTAGTAACTGTCATGTTCGTAGACATTTTGCTTCTTCTACTCACCGTCACGGCCTTTTTGCTGCTGCAGGGCTGCGCCAAGGCGGTGAAGAAACTATGACGTGGGAATTGATCGTCGGCGCCATTTTAGGTTTGGCGGCATTGGGCTATGTCCTAGTCGCCCTGATTGATCCGGAGCGATTCTCGTGAGCAACGTCATTATGGGATTCGTCCCGGTAATCATTGTGATGGCCGCACTGGCCATCCTGTACATCCCGCTCGGCAACTACATGGGGCGGGTATTCACCACTGACAAGCACTTGGGTATTGAGCGCGGCTTTTACCGCGCCATCGGTGTGCGTCCAGAGGCCAACCAGCACTGGACAAAGTACACCGCCAGCGTGCTCAGCTTCTCTGCGGTCAGCGTCATCTTCGTCTACCTGCTGCAGCGAGTTCAGCAGTGGCTACCGCTGAACCACGGCAAGGGCCCGGTCTCTCCGGACCAGGCATGGAACACCGCGGTGTCGTTTACCACCAACACCAACTGGCAGTCCTACTCCGGTGAGGAAGCCATGACAGTGCTAACCCAGATGGCTGGCCTGGCAGTGCAGAACTTCGTCTCCGCCGCAGTCGGTATCGCAGTGGCGGTAGCGCTGGTTCGCGGTCTGGCCAACCGCCACGGTGACGGCAACATCGGCAACTTCTGGGTAGATCTGACTCGCACCGTCCTGCGCGTGCTGCTGCCAATCGCCGCCATCGGTGCAATTCTGCTGATTTCGCAGGGTGCCATCCAGAATTTCTCGGCCCCACAGACCATTCAAACGGTCACCGGTGGCAGCCAGACCATCCCGGGCGGTGCAGTGGCATCGCAGGAGGTCATCAAGGAATTGGGCACCAACGGTGGCGGCTATTTCAACGCCAACTCCGCGCATCCGTTTGAGAACCCAAATGCGTGGACCAACATGCTGGAGATCTTCCTTATCCTGCTGATTCCGGTGTCGCTGACCAAGGCATTCGGTGTCATCATCGGTGACAAGCGCCAGGGCTGGGCAATTCTTTCCACCATGGCGGTGCTCTACTTCATCTCTCTGGCTGTTGTTATGTCCAGCGAGACTGCATTGCAGGTCTTCCAAGGTGGCGGCATGGAGGGCAAGGAAATGCGCTTTGGCGTGCTGCCAAGTTCTTTCTTTGCGGTGACCACCACCATGACGTCGACAGGCGCGGTGGACAGCTTCCACTCCAGCTACTCGCCACTGGCCGGCGGCATGCTCATGCTGAACATGCTGCTGGGTGAGATTAGCCCTGGTGGTGTGGGCTCTGGCCTCTACGGTATGCTCATCATCGCCATCCTGACCGTCTTCATCGCTGGCCTGATGGTCGGCCGTACCCCGGAGTACCTGGGCAAGCGCATTGGTGTTTCGGAAATCACCAAGGTCTGCCTCTACATCCTGGTCATGCCAGTGCTGGTGCTGGCAGGTGTCGGTATCTCCACCATGTTGCCGTCGACGCTGGACTCTGTTTCCGCCGAGGGGCCGCACGGTTTCTCCGACCTGATTTACGCCTTCACCAGCGCGTCCAACAACAATGGTTCGGCATTCGCGGGCTTCGGTGCCGATACCCCGTGGTTCAACATGAGCCTCGGCTTCGCCATGCTGTTTGGTCGCTTCCTGCCAATTGTCATGGTGCTGGGTCTGGCCGGTGACTTCGCCAAGCAGCGACCAGCCGCCGAGACCGCAGGCACCCTGCCAACTCACCGACCGCAGTTTGTCGGCCTGACCGTTGCCATCGCAATCATCGTCAGCGCCCTGACCTTCCTACCAACCCTCGTCCTTGGCCCGCTGACGGAGGCCCTGTCATGAGCAAGAATTCCAACGCATCTTCCGCATTTTCACCCAGCGCACTGAAAGCGGCTCTGCCACTGGCGCTGAGCAAGATGAATCCGCGCCAGCTCATCGCCACCCCGGTGATGTTCCTGGTCGAAGTCGGTGCCGCATTTACGCTGGTCCTGGCCATTGCGCACCCCTCGCTCTTCAGTATTTCCATCACGGTGTGGCTGTGGTTGACCGTCCTATTTGCAACGCTGGCCGAAGCCGTCGCCGAGGGCCGCGGTAAGGCACAGGCGGAATCGCTGCGCGCCTCGCGCACCACCTCCGATGCCTTCAAACTCAACAAGGTCACCAATGCCGCCGCAGCGCTGGAGAATCCAGCCGCACAGACCACCAAGGTCGCGGCCACGGATCTGGTGCCGGGTGACATTGTCGTGGTCTCCGCAGGCGAGCCCATTCCCGCTGATGGCGACGTGATTGTCGGTGCCGCCAGCGTCGATGAGTCCGCCATCACGGGCGAGTCCGCGCCGGTCATCCGCGAGGCTGGCGGTGATTGCTGCGCGGTCACCGGTGGTACGCGCGTGCTTTCCGACGCCATCGCCATTGAGGTCACCACCATGCCCGGTGAGAGCTTCATGGACCGCATGATTGGCCTGGTCGAAGGCGCACAGCGCAAGAAGACCCCGAACGAGCTGGCACTCGGCTCCCTGCTGCACGTGCTGACCCTGATCTTCCTCATGGTTGTCATCGCACTGGCTCCCATGGCCGTCTTCAACGGCGCCGAGCAGGACCCATTAGTCCTGGTCGCACTGCTGATCTGCCTGATTCCGACCACCATCGGCGCACTGCTGTCCGCCATCGGCATCGCCGGTATGGACCGCCTGGTGCAGCACAATGTGCTGGCCATGTCGGGCCGTGCAGTTGAGGCCGCCGGCGACGTCGCGACGCTGCTGCTGGACAAGACCGGCACCATCACCTTCGGTAACCGCCAGGCCGCGGAGTTCTCCGAGGTCGGCGACACCACGCACGCTGAACTGGTGCACGCCTGCCAGCTCTCCTCTCTTGCCGACGAAACCCCGGAGGGCCGATCCATTGTCGAGCTCGCGGAAACCGAATCGAATGAGCGCATCGACGAGTCCGTCTACGCCAATGCAACCTTCATTCCCTTTACGGCGCAGACTCGTATGAGTGGCATCGAGTTCCCGGCTACCGGCGGCGAGAAGAACCGCAAGGTGGTCAAGGGTGCTGCAACGGAGATTGTGAAGCTGATGAAGCGCATCGGCGCCACCGTGCCACCTGAGGTCGATGGCATTGTCCAGCGCATTTCGGAGGCGGGCGGTACCGCGTTGGTGGTCGCCGAAGTATTTGGCGGTGACGAAGTAACCAGCGGTGAGTCCGGACGTGTGCTGGGTGTCATTTATCTCAAGGACGTCGTTAAGCCTGGCATGCGTGAGCGTTTTGACCAGCTGCGTGAAATGGGCATTCGTACCGTCATGATTACTGGCGACAATGCGATTACGGCGCATGCGATTGCGAAGGAAGCCGGTGTTGACGATGTGCTCGCTGAGGCTACCCCGGAGCAGAAGCTGGAGCTGATTCGCAAGGAGCAGTCGAAGGGACGCCTGGTCGCCATGACCGGTGACGGTACCAACGATGCTCCTGCATTGGCGCAGGCAGATGTGGGTGTGGCAATGAATACCGGTACCTCGGCGGCGAAGGAAGCGGCCAACATGGTGGATCTGGATTCGGACCCGACCAAGCTCATTGATGTGGTGGGAATTGGCAAGCAGTTGCTGATTACCCGCGGTGCGCTGACCACCTTCTCCATTGCCAATGACGTGGCGAAGTACTTCGCCATCATTCCAGCCATGTTCGTCACGGCGCTGCCTGGCCTGGACAAGCTCAACATCATGAACCTGCACTCACCGGAAAGCGCCATCCTGTCTGCGGTGATCTTCAACGCGCTCGTGATTGTCGCCTTGATTCCGCTGGCTCTCAAGGGCGTGAAGTACCGCGCCGGGTCGGCTGCCTCACTGCTGAGCCGCAACCTGCTCATCTTCGGTGTCGGTGGCATCATCGCACCGTTTGTCGGCATCAAAATTATTGACCTCCTGCTCTCCGGAGTGTTCGGGATGTAAGTGCCTTGGCCTCGCGCCAAACGGCGCAGCCAGCGCACAGCACTTGGCATCTCGCAACATGTGAAAAGAATCGAGAAGGACATGAACAAGAACTTTCGGTTGGTATCCACCACGATCAAGGCCTATTTGCTGCTCACCGTGGTTATCGGCTTGCTGTACCCAGCCGCAATCTGGGTAGCGGGGCGAATCTGGTCCGATAACGCTGATGGCTCAATGATGTATGACTCCGCAGGCAAGGCCCAGGGCTCGGAGCTCATTGCCCAAGAAGTGACAAAGCCGGGATTTTTCTACCCGCGCCCGTCTGCTGCGGGGGATAATGGCTACGACGCGATGTCGTCTTCGGCATCGAACGTGTCGCCGTATAGCAAGGAGTTCCAGGCTGAAATCGAACAGCGCCGTACCGATGTCGCTGCCCGCGAGGGCATCGACCCGGCCCAGGTACCGGTGGAGGCAGTCACCGCCTCCGGTTCCGGTCTGGATCCGCATATCTCCGAGAAGTACGCACAGCTGCAAGCACCGCGCGTGGCCAAGGAGCGCAACCTGCCACAGGCAGAGGTTGAGCGGTTGATCTCGGAAAATAGTGAAAAAGCAATTACGGAACAGGGCTCGCAGGATGGTGGGCGACTGGTCAACATCGTAAAGCTGAACGCCGCTCTGACAGACGGACAGTAAGCATCCTGCGATTGGGCAAGGTATGGCAAGTAAAGGTCTGTAAGAAATGGCCAAGCGAGGAAAACTGAAGGTCTACCTGGGGTTCGCCCCGGGCGTGGGTAAGACGTGCGCCATGTTGAGCGAAGGGCACGATCTGTACTCCCGTGGGCACGAGGTAGTCATTGGTCTGGTGGAACACCACGGTCGCGAGCGGACGAAGAAGCTCATCGAAGGCCTGCCAGTGTTGGATTGTCGAAAGGTGTCCTACCGCGGCAACACCTATCGTGAGCTGGATGTTGATGCGATTATCGAGATGCATCCCGAGGTCGCCCTCGTCGATGAGCTCGCGCACACCGTCGTTACTGATGAGCCGGACAACGAGTTCGTTCAGCAACGCAAGCGCTGGCACGATGTCTACCAGCTTCTCGACGCAGGCATCGACGTCATCTCGACGATGAACATCCAGCACTTAGAATCGCTTAACGACGTCGTTGCGGCCGTCACCGGCGTGCGCCAGATGGAGACGGTACCCGACCGTGTCCTCCGCGATGCGGACGAGATTGAGCTCATCGACTTGAGCCCGGACGCCCTGCGCATCCGCCTGTCTCGCGGCGAAATCTACCGCAAGGAGCAAGCGGAACTAGCGCTGCGCAAGTACTTCCGCCCGGGCAACCTCAGCGCCCTGCGTGAGCTGGCACTTTTGTGGCTGGCTGACAAGGTCGAGGAGGTGCTGGATGCCTACCGCGAAGACGAGGAGATCGACGACCACTGGACCACGCGTGAGCGCGTCGTGGTGGCCGTGCGCGATGATGAGAACGCGGAGTCCATGATTCGCCGCGGTGCTCGTATGAGCGGTCGCGTGGCCGGCCGCGAGATGATTGTCGTGCACATTACCGGCGAGGACGACGGCCTTGACCGCGGGTATCTGCGTCGGCTGCGCAAGCTGCAGGATCTCACCGAGTCGCTGGGTGGGCAGTGGCGCACCATCGTGGGCGATGATGTGCCGGGAATTCTGCTGGAGTTCTCCCGCACGGTCAATGCATCGCAGCTGGTCATTGGCTCGGAGCGAGGACTGCGGCGCTATGTGGGCTTAAGTACCTCGCAGCGCATCATCGACCAGGCTGGGCCCATCGATGTGCACATCATCTCCTCAAGCTCAGAGAAGAAAGCCAAGCGGCGCAAGAAACTGCGCTCTCGCTTTTCCAAGGAGCGACGTATCACCGGTTGGCTGCTGGCACTGGTGGGGCCAGTGCTACTGACGTTGCTGCTCTACCAGCTGGACACCGGCCCGGAGTTCCTGGGCGTACTGCTGCTGACCTATCTGATGCCGATAGTCTTCGCCGCTATGGCGGCAGGGTTGGTGCCAGCGCTGGCGGCAGTGGTGGTCTCCTCAATTCTGGCAAACTGGTACTTCACCACTCCGGTGAACACCCTGACTATCACCGAGCCGGCCAGCTTGGCTCAAATCCTGCTCTTCGGTGTGATTGCGGCGGCTGTGGCGACGGTGGTGGAGCGTTCCGAGCGCCGCCGCGAGATGGCGGACAGGAGTTTGCATCAGGCAGTCGTAATGTCCGAGTTGGCACACGGTGTCGTCCACGATGGCGACAACATGTCCAACCTGGTCCACAGCTTGGCGGATACGTTCTCGATGGAGCGCGTGGACGTGCAGCGTTACTCCTCAGAGCGCAAGAAGTGGTTGACCATTGTCACCACCGCCGAACACGGCTTGTCCGAACCGTGGCCGACAGAGCTGCCGATGACTAAGGTCAGCTCCGGCGATGACCTGCGCTTTGTGCTCAGTGGCCGTGAACTCACCGCCGCTGAGACTGCCATGATTGCGGCTCACGGTTCCCGCATTCGGGCGCTCATGGACATGGAGGAAATCGCCGCGATGCGCCGCGCCACCGCTGCCCTCGAGGCGGGCAACCGCGTGGGCAGCGCGGTGCTGACCGCCGTTTCACATGACCTGCGCACACCGCTGGCCAGCATCAAGGCTGCGATCTCCAGCATGAACATGGAGGACGTCGAGCTTGACGACGAAACGCGTCTCATCCTCATGGAGACAATCGAGAGTTCCGCTGACCGCCTAGAGGTGGTCATTGGCAACCTACTCGATGCCAGCCGCATCGACTCCAGCACCAAGCGGGTGGAAAGTGTGCCGGTTAGCGTCTCCGATGTTGTGGACGCGGTATGTGCGGAGCTGCCGGAAGCCGCAGGTCACATTGACCGCGATATTGACCATGACGCCTGCATGGTGGAAGGCGATCCTGGGCTGATCCAGCGCATTGTTTCCAACATCGTCATCAACGGCCGTCAGTACGCACCGGAGTCGAGCCTGACCATTCGTACGCGGCCCAGCGAGCGCGGTGTGCGCGGTCCCGCCGACATGCCGGTTATGGGCTCGCTGGGTGCTATCGCTGCGAGCGCATGCATAGACATTTTGATCATTGACCACGGTAAGGGCATCCCGGAGGATAAGTTGGAGGAGATTTTTCAACCGTTCCAACGCCTTGGCGACTACTCGGCACAATCTCAGGGCCTTGGTCTGGGACTTGCCGCCGCCTCGCGTTTTGCCGACGCCATGGGAGGCGCCATCCGCGCCGAACAGACACCCGGCGGCGGTGCTACCTTCGTGCTGACGTTGCCGCGTGCAATGGGCGAGAGAAAGTAGGATTCCATGAATCTCAGTTCAGGACAACCCGCTGGTCAGGCTGGCAACAAACCCGGGCGAAAGATACTCATCGTCGAGGATGATGTCGCCATGGCCCGCACTGTGCTTGTCAGTTTAAAAGCCCGCGGTTACGAGCCACGTGTCGCGCAAACGGCCACGCGGGCGTTAGCCGCGGTCAGCGAGTGGAAGCCCGACGCCGTTCTCCTGGATCTGGGCTTGCCCGATGTCAGTGGCCTGGAAGTTCTGCGTTCTTTGCGCAGGTGGAGCGATATTCCAGTGCTGATTGTCTCCGCACGTCACGACGAGGCGGGGAAAATCAACGCCCTCAATGAAGGGGCCGATGACTACGTCACCAAGCCTTTCTCGATGGGGGAGTTGTTGGCTCGGCTGCGTTCAACCATGCGGCGTGCTAGCAAAGTAGTGGTCGAAGAGGTGCCGAAGGTGGCCTCCGCAGATGGTCATCTAATGGTTGACCTGGCCAAACGGCAAGTTCTCGTGGCGGACGAGCTCGTGCATCTGACCCCGCGCGAGTGGGACATCCTGGTCTACCTGGTGCAGCATCGTGGCGAACTGGTGACCAAACTGGAGCTTCTCAAGGCCGTCTGGGGTGACCAGTACGAAAAAGAGACCAACTACCTGCGCGTTTACATCTCCCAGCTGCGCCACAAGATTGAGCCTCAGCAGGCTCACAACAAGTACTTGCGCACTGAGGTGGGGGTCGGTTATCGCATGGTGCTGGACGAGGAGTAGCAGCCGGCTGCTTGCCCGTCCTTGCTTGCCCGCCTGCACGTTCCCGCCCGCCCAGTTCCCGACCCGGCTCCGTCTCCCTCCCTGCGACTTCACGACACCTATGTCACCTCATGCCACCTCCACAGCTGGCACGAGGTGACATAGGTGTCGTGAAGTGCGATCTGCCCCGCCCAGAGGGTGGAGTGAAGTGCTGCGTGTGTGTGGGGTGGGGCGGAGCACCGCCCAGCTACAGATCCAAATCCAACGACGCACCTGGGATGGCGTCCAGTAGTCGCTGGGTGTACTCCTTCTCCGGGCGGTCGAAGAGCTCATCCGTTGGACGGTGCTCGACCATCTTGCCGTGCTCCATCACGATGATTTCATCGGCTACCTGGCGCACCACCGCGAGGTCATGCGTGATGAACAGGTAGGCCAGGTCCAGCTCTTCCTGCAGCTCAGCCAGCAACTCGAGCACCTGCGCCTGCACCACCACGTCGAGGGCGGAAACGGCCTCGTCACAGACCACAACCTCAGGATTCAGCGCCAGCGCACGCGCGACTGCCACGCGCTGACGCTGACCGCCGGAGAGCTCACCGGGGAAGCGGCGTCCCATCTCGGCTGGCAGTGCCACGCGGTCGAGCAGGTCGAATACGCGCTGTTCACGCTCCTTCTTGGTACCAATCTTGTGAATGCGCAATGGCTCCTCGATGGAGGAATGCACGGTGCGCATCGGATCCAGCGTCGCGTATGGATTCTGGAAAATCGGCTGAATGCGACGTCGCAGTTCCAGCTCCTCTTTACGATTCCGGCCCTGGACTCGTTTGCCGTCGAAAAGCACTTCGCCCTCGGTCGGATCGAGCAGACCCAGCGCCATGTTGGCCACGGTGGATTTGCCCGAACCGGACTCGCCCACGATGCCAATGGTGCGACCGCGACGCAGCGTGAAGCTGATGTCATCGACGGCGCGGAAGGTGTCCTTGCGCCACGGACGATTGCCCGGGATGGCGAAGTCGCGCACCAGATTCTTCGCGACAAGAATTTCCTTCTGCTCGTGGTCCGCAGTCGTCGGTGCGGCCACCACGCGGTCACCGCGCCGGGCAGCCAGCGACGGAGCGGCGGCAATCAGCTGCTTGGTGTACGGATGCTGCGGGTGCGTGAGGACTTGAAGGGCAGAGCCGGTCTCCACGACACGTCCTGCTTGCATAACGACGAGTCGGTCAGCGCGCTCGGCAGCCAAGCCGAGGTCATGGGTAATCAGCACTACGGACGTGCCGAGCTCGCTAGTGAGCTTGTCGAGGTGGTCGAGGATTTTCTTCGCCACGGTCACGTCGAGCGCGGAAGTGGGCTCATCGGCGATCAGCAGCTTTGGCCGTGCAGCCAGACCCATGGCGATCAGCGCGCGCTGGCGCATACCGCCGGAGTACTCGTGTGGGTACTGGTCAATGCGCTTTTTAGCGTCGGGAAGGCCAGCCTGTTCCAGCAGTTCAATGGCCTTTTTGTGGGCTTCGGAGCCTGTGGCGATGTTGTTGGCACGCAGGGCTTCCTTAATCTGGGCACCGACGGTCCACACCGGGTTCAAGTTGGTCATCGGATCCTGGGGGACCAGGCCGATGCCACTGCCTCGGATGCCGACGAATTCGCGGTCAGTCAGGTGAGTGATGTCGCGGCCATCGAAGGTGATGGTGCCACCGGTGACTTCGCCATCACCGGGTAGCAGACCCAGCGCGGCGTGGACAGTAGTGGACTTACCGGAGCCGGACCCACCGACGATGGCGACCGTCTCACCGGGGAAAACCTCCAGGTCGACGTTGTGCACCACATCGGTTAGCTCTTTACTGCGGCGGCCGGACGCTGTGGTCGTCGGAAAGCCGATGCAGACGTCCTTCAGGGTGAGGATCGGTGCCGCGGTCTTGTTGGTGTCGGTGCTCATCGACGACGCTCCTTCGGGTCGAGAGAATCCTTCAAAGCGTCACCCATGAGGATGAAGCCGAGAACGGTAATCGCCAAGGCGAGTGCTGGCCAGAATAGGTTGGACGGGGCCTGGCGGAGCACCTGCTGTGCGACAGAGATGTCGTTGCCCCAGGAAACGGTGGTCGTCGGCAAGCCAATGCCCAAGTAGGACAGCGTGGCTTCGGCGACGATGTAAATACCCAGCGAGGTCGTGGCCATGACGATCACAGGGGCGAGGCAGTTCGGCAGCACGTGGCGGAAGAGGATGCCCGTGTTGGACAGGCCGAGCGCCTTGGAAGCAGTGACGTATTCCTCGTTCTTCACCGAGATCACCGAGGAGCGCACCACGCGCGCCATCTGAGGCCAGCCAAAGGCGGCGAGCACGAAGACCACGGACCAGATGGTGCGTTCGGTAAACAGCTGCATCAGCACGATGCCGGCCAGGATCAGCGGAATGGCAAAGAACATGTCCGTGATGCGAGAGAGCACCGCATCGACCCAACCGCCGAGATAGCCAGCGATGGCGCCGAGGATGATGCCCACCACGGTTACTGCCAGGGTGACGCCGATGCCGACGATGACCGAGGCGCGGGCACCGTAGATGACACGGGCGTAGACGTCGTAGCCCTGCTGAGTGAAGCCCATCGGGTGGCCGTCGCGGGCCGGGGCCAGCGAGTCACGCAGATTAGCTGCCGACGGATCCACAGAGGTGAACAGCGACGGGAACGCGGCCACTGCGATGGAGAGCAAAATGATGACTGCGGAAACCCAGAACAGTGGGCGGTAACGCAGATTCTGCCAGGCTGAACCCCAGAGCCCCAGTGGCGGGGTATCCGGCAACTGCTTGTGGTCGGGGTTCGTCGCCTGGGCGGTGCCGGTATGCACGGTGTTGGCCTGCTTTTCTGGCTGAGTCGAATTCAATTGCGTCGAATCTGGCTTAGGCATAACGAATCCTCGGATCCAGGACTGCGTAGAGCAAGTCGATGAGCAAGTTGGCGAACATGTAAATAACCACCAGGATGGTCACGATGCTGACCACGGTGGGAGCTTCACCAATCTGGACGGCGTGGAAGATCAGGCCACCGATACCGGGCACGTTGAAGATGCCCTCGGTGACAATTGCGCCGCCCATCAGAGCAGCGAGATCAGCGCCGATGAAGGTCACAACGGGAATCAGCGAGTTGCGCAAGATGTGGCGACGGGTGACTTCAGAGGTTGGCAAGCCCTTGGCGCGGGCGGTGCGCACGAAGTCAGCATGGCGTGCCGACGAGACCTCAGAGCGTGTCAGCCGCAGCACATAGGCAACCGAGACGAGCCCCAGCACGAATGCCGGCAGCAGCAGGGAGGTGAAGGAGGCATCGCTACCGACGGTGGGGGACACAATCTGCCAGCGCACACCGAAGAGGTAGCGGGCAACGAAGCCAAGTACGAAGGTCGGAGTTGCGATAACCAGCAGGGACAGTACCAGAACGGTGGAGTCGAAGAAGCCGCCCTTGCGCATACCGGCAATGACGCCGAGGCCGATGCCGAAGATTGCCTCAATGGCAACGGCCATCAGCGCCAGGCGAATCGTAATGGGGAAGGCCAGCGCAATTTCCTCGCCGACCGAGCGGCCGGAGAAGGTCTCGCCCATATCCAGTGTGAACAGCCCCTTGAGGTACTCCCAGTACTGGACGAAGAATGGCTGATCCAGGTGGTAGTGGGCGCGCAGTGCAGCGACCTGCTCAGGTGGCAGCTGCTTGTCGCCGGCTAGTGCGGCAATGGGGTCGCCGGGCATGGCGAAGACCATTGCATAAATCAGCAGTGTGGCACCGAAGAATACCGGCACCATCTGCAGGAGTCTCTTTCCGATGTACCAACCCATGGTGCTAGTCCTTCTCAATCATCGGGTAGTCCAAAATGCCGTCCCACATCACCACGGCGTTACGCAGCTTCGGATTCCACGCCACCGAAGCATTCGGGTACCACAGCGGAATCGCTGGCAGGTCCTCCATCAGCACAGATTGAGCCTTCACATAAATTGGCTTGGCATCTTCTGCGCTCTTGGCTGAAGCAGCGTCCTGGATAAGCTTGTCGAACTCCGGGTTCGAGTAGTGGTTGTCATTCGAGGAGCCGCCGGTGACGAACTGCGGGATCATGTAGTTGGCCACTGATGGGTAGTCAGCTGCCCAGCCGGTGCGGTAGCCGCTGGTGATAGTCTCGTTGGAAATTTCATCGCGCAGCTGTTTGAAGGTCGGGTAGGCCTTGCCGTGGGAATCGATGTCGAGGGTCTCGCCAATCATGTTGGTCACCGCTTCGACCCACTGCTGGTGTCCGCCGTCGGCGTTATAGGCGATGTCGAACGAGCCGGTAAACGGCGCAATTTTGTTGGCTTCGGCCCACAGTTGGCGGGCCTTCTTCGGGTTGTATTCCAGCACCTCTTGGCCCGGTACGTTCGGGTCAAGGTCGCCAAGCGTCAACGAGCTGAACTCGCGCGCCGGAGTGCGGGTGTCGAAGAAAATCTTCTCAGTGATTAGTTTCCGGTCAATCGCCATGGAAATCGCTTGACGACGAAGCTTGCCCTCTTCACCCGAAAAACCTGGCAGATTTCGCGGAATTCCGAAGTACTGCGAGGAGGAGGTCGGGACATTTGCGCTGGAATCGGGGAAGTCGGTTTCAAAGCTGGCCAGAGCTGTTGGTGGAATGGTGCGCGGCAGAGTGTCCAGGCGGCCTGCCTGAAGGTCCGCGTATGCGGTGTCCATGTCCGAGTAGAAGCGGTATACCAGGCCGTTGTTACGGGCCTTGTGCTCACCGGCGAAGTCATCATTGCGGACCACAGTTAGCTGGTTGTTGTGCAGCCAAGCGCGGCCTTCGGCCATCTTGTAGGGGCCGTTGCCGATTGGGTGTTCACCGAAAGCCTTCTTGTCTTCGAACGCGGCCTTCGGCAGCGGCATAAATGCGACATAGCCGAGGCTGAGCGGGAAGGAGGAATCTGGGTTGGTCAGATCTACGGTGAACTTCAGATCGTCGACCTTCTTCAAACCTGACATGGTTTTGGTCGCGGCTTTTTCGCCAGAGACAGCATCAAAACCCTGCACGTTGGCGAAGAAGGACTGCTGCTTCTGCAGGTTCGGGCCGTAGGCAGCGTAATTCCAGGCATCGATGTAGCTCTGCGCGGTGACTGGTTCGCCGTTGTGGAAGGTCCAGCCCGGTTTCAGCGTGATGTCGAAATGAGTCGAGTCCTCGTTGGGCTTAATTTCTGCCGCATGGTCCAGGATCATCGAGCCGTCGGTGTCGTAGCGCACCAGACCTGAGTAGAGCATGCGGAGGATATCGCCACCACCGGTTTCATTGGTGTCAGTGGTGTACAGCGGCGACTGTGGTTCGGAGTTCTGGACCACGATGAACCCCGCGCCGACCTGTTGCTGGTCAGTGCTGCAGGCAGCGAGCGCGCTTCCTGGCAAGGCGATTACCAGCAAAGCCGCCAGAATCTGGCGGACATGCAGCGCGAACTTTCCTTTTCCGCTGAGCGTTGTTGCGTGCAGTTTTGTGGCACGGAACTTCTCTCGCTGTCGGAGCTTCCGCCGGAGTTTCTGCCGGGTGTGGAAGGGGCCGGAGGCAACGGGTCTATGCATCGCGAGCCTTTCTAGATTCTGCCAGATAGGCGATATGAATTTGGTGATCGGCTCACTCCAAATGACTTAGATACCCACCTCCTACCTGTATAAGCAATGGTGGTGGTGAGAACTTGGGTGTGGTGGATTCTAAGGTTTGGATACGACCGTTCAATACAGTCTCTAACCTTACAAGTCCAAAAAACATATGAGTATTAATCAGGCGATCCATCCCTTATTTGACGGTGTCTTTTACCCTCGATTGGGGAGTTAATCCTGTGCAGTAGTGAAACGTTGTAACATCCTGTCACCCCCGCAGGGGTTGAGACTGCTGGATCGCTGGCTGTCCCACCGCTGGGCTCCTGCCCGGCCACACTTCGCGACTTCACGACACCTGCGTCACCTCATGCCACCTCCACAGCTGGCACGAGGTGACACCCGTGTCGTGAAGTGGCATTGGAAGAGGAAGTGGGTTTTGGTACAGGAAGAGGAAGAGGCAGCGCATTAAGTCCCGCAGTACGAGCGGAAAGCACCCAACTCCCGCGGTGCCGGCTCAGTGAACCCCGCTGGGGCGTCTTGCGACTCACAGGGGTTGGTTACCGCCTCCAGCAGGTGCCGGTAGTCGGTCAAATCCCCCGCCCCTGCCGCCGCTAACGCTTCCGTGACCAGGTAATTTCGCGGAATATACAGCGGATTGGTTGCCTCCATCAGCGAAAGGGCCGTCGTCTGCTCGATTCCTAGCTCCTCCCGCGTTCGCTTCCACAACTGCCCCCACTTAGCCGCAGCGGCGGGGAACGCAGGATTATCAGACAGCGCGGTCAGCACAGTGAAATCCTGCCCATCACCATCGGCCAGAGCCTCAATCAGCGCCCGATGAGCATTCGTATGGTCGAGCCCAAACTTCGCCAGCAACGCCTGCCACTGATGCACCAAGGGGATGGCCAGCGGGTCGTCGTAAAGCGAGGGGAGAATCCCCAACTTGGGCAGCCACCTGCGGCTGAGCGCATCGGTGAACTCGTCGGCGAATTCGCCCAGGATGTCGCGGGCGCGTGCGAGGGCATCCTCCGGGGTGCCTGCGAAATGCGGTAGCAACGTCTCCGCGAGTTTCGACATGTTCCACCCGGCAATCGTCGGCTGCGCGCCGTACGCGTATCGACCGCCGTGATCAATGCTGCTAAACACCGCCCGCGGATCGTGCGCATCCAGAAACGCACACGGCCCGAAGTCGATGGTCTCGCCCGCGATGCTGGCGTTGTCGGTGTTCATCACGCCGTGGACAAATCCGCAGGCCAGCCACGTCGCAACGAGATTGGCTTGCCGCTTGACGACGTCCCGGAGAACCGACTCCGCCGAACCCTCGTAGCCATGCCGCTGCGCGGCGAACTCGATGAGCCGATCCATGATTCCGGTGTCCGCTCCGGAGCGAGCGACCAGCTCGAACGTGCCAACTCGCAGGTGGCTGGATGCTACGCGCACGACGATGCCACCCGGTTGAAGTTCGGTGGTGGGGTCGGTGCCGTCGAATGGGGTTTGCGAGCCGCGGTAAATCTCTTCGCCGGTTGTGATGACCGCCAGCGCGCGGGTGGTCGGGATGCCGAGCGCATACATGGCTTCGCTGATGAGATACTCCCGCAGGGCGGAGGTCAGCGTGGCTTTACCGTCGCCACCACGGGAGAAGGGTGTGGGCCCTGTGCCTTTGGCCTGAATCTCGTAGGACTGGGTGCTGTCGCTGTGGGCTGTCTCTTTGGGGTAGTCGGGCTGGTTGGCCTGACAGGGCAGCCCGGTCAGCCCCGGTTCAGCCTCAACTGTGGCAAGCAAGAGCGCGCGGCCATCACCGAGTAGGCCTGCGAAGTTACCGAATTGGTGGCCGGCGTAGGCCGTGGCTATCGGGGTTGTGTATGCGCCGGGTGGGGTGCCGGCGCCGCTGTCGACTCCGTGATCGGCGCCGTGGCCAGTGAGGAACTTCAGGCCAGCGTCTGACCGGAGCCACTGTGGGGAGAGGCCGAGTTGGGTTGCGAGCTCGTCGTTAAGCATGACCAGCTGCGGCGATGGGGCGGCGAACCCCTCCTGAGAGATTGTGAGTTCAGGCAGTGCGGTGGGCAGATCAGCGACGTTTCTAGCCATGTGCGCAGTTTAACGGGTAGGCCGGATTGAGAATATGCGCTTTTATGCTCAAGGCTTGCCGAGGCGAGCGGTGTCGTCTTCAAGCTCGCCGTTTAAGCGGCGATAGAGCGTTGCCCGCCACCGCTCCGGAAGCTCAGGGGCGGCGAGGAGACGGTGGATGCCCTCGATGTCCTGGCGGTCGATGTTCATGACGCGATTGGTCTCTGCAACAGAGACGGCGCTTGGAAGACGTTTGACCAGCCGCATGGTGTCGCCTTCAGCGATGGTGCCGGGATGAAGGACCCGCAGGTAGTAGCCGGAACGAGACTTCGACTGCATGAGCCTGGGCAGTCGGCGGTCACGCCAGCGTGCCGAGACCGTGGCACACGGACGACGCGGTTGCGTGACCTGGACTGTCAGATCGTTCAGTTCGAAGATGTCACCCAGATAAACCGCCTGGTCAGGAAGGCCTTCCAGCGTGAGGTTTTCGAAGAAAGCGCCCTCCGGCAAATCGAATCCATCAGCCGCCCACTGAGTCATGAACTCGAATGGGCAGCAGCACATCGCCTTATTTGGCCCACCATGGACCTTCAAATTGCCCTGCGCGTCGCTGTCAAGGCCGTTTTCTGCGACTATTACGCGGCCCGTGCGTGGTGATTTGGCGGCACCGGTGCTGATTTCACGGCCGCTCCACTTTTGCGTCACTACCGGGCCGGTGCGGACACGGCGCACTCGGCCGATGAGTTCTGGGAGTTGGTGGCTTGGTTGTTCCTGGCTTGGTCGCTGGTGGCTTGGCTGGGTCTGCGGGCTCATGTTTTGAGTCTGTCATCTGACTGGAAGCGTTTTAGCCAGAAAAGGAGAATTTGTATGCGCCTTTTGGAAGTGTGGTAATGGCATCAAACCAGCGTCCGCGCGGTGTCGGTGAGGCTGCCAATGCCTTTCGAATCATGCCCGCCGCAGAGCCGTCAAAGATTGCATTCCACGTCAGGTGGATGATGGCGTAGCCGAGGTTGGTGAGTTGGTAGTCGCGACGCCGGTCATGCCAGATCCTTGCTGTGCCCGCGTGGTGTTGGCCGGCGCCAGCGCGCGTTTCTGATTGCACTGTTGATTGCATTCTCGATTGCGCGGGCTCGTACTTCATTCGCCCGTCGCACTCGATGATGATTCCGTGAGCCGGAAGCAGGAAATCCACACGCGCAACGAACACCCCGGTCTCATCTACTATTCGCGGTTGCTGCACAAATGACAGCTTTAGCTCCACGAGCAACGCCTTTGTCACCGACTCAAATGCACTTTCCGACCACGGCGATGCCACCATCAGCACCTCCAGCGTGCGGGGCCCACGCACTCGACCCCGTTGGTCGTGCACGTGGGGTAAGAAATCAGTACTGGAAATGGCCACATGCCGCGGCGCTGCGAGCTGCGGAAACTCCTGTTCAATATCCCAATTTGGTGGCTCGAAGCGCGGCGGCGCCTCCGGCCACGGCAGGGCTTGCTGAGGCTGCATTCCCGTCGAGCCAAGTGTTCCGACCGAGCCGCGCAGGGCGCCGTCGGCAAGCGCGATAGCTTCGGCAAAGCGTCGAAAGACCTCGGGTTTGCGGCGCGTGGCGTCGTCGACGCGCGGCTGAGCAGCAGCGATATCAACCACGGTTCGCGCCAGAGTAGTGACCCGCGCGCCATCGATGGTGGTCGTGGCACTTGAGGGCAATGCTGAGTAATTCTGATGAAATTGCAGGCCATGGTGTGTTTTAAGTGTCGACGACCCACTTTTTACACTGGAACTGAGCGTCAGCGTTTGCGGAATATCGAGCAGTGACAGGCCATGTATCAGCGCTGCTGCGATTCCGGTTAATGCGCGATCTGGGTGTGCCTGTGAAATGGCAATGCATTGAATCCGTGCCCGGATGAGTTCCGCCTTAATGGCAAGAATTCCTCGTGGAAAATCGCTGTTAGATGGCCATATTCGTGCATCCACGTAAGTGCCCCGAAACAACTGAACAAGTTCGCCGCGCTCGACCGCCCGGCTGAGAATTCCTCGTGCTGTATTTCGGCTGATATGAGTCTGTTCTCGCAGGTGCACAATTCCGGAGGAATTGAAAATGAGCTCGCTCGTTTTCCGCATGGCGGACATTCTCATCGATGGTGCGGAAGCCCGCTGGCCAAAGACCGTTGAAAATCAACTTTCTGTGGATAGTTTTCGGACTGTGGATAACACATCAATTGAGTCAGACTGCAGATCCAAAAGTAACGGTTAAAGGCGTTTACAAGGGTCAAAATTACCTAGACTCGCATGTTTGGTGCCTTTTTGCCCAAATCCAGGAAGCTGACCTGGGAGTTTCTAATTTGAAGCCCACCAAACATGCGAGTCTACGTCAAAACACCCCTGTTAAATGGCGATAACCGTTGTTTTCGCTTTACGACGGATCCAAGTCCACCAACCTTCCCTCGAAAAGCCGAAACCCCGACCCGCAGTTAGTTCAAAACTGCCGGTCGGGGCTGGTTGGTGTGCTGTATGGCCTAAGCCGTATGAACTAGTGAACTAGCTAGCCGGGGCGAAAAGAGCCCTACTTCTTCAGAGACTCCGGAGCATTGAAACGCTCGCCGTGCTTAGCGGCCAACTCTTCGGCGCGCTCGACGAAGCCCGCGACGCCGCGGCGCTCCGGGTGAGCTGCAGCCGGGTCGACAACAGTGGCGCCATCGTAGTTCTTAATGAACTGGCGAGTACCACCGGTCCAGGCCGGGTAGCCGATACCGAAGATGGATCCGATGTTGCCGTCGGCGTCGTGAAGCAGAACGCCCTCGTCGACGCACTTCTGAGTCTCGATGGCCTCGATGAAGAGCATGCGGTCGACCAGCTCCTGCAGGTCGGTGTCCTCCGGAGCGATTGGGGTGATGTTCAGCTCCTCACGGAGCTCGTTGAACAGGCCCGGCCAGAGACCGGAGCGCTTGCCGTCGACGTACTCGTAGAAGCCCTTGCCCTCGAGCTTGCCCGGGCGCTCGAACTTGTGCAGCATGGCCTCGACCAGAGCCGGTACGCCGCCCTCGTCCAAGGTCTGACCGGCAGCCTCGGCGGCAGCGCGGGTCTCGCCAGCAATCTTCTCCATGAGTTTGAGATTCAGCTCGTCGGCAAGCTGGAGCTGCGGTGCCGGGTAACCAGCCTGGCGACCAGCGGCCTCGATGATGGCCGGGTCGTAGCCCTCGGCAACCATGCGCAGGGCCTCGTTGATAACGGTGCCGATGACGCGGGAGGTGTAGAAACCGCGGGAGTCGGTGACGACGATCGGAATCTTGCGGATCGCAACAGCGAAGTCCAGCGAAGCAGCCAGGATTGCCGGGTCGGTGTTATCGCCGGAGATAATTTCGATCAGCTGCATCTTGTCCACCGGGGAGAAGAAGTGCAGGCCGATGAAGTCCTTCTCACGCTTGACGTGGGAAGCCAGCTCGGTAATCGGCAGGGTGGAGGTGTTGGAGCCCAGGATGCAGGTCTCCGGAACTGCGGCCTCGATCTCGGCGTGAACCTTGTGCTTGAGGTCGGTGTTCTCGAAGACGGCCTCAATGACCAGGTCGACGTCGGCCAGGTCGTCGTAGGACTCGGTCGGCTTGATGCGGTTCAGCAGTGCTGCGGACTTCTCCTCAGTGGTGCGACCGCGCTTGAGAGCCTTCGCCTCCAGGCCCTCGGAGTAGGACTTGCCGCGCTCGGCGTTCTCCAGGGAAATGTCCTTCAGGACAACTTCCATGCCAGCCTTTGCACACACGTAGGCGATACCTGCGCCCATCATGCCGGCGCCAACAACGGCCACCTTCTTGAACTCGCGCTTCGGGTACGGGGTGCCGTCAGCCTGCAGCGGACGGGAGCCGCCGCCCTGAGCGTGGTTGAGGTCGAAGAAGAACGCCTGCATCATGTTCTTCGACTGGGTACCGGTGACCAGTTCGGTGAAGTAGCGGGACTCGATACGCAGTGCGGTGTCGATGTCGACCTGAGAACCCTCGATGGCAGCCTGCATAGCAAGGCGCGGAGCCTTCATCGGGGAGCCCTTGAGCTGCTTGGTCAGGTTTGCCGGGAAGGACGGCAGGTTCATTGCGAACTTAGGAGTCTTCGGGTCGCCACCCGGGATCTTGAAGCCCTTCTCGTCCCACGGCTGGGTTGCCTTAGCATTCTCGCTGGTCAGCCATGCGCGAGCGGTGTCGATGAGCTGCTCCGGGGCAACAACCTCGTCAACGAGGCCAGCTGCGAGAGCCTTGGCCGGGTTCATCTGCGCGCCGGTCAGAATGACCTTCATCAGTGCGTCCTGAATGCCCAGCATGCGAACGACGCGGGAAACACCGCCGCCGCCCGGCAGCAGGCCGAGGGTGACCTCTGGCAGGCCAATCTTGGAACCGCGGGCATCGGCAGCAACGCGGTGGTTAGCACCCAGCGCGACCTCGAGGCCGCCGCCCAGTGCTGCGCCGTTGATGGCAGCAACAATTGGCACCGGGAGCTTCTCCAGGCGACGCAGGGAGGCCTTCATGTCCTCGACCATGCCGAACATGTCAGCTGCATCGTCCTCGGTGGCCTTGGACATCTGCTTGATGTCACCACCTGCGAAGAAGGTCTTCTTCGCGGAGGTGATGATGATGCCCTTGATGGAGGTCTCAGAGCCGTCGCCAATTTCGTTTTCCAGGCGCTCCACGGTGGCGCGGATGTCGTCCTGGAAGGTCTTGTTCATGGTGTTGACCGGCGCATTCGGGTCATCCATGGTGAGGGTGACGATTCCGGCGTCGTCCTGATCCCACCGGAACATGTTATCTGTGCTCATAAATCAGTCAGTCCTTTGTGGTTATCGCGGTGTGACCGCGGTAATTGTCGCTGTGAGTTTCGTTCCGGTTTGCTTTAGACGCGCTCGATGATGGTTGCAACACCCATGCCGCCAGCCACGCAGAGCGAGATGAGGGCGTAGCGGCCACCGGTGCGGTGCAGCTCATCGATTGCGGCGCCGGTGATCATGGCACCGGTTGCACCCAGCGGGTGACCCATGGCCATCGCACCACCGTTGATGTTGAGCTTGTCGTAGTCGATGCCCAGGTTCTGCTGAGCGTGCTTGACGACGGCGGCAAACGCCTCGTTGATTTCCCAGACGTCGATATCGTCGACGGTCAGGTTGGCCTTGGCCAGAGCCTCGCGAACAGCCGGCTCGATACCGGTGAGCATGATGGTCGGCTCGACACCATTAACGGCGGTGGCGACAACGCGTGCGCGTGGCGTCAGACCCATGTCTGCGCCGGCCTTCTCAGAACCAACCAGGGTCAGTGCAGCGCCATCGACGATGCCGGAGGAGTTACCTGCGTGGTGGACGTGGTTGATGGACTCGAGCTGTGGGTACTTCTTCAGAGCAACAGCGTCGAAGCCGCCCTGCTCGCCCATCATGGTGAAGGCAGCACGCAGGCCGGAGAGGGACTCTGCGGAAACGCCTTCGCGGATGGTCTCATCGCGGTCGAGGATGGTCAGGCCGTTCGCGTCCTTGACTGGGACGACGGAGCGGTCGAAGCGGCCCTCAGACCAAGCCTTTGCGGCACGGGCGTGGGAGAGTGCGGCCATCTCGTCGAGGGACTCACGGTCAAAGCCGTCGAGCGATGCAATCAAGTCAGCGGAGATTCCCTGCGGGACGAAGTCGGTCGCGAACGAGACCTGTGCATCCATCGCCATTGCGCCGCCGTCGGACATCATTGGCACGCGGGACATGGACTCGACGCCGCCGGCGAGGACGAGCTCGTCCATGCCGGAGCGGACCTTCTGAGCAGCCAAATTGATGGCGGAGAGGCCGGAAGCGCAGAAGCGGTTGATCTGGACACCGCCGGTGCGGTACGGCAGACCTGCGGTGAGTGCTGCGGTGCGGGCAATGTCCGCGCCCTGGTCGCCAACCGGGCTGACGCAGCCCACGATGAGGTCGCTGATGCGCTCTTCGTCCAGGTCAGGGAAACGGTTGCGAATTTCGTCGATGAGGCCGACGAGAAGTGATACCGGGCGTACCTCGTGGAGGGAGCCGTCCTTCTTGCCCTTGCCGCGCGGGGTGCGAATTGCCTCGTAGATGAAGGCTTCGCCGCCCGGCTGAATGGTGGCGGAAGTCATGTGTTTTTACCTCACAGATTCGTCGTAAAGTGTCGTGCGTCACTCTATAACGAATGGCGGATTGCCGGGGGTGATTTGAGGGGTGCTGGGGAGAAAGTTGACTCGCCGTAGTCTCCCACCTGCGGTTATGGGAGAAACCGGGGGTAATTACATAAGTAGTTTGAGTGCCGTCAGCCTTCCAATCAGCCATCCAATCCGGCTGAGCCTCAGTCACCTGGCAGCGCAGCAGATTTAAAAACTATCCCTTCGCTGCCTGACCCCGCTTCCAATATCCCATGAACGACACCTGCTTCCTCGGAACGTGGCATTCCTTCACCAGCAGCCTCCGCATCCGAATCACCGCTGAAGACTCGCCCGCAATCCAAAAGTAGGTCCCGGTTAGTGTCGGATTCGGGGATTCGGCGTTGGCCTTATCTTCGTCGCTGGAATTGGAAATATCTTCACCCGACTGGGAATAGCTTGGAGTCTCCCACACCAGAAAGTTGGGGTCATCCCCGCCTGTCGACGCAGTGGTCGCCGCCGTATTCCCCTCGAGAACGTTTGACAGGGCTTCTCGCGCGACCGGGCTTAGCGCATTGCTGACAAGCTTCACCAGATTGGAGTACAGCAGCTCGCCCGAAGTGTCGTGCTCATCTTCCGCTCGCGCCAGCCACTTCACCGAGACTCCAGATGGCACCTCTAGCTCCTGGGCATCGGTTGTACATGGAATCTCAATAAACACCTCTCCCTGCACTTCCGCTGGCCATTCCTCCAGGGTCTTCGCAATTGCAGGTAAGGCAGTTTCATCTCCAAGCATCACGATGTGACTACTAGCTCCAGGGGCGAATTCGATGCCAGTGCCGGATTCATCATCTCGTGTCGGTGCGATGATGAGCAGCTCATCGCCGACCTGTGCCTTTGCAGCCCACGCAGAGGCTGGTCCAGCGGCATCGGGGTGCAACACGAAATCGATGTCGAGTTCATCGGGAGCGTCGTCTGGCAAGTTGCGTCGAAAAGCGCGGATGGAATACGTGCGGACATAGCCCCGAGTCTCGGGGTCAAGGGTTTGCCAGGTAGCGAACCAATTCTCCTTCGGCAGCGCTGGAAGCTGACCAGCGGCTGGGATAATGACCTTGATACGGATGTCCCGAATTGTGTCCTTCGGACCGACATTCTCCACGCCGTGAAGTGTTATGCGCTGAAAGTGCGGGGAAATCTGTCGCGTGCGGGCGACGCGGACGCGGTGTGGCTGGTATCCCATGGGAATCCTTAAATCTGATGAGTTGCTTACATCTACTGAGCTAGTGCTGGGCGAGTTTCGAGTGGTGGCGCCCAATGGGCATCACCGTGGGCAGCCCTGAGACTGGATCGGTAATAATCAGTGACTCGAGGTCGAACGCCTCCCGGGTCAACTCTTGTGTGAGCACGTCGACAGGCGCTCCTGCGGAATGCAGTCGGCCGTCGCGCATAGCGACGAGAACATCCGAATACCGAGCAGCCAGGTTGAGGTCGTGCAGCACCATGATGATGGTGGTGCCACGGCGATGATTGAGATCAGTTAGTAAATCCAGGACCTCTAATTGATGTTTTAGATCTAGGTAGGTTGTAGGTTCGTCGAGAAGCAGCACATCGGTTTGCTGCGCGAGTGCCATCGCAATCCACACACGCTGACGCTGGCCACCGGAGAGCTCTTCGACGCATCGCCCCGCGAGGTCTGCAACTCGGGTAGCTTCCATAGCTTCGGCGACGATGTCGTAGTCGGCTGAACTCCAGCGGCCCAGAATTCCCTGGTAAGGGGTTCGACCACGGCCGACCAAATCTGCAACAGTGATGCCGTCAGGAGCGATGGGGCTCTGCGGAAGCAGCCCGAGCCGTTTTGCCAATTCGCGGGAAGAATAGGAACCCAGCTCCTTGCCGTCCAGCTCGACGGATCCAGCTGATGGTCGAATCAATCGAGCTAGCGTCCGTAGAAACGTTGATTTGCCACAACCATTTGGTCCGACAATCGAAGTAATCTTGCCTGCTTCGAATGACAAAGTCAGGTCTTTCACAATGGGTTTTTCCCCATACCCAGAGGTAAGGGACTGAGCATTCAGTTGTGCGGACACGGTGAGTGACTCCTTGGTTTGATGAACAAAGCGCAGCTATCGAGATGTTCTGACGAGCAGGTAAATCAAAAAGGGCGCTCCGAGCGCGCCGGTAATAACGCCGACGGGGTAACGCGTACCGAAGAGGTATTGGCCGGCTAAATCTGCGGCAAGCACCAAGAAGGCTCCAACCAATCCAGATGGCACTATGAGGTTCGCGCCGGGCCTAAAGATTCGCGTCGCTATCGGACCTGCCATGAATGCGACAAATGAGATTGGTCCGGTTGCGGATGTTGCCACTGCGATGAGCATGACGGCGCCGACAATAAGAGCTCCGCGAAGCAGGTTCACGCGCAGTCCGAGTGAGGTGGCGATGTCGTCGCCAAGCTCCAAGATTGATAGCCTGTGCGCGCCAATCAATAGCAGCGGCGTCACAACAAGAACGGTAGTAACCAGCGGTAATCCGCGCTCCCACGAGATGTTATTCAGCGATCCAGTCAACCAACGTGTGGCCGTCGGCAGATCCCACGCGGAAGCCTTCGACAACACGTAGGTGGTCCACGCCTGCAGCATCGCAGCAATGCCAATTCCCGTCAGAATCAGGCGGGTGCCAGTAAACCCCGACTTCAACGCCAATAGATAGGTCAGGGCTGCCACGCTTAACGACGCCATCAGCGCCACCGTTGACACGGCAGTCTGAGAGGACTGAAACAGCACAATCATGGTCGAACCGGCAGCGGCCGCACCAGCGGAAATACCGATAATGTCCGGTGAGGCTAACTGGTTTCGCAGCATCGTTTGGAAGATTATTCCCGATACGCCAAACGCAAAGCCGGCGACAATTGCAATCGTGGCGCGTGGTAGGCGTAGCTCTCTCACTGTGAAAGATGCCCCGGGGACGGTGTCACCGCGAATGACGCTGATGACATCGGCAAGGGAATAGAAGGAGTCTCCGAGCATGAGACTCAGTAGCCACAGTACGGCCGTGATCGCTGCCAGAACCAATAATGTGAGCGTAAAACGAATTCGGGCGTGACCGCGTTGTTCTTGGATAGCGGTCGCTAGTTCGCTGACCCTATTCTGCGGGCGCGTTTCGGGGGCGAGGTTTGTCATAGTTCCCGCATCCTTGTCTGTCGCACGATCCAAATAAACAGTGGGGCTCCGAGGAAAGGCATGATGATGCCGACGGCAATCTCGGATTGGTCACCGATGAGGCGTCCGACGGTGTCAGCAAGCGTGAGCAATACTGCTCCTGCCAGAGCGCTTGCTGGGATGAGAACGCGGTGGTCGGTTCCGAGAATCATCCGGAGAACGTGGGGGACGATGAGACCGACGAAGGCAATCGGACCAGTGACGGCAGTGGTGGTCCCGCAGAGCAGCACCGCGCCGAGTGTTGCCAGGACTCGTGTGCGGGTTAAGTTGATGCCGAGACTGGTGGCGACATCATCGCCAAGAGAGAGTGCGTTGAGGCCGCTGCTGGTGAAAAAGACGATGATGAACCCGAGACCAAGTAACGGGAAGGCGGCCGTCAGTGATTCCCACTGCGCACCGCTGACGGAGCCGATTTGCCAGTTGCGGAACTCGTCCATGACATCGGCGCGCGGCAACAAGATGGCGCTGGTCAGGCTGGATAGGGCGGCGGCCGTGGCAGCTCCAGCAAGAGCTAGCTTGAGTGGAGTGGCGCCGCCGTGGCCGATCGATCCCACGCAGTAGACAAACACTGCAGCTGCGAAGGCGCCCATTGACGCAATCAGCATTGTCGGCAGTGTGCGACTGATGTTGAAAAAGGTAATACCGATAACAACTGATAGAGAAGCGCCAGCAAGAACCCCGAATATTCCGGGGTCTGCGAGCGGGTTTCGAGTAACAGCTTGAAAGGCTACGCCCGAGGTGGCGAGCGCTGCGCCCGCGCACAGTGCCAGCACGGTACGCGGAATGCGTGTCCACGCTGCAGCTTCTCCCGCGGTGTCGGTGGCTCCGCCTAAGGCGGAAAGCGCCTCGGTGAACGTAATACTGCGTATGCCGAACATCACCGACAGAACCACCGATACCAGTCCAAGTATCAGCAAGAGAACAAATACAGCTGACTTGGTGGTAGTCGAAGGCAGGGGAGTGGACCTTGCTGAAGCAGCCTGGATTGAGGTTGGCACTATTACTTCTTCAATCCTTCGTTAAGCGCTGCGAAGTAACGGTCGATGCCCCATGGGATGGAGAGCGGAGAGGGGTTCGAGGCGGCTCCTAGCGGGCCATCTTCAAGGAAGGCAATGTTGCCGTTCTTCACCGCCGGAATCTTGGAAAGCAGTGGATCCGCCTGCATATCCTTGACGTTCTTGTCATCCTCGGCTTTATCGCCCGAGGAGTAGGAGATGATGACATCGACGTCATCGAATTGCTCCGGGTTCTCAGTGGAGACTTCAACCCAGAACTTATCGGCAGTCCTGGACTGTTCCTCGACGATCTTCGGTGCCGCAAGACCGTGGTTCACGAGGAATCCCATACGTGGATCTTCGGTGGAGAAGAAACCAAGCTTGGACGGGTCGGAGCTGCCGCCGAAGGAGGTAAAGAGTGCCTTCTTGCCCTTGAGGTTCGGGTATTTCTCAAGAGCGTCGGCAATAGTTTTGTCCAAGTTCTCGGACAGCTTCTTGCCCTCATCGCCCTTGCCGATCGCCTTGGAGCTAATCAGAATCATGTCTTCCAATGATGTGCCCCATGCCATGTCTGGGTAGGCAACGACGGGCGCAATCTTGGAGAGTGTGTCGTAGTCCTCCTGCGAAATCCCGGAGTAAGTAGCAAGAATAATGTCAGGCTTTGTGTCTGCGACTTTTTCAAACGGGATGCCGTCGGTTTCATCGAAAAGCACCGGCTTCTTGTCTCCGGAGTCTGCGCCGAGTTCCTTCAGCTTGTCTTCAACCCACGGGAGGATGCCATCGCCGTCATCGTCACCGTAGGTGGCCTTGCTCATACCAACGGGCACCTGTCCCAGAGCAAGCGGGACTTCATGGTTCGCCCAGCCGACAGTTGCGATTCGCTGCGGTGCCTCTTTGATAGCGGTCTCGCCGAACGCGTGCTTGATGGTCACAGGTAACTGTGTGTTGGCGTCCGAGGCGCTGACACTACTGGCATTGTTTTCACTGCTCGTGTCGCTGCTTCCGCAGGCTGCCATGGTGAATGCGATGGCTCCGCTGGCCACCGCGATTGCCAGGGTCCTGAAGGTTTTGTTCATGTAGGTCCTTTGTTGTGTGCGAAGAGTCTCGTTGAGTACTTCCGAGTCCAGCAGTTTACCGAATGCCGGCAAGAGTAACAAAGGGCAGGCTAGCCTAAAAGCAGGGGTCGTGTTGGGGTTAAAGTGTCGGTGTGCGTTGAGGGGCGCTAAAGGCTTCCTCTATGAATCCCCCCCTACCGCTTCCGCAGCACCAGCACCAGGTTCGACACCGCGAACTCGCGCAGCACCGGCACGTGCACCATCCACCAGGCCCACCATGGGTGGTAGCGCGGGAAAGCGGCCAGTAGTTCGCAGTCGCCAGCCTCCGCCGCAGCGCGTGCCCACTTCAAGCCTTCACCGCAACCGACCTTGAACAGGGACTCGCCAAAGTAGTTCTTCGGTCGCTTGCCGTGCTTCTTCTCATACATGCGCCGCGCGCGGTCGCCGCCCAGGTAGTGCGTCATCCCCATCTCGTGGCCGCCGAACGGGCCGTACCAAATGGTGTACGAGTAAACGACCAGCCCGCCCGGCTTGGTCACACGCAGCATTTCCTCGCCCATCGTCCACGGCTCGGGCACGTGCTCGGCAACGTTCGACGAGTACGTCAGGTCAAAAGCATCATCGCGAAATGGCAGTTCCAGCCCCGATCCGCGTACCGACGACTCCAGCTTGATACCCGCCGCCGCCATCTCGCCCACATCGGGTTCGCAGGTGTAATACTCCACGCCACGCTGGGCAAATGCGCGGCCAAAGTAACCGGGGCCGCCGCCGACATCAAGGATGCGTTTGCCGCGCAGTGCGGTATTCGTCGTAACGCTTGACGACGTGCCCCCTGCGCCCGCCGACCCCGCCGTACCGGCGGTGCCCACCGAAGCATTCGCCCCAGCCGCGATGCCTTCCAGCAGGCCGATGGTGTCCTCGGCCAGGTGCCCGTAGAAGATATCGGGATCGGTTTGCTCGTATTTGAAGTCGTTGAGCAGCCCGAATGAGCGCGACAGCGTAGCAAAGCTGCGGAGCTCTTTCAGAGCGGGCGGAACGATAAAAGCGGGAAAGCGAAAGCTGGTCACGTCAAACAATCTAATGGACTGGTTGGGTTTGGGAGTATGGATTTGAGCTAAAGCGGCAACGAAAGTCGCGCCGAGCGTTAGGCTCATATTGTTATGAAAATCTTACTGTTGTGTTGGCGCGACACTGGCCATCCCGAAGGTGGAGGTAGTGAGCGCTATTTGGAGCGCGTCGCAGGTTACCTTGCCGACCAAGGCCATACTGTGGTGTTCCGCACGGCCAACTACCCAGGCGCACCAGCCCTTTCGCGTCGTGACGGTGTGACTTTCTCCCGCGCTGGTGGAAACTTCTCCGTCTACGTGCGCTCCTGGACTGCGATGCTGGGTGCGCGATTTGGCGTGGGCCCAATTGCCAAGGCGCTCGGCGGCAAGCCGGATGTCGTGGTCGATACCCAAAACGGTGTCCCCTTCTTCGCGCGGATTTTCTCCGGCGCGCCGACGGTGCTGCTGACACATCACTGCCACCGCGAACAGTGGCCAGTGGCAGGGCCGATTATTAGCAAGCTGGGGTGGTTCATCGAGTCGCGTCTGTCGCCGATGATTCACCGCCGCTGCCGCTACATCACCGTTTCCGAGCCAAGTGCCGCTGAACTGGTAGGACTCGGAGTGTCTCCGGGGCGTATCGCGGTAATCCGCAATGGTGTGGACCCGATTCCGGAGGAGTTGCAGTCGACTGAAATCATGGCGGACCTATCCGAGTGCGACGGTCCAGCGCCGCATCTGGTGACGCTGTCGCGATTGGTCCCGCATAAGCAGATTGAGCACGCCATCGATGTGCTTGCAGATCTTGTACAAGATCGGCCAGGTGCGATTCTCGATGTTATTGGCTCGGGATGGTGGCACGACAACCTCGTGGAATATGCCCGTGACAAGGGTGTTTCGGACCACGTGGTATTCCACGGGCAGGTCACCGAGGCGGACAAACACCGCATCCTCTCCAAGGCGTGTCTGCACCTGATGCCTTCGCGCAAGGAGGGCTGGGGGCTCGCCGTCATCGAATCAGCGCAGCACGGCGTGCCGACGGTCGGTTACCGCTCCTCGGCGGGTTTGCGCGATTCGGTCAACGACGGTGAAACTGGCCTGCTGGCCAGCGATGAAGCGGACCTAATTACCAAG
Organism: Corynebacterium amycolatum SK46; assembly: GCF_000173655.1. Classification (GTDB taxonomy): domain Bacteria; phylum Actinomycetota; class Actinomycetes; order Mycobacteriales; family Mycobacteriaceae; genus Corynebacterium; species Corynebacterium amycolatum_A. The sequence goes on along the minus strand of NZ_ABZU01000005.1, from coordinate 15,177 downwards.
ACGCGGCAGATTCTCGATAACGGCGAACTGCATCGCGCCATGTCCAAGGCCTGCGTCGCGCGTGCCGCAGAGTTTGGCTGGGACAAGACCGGCGAGGCAGTTCTGAATGTCTTGGAAAACCCAACACTGGACAAGTTGCTACCTGCGGCGGGGCAGTAGCGCTTCCATTACTCCAGTCAGTAGTCCCGCCAGCAGCCCAGCGAGTAGGCAAAGAGTCCAGATTCCAAAGGCTGTCCACGCAGCTGCATAGGCCCCCGGGCTTGGTTGTGTGGCCGGCTCGATAACGCCGGGGACATGGTATAGTTGCAGGTCAGGGGTTTCATAGACGGGATCTAACGCTGCCACAATGTCAGCGGAGTCGCCGAAGTTGCCGGGCGAATTCTCCACTAGGACCCAGCCAACGCCTTGGTCTCGAAGACTCTGGAGCGCAGACTCAAGCTCCTCCTGCCTCTTCGCACCACCGAGCAGCGTGCGCTCAACGGTTGTGGCTCCCTCGCCAGACACCGACTGCCCAGAGACAATCAGTTCGCCAGAGCTCACCACCGGAGCGGGCAAAATCTTCGTAGCCGGGTCGAGGACAGGACGCCCATCAATAATGCGGTAAGAACCGGCAGGTAGAACCGCAACGTGATCGTCGTCAAGCGCGACCACACCGGAAACCGCCGACCAGCCCTCCCATGACGGAATGGGGCGGAGCGGAGCGACATCGGCGGGCAGCGTGGGGACAGCGGCGATGATGATAAGCGCGCTGACGCCAGTAGCCAACCACTGGCCGATATTGGCGGTGGCGCCGCGAGCGCGGCGTGCCAGGTACTCCGCACCGCTGGCGGCGAGGATGACATACGCGGGGACAGCGAGCGCGATCCACTTCTGCGCATCACGAAGCAGGCCTGCCCCCGGGATGTGCTCGAGCGCCCAACCCATCATCAAAATGCCCGGCGTTGTTGCGGCGAGAGCCACCAGCACGATGGCCGTGGCGCCAGTGATAATCAGCCCCCGCCAGCGCTCCTGCGAATGCCAGACCCGACGGAATCCCAGACCCATAAGCACCAGGAGTGCCAGCACCATAATCGCCGAAAAACCAACCTCGCGCGTCAGTGGCACAGCCTGCTTATTCCAGATGCCACCCAATCCCAACAGGCTTCCGAGCGTGCCGACGTGAGCCTCTGCTCTGGCCGCAAATGCGGCAGCGCCAGCCACATCGGAGGACCCAGCTGCACTCGGGTTCAGCAAAGATGCCACCAGCCACGGTGAACTGACTGCTACTGTTGTGGCCGCGATCCAAGCGCGGTCGCGGTTATTGCGAGCGGCAACAATGCCGGTGATACCAGCCAAAAGGGCACCGGTCGGTGTGAGGCCCGCAGCGGCAATGGCACTGGTGCGCCACAAGGCGCTACCCATCTGCGTTGCCAGAACAACTGCCGGAAGTAGCAATACGGCGATGACCAGTGACCACTGCCCCTGGAGTAAACGCTCGACCACGAACGGGTTCCAGAGCAGCATCGTCGGTGCAATCAGCTGGCTGGCCAAGCTCGGAGTCATGGGGACAAGGCTCGCACCGGATACGCTACTGGTGCCCGAGCCGTGGCGAGTGAGCCTGCGGGCGAGCTCAGCAGCCGCAAGACCACCAATCAAACAGGCGCCAACCATGCCGAAGCGCACCCAATGACTGGCATCCACAAAGTAGCCCAGTGCCCACAGAGCGGTGTCTTGCGGAACAGCTCGTGCCGCAGCGGAGCTGAGTCCCAGGGCCGCGTCGGTAAGCGGTGGGTGATTGGGGATGACCATGTCACGCAGCAGGAACATCGGTGCCCCAAAGCGACCATCAGCCGGGGCCTTGTGGGGTGCAAAGAGAGGCCAGCAAACGGCAGCGGTCAGCAAGAGAATCCACGACAACACAAAAACCCAGGCGACTCGCTCCGAATGAGAGCGAGCCGACTGGGTCAGAGTAGTGCGGAAACGTTGTGTCACGTGCCCTATATTAAATTATTTTTCGCTTTCCTCAGTGATACTTAGGGTAAGCGAGAGCCTGAGGCACCGTAGTTTGGCGTCTTAGGCAGACTTGCTGCGAACACGGAAGCCAATCACGATGAGGACCAGGCCGAGGATACCGAGGACCCACGGTGCGACAGTGCCGCCGATAGTCAGCGACTTACGTGCTTCCTTAGCGCGGTCCATCTGGCGGCCCTTGGAGCCTTCGTCCCACTGAGCGGTGTACTTCATCGCGGTACGGTTCTGCTCCTTGGCCTCCTTTTCACGACCAGCCTTGGAAGCAATCTCTTCAGCTTCCTTGTCGTCCTTGGCGTAGTACATGAACATCTCTTCAGTACCGTTGACAATCACACCAGAGGTCGGCTCGACGCGGACAGTACGGACGTTGGTGTAGTAACGATCCAACTCGACGTCGTCGTCACCCTCCAGGCCCCACTTGTGAGCCGGGAAGCTCAGGCGCATGGAAGCCAGCGAGGACTTGTCAGCCTCGGTGAGCTTGCGGCCGTCGCGAGTGAAGTGTTCGGTCAGGGACTCGTAGAGGTTCTGCGGCGGAATGGTCATGGAGTACTTGTAGACCTTGACGCCATCCTGAGTTTCCTCACCGACGAAGTCAATCTCGAAGTTACGCATAGCCTGAACATCGAAGTACGGGTAGGACTTCTTCTCAGCACCAAACGGGAACTGGTACTGGATGCCCGGACGAGTGAACGTCGGCGGCTTGGTGTCCGAACCACCCTGCGGTGCGTTAATAGCAACGCTGGAGATCGGGTCATCTACCGGGTACGCAGTGCTGCGGTCAACAGTGATGCGGTCGAGGGTCGCGTTGATGAGGTTCTTCGGCTCTTCGCGGTCATCGCGCAGCAGAGTGGTACCGACCTGGAGGGTTGCAATCTTGTCGTCAGCCGGCTCCTCAATCTCCACGTGGCGCTTCGACTGGATAGGGGTCTTGTCATTGATGAAGCAGTGGACCGGGAGATCGCGCTTCTCTTCGTCCGTCTCTGCCTTGCAGCGCGGGTCATTCTTGCGGTTTGGCGTTGGCTCATTCTTGCCCAGCTGGCTGGAGTCCAACAGAGTGCCGTCGCGCACCTCCGTGACGGTGTCGCTCACAGTGTCAAGTGGGATGACCCGGAGGCGAGGCACCAGGAAGGTTGGCAGAAGGACGGCAATGACAATCAATGCAGCACCGATGATAATCAGTGCATGTCCGAGAGTTCTCTTCATCAGCGGATAGTCCTTTAACTGTACGTAACTTTCTGCTGCAAAACCTAGCAGGAAGTTAGGAGTTATGTGGTGCGTTTTTTAAAAATAACTTGTCGGGAAAACAAAAGAATTTTGGAAAAACCGGCCTGAACAGGACTTATTTCATAATAAAATACAAGTGATTTTACTCATTCTGGTATCCGTGTAAGAAAGTACTATGACGTCCAAGGCATTTGCGGCAGCGCCAAACGCTGGGCAAGACACAGTGTCGAGCTCTGTGCCGAACTCTACGCCGAGCACTGCATCCAGCTCGGGGTCCAGCTCGGGATCGACCACTGCATCGAGCTTTGCCACCACATTCCGCCCAGGCTTCCTTCCTTCGCTGGAGGGCCTACGAGCTGTGGCTTCGATGGGCATCATCGGTACGCACGTCGCATTCCAGACCGGGCATGATGTGGGAGCCCTGTGGGAGCGTATCCTCGGCCGCTTCGACTTCTTCGTGGCCGTTTTCTTCGTGCTGTCCGGATTCCTGTTGTGGCGTTCTCACCGCTCGGGTTACGGCGGCATTCCCCGTCGTAAAGCATTGGCCGATGCCGACGGCGGACGGAAGAAGAGCTGGGCGAAGTACTACAAGAAGCGCGTCGCGCGCATTATGCCCGCGTACTGGGTGCTGGTGCTTATTGTGCTCATCGCACTGCCGGTGGGTCGCGGCGCGGACCTCAAGATCTGGCTAACAAACCTGACGCTGACACAGGTGTATTTCTCCGGCTCGCTGCACGGTGGGTTGACGCACCTGTGGTCGTTGTCGGTGGAGGTCGCGTTCTACATCTCGCTGCCGCTGTTTGCCATTGGGCTTAGCCGGTTGGACCCGCATCGCCAGCAGGGGCACCGCATAGTGGCGATTTCCCTGCTCGCGATCTTGAGCTTCGGTTGGCCTTACCTGCCACTGCCGTACCCAGAAGGCGTTAACCCACATATTCAGCCGATTGCACACTTTTCCTGGTTCGCAGCTGGCATGATTCTCGCCGAACTGGAATCGCTCCAGGGCGTCGATACCGATGCCGCCCGCGCGAAGGTGGAAACCATGCAGCGTTGGGCGCGCCGTCGCGCATTGTGGCTGGCGATTGCCGTGGGTGCGCTGGTCCTGGCTTCCTATCTGGGGCCCGAAGGGCTTGTAGAGCTCACCAACTGGGAATTCACTCGCCGCCTGCTGTGCGGTCTGGTCTTCGGTGCCGCCATCATCGGCCCCTGGACGATGGCGCCGGAGTCGCGCTTCCTCGAACACCCCATCATGCAGGCGCTGGGGCGCTGGTCGTACGGCATCTTCCTCTGGCACGTGGCTATGCTCTCCATTGCATTCCCGCTGCTTGGCGTGAAGCTGTTCACCGGCCATCTGCTCAGTGTCACCATTGTCACGGTCGCACTGTCGATTCCGGTGGCCGCCGCCTCCTACGCGCTCGTCGAGGAACCCGCCCGCCGCTTCTTCGCACGTGTCTGGGTCAACCGCTAACGGCTTTTAATCAGCGGTGTTGTCGGTGTCGTCATCAGGAGCGCCACCGGAAAGTAGCGAGCAGCACGCCACGATTGTCAGCGCCGCCGTCAGCAGTAACTGAAGCGGCCAGCCGGCACCGGCGTAGTCATCCTTCGGCCACGGGTTCGCCGCCAGCATCAAGCCCGCAATCGACATCGTCGCAGCAAGCGCCACAATTAGTGTGTTTCGCACGTTCAGCCATGGCTTGACGACGTCCCCACGCTTCCGTGCCCAGAAAACCGCGCCAAGGGTAGCGGCAACCACCACGAGGGCAACCACCACGCCAGGCCAGCTGGATACCATCGTCACTGTCGTGGCAGCCGCAATGCCAATAGCCGCCCGCGGCAAGTCATTGTTCAGCGAAGATGCGGGAATCGGGGAGGTGAGAGCGAAGCGTCGCCAAGCGAAAGCCAGCCCCACAGCGACCAGTGCGTACACGGCTGCGAGCGCACCGCCTGCGAGGATTCCAGTACGCCAGGTCTGCTGCGGTGGATAGGTCAGCTCGACCGCACCACCAATTCCAGCCGGAATTGTCCAACCCTGCTGCCAACCAGAGACCGTTACCGGCTTCATGGCGGCACCTCCGACACGGAGCTCGTGGCCAGCATTGACAGAGATTGGCAACCACACGATGCGATCGTGGTCGGCAGCGTCAATAGGATTGTTCAGGTCGATTGGCGTGACTTTCTGCTGCTCGGCTGACGGCGCGAAGTAGTCAGTCGAGGTCAGCGATACCCAATCGGACTTGGCATCGATGCGCCATGGCCCCGGTGAGAGCTCAATCTCTTCACCACAGGTCAGCTCGCGGTGATCAGAACCGTCACCTCGTTGGAGGTTGGCCCACGGGTCTCCGATGCTGCTGCGGCAGGTATCAGCATCGACCTTCACCTTTACCGGCTTCGGAACGGTGAACAGGCGCACCAGCGTACCCTCGTGAATCTCCTGGCCAAAGACCCAACGCTGAGCCAACGACGAGGAATTCGGCACCACCGGGACACGAACCGGCGTGAGGTCCTCCGCTATATCCTCGGCGGAAGGTTCCGCCTCTTCATCGGAATCGGAGTTGGTGGATTCGAATGCGTCGAAGCCAGTGTCCCGCTTTGGAATCACCAGTCCTAGCTCGGAGATAGCAAAGCCCACAGGAGCAATCTTTGCTGTGATGAGCACAGATGTGGTCTTGCCGCCGGGCAGCGGAATGCGAGTCGTTTCCCCCGGAACCAACTGTACGGAGCTGGAAGCCGTATCGGTCTGGATGCGCAGTTGTACCGGAACGCGAGCGCCGGTCAGGTTGAGCACTGCGTTATCGGTCGGTTCCTTCCACGACAGCTTGACCCACTCAGCCTGACTCTTGCTCGCCAAGGGCTCCCACCAGGTGGAGGTGTCGCCGTCGAGCATTGCGTTGACCGAGTGGTCCGCCGATGCACCACCGACGTTGTATGGCTCAGAGGCCGACGATGAAACCTCAATTGTGGCGCGACCCGTTGCTGTCTGTGTTAGCGGCAGTCCCGCGACGGGGTAGTCCGGAACGAGGTTGCGGACATATGAGTCCTCGTCTTCGGCCAGGATTGCTGACTCCGCACCGACGACTTCGCCATAGTTGCGGCCGCGGCGTGCGGGAGTGTCGGTGACAGTGCCGGCGTTCTTGCCGGACAGGATGCGCACCGGGGCATCGGAATCGACTTCATCAAGCCTCGGGAGCACTTCGGGGCCACCGGCGACCAGCGGCACCTGTGTAGTGTCCACCAACCGCGGTGAAAGGGCGTGATTGCGTAGCTCCTTCGGGCCCGCGCCCCAAATCTGGATAGCAGTATGGCCGTCCTCGTCCGTGAACTCCGCCACCTTTTCCATGGTCGGAGAGTCCTGCAGCGTAGAGGTGATGGCGCGCAGCGAATCGCCCCTTGAGGTAACTCTCAAGTCGCGGCGGACCAGCACATAGCCGATGCCGTTGTTGCGCAGAGTGGCATCCAGTGCCGGTACCTCACGGCCCCGAGTCAGCGAATTGCGCAGACCATCGAGGCCGCGAATCGCCTCTGGGGGTACTAGTGGCACGGTATCGCGGACGGCCCAGGGCACGTCGGCAAGCGGCTGGAGCGGCTCGTCGCGAGTATTGCCCCACGTCTGATCAGCAAACGGAGATGAAGGCACCACCAGCGTGCGGGTGTCCTCGCCCTGCTCATTCAGCCAGTCGGCAGCTTCGTGCCAGTAGCCCGGAACCTCGGAAAAACCGCCTGCCGGAGCGAGGCGTGCGCTCCACGCAGGGGCGGTGGCACTGGCGATAACCACCAGAACCAGCATCGATGCGATAGCGCGCGGGTGCTTCTCCGGATGCAGCCACTGCTGCCAGCCAGTGGTCGCTGAATCGCTCGCCGTCTCGTTCGTGCGCTCGCTCGCCGGCTCTCGCCACGGCCATGGCAGCTGGGCTGTCGCATGAGCGAAGCCGATAACAAGCGGCAGGCGCACAATTGTGTCGAATTTGTGCAGGTTGCGTACTGCTGCGAGCGTGGAATCGAGCACCTCTCGAGCCGATTCCCACACCAGCCCGAATGGTTCCGTCCAGGCCGTCATGATGACAAGCCCGATGAGCATCATCATCAGCCACATTCGACGCAGCGGCAGTGAGCGCATGACCAAGCCAAGCAGACCAATCGCCGCCACAGCCAGAGTGGCGTAAATGAGAATAGGTTCCGCGACCAGCGCATTTCCGCCCACTCGCTCGAAAGAGACGAACGGGGTCCACGAGGTGGAACCGCGGAGCGTTTCGCCGAGACTCAACCAACGAGTGGTCACGCCGGAGGACTCAATGTAGTCCGTAAACGGTGGTGAGTACTTGCCCAGCAGTAGTAGAGGCACGATCCACCACATGCTGACTGCTGCACACGCAGCCAGCCAACCGCCGAGCATCGCCCACGCACGCCCGCGGCGAGGCCCCGTAATAGCGAAGAAGAGCAGCATCAGACCTGCGGGGATGCAAGCCGCCGCTGTACTGACCGCATTGACCGCGCCAGTGCACAGTACCGCTAGGCCGGACAGCAATACGGCACGGGCAGTCGCACGCCAGGGCAGTTCCTCGCGCCGGGCCGCGACTCGCAGGAGCGGAAGCAGAATCCACGGTGCCAGTGCCACGGGCCAGGTCTCGGACGAAATCGCGCCCAACGTCGTAATCACTCGCGGCGACAACGCATACAGCAATGCCGCCAGTACGCGAGAGGTATGCGTGCCGACGTTTATAGCTTCGGCCACGCGATATGCGCCAGTAAAAGCCAAGCAGAGAGTAAGACTCCACCACAGCGCCTGGATGATCCAGCCGGGCGCTAGGACATCGGGCAGCAAGCTGAACAGTGCGAAGAATGCACCCTGTGGAAAGAGATAGCCATATGCCTGGTTTTGAAGCTGTCCCAGTGGCATGGTGTCTGACCACATGTTGAGCGAGGCGGACAAAAACCCGATGGGGTCTTCCGTCAGGTCGTGCTTTGTGTCAGCGACAGTCTTGCCGGGGGACTGAATGAATGCCAGCAGGCACAGCAAAACCCACCAAGGTACAAGCACGCGCTTACGCGCTCGAACAAAGGTGGGCATAGCTTTAAAGGAGGGTTAGCGTTAAAGGCTTAACGCTGACCGTACTCGACACCGCCAAGCAGAGCGTCATCGGTGGAAACAGCCTGTGCTTCCGGAATTCGGTCTTCGGTCAGAGCCTGGCCGATGCCGAAGATAGCGGCACCACCGAGAAGGGCGCCAATGAGCGCCGAGGCCAGGGCAGGGCCAACGCTACGACGCTGCTCGGAATCAGTTTCGTATGCCATGTTGAGGACTCCTCGTGTGCATTAAGTCAATACTGTTTATGAAACTACACTCTGTGACTTCTGTAAACCAGTGGAACAGCTGGGAATCTCTCCCTGCCTTGAATTTTGGGTGGTTTCATCGGTCATTGAGTTTTCTTAGTTGAGAGATTAACCCATTTTCTATCAGCTAAGTAAGTTTTTAAAAATTTTCTAGAAATTATTCCTTTTCCCCCGGGACGACGAGGACTGGGCGGCCAGCATTCTTCAGCAACGCGTCAGAGGTCGAGGCGGTAAACAGACCACGCAAGCCAGTCACACCACGAGTGCCGGAGATAATCACGCCCGCATCGAGGTCGTGAGCTGCATCGACGATGGCCGACCAGATAGTAGTTTCAGTCTCTACCAAGTAGGGCTCGGCGACGAAGCCAGCCTCGGCGGCAATCTGAACACCTTCACGGCAAATACGAACAGCTTCGTCGTGTGCCGGATCGCCGTCTTCAGTAGTGGCATCCCAGTCGGGCTGCATCATGCCAGAGGCGCCAGCAGTGCGAGCAGCAGCACGCTGTAGAGGCTCCCATGCAGTCAGAATGTAGGCCTTCTTAACGCGCAGCAGTTTTCCGGCGTAGGCCAGCGCCCGCTTGGCTTCGTCGGAGCCGTCGTAGGCAATGAGCATGGAATCAGAAATCGGTTCAACCATTTTCAGTTCAATCCTTACGTCAGAGTTAGCCGAAAATATCACTAGATAAAGAAAAAAGCTGTCGTTGTAGTCCAGGATAGGACAACAGCGCGACTAAGCACGCCAGTTCTTGAAGGTATTCAGTTCCATCGGGAAAAGGTAACGTCCGTAGTTATGGCGACAGAAGAAAATCCCGGGCAGTCACAAGCAAGAGCTGCTGGACCCGCGAAGAACGCCATTGCACTCAGCGTTCCCCTGCTTGTGCTTGCCGTAATCGTGGCGGCGTTGAACTTGCGCCCGAGCATCGCTTCGATCGGCCCGGTGCTCGATCAGCTCCTTTCCGCCCTCGGTGCATCTTCGGCCTTTGGTGGTCTAATTACGGCCATTCCGGGGCTCGCATTCTTCGCGATTGGCCTGTCCGCGGTGTCCGTCGGCAAGCGGATGGGCCTAAGCGGCGCGCTGACGCTGTCGGCGACGCTGCTTTTTGTTGGCCTTGCGGTGCGCCCGTGGGTGAGCAGCATCTGGCTATTCCTGTTGTTTACCGCGTTGTCGGTTGCTGGCATTGCGCTTGGAAATGTGCTGCTACCTGCGTGGATTAAGGTGCACGGCGGCCGTCATACGGTTGTGCTGATGATGCTGTACTCCAGCATGCTCGCTCTTGGTGGTGGCCTGGGGCCGGCGACGGCGTTTTTAATTAGCGATTCACCCGAAGCGTCCGCAGACAGTATCGACATGTGGCGCTGGGCTATTGCCGCATGGGCGATCACCGCTTTTGTGCAGCTCATCGTGTGGGTTCCACTGCGTGCGCGCATCGGATTCGACTACCCGAAGGCGCCGGTCAGTTCCTCGGCAAATACGCCAATCTGGAAGTCGCCGACAGCCATTGCGCTGGCGGTTTTCTTCGGCGTGCAGTCGATGAACGCCTACGTGCTCATGGGGTGGATGCCGAAAATGCTTATCGACGCTGGCATCAGCGTAAACATAGCCACTGCAGCGTCCATGATTGTTCAAGGGTTGGGCATCATCGGTGGTCTGCTGATGCCGCCACTGATTGCACGGCTCCGCACCATGTCCTACGTCGCCTTTGGCCTCGGCTGCCTTTTCTTCCTCGGCTATGCATTGATGATTTTGATTGACCAGCGGGGAGCGGCGGAAACTGGTGTGGGATACGCAATCGGTGCTGCGTTTCTGCTGGGAGTCGGTGGTTTTTGTTTCCCCATGGCCATCGCACTGATTCCGGGCCGCACGCGCAGTCATGAGCTGACCGCGAGGTTGTCCGGCTTCGTGCAGCCAATCGGTTACATTTTCTCCGCAGTTGGACCATTCTTGGTAGGCGTGGCCGCCGGAACCGCGGAAACGTGGACGCCGATTCTGGTCGTGCTGCTTGGCACCACGGTGGTGCTGGCAGTGCTGGGGTTGATTGTCGGTCGGCCAACGTACATTGATGACGAACTGGCCGACCGAGGTATCGGCGAAAAGAAGCCGGGACGTATTCAGCTCGACTGAATTTAGGGGAGTTAGCTCCACTGTATTTGGGCACGGGCCAACTTAGCTTTGAAACTATGACAAAGAAAAAGAATCTAATCGCTCTGGCCTGGAGTTTTATTCTCGGACTGCTGTTCATTCCGGGATTGATTGTCTCCGCTTTTCTTCTGCCCTGGATTCCGCTCATCGGCCGCGGTGCCGATTGGCTCTCCCGCTGGGCAGCATCGTGGTCCGGCACCCCAATTGCCAACCGCGTGACCAATCGCTGGTTCGACATCCGCAACTTCGTCAACCTGCTCGTCCAGTTGGCCATTGGCTTTGTCACCTTCACAGCGTGGGTCGGCGGCGGGTTCACTGTCGGAGTGCTCTTCGCTGCACCATTCCTGGTTGATGAAGTGCAGTTTTTCAGCTGGACTCTGACTGACCCCACACAGAAAATCGGTGTTGCCTGGGTTTTCGCCATCCTCTCTTTAGTGCTGACCATCGCCATCAACCTCGGTGCCGGCCTGCTGTCCATTTGGCTCTCCCGCGTCATCCTCGCACCATCCAGCGAGGAAGTCAGCCAGTCCCGCGATGTGCTCATCGACTCCTTCTCAGGCGAGCGCCGTCGGATTGAGCGCGAGCTTCACGACGGTCCACAGCAACACCTGACCGCCTTGAAACTCAACATTGCCGCTGCTCGCATGGGCAAGACTGAGGAAGAAGTAGCCGAGGCACTCTCCGCCGCCGACCGCAATGCAACGCAGGCTCTTGCACAGCTGCGCTCCGTGGTGCTTGGTATTGCCCCGCCAGTGCTTTTCGAAAATGGCCTAGTCGCAGCAGTAGAGGAATTGGCAGCGCACTCTGGCATGGAGGTTTCTGTTCGTGAGGACGGTGTCTCCGACTTCGGCCCGATTGACGAAACCACAGCGTTGCTCGCTTACCACTGCGCAGCGGAGGGTCTGACCAACGCCACCAAGCATGGCCATGCCGATCGAGCTGATATCACTCTCGCGGTTCAGACTCCGAAGAAGGCGCTCGTGTCTCATCTGGGTACGCTTACGGTCACTGTGCGCGACAATGGCGAAGGCCTGGAAAAACCAACGAGTGCAGACGCTGTAGACGTCGTAAAGCATGACAGTGGAACCGGCATTGCGGGCCTGCGCGAACGGGCGGCAGCGCTCGGTGGAACTGTGACGCTCACCAACGCCGATGGTGGTGCCCAATTGCTGCTGGAACTGCCGATTCGCCAAGGGAGGACGCGATGAAAGTACTGCTGGCAGAGGACTCCGTACTCCTGCGCGAGGGGCTGACCGGCCTGCTGCGGGCGCTGGGGCACGAGGTCGTCGCCGTCGGCGATGCGGATCAGCTTCTCGCCACAGTCAAGGAGCAGGCGTTCGATGTCATCGTCACCGATGTCCGGATGCCGCCGAACATGCGTGACGACGGACTGCTCGCGGTCTCCACACTTCGCCAGGTCAACCCCGACCAGCCGGTTGTCGTGCTCAGCCAATACGTGGCGGCCGGCTACCTGGATTGCCTGCTGCAGCATGGTGGCTTTGGGTACTTGCTGAAAGAACGTGTCTCAGATGTCGAGCACTTCGTCGCAGTACTGGAAGAGGTCCGCGGCGGCGGTACCGTGGTCGATCCTGAAGTGGTTTCGACGCTACTGGCCGCAAAGCAGGACGGCATCGCCGAGCTGACTCCACGTGAGCGCGAAGTGCTCGACCTGATGGCGCAGGGGCTCAGTAATAAGGAAATGGAAAAACGCCTGGTACTAACCGCAGGCGCTGTGAGTAAACATGTGGCGAATGTGTTCTTGAAGCTTGGCTTCCAACCGGAAGATAACAACCGTCGTGTCAAAGCAGTGTTGCGGTGGCTGAGATATACCGCGCCATCGCCGTCGGCTTAGGTTGTGCTGCGCAAAAGCCCCGCGCCGACTCCTTCGAGATCGGAGCCGGTGCGGGGCTTATGGCTATCTAACTGGTGCTACTTGGCTTCAGCAGCCTCAGTGTTAGCGACTACTCCAGCATCGCCGAACTGCTTATTGAGGTTCTCACCCTCCACATCCACAGCCGGAATGATCTTGTCCAACCAACCCGGAATCTTCCAGGCGCGCTCGCCGAGCAGGAACATCATTGCCGGGATGAAGGTCATGCGGACAATGAAGGCATCGAAGAGAACTGCGGCTGCCAGGGCAAAGCCCATGACCTTAATGAACGGTTCATCCATCAGGATGAAGGCGGCAAACACCGAAATCATAATCAGTGCGGCAGCAGTGACCACGCGGGCACCGTGCTTGAAACCGTTGGCCGTGGCATTTCCTGCGGTCTTGCCGTGGGCCCAGCCCTCGCGCATACGGGTAACCAGGAACACCTGGTAGTCCATGGCCAGGCCGAAGACGATACCAATCAACATGATTGGCAGGAAGGAAATGAGCGGCTGCGGGTCATCGATGATGCCCAGCGCGCCTTCCTGCCACAGGGCGACAGTGACACCGAAGGTTGCGGCCACAGACAGTGCGAAGCCGATCGCTGCGACAAGCGGCACCCAAATGGAGCGGAAGACAAGCATCAGTAGCAGGAAGGCCAAGACGAGCACGATGCCGATGTAGGGCAACAGCACGTCGGAAAGCCTCTGGGAGATGTCTTCGTACATGGGCGAGACGCCGGTGATGGAGTAGCGTGCGCCCGTGGCCTCGTTGTACTTGTCCTCTGTATCCCGGATGGACTGCAGTAGGTCGGCAGCGCGCTCATCGGTCGCGCTGTAGGCCGGAGTAATCAGAATTTGGGCGGCATCGCCGAGATCACGCGGATCCTGCGGATTGCCGTTGGTGGCAATCACCTGGGCATTTACCACGCCATCGACACTCTGTAGCTCTGTCAGGGCAGCCATCATGGCATTCTGCTTCTCCGGCGCGGCGAGCTCCTTGTAATCCACCAGCGCCAGCATCGGGGAATTGCGGCCGGGGCCGAAAGCGTCTTCGGTCATTTCGTATGCCGTGCGGTTGGGTGAGCCCTTGGCCATCATGCCGTCGGAGGGCATGGCCAAACGGAGATTTGCAGCGGGGATGGCCAACAGAATGAGGACAACGGCGGTACCCAAAACGAACGCCAGTGGGCGCTTGCGCACAATGCGTACCCACTTCAGCCCCATAGTCGGGGTGTCGTTCTCCGGGTCCGGAGCCTTCACAAATGGCACGCGGCCTGCGAAAACCTTCGTACCGAACAGACCGAGAATAGCCGGCAGCAGCGTGATGGCAACGAGTACCGCCATAGCGACGGTGAACGCCGCGGCCAGCGCCATGGCAGTCAGGAACGGGATATTGATAATCGACAGCGCCGCAAGCGCAATCAGAACGGTCAGCCCTGCGAACACAACCGCAGAACCAGCCTTGCCCACTGCTAGGCCGGCCAAATGCGCACGCTCATCGCGCGGGATTTTCTTCAACTCGGCAGCCAGGTCCTTCGGCTCGAGATTGGATGCATTGACGTGTGCAACCAGCTCATTGCGGAAGCGAGCCAGAATAAACAGTGCGTAGTCAATGCCGACAGCCAGGCCAATCATCGAAGCTAGCGTCGGTGTCATGGTGGAGATGGTGTCGGTAAAAGCGGTGGCGGCGAAGATCCCAGCCATGCCAATGCCCAGTCCAATAACGGCCGACAGCAGTGGCAAACCGGCTGCGACGAAGCTGCCGAAGGTAACGATTAGCACGAATGCGGCCACGATGATGCCGATAATTTCCGCAGTCGCGGAAATCTCGTTCATTTGGAATGCGTTGCCCGACCAGGCTACGTCCAGGTCACCCTTGTGCTTTTCGACGGTTGCCGTGAACGCATCCCGGACTCCGCTTTCGATATCCATACTGGTGGCAGCATCGAAAGTCACAGAAATAGTACCGGTGGTCTTATCGGCACTCAGTGGGGAAACGGCCTCCAGGTTCGAATTGATCTGCTCCTCGGGGTAGCCCTGGGCTTGCATTGCGGGGACCGCCTGCTGCTTCATCCCCTCGGCGGCCATTATTGGTGGCACAATTTCGTCGGTCTTAGCCAGGCCTTCAGAACCCCGCATGGCGGCGACCAGTTCATTGACTTCACCTGCGACAGCTGGGTCGTCGAGAGTCTTGCCCTCTGGAGCCTTAATCACCACAGTGCCCGTGGGGGCGAGTAATTGGTCTTCGTCGGTGGCGAAGCGCTGCTGAATCTCTTTCTGAGTTTCTACAGATTCAAGGCCCGGAAAGGTGAAGTTTTCCGATGTGCCGTTGTACAGCGTCGCAGTCGCGGTGCCCATACCCGCGATGAGCAGCAGCCACACAATGAGGAAACGCCAGCGGTGAAGATAGGCCGATTTTCCGATTCTGTACAAAAATGAAGCCATAACTATAACGTTTTCAAATTTTGAGGATACTTTCTATCGATTATAGCGCTGACCACGGGAGATAGGATTGGTGGCAGGGCTTCAGGCTGTATTTTTGGTATGGGCTGCAAATGTGAAACTGTGGGAGTTTATAGCACTTTCAAGTCATTTTTCGGGCG